>JAUXXJ010000026.1 GCA_030681195.1 Rhodocyclaceae bacterium
GTCCCCCCATAAAATATGTTCCGCGCCGTCGAGGTGGTGAATGCTTCGCTCATAGGGCCCCCTTGTTCATGGTCCGCCACAAAGTGTGACGTGTCGCGCACTCTAGGTAGCTCACCTCCCTCTCGCCTTGATGATAGTCAATCTGTCGGTTTGGCCTGATATGGGTCAAGGCGCTTGGCGGCGGTCTGCCTTATGCTGCCGAGTATTGATCAGTGATATAACTAAAGCACCATGAATCATCCGCTCTGGCTGGTCCCGTTCCGTCCCTTCTTCATCCTCACCTGCCTGGTCGGGCTGGGATTGCCCCTGGCCTGGGTCTTGATGTACACCGGTGCCGTCCCGCCAGCGCCGACTTTTCCGGTTTCGCCGCTGCAGTGGCATGTTCATGAAATGTTTTACGGCTTCGGCTGGGCCGGCCTTGGCGGCTTTTTGCTGACGGCGAGCAAGAACTGGGTCGGCGTGCGCGGCTGGCACGGCAAGGCGCTGATATTTCTGGTGGCGGCGTGGCTGCTGGATCGCGCCGCGATGAGTTTTGGGGCGGGCTGGCCGCCAGCGCTGTTCTGGACGGCAACCCTATTATTTCAAGTGGCCGTCGTCGCGATGCTGCTGCAAATCTTTCTGCAACAGCGCCAGCAGATGGATGACAGCGACAACTACTTCTTCTGGATGCTCCTGCCGCTGTTTCCCGTGGCCAAGCTGCTGATCGTGCAGGGCGATTATTTCCAGCTCGGCTGGGGCATGTCGCTGGCGCTGTTCCGCGTGATCATCCTCATCATGCTCGAACGCACCCAGCAGCAGACCATGCGCTTTGCCTTCAAGCTGGAGATTCGCCGCGATCCAAATCTCGACATGCCGATCAAATGGCTGGCGCTGCTGTTGGTGTTTGCTGGGTGGTTGCCGGTTCCCGTGGCCGTGGTGGGCGAGTTGGTGCTGGCCGTGCTGTTGCTCGAACGCTTTTTCGGCTGGTATCCACGACGTGCCCTGACGCGCCTCGACATCGGCGTCATGTATCTCGCCTACCTGATGATCGTCCTGCAACTGATCCTGTCGGCGTTGGGTCGCCTTACCGAGATGCCCTGGGTCGGCACCGTCAGCGTGCATGTGTTCACCCTCGGGGCCATGGGCCTGGTGTTGCCGGCGATGATCATCCGCATTTCACAGGGCATGACCGGGCGGGAGATTGTTTTTAGCGCGGCCGACAAGGCCGCCCTGTGGCTGCTGATCGGCGGCCTGTTCGCCCGCGTCGTCCTGCCGCAACTTTACCCGGCGGGCTATGTCATGACCTTGCATCTATCGGCCACCGCATGGCTGCTCGGATTCGGTACACTGCTGTGGCGATTTACCCCCATGTTGCTGGCACCGCGACTCGACGGACGGGAACATTAGTCACCCCTCATCAGGTTGGAGAATTGAATTGACGCAAACCAACGATTTTCGTGTCGACATCCCCGAGTTGCTGGCACGCCAGCCGCTGTTTCAGCAAATGTCGATGGAGCACGTCAACCTGATGGCGACGCAGGCGCGCGAGAAGCGGTTGGGGCGTGGCGAGATGCTGTTCCAGAAGGGCGACATGCCGCGCGGCTTCTACGTGGTGATCTTCGGCCAGCTCAAGCTCGCCTTCCCTTCGTCAGCCGGCAATGAAAAAGTGGTGGACATCATCGGCCCGAAGCAAAGTTTTGGCGAAGCGGTGATGTTCATGGACAAGCCCTATCCCGTCTTTGCCGAAGCGATCAGCGACACGCTGGTGCTGCACGTGCCGCGCGACGTGATCTTCGAACTGATCAGGACCGAACCAACCTTCGCCCACCTCATGCTGGCCGGCTTGTCGCTGCGCCTGCACAGCCTGCTGCAGGACGTGGAAACCTACTCCCTGCGCTCCAGCGCGCAGCGCGTGGTCGGCTACCTGTTGCAGCAATGTCCGGGCGATGTGGGTGCCCTGGGCGAAGGCGAGATTCAGGTCACGCTGCCGACCACCAAACAGATCATCGCCTCCCGCCTCAACCTCACCCCCGAAACCCTGTCGCGCATCTTCCACGACCTGGCCGAAGCCAAACTCATCAGCGTGCAAGGCAAACAGATCACCATCAACAACGCCCGCCAACTGCGCGAATACGATATTTAGGCGGGTTATCTCGGCCTGAAAAGTCGGCGCTGGCGAGACGGCAAGTCGCTAATGCTCAGGCCGCTTCGGCCGGGGTAATCACCAGCAGCGCGGCGTGGTCGCGCGTTTCGGGTAGGGAGAGGCGTTGCAGGAAGCCGTCGACCCAGCGCACGCCGCCGGTGGGGGGGACGATGCCGAGGCGGGTCCAGTGGTCTTCGGTGAGTTCCTCGCCGGCGAGCAGGCGCACCAGCGGGTGATCGCTGCCGAGGGCGTGGCCTTCGGCATCAACCCAGCGCAGGTTGAGCTGGGCGAAGTGATTGCCGGCGGTGAGGGCGATGCCGCAGAGCAGTTCGGCGGCCTGGTTGGCATACTGGAGAAAGCCGCGAAAATCGACCAGCATGACCGGGAAAGGCAAGGCGGCGAACATGCTGCGAAACATGCTGACGTTTTTCCGGCTGGCCAGTTCGGTTTCCATCAGTTCGGTGATGTCTTCCTTGACGGCCATGAAGTGGGTGATCTTGCCATCGTCGCCGAAGACCGGGGAGATCGAGGCGCGTTCCCAGTAGAGCGAGCCGTCCTTGCGCCGATTGCGGAAGTTGCCGCGCCACGACTCGCCGCTGAGAATGGTCTTCCACAGCTTGCGATAGTCGGCACTGGCGGTGATGCCGGATTTGAGTACGCGCGGATTCTGGCCGATGACCTCGCTGATTTCGTAGCCGGTGGTCTCGACGAATTTCGGATTGGCGTAGACGATGCGGCCATCGCTGTCGGTGATGATGATGGTGGCGGGGCTGTGCTCCAGCGCGTGCATCAGCAGGCGGTCGCGCTGCGCTGGCGCCTGCCCTTGCGGCGTGGTCAGCGTCGTGGCGATACGGCGTGCTTCTTCCTGCGAGCGCTGGCGCAGGTTGCTCTCGCGCAGCCACGCGCGCAGGGTGTTGGTGGACACCTCGAACTCGCGCGCCAGTTCGAGCAGCGGCCGGGTGTTGGACCGGATCGCGGCAACGACTTGTTCGCGGGTGGCTTTGGTATGGCGCATGTTTATTTGCCTGCTTCAGCGGGACGCACGGCAGCGGCCTTGTTGGCCAGGTATTGCTTGACCTCTGCATTCAGGCGCTCAAGGATTTCGTTGAGCGGCATGCCGTAGGTGAACTTGGCGATGAAGCGTCCGCCCGGCGCCAGCAGGTACATGCCGGCCGAATGGTCGATGGCGTAGTTCTGTGTGCTGGCGCCGGGTTCCACGACTTTTTCATAGCGCACCTTGAAGCTTTCGGCGGCGCGTTTGACAAACGCCGGCTTGCCGGTGGCGCCGATGATGCGCTGGTCGAAGAAGGCGAGGTACTGGTGCAGGTGCGCCGGCGTGTCGCGCTCGGGATCGACGGAGATGAAGATCGGCTGTACGTGGGGCGCGTTGTCGCCCAGTTGCTTGAGCAGGGCGGCCATTTCCAGCAGGGTGGTCGGGCAGATATCCGGGCAGAAGGTGTAGCCGAAGCTGATCAACTGGAAGCGATGGGGAAAGTCGCCATCCATGATGGCGCGTCCGCTGGAGGCCTGCAGCAAATAGCGCGGATTGATGCCTTCCGGCGCAGCGGCGGGATCGGCCAGTTGGTGCGCACTGGGCGGCGCCAGCGGACGGGCGGCCGCTTCAAGCTCGACCGTCAGGGCGACCTGCGGCGGGCAGGGGGCCTTCTCGTTGCCCTGCGCGAGGAATGCGGCGGTGGTGGCATTCTCGAACAGCTCACCCATCGGACGGGTTTTCGGCACGCGGTTGATCATGATCGACTTGATCCGCGCACCGACTTCCTTGTGCTGGCAGGCCAGCGCCTGACCGTTCAGGCGGCCGAGCGCCTGGACAGTGGCTGTCAGTTTGTCGGCATCGATATTGGTGCTGGCATCGGCGCGCGCACTACCGGCCCACATCAGCAAGGCGAACAGCGAGGCGAGCATGCAACAGGTCGAAAACATGGGTTTCATGGCGTGGCGTCCTGCAGGTGAGTGATGTGGGCGAGAATGTCGTTGATATCTTTTTCGGTGAGCCGATCAAGGATGCCCTTTTTGATGGGCTTGGGCTTGTCGACGGGTTTTGCTTTGCTGTCTTCTTCCTCTTCATCGGCCACCGCATCGTGCAGCCGTTCGCCCTTCAGGTAAATGTCGATCTGGCGCTGCAGGTAGTTGGTGTATTGCCCCACCAGCATCGGGAAGCGATTGATGCCCCGGCCGGTCTTGCCGTGACAGTGGGCGCAGTTCTCGTCGTAGCTGCGCTTGCCGTTTTCAAGATTGCCTTCCAGGCGCGGGATGATCATGACCTTTTCCATCGCCAGCAGGCGGGTCAGGGCGTCATCGGTGTCCTTGAAGTCCGGCGGCTTGGTGGGTAGTTCGATCGCAGCGAGATAGGCGGCGACCGCCTTGATGTCGGCATCCGAGAGTTCGCGCTCCTGCGTGTAGGGGAACATGGGGAGGTTCATGCGCTGGCGCGAGCGGAAGTTGCGCAGTTGCTGCTCAAGATAGGCGGGCCGCTGCCCCGCGATGCGCGGATATTCGCCGCGCTTGCCGCCCTGGCCGAACTCGCCGTGACAAGCCGCGCAAGGCCCGTTAACTTCCTTGCCGCTGTCCTGCTGACCAGGCTGCTCGGCGGCGTGGCCGAAACTGGCTGTCAGCAACAGGGAAACGATCAGAAGGGCAATCGGGCGCATGGCAGTCAGGACAAGGGTTCAATGATGAGGCCCCATTCTGTCCAGTCGCACTGCCATAGTCCTTGATATTGGTCAGGTATCCCTACAGGTTAGCGGTGCAGATTTGGTTGCATTACCGGTGCCGGGTCCTGCAGCACCCGATAGGGGGCGGAGAAGGGCGCCAGCCGTTCGAGGAAATCGAGCAACTCCATGCCAGGGGCGTTGCGGAAGAAGGTCGCCATCGGCGTTTCCATCCAGATGCGGTCGGCGTGCAGCCAGACTTCATGCGGCGTGTCGCCGATGCCATCGTGGTTGCGGTCGAAACCCTCGTAGTCATCCCAGTAGTTGCCCTGCCAGACATTGGCGCTGGCCGTGCCCAACCCGCTGATGGCGACGGTGGTCAGGTTCTTGTCGAAGTGGTTAGCGGTGAAGCGATGGCCGCCGGCTTCGCCATAGAAAAACAGGCCGATGATGTTGTGGGCAAAACGATTGCCATGCACTTCCAGTACGCCGACGGGTTCCGGCGGCGCATCGACCTTGAGGCCAACGGCACAGTGCAGGACGGTATTGCCCTCGACCACACCAGTGTCGCTGTCCTTGAAGACGATGCCGGCCCCGCCACCTTCGAGCGCATGCTCGACGTGATTCTGCCTGATCACGACATCGCGCGAATACAGGATGATGATGCCGGTGCCCATGTGGGACATACGATTGCGCTCGATGCGCAGACGCGGCGAGAAGATGGCGTGCAGGCCATAGCGGCCATCGGTGAAATGGTTGCCGGCAATCCGATTGTCCGGCGCATTGATGAAGGTGAGATCGCGCGCCCGCGTGAAGCGGTTGTCCTCGATGCGATTATGCGTGCCGTTCCAGATGCGGATCGCATCACCGCGCATGCCCAGACTCAAGGGCTTGCCCGTCACCTCGTTGTGACGCACGACCGATCCGCTGGCCTGACGCAGGTGGATGCCGAACAGCACATCCTCGATGCGGTTGTCTTCGACAATATGTCCTTTCCCCTCAAGCTGAATGCCGGCGTCGATGCTGTCATGAAGCTCGCCGCTGCCGCTGATGCGCAGGCCACGCACGGTGATACCCTCACCGCGCAGGGTCAGCACAGTGCCCTTGCCGTTACTGCGCACTGCCGCCTGACTGCCGCCTTCCAGGGTGAGCGGCTTGCTGATGATCACCGGGCCGGCATAGACGCCGGGTTTCAGGCGCACGATGCTGCCGGGGGCGGCGGCATCGACGATGGCTTGCAGGGAGGTTGGTGCCGTTGCGTCAGCGATTTGCGGTGAAAGTGCCAATGCGAGCCAACAGAGGATGGCGCACCGGTATGGCATTGAGGCTGCTATTTGAGCGCGGCTTCGGCGACGCTGGCGGCTGTGGCTGCCGTCAGTGCTTCGGGTGTCGAAAAGGCAAGCTTGCCGGTCTTGTCGATGGCGACGGCAAAGGGCGCCTTACCACGCGGATTGCCGAGGTTCTGCATCAGCCAGACGCCCTTGCGGTTGCCGGAGATCAGCACCGGATGGGC
Organism: Rhodocyclaceae bacterium; assembly: GCA_030681195.1. Classification (GTDB taxonomy): domain Bacteria; phylum Pseudomonadota; class Gammaproteobacteria; order Burkholderiales; family Rhodocyclaceae; genus Sulfuricystis. The sequence goes on from JAUXXJ010000026.1 coordinate 6,305, forward strand.
AACGCCCAGCGCCTTGACATGGTCGGCCACCGCTTCCTGATTCTCTTCAACGAGGATGGTGACGACGGTCAGCTTGCCATTCGCTTGGCGCTGGCGAGCCAGTTCGCGGGTGTCGGTGGCGCAGGACTCGCAGGTGCGTGCAATGAAATTGACGACCAGCGGTTTGCCGCGAAAGCTGTCGAGCGCAACGGCCTGGCCATTGGGCGTTTCCAGCCCTGCGGCAAAAAACGAGTCGACGCCGGCGGCGTGCCCCATGCCGGTGGCGAGCAGAAGAAGGCTTGAAAAGAACAGGCGAAAGCGGGGGAAGTTCATGGCAAATCTCCACGACGGAACAGGAAGTAACCCAGGCTGGCGGCTAGAAGGCCCAGTACCGTTGGATAGGCGATGGCAAAAACTTTGTAGCCGGTGACGCCGAAGGCATCGAGAATCACGTAAGCCGCCGGGCCGAGCACGATCAGTTGCGGATCGAACAGCGCCAGCGCCGCCGTGCGGAACACCTGCAGCGGATTGGCGAGGGCAATGCTGACGGCCAGCTCGGGGGCGATGCGGCCCTGAATCATGACGCCGAGCAGGATCAGATCAAGGAACAGCAGCAGGATCAGCCAGGTCATGAAGGCGGCGCCCTGTGCCATGTCGGTAGTGCGGGCGATTGACGAGATCAGCATGCCGAGGCCGAGGAAGCATGCCGCCATCGCGGCAAGCAGGCCGGTGTAGTAGCCGAACATGCCCCAGGGCACTTCGATGTCCTTGATCAGCGCGATCAGCACGGCGGCCAGCATGGCAAAGAACACCGGCGCGAAGATGACGATGTAGCGGCCGAGAATCTTGCCCCAGAACCACGCCCCGAGTGAAACGGGCAGCGAGAGCAGGTATTCGAACACACCGGCTTCGCGGTCACCGGCGACCGAGCGTACCGTGGTGATCAGTACGAAGATCGGCAGGATCGCCATGGTGAGCTGGATGTAGGTGACCAGCAGGCGCGAGAGGCCGATGAAGCCGAGCACGCGCGATTCGGTCAGGCCGAAGAGAAACAGCAGCGCGACGATGCCGCCGAAGACGGCGACGTAGATCATGAACCAGCGGGCGCGCAGGGATTCGACAATGTCGAGGCGGGCGGTGAGCCAGAGTTGTTTCATGCTTTGGGTTTCCTCACCTTGGTGACGACGTGTTCGCTCATGGTGGCGAAATCAACTGAGCCGGGCGCGGGATAGGCCACCGCGCCGAAGTTGTAGCCCATCGGCGAGAACTTGCTCGCGTACTGCGCCTGGCGCGCATCCAGCCAACGGGCTTCTTTACCTGTGACGCTGGAATCGGCCACCCAGATCTTCGTGGCCGTGTCGCGCACCCAGGGGAACTTGCCCGCCATGTCGTGCATGCACAGGGCAATGCAGCCGGGGTCATCAAATTTGAAGACCGTGTTTTTCTCGCCGCCGCGCATTTCACCGGCGAAGCGGCGATCAGAGATGACCATGTTGCAGACAATGCAGGTGTCGCGATCCCATTTGATCTCGGCCATGCCCTCGGGCCAGTCACCTTTCTTGCCACATGCCGACAGGGCAAGGGCGATGGGACTGAGCGCGACGGTGCAGCAGAAATGACGGCGATTCACTCGGCCACCTCATGCAGGGATAGGTTGCCGATCAGCGCGACATAGCGCGACAGCACGCCGATGAAGCGCAGACGATCCGGGCCGGCGACTTCGCCAGTCCACACCAGACCATCCGCATCGGCAGACAGCTTCCACGCGCTGAGCGCCTTGGTCAGCGCAGCATCGGCACGTCGGGCGACGAGCCGGCAGGCGAAGCGGCCGGAGAGCGAGACGTCGTCGGCCACCTTGTCGTCGAGGACCACTTTGCCCATGTCCATCTCGATGACGCGATTGACCAGCGCGGCGACTTCGTCGATGCGGTGGCTGGAGATGATCATGGTGGCATCGTGCTGCCGTTCGGCGAGCAGATCGAAGAAGATGCGGCGCGCTTCGGGATCGAGGTTGGCAGCGGGCTCGTCCATGATCAGCAGCTTGGCATCGCGTCCCAGCGCAATCGCGATCAGCAGTTTCTGCTTCATGCCGCCCGAGAGTTTGATGAAGGGACGGCTACGGATCTCGTCGACCCCCAGGCCAAGGCGACCAGCGATGGCGTCGATCTTCTTCGGATCGGCGCCCGAGAGCGCGGCCGAAAATTCGATCAACTGACCGACCGGCATCTTCAGCGGCGGCGGCAGTTGCGGCACAAAGCCGATGCTGCCGAGCACAACGGTGCGCTCGTTGCGCGGCGAGCGACCGTCGATGGTCACCGTCCCGTCGTGGGTGTATTCACCAAGCAGGCAACGGATCAGCGTGGTCTTGCCGGCGCCGTTCGAGCCGATCAGCGCGATGCGTTCGCCCAGCGCGATGTCGAGACAGATACCGTCGAGCACGCGGGCGCGCTTGAAGGTCTTGGAAAGGTCGTGACAGTGGATCATGGCTGGCAATTCTATTGAGCCAACCTGCGCTAGCCTTGATTCTTGTTAAGTCGGCGTGCAGTTATGCAGACGAAAAAGTCGGCGCAGCCTCTTCGGGCCGCTTCCGGCCTGACGGCCTCCCTGCTGGCGAGGCGGCAAAAAAGTACGCTGACAGGTCAGGCATAGGAGGACTTCACTTCGACCATGGTCTTTACGCCATCCACCGCCATGAAAAAGATTTCCTTGCCATTACTCTTGTTACGTATCTTGTAAATCGTGATCTTGGGACTGAACAGGTGACGGTACTCGAAGTAGTACTCGAACTGCCGCCACGTGCTGCCGCCCTGGAGCTTGAAGAGCGTATCGTGGTTGCGAAACCCCTTGAATACGCCGTCAATTCTGCCTTCATAAACAATTTCCGCGACCTCATCGGGGTTGGCGGGTAATTCTTTAATCGGCATCAGCAGTCCCTCGGAGACGCAGGGCGACGGCCCTACCAGCGCCGAGCATTGTACCGATGTAGGCACAGAATGGCCTTACACCAGCTTCGTCAGTCCCTTGACCTCGAACTGGAGCGAACCGGTCGGGCAGGCATAGCGGCACCCGGCGCGGCGCACGAAGAAGACTTCGAACACCAGCGACGCATGTCAATGCCCGAGCGCACATAGCTTTCCAGTGAGCAGACGGATTGCAGTACGCGGAATCGTGGAGTTCTTACAAATCAACGATTGTTTCGTAAGTTTGTAATGCGAGAGACGTCAGTGAGGCAGGAAAAACAAAAGTCGGCGCTGGCGGGACGGCAGTTTGCGACCCTGAAGAGCCGTTCAGGTTTTTCCCGTCAGCGTCGGCAGTGCAGCGGTTGCTGCCATTCACGGCACGTTGGGCGGTGTTTTTTGTGCGACAGCTAACTGAGGTCACCTGCCGTTCTACCGGGTAAAATTTAACCAAGGAGACGGTCGTCAGTCGATCATTATGCTTGGCGTCGAATCATGTGAAGTAAGGTGATTGAGAGGTGGCAGTTCGCTGGGCTTGCCTTGTTTTCGTGAAAGGTAAGCGAGAATGAGGGGGACGTGATTATTGCGGTTGTCTTGAATGGGGTTCCACATGCGGAGACTGCCATTCACCTAGCCCTCTCGGCGACAGACTTGATACGGAGAACATCATGGAATGGAAGCGGGAATATTCTACGGGCATTGACGAGATCGACAATCAGCACAAGGTGCTGCTGTCGCATTTCGGCATGATCGAACTGCTGATCGCGAACAATGCCAACTGGTCGAAGATTCACCGGGAACTGCAGTCGCTCCAAGAATATTCCGAATTCCACTTTCAATTCGAAGAGGCATTGATGCGCCTGTTCGGCTATCCCGAGTTGGAGGTCCACCAGACGCAGCATGCCTCATACCTGAAGGAAATTGACGGCAAGCTCAATATGCGACTCAATCCGTATCCCGACAAGGCCCTATTACGCCTGATCGAGGCATGGCTTGTCAATCACATCTCGCAATCCGACCAAGGCTACGCCCGGCACATCCTTTCCGGTGCACGGGTCGTTTCCGCCGCCAGTCAGGGGTAAGTCTGGCGTAGTCAATCGCGCCAGCGCAGCAGCTAACACTCCTGCGCCGCACCCACAATCTGCCGCTGGTTGTGGCGCTCTTGAAACTCACTTATTGCCTACTCACGTAAGGGGCGAGACGTGTGGCCTGCGCATCTGGCCGATCATATTTTTCTGCGTTTACCCATGCGACGGCAGGGTTGGCGGCGGGACCGTTTCCAATGAACATTCTGCCGTCATGGAAACAAGCCGAGTCTGAATGGTTGCAAACTGAGTGGACCAGCCAACGGGTATGCATTTGTCAGCAGGCCGTAGTCAGTCTGAAGCACTCATTCGGGAATTAAAGGACAACGTCTTTTGCTGGCCGTTACCGCCGTTTCCTGCCCACAGAAAAGTCGGCGCTGGCGAGACGGCAGGCTGTTGGGCGGCGAATGGCGGTTGAGTGAAGCTGAAAGCAACCCGCTTCAAACCAGTGAAACCTCGGTATGCACACTGTCATATGGGGCGCGGATGCCTTGGGCGTCGCGTTCGAGCAGGCCGGCGTGGACCAAAGCGGCGACATCTTCATGCACGCGCTTGTAGTCTCGTCCGAGGCTCTTGGCTAGCGCGGCGACGTTGTCGGCCGGGTGTTGCCGGACATGGCGCAACAGCGCCAAGCGCTTGGGCGACAGCGTCGAGACCATGGTTTCCAGATCGAGAAAGGTCAGGTGCGTTTCATCGATGGCTGTGCCTTGTTCAAGCTTGTGCCATGCGCCGATGAAGCGCTTGCCCATGTCTTCAACCGAACCGACATGAAGATTGATTGTTCCACTCATGACTCACCTCGCACACGTCGAACATCCGCCAAAAAATCGGCCATCAGGGTTTCCACCGTAGAAAAGCGGTAAGGCTTTTCTTGATCGCCCAGATGCCGGTGGTCGCCTTTGCCGCGTTCATTATCGTAGCCAACAAGGCGGCGACCCGGATAACCGTAAAACAGGCTGTACTTGAATCGGTGCGCGCTGCCGACGACCGGCTTGGGTACTTGCCAGATAGTCATTTCGACGATGGCGCCATCGGGAAATTCCGCTCGGTCATAGAATGTGCGCTTGGCCTGCATATGGCGCACTGTGCCATGAATCATGTATGGCGTCAAGCGACATATATGACCGCCGTCCCGCCAGCAGGGAGGCCGTCAGGCCGGAAGCGGCCCGCAGAGGCTGCGCCGACTTTTGGCGTGTGGCCTGTTACACCAGCTTCGCCAGCCCCTTGACGTCGAATTTGAGCGAACCGGTCGGGCAGGTGTCGACGCACAGGCCGCAGCGCGTGCAGTCGGGGCCGATCGGCACTTCGGTGTCGACGGCGCGACCCTTGATGACGGTGTCGAGAACGTGTGGCACGAGGCAGACCTTGCGGCAGTCGCCTTCGTGGAAGCAGCCGTCAAGGGTGTATTTGATGCGCAGCGGCGAGATGATGCCGACAACGCCGTAGGTCAGGCCGATGGGGCAGGCGTAGCGGCACCAGGCGCGGCGCACGAAGAAGACTTCGAACACCAGCAGCGCGAGCACCCAGAGCATGGCGAGCAGGCCGGAACCGTAGATCATGGCGCGCGAAAGGATGCCGGTGGGGGAGATCGACTCGAACACGGTGTAGCCGGTGAGCACCGCGAGCAGCGCGAAGATGACCCAGAACACGGTGCGCAGGCGACGGTCGACCGGGGCATCGGTGACCAGCTTTTTCTGCACCAGCCAGAGGTGAATCTTTTCGGCCCATTCGGCGAGCAGGTGGTAAGGGCAAACCCAGGAGCAGAAGCTGCGGCCGCCCAACAGAATCCATAGCACCAGCACGGTGCCGGTGCCGATCAGCAAGTTGGTGATGATGTGCTTGTGGGCGAGCATCACCTGTAGCGCCGAGTTGAGGTCGATCAGGTGAAAGCCGATAAAGCGCGAGGCGGTGAGGGCGCCTTCCAGAATCTGGATGTCGAAATAGAAGGAGACGACGAACAGCAGATTGGCGAAAATCAGCGTGGCCCAGCGGCGGTTGCGCCAGATGTTCTTGTGCTCGGCATGGGCGCGGGCATGGAGCTTTTCAGCGATCAGGTCGCGGTTGCCCTTTTTGTACTGATGGATGACCTGGGCTTGTGGGGCGATGAGTTCCTTCGTTGGCTTGGCGGGGTCGCTACCAAACATTACCTTGATCTGGTCGACGAAGCGACGTTTCAGTCCGGCGCTCATGCTCTCCATCCTTCACCGGGAATGATCTCGATACTGGCAGGCTCGGTTGGGCAGATCATTTCGCAGACGCCGCAGCCGACGCAAGGCTCATGCACGACCGGCGATTTTCTTTGCGTACCATCCGGGGCAAAAACGGTTTCGATGCTGATGGCGTTCTTGATCGGGCAGGCTTGTACGCAGAGGTCACACAGTTCGACATCGTAGGGATGGTCTGCGACCTTGATTGGCTTCCAGCGGTCGACGCTCATGTAACGCAGTTCGCCGTCGTAATCGGGACCGCGTGCCTGGCCCTTGAAGCCTTTACCCTGAATCGCCAGACAGGATTCGGGGCGCGTCAGGCGGGCGACGCCGATGCGCTCGGCGAGGTTGAGGGTTGGTTCGGGGTCGTTTTCCTTGGCGAGCAGGATGGGTTTGTCGGCCATCCGTGCCCCCGGACGTACTGGCAGGAAGTCTGGCTTGATGTAGGTGAGCGAACCGGTCGGGCAAGCGAGGATGCACTGCACGGCATCGCAGGAAAAATCGCAGGCCTGCTCGCGCGCATCGATGTAGGGGACGCCGACGCCAAAACCGTCGCTGAGGTCGGCTAGCTTGATGGCGAAGACTGGGCAGACCTGCACGCACTGGCCGCACTTGATACAACTGGAGAGGAAGTCCTTCTCGTCGAGGGCGCCGGGTGGGCGCAGACGTTTTTTCTGTGCGTAGGCAATGGGCAGATAGCCTGAGAGGGCGGCACCGAGCACGCCGCCGGTGAGCAGGGCGGTGCGCAGGAAGCGGCGGCGTGCTTGCTGGGCGCGCTCTTTTGAAACAGGTGGCTTTCCTGCCGTCTTGCCAGAGCCGACATTTTCTTCTTCTTCGCTCATCCTGCATTCCTTACGGGCTTGGCATAGCGCGGTTGTGGGTCGCGCGCTTGCAGTTCCGGGTTGGAGAAGGGCGCGAGGCGCTCCAGGAAGTCGAGCAGTTCAAGTACCGGCGAGGTCTTGAAGAAACGCGCTACCGGCATTTCCATCCAGATCTGGTCGGCATAGGCATAGTGCTCGTGCGGCGTGTCGCCGATGCCGTCACCGTTCTTGTCAAAGCCCTGATAGCTGTCGAAGTAGTTGCCCGACCACTTGTTCTTGTCGCCCTGATCGCGGCCGGCCTGGAAGATGTCGGTGAGGTTGCCCTCGAAGACGTTGTCGTTAAAATGGTTGCCGCCGAGTTCGCTGGTGAGTTGGACGGCAATGCCGTTGTAGGCGATGCGGTTGTTCTTGAAGCGGATGGTGGTGCCGGGCTGGAACGGTGATAAATCCGAGCCGATGCCGACGGCGCAGTAGATGATCTCGTTGCCTTCGATGAAGTGATCCGAGGATTCCTTGAAGCCGAGCGCCATGCCGGCCGCGCCGGTGGCATGCGAGATCAGGTTGTTGCGCGCGCCGCCGCCTTCGGTGTACATGAAGTAGATGCCGACCGCGTTGTCGTAGAACTTGTTGCCTTCGACGATGTTGTGGTTGGCGAACATGAAGTGGATCGAATAGCGGCTGCGCATGCCGACATTGTTGCGGAAGGTGTTGCGGTGCGAATACCAGGCCACCATGTCGCGCGAATCGCTGATGGTGTTGCCTTCGATCAGGTTATCGTTGCTGTACCAGAGGCGCAGGCCATCGCCGCGCATGCCGAGGTCGAGGGCTTTGGAACTCACCGTGTTGTGACGCACGATGCTCTGGCTCGATTGCTTCAAGTCAATGCCGAACAGACAGTTGTCGATGCGGTTGTGCTCGATCAGGGCGCGATGGCCGCGCACGTCGAGGCAGCCGTCGTCGGTATCGTGCGAGTCGCCAGAGCCGCTGAAGTGCAGGCCACGGATCACGACATCGTCGGCCTCCACCGAGAACACCGTGCCCTTGTCGCCGGCGTCGATGCTGACCTGTCCCTTGCCATCGATGGTCAGTGGTTTCCTCAGCACCACCGGGCCGGCGTAGTGGCCAGGCGGCGGGATCAGGATGCTGCCTTCCGGCGCGGCGTCGACGAGATCCTGAAACGGTTTGAAACCGTGAATGCGCTTGTCGCGCTGATAGAGCGGGTAGATAGGCTTGGGCCGGTCGACGCCGACGCGCGGTGCGGTGGAGAGATCGGCCGTGGCACCGAGTTGTGCTTCCTTCGTTTCCGCGTGATCGCCACGCCAGCCGATTTCATCATGCGCGGTTTGCGCCGTGACCAGCAGCGAGAACGCCCCGAGGGTGATGCCTGGCAGCAGTTTGCGCCAGCGGATCATGACTTAGTGACCGGCCTGTTCGCGCAATTGCTTGCGCCGCATCAGGATCGCCAGCATCAGCGTGATGAAGACGATCATCAGCAAGGCATAGCCCCAGTACGGGTAGGAGTAGGTCGAGAATTGTGCGACCTTACCTTCGCCAAAGACCGTCGGCATGAATGGCTTGACGGTGAAGGCGCCCCACGGGTGCATGTTGTGGCCGAAGAACCATAGCCAGCCGGCATACTCGATCACAAAGAAGACCGGCAACAAGCCAGGGACGAGCGCCAGCAGTAATTCGAAACTGCGGAAGCTTGCCACACCGATCACGACGATGATCATGGCGGCGATCATGGCGGCGATGACGATATTCGTGATCAGGGTGACGTTGTCGCCCCAGACCTTGATCTTGTCTGGCTCATTGAAGAAGGTGGCAGCCTCTTCCATGTAGGCTTTTACATGGCTGGCGAGGTGCCCCAGCACGTACTGGTCAACCACCATCCAGACGGCGACGGCGGCAAAGCCGACGGCCATGACGGTGAGGCGCAGTTTTTTCCGGGTGATGGCAAAGCCGATCAACATGACGGCGAACATGCCGAAGAAGAACTTGGCCAGCGGCTTTTCTACCGGTGCGCCCGAGGCGATGGGGAACATGCCGACATAGTGGTTGATCGTGTTCATCTCATGGACGCAGTCGAGACCTTCGGCCTTCATGTCCAGATTCTGTTTCTTGGGATCCAATACCGGATTCCAGCGTTCGACCGAGTGGTCGAGATCCTTCTCGATGATTTCCTGCGCCTGGCGACTACCCTTGCGCGCGGCCTTGCAGCCGTTATAGACACCGTCGAAATGGAAGTGGATGCGGATGCCATCGGGAAAGGCATCGGGCGGATAGTTCGGGGCGGTCAGCGAGACCCACCAGATCGGGGCGAAGTAGGCGGCGATCATGGCCACCAGGGCTATGAGGGTCAAACCGGTAATCGTTTTGTCGGTTTTATTATTAGTGAGCATGACATTCTCTGCTTGAAAAACCCACCCGCCTAGTGCTACGGGCGGGTGGGGTGAGACGCCTCAGGAGGATTGAGGCGCCCCTGGGGAACGTTGCTGCGTTACTTCTTTTTGCCCTTGGGCTTGCACATCGCGCCAGGCATCGACAGGCTGGCCTGGTAGGCCGAGATGGCGACGAGCTGGTCATTGGTATATGGCTTGATGACCTTGACCATGTCAGGGTTGGCGTTGCGGCGGTGACCATCGCGAATTTCGGTCATCTGGCGCAGCAGATACTTGTAGTGCTGCCCGGCGATGACTGGGTAGAACTTCTCTTTGTCGCCTTCGCCGTTCTTCTTATGGCACTCGACACACTGCTTCTCGTAGAGATCCTTGCCCTTGGCGATCTGCATGGCAGCGTCCGCACCTTCGTACTTGCCGTGGTCGAGCGGGATGCACAGCTTCTCGATATAGGCGGACACGTGTGCCAATTGCGTCGGGTCGGTGAGCTCCTTGGCGAAGGGGTACATCGTCGGGTTGTCGCGCAGGCCCATGCGGATGTCGGCCATTTGTTTGATCAGGACCGTGGTGTGCTGGCCGGCGAGTTGCGGGAAGGTGCCGTCGGGACGACCGGCGCCGTTGGGCAGGTGGCAGGCGCCGCAGATCTCGTAGCCCTCCTCGCCTTCCTTGGCAATGCCCTTGACGGCAAGCGCTTCCTTCATTTCGCCTTCCATCTTGGCCCATTGGTAATCCTTGGACTCAATGCCAGCCGCTTTCGGGGCAGGGGGGGCGGCGAAGGCAACGGCAGGCAACAGCAGAGCTGCGGCGGCCAGGCTGAACAGCTTTTTCATGGATAACTCCTCTTGCTTGAATATGACGTTACTTTACGGGGGGCAATATCAGACTTCATTGATATTGCTCAATCAGCGTTGCAGATTCTTACTTCAGCTTGGAGAGATACTCGGCGAGTGCTTTGATTTCTGCGTCGTTGACAAGGTGCATCACGCCCTTCATCGCAGCGCTTTGGCCATTGGCGCGCGCGCCGCTCTTAATGTCCTTCATCTGCTGCTCGGCATAGGCGGCGTTCTGGCCAGCGACTTTTGGATATAGCGGGGTCAGGGTTTTTTTGCCGTCCTTGCCGTGGCAGGCGAGGCAGGTTTTTTCCTGATACAGCTTGGCGCCATCCAGCGCGAGGGCCGGGGTGGCAACGGCCAGTGCGGCGGCAATCAAAAAAATGTGTTTCATGGTTAATCCTTTCGTCAAAAGAAACAGGGGGTAGCGTATGGCTACCCCCTGATGACTGCCTTGAACTAAATCAAGTCAGTGGTGTGATTACTTGACTTTCTTGGCGCCGTTCTGCTCAAGGTAGGTCTTGGCACGCAGACCGAGGTCAGCGGTCTTGACCTGGTATTGCCAGATCTGCTCGGCCCACAGGTTGGCCTGTTCCCAATCCTTCTTGGCGGCGGCGGCTTCATGCTTGGCCTTGGCATCCGGGATCTTGCCGAGTTGGTCGGTGGCATCCTCCACCATCGCGACGACATCCGGGAAGTCCTTGAAGTTGACCGAGGTGATGTAGCCCACGACGGAGTCGATCACGGCCTGGGTATCCACGACCTTCTTCAGCGTTGCCTTGTAGTCGGCTTCGGTGTAGTTGCCCTTGGCGAGCCCGGTCTTGGTCGGCTTCCAGCCCTTCGGCTTGACAAGCAGGTAGCCCATCATTTCGAGGTGCAGGGCGGAGCAGAACTCCGTGCAGTAGTACGGGTAGACACCTTCCTTGTCGGCCTTGAACTTGACGGTGACCGTCTTGCCCGGTTCGGCCGACGCATGCACGTTGTAGGTCGAGACGGTGAAGCCGTGGGTCTCGTCCTGAGCGCGCTCGAGGTTGGTCAGGTGGATGGTGATCTCGTCGCCCACTTCAGCCTCGATGGTTTCCGGCGTGATGTGCGAGCGGATCAGTGTGCCCTTGACTTCAACCTTGTTGCCTTTGCGTGTGGTCACTTCTTCACCGGCACGCACAGCACCCGGGTGTGGCTTGTCCGTACGGCTGTCGGTGCCGACCTTGTAGCGCACGCCCGGCTTCAGCTTCTTGGCATCGATGGCGACGACGTAGTGCGGCTCGCCCAGCGGCAGGGGCATGTCGTAGAGGAGTTGCATCTTGTCGTCACTGATGTCAATCAGCTGGTGGTTCTGCGGATGCAGCGGACCAACCGGCACGAAGCGGTCGATTGCCAGCTTGTTCAGCGCGACGAGGTAGCGGCCGGCCGGCTTGGTCGAATCGCCTTCCATGGTCATCAGGTGACCGATGTTGTAATGGACGGAGATCTTGTCGAGTACCTTGCCTTCGCAGTAGTTCCACTTGGCGACCTGGCTATCGACGTACAGCGAGGTGTAGGCAACGCAGGACTTCGAGTCATACTGGGTGTGCAGGGGGCCGAGGCCGAGTTGCACTTGCGTATGCAGCGCATCCTTCATGGCGATCACCGGGATGCCGTACGGATCCTTCGATTCGAACTTGCTGGCCTGGATGGCGGCCTGGATCTTCTCGAAGCTGTACACCGAGGTGTGCGTATCAAGCTTGCCGGAAACGATGATGAACTTGCCATCCGGGGTCACATCGACACCGTGCGGCGACTTGGGTTCGGGGATCAGGAACAGAATACCTTCCTTGACGGCGGTATCCATCATGATCACGTCGTGGCCGTTGATCTTCTTGGTTTTGCCCTGCTTGACCAGTTCGGCGGCCTTCTTCCAGTTGACCACGTGCAGATAGTCGGTGTCCTTGGCGGAGCAGCCGGCTTCATACGGGGGGCGACCCTTTTCGATGCCGCCGACGTAACGCTCGGAGCAGAACGAGTTGGTGAATGACCAGCCTTCGGACGGGCCCTTGCCGGCGTCCGACAGGTCCTGCCAGTAGGGCGGCAGTTCGAGCGAGAAGGACTCCTTGGGCTGGATGCGGCCTTCCTTGCGGTCGAACTTCCAGTAGGTGATGCCGCCGCGGTACTTCTCGTTCATCTCTTCGAGCGGATAGAACTTCTTGTTCTCGAGCGGGGTCGGATACTGGGCCGCCTCGATGATGTATTCGGTGTTGGTGGTGACGAAGGCGCCGCCGTGCTCAGACTTGAAGATCGGGTTAACCACGATCTGCTTGGTCTCGAAGTCGCGCAGGTCGATCACGGCGATGCGCGGGTTGGCCTTGTCGTTGATGAACAGGAACTGGCCGTCGTATTCACCGTTGGTCTCGGAAATCGCCGGGTGGTGCGTATCACCCCAGGTGATGTCCTTGCCGTCGATCCTGCCTTGGGCCAGCACGGCCTTCGAGTTCTCGTCGAAACCATAACCCTGCCAGGGCTCGGGGGTGAACACGCCGATGTACTTGAGGATGCGCATCGAGGGGATGCCATAGACGATGACCTGACCGGACTGACCGCCCGAACTGAAAGCAACGAATTCATCGCGCTTGCCGGTGGGGACATAGGTTTTGGCGGCGGCGAGCAGATCCTGCTGCGACAAACTGCGACGCTTCATGACGTCTTGCAGGCTTTCGGCCGACCAGGCGGTGGTGGCCGCGGCGAGACTCATGCCGGCTGCGAGCAGCAGGGGCACGGTTCGCTGGGTGAATTTTTTCATGGCATTGCTCCCAGGTGGTTAGGACGGTTCAATTGCCACACTGCGACACGTTGCCGCTGCGACAATATGCCGCACACTGTAGGGAGGCGGGTATCGCTTATCCTTGATTACAGTCAACCTCGTTAACACTTCGCTGGGCTATTGTGCCGGCTTACTTTTTGCTAGATATCCATGAGCCGCTCCCTTCTTGTCGATAGCGCACTGATCCTGGCACTGATCCTGATCGGTATCGTTGGCTACAAGCTGTCCCCCCTGCTAATGCCCAAGGCCGATGTGACGGTCGCGCCAGAGGCGGGCTGCGATCTGCACAAGACCCCCTGCCGCGCGATGCTGCCCTCGGGCGGGCGTTTGACCCTCTCCCTGACCCCGCGCCCCATCCCGGTGGCGCAGCCCATCGAGATGGCGGTCAGCGTTGAGGGGATGTCTACGGATAGCGTACAGATTGACTTTGCCGGGGTGGATATGGCCATGGGCTTTAATCGCCCCACGCTCAAAGCGGCCGGATCGGGACAATTTGTTGGCCCAACGACCTTGCCGGTGTGCGTGACCGGGCATATGACCTGGCAGGCGACAGTATTGCTGCAGACCGGTAGCCAGCGCATCGCTGTGCCTTTCCGTTTTGTGACGGGTTAAGGCGATGAAAGCATTTTTGATGTTCATCAATGCCGTGCTGCTGGCCCTGATTGTTTGGGCGGCCTTTTTCTGGCAACCCGATGTCGATCAGGCGCCTTTACCAGGCACCCATGCGGCCAAGCTCGGCCAGACGGTTGCCTTGGCCACGGTTCCGACTGGCGGGGATTTCACCCTCGACGGTCCGCAAGGCCCTGTGGCCCTCCATGACTATGCCGGCAAACTGGTGCTGCTGTATTTTGGCTACACCTATTGTCCGGACATTTGTCCAACCTCGCTGATGGTCTGGCAGCAGGCCTTGGCGGCATTGTCACCGGCTGAGATGGCCAAGGTGCAGCCGATCCTGGTGAGCGTCGACCCCGAGCGCGACACCATCGACCGGCTGGCTGACTACGCCCAGTTTTTTCACCCGCGCATGATCGGCCTGACCGGCAAACCCGAACAACTCAAGGAAATCACCGGCCGCTACGGTGCGGTATTTGCGCGGGTGGAAGGCGCCTCAGCCGGCACTTACGTGGTTGACCACACGGCCATGACGTATGTGGTCGATGCGCGCGGCCAACTGGTGGCCAGCCTTCCCCATGGCGCCAGTGTCGAACAGTTGCTCACCGAAATTCGCCAGTCTCTTCCCAAACCCTGATAAGGAGTTCCCCCATGAACAAGCATTTCGCGCTCACCCTGCTGCTGGCCACCAGCTTCGCCACCCCCGTTTTTGCTGCTGGCGCGGCTGATCAGATCAGCGTGTTCGATCCCTACGTGCGCATGGCACCACCCGGCGCCAAGACCACGGGGGCCTTCATGGTCATCAAGAACGCCGGTGACAAGGACACCCAGCTTGTGAGCGCCAACGCACAAGCCGCCAATGTGACCGAACTGCACAACCACATCAACGACAACGGCGTGATGCGCATGCGTCAGGTCAAGGAAATTGCCGTCCCCGCCAAGGGCGAGGCGGTGCTCAAGCCGGGCGGCTATCACGTCATGCTGATCGACATGAAGGCCCCGCTCAAGGAGGGCGATCATGTGGTGATCAAGCTCGGCTTTGGCGATGGCAGCAGCAAGGAAGTGCATGCGTCGGTGACGAAGTCGAATATCGGCATGTCGGCGCCGATGGACCACAGCAACATGAAGCACTGAGCTTGTTAGACGAGCAGCCTTGCGATATGACAGGCTGCTTGCTCGACACCTGAAAAAGTCGGCGGTGGCGGGACGGCTGCCGCCAGTACGGTATCGAGTGTGCGGGTGAAATCTCCCGAGCTGAGTGCGTCCGCACTGATCTCGGCACAGCGGGCGTTGGCCTGCAACCAGTCGATCAGGTAGGTCTGTTCTGGCCAGTCCTCACGGCGCTGATAAAGCACCGCCGTACCGTTGCCGGCCGCTTCGGCGAAGGTGCCGTAGCCGGGTTTGGTGACGACCGCATCCACTGAGCGCAGCAGATCGACGAAGGGCCAGTTGATCGTTTCAATGGTGTGAAAATCGGCCCGTGCGGGTTGCCAGGCGGCGGGGACCAGATAGATCGTGTTTTCCTGCACGGGCCAGTGTTCAATTGGCAGGCGCATCGGGATGCCGCCGAGGGCAACCATGACGACATGTGCCGTGTCATCAGCGCCGACTTTTTCACGTAGCGCCGAGCGGCGCGCTAGGCCCATCGTCCCAATGGGGCCGATCTCGATGCGCTTGTCGAGCGCTTCCATCGGCATGCCGGGCGTGACGCGCAGGAAGTGGGCGCTGCAATAGGCGGCGAGGATTTCGGCGTGAATCGGCGCGGCCCAGGCTTCCGTGCCGAAGTAGTGCAGGAACAGATCGGCCCAGTTGAGTGAGCACATCGACAACGTCGGCAGTCCGGCCTGCGCCGCTGACGCCAGCGGCAGGTAGGCGACGTCGGTTAATGCGGCATCGACACCGAGCTTGGTCAGCAGTTGCGCATCCGTTGCCACGCAGGCCGGAAAGTCCGCATGGGCGGCGCGGTAGGCCGCTGCCGTGGCGGGCAGATCGAGCGTGACGGCATCGTGCATGACATAGCCGAAGTCGCTGGCGGCGGCGATGTGCGCGAATGGCGTGTGGATGCGCTGACGCAATCGGTCGAGTGGCAGGCTACTGCGCAGCGTCAGTTGTATTGCGGGAAGTTGCTCGGCAAGACGGTTGAGGACAGGCGCGACTTGCGCCAGATGGCCGAAGCCGTGTGCCGAAATATCGACAAACAGGTGGAGCATCAATACGTCTTGGCGCGATCGCCTTCGCTGGCGATGGTGATGAAATGTTCGAGTCGACGCGCGTCCACTTTGCCAGTGGCGATGGCGGCTTTCAGGGCGCAGTCCGGCTCGCTCTCATGACGGCAGTCGCGAAAGCGGCACTGGCCGTCAAGGGCGGCGATCTCGCTGAAGCCCAACTCGATGGAACCCCGCGTGAGGTGGGCGAGGCCGAATTCCTGCAGGCCGGGCGAGTCGATCAGTTGGCCGGGCCCGTTGGCCAGATCGTACAGCCGTGCGTGGGTGGTGGTGTGCTTGCCGGAATCAAGGGCGATGGAGATTTCGCGCGTGGCGGCGGCCGCGCCCGGAATCAGTGCATTTACCAGTGTGGACTTGCCCATGCCGCTCTGGCCGACGAGGACGGAGACCTGATCGGCGAGCCAGGGCAGCAACGGACGGGCATCGTCGCGAGCGGAGAGTTCGATGACCGGCATGCCGAGGGCATTGAAGGCCGCCAGTTGCGCACGCGCGGCGGGCAGCAGATCGGTGAGGTCGCACTTGTTGAGCACGATGAGGGCGCGCATGCCTTGGTCGCGCGCGGCGACGAGGGCGCGCGAGATGAGCTCGGTGGAGAAGGCCGGTTCGGTGGCGACCACCAGCACGATCTGGCTGGCATTGGCGGCGATGTGCTTCTGCTTCCACTGGTCGCTGCGATACAGGAGCGAGCTGCGCGGTAGATGGCTGAGGATTTGCGCCTCACTGTCGGCGAGTGGGCCGAGTGTGACGCGGTCGCCGCAGGCAAAGGGACTTTTCTTGCCGCGCGGAATGCCATTGACGAGCCGCCCATCGTCCAGCCGCACTTCGTAGTGCCGGCCGAAGGCGGCGGTGATGAGGCCGGTCAGCATGCCTTCAAGTGCGCGATGCGGATGCTGGCGGGCGGATGCGAGTCGTAAAAGAGCGAATGCAGCGGGTCGGGCGTGAGCGTCGCGGCATTGTCGCGATAGAGTTTGACCAGCGCGGAGATCAGGTCGTCGCGGCTGGCCTGTTGGGCGGCATAGGCATCGGCCTCGAATTCGTGGCGGCGCGACAGCGAGGAAAACAGCGGTGAGAGCGGGAAGCTGAACACGGGCAGCACCAGAGAGAAGAGAATCAGTGCCATCGCCGTCCCGCCAGCGCCGACATTTAGTGCCCCGTAGAACCACGGCTGATCAATCAACTGGCCGAGCAGCCAGAGCAGGGCCAGCGACATGGCGGACATCATCGCGATGCGCTTGACGATGTGACGGCGCTGGTAATGGCCGAGTTCATGGGCCAGAACGGCTTCGACCTCGCCGGGCGCCAGTTTCTCCAGCAGGGTGTCGAAGAAGACGATTCGCTTGGCCTTGCCGAAGCCGGTGAAATAGGCGTTGCCGTGGGCCGAACGCTTGGAACCATCCATCACGAACAGACCCGAACTGGCGAAACCGCAACGTGCCAGCAAGGCTTCGATGCGCGCCTTCATCTCGCCCTCGGCCAGCGGGCTGAACTTGTTGAACAGCGGGGCAATGAAAGTCGGGTAGAGCAGCAACACGAGGAGGTTGAAGCCGAGCCAGACGGCCCAGACGTAGAACCACCAGTGCTCACCCATCGCGCCCATCAGCCACAGCACGGCGAGCAACAGGGGGCCACCGATCAAGACCGTGAGCGCCAGTTGTTTGACGAGGTCGACGAGGTAGAGGCCGGGCGTCATCTTGTTGAAGCCGAAACGCGCTTCGAGGCTGAAAGTGCGATAAAGCGAAAAGGGCAGGCCGACCACGAAGCTGATCACGCCAAGGCTGGCGAACAGGGCAAGGCCGTGGAAGAGGCTGGTGTTCAGTTGCGAACGCCAGAAATCATCGAGCATCGCAAGGATGCCGCCGAAGGTCAATGCCAGCAGCAGGACGACATCAAGCGCCAGTTCCGTGAGGCCCAGTCTAATCTTGGCGGTGGTGTAGTCCGCTGCCTTCTGGTGGTCGGCAAGGGGGATACGGTCGACGAATTCGGCGGGCACTGCGGCGCGATAGGCCAACACATGCTGACGCTGACGTAGCGCCAGCCAGACGCGCAGGGCGGTCGAGAGGGCGAGGGCGGCCAGAAAGAGGGTGGCGAACAGGGAGGCCATGAGGCAGGAAATCGGGGAGTTGTGACAGAATGCAAGCCATACAACACTTGCGGGAACGAAGTATGGCACAGGATCAAAATGCGCTTGTCTGGCTCGACATGGAGATGACCGGGCTGGAGCCGGATCGGGATCGCATCATCGAACTGGCGATGGTGATTACCAACTCGCAACTCGAAGTCATCGCGGAAAGCGCCGTCTGGGTCGTGCATCAGCCCGATGACGTGCTGGATGGCATGGACGACTGGAACAAGAAGACGCACGGCAAGTCCGGCCTGATCGAGAAGGTCAAGTCATCGGTGCTGGCCGAAGCCGAAGTTGAGGCACAAGCGCTCGATTTTCTCAAGCGCCAAGTGCCGGCCGGCAAGTCACCGATGTGTGGCAATTCAATCTGTCAGGATCGCCGCTTCATGGCGCGTTATATGCCCAAGCTGGAGACCTATTTCCACTACCGCAATCTGGATGTATCGACGCTGAAAGAGCTCTGCAAACGCTGGACGCCGGAAATTGCCAAGGGCGTGAAGAAGGGCGGCAGGCATGAGGCGTTGGCGGATATCTACGAGTCCATTGAAGAGCTTAAATACTACCGGGAACACTTTCTTAAAGTGCCGGGCCCAACTTCCTGAAGGTCTAGTCTTCCCGACGTTCGAGATACCAGCGTTCTTTGCGATCACTGGGACGTGCCCCCTGCCATACCTGCGTCCATCCTGCGGGCGTTTCGCGACCAAGGTCGTCTATGCCAAGCCGCCAAGAGCAGTTGCGCGTGCGTGAGGGCGCCACAGTGCGGATGCCCGCAAAATAGTCCAGCATGGCGCGCTGACTGGTGCCAAGGCCGCTACGTTCGAGACAATCTATGTCGGCAGGCAGGGCGTTGCGCAGGGAGAGTGCCACAGGACGGTGGTTCTTGTAGTGGTCGATCCAGCCCATCCACAATGAGGTGATCAGCACCCACATCATTGTTGCCCCCGCAGCCCAGCGCAGGCTGGAACGCCAAGGCGCGCGCGGCAATCGCCAGGCAAGCAGCCAGCCGAGGGTGGCTGCCATGGCAAACGACAACGCCAGCCAGCCGATTTGACCTTCATACCCGGGCGCGAGCTTGGCAAAATTACGTGCAATGGGGGCCGGCCAGCCTAAGGCGATGGCGCTGGCACCGAGCCAGATCAGAAGGGCGATCATGCTGAAGGTAATGGCGCCGAACCAGTCGAAGGCGTTGGTGGTACTGCGGCGCAGGCGTGCGGCACCGGCACTGGCCAGCAGGATCAGAGGAATCAGGACAGGAAACAGGCTCAGGGTGCGGGCCGGACCACTCAGGTACCAGGCCAGCCCCAGGAAAATGCCGGCTAGCGGTAGCCACAGGCGGGCGCTGTCGCGCGGCAGGATGCGGGCACCCCAGAGCGAGAGGGGCAGGATCGGCCAAGTGGCCCAGGCAATGATTTCGAGATGTCCCGGTGTGGGTAAACGCCGTCCTTGGGTAGCTTCGGCCCATTCGTTCTGCCACCAGAGAGCGAAGGTTTCCGGGGCGGTTTGCAACAGCAGGATCGGCCAGAGGAACGCCACCGGCAGCGCGACCGCAAGGGCAATCAGCAAGCTTTTCAGATCACGCCGAAAAATCGGCGCTGGCAGGACGGCAGCGGCCATCAACAGGCCAACCAGCCCATGGGCAGCAAAGGCCAGGCCGAGCCCTAGGCCGAGTAGCGGGGCGCCCTTACGATTGTCCTGCGTGAGCAAACCAGCGCCCCACCAGGCCAGTGCGGCAAAGGCCAGCCCGGCAATGGCTGGTTGGGCCTCGTGCAGCGAAACCAGCAGACCGATGGTGCCGATGGCCAGCAGGGGGGCAATACGGCTGGCGGACTCGCCGTGAAAGCTGCGGGTTGCGCCGGTCAGCGCAACCAGAAACAGGATGCCGAAAAGCGTGGTGGTGAGGCGCGCTGCGTCATGAAAGGCCAGCATCGGTGTCAGCAGACCGCCCAGCGATGCCGCTACCCAGTGATAGAGCGGGGCCGTGTGGGGCCAGACTTCACCAGCAATGCGCGGGATCAGCCAGTTATCGCCCTGCCAGAAGCCATGGGCAATGGCGAGATGGATCGCATCTTCGCCCTTCCACGGATCATGGCCGAACATGCCCGCCAACAGATAGATGCTCACGAGCAGCCCCAACGCCAAACGCGGCAGGCGTGGACTATGGTCGTGATGCAGGCTGAAATTCATCGGCAAAAAAACATGAGGAAAAAAACAAAAGGCAGCCGAGGCTGCCTTTGCTTAGCGGTGTGCAACTATCAAGCAGCCGCGCCGGGGCGCTTGTACTTCTGCTTGAAGCGCTCGACACGACCGGCGGTGTCGACGATCTTCTGCTTGCCGGTATAGAACGGGTGGCAGGCCGAACACACTTCGATGTGCAGAGGCTTGCTGTTGGTCGAACGGGTCGCGAACTTGTTGCCGCAGCTGCAAGTCACCTCGATCTCGTTGTACTTCGGGTGGATGCCATCTTTCATGATTCTGTGTCCTAAAAAATTGCCGGTGCGGTGGGAAGCCGGGCATTATGCAAAAAAAAGTGTGAAAGATCAACTACCCCTGCGCATCGCGTCGAAGAACTCGGCGTTGTTCTTGGTGGATTTGACCTTGTCGAGCAGGAATTCGGTCGCTTCGAGGTCGTCCAGACCATACATCAGCTTGCGCAACACCCAGACCTTCTGCAGTACGTCCTGCTTCTGCAGCAGTTCCTCGCGGCGCGTACCGGAGCGGTTGACGTTGATCGACGGATAGACACGCTTCTCGGACATGCGGCGGTCGAGGTGGATTTCGGAGTTGCCGGTGCCCTTAAATTCTTCGTAGATCACTTCGTCCATGCGACTGCCGGTATCGACCAGCGCGGTGGCGATGATGGTCAGCGAACCGCCTTCCTCGATATTGCGCGCAGCACCAAAGAAGCGCTTGGGCTTTTGCAGGGCGTTGGCATCCACGCCGCCGGTCAGCACCTTGCCGGAAGCCGGCTGCACGGTGTTGTAGGCGCGCGCGAGGCGGGTGATCGAGTCGAGCAGAATGACAACATCCTTCTTGTGCTCGGTGAGGCGCTTGGCCTTCTCGATGACCATTTCGGCCACCTGGACGTGGCGCGAAGCGGGTTCGTCAAAAGTCGAGGCGACCACTTCGCCGCGCACCGTACGCGTCATTTCGGTGACTTCTTCAGGACGCTCGTCGATCAGCATGACGATCAGCACGGCTTCCGGGTGATTCGCCGAGATGGCGTGGGCAATGTGTTGCAGCATCACTGTCTTGCCGCTCTTCGGCGCTGAAACCAGCAAGCCACGCTGGCCCTTGCCGATCGGCGCGATGATGTCGATGACTCGACTGGTGATGTTCTCTTCGGCCTTGATCTCACGTTCCAGGCGCAGGTGCTCGGTTGGGTGCAAGGGCGTCAGGTTCTCGAAGAGGATCTTGTTCTTGCAGATCTCGGGCGACTCACCATTGACCTGATCGAGCTTGACCAGCGCGAAGTAGCGTTCGCCATCCTTGGGGGTGCGAATCTCGCCTTCGACAGTGTCGCCGGTGCGCAGGTTGAAACGGCGGATCTGCGATGGCGAGACATAGACGTCATCTGGGTTGGCGAGGTAGGAGGTGTCGGCGGAGCGCAGGAAGCCATAGCCGTCGTTCATCACCTCAAGGCAGCCGTCGCCGAAGATGACCTCGCCTTTCTTGGCGTGTTCCTTGAGGATGGCAAAGATCAGTTCCTGCTTGCGCAGGCGGTTGGCACCTTCGATGCCAACGGTGGTGGCCATGTCAATCAGTTGGCTGACATGGTGGTTCTTGAGTTCGGAAAGGTGCATGGTTGTGCTTGGGGTAAGCGCAGGCAGGGGATTGCCCGGGAGGTAAGAGTGCGGCGAGAGGGGGTGCGGTGTATTGCAGGCTGGAGGGGGGAGCCTGCTGCCCGGAATCGCTACCGACCAAGGATGTGGTGCGGTTCCGGGAGGAATGTAAAGGGATTAGAGGTTGCTGTCAATAAAAGCGATCAATTGCGACTTGGACAGGGCGCCGACCTTGGTGGCTTCGACGTTGCCGCCCTTGAACAGAATCAGGGTGGGAATGCCACGGATGCCAAATTCGCCCGGTGTCTTCGGATTTTCGTCGATGTTCAGTTTGGCTATCTTGAGACGGCCGTGATATTCCTTGGCCACTTCTTCGAGGATCGGCGCGATCATCTTGCACGGACCACACCACTCCGCCCAGTAATCAACCAGGACGGGGACGGCGGAGTCCAGAACGTCGCTTTTGAAGCTGGCGTCGGTGACGTATTGGATATGTTCGCTCATGAGTTTCTCTTGGCGGAAAAGTGAATCGAAGATGCGAATCCTAGCAGAAACCAGAAACGCCCAACGACAAAAGTGGATTTGATCAGGCGACGGCCTGAATGGGAATGGACTGACTGCGATGGGTGATGCGGTTCTTTGCATCGACATAGACCAGATCGGGTTCGTGCTTGGCCAGTTCGATCTCGCTGAATGCGGCGTAGGTACAGATGATCAGCAGATCGCCGGGCGCTGCCTTGCGGGCGGCGGCGCCATTCACGGAAATCGTGCCGCTGTTGCGTTCGGCACGGATGGCATAGGTGGAAAAGCGTTCGCCATTCGTCACGTTATAGATCTCGATCTGCTGGTATTCCTTGATGTCGGCCTCGTCCATGAGATGCTCGTCAATGGCACAGGAGCCTTCGTAGTGCAGTTCGGCCTGGGTTACCGTGACGCGGTGCAGCTTGGATTTCAGCATCGTGCGTTGCATGGTCGCTCTCCGTAACAAGTAGGGCGTATTAAACGAGCTTCAGATTTCCAGATTGTCGATCAGGCGGGTGGTACCCAGCCGTGCGGCAGCCAACACAACCAGCGAATTATCCGAAGCGGAGGCGGATTGTAGATCAAGTCTTCGCCGCACTGCAACATAATCGGGAATCCAGCCATGGGCCTGCAATTCGGTCTTTGCATTACTCTCCAGCGCGGTGAAATCACGATTGCCGCCACGCACGGCCGCTACTACTTTGGTTAGAACGCGGTGGAGCCGGGGCGCTTCGGCGCGTTCGGCGGGCGAAAGATAGCCGTTGCGCGAAGACAGAGCCAGGCCATCGGCCGCGCGCACGGTCTCGCCGGGGATGATCTCTATCGGCAGGGAAAACTCCCGTACCATGGCCGAGAGCACCATGAATTGCTGGTAATCCTTCTTGCCGAACAGGGCCGCATGCGGCTGCACGACACCAAACAGCTTCATCACCACCGTGGCCACGCCGCAGAAATGCCCGGGGCGGAATTCGCCTTCGAGAATCGTGGCATGCTCCAACGGTGGTTCGATGACATAGCGTTGCGGGGTCGGATAAAGCTCGATTTCGCTAGGGGCGAACAAGTGATCAACACCCGCTTCGACCAGCTTTTCACCGTCGGCGTTGAAGGTGCGTGGATACTTGTCGAAGTCCTCACCGGGGCGGAACTGCAGGCGGTTGACGAAGATCGAGGCGACGACGCAGTCGCCATGCTGACGCGCCTGCTTCATCAGCGCGATATGGCCCTCGTGCAGGTTGCCCATGGTCGGCACAAACACAATACGGCCGGCATTTTTCAGCGCCACACGGGTGGCGGCGATAGTCTCGTGAATCTGCATGATCAGTAACAGTGCTCAGTAACAGTGTTCTGGCGCGGGGAAACTGCCGTCCTTGACGGCGGCGACATAAGCGGTCACGGCGCCTTCGATGCTTTGGGCGGTGACCATGAAATCGCGCACGAAGCGCCCTTTTTTGCCCGGGTAGATGCCAAGCATGTCGTGCAGCACGAGCACCTGGCCGTCGCAGTCCGGCCCGGCACCAATCCCGATGGTTGAGCACGCGGTGAGTTCTTTGGTGATCTCTGCGGCCAGCGGGGCCGGTACCATTTCCAGCACCATCATCGCGGCACCGGCTTGTTCCAAGGCATGCGCGTCGGCTTTCATACGCGCTGCGCCGGCTTCGTCACGGCCCTGTACGCGATAGCCGCCGAGGGCATGCACGGATTGGGGGGTGAGCCCGATGTGGGCACAGACGGGGACACCGCGCTCAACCATGAAATGCACGGTTTCCGCCATCACCGCACCGCCTTCGAGCTTGATCATCTCGGCGCCGGCGGCGAGCAGGCGGCCGGCATTGCGGATCGCCTGTTCCTTCGACTCGTGGTAAGCGCCAAAGGGCAGGTCGGCCACCAGCATCGGCCGCAGGGGCAGGCTGGCGACACACTCGGTGTGGTAGACCATATGCTCCATCGTCACGGGCAGTGTCGAGGTCTTGCCCTGGATGACATTGCCGAGCGAATCGCCAACGAGGATGACATCCACGCCGCAGCGGTCCTCCAGTGCAGCGAAACTCGCGTCGTAGCCGGTCAGCATGGCGATTTTTTCACCGGCCTGCTTCATACGCGTCAGTTCCAGCAGGGTGACCGGTTTGTTGGAAGCCAGATATGTCATCTACGGGGAGCGGAATATGAAGTAAACGGAGCCAAGGATACACCGGGCACAGGTCATGACAGCCTTTCAATGTGCTGCCCGGTAACGGCAGCCAGCAAGGGGGCGATCAGCCCATGGCCGGGGATGACGATATCTGGTGCGATTTCGGCTAACGGTGCGAGAACGAAGGCACGTTCCGTCATGCGCGGGTGGGGCAGGGTGAGGTGGGGGGGGCCTGGCAGGTTGAGATGCTCATCGCCGAACAGCAGCAAATCGAGATCAAGGGTGCGCGGTGCATTTTTAACGCTGCGCTGGCGCCCAAAGGCCGCTTCGATGGCAAACAGACGTTCTAAAAAAGTCGGCGCTGGCAGTACGGCAGCATCTACCTCAAGCAGCGCTACGGCATTGATGAAATCGGGCTGGTGATGCAGGCCGACAGGCGCGGTGCGATAGAGCGATGAGGCGACGCAAAAACGGGCATCCGCGATGTCGTGCAGGGCTGCGATGGCCGCGCGCACGGTGGCAACCGGATCGCCGAGATTCGCTCCCAACGCAACGTAGGCCGTGACCTGCATGCAGGCTTATTCAAAAGTCGGCGCTGGTGGGATGGCGCTGGTACTGTCCTCACCGGGTTTGCGGACTCGGGTGCGGCGCCGTCGCTTCTTCGGCCCGGTGTCGGGCTTGAGTAGCGCTTCGCGCTCGGCGTTATCAGCCTGCTCAAAGGCAGCCCACCAATCGGATAGCTCCTGTGGCGCCTCGCCGCTCTCGGCGCGCAGGCGCAGGAAGTCCCAGGCGGCGCGAAAGCGTTGATGTTCGATCAGGCGGAAGGGCATGCGGCCGCTGCGCTTCTCGAAACGGGGCTGCAGCAGCCAGACATCCTTGATGTCGCCGGCGATGCGGCGCGTGATCGCGAGTTTTTCTCCTTGCGTATCGAGCACCTCGTCCATGGCTTCATGGAGCGCGGGCACCGGCAGTTGGCCATTCTTTTTGCGTGCTTCCCAGTTGGATAGTACTTCGTGCCAAAGCAGCGTGGCAAACAGGAAGCCAGGCGAGGTGCGCTTGCCCTCGCGGATGCGCCGGTCGGTATCGGTCAGCGCCAGCATGACGAACTTTTCGCCGAGCGGTTGTTCGAGGATCACGTCGAGCAGGGGCAGCAGGCCGTGGTGCAGGCCATCTTCGCGCAGGCGCTTGACGCACTCGACGGCATGGCCGGAGAACAGCAGCTTGAGCATCTCGTCGAACAGGCGTGCAGCCGGCACGTTGTCGATCAGTTCGGCCATCTCGCGGATCGGTGCCTGCACCTGTGGATCGAGGCGCAGGTCGAGTTTGGCCGCGAGGCGCACGGCGCGCAGCATGCGCACCGGGTCTTCGCGATAGCGGGCGCGCGGATCGCCAATCATGCGCAGCGTCTTGCGTTGCAGGTCGCGTACGCCGTGGTGGTAGTCGAATACCTTGCCGGTGGAAGGATCGTAGTACAGCGCGTTGACGGTGAAGTCGCGCCGCGCGGCATCTTCTTCCATGTTGCCCCAGACGTTGTCGCGCAGCACGCGGCCATGTTCGTCCTTGAGCGTATCGGCATCATGGGCGGCACGGAAGGTCGAGACCTCAATGGTTTCGGCACCGAACATCACATGCACGATCTGGAAGCGGCGACCGATGACGCGTGAGCGCCGAAACTGGGCGCGTACCTGTTCCGGGGTGGCGTCGGTGGCGACGTCAAAATCCTTGGGTTCGATCCCGGCGATCAGGTCGCGCACGGCACCACCGACCACATAGGCGCGGTAGCCAGCTTGTTGCAGCCCTTCACAGGTGCGGCGTGCAGCCGACGAGACGGCCTCAGAACGAATGCCGTGCTGGTCGGGGCCAATGGTTTCAACGGTGTGGGGCGTGGGTTCGCCGCGTTTGAATACGCGGCGCAGGAGCTTGCGGATCATGCGCTTGTCGCTAACGGGGAGGCCGCGATCATACCCGAAGACATCATCTCAAGCTCAGTATTGGCCAGCCATGAGCAGCAGCATGGGCACGCAGGGTGTCATCCGGATCAACGGCAACCGGGTGGCTGACCTTGGCCAGTAGCGGCAGATCGTTGAGCGAATCGCTGTAGAACCAGCTTTGTTCGAAGGATCCCCACCACAGGCCGAGCGATTCGAGCCAGGCATCGACGCGGGTGATCTTGCCTTCGCGAAACGCCGGCAGGCCGCGCGGCGCGCCGGTAAATTGCCCGCCTTCCTGCGCCGGGACGGTGGCGACGAGGTGGGGGATGGCGAACTCGCGGCAGATCGGCCCGGTGACGAAGCTGTTGGTGGCGGTAACGATGGCGCACAGGTCGCCGGTATCCAGATGACGCTGTACCAGCGCACGGGCCGCCGAGCCAATGATCGGGCGGATGCGCGTTGCAATAAATTCGCGATGCCAGGCATCGAGTTCCTTGCGGGCATGGCGCGCCAGCGGCGCGAGCTGGAATTCGAGGAAGGCATGAATGTCGAGCGTGCCGGCCTTGTAATCGTCGTAGAAGGCCTGGTTTTTCGCTTCATGGACTTCGCGATCCAGCACGCCTTTCGAGATGAGGAATTGTGCCCACTCGAAGTCCGAGTCGCCGGCGAGCAAGGTGTTGTCGAGGTCAAACAGGGCGAGGTTCATGTTCAGGTGGTATCCGTTGAAGTTGCAGGGCTTCCTTGAGCAGCGGCAGTGTGGCCGGGCGCTGGCGTTCAAGGGTGGTGCGGTCAAGGTGGTCGAGTACCGCCATCAGCGAGGGCAGGTCGCGCCGGCCGTGGGCGAGCAGGTAGCGCAGCAGACCATCATCCATCTTGAGACCACGCTCCAGCGCATGGCGTTGCAGGGCGGCGGCCTTCTCGTCGTCGTTGAGGGTTTTGACCTCGTAAATCAGGGTCTGGCCGATGCGGGTGCGCAGGTCTTCGCGCAGATCGAGTTGCAGCGGCGGACGATTGCCGGCCAGCAGCAGACCCAGCCCGATCATGCGTGCCGTGTTGTAGAGGCGGAACAGGGCGATTTGCGCGGCCTCGTCGAGGCTATCGATGTCATCGACAATCAGCAGGCCGCCGGGCAGGTCGAAAAAGTCGGCGCTGGCCGGACGGCGATCAAGGAACATCACCGGGCGCTTGCGCAGGGTGAGGCTGGCGACGGCAGAGAGCAGGTGCGTCTTGCCACTGCCTTCCGGGCCCCACAGATAGAGCGCATCGAAGCAGCCGGGTTCGGCCAGCGCGCGCAAGCGGGACAGCAACTCCTGGTTGGTGCCGGCAATAAAGTTATCCAGCGTGGGCGGCTGGGCCGGCTGAAGATCGAGAAGTAGCTGGGTAGATGGGGACAAGGCGAATCAGGGGCTTATTTCGATAGAATCCGCACTTTTCGCGCGGTATGCGAATTATCGCCGCAAACTTCGGATTCCGATCATGACGACAACTTCCAGTTCCATGACCTACCGTGATGCGGGGGTCGATATTGATGCCGGTGATGCGCTGGTCGAGCGCATCAAGCCTGCCGCCAAGCGCACCATGCGCCCCGAGGTGCTGGGGGGCATCGGCGGCTTCGGTGCGCTGTTCGAAATTTCGAAGAAATTCAAGGAGCCGGTGCTGGTTTCCGGTACCGACGGGGTGGGCACCAAGCTGAAACTGGCGTTTGAACTGAATCGCCATGACACCGTCGGCCAGGATCTGGTGGCGATGAGTGTCAATGACATCCTCGTGCAGGGCGCCGAGCCGCTGTTCTTCCTCGACTACTTTGCCTGCGGCAAACTGGACGTGAATACTGCCGCGACCGTCGTGGAAGGCATTGCCAAGGGCTGCGAATTGTCCGGCTGCGCGCTGATCGGCGGCGAAACGGCCGAGATGCCCGACATGTATCCGGCCGGTGAATATGACCTGGCCGGCTTTGCCGTCGGTGCGGTGGAAAAAGCAAAGATCATCGACGGCAAGTCGATTGCCCCCGGCGATGTGGTGTTGGGCCTCGCTTCCTCCGGCGCGCATTCCAACGGCTATTCATTGATCCGTCGCATTGTTGAGCGCGCCAAACCCGACCTGAAGGCCGATTTCCATGGCCAGCCGTTTGCCGATGCGCTGATTGCACCGACGCGCATCTATGTGAAGTCGCTGCTCAAGCTGATGGACGCCATTACCGTGAAGGGCATGGCGCATATCACCGGCGGTGGCATCACCGGCAACGTGCCGCGTGTGTTGCCCGAAAACGTGACAGCCGTGATCGAAAAGTCTGCCTGGACGTTACCGCCGTTATTCCAGTGGCTGCAGCGCGAAGGCAATGTGGCCGACGACGAGATGCACCGCGTCTTCAACTGCGGTATCGGCATGGTGGTGGTGGTGGCGGCGGCGGATGCCGATGCGGCGACTGCTAATCTTTCCGCATCCGGTGAAACGGTCTATCGACTCGGGCGTATCGAAGCCCGTGCGGCCGGACAGGAACAGACGCTGATCGTCTGATCAGCTGCCGAGTCTGGCTCTTTCCTCGCGCTGCACGTCGGTGATGAATCGCTGCAGCTGGTTTTCCATGGCGTTACTAAGCTTGACGAAGTTGCAGCCGATGCGGCTGACGGGCTTGCCGCCGCGCTGAATTTCCGCCCGGTTGCGCACTTGCAGATCGACTTCCAACGTGCCGATGGTTTTCAGGTCGATGCGGGCCTTGGGCAGGATCTGGTCAAGCTGGATATCAAGTCCGCCACCGGGTAACTCTGCGGCGATACCACCGATGCTGATATCCACGACCGACAGGTTCAGCACCGGTTTGCCCTCCTGACGCACCACACATGGCGGACGGCGCGTCATCGGCAGCACAAGGCGGAAGAATTCGCGGCGTTGCAGACGCGTGTAGTGATCGGGCAGGCGTGTCGAGAATGCAGGGCGTTTCTGGTAGGTGGTTTCATAAACCGGCCCGGTCGAAAACTGATTTTTGACGCCATGCGGTGCGCAGACAAAATAGTTGCGTTCGCTTTGCAACAGCTTGCGATTGGATTCTTCGCTGCCGCCCCAATCGAAAATCAGCATGTCCTCCGCCTCATCGACGTTAAGCAGGACCGTCAACACGGTTTCGCTGCCTTCGGCAAAGATCACGCTGACGCGTTCGCCATCGTTGATGAGTTGGTGCAGATAGAAGAGGACTTCGCGCCGGTTGTTGGTCGTGAATTTCTCGAGTTCGTCGGCGGTGATGATGTGGGCGGTCATGCGTGGGGCACAGGGGGAGTTGCGATCAGTTTTTCAATTTCTGCGCGCATTTTCGCAGGAGTTGTCGATTCTTCCAAGTCATACTCGCCATCGATGCGGCCCTTGTCGCGCAAACTGCGCAACCAGGTGATCTGACGCTTGGCAAACTGGCGCGTGGCATAGATGCCGCGCTCGGCGAGTTCCTTGGCGGGCATTTGTCCCTCCAGTACTTCCCAGACATGCCGATAGCCGACGCAGCGCATTGAGGGCAGGTCGGCCGCGAGGTGGTAGCGGGTGCGCAAGGCCTCAAGCTCGCCGACCAGTCCGGCGGTGAGCATGGCGTGAAAGCGCCGCGCGATGCGTTCGTGCAGCACCTTGCGCTCGGGGGCGGCGAGGGCGAAGGTCAGCAGCCGAAAGGGCAGCTCGGGGCGTGCCTGGGCCTGCCAGTGCTCGCCGAGCGGCTTGCCGGTGATACGTACGACTTCGAGGGCGCGCTGGATGCGCTGGCTGTCATTGGGGGCAAGGCGTGCCGCCGTCACCGGGTCGAGCCGGGTCAGTTCGCGGTGCAGGGCCGGCCAGCCTTGCTCGGCGGCCGTGGCGTCGATTTCGGCGCGCAACAGCGGATCGGCTTCCGGCATGTCGGCCAGGCCTTCGACCAGCGCTTTGTAATAGAGCATCGTGCCGCCGACCAGCAGGGGAATACGGCCGCGCGCCGTGATCTCGTGCATGACCCGCAGGGCATCCTCGCGAAAGCGGGCGGCGGAATAGCGTTCCTCCGGCGTGATCAGGTCGATCAGGTGGTGCGGGTATTGCGCCAGTGTGGCCCGGTCCGGCTTGGCGGTGCCGATGTCCATGCCGATGAAGACCTGGGCCGAGTCGAGGCTGATCAGCTCGACCGGAAAGCGGCTGGCGATGTCGAGAGCGAGATCGGTCTTGCCGCTGGCCGTCGGGCCGATCAGGGCAATAGCGGGGGGAAGCGAATGCCCGCCATCCCCCAGCCCCTTCCTCCCGGAAGGGGAGACTTTTTGCTCGCTGCGCTCGATATTCATTTTCCGCGCATGAACAGCTTGTCGAGATCGGCGATGGACAACTGCACCCAGGTGGGGCGGCCGTGGTTGCACTGGTCGGCACGCTCGGTGGCTCCCATCTGGCGCAGCAGTGCATTCATCTCGGGCAGGGTGAGTTGTCGGTTCGCGCGCACGGCACCGTGACAGGCGAGGGTGGCGAGAATTTCGTTGCGACGTTCCTGCAGGATGCGGCTGGACGGGTGTTCAGATAGCTCGGCGAGCAGCCCGCGCGCCAGTTGTTCGATGTTGCCACCGGATAGCAGCGCCGGCACGGCGCGCACGGCCAGTTGTGCCGGGCCGGCCGGGGCGATGTCGCAGCCAAGCGCGTGCAGCGTTTCCTGATGCGCTTCGGCGCAGGCCATCTCGCCCGCCGTGGCGGAAAACAGCACCGGCACGAGCAGGGGCTGGATGGCGGGCGCAGCATCGGTGCTGACTTTGAGCCGTTCGTAGAGGATGCGCTCATGGGCGGCGTGCATGTCGACCAGCACCAGCCCTTGGGCATTCTCGGCGAGGATGTAGATGCCGTGCAGTTGGGCAAGGGCATGGCCGAGTGGTGCCTCTATCTCGGCGGGCAGTGGTGGCGAGGACGCCTGTTGCGCGAAGTTGAGATAGGCCGTGACCGCTGGCTCGCGCATGGCGAACTGCGTTTGTTGCGGGCGGCCACCCGTAAAAGTCGGCGCTGGCGGGACGGCAGACTGCGGACTTGCCGCCGCCAGCGGCGCAGCCAATGCGCGCTGCAGGGCATGGAAGACAAACTGGTGAATGCCGCGCGCATCGCGGAAGCGCACTTCGGTCTTGGCCGGGTGCACATTCACGTCCACCGTCGCCGGATCGAGCGTCAGGAACAACACGTAGGCGGGGTGGTGGGCGCCATGCAGGATGTCGGCATAGGCTTCGCGCGCCGCATGCACCAGCAGCTTGTCGCGCACGAAGCGGCCATTGACGTAGAAGAACTGCTCGGCGCGTGTCGATTTTGCGTAGGCGGGCAGGGCGGCGAAACCGGTCAGGGAGAGCGGGCCGGCGCTGACATCGATGTTGCGCACATGCTTGAAGAATTCTTCGCCGACCAATTCCCGTGTCCGGCGCGAAAAGTCGGCGCTGGCGAGACGGCGCTTTACCTGACCATTGTGTGTGAGGGTGAAGGCGACATCAGGACGCGCCTGTGCCATGCGCACCAGCACATCGTCGCAATGGGCGTATTCGGTGGCGGTGGTCTTGAGAAACTTGCGCCGTGCCGGCGTATTGAAATACAGGTCAGCGACACTGATCACCGTGCCGGCGGCGAGGGCGGCGGGTTTGATTTCTCCCGTCAGCGCTTCGATACGCCAGGCATGGGCGCTCTCGGCGGTGCGGCTGGTGATGTCGACGCGCGCCACGGCGGCGATGGAGGCCAGCGCCTCGCCGCGAAAGCCGTAGCTCGCCACACTTTCCAGATCTGCCAAGCTGGCGATCTTGCTGGTGGCGTGACGGGCCAGCGCCAGCGGCAGGTCGTCAGGCGGCATGCCGCCGCCGTCATCGGCAATGCGCATCAAGCTGACGCCGCCTTCTTCCAGTTGCACGTCGATCTTTGTCGCGCCGGCGTCCAGGCTATTTTCGAGCAGCTCCTTGAGCACCGAGGCGGGACGTTCGACCACCTCGCCAGCCGCAATCTGGCTGATCAGGAGGTCGGGCAGGGGCTGGATGCGTTTCATGGGCGGGGAATTATAGGGGGTGGGGTAAACTCCGCCGCCATGGAACTTCTTGCCCAATTCATCGACATCATTCTGCATCTCGACAAACACCTTGCCGTGTTGTTGGCGCAGTACGGCGTGTGGATCTACGCGATCCTGTTTGCCATCATCTTCTGCGAAACCGGCTTGATCGTCACGCCCTTCCTGCCGGGGGATTCTCTGCTGTTCGTGGCGGGCGCGCTGGCGGCGACGGGCGGCATGGACATCAGCCTACTGATGGCGGTGCTGTTTGTCGCTGCCGTGCTTGGCGACGGGGTGAATTACCGTGTCGGCCGCTGGTTCGGGCCGCGTGTGTTCCGCTGGGAAGATTCGCGTTTCTTCAACAAGGCGGCGTTCGAGAAGACTCACTCGTTTTATGAACACCATGGTGGCAAGACGGTCGTGATCGCCCGTTTCCTGCCGATCCTGCGCACCTATGCACCCTTCGTTGCCGGGGTGGGCGAGATGCCGGCGGCGCGGTTTACCTTTTTCAATGTTATCGGTGCCGCGTTGTGGGTTGGCTCGCTCTGTCTGGCGGGCTACTGGTTCGGCAACCTGCCGATCATCAAGAACAATCTGACACTGGTGATTTTGGTCATCATCGCGCTGTCCCTGTTGCCGCTGGTGATCGGCTGGCTCAAACATCGCGCCGCGCCTGCCCAGCCATGAAGCGCCGCGCCTGTCTGTTTGCCTTGCCGGCGCTGCTGCTGGCCGGCTGCGTATCCGGTCCCGGCCAGTTTGCCAAGAGCGATATCGATCGGATTGCCGACCTCCATCGCCGTGAAATTGCCGCCAGCCTGCAGCGACTGGCCGAGAAACTGTATCGGCGCAACCCGCGCGAGTGGAAGAAGGGCGGCCATGCCAGCCTCGAAGTCGCACTGGCGCAACTGGCTGATCCGGCGCGCTTTCTGCTGCTGGACGCGGACGGCCGGCGTAGTACGACGCTGGTGCTGGCCAGCCTGCGCGAGGATTATGCGCACGACCGAGTGGCCGCCTTTATCGGTGGGCTGGCGCAGATGCTGCACCTGGCCTTCGATGGCAAGCTGGAGTTTTTCTTGTTCGACGACCTTGATGCGCAGAAGCTCCACAACGCGGCGCGCAATGTCGAAATCGCGGCCTGGAAGCTGGCCAATACGCTGCGCACACTGCCCGAAGCCGATATTCCGGTGGGTGCGCCGATGCTGTTTTCCAACGAAATCACGCCGGTTCGCAATTTGAGCTTCGAGCGTGAGTTCGGCCGTCTGATCGGCAATCTCGATTTGCTGTCGCAGATCGTTGCCGACAAGACCCAGCGCACGGTCGTCAAGGTCGTGCAAAGCATAACCTCCGCCATTTTCCTGCCGATTTGATGAAAAACCCGATGGACAACTATGTGATTCTGATTTCCGGCCGGGGCAGCAATATGCAGGCCCTGATCGATGCGAAGCTGCCCGGTACCTGTGTCGGCGTCATCAGCAATCGTCCCGGTGCAGCCGGATTGGCCTGGGCCGCCGAGCGAGGCGTATCGACTGCCGTGATCGATCACAAGGCGTTCCCGTCGCGCGAGGCCTTTGATGTGGCACTGGCCGAAGAGATCGACCGTCGCGGCGCCGAACTGGTGCTGCTGGCTGGTTTCATGCGCGTGCTGACCGAAGCTTTCGTGCAGCGCTTCAACGGGCGTCTCGTTAACATCCACCCCTCGCTGCTGCCGGCCTTCCCCGGACTGCATACCCATGAGACCGCGTTGAAGACGGGGGTGCGCATTCATGGTTGTACCGTGCACTTTGTTACCCCAGCGCTGGACTGTGGCCCGATCGTTGTGCAGGCCGCCGTCCCGGTGCTGCCTGACGATGATGCCGACCAGTTGGCGGCACGCGTGCTGGCACAGGAACACCTCGTCTATCCGCAGGCGGCACGTGGCATTCTCAACGGCCATTGCCGGCTTGTGGATCATCGCGTGGTCTGGGACAGCGATGCCACGCCGGCCGGTGACGCCCTGCGGGTGCCTGTTGCCTGATGATGCGAGGGGCACGCCGGTCACCATGGTCACTGGTGCTGGCGCTGGTGGGTTCCGTGCTGATCCATCTCGGTGTGCTGGTCGGGCCGGGCTGGGGGCTGCCGGGGCTGGATGACGGACCGGCGGCTGTCCTGCTGGAAACGCGGCTAACACCTGCGATTGTCCCTGTTGCCGTCGCACCCCGGCCACCACCACCAAGAAAAACATCGCCGGTTGCAGCGCAGCCCGATCCCGTGCCGATGCCAAGCGCAGCCCCAGAGCCTGTTCCGCCGCCGGATGCCGTTCCGCCAGCGCCGACTTTTGAGCCGGCCCCCACGCCACCGCTTGCCCCCGTGCTGGTTTCCGAGATGGCCAGCCGCTGGCCGCGCGATGGTCGCATGGTGTTTCAGGTCACCCGTGGCGATGGCGGCCTGTTGGTCGGCGAGAGCACGCACACCTGGCAGCACGACGGCGAGCGCTACAACCTCCGGGTTGTTACGGAAACGGTCGGGCTGGCGGCGCTGTTTCGCCCTGCCCGCGTCGAGCAGGTCAGCACGGGCGGCTTTGATACCTTCGGTTTGCGGCCGCATAGTTTCGAAACCGTGCGCGGCGGACAGTTGAAGGAAAGCGTGCGTTTCGATGTCGCACTGGGGCAGGTTTTTCTCGGCAACGGCCAGTCCGCCCCGCTCGTGCCCGGCACGCAGGATCTGCTCGCCCTGTTTCATCAGCTCGGCGCCCATTCCGCCGATCAGGGCGAAACCACCCTGAATATCGCTACGGGACGTAAGATGTCGGCCTATCGCATCGTCCTCGTCGGGGTCGAGAGGGTGGTGGTGCCCTATGGAGAGTTTCGCGCACGCCATTATCTGATCGCGGGTGACCAATCCGACGATGCCACCGAAATCTGGATCGACCAACAGACCGGCCTGCCGGTCAAGATTCGCCATCGTGACCGCAAAGGCGAAGTGTTTGATCAACTCGTCACGCACATTGAACTGAAAGACGCCCTATGACCCCGCTCAATCGCCGCCTGTTGGATCAGGCTGTTTCCGTCACCACCCAGTTGCTGATGTTCGCCCAGCCGGCCGATGCCGTACTGTCGGCTTTTTTTCGCGCCCAGAAATGCGGCCCGCGCGAACGCGCCCTGATTGCCGAAACCGCCTATGCCATCTTGCGCCACAAGCGCTCGTTGGCCGCCTGGCTCGGCCCGGAGGCGCATACCAAGCAACTGGTGCTGGCGGCCATGGTGCGTTACGGCGGGATGAGTCAGCGTCAGATGGCCGAGGGCTTGTCGCCGCGCGATGGCGAATGGGTGGCACAACTCAAGGGACGGCCCGAGCCGACCCTCAGTCTGGCCGAACAGACCGACCTGCCCGACTGGCTGGTGGAACGTCTGCTGGGCATGATGGACGAGCCGCACCTGCTCGAACTGGCGCGTGCGCTGAACCAGCCGGCACCGCTCGACTTGCGCGTGAATACGCTCAAGGCGGAGCGCGACGCCGTGCTTGCCCAGCTGACGGCAGATGGCATTGCGGCGCAGGCCTGTTCTTATGCTCCCGACGGGATACGCACGGCGGGGAAACCCTTTGTCTCCAATGAGCCGCTGTTTCTTGATGGCCACATCGAGGTTCAGGACGAGGGCAGTCAGTTGCTCGGACATTTGCTGCAGCCCAAACGTGGCGAGATGGTGGTCGACTTTTGTGCGGGGGCAGGCGGCAAGACGCTGCTGCTCGGCGCGTTGATGCGCTCGACGGGCCGACTCTATGCCTTTGACGTGGCCGAGCGGCGGCTGGCCAAGCTCAAGCCGCGGCTGGCGCGTTCCGGTCTCTCCAACGTGCATCCGGTCGCCATCGCCCACGAGAACGACACGCACGTCAAGCGGCTGGCCGGCAAGTGTGATCGCGTGCTGGTCGATGCACCATGTTCCGGGCTCGGCACGCTGCGACGCAACCCCGATCTCAAGTGGCGCCAGTCGCTGCAGAGCATCGCCGAACTCACCGTCAAGCAGGCCAGCATCCTCGCCGCTGCGGCGAAGCTGCTCAAGCCGGGTGGGCGCTTGGTGTATGCCACCTGCAGCCTGATGCCCGAGGAAAACGAAGGCATCGTCGATGCTTTTCTGGCGGCGCATCCGCAATTTGCTCGCGTTTCGGCCAAGTCCGTGCTGGCCGCACAGGGCATCGTTGTCGACCTGTCCGGCGACGATCTACACCTGCTGCCGCATGTGCATGGCACGGATGGCTTCTACGCGGCGGTGCTGGAACGCGCTGCATGAGGCAATGGCTATGCGCGTTGCTGCTGGTCAGTTTGATCGCGCCTGCGCAGGCCGTCGAAGTCCCGGCGGCCGGCACCATCGAAGTGCTGTTTACGCCATGGGACGATGCCGAGGGCGCGTTGCTGAAACAGCTGGGCGCAGCACGCCAGAGCATCCATGTGCAGGCCTATCTGCTCACCAGTCGCAATATCGCGCGGGCGCTGCTGGCGGCGCATGGGCGTGGTGTCAGGGTGACGCTGCTGGCTGATCGCGAGATGCTGCGCAAGGGCAACAACTCGCTGATTCCCCAACTGCATGAGGCCGGTATCCCGGTGCGCCTCGAAACCCGTTATGCCGCCGCACACAATAAAATCCTGCTCATTGATGCAGAGGGAGATCAGCCCGTGATCATCACCGGCAGCTACAACTTTACGTTTTCGGCGCAGGCCAGAAATGCCGAAAACCTGCTGATCCTGCGTGGCAACCGGGCGCTGACCAAATCCTATCTGGCCAACTGGCAGCGCCATCACGATGAGGCTGTCCCCTATGCAGAGACAGTGTTGCCATGAACGCTGAATTGCGCGTAGGTGGCCTGCTGGCCGAACTCTGGCAGGATTTGCAATCGCCCGAGGTGATCTGGCAGGTGGGTGTGCTCCTGATCTGCTTCGTCTTGGCCTGGACGTTTGAGCGCTGGATGGGGGGGCGGTTAGCCCGGGCGCGTGCAGCGCGCGATAGCCGCGTGATGGATTTTGGCGAGCGCGGCATGCGGCGCGTTGGCCTGCCGCTGGCCATGCTGATACTGGTGCTGATTGCGCGACCGGTGCTGGCGCAGTGGCACCACATCAACCTGCTCTCGCTGGCGGTGCCGCTGTTGACTTCGATGGCGGTGATTCGCGCGGTGCTGTTCATTTTGCGCCATAGCCTTTTTTCGACAGCGGCCTGGCTGGGGAGTTTCGAGCGCGCGTTCGCTCTCCTGGCTTGGAGCGTGGTGGCCTTGCATATCATCGGCCTTCTGCCGGAGGTGATTGATCTTCTGGAGAGTGTGAGTTTCACGCTTGGCAAGGAAAAGCTCAATCTCTGGCTGATCCTGCAAGGTATTGGTGCCATGCTGGTAACGCTGCTGGTAGCGCTGTGGGTGGGGGGGGGCATCGAGTCACATCTGATGAATACCGCCGGGCTGGATGGCAACCTGAGGCTGGTGCTGTCACGTGTTGCCCGCGCCTTCCTGATCCTGTTGGCCGTGTTGATTGGCCTGCCGCTGGTCGGCATTGATCTCACCACCCTGTCTGTCTTTGGCGGGGCGCTGGGCGTCGGCCTCGGCTTTGGTCTGCAGAAGATCGCCGCCAACTATGTTTCCGGTTTCATCATCCTGCTTGATCGTTCCATTCGGATTGGCAATCTCATTTCACTGGGCACGGATCGCGGTGTGGTCATGCAGATCACCACGCGCTATACCCTGCTGCGCGGCTTGACCGGCATCGAGATGATTGTGCCCAACGAAATGCTGATTGCCTCGGTGATTGCCAACGAAACTTTCACCGATCCGAAGATACGCAGCGGTATTCCCATTCAGGTGGCCTATGGTACCGATCTGGACAAGGCCATGGCGATTCTCGTGGCGGCCGCACAGGCCCAGTCGCGCGTGCTTGCCGACCCCGAGCCAAAGGCGTATCTCGTCTCCTTTGCCGATTCCGGCATCAACCTTGAACTCGGCTTCTGGATCGCCGATCCGGATCAGGGTTCGTTGCAGTTGCGCTCGGACATTCAGTTGCAAATCTGGCGTGATTTTCAGGCGGCCAGTATCCAGATTCCTTTCCCACAACGCGAAGTGAGGATGCTTTGATGGAAGCTGCGGTTATTACCCAGTACCTTTTGCCCAAGCAGGCGCTGACCCAACTGGCCGGCGCACTCGCTGGCTGGCAGGGTGGCGCGGCTACCACCTGGATGATCAGGCGCTTCGTCGCCCGCTATGGCGTCAACATGGCCGAGGCCGCCAATCCCGACATTGCCGCCTACCCGAGCTTCAACGAATTCTTCACCCGGCCGCTGAAAGACGGCGCGCGGCCGCTGGCAGATGCGCCCCTGATCTGCCCGGTCGATGGCGCGATCAGCCAGTTTGGTGCCATCGAGCACGACCAGGTTTTTCAGGCCAAAGGCCATGCCTATTCGACCACCGTACTGGTCGGCGGCGATGCTGCGCTGGCCGCGCCGTTCGAGAACGGCCACTTCGCCTGTCTGTATCTCAGCCCGAAGGATTACCACCGCATCCACATGCCCTGCGCCGGACGCCTGCGGCGCATGATCCATGTGCCGGGCGACCTGTTCTCGGTCAATCCGACCACGGCCAGCGGCGTGCCTAGCCTGTTTGCGCGCAACGAGCGCGTTGTCTGCGTCTTCGACAGCGAGGCTGGCCCGTTTGTGCTGGTACTGGTCGGTGCAACGATTGTTGGCAGCATGGCGACGACCTGGCATGGCGTGGTGAACCCGCCACGCCCTGGCCACTTGCGGGCGTGGGACTATGCCGACCAGACCATCACCTTTGCTCAGGGCGACGAGATGGGACGCTTCCTGCTTGGTTCGACAGTGGTGATGCTGTTCCCGGCCAGCCTCGGGGTGCGCTTCAACCCGGCCTGGGCGCCGGGCAGTGCGATCCGCATGGGCGAGGCGATGGCGGCGTTTTAAGCCGCCGTCCCGCCAGCGCCGACTTTTTCACTCCGGCTGGCAAATCTCGCCGCGTTTGATCCCCAGCAGGGTTCGGCCGGTGAGCAGTGCCAGCACCAACGTCAGAACCGTCAACAGCAGGACGCCAAGCGGCAAGAACAAGCCGCCAAGATTTTCCGCCATGACCAGTGTCGCAATGGTGATTGCCGCCAGCGGGAAGGAATAAGCCCAGGCCGAGAGGAAGAAGCGCACGCGGAAAAAGCGCAGCGCATTGCTGGCGAGCAGCAGCGTCATGAACAGGGCCACGTAATAGAGGATGCGCGCAAAGGCGTCGATGTTGCCGCCATTGAGTTTTACCCAGGCAATAAACCCGACGGCGGGCGGCGCGATC
This sequence comes from Rhodocyclaceae bacterium, assembly GCA_030681195.1. Lineage (GTDB taxonomy): Bacteria > Pseudomonadota > Gammaproteobacteria > Burkholderiales > Rhodocyclaceae > Sulfuricystis. The sequence continues at coordinate 45,987 of JAUXXJ010000026.1, forward strand.
AGGATGAACAGCGTCGGCGTCAGACGCTCGGGCAGCGGCTCATGGAAGAACAAGCGGTACATGACGATGGTCATCAGCACCAGCCAGAACACCAGCCCGATGCTGAAGAAGAACCAGGAAATTTCCGGCGGGGCGAGGGTCACGCCGGCGACTGGCACGATGACATTGCCAACCACCGGGATGAACCAAGCCGGATTGGCGTGCTTGATATCGTAATGGGTGTGGTGAATCCAACTGCTCATCACCGTGATGGTGAAACCAAGGTGGAGCAGGACGCCGACTGACCACAGCCCGGTTGCCAGTTCCGGCTGTCGCTCGGTGAAGGCGGCCGCCAGCAACAGCAAGGAAATCGAGAAAGCGGGAAAGAAGTTGATGCGCACCGGGTGGGCAAACTCATGTTGCACGGCCGGCCAGCAGCGCGTCAGCTTGCTCAGGTAAATCAGGGTGAGAACAGAAAACAGCCCAGCAGCCCATAGCGTCAGCGCGCAACCGATGCCCTCTGGAACACCGAGCACGACGTGGGCTTTTTTCCATGCGATGGCCAATCCGGTCGTGCCCATCACGCTGGCAAAGAAGGAAATCGGGAAATGTTCGAGTCGCTGGGGAGTGGCCGGAGCGTTCATGTCTGTCCTTTCAGTCGTTCGCCTGATTATAAGTATTTACTAACATTCAATCGGTAGTGACATAATTGTCATCACCATGACACAACTGACACCACCCTTGCCGCCCGTCGAACTGATCTCCTATCTGGATACGCTGGTTGAGCCGCATATCCTGTGCGATACGGATTACCGCATTGTGGCAGCAAACTTGGCGTATCGGCGCGATTACGGGGATGCAAAGGCCCTGATCGGGCAGACCTGCTATGCCGTGTCGCACCACTATGCGGCGCCTTGCGATCAGGCGGGAGAAACCTGCCCGCTCAAGCAGAGCCTCAAGTCCCGGCAACGTGAGCGCGTGCTTCACCTGCACCACACGCCGCACGGCGAGGCATATGTCAACATCGAACTGGCGCCCATTCTCGGGGCCGATGGGCAGGTGGCCTACTTCATCGAAAAGATGGAGCCGCTCGGCGTCTCACATGACTTGGCCGAGGCACGTACCCTGGTCGGGCGGGCGCCGACCTTCCGGCGCATGCTGGAACTGATGGGGCGGGTAGCACCTTCCGATGCAACGGTGATGCTGCAGGGCGAGTCGGGCACCGGCAAGGAACTGGTCGCCAAGGCGATTCATGATGCCAGCCGCCGTGCCGAACGCCCCTTCGTTGCCGTCGATTGTTCCGGCCTGACGGAAACCCTGTTCGAGAGCGAGTTGTTCGGCCATGAAAAGGGCTCCTTCACGGGTGCCTCGGCACGCCGCATTGGGCTGGTCGAGGCAGCGTCGGGGGGCACCCTGTTTCTCGACGAGTTGGGCGACATTCCACTCGGCATGCAGGTCAAACTGCTGCGTTTGCTTGAGACGGGCACCTTTCGGCGTGTCGGTGCGAGCGATTTCATGAAGGCGGATATTCGCCTGATCTCGGCCACGCACCGCAATTTGCGGGCAATGGTCGATGATGGGCGCTTCCGTCAAGATTTGTATTACCGCCTGAATACCTTTCCGATTGCACTGCCCGCCTTGCGCGAGCGGCGCGAGGATGTCCCCCTGCTGGCTGAGGCCTTGTTGAGCCGCGTTGCGCCGGGGCGAACGCTGCGATTGACACCGGCGGCGCTGGCCTGCCTGATGCACTACGATTATCCGGGCAACGTGCGTGAACTGCGCAACGTGCTGGAGCGTGCCAGCCTGCTCTCTGATGGCAACGAAATTCATCCGACGCATTTGCCGGAGGAAGTGCAGGGAACCGTCCATGCAAAAGTCGGCGTTGGCGAGACGGCATTGCTACCGAAAAATGGCCCCTTGACGCTTTCGGCACTGGAGGCAACCACCTTGTACGAACGCCTGGCGCAACATCGTGGCAACCGCAAGTCGCTGGCGGCCGAACTGGGCATCAGTGAGCGGACGCTTTATCGCAAGTTGCGTGGGTTGCACTGTCAGTGATCTGTGCCAACTTGGCAGCCATGACTGTCAAGTTGGCATGAATTTGATCGCACATAACGGTGTTATTTTTAATAACTTATTGATAGTTAAAGAATCATGTGCGGTACCGTGGGGTGGCACGGCTCTTGATATATAGAAGACAAGAAGCGGTGCAAGCATCAGGTTGCTACAGAAGAACGTCTTTGTCCCCCTGATCTGGGCGTTCTGATGACCTCCTCCACGTTCGACACGTGCAATACCTTCCCTCAGGTGCTTGTGGCGAATATTTCGGCAACCCGCACCGCTTCTCTTTTTTCCCCTAGCACAAAACAAAAACGCCAGCAGGCGGAGCCATGCTGGCGTTTCCTACTGCAAGTAAGCGATGGGCTTACTTCAGCTTGATTTCCTTGTAGAGCACATGTTTGCGTGCCTTGGGATCGTACTTCATAAACTCCAGCTTTTCAGGCGTGGTGCGCTTGTTCTTGCTGGTGGTATAGAAGTGCCCGGTACCTGCCGTGGATTCGAGCTTGATTTTTTCGCGTCCGCCTTTGGATGCCATGGTCGCTTACTCCTGGTTAAACGGCTTCGCCACGTTCGCGCAACTCGGCGAGAACGATGTCGATGCCTTTCTTGTCGATGGTGCGCAGGCCGGCGTTCGAGACGCGCAGACGCACAAAGCGGTTTTCGGATTCAACCCAGAAACGGCGATTCTGCAGGTTAGGCAGATAGCGACGCTTGGTCTTGTTGTTAGCGTGGGACACATGGTTCCCCACCATCGGGGCCTTGCCCGTCACTTGGCAAACGCGGGACATAATATTTGAACTCCAGTCGAACCTTGGTTAGGCTTTGGTTCCGAAAAAACAAATTCGGATTTAGGAAAGCCGTGCATTCTACCCGACAGTCAGAACTCTGGGCAAGCGTTTTGGGATTATTTCTCAATGCTCAGAGCAAACCGCGTTCTGCAAAAGAAAGCGGGGTGCTTTGGCCAGCCACGATGAAGTGATCGAGCAGACGGACATCCACCAGCGCGAGCGCCTCCTTGAGCGTGCGCGTCAGCATTTCGTCGGCCTTGGAGGGCTCGGCTAGACCACTTGGGTGGTTGTGAGCAAGGATGACCGCCGCCGCATTGCGGGCAAGCGCCTGTTTGACCACTTCGCGCGGATAGACGCTGGTTTGCGTCAAACTGCCCTTGAAGAGAATTTCATCGGCAATCAGGTGGTTCTGGGCGTCCAGCCAGAGGGCAATAAAAACTTCTTGATGCAGCGGTGCCAACTTGAGGCGTAGCCAGTCGCGCACCGCGCCGGGCGCGGCCAGGGCCGGGCGGCTGCGCATGCCCTCATGCAAGCCGCGCCGTGCCAGTTCCAGCGTGGCGACGAGTTGCGCGGCCTTGGCGGGGCCGATGCCATTGACTTGCGTGAGTTCCTGCGGGGTGGCTGCGGCCAACTGGGCGAGGCTGTGGTTGAAGTGGGCGAGCAGGTCGCGCGCCAGTTCGACCGCGCTTTTACCCGTAACGCCGGTGCGCAGGAAAATGGCCAGCAATTCCGCATCGCTGAGTGCGGCCGGGCCTTGCGCCAGCAGGCGTTCGCGCGGTCGTTGGTCATCCGGCCAGTCGGTGATTGCCATGTAGAATTGTCCATCCCAAAGCTGCATTCTATCTGTCATGAATCCACTGCAAGGCAAGCGACTTGTCATCGGCGTTACAGGCGGCGTCGCGGCCTACAAAACCTGCGAACTCGCTCGCCTGCTGGTCAAGGCGGGCACCCAGGTTGATGTCGTCATGACGGATGCAGGCGCACGTTTTGTCGGCCCGCAAACCTTTCAGGCATTGACGGGACATCCGGTGTTTACCTCGATGTGGGATGAACGATTTTCCAACGGCATGGCGCACATTGATCTGACCCATGGGGACGGGGGCGCGGATGCGATCCTCGTGGCGCCGGCGACGGCAAACTTCATGGCGAAGTTGGTGCATGGCCTGGCCGATGATCTGCTCTCGACACTTTGCCTGGCGCGCGATTGCCCACTTCTTGTGGCGCCGGCAATGAATCGGCAAATGTGGGAGGCCGCGCCAACGCAGCGCAATGTCGCACAACTTCGTGCGGATGGCATTCCTGTTCTCGGGCCTGCCAGTGGCGCGCAGGCGTGTGGTGAAGTGGGCGAAGGCCGCATGCTGGAGCCGACGGAACTTTTCGATGCCCTGGCGGCTTTCTTTCAGCCCAAGCTGCTACAGGGTAAGCGCGTCGTGCTGACGGTTGGCCCCACTTTCGAGCCGCTTGATCCAGTGCGTGGTCTCACCAACAGCAGTTCAGGCAGGATGGGCTTTGCGCTGGCGCGCGCCTGCGCAGAAGTCGGCGCTGACGTGACGGCGATCTGCGGCCCGATTGGGCTGTCGACGCCTGCGGGCGTTCGGCGCGTGGATGTGCAAAGTGCGCTTGAAATGCGCGAAGCGGTGCTGGTGCAACTGCCGGCAGATATTTTCATCGGCGTGGCGGCGGTTGCCGATTTTCGCCCGGCCACATCGGCTGAACACAAGATCAAGAAAGGTGCCCAGGTCCTGACACTGGAACTGGTCGCCAACCCTGACATCCTCGCTGAAGTGGCGGGGCGCCCCGATGCGCCGTTCTGTGTCGGTTTTGCCGCCGAGAGCCGCAATCTGGCCGAGTACGCCGAAGGCAAGCGTCAGGCGAAGAAACTACCTTTGGTTGTCGGCAACCTGGTGCAGGACGGGCTGGGTGGCGAGACGAATACGGTGACCTTGTTCGATGCTGCCGGGGCGCACCCCCTGCCACCCGGTGACAAACTTGAAATTGCGCGCGCTATCGTGCGCCACATTGCGGAGCGTTTCCATGCACACCATTGATGTTCGAATTCTCGATATTCGCCTGAAGGATTCGCAAGGCGAATATGCCCCGCACTACGCCACGCCGGGTGCGGCAGGCATGGACTTGCGAGCTTGCATTGAAGCGCCGGTGCGCGTGCATCCGGGCGAGACGACCTTGATTCCAACGGGCATTGCCATTCATCTGGCTGACCCCGGCATGGCGGCAATGATCCTGCCGCGCTCGGGATTGGGGCACAAGCACGGCATCGTGCTGGGCAATCTGGTCGGCTTGATCGACTCCGATTACCAGGGCGAGATCTTCGTCTCCTTGTGGAACCGTGGCAAGGAGGTTTTCCTGCTCAACCCGCTCGACCGCATTGCGCAACTGATCGTGGTGCCGGTGTTGCAAGTGGCTTTCAATGTTGTCGAGAATTTCGAGGAATCGCACCGCGGCGCCGGTGGTTTCGGTAGTACCGGCAAGGCATAAAAAACCCCCGCCGTAGCGGGGTTCGCGGTGTGACTTGAACTTACTTCACGGAAAGCAAGTAAGTCAGGAAGTTTCCTTTTTCCATCGACGTGCAATCACGGCTGTAGAGGTCTCGGCAGTGCTTGCTGAAGTTCTTTTCGACTTTCTCGACACTGGTGAACCGCTCTGGGCTGACGGCAGGAGCCAGCGGCTTGATGGGTTTCTTGCTCTGGTTGTGCGTGCCTTCCTTCTTCGGGTCGTCGGTGTGACAGGCGGCACAGGCGGGCATTTCGTCACCCTCCCAATTACGGCTCATGAGATAGATCTGGCGGCCATTTTCAGCGGAGAACTCTTCGGCTGCGAACGGTTTGCCTTTGGCATTTTTGCTTGCTTCGGCCTTGGCTTTTTCCCCATACTGGACGATAAGCTTCTTCATGATGTCCGTTTGCGTCGGGGAAATGCCTTGTGCTTGTACTGGCAGTGCAATGGTGCCGGCCATGGCCAGCAGTAGTGCGATTTTTCTCATTATCAATCCTCCGTTGGTTGTTACGTGCCGCGCCCTGGATGATTACTTCAGTGACATCATGTAGGAGATGAAGTTGCCTTTATCGTAGGCCAGACAGTCTCTCTCGTACAGGTCCATGCAGTGCTCGGTAAAGTTGCGCTCGACCTTCTGGATATCGGTGAAGCGTTCGGGGTTGACCGACGGCGCCAGCGGCTTGATCGGTTTCTTCGTCTGGATGTGCTTGCCCACCTTGGCCGGGTCTTCGGTGTGGCAGCCCGAGCAGCTGTAGTCATTGTCCTGCCAGGTACGCCGCTTCAGGTAGAGCTCGCGGCCGATCTCGGCGGAGAATGGCTTGTTGGCATGCTTCGATGCCCCGCCCCGTGCATTGGGATCTTTGGCTTCCAGCTTGGCTTTTTCGGCAAACTTGGTCATGAGTTGCTTCATGATGTCGGTTTGCTTCGCCGTGATCTCCGCATTCACTGGTAAGGCAATCAAACCAGCTGACAAGAACAGCAGATAAAAGCGCTTCATAGACGATCTTCCTTTCTTGAGAGACGAGGCATGAAACAAACCCCGCCGTAGCGGGGTTTTTCTTGATGGCAGAGCAGACTCAGGTCGACATCTCGGTCAGAATGTTCTTCAGCCAGCTTTCACCGTAGGCGTGTTCTGCCTTGGTCAGTGAGAAGTCGGCCGGTGAAATCGCCGTTGCGGGCGACTTGATCTTGCCGTTTTGCAGATTGAAGACCTGCGCAATGCTGACCGACTCGTGGTCGCTGATCGCGCTGTAGCAAACGTTGATGCCGGAAAACTCTACTGTCGGCTTGCCGTTCATCAGGTTCAAAACGTTTTGTGCGCAGAACTTCGCTTGCGAGTTGGCGGAGTAGCCGGACTTTGGCATCGGGGGGCCATCGGAGGGCAGTGCGGTTGCGTCGCCGATGATGTGAACGCCCTTCGCCTTGGGGGACTCGAAGCTGATCGCATCGACCGGGCACCAACGTTTGTCGTCGCCGACGAGACCGGACTTGACCATGATGTCGGCGGCGCGTTGTGGCGGAATCAGGTTGATGACATCGCCCTTGAAGTCCTCGATGCCCTCGATGCTGACTGACTTGCCGGCGACATTGACCTGGGTGACCTTCTTGCCGCCAATGTACTGGAAGTTGTCCTTGTAGTAGGTGCTCCAGGCCTTGGTAAACAGCGGCTTCTTGGAAACGACATCGGGGTTGGCATCCAGCAGGATCAGCTTGGACTTCGGCTTGTGCTTTTTCAGGTAATGGGCGATCAGGCAGGAACGCTCATAGGGGCCGGGCGGGCAACGGTAGGGCGTGAGCGGCATGCTCATGACCACGGTGCCGCCATCCGGCATGGCTTGCAACTGGTTGCGAAGCAGGGTCGATTGAGCACCGGCTTTCCATGCATGCGGGAAGGCTTCGGCGGTCTTGGCGTTGTAGCCCTCAATTTCCTCGGTACGGAAGTCGATACCCGGAGAGACGATGCAGCGGTCGTAAGCGAGCGTGCCTTCGGTGGTGACAACTTTCTTGGCGGCAGCGTCGATCTGGGTGACTTCGGCGTAGACCATCTTGATACCGTGATTGGCGGCGAGCTTGTCGTAGCCGATCGTGATGGCATTCATGTCATTGGTCATGCCGGCAATGTAGAAGTTGCTGAACGGGCAGGAAACGAACTGCTTGCTCTTTTCGACCAGTACGACTTCGATGGACTTGTCGAGCATGCGAATGTACTTGGCGGCAATGGTGCCACCATAGCCGCCGCCGACGACGACAACGCGACGTGCGCTGCCCTTAGGCATGAGTTCGGCGGTCTTGCCAACGGCGGGGGCATCACCACTCCCTGTTGTGGTGGCGCAACCGGCAAGGGCCAGGCCAGAGGCGCTGCCGACCAGCTTGATAAAACTTCTGCGATCAAATGTCATGTACTTTTCCCCTTATTTGACGCTAGCGTAGAAGTGCAGCAGCGCTTCGCGATCTTCTTTCGACAGCTTGTTCCACTTGTCGGCCATGTCTTTCGGCATCTTGCGTGCGCCCGAATCATAAAGCGCAGCTTGCATCTTCAGGTATTCAAGCCACTGACTGGCCATGACGGGTGTGTCGTCCTTGCCGTCCTTGCCCTGATCGATGTGGCAGCGTGAGCAGTTGGCATCCTCGATCTCTTCGCCTCTCTTGGCTTTGGCAGCATCGACCATCTGCGTGGTGGGATGAAACTTCTGCTTGGAGAAGAACTCGCCCATGGCAGCAAACTCAGCATCGCTGTAACCCTTGGCCAGACGGCCCATCACGGTCGAGGGACGATCACCGCTCTTGAATTTCTTCATCGCGTCGACAATCGATGCCTTCGACTGGCTGGCCAGGCTCGGCATGGTCATGCCGGCGCTGCCGCCGTTAGTGCCGTGACAGCCAGCACAGGCGTACGAGAGCATTTCCGGGGTGGGTGGGGCGGCCATTACTGCGCCACTAAAGGTGCAGCCGGCTACCAATGCCCAACTGACCAGGCTTTTTTTCATTTTCATCGGGTTCCTCCTCCTGTTCCTGTTTAAAAGGTACTGCGATTTACTGCTTTACAACACTAATCTGATTCTTTTCCTTGCCCTTCTCGTCCAGCGCAAACTGATAGCCGAGCGAGACATAGTGATAACGGGCGTTGCTGTAATCCTCGTGAATGGCGACGCCGAAGTTGTACATCTTGCCGGCGGCAATACTGTGGTCGCCAGGCGCCTTACCGGCCAGTTCCCGCTCGAAGGTGACAACCCACTTGTCGCCGTCCTTCTTGCCTTCCGCCTTGATGAGACTCTTGCCGCCTTCCATCACGCGCTTGTCGATGACATGACCATCGACCGGCTTTTCACCCTTGCCGCTCTTGAACTGGAGCAGGTCGTAGTAGTTGCCGGAAGCCAGGTCGGCACCCTTGACGTATTTGGTCTTCTTGTCGTCCTTGGCGCTCTTCATGCTGCGCAAGTCGTCGTGACAGGTTGCCCAGCAACCGTTCAGATTGGCGCTGTCAACCGTGCCACCACCGTCGAACAGAATCGTGGCCTTGACTTCATTCTTGTTGTCTTGCTTGGCGGCACCGCCCTTGGGCGAACTCCAAGTCAGGCGGAAGTAGATCTTGCTGCCATCATGCGCGGTTTGCAGTTCAACAGGAATGTGACCAGCCTTGTTCGCAATGGGCTTGGGCTCGATCGATGCCTTCTTGTGGCCGGCAGGCTGGCCTTTGACGATCTTGTCGCCGACTTCATTGGCATCGCCGGTGTGGCATTTCGCGCAGGTGCGCTTCTTCTCGACGATGTCGGGCACGGCAGAGTGCTCGGCCTTGTCCATGACCCACTCAAGGCTCGATTGACCCGGATAGAACAGGGTCATTTTGACCGGGGCAGCCTTGCTCCAGTCGGGGGCGGCAACTGCGCCACCTACGGCGAATACACTCATCACGGCAAAGGCAATCTTCTTCATTACTCAGCTCCTGATTTAGTCTTTATGTTGGGATAAGAAAACGTAATCGTATCAGCCTTCGGTCTTTGCTGCACCATCCCCACCTTCAAGCAGGTGGTGGACGGGCTTGTGGGCAATGCCTTTGTGGCAATCGATACAGGTTTTGCCATCTTCGATGGCGCCCTCATGCTTGACGACCGAGCGGTCTTTTTGCTTGTCGGGATCCATCGTCTCGAAACTGTGGCAGTTGCGGCATTCCTTCGAGTCGCGCTTTTCCATTTGCGCCCAGACACGCTTGGCCATGGTCAGACGATGGGCCTCGAATTTTTCTGGTGTATCGATGGTCCCTTTAATATGACCGATGATATCGCGTGCGGCCATGATCTTCTGGAATGACTTGAACATGTAGTCGGTCGGCGTCTTGCTGCCGGCAACGTGGCAGTCGGCGCATTGCACGGTGGTGCCGCTACGGTTCTTGTAATGCACCGTCTGCTTGAGTTCCTCAAAAGGCTGCACCATCTCATGGCAGGACATGCAGAAGTCCGAGCGGTTGGTGTATTCCATGCCGATGTTGAGGGCGCCCCAGATGATGATGCCGCCCAGCGTGCCGACCACAATCATGCGCAACATCGAACACTTCGGGGGGCTTTTCAGGGTCTCGATCAAGCTTTGCTTGTCGTCGTTCTGTGGGTCGCTCATCGTTCTCTTTTCCTCGTTGTCGATGCGCCAAAAAATGGCACAAAAAAAGTAAATCGCTTATGCCAAGACAGAACAGCGGGAGCTTGCCTTTCCTGGATCATCTGATTTCGCTGATGCTGCGCGAAAAACAGCTGACCGCACCTCCTCGATTACTCTTACCTTTGGCAAGGTTTTCTTATCGTTCCGATTATCACAGGCATTGCCTGGTCGAACAAGCCCGTTTATTGAATTCATCAATCAAGACTCTTTTTATTCGGAAACGCTAATAAACGGAAGTCGCACCGCTATCTCAACCCAACCAGGTCATCAGCGGTGGTAGCAGAACGGGCAGCAGGGTGGCCGTAAGCAGGCCATTCAGGCCCATCGCCAGCGCGGAAAAGGCGCCGGTCTGCTCGCTGATCTGAAAGGCGCGTGCCGTCCCGATGCCATGCGACGCCACCCCCATCGCAAAACCTTGCACGGCCGGATCGCGGCATTTCATCCACGCATACAGCCCTTGGGCACCGACCGCGCCGAGAATGCCGGTGAGGATGACCAGAACGGCAGTGAGCGAAGGCAAGCCACCGAGGCGTTCGGCGATGCCCATGGCAATCGGCGTTGTCACCGATTTGGGCGCCAGAGAGACCAACGTCGCATCCGTGGCGCCGAGCAGTTTGCCGATCAATACCGCCGAAAACGCGGCGGTGAGCGAGCCGGCCAGCAGGGCGATGAGCAGAGGTGCCGCCATGCGCTTCAGTCGCCCGAGTTGTGCGTAAAGCGGAATGGCCAGCGCCACCGTTGCCGGGCCGAGCAGGAAATGGACGAACTGCGCGCCGTCAAAATAGATTTGATAGGACGTGCCCGTAGCCCAGAGCAGGGCAACCAGCGCGGCCACGGCAATTAGTACCGGATTGGCCAGCGGGTGGCCGTTGCAGCGCTCGTTGATCTTCACCGCACCTTGATAGGCGAGCAGGGTCAGCGTCAGGCCGAGCAGGGGCGAGGCGGAGAGATAGACCCAGATTTCGCCAAAACTTTGGCCTGGCACGGTGCTCATGAGCGCTCCTCCTCATGCACATGCAGCGCCTTCAACACCAAAGCCGTGACAGCGATGGTGACGAAGGTGCTGACCACCAGCGCGACCAGCAGCGGCAGCCATTCGTCCGCCATGCGCTGCAGATGCAGCATGACGCCGACACCAGCGGGCACAAAGAGTAGCGAGAGATGTTGCAGCAGATTCTGCGCCGTGCCGCGCAGATCGGCAGACGGCCCGCCGCGCCAGGCTAGCGCGGCGAACAGCAGGGCCATGCCGATCACCGGGCCGGGTACCGGCAAGGCGAAGTAGCGCGCGATGGCCTCGCCGGCGAGTTGGAATATCAATAACAGTGTGATGGCGGCGAGCATGGGGTTCCCCAGGGAAGCAATGGTCGCAATGATAATTGCAGGTGCCGTCCTGCCAGCGCCGACTTTTCGGTCATCGCGCGCTAAGGGTTATCCGGTAGCGAAAATACCCGAAGCGGGGAATAGGAAGATGACGGGCGACTCCTTACAGTGTATTCGCCGCTGCAAAGCGGTGTCTTTTTGGCGGAACCCACCGAAGGAGAAGCATGACCGATCACACCTTTCAACACGCTGCCGATCCAATTGCGGCCCGGGGTGCTGCTGTTGATACCCAGATGACGATCATGGTCCTGGCACTGACCCTGTTATTAGTGCTGGTGGCCACGCTTGTCGTCTACGCGGTGCCCAACCGGCCTTGGCCGGTAAGCAGTGCCGCCCCGGTGCGGGTCGATAGCGCGGTGGGAGGCCAGTTCACCGCGCAGCCCATTGTGCTGCCCGCCGAGTTGCCCGCTACGCCGTTACCGGCCGAAGAGGCGCTGACACCGCACATGCAAGCCGCACTGGACTACACCGCGCGGCGCTACCGGGTGTCGGCGACGGCCCTGCAGCCCGTGTTCGCGGCGGCCCAAATCACGGCTGGCGAGCTGGGCCTCGATCCTTTGCTGATCATCGCCGTGATTGGCATCGAGTCGAGCTTCAACCCGCTGTCCGAAAGCACCCAGGGCGCGCAGGGGTTGATGCAGGTGATTCCGCGTTTCCACCGCAACAAGTTCCCCGCCGGTGCTGACGGCATGCACCTGTTCGATCCCGTCGCCAACGTCCGGGTCGGTGCCCGTGCGCTGCAGGAATACATCCGCGACCTCGGCGGTTTGACCGACGGTTTGCAGCAGTTTGCCGGCAGCCGTGACGATGTGACCCAAAGCTATGCGGAGAAGGTGTTGGCGGAGCGCGAGCGTCTCGAATTGGCTGCTCGCCGTCAGACTGGGACCACGAGTTCCACGAGTGCCGGTTTGTACGCAGCCAACCCCTTGCGCAAGCCGCCCAGGATAGAGGGCTAAATGTCTTGTCGGGCTACAGCAGCCGGTGGGCGATAGTAGCGTCGCCCCGCCAGCGCAGATTTTTTACGCGGAAAATGCTTTGCGCAGGCCACGCATCAAGGTGCCGAGAAAGGGCAGCTTCATGTAGAGCTCTTCGGCGGTATCCCAGTAGTCACGATGGAAAACTACCTTGCCGGCGTCATCGAATTTGAGATGTGACACGCCACGCAGGATCATCGCCTCGGCCCGGCCCCAACGCTCCACCCGAAAATAAAACTCCCAGGCCAGCATGGCACCACCCGCATCGACAACTTGTTCCGTGATGACGAAACGCGGCTCGGCGACCTGGCTGAACATGTGCGTGAAAATGCGCTGGATCGCCGGCAGTCCGCGCACCTCGTTGAAGGGGTCTTTGAAGTAAGCGTTTTCGGCATAGAAATCGCCGAAGCGTGCAACGCTTTCAGGCGTCAGCGTCTGGTAGAAGTCGATCAGGGCATCCAGTTTCATGTCAGGCTCCGGTAAATCGGCGGATCAGGGGAAATGACCACGTATAGGGCAGGTGGGCGAGCAGCTTCATGATGCGCGTGAAGCGTTTGGGAAAGTGAATGTCGAAATTGCCGGCGTGGAAGCCGGCGAGAATCTCCTGCGCCGCCTGCTCGGGTGACAGCAGTGCCGGCATGGCAAAATCATTTCTCGCGGTGAGTTGAGTGGTGACGAAGCCGGGGTTGATGACCCAGACGCCGATGCCGCGCGGCGCCAGTTCGAGGTGCAGGCATTCGGCGAAGTGAATCAGCGCCGCCTTGCCTGGCCCGTAGGCCAGTGCCTTGGGCAGGCCGCGATAGCCGGCCACGCTGGCGACGAAGGCAATCCCCGCGCCCGGTGTCAGATCCGGCAACACCAGGGATGCGAGTTTCATCGCGCCGCCGAAATTGACGGCGACCAGATGCTCGGCTTTCTCCAGATCGAAGTCGCCGGCAAGCATCGGTGTGTAATCGCCGGCCAGATACACGACGAGATCGACGCCATGCCAGGCAGGCATCAGGTGGTCACGCGCAACGGCAAGGCTCGCGGTATTGGTCACGTCGCACGGCAGGATCAGCGCATCGGCAATGCCCAGCGAGACGAGCTTGCCCGCGTTGCGGGCCGATAGCGCGAGTCGCGCCCCCCGGCTGGCGAATGCTTTGGCCAATGCTGCGCCAATGCCGCTCGACGCCCCGACTAGCCAGACGCGCTTGCCCTGCCAGTCGCTGATCCTCGGGTTCATAAATCCCGCTTAGATACGACGATGGCCAAGCTCGAACTGGACAACATCGACATTGCCCGCGAGGAAGCCCGCCTCGCAGTAGCAGAGATACAGACGCCAGAGACGGCGGAACTTTTCGTCGAAGCCAAGGGTCGCGATCTGCGGCCAAGCCGCTTCGAAGGACTCGCGCCAGTGGGCCAGAGTGCGGGCATAGTCGCGGCCAAAGGCGAATTCATCCTGAACGACCAGCCCCTGGCGTTCGGCCTGGCGGCGGAGTTCGCGGCGCGAGGGCAACATGCCGCCGGGGAAGATGTATTGCTGGATGAAGTCGGTGCCCTTGCGGTAGGTGGCGAACAGGTCGTCACGGATGGTAATGCTCTGGACCACTGCGCGCCCGCCCGGCTTCAGGGCTTTTGCCACACCCGCAAAGTAGGTCGGCCACCAACGCTCACCGACGGCTTCGAACATCTCGATGGACACGACATGATCGAAGCGCTCATCGAGGTCGCGATAGTCCTGCAAGCGCAGGTCGGCGCTGGGCACACGGCGTTGGGCCCACTCAAGCTGTGCGGGCGACAGGGTGAGGCCGGTCAGGTGGAGTCCGGCGCGTTTTGCCCGTTCGGCAAAGCCGCCCCAGCCACAGCCGATTTCCAGTACCCGTTCGCCGGGTGCTGCCTGTAGCCGGTCGAAGATGCGCTGATACTTGGCGTGCTGGGCCGTTTCCAGTGAGTGATTGTCCGGATGGAAGAGGGCGGCCGAGTAGCTCATGCTCGGGTCCAGCCACAAGCGGTAGAAATCGTTGCCCAGATCATAGTGGGCCATGATGTTGCGTTGGCTGCCGGCCTTGTTGTTACGGTTCAGCGTGTGACGAATCCGCGCGGCCAGCAGTTTGTACCAGGCGCCGTAGACGGCTTTTTTCAAGGCATCCCGGTTGCGCGCCAGCAGGGTGAGGAAACCGGTCAGGTCGGGCGCATCCCACTGACCATCGAGATAGGCTTCGGCGAGGCCGATGTCGCCGCGCGCCAACACCTGCCCGAACATCGCCTCGTCATGTACGTGCAGCGTGACGCCGGGAACGCCTTCGCCGAATACGCTGTTGTCACCATTCGGGAGGCGAACATCCAGCATGCCGCCCTGTAATCTTTCGAGCATCGAGAAAACGGTGCGAGTATCGCGCGCCAGGGCGTGCGCGCCGCTGCGCAGGGTCAGGGTTTGGTTCATTTGCTTGGCTCCTGTTGGGGGTGGGGGGCGGGGATGTCAAGATGGGCGCCGCGGAAGGGCACTTTTTTCAGCCAGAGCTTGAGCGCCTGCCAGTGAATGCGCGCCATCACGCCAAAGGTCAGCAGCGGCATGCGCAGGAAAGTCAGCCACAGGGCGCCGGCCGCCCACGGCTGCGGCTGGCCGGAAATCGCGGTCAGTAACACCGGTTCTTCAGCGCGACCCTGGTCGTAGTAGTCGATATGGGCGACCTGCATGCCGTCCGCCAGACGGAAACGAAAGCGGTAAGCACCTTCGACCACGCAAAACGGTGACACGTGAAAGACTTTGCTTGCCTGCAATTCCTGCCCATCCGCAAGCGGGGCGCCGGCGGGGTTGTGCAGCAGATAGCTGTGGGTACCGCCGAAGGTGTTGTTGACCTCGGCCAACACGGCGATGAGCGCGCCGTGCCGGTCATGACAAAACCAGAAACTGACGGGGTTGAAGACGAAGCCGAGCACGCGCGGGAAGGTTTGCAGGATGATCTCGCCATCGTCCGGCAGCTGGTGCGCGCGCAATATGTGCTGAATCCAGGGCAGTAGCGGCGCGCCGTCACGCGGGCCATGGTCGCGGCGCTGGAAGCTGAGCAGATTCCAGCGATCGACCGAGAAAATGCCGCAATTTGCCGCCGCCAGATTGCGCAAGGGCAACTGCACATAGAACACCGGATAGACGAAGGCGTTCACCGCCGGGCGCAGCCGCCGGTGCATTACGTTGCCAAGGAAGAGGCGGGGCAGGGCGTTCATCTTGTCCATCCCGCTATCAGGCAGCAGCACGCGGCTGCGCGTCTGCCCGTGCGCCACCTTGCCAGGGTGCCTGCACGCCCAGGCCATTGGCGACGCGCAGGGCCGACTTGAGGCCATCCTCGTGAAAACCGTAGCTGCCCCAGGCGCCAGCCAGCCAGATACCCTGTTCGCCCTGCACGCCCGTAAGCCGTTGCTGCGCGGCAATGGCCGGGCCGTCAAAGATCGGGTGCTCGTAATCGAATTCGGCGATGACTTTTGCAGGGGCGGGCTCACGCGCCGGGTTGAGGGTGACAACCACCGGTGTCTGGAAGGGAAGGGGTTGCAGGCGGTTGATCAGGTAAGACACGCCGACCGGCTGCGCGCCGGGCGTGCCGCTGCCAGCGAAATAGTTCCAGGCCGACCAGAGCTTGGGGTTGCGCGGCAGCAGCGCCGGATCGGTGTGCAGCAGGGCGCGATTCGGCTGGTAGCGGATGGCCGACAGAACCTCACGCTGGCCGTGGCTGGCGGTTGCGCCAAGAATTTTTAGCGCCTGGTCGCTGTGACAGGCCATCACCACCTGGTCGAAGCGCTCGGCGCCAGCCGCATGCTGCAGCGTCAGCCCCAGCCCCTGCGTATCGCGCGTGATGCTGACCACCGGGCAGGCGAGCCGGATGTCATCGAGCTGGGCGGCGATTTTCTTCACATATTCGCGCCCGCCGCCTTTCACCGTGCGCCACAGCGGGCGGTCGAAGATCTGCAGCAGGCCGTGGTTCTGGCAGAAGCGCACGAAGGTGGCGAGCGGCATGTCGAGCATCTGGCCGGTCGGGCAGGACCAGATCGCGGCCGCCATCGGCAGCAGATACCAGTCAGAAAATTCATTCGAGTAACGGCCGTCAAACAGAAAATCGCGCAGGCTGCGCTGGTCGCCGGGATGGGCGGTGATCCATGCGGCACTCTCGCGGTTAAAGCGCAGGATGTCGGAGAGCATGCGCCAGAACGGCCGGCGCACGAGATTGCGCTTCTGGCCGAAGACGGTGGCCAGGTTGCTGCCGGCCCACTCGAGCTCAGGGTTCTCCAAGCTGACGGCAAAGGACATTTCCGTTTCGACACTGGGCACCCCCAGCAGGGAAAGCAGGGCGATCAGGTTCGGGTAGGTCTTCTCGTTGAAAACGAGGAAACCGGTATCGACCGGATGCGTTTTGCCCTCAAGCGTGACATCGACGGTGTTGGTGTGACCGCCAAGATAGGCGCCGGCCTCGAAGAGGGTCACGTCATGCTTGCGGTTGAGAAGCCAGGCAGCTGCCAAGCCTGAGATACCTGCGCCGACGACAGCGATGCGTTGTTTGTCTTGCATGGCGTTGACTCCTTATGTCTAGGACAAAGACGATGGAGTCAGAATAGAGCGTCTATTTTACTTTGTCAATCACTTGTCCTAGACAAATTGAAAATAATCATCAATGATCCCGTTCAGGCGGCTGGCGCGGACAGCCGCCATTCGATCACGTCCTGAAACTGCTGCACGATCACATAAGAAGTGACCTGAATGCGAATAAACGCGCAGTTGGGCGATTCGGCGAATGACTGCAAGGCGGGATGCCGCGCCAGACAGAATGCCCGCGCTGCATCACCCCCCTCGCTGCTGATTTCTTCCGCTACGCCCAGAGACGTCACCGCGAGGGTTGCATTCAGGTCACTGCCCAGGTTTTCCCGGTTGTCGATCATGATCGCGACGCGCGGGTTGGACATCAGGTTTTCGTATTTCAGACGACCGCGTTCTGTCATCAGGATGAAGGCGCGCAAATCATCGGTAATCGAATAGGCCATCAGGCTGGTGTAGGGCTGGCCGTGGTTGTCGGTGGCCAGAACCGCATATTTCTGTGTCTCAAGCAGGTGTCGCAGGCGTGCTTGGTCAGCCTCCGGCAGACTGCCCGGGATGGGCTCATTGTTTGCGTTTGTTGAAGCCCGATGTTCAGTCGACATGGAGCCAGATTTCATTGCGGCGCATGAACCAGGGCACGAAGGGGGCGTTGTAGCGCGAGTAGATTGGCTCGCCTCGGGTGGAAACGCCTTCTGCCTTCACCGCCTGCTGGAGTTGGGCCAAATGGTCTGCGTAGTTCGCCTCGGACCAGCGGCCGGAATAGCGGATAACGGCGAACCGCCCACCCGGTATTTCCTTGAGCTTGACGCTTGAATCCAGCGGCTCGGGAAGGGTGTCGAGGGTAAATTCCCTGGGCATCGTGAACTGAATGATGAAGCCGGTATCGCTGGCAGCCTGCGTCACCGGCGCGGTCATAGCGATCTTTCGTGGCTCGGGCGTTTGCGTCACCGGTGCTGTCATCGCGATCTTGCGATCGCCCTTGTTCTTGCCGAAGATGTAGGCCGCCAGGATCTTGAACCCTTGGTTGCCTGCTTCGCTCGCTGGCCCAGGTACATTCACCTCGGCCACGAGATAGGGGGCGTACTGCCTGACCTCAAAGGCTTGGTACTGACGAACAACGGTGTACGCTGGCTCTTCGATGGCGTGTGCGTTCGTGCCTGTCGAACCAAGGCCCAAGACTGCTAACAGGTTGAAGAGGAAGTTTTTCATGATGGATGATAAGGCGTATGTCCGGGTGCCGTCCCGCCAGCGCCGACTTTTTCATCGGCGCAGCGGGTAGTAGTGAAGTTATCTTATTGATCGACCAGCGACCGATAGGCGTGCCAACTGGCATGCCCCAGCAGTGGGCCGACCACGATGATGCCGATGAATCCCATCAGCAGGGCGGCAGCGGTTGCCCAGGCGATGATCGCGGCCCACACCGCCATCGGGCCGGGGTTCGTGGCGACCACCTGCAAACTGGTCAGGACGGCGCTGATGGCGTTGGTGTTGCGGTCAAGCATCATCTGTACGGTGGTTGCACTGATCAGAAAGACCAGCGTGGCGAAGAAAAAACCGATACCCAGCCAGATGCCGAGAAAGGAGACGTTATCCGGGGCAACAATCAGTCGCACCATATCGGCCAGCGTAGGGGAGCTGCCAGAAAAGAACAAGGTGAAGGAGAGCTCAGAGGCGCGCGTCCAGACGAGGAAAACGACCATCAGCACCATTGAGAACAGTGCCAGGTGGTGGAAGTTATTGCGCCAGGCCGTCAAGCTCGGGACAAGGCGCAGAGGCAGGCCTGCTTCGCGGCGCCGACTTAATTCGTAGAGGCCGATAGCGAGTGCCGGGCCCAGCAGCATGAAACCTGCGCTTGCGGCTGCGAAAAGCTGCGGTTGATAGCGCAGCGCGTAGGCAAGCCCATAGCCGATCACGGCAAAGCACAAACCATAGAACAGGCTCGGCAACGGTGCGGCGCGCAGATCAGCGAGGCCAGCGTGCAACCAGGCGAAAGGGGTATGGAGTTCGATTGTGCGGATCTCAAGTAATGGGCGCTGCAGGGTGGTATCCATTTTTAAAGCCTCCTGATTTAGTCTGAACGAATTGTCCAGGACGAAATTGCATAGACAAAAGATAGAGAAGAAGTTTTTGAATGTCAAGCGTTGTCTAAGACATCAATCTACGCTTGTCATCTGCAAATAGTTAAATCCCCATTAATTGCAGCTTCTTTCTGTATAAGAAAATTATTCTTGATTGTTTGTCTAGGACATATATTATTCAAGCCGTAGTCAAGCAGAAGTACTCGTTAGATAAACCCCAACCCCAAGGAGATCATCATGTTTGTACCCTACTCACCTGACTTCATGAAAATGGCTGAAGAGATGAATGTCGAAATTCTCGAATCCAACGTCACTGGCAGCCGCTTGCACCAGATCATCAACAATCCCGTGACAGAAGGCATCGATGAAGGCTGATTTGCTCATGCTGAAAGGCCAAACGAAAAACGGGCACCTCGGTGCCCTTTTTTTCGCATAGTATTAGGGTTTGTCTAACGAGTGTCCTGAACAAAATGACTTTGATGGAAGGTGAAGCCGGCGGCAATTCAGGCAATTTTGGCCAAATGGTTAGCATTGCTGTTGCGGAACGCGAAACCGGTGTCGGTAAAGATACCTTGCGCGTGTGGGAGCGTCGTTATGGATTTCCCCAGCCGGTGCGCGATGCGCGCGGCGACCGCCTTTATCCGCGTGAACAGATTGCCCGTCTGCGCCTGATGAAGCGGCTGATGGATAGCGGCCACCGTCCAGGCAAGATTGCCGCTGCGACCGAGGCCGAATTGCTGGCGCTGAGTAGCGGAAATGCCGAGGTTGCTGTCGCACCCGCCAAGGACCAGGGCCCCGAGCGCTTGCCGGAAAGTCTTGAGATCGACGCGCTGCGGCGTCACGATGCGGCTGCTTTTCGCAGCTTGCTCTCGCAACAACTGGCGCGCATCGGTCTTGAACAGATCGTCACCGAAAGCCTGCCCCGCCTCAATGCCCTGATCGGCAATGAATGGGCGGGCGGCAGGCTGCAGATCTTCGAAGAGCATCTCTACACCGAGCAGGTCAAGGCCTTGTTGCGCCAGTCGATCAACAACCTGCCGACCGGAACCCTCCGTCCTCGCGTGTTGCTGACCACGGTGCCGGGCGAGCAGCATGTGCTCGGTGTGCTGATGGTGGAGGCGTTGCTTACCCTGCGCGGTCACAGTGCCATTTCGCTTGGCGCCCAGACGCCCCTGCATGACATTGCCGCTGCCGCAATTGCGCATGACGTGCAGGTCGTTGCGCTGTCGTTTTCGCAGGCTTTTCCGGCGCGCCAACTGATGCCGGTCGTCAGCGAACTGCGCGCTTTGCTCCCCGCGCAGGTAAGTCTTTGGATTGGGGGCATGGGCGTCAGCCGCTATGCCGGCAACTTGCCAGGCGTCGAGCGGCTTGTCAGTTTGGCTGACATTGGCCAGCTGCTTGAGGCGGCGCCGACGTTGGACGGGAAAACGGAGGCCGGCTGAGCAAGTCTCCTGTGTTGGTGCCGTCCCGCCAGCGCCGACTTTTATCAGCGCTGGCGTCTGACGTGAATTACGCCATCGCTTCGTAAAGCGGCAAGGTGAGGAACTCGGGGTAGTCCTCGGCCAGCGCCATCTTCTCGAAGATGCCGGCGGCCTGGTCGTAGGTCTCGGTCTTCTCGCCGTTGGCGGTAACGACGGCCTTTACCTTGGCAAGTTCTTCGGGGATCATGGCACGGACCATCTCGGCGGTGACCTTGCGGCCATCATCGAGCTTGCCCTTGGGCGAAACGACCCACTGCCAGATTTGCGAGCGGCTGATTTCTGCCGTGGCGGCGTCTTCCATCAGGTTGTGGATCGGCACGCAGCCGTTGCCGGCGAGCCAGCTACCCAGATAGTGGATGCCGACGTTGATGTTGTTGCGCACGCCGGCTTCGGTGATGGGCTGCTCGGGCTGGAAGTTGAGCCAGTCCTTGGGGCCGAAGCTATCGCTTCTTTGTTTATTCCATTGGTTGGGCTTGTCGCCGAGCACCTTGACGAACTCTTCCATGGCGATGCCGACGAGGCCGGGGTGGGCAACCCAACCGCCGTCGTAGCCGTCGTTGGCGTCGCGCGTCTTGTCGTGGCGAATGCCGGCCAGCGCTTTTTCATTGGCGGCGGGGTCGCTCTTGATCGGGATCAGCGCGCTCATGCCGCCCATCGCGGGCGCGCCGCGCTTGTGGCAGGCCTGCACCAGCGCCAGCGCGTAGCTGCGCATGAAGGGCACTTCCATGGTGATCGCGCCGCGCTGGGCGAGGCAGAACTCCTTGTTCTTCTTGAACTTCTTGATGCAGCTGAAGATGTAGTCCCAGCGGCCGGCGTTGAGGCCCGCGCTGTGCTCGCGCAGTTCGTAGAGGATTTCTTCCATCTCGAAGGTGGCGAGGATCGTCTCGACCAGCACGGTGGCCTTGATGGTGCCGCGTGGCATGCCGATGTGGTCCTGCGCCATGCAAAAGATCTCGTTCCACAAGCGCGCTTCGAGGTGCGATTCCATCTTCGGCAGGTAGAAGAACGGGCCGGCGCCACGCGCGACCTGTTCCTTGGCGTTGTGGAAGAACACCAGCGCGAAGTCGAAGATGCCGCCGGAGACGCGCTGGCCGTCGACCAGCACGTGCTTCTCGTCGAGGTGCCAGCCGCGCGGACGAATCTGCAGGGTGGCGACCTTGTCGTTGAGTTTGTAGACCTTGCCGGCTTCGTTGGTGAAGCTGAGCTGGTGGCGGATGGCGTCGTAAAGGTTGACCTGGCCCTGGATCTGGTTGAACCAGTTCGGGCTGTTGGAATCCTCGAAGTCGGTCATGTAGGAATCGGCGCCCGAGTTGAAGGCGTTGATGATCATCTTGGCCTCAACCGGGCCGGTGATTTCGACGCGGCGGCATTCGAGTGCCTTGGGCAGCGGTGCAACCTTCCAGTCGCCTGCGCGGATGTGGGCAGTTTCGGGCAGGAAGTCGGGCATCTCGCCGGCGTCGATGCGCGCCTGGCGTTCAACTCTGGCGGCAAGCAACTGCTGGCGGCGCGGCTCAAAGGCGCGGTGCAGCTTGGCGACGAGTTCGAGGGCGTCTTTGGTGAGGATTTCGTCGAAACGGGGATGGATCGGGGCATTGATCTGCACGCCGGTCGGCAGGTTCAGGCTCATGGTGTTCTCCACTGTGTCTTATAGATGACTGAAGTGTATTCGACACATGCTTGCAAGATAAGCCACAATATCGTCCATTCATTCCATACGAAAAGTAAGCAATGTCCAAACTGAAAGAACTGGAAGCCTTCGTTCAGGTCGCCAATAAGGGTAGCTTGACCGCTGCGGCAGCCGGTGAAGGAGTGACGCCGGCGATTATCGGCCGCCGGCTCGACGCGCTGGAGGATCGCCTTGGTGTGCGCCTCATGGTGCGCACCACGCGCAAGCTGACGCTGACGCAGGAAGGCGCGGCTTTTCTCGAAGACTGCCAGCGCATCCTCACCGATCTCGCCAATGCCGAAGCGCAACTCACGCTCGGCAGTGCGCGGGCGAGCGGCCATCTGAAGGTGTCTGCGCCGGCCGGGTTTGGCCGCAAGCATGTGGCACCGCTGCTGATGGCATTCCTGCACGGTCACCCGGAGGTGAGTGCCAGCCTCGACCTGGCCGACCGTACCGTCGATCTCGTCAGCGAGGGCATCGACTGCGCGGTGCGGTTGGGCGGACTGGTCGATTCCAGTCTGGTCGCGGTGCGGTTGGGCGAGATGCGGCGCGTGGTGGTGGGCAGCCCGGCCTATTTCCATCAGCGCGGCATACCGCGTACGCTCGACGATCTGGCCGACCATGTTTGCCTCGCACTGCCGACCCAGTCGGGTTGGGATTTTCAGCAGGGCGGCAAGCCGATTCTGTTCAAACCGCCAGGCCGCTTTGCCTGCAATGATGGTGCCGTGCTGCATGAGTGGGCGCTCGCCGGCATGGGGCTGGCGTGGCGCTCCATATGGGAGGTGGGCGAGGACTTGCGCTGGGGGCGGCTGGTCTCGGTGCTCGACGATTTTGCGACACCGCCGGTGGGCATCCACGCCGTATTTCCGCAGCGCCGTCATTTGCCGCTGCGCGTGCGGCTGTTCATCGACCTGCTCAAGGACAACTATGGGCGGTCGGATTACTGGGATAAAAGCGAATAAAGGCCGAATGGAAAATGTCGGCGTGACCCAAGGGAATCCCTTTTCGGGACTGGCGGGACGGCGTGTGGTTGGCGGGGGTCATGATTGGAGCAGGGTGACGGCGAACCAGAAGGTGCTGCCTTGCCCCGGGATGCTGGCGACACCGATTTCGCCGCCCATGACCTGGGCCAGCCGCTTGCAGAGCGCCAGGCCGAGGCCGGTGCCGCCATATTGACGGGTCATCGAACCGTCTGCCTGAACAAACGGGGCAAAGATGCGTTCCCGATCCGCAGGGGCGATGCCGATGCCCGTGTCCTGAATCTCGAAGCGTAGCGCCAGGCTGCCGGCGCTGGTGCTGGTCTGAAGCACGCGCAGGGTGACACTGCCGGTGGCCGTGAATTTGATGGCATTGCCGAGCAGTTCGAGCAGAATCTGCTCCAGCCGCATCGGGTCACCCTGCAGCTGCTGTTCGGCGAGGCCGGCGGCGATTTCGACGTGGAGCGCGAGCCCCTTGGCGGCGGCCTGCGGGCTGATTTGCTGCTCGATATGCGCCAGCATCTCGCCCAGGTGAAAGCTTTCGTGCGCGAGTGTCAGGCGGGCCCCTTCGATGCGGGAAAAATCAAGCAGCTCGGTGATCAGGGACAGCAGCTTGACCGAGGATTGGTCAATGCGGGTCAGATGCTGCTTGAGCTTCGGGTCGGTGACGATCCGCAGGGCCAGCCCGGTAAATCCCATGATGCCGTTCAGCGGTGTGCGCAGTTCGTGGCTCATGGTGGCGAGGAAGCTTGTCTTCGCCCGGTTGGCGGCTTCCGCAGCTTCCTTGGCGATCGACAGGGCGGCGGTACGGGTGGCCACCAGTTGTTCCAGATGTTCGCTTTGCGCCTTGAGGGTGAGATGGGTTTTGACGCGGGCGCGCACCACGGCCGGGTTGACCGGCTTGGTGATGAAATCGACGCCGCCGGCCTCGATGGCACGGGTTTCATCTTCCGGATCGGATTGCGCGGTGACGAAGATGATCGGAATGTGGGCAGTGACGGCGTTTGCCTTGAGTTGGCGGCAGACTTCCAGGCCATCCATCTCCGGCATCACCACATCCAGCAGGATCAGATCGGGCGGCGTGGCGCGGCAGAAGTCGAGTGCTTCCTGACCGCGGGTGGCCATGAACACTTCGTGGTCGGCATGGAAGATCTGGTAGAGCGTCTGGATGTTGATCGGCTGGTCATCCACCACCAGCAGATGCGGATGTTCAGTCGGGCGCATGATTGATCAGGGTGAGCAGGTTGGCCACCTTTTCTCTGGCGGCAGAAAAGTTCAGGCTGGCAATGGCTTCGTCGAGGGCGGCGAGACCATCCCCCAGCAGGTTGCCGGCCTCGCGTTTCAGGCTGCCGTGCACATCGAGGGCGCGCAGGTTGTTTTTCGCCAGCAAACTGTCCAGTTCGGCCAGCAGCTCGCGCAGACGGGCCGGATCGGCCAGGGCCTCGGGGTTGGCATGCGGCGGATCAAAGCGGTCGGCCACGGTGTGCAGGATGGCAGTGACGCGGCCCAGCGTTTCTCGCAAGTTGGCAAGCAAGCTGTCGTCTTCGACGCGCTCGGTGCCGGCCTTGATACGGATTTCACTGTCTGCCGCCAGTCGGGCTAGTGTCGTGGCACCCAGCGTGGCGGCAAGGCCCTTGAGGGTGTGCAGTTCACGCGCCGCACCGACACGGTCGCCTTGCCGCAGGGCCTGCTCGACCCGGCTCATGATGGCATCCTGATCATGATCGAAATGCCGCGCCAGACTGGCGAAGAGGGGGCGATTGCCATCGAGCCGGGCCAGCGCGGCCGCCAGGTCGAAGCCATCGATCAAGTCGGGTAGGGGCGCGTCGGCGGTAGTGGTCGGCTGCGTGACCGCTACGCGCTCGCCCCGGCAATGGTGCAGCAGGGTGGCGATCACTTCGTTGATGTCGATGGGCTTGCGAATATGGTCGATCATGCCGGCGGCAAGGCAGGTTTCCCGATCGGCCGGCATGGCATTCGCTGTCATGGCGATAATCGGCAGCGTCGCACCGAGTTCCTTGCGCAGGATGTGGGTGGCTTCGTAGCCATCCATCTCCGGCATCTGGATGTCCATCAGGATGGCATCGAAAGGGGGGTGCGTGGTGCTGAAGCTGGCGATGCCCTGGCGGCCATCATTGGCCACTTGCACCCAGGCGCCGGCATGGCTCAGCAGTTCCTGCGCCACCTGCTGGTTGAGCGGGTTGTCTTCCACCACGAGAATGCGCAGGCCGGCCAGCGGCCGGTCAGGGGCTGCTGCCGGTGGGGGAGCGTTTGTGCTGACCGATGCCCCACGGGTAGCCTGGGCGACGGCATCGAACAGCATCGATGGTGTTACCGGTTTGACCAGGAAGCCGTCCAGTGGGCTGGCCTGGCCATTGAGACGCTCACTCAGCAGATCGCGGCCGTGGGCGGTAATCATCAGGATGGCCGGGACATGTCCGGCGCCTTTGGCCGCGCGGATGTGCTGGACCGTCTCCCAGCCATCCATGCCGGGCATCAACCAGTCCACACAGAGAATGTCGAAGGGGCGACCGGCGGCGGCTTCCTGGCGCAGGAGTTCGATGGCCGCCGACCCGCTGTCGGCGGTGGTGATCTGCCAGCCGAAAGAACTGGCCATGCTGGCCAGGATGTCGCGGGCGGTGGCATTGTCATCGGTAATCAGCACGCGCAGTGTGCCGGCGGTTGCGGGGAGGGTTGCGTTGGTTGTCTCACGCTGCTCGCTGGCACGGGTTTCCGCGTCGCGGCCGAAGTCAAGCGTGAAATAAAAATGGCTGCCCTGGCCCGGCGTGCTTTCCGCCGCCAGTTTGCCGCCCATCAGATGCACCAGCCGCTGGCTGATGGCAAGGCCGAGGCCGGTGCCGCCATAACGGCGCGTGGTGGAGGTTTCCGCTTGCGTAAAGCCTTCGAACACCGCCTTCAGGCGGTCGGCAGGGATGCCGATGCCGGTATCGCGCACCGAGAATTCGATACGTATCGATTCCGGGCCGGCGTCGATCAGGCGCAAGGCGATGATGACCTCGCCGTGCTCGGTAAATTTAATGGCATTGCCGGCCAGATTGAGCAGCACCTGTTGCAGACGCAGACCGTCGCCGCGCATCACGCGCGGCACGTCGGGATCGAGTTGGAACAGGACCTCGACGGCCTTGTTATGCAGCGCTGCCGACAGGACTACCGAAAGATTACGCAGCAGGTCATCCAGCCGGAAGGGTGAGTTATCCATGGTCATTTTGCCGGCTTCGACCTTGGAAAAATCAAGGATGTCGTTGAGGATCGCCAGCAGCGATTGCGCAGCGCCCTGCGCCTTCTTGGCATAGTCAAGCTGGCGCGCATCCAGGGGGGTGTGTTGCAGCAGTTGCAGAAGGCCCAGCACGGCATTCATCGGCGTGCGGATTTCGTGGCTCATGTTGGCGAGGAAGGCGCCCTTGGCGTGGCTGGCGGCTTCGGCTTCGGCCGTGCGGGTTTTGAGCGCCGTGTTGACGGTTTCGAGTTGCAACTGTGCCAGTTTGAGTTCGGTGATATCGCGGCTAATGCCGAAGATGCCAGCTACTGTCCGGCCGTCGTCGTCGAACAACGGCCACTTGCTGGTATTGACCCAGCCCTGGTTGCCTTGCTCATCGTAATAGGGGTCGATCTTGTTCAGCAGGGGCATGCCATTGCGAAAGATTGGCCGTTCCTCTTCCTCGTAGATGCTTGCCGTATCGGCCGGGAATACATCGCGATCATGCTTGCCTATCATGTCGCGCCAGCTGGTGTGGCCGGTGATGGTGGCCAGGGTCTGGCTGCAAAAGATCAAGCGGCCGTCCCGGTCCTTGAAATAAATGAAGTCGGAGGTGTTCTCAAGAAATTTGACGAAGTTCCGGTTGAGTGTCTCCAGTTCCTCGTGTTTTTCGCGCAGCGCCGCTTCGGCGCTTGCGGCTTGCCGTTCGAAGATGTTTCGGCGCCGTTGCAGCCAATACAGGCCGGGCAGGGTTGTCGCTGCCAGCAGTGCGACCAGCCCGCCGCGAAAGCGGGCTTCCTTCAGCCAGCCGGCGTAGAGCGCATCAAGGTCGCGGCCGACGGCGATCACCAGCGGCTTGTCCATGTGGAGTGCTGCCGGCTGGATGGTGTGCTGCGCCAGCATGCGCTGCTCACCGGTGGTGAGGACGGTGCCGGTCAGCACGGTACTGGTCTGACCGCTTTCGCGATGACGAGTGAAGAACGAATCAGGCTTGGCCAAATCGGCGCCGGCCAGATCCGGGCGCTCCGGCATCATCAGGAACAGGAGGCCGTCAGCGTGCCCCAGCGCGGCCCTCATATCCGGTGCATAGCGCACCGATTCGAGCAGGATCTTGAATTCATCGGGGTCGAGCGTAGCGGAAACGATCCCGGCGAATTCGCCCTGCGGCCCCGGCACCATGCGCACTACGTTTAGGGTCCAGGCGCCGAGCGAGGTCTTGAATGGCGGGCTGATGTAGAAGGTATTCGGGTCGGGATTCTTCATGGCGGCCTGAAAATAGGCGCGCTCGCGAAAGTTGGTGCCGGGCGGGATGTCGGGACGACTGGCCGCACGGACGATACCCTCGGCATCGATGAGGGTCATGGTGCGCACGCCGGGCATGGCATCGACGAAAGCTGTCAGGCGGCCACTGGCCCGCGCCATGCCATCCGCCTCCCCCGCCCACTGGGGCAGGCCCTCGCGGACGCTGAGCAGCGCACGATTGATGGCACCAAGTTGGCGACTGAGGTTGTCGTGGACGACCTTGGCCTGCGCGGCCAGCCGCTCGCGCTCACGTTGGTCGATGCCTTGATGTTCGTCATAAAGCGACCAGCCAATGCTACCGGCCAACAGGAGGAGCGCGCTGACGAGCAGCGCCCATTCGATCAGGAAGGCGTTAGCGCGGTTTCGCATCTGAAGCGGGGGGTGTGGCTGGCATCGGGCATTGTTTGATTATGCCCTAATGCATAGGAAAGTAGCTTGTTATGCCGTCCCGCCAGCGCCGACTTTTGACGCAAAAAGTCGCCGCATGGCGGCTAATGGGGGGCGGGTGGTGTGGGCGCGTGCTCCGCCCATAGCTCGGTGGTGCCGAGGTTGGCAATGCGTGGCCGGCTGCGGATGAATTCCCCGGCGGCCTTGGCGGGTAGAGGTTTGCTGATCAGGTAGCCCTGGATTTTTTCGCAGCCGATCGAGAGCAGGTATTTGAGCTGCGCCTCGGTTTCGACGCCTTCGGCGACGACATCCAGTCCGAGCCGGTGGGCCAGCAGCACGGTGACGTCGCAGATGTCGGCGTCGTGCGGATCGGTCTCGATATCCTTGACGAAGGAGCGGTCGATCTTCAGCGTGTTGATCGGGAACATCTTGAGGTAGGACATCGAGGAATAGCCGGTGCCGAAGTCGTCGATGGACAAGGAAATCTGATTGCGTGACAGTACGCGCATCATCGTCACGGCCTGATCCGGCGCCTGCATGGTCATCGACTCGGTGATTTCCAGATCAAGCGAGTGGGGCGGCAGGCCGGCATGTTCGATGATGGCGCTGATGCGCACCGGCAGTCCCGGGTTGGAAAACTGGGCGGCCGAGAGGTTGATCGACATCTTGATTTCGTCAAGACCCATGCGGCGCCATTCGGCCAGTTGCTGGGCCGCTTCGACCATCACCCAGTCGCCGATCTGTTCGATCAGGCCGCTTTCCTCGGCAATCGGCAGGAACTCCAGCGGCGGGACGAGGCCACGTTCAGGGTGTTGCCAGCGCAATAGCGCTTCGACGCCGCATAGACGGCCGGTACGCAGGTCGAGCTGGGGCTGGTAGTGAAGCACGAACTCCCGGTTGTGAATGGCCTTGCGCAGGTCGGATTCGATCGACAGGCGTTGCACGGCGGCTTCCTGAATCTTTTCTTCGAAGAACTGGTAGTTGCCACGGCCGCGTGCCTTGGCGTGATACATCGCGGCATCGGCTTTTTGTAGCAGGTCGTGCGTCTCGGTCGCATCGGTGGGGTAGATGCAGATGCCGATGCTGGTCGAGGTGCGCAACTCATGTTCTTCGAGCCGGCAGGTTTCGGCGAGGGCAAACAGAATTTTGTCGGCGACATGGGCGGCATCGGCGGGCGATTCGATGTCGGGCAGGATGATGACAAATTCGTCACCCCCCAGTCGGGCCACCAAATCGCTCTGGCGGACGGCATGGACGAGACGCTTGGCGACTTGTATCAGCAACTGGTCGCCGACATGGTGGCCGAGCGAATCGTTGATGCCCTTGAAATTGTCGAGGTCGAGCAGCATCAGCGCAAATGGCTGGTTGTTGCGTGCGCTCAGGCGTACCGCTTGCGCCAGTTGTTCGCTAAGGTTGCTGCGGTTGGCCAGCCCGGTCAGCTGGTCGTAGAAGGCCAGCGACTCGATCTTGGCTTCCGCCTTCTTGCGCTCGGAGATATCCTGCTGGGTGCCGATGTAATGGGTGATCTCACCCTTTTCGTTCTTGACGGTGGAAATGGTCAGCCACTTGGGATAGACCTCGCCGTTCTTGCGTTGGTCCCAGATCTCGCCTTGCCAGCTGCCGGTGCGGACGATGCTCTGCCACATGTCCCGATAGAAGTCGTCATCGTGCCGATCCGACTTGAACATGCGCGGCGTCTTGCCAATCAGTTCCTCGGCGGCATAACCGGTTGTTTCGGTAAAGGCGCGATTGACGCGCAGGATGACATTGTTGGCATCGGTGATGATCACGCTTTCCTGGGATTCGAAGGCTGCCGCTGCCACCCGCAACTGTTCTTCGGTGTCCTTGCGTTCGGTGATGTTGGTGTACACCCAAATGCTGGGGGACTCGAGCACTTTGGCGGGATCGAGCGGCCGCCCGGTCTGGATCACCCAGAGGCGCTTGCCATCCTGGCGGCACATCTCGGTTTCGAATTCGGCGACGCCTTGCTGCGCCAGCAAACCATAACCGGTCCACCCGGCAGCTTCAAAGTGCTCACGCGAGCAATAAAGAATCTCTGTGGACTGGCCCGTCAGATCAGCGGGACTGGCAAAGCCGAACATGTCGGCGAGGTGCTGGTTGCATTTGAGAATGCGGCGGTTTTGCAGCAGCAGGATGCCCACATGGGCATTGTCGAAGATCAGCCGCTGCTCATCGAGCAGAGTCTTGAAGTTGTCTTCCGAGGTGCGTAAGGATTTGAGCGTTTGCGACAGTGCCTGCGTGCGATTGGCCACCTGGCGGCGCAATATCCAGCTGATGGCGAGCAACACGCTCGTCAGGAGCGTCAATCCCAGCAGGCTATACAGGATGGGCCACTTGTAACGATCCCAGGTACTGGCCTGCAGGCGTTCGCCCAGCCAGCGGACCTCGATGGCCCGACGCTCTTCCGGCGTGATCTTTGCGAAGCCGGCGGCAACGACCTGCTGCAGATCAGCCCGGTCTTTGGCGACGGCCCAGTGAAATTCGCCGACGTACAGCGCAGCCGTGTGGCGGAACTGTTCTGCCGCACCGTGGCGATGGAAAAAGTAGGCGGCCGGCGGTTTGTCGATGCACAGCACGCGTACTTCCTGGCGGATGGCGGCTTGCACCTGGGCTTCATAGCTGGCGTAGCGTTTCAGATCGGTGATGCCGCGCGCGTTCAGATATTCGATACAGGCATCGCCTTCCTTGACACCAATCGTAAAGCCGCGCGCCGATTCGCTATCGGTAATGCCACTGATGTGATGATCGAAGAACAGCGCGACCTCGATCGAGGCATAGGGTGCCGAAAATGCGTAGATCTTCAGCCGTTCCGGGGTCTGGAAAATCGTGTCGATTACATCGGCCTGACCGTTTTCCATCGTGGCGCGTGCCTTGCCCCAACTCATCGGCTGAAAATCGACCCGGATGCCGGTGCGTTGTTCCCACAGCGCCCACAGATCCTTCAGCAGTCCTTGTGGCTGATGATTGGCATCGCGGAAGGTGTAAGGGGGGTAGTTGTCATCCAGCACCACCCGGATTTGCTCGGGAGGAGCAGCATCGGCCTGAGCCCCGAATCCGGTCAGCAACAGTGCAAGAGCAAAAATCAGATGACGCAGGGGCGCAGAGAGCGACATGGGCCGGGTGGCAGGTTGAGCAGGTGCCCATCATATTACTTTTTGCCAGTTTTCCGTGCCCATTTCTGTCGGGCGTCGCCATCTGCCGTCTTGCCAGCGCCGACTTTTTGTATCCCGAAGGTGATGGAACTTAAAATGCAGGCTATCCCATACGGAACCAACCCATGAACCAACAGAGCTTTCAACTCGACAAGCCCTTCATCGAGTTACATGCGCTCCTCAAGCTGCTCGCCATTGCGTCATCGGGTGGCGCGGCCAAAATCATGATTGCTGCTGGCGAGGTGCGCGTCGATGGTCAGGTCGAAACGCGCAAGGCGTGCAAGATTCGCGGCGGCCAAGTCGTGCGTGTCGCCGATGAAGAGGTGCAAGTGGTTTCGGCCGATCGCCCGGTCTGAAAATGAAAAAACCCCACCGGTTTCCCGGCGGGGTCCGCTGAACAACACAGCGCTCCACTCCCTCTGTGTCGAGGGTCTGTGTCAAATCAGTGGAATTGCTCCTCTTCCGTCGAGCCGGTCAGCGCCTTGACGCTGGACGAACCACCCTGGATCACCGTGGTGACGTCGTCGAAGTAACCGACGCCGACTTCCTGCTGGTGCGAGACGAAGGTGTAACCCTTGTCGCGCGCGGCGAACTCGGGCTCCTGCACCATATTCACATAGTGCTTCATGCCTTCGCCGTTGGCATAAGCCTGGGCGAACTGGAAGGTGTTGTACCAGTTGATATGGATGCCGGCCAGCGTGATGAACTGGTACTTGTAGCCCAACGCGGAGAGTTCGTCCTGGAACGAGGCGATCTGTTTGTCGTTGAGGTTCTTCTTCCAGTTGAACGAGGGCGAGCAGTTGTAGGACAGCAGCTTGCCCGGGCACTCCTTGAGCACAGCCTGGGCGAACTCGCGGGCGAAGCCGATATCCGGCACGCCGGTTTCGCACCACACCAGATCCGCATAGGGAGCGTAGGCAACGCCACGGCTGATCGACTGCTCCAGACCGTTCTTGACGCGGTAGAAGCCTTCCTGGGTACGCTCGCCGGTGATGAAGGGCTTGTCGTTGGCGTCGTAGTCGGAGGTGATCAGGTTGGCGGCCTCGGCATCGGTGCGCGCCAGCACGATGGTGGGCACGCCCATCACGTCGGCTGCGAAACGGGCAGCGATCAGCTTCTCGACCGCTTCACGGGTCGGCACCAGCACCTTGCCACCCATGTGGCCACACTTCTTGACGGCGGCGAGCTGGTCTTCGAAGTGCACCCCGGCAGCACCGGCGGTGATCATGTTCTTCATCAGTTCGAAGGCGTTCAGTACGCCGCCGAAGCCGGCTTCCGCATCCGCCACGATCGGCAGGAAGAAATCGACATAGTCCTTGTCACCGGGGTTGATGTTGCGGCCCCACTGGATTTCGTCAGCGCGCTTGAAGGTGTTGTTGATGCGACGCACCATGGTCGGGACGGAATCGTAGGCGTAGAGCGATTGGTCCGGGTACATGGTTTCGGAGGTGTTGCCGTCGGCGGCAACTTGCCAGCCCGACAGATAAACGGCCTCCAGGCCGGCCTTGGCTTGCTGCATCGCCTGACCGGCGGTGATAGCGCCGAAGGCGTTGACGTAACCCTTCTTGGCGCCGCCATTGACGAGTGCCCAGAGCTTCTCGGCACCGCGCTTGGCGAGGGTGTGCTCGATCTGGATGGAGCCGCGCAGGCGGACGACGTCTTCGGCGGAGTAGCCGCGCTTGACGCCTTTCCAGCGGGGATTGGTGGCCCAGTCTTTTTCCAGGGCAGCGATTTGGGCTTTGCGATCGGTCATGGTCAGGTCCTCTCGGTAAATGTTCGGGGAATGGATGGTTGGGTGAAGTGATGGGTCTCAGTATATTGAGTTTTTTGCAAAGCAACAAGTGTCTTATATAAGACATATGTTAGAAAATTGTGATGGGCCGATAAATTAAGAAAAGTCGGCGATGGCGGGACGGCAGGCGTAAGGAGGATGCTAGACTGCGCGCCTCGTTCCTGCCTCAGTCTGCGGGAAAGATGAGCGCACCTCCGCGCTTCCGGTATTCCCCGGCCTTGTTTTCCCCCACTGTGTTTCTGCCTAGACTGGTTCGTGCCCTAAGCACGAAGGCCGATTCCGTTCTAGGAGCTTCACCCATGAAATTCACCGAACTCGGCCTCGATGCCGCGATTCTCCGTGCCGTTGCCGATCAGGGCTACGATATCCCCACCCCGATTCAGGCACAGGCCATTCCCGTGGTGCTGGAAGGCCGCGACCTGATGGCCTGCGCCCAGACCGGCACCGGCAAGACCGCCGGCTTTACCCTGCCGATCTTGGAACTGCTCTCCCGCGAAAGCAGCCTGACGATGAAGCGCTTCAAGCCGCGCTGCCTCGTGCTGGTGCCGACGCGCGAACTGGCGATGCAGGTTCAGCAAAGCGTGTTTACCTACGGCAAATATCTCAAGCTGCGTTCTGCGGCCATTTATGGCGGCGTGGGGATTGGGCCGCAAACGAAAGTGCTCAAGGGCGGCGTCGATATCGTGGTGGCCACCCCGGGCCGCCTGCTCGACCATATCAACCAGCGCAATATCGACCTGTCGGCTATCGAAATTCTCGTACTGGATGAAGCCGATCGCATGCTCGACATGGGCTTCATCCGCGATATCCGCAAGATCATTGCGCTGTTGCCAAAGAAAAAGCAAAGCCTGCTGTTCTCGGCCACCTTCTCCAATGAAATTCGTGAACTGGCGACCGGGCTGTTGAAAAATCCGGCCAGCGTCGAAGTCGCACGCCGCAATGCGCCCGCCGAGGCAGTGGCACAGTGCGTCTATCACGTGGATCGTGATCGCAAGCGCGATTTGTTGATTCAACTCATCACCGATAATAACTGGCATCAGGTGCTGGTATTTACGCGCACCAAGCACGGTGCCGATGCGCTGGCCGAGCGCCTGTGCAAGGCGCGCATCACGGCGGCGGCCCTGCATGGCAACAAGAGTCAGGGGCAGCGCATCCGCGCGCTGGACGACTTCAAGAAGCTCAAGATCAATGTACTGGTAGCGACTGATATCGCGGCGCGCGGCATCGACATCGACGACCTGCCCCACGTGGTCAATTACGAGCTACCGAGCGTACCGGAAGATTATGTACACCGCATCGGTCGTACCGGGCGCGCTGGCGCCTCGGGTGAGGCGACCTCGCTGGTCTGTGTTGACGAGCACAAGCTGTTGCGCGACATCGAGCGGGTACTGAATCGCGCGATTGACAAGCGGCTGATGGCCGGTTTCGAACCCGATCCGAAGATCAAGGCCGAGCCGATTCAAAAGCCCAGAGGGGCGGTAGGTGCCGGTGGGCGTAACGATGGCAGGGCACGCACCGCAGCCCCCAGTCCTTTTGCACCCAAGCCGCGCGGCGCACGGCCGGCTGGCAAGTCAGGCAGTAAGACTTCTCCGGCGCGTAGCGGCGGGCATCACACGGGGTCGCGGCATCAGTGATGTAGTGCGCTGGCGCTGACGATCAGGCCGTCTTCGTCAGCGTAAAGCCATTCACCCGGTACGAACTTGATGCCGGCGAATGAAACCGGAATCTCGGCATCGCCGAGATTTTTCTTGAGGGTTTTCTGCGGATGAGTGGCCAGGGCAAAGACGCCCAGCGCCATCGCGCCGATCGCCTTCGAATCGCGAATGCAGCCCCATACCACGACGCCGGCCCAGCCGTTGTTGACGGCGAGTGCCGCCAGTTGATCGCCGAGCAAGGCGCAACGTGTGCTGCCGCCACCGTCAATGACCAGAACGCGACCGTCGCCGGGCGTATCGAGCGTTTTACGCACCAGACCGTTGTCCTCAAAAAGCTTCAGGGTGGCAATGCGGCCATGAAAGGCCGGCTGACCGCCAAAGCTGCGGAAGATGGGGGCAGCAACGCACACCTTGCCTTCGTGGGCGTCGCAAAGATCCGTGGTAGCGAGGCTCATACTGTCGTAGATGGGCGGCGGGAGGGTTGTTGTTCCTGAGTCTCGTAGCTGAGGCGCACTTTGTCTTCCTCGTCGAGGTCAATCGTGACTTTGCCACCATGCACCAGCTTGCCGAACAGTAGTTCGTCTGCAAGGGCGGCACGGAGGGTGTCCTGAATCAGGCGCGCCATCGGGCGGGCGCCCATTAGCGGATCAAAGCCTTTTTCAGCCAGCCAGGCGCGCAGGGCATCGGTGAAGATGGCCTCGACCTTTTTCTCGTGCAGTTGCCCTTCCAGTTGCATCAAGAACTTGTCGACCACGCGCAGGATGACTTCGTTGTCGAGCGCCTTGAAGGAAATGATGGCGTCAAGGCGGTTGCGGAATTCCGGTGTGAACAAGCGCTTGATGTCCACCATCTCGTCACCGGCCTGCTTGTTGGTGGTGAAGCCGATGCTGGTTTTTTGCAGGGCTTCGGCCCCAGCATTGGTGGTCATGATGATGGCGATGTTGCGGAAATCGGCCTTGCGACCGTTGTTGTCGGTCAGTGTGCCGTGATCCATCACCTGTAACAGGATGTTGAAGATGTCCGGGTGGGCCTTCTCGATTTCGTCGAGCAGCAGCACGGCATGCGGCTTCTTCGTCACGGCTTCGGTGAGCAGGCCGCCCTGTTCGAAACCGACATAGCCGGGTGGCGCGCCGATCAGGCGGCTGACCGCATGGCGCTCCATGTACTCGGACATGTCGAAACGGATCAGCTCGATGCCCATGCAATAGGCCAGTTGGCGTGCCACTTCAGTCTTGCCGACGCCGGTGGGGCCAGAGAAGAGGAAGCTGCCTATTGGCTTTTGCGGATTGCCGAGACCGGAGCGTGACATCTTGATCGCTTTGGCAATGGCGTCAATGGCCTGGTCCTGACCGAACACAACACTGCGCAGGTCACGGTCGAGATTCTTGAGCGCCGAGCGGTCATCTGCCGAGACGTGCTGCGGCGGGATGCGTGCGATCTTGGCGACGATCTCCTCGATTTCCTGCTTGCCGATCAGTTTCTTCTGCTTCGACTTGGGCAGGATGCGCTGGGCAGCACCTGCTTCATCGATCACGTCGATAGCCTTGTCCGGCAGGTGGCGGTCGGTGATGTACTTGGCCGAGAGTTCGGCGGCGTTGTTGATCGCGGCCGTGGAGTACTTGATGCCATGGTGTTCCTCGAAGCGCGTCTTGAGGCCGCGCAGGATCGAGATGGTTTCGTCGACACTCGGCTCATTGACTTCCACCTTCTGGAAGCGTCGCGACAGCGCGTGATCCTTCTCGAAAATGCCACGGAATTCGTTGTAGGTGGTGGCACCAATGCACTTCACCGTGCCGGACGACAATGCCGGCTTGAGCAGGTTCGAGGCGTCGAGCGTGCCACCCGAGGCCGCACCGGCGCCAATCAGCGTATGAATCTCGTCGATGAACAGAATGGCATTCGGGGCGTCGGCGAGTTGCTTGAGTACCGCTTTCAGGCGCTGCTCGAAATCGCCACGATACTTGGTACCGGCCAGCAGTGCGCCCATGTCCAGTGAGTACACGGTTGCGTTGGCGAGTATTTCCGGCACGCGGTTTTCGATGATGCGGCGTGCAAGGCCTTCGGCGATGGCCGTCTTGCCGACACCGGCTTCGCCGACCAGTAGCGGGTTGTTTTTGCGGCGGCGGCACAGCGTCTGGATGACGCGCTCCAGTTCCTTGTCGCGGCCGATCAGCGGGTCGATCTTGCCGGTCAGGGCATGCTGGTTCAGATTCTGCGTGAAGTTATCGAGCGCGCTGTTCGCTTGCTGGGCGTCGCCTTCCTGTTCGGGCGCATCATCCGGCTTGCCAGCGGGTTGCGGATTCTTGGTGATGCCGTGGGAAATGAAATTCACCACGTCGAGTCGCGAGATGCTCTGCTTCTGCAGAAAATAGACGGCGTGGGAATCCTTTTCGCCGAAGATGGCGACCAGTACGTTCGCGCCATTCACCTCTTTCTTGCCGGAAGACTGGACATGCAGGATGGCACGCTGGATGACGCGCTGGAAGCCGAGTGTTGGCTGGGTGTCAATTTCGCCGTCGCCGGGAACAGTGGGCGTGTGCTGGTCAATGAAGCCATTGACTTCGCGCCGCAGTTCGTCGAGTTCGGCGGCACAGGCGCGCAGCACCTCGGCGGCAGACGGATTGTCCAGCAGCGCCAGTAGAAGGTGCTCGACGGTGATGAACTCGTGACGCTTCTGACGCGCCTCGACGAAGGCCATGTGCAAGCTGACTTCGAGTTCCTGAGCAATCATGAACAGCCCTTTCAGTTTTCTTCCATTACACACGCCAACGGATGACCGTGGCGTTTGGCAAATGCGCCTACCTGCTCGACTTTCGTAGCCGCCAAATCGCGTGGAAACACACCGCAAACGCCGCGCCCCTGACGATGTACGCTGAGCATGACCACGGTGGCCTGCTCGCGGCGCATACGAAAGAAGCGTTCCAGCACGACAATGACGAAATCCATCGGGGTGTAATCGTCATTCAACAGGAGCACCTTGTAGAGCGGGGGCGGCTTGCTACGTTGCCGCTCCGGCTCAAGGGCGACCCCTGATTCGGTCTGGTTTTGCTTGCGTGTTGCCATGCGTTGATTGTAGAGCGAATCAAACACCATGCAACCGTGCGCCCATCATGGGAAAAACGGGTGAAAAGTGCGCTTCACAATCTGCGCCGAATGGTTTATCGGGCTGGATGCGGGGCACCGAATGGCTGTTTTGCTGCACAACAGCATAAAAAGCGGTTGACGTATTCCGCAAAACTCGGGTAAAAGGCGCTTGTTTGGTTCAAGATTCGCGTCAGTGCATTATCGAGTGACCCACCGTTTCGGTGCCCTCCCGCTGTAGAGAACTTGCAACACAAACATGTCGCCGACCGGGCAAGTTTGTTTGGGTCGGATATATGTCACGTTTTATGAAAGAGGTTTTATGGCACTGGGTACCGTCAAGTGGTTCAACGATTCCAAGGGTTTCGGCTTCATTACCCCGGATGATGGCAGCGAAGATCTGTTTGCGCATTTCTCCGCAATCAACATGCAGGGCTTCAAGACCCTGAAAGAGGGCGAGAAAGTTAGTTTCGAAGTCGTGCAAGGCCCCAAGGGAAAACAGGCTTCCAACATTCAGAAGCCCTGATTCCGACGGTTACCAAGCCGTCCCTCCAGCGCCGACTTTTTGGGTGCTGAAAATAAAAAACCCGGCATTGCCGGGTTTTTTATTTGCGCGGTGCAACTTACATGCGCTCGATCATTGCTTGTCCAAACTCAGAGCACTTCACTTCCTTCGCACCTTCCATCAGGCGGGCAAAGTCATAGGTAACGATCTTGTCGGCGATAGCGGCTTCCATCGACTTGATGATCAGGTCGGCAGCTTCTTTCCAGCCCATGTGGCGCAGCATCATTTCGGCGGAGAGGATCAGCGAACCGGGGTTCACGTAATCTTTGCCCGCGTATTTCGGTGCCGTACCGTGGGTTGCCTCGAATACCGCGTAGTAGTCGGAGATGTTGGCGCCCGGCGCGATGCCGATGCCGCCGACTTGCGCAGCCAGTGCATCGGAGATGTAGTCGCCATTCAGGTTGAGCGTGGCGATCACGTCGTACTCGGCCGGACGTAGCAGGATCTGTTGCAGGAAGGCATCGGCGATGGCGTCCTTGATGACGATCTCGCGACCGGTGTTGGGGTTCTTGAACGCGCACCACGGGCCGCCGTCGATCGGCTTGGCGTTGAATTCGTTCTGCGCCAGCGCGTAGGCCCAGTCACGGAAGCCACCCTCGGTGAACTTCATGATGTTGCCCTTATGCACGATCGTCACCGACTTGCGGTCGTTGGCGATGGCGTACTTGATCGCCGCACGCATCAGGCGTTCAGTGCCCTCGCGCGAGACCGGCTTGATACCGATGCCTGATGTGGAGGGGAAGCGGATCTTCTTGACGCCCATCTCTTCCTGCAGGAACTGGATGACCTTTTTCGCATTGGCCGACTCGGCTTGCCACTCGATGCCGGCGTAGATGTCCTCGGTATTTTCGCGGAAGATCACCATGTCGGTCTTGGTCGGATCCTTGAGCGGCGAGGGTACGCCCTTGAAGTAGCGCACGGGACGCACGCATTGGTAGAGATCGAGCTCCTGGCGCAGGGCGACGTTGAGCGAGCGGATGCCGCCGCCGACCGGCGTGGTCATCGGGCCCTTGATCGAGACGGAATATTCCTTGCAGGCATTCAGCGTGTCTTCGGGTAGCCAGACATCGGGACCGTAGATCCGGGTGGACTTTTCACCAGCGAAGACTTCCATCCAGGAAATTTTCTTCTTGCCACCATAGGCTTTCGCAACGGCCGCATCGACCACGGCTTTCATCACGGGCGTGATATCGATCCCGATGCCATCGCCTTCGATGAAGGGGATGATGGGGTTGTCCGGCGTGGGCTGCCCGGCAACGATTTTCTGACCCGTGGTGGGAACCTTGATGTGCGAGGTGCTCATGTCTTCTCCATAGCTGTTGTTGTGGAAATACAGCCCCGAATGATAAACCCTGCGCGAACCCCCTACGCGCTACCTGCTGTGGCGAGGATCTTGTTCAAGGTGGCACTCGGCCGCATCACGGCCTTGAGCTTGGCCGGATCCACCTTGTAGTAGCCACCGATATCGACCGGCTTGCCCTGGACGGCCTTGAATTCGCTGATGATCTGCTGCTCGTTTTCAGCGAGTGCCTTGGCCAGCGGGGCAAATTGGGCGGCCAGTTCCTTGTCCTCCGCTTGCCCGGCGAGTTCCTGGGCCCAATACATGGTCAGGTAGAACTGACTGCCACGGTTACAGAGTTCGCCAGTTTTGGGGGAGGGCGACTTGCGGTTGTCGAGAAGCTTGCCTGTGGCGGCATCCAGCGTTTTTGCCAACAGCTTGGCCCGGACATTGCCGGTCTTGATGCCGAGATCCTCCATCGAGACTGCCAGCGCCAGGAACTCGCCAAGCGAATCCCAGCGCAGATGGTTTTCTTCGACGAGTTGCTGAACATGCTTGGGCGCCGAACCGCCGGCACCAGTTTCGTACATACCGCCACCGTTCATCAGCGGCACGATGGAAAGCATCTTGGCGCTGGTGCCCAGTTCCATGATCGGGAACAGGTCGGTCAGGTAGTCGCGCAGGATGTTGCCGGTAGCCGAGATGGTGTCGAGGCCACGGGCGACGCGTTCCAGCGTGAAGCGCATGGCGCGTACTTGCGACATGATCTGGATGTCGAGACCGTTCGTGTCGTGGTCTTTGAGGTAGGTGTTTACTTTCTTGATCAGTTCGCTTTCGTGCGGACGGTAGGGGTCGAGCCAGAAGATCACCGGCATGCCGGAGTTGCGGGCGCGATTGACAGCCAGTTTGACCCAGTCGCGGATCGGTGCGTCCTTGACCTGACACATGCGGAAGATATCGCCGGCCTCGACGTTTTGCGCGAGCAGCACTTCGCCGGTGGCAAGGTCGGTGATGTTGGCGACGCCATCTTCGGCAATCTCGAAGGTCTTGTCGTGCGAGCCGTATTCCTCGGCCTGCTGCGCCATCAGGCCGACGTTCGGCACGGTGCCCATGGTCTTCGGATCGAAGTTGCCATGCCACTTGCAGAAGTTGATCATCTCCTGATAGATGCGGGCGAAGGTCGATTCCGGCATCACGGCCTTGCAGTCGTAGGGCTTGCCATCGGCGCCCCACATCTTGCCGCCGCCACGGATCATCGCCGGCATCGAGGCGTCGACAATCACATCGTTCGGTGAGTGGAAGTTGGTGATGCCCTTGGCCGAGTCGACCATGGCGAGGCGCGGGCGATGCTCCTGACAGGCATGCAGGTCGCGGATGATCTCGTCACGCTTGGATTCAGGCAGGGTCTTGAGCTTGTCGTAGAGGACCGATATACCGTTATTGACGTTGATGCCGTGTTCCTTGAACAGTTCAGCGTGCTTCTCGAAGGCCTCCTTGTAGAAGACCTTGATGCAGTGGCCGAAGACGATCGGGTGCGAGACCTTCATCATCGTGGCCTTGACGTGCAGCGAAAACAGGACGCCGGATTGACGGCAGTCCTCGATCTCGCGCTCGTAGAACTCGCACAACGCCTTCTTGCTCATGAACATGCTGTCGATGATTTCGCCGGCCAGCAAAGCGACTTTCGGCTTCAGCACGATAGTTTTGCCGCTCTTGGTGATCAGTTCCATCTTGACATCGCGCGCCTTATCCAGCGTCAGCGACTTTTCGCCGTGATAGAAGTCGCCATGGTGCATGTGCGAGACATGGGTCTGCGACCACTGCTTCCACTCGCCCATCGAATGCGGATTCTTGCGCGCATATTCCTTGACCGCATTGGGTGCGCGGCGGTCGGAGTTGCCTTCGCGCAGCACTGGATTGACGGCGCTGCCGATGCACTTGGCGTAACGGGCCCGGAGTGCTTTTTCCTCGTCGGTTTTGGGATCTTCCGGGTAGTCGGGAATCTTGTAGCCCTTCGCCTGCAGTTCACGTACGCAGGCGATCAACTGGGCCACAGAAGCGCTGATATTGGGTAGCTTGATGATATTGGTTTCTGGCAGCAGCGTACGTCGGCCGAGGTCGCCGAGGGTGTCCGGCACCTTCTGCTCATCGGTCAGGTGCTCGGGA
Source organism: Rhodocyclaceae bacterium (assembly GCA_030681195.1). Classification (GTDB taxonomy): domain Bacteria; phylum Pseudomonadota; class Gammaproteobacteria; order Burkholderiales; family Rhodocyclaceae; genus Sulfuricystis. The sequence continues at coordinate 87,716 of JAUXXJ010000026.1, forward strand.
AATTCGGCCAGCACGCGGGCCGATACGGAAATATCGGCCTTTTCGATCTCGATGCCCGCCGGTGCCGTAAAGGTTCGCACGACGGGCAAAAAGGCTGCGGTCGCGAGGAGTGGTGCTTCGTCGGTCAGGGTGTAGATGATCTTGGATTGCCCAGTAGTCATTGCGTGTCTCTTTCTGATAGCTTGCTGAGGTATAAGCTGCGGAATGGATCGGGAGAGGGGTCTGCATGCTGCGGCCAATTTCTGAGTATCCTTGGCCATTGCTGCATAGTATAAGCTGTGTCAATAGAGGCAGAAGGAAATTCATGGATATATCGGTGAAGTCAGTGGCGGATGCAGATCCCATGGCTGGCGCACAGGCACTGTTGATCGCCCAGACCCTGATCGAGGGCTTCAACAAACACTATCGTCTCTTCCGCGAAAGCTCTGTCCAGGCCAAGGACCGTTTCGAACAGGGTGACTGGGGCGCCGTCCAGCGTGCAGTGCGCGAGCGCATTCAGTTCTATGACGATCGTGTCGCCGAGACTGTCGAGCGACTGCATCGCGATTTCAATGCCGAGACCGTCGATGATGTCGTCTGGCGTCAGGCGAAGCTGTATTACATCGGCCTCCTGACCGACCACAGCCAGCCGGAGCTGGCCGAGACCTTCTTCAACTCGGTGTACTGCCAGATTCTGCACCGCACTTATTTCCACAATGACTTCATTTTCGTGCGCCCGGCGATCTCGACCGAATACATCGAATCCGACCCGCCGACCTACCGCAGCTACTATCCGAACCAGGTAGGCTTCCGTGCGACGATTCGCCAGATCCTGATCGATTTTCAATGGCAGCGTGAGTTCGCCAATCTGGACCGCGATGTCGAGGCGATCCGAATGGCGGTGCATGAGTTTTTGCCCGAGCTGCCGATGCGCGAAGTCAATTTCCAGGTTCAGGTGCTGTCCTCGGCCTTCTATCGCAACAAGGCCGCCTACATCATCGGCAAGGCCGTCAATGGGGCGGTTGAATTTCCCTTTGCCATCCCGGTGCTGCATGAGCCCGGCGGCAAGCTGGTCGTCGATACCATCCTGCTCGATCCGGGCCTCATCAGCCTGCTGTTCTCGCTATCGCGTGCCTATTTCATGGTCGACATGAAGGTGCCCTCGGCTTACGTGCAGTTTCTGCGCTCGATCATGCCACACAAGCCGCGTGCCGAACTGTATTCGATGCTTGGCCTGGGCAAGCAGGGCAAGACCGCTTTCTTCCGTGGCCTGATGTCCCATCTGCACCATTCGGCCGACCAGTTTGTCGTTGCCCCGGGTATTCGCGGTCTGGTCATGCTGGTGTTCACCCTGCCTTCCTATCCGTATGTATTCAAGGTCATCAAGGACCGGTTCGGGGTGACCAAGGAAGTCGATCACGCCACCGTCAAGCGCAAGTACCAGCTCGTCAAGCAGGTGGATCGCGTGGGGCGCATGGCCGACACCCTGGAGTTTTCCCATGTGGCCCTGCCCAAGAATCGCTTCGCGCCGGAAATGCTTGAGGAACTGCGCCGCGAAATTCCTTCGTTGATCGAGGAGACTGAGGATGGGGAAATCATCATCAAGCACCTCTATATCGAGCGACGCATGGAGCCACTCAATCTCTATCTTGAGCGGGCCGACAAGACCAGCCGGGAAGATCAGATCGAGCATGCCGTCAAGGAGTATGGCAATGCCATCCGCGAACTTGCGATTGCCAACATTTTCCCCGGTGACATGCTGTGGAAGAACTTTGGTGTTACCCGCTACGGTCGCGTGGTGTTTTACGACTACGACGAGATCGAGTTTATGACCGACTGTAACTTCCGGCGCATTCCGGCGGCGCCGAACGAGGAGGCCGAGATGTCCGGCGAGCCGTGGTATTCGGTGGGGCGCAACGACGTCTTTCCCGAGGAATTTGCCACCTTCCTGCTAACTTCGCCGAAGATCCGCGCTGCCTTTATGCGCCACCATGCCGATCTGTTCGATGCTGCGTTCTGGCAGCAGGCGCAGGAAGACATCCGCAGCGGCAAGATCCGCGACTTTTTTCCTTATCCGGAAGCCCTGCGCTTCTGCAACCGTTACGGCCAAGGATGCCCGAAATGATGCATCGTTTATTTCTCTTTTTAAGCTTCTTCGCCAGTCTGGCCGTGGCGCAGGGCATGCCGGTCATGGAACTGACCGCCGGTTTTCATCGTATCGAAGCCGAGGTGGCCGCCACGCCGCAAAGCCGTGCGCAAGGGCTGATGCATCGCAAGGCGATGGACAGCCAGCGCGGCATGTTGTTCGTATTCACGCATGACGCCGCCCACTGCATGTGGATGAAAAACACGCTGCTCCCGCTCGCGGTGGCCTTCATGGACGCCAACGGGCGGATTCTCAACATCGCCGAGATGAAGCCGCACAGCGAGGAAAATCATTGTGCGATGAAACCGGCCCGTTATGCGCTGGAGATGAATGCGGGGTGGTTTGCGCAGCGCGGCCTCAAGGCGGGCGATGTCATGGGCGGGATTGAGCGCGCACCAAGAGGGCAGTGAGTCAGCGCTTTTCCAGCCACACCAACAAGGTTTTATAGAGCCGATCAGGATCGACCGGCTTGGCGATGTGATCGTTCATGCCGGCGTTGAGGCAGGTCTGGCGATCCTCTGCGAAGGCATTGGCGGTCATGGCCAGGATGGGCGTGGTCTGGTTAAGCGAGTCGGCGCCCATGTTACGAATGGCCCGGGTGGCTTCGATGCCGTTCATGAGGGGCATCTGCATGTCCATCAGGATCAGGGCGTAGCGGTTTTGTTTGGCCAGATTGAGCGCCTGCTGGCCATCCTCGGCCAGATCGACGACCAGGCCGGCGTCCTCAAGCAGGCCACGAGAGACCTCCTGATTGATCGGCTCGTCTTCGGCGAGCAGGATGCGGGTGCCACGGTATTCGTCGAGCAGTCGCTCATCGGCGGACTTCCCGGCAAAAGTCGGCGCTGGCGCGACGGCCTCGCTGGATTTTCCCAGGCGTACGGTGAACCAGAAGGTGCTGCCCAGGCCAGGCGTGCTGGACACGCCGATCTCACCGCCCATCATCTCCACCAGGCGCTTGCTGATCGCCAAACCCAGGCCGGTACCACCGTACTTGCGGGTCATCGAACCATCGGCCTGCTCGAAGGCGGTAAATAGGCGTTGTTGCTTTTCGGCGGTGATGCCGATGCCGCTATCGGCCACTTCAATGCGCAGCAGCACACCCGTCGGAGAATCTTCCAAGCGTTGGGCGCGGACAGTGATTGACCCGTGATCGGTGAACTTGAGGGCATTGCCGGTGAGATTGAGCAGGATCTGGCCGAGGCGCAGCGGGTCGCCCAAGAGCGTCAGGCGGGGAATTTCCGGCGCCAAATCGACCAACAGCTTGAGGTGCTTTTCCTCGGCTTTTTGGCTGAGCAGGCTGAGCAGGTTTTCCAGCACTTCGCCGAATTTGAAAGCGACGTGTTCGAGGGTCAGTCGTTCGGCCTCGATCTTGGAGATATCCAGGATGTTGTTGATGACGCGCAGTAGGTGGTGCGACGACTGGATGACCTTGCCCAACTGGTCCTTGAGCTTCGGGTTATCGGCATGGCGCAGCGCCATGTCGGTCATGCCGATGATGCCGTTCAACGGCGTGCGCAGTTCGTGGCTCATGTTGGACAGAAAGGTGCTCTTGGCGCGGCTGGCGGCTTCGGCGGTCTCCTTGGCGGCGGAGAGATCGGCAGTACGTTTTTCGACCAAGGCTTCCAGGTGGTCGCGGTACCGTTCCAACTCGATCTCGGCCAGTCTGCGGTCGGTGATGTCCTGCACGGTACCGATCGAAACTAGCGGCGTGCCCTCGGGATCGAAGCGCGTCTCGCACTGCTCATGCACGTATTTGATCCGCCCGTCAGGCATCTGCAGGCGGTGGTTAATACCATAGGGCTGCCGGTTTTTCAGCGATAGTCGGTAGGCGGCATTGACGGCATCGCGGTCTTCCGGATGGATGGCCGCCAGGAAGGCTTCATAGGTCGCCTCGAAGCGTGTCTGGTCGATTTCGAAGATGCGAAATATCTCGTTGGACCAGACCAGCTTGTTGGTCAGGAGATTCAGTTCCCAGTTGCCCACCTGAGCGAGCCGCTGCGCTTCGTTGAGGCGTTCCTGGCTCTGGCCAACCTCGTTGAGTGCGTCTTCAAGGAGGTCCAGCGCATGAGTGATATTGGCCAGATTTCCCGGATCCAATGTCGGCATGCGGTCGGTCGCGCCACGCAGGCGGTGGATGCGGTCGAGGATCAACTGGAGGGGGTAGATCAAATCCTGAGCGAGAACGCGCCGCCCGAGATAAACGAGCAGCAAGGTCAGGGTCAGCCCTGTCAGTGCGCCGGCCAATAACCTTTGTGCTTGCTGGAGTTGCTGTGCGGCGTAGTCGGCAATCGCCCGATCAATGCCATCGACCATCTCGATGATCGAGTCGAGTGCCGGTACCGCCCGCTGTGTGTAATGTTCCATCGTGAATGGCGGCAATTGATTCTGCTGCGCCGCCTCGACCATGGCATCCATGAGCGGACGAAAGTCCTTGAAATAGGCTTGGCGTACTCTCTCCAGCGCGGCATTGAGAGTGGCATCGCCGAGATGGTTGACATCGTGTTCGATGTGTCCCCAGAGTTGCAGGCCACCGCCGCGTAGCAGGGTAACGTCGCGAACAATGGCGGCAGTCGGCACCCGCCCGGCGGAGACTTCTCCCGACAAGCGGGTCGATTCCGAGCCGACCGCGTTGCGAAACTGCAAGGCATGGAGACGCAAGATGGTCAGCTGGGCAAAATGGAAATCTGCCTCACGGACTTGGGAAGCTTCGGCAAGCAGCGCCTCAAGATTGGCAACCAGCGTATTGGCGGCCGGCAGCCAGCGTCCGGGAAGCGCCTTGTCGCGTGCTTCGAGCGAGAGCACGAAATCGCGCTCGGCCTCTTGCCGCAGTGCCTTGATGGCGGACCATGACCGCTCGACCGCCTGCGCTGAGGCTGGCATGGTTTCGGTAGCCGCCGTCAAGACCGAGGCAATGGCACTATCGGCGTACCGACGGCGCTCGTCGATGAATTTGCGGTTGCTCTCGGAAATTGTCGCCTTGCCGCGCAGGATCACATTGGTACGACCGCGCTCGAAGGCGAAATGCTTGACCGCCGCCAGGCTCTGCGCGGCAACGGCATTGCGCTCGGTGATACGAGAAGCTTTGCGCCAAGCTTCCAGACTGAAGACAAGGCCTGTCACCACCATGATGAGCGTAATGCCCGCCAGCAGGTTGAAAACCATGCTAATGCGGGTGCGCAAGGAGAAATGCGGAATGGTGTTCATCAGAGCAATACGACGTGCGACAACAAGGATACTCTGCTAGCGCAGGATATCGGCTTTCTTGACCAACTCAAGCACCGAATTCACATCCATCTTCTGGAAAATGGCGGCACGGTGGGTCTTGATGGTATTGACCGAAACGCCCAGCGCGTTGCTGATTTCAGCGTTAGTCTTCCCGGCAAAAACCAGCCAGAAAACCCGCCGCTGGGCGGGCGAAAGCGTCTCGAAGCGACCGCGAACTTCCAGTCTTTTCGCCTGAAATGCCACGTTGGCACTGGTGGATACTTTTGACCTTGTGGGGCGATTGGGAAATACATGCTGGTCGAGCATCGTGACCAGTTCGCTATCGAAATCAATCTTGGGAAAATCGGATTTTCCGAGACGGACCAAACGGGTATCAAACAGGGTACTGTGATCCCCCAGCCAATCGCCGATCACGCGCCATATCAGGGTACTGACATCACGCGGACTCTCGTTGGCGACCTGAAACGAGAGCTTCTTCATTTGCTTCGCAATGCCCTCATGGGCGGATTTGTGTGCTTTGACGTGTGCCATGCAAACTGGCGTGCTTGGCAATAACTCCATCATTTTTTCTTCGTAGGCAGAGTGCCCGGCGAGAAAAGCCGCCAACTCGCCAGTAACGGTGGTGAGCACGGAGCGGCAGTGCTTTTGCTTGATCGCATTGCACCCGTCACAAGTGGCATCCGGGTTGTGTTCTGCTTCCGAACAAAAAAAGGCCAATCGCCCGACAGTGCTGTCGAGAAGCTCATGCTGCTGATCTATTTCGGCATGACCGGTGAGATTGATCTTCATCGCATTCCATGGTGAGAGAGCATATTGCCAACCTACTGAATTATAAGTTGATGAAGATTCGCAAACCTCACCCCATGGGGTGATGACGACCGCACTCGTTGCCTCTAGAGTGCGCAACGGAAGCCGACGCGCCCTACAGCTAAATATCTACGCTTCTAATGTTGTTTCTTGGTTGAGATGCAGAATAAGGAGGGTGTTGATGTTTCGCTCAGTACAGCCGGTCGCATTCGGTGCGCCAAGCTTTGAGGGGGCGGCCAAGAAGTTCATCCCGCAAAAGGGAGAACATCAATTATTGCTCAGCGAATTGGACGACCATCGTACGCTGGCAGACAAGACGGCGTATGTCCATGAAATTGTCCGTCAACGCTTCCCTTGCATCGACCGTATTGCCATTGCCAAATATGACCCGAGCGATGACACCCTGCGCACGCTTGTTGGAAGCATGAAGGCGGACAACCCGCTCATACTCTACGAAGCAAAATTAAGCGACGTTCCTTCTTTGCTCGATCTGGTCCTCGCCCGCGAAACACGTGTTGTCAATGACATGCGTATCTTTGCGAGCAGGAACACCATCCACTCGAAGAAAATCCTGGAAAAGGGTTTCCTTTCCAGTTATACCGTCCCGCTGTTTAACGAGGGCGATCTCATCGGCATGCTGTTTTTCAACTCCCGCCAGTGCGGTGCGTTCGATGATTCGACCCTTGGCTATCTGGACATGATCGCCCATTTGCTGACGAGCCTGCTGGCGGCAGAGTTGGTGCAGATCAGCACCCTGCGTGGTGCGCTCAAGACCGCCACGCAGTTCACGCATCATCGCGATCCGGAAACCGGCATGCATCTGGAGCGCATGGCGCGCTACTCCAGGTTGATTGCCAGAAAACTGGGGGTGAGCTACGGGATCGATGATGGGTTTGCTGACAGAATCTTCCAACATGCCCCGTTGCACGATGTCGGCAAGATTGCCATCCCCGACCGGATCCTCCTCAAACCAGGGCCGCTGAGTGCTGAGGAGTTTGCTGAAATGAAAACCCATACCACCAGGGGGCGCGAGATCGTCAGCACCATGCTGCATAACTTCAACATTAAAAATACGACTGACATCGGCATGATCCGCAATATCGTCGCCCATCACCACGAAAGTATGGATGGCAACGGTTACCCGGATGGCCTGATGGGCGATGCCATTCCACTCGAAGCACGTATCGTCGCAGTCGCCGACGTTTTCGATGCCCTTACCTCCGAACGCACCTATAAGCAGGCCTGGAGCAACGATGAGGCATTCGTTGAACTGGATCGTTTGAGCCATTTCAAGCTTGATCCGGATTGCGTCGCTGTCATGTTAGGGGCAAAGGATGAGATACAGGAAATTCAGTCCAGTTTCACGGACTGAGGAGAACTCATAGAGCACACCCCGAGAGTGGCGCGATGCTAGCGTCGCCCATTCGCCGTCCTACCAACGCCGACTTTTAGTGTAATGCCGAATCCAGAATCCCCACCACGTTGCACGCCCACACTCAAAGCAGCGCTGGTGACCGCCTGGCAGACCCGCTTCTTGCGCAACATCCTGCTGGCGCTGGTGTTCGCCGCCAGCATCATGCCGCTCTATACAAAATTTGTCAGCCATCCTCAGTATGTCAACCTGCTGGTAAAGATGACGGAGGATGATGCGGCGCGCGTCGCCAGTCATCTGAGTCAAGCCTTTTACGAGGAGGGCGTCGCCGTCACCGTGACAGAGATCGGGCCGCACATTCAGGAAATCCTGCAGGACTTTCGTTTGGTGAAGGTCAAGCTGTTCTCCGCCGATGGCATGGTGATCTATTCGACCGACCCGGCCGATGAGGGAAAACTGAACGAACATGCCTATTTCCGCGAGCAGGTCGCGCGCGGACAGGTTTACAGCAAGATTGTCCACAAAAAAACGCAGACGGCGGAGCAGCTGTTTTCAGCGGCAGATGTGGTGGAAACTTATCACCCGATCATGCACGCTGGACGCTTTCTGGGGGCGTTCGAGCTCTATTACGATGTAACCGAGCGCTTGCACACGATGGATCATCTGGTGGAGGCCGCTTTGATCCAGATGATTGCCCTAGTGGTGCTGCTGACCATGGGCATCCTGTTCTTTCTGCTGCGGGCTGCGCAAACGATTGCCGAGCGTAACTGGCTGCAGCGCAGCCTGCAGGCCAGCGAGGAGCGCTTTCGCAGTATCGCGGATTCGGCGCAGGATGGCATTATCGAGATCGGGTACAAGGGCGAAATTCTCTTATGGAATCCAGCCGCAGAACGCATCTTCGGCTTTAATGCGCAGGAGGCGCTCGGCACGGACCTACACCGTTTGATCGCTCCGCTACGCTTCGCGATGCGCTTTGACGAGCACTTCGCTCACTTTCAACGTACGGGCACCGGCGACCTGATCGGTAGAACTTTTGAAATGATCGGACTCGACAAAGCGGGCCAGGAATTTCCTGTGGAAATTTCGCTTGCCGCCATTGAAGACGATGAAGGTTACCGGGCTATCGGCATCGTCCGCGACATTCGCCAGCGCAAGGAAGCAGAACAGCGCCTCAAGCTGGGCAGCCGGGTGATTCAACATGCATCGGAGGGCATCATCGTCACCGATGCTCGGGGAAACATCAGCATGTCCAACCCGGCCTTTACCCAGCTGACCGGTTACACCGAGGCTGAGGTGCTTGGCGCCAACCCCCGATTGCTGCAATCCGGGCGTCACAACCAGGAGTTCTATGCCAGCCTGTGGGCCGCCGTTATGGACTCGGGATACTGGCAGGGCGAGATCTGGAATCGGCGCAAAAACGGCGAGATCTTTCCCGAATGGATGAGCCTGAGCGCCATCCGCGGCAGCGATGGTCAAGTCACCAATTACGTTGCCATGTTCTCCGATATTTCCAAGCTGAAGGAGGCTGCGGATGATCTGGAACGGATGGCCTTTTACGACCCCCTCACGGCACTACCGAACCGCATGCTGTTCAAGGAGCGCCTGGAGCGCTCCCTGAAAGAAGCGAAGCGCGCGGATATCAAGCACACCGGCCTGCTCTACCTCGATCTCGACAAATTCAAGCAGGTCAACGACACCTACGGCCATACCACGGGCGATGCGCTGCTGCAGGAAGCCGCCAAACGGCTCACCGGCAGCGTCCGCGAAGTGGATACGGTGGCGCGTCTGGGGGGGGACGAGTTCGCCATCGTCCTGCAAGAAATTCCCGATGTCGCCACGGCCACGCGCATCGCGGAAAAAATCATCACGGCCATCCATCAGCCTTTCGAAATCGCAGGGCATCGCTGCGAGGTCGGCGCCAGCATCGGCATTGCCATTGCACCTGATGACGCGACCACCATCGCGGAATTGATCGAGTTGGCGGATGCCGCCATGTATCAGGCCAAAAAGGACGGACGCAATCGCTTTAAGCTTTGTTCCGTAGAGACACGGGGCCGGCCATGATGGTTGTCGGTAAACCGCCCTCGCTGCGGGTCGCATGCACTATGTCGTCGAATCTGCCGGCGCGATACAAGTTGAGGAAGGCCGTCACCACAGCCGGGTCAAACTGGGTGCCAGACCCTCGTTCTATTTCGTCGGCTGCATCTTGCGGTTCCCACGGATCCTTGTAGGGCCGGCGACTGACCAAGGCGTCGAACACGTCGACGACGCTGACGATACGCGTGGCCAGATGAAATTCCCGTGAGGATATTCCTTCAGGGTAGCCCTTGCCAGCCCACCATTCGTGGTGATGCAGCGCGATGTCGTACGCAACGGCAAGAAACTTGTCGTGCTCCAGGATTCTCGCCCCTAAATGCGTGTGCAAACGCATGGCGTCCATCTCGTCTGGAAAGAGTCGCCCCGGCTTACGCAAGATGGCATCGTCAATGCCCACCTTGCCGACATCATGAAGCCTGCTGGCCTTGCCATAGAAGGCCGCCTCTTCCTCGCTGATACCCAGTTCGATGGCCACCAGCCTGGTGTAATGATCAATACGTCTGATGTGGCTGCCAGTCGTGCTGTCTTTGAACTCGGCAATCTTGGCGAGCATGTCGATCATGTGATCGTAGGACTCGGTAAGATTGATGTGCAGGCGCAGGTTCTCCAAGGCGCTCGAACACTGCTGGGCCACCATGGTGATCAGCCCCCGGTCGCTTTCGTTCAAGTCCGCAGTCGGCTCGATATAGATGAAACCGACTGGTTTTTGTTGGACCATTAACGGGACAACATAAGCCTCCTTGCGCAGCCCATCTGGCGTAGCGCCCGTGAGAACCGCTTCGGCACAGTGACTGCGAATTTCCTCGAAGCGCGGTTGATGTGCCAACTCGTCCGAAATCGCTTGAACCTTTACATCACGCTCGTCGAAGGTGGCGATGGCGCCATCTATCGTTGAAATGAAGCTCGATTCCGAGAGGTGGCACAGGCCGATAATCTGCGTCAGCACTCCTTGGAAGAAATTGTTGAGCGAGCGGTTGCTGATCCGGTAGATATCTGGCGCGGACTGCAGCACATACTGCAATCCGACCCGATCAAGGTCGATGGTGCGCAAATCGCGGTAGGCCTTCAGGGCGCTGCGAACCGTGGTGAAAAGACGGATCGCCGTCAGCTCGGTCTTGTCCTTGTAGTCATCGATATCGTAATGCTCGATGACGTGGCGTTCCGGCGCCATGCCAGGCTGGCCGGTGCGGATGATCAGCCGCACCATGTTGTTGCCGACTTCCTTGCGAATGAATTCGACCAGGCGCAGGCCGGCATCGTCCGTCTCCATGACGACGTCGATCAGGGCCACGGCAATATCGCGATGGTTGGCCACAATCGCCCGCGCCTCGTGGGCGGAGGCGGCCTCGATAATTTCCAGATCTCGGTCCGCAAAGCGAAATCCCTTGAGGTTCATGCGGGTGAGTTCGCGAATGTCCGCATCGTCATCGACGACCAGCAGCTTCCAGACGTGACGCGACCCGGTCGGTTGCGGCGTAGGCGGCGGATTTTCACTACGCGTTCGGATCAGCTTCATGATCGGGTATCCCGCTGTTCGGCAAACTGTGCCGGAAAATCGATGACAAACCGGCACCCGGCACCCGGCTCGCTCTCGCAGTGAATGGTGCCGCCAAGGCGGACGGTGATGATTTCGTGGCAGATGTAAAGTCCAAGCCCGGACCCCCCTTTCCCGCGCTTCGTCGTGTAGAAGGGCTCGAAGATGCGTGCAAGTTGATCCGGGGTCATGCCGTTACCGTCGTCGGCGAACAGCATACGAACACGACCATTCTCGGCGACGGCATCGATGACGATCTTCCCCTGGCGCGCGGCATCTTCGAAGGCATGCTGCACGGCGTTCATCACGAGGTTGTTGAGTACCTGATTGAGTAAGCCAGGAATGCCCTCAAGGTGGAGATCGTCAGGACACGACACCTCAATGTTGAGTGGCAGTCGCTTTATTTCACTGTGCAGGGAAAAGAGCACATCATTGATGAGCTCTTTCACGGCAAAGTCGCGCACCTGTTCGGAAGCCTGGTCAATCGAGCTGCGCTTGAAGCTTTGCACCAGATTGGCGGCACGCGTCAGGTTGGACAGCGCCAGCGTCCCGCCATGGCGCAACTCTTCCAGTTCCGCTCTCAGTGCATGCTCATCCACATCTTCATTGGCCAGCATCTGGTCGATGCGATCCAGGGTTTCCACGCTGTACGACACGGCCCCGACGGCAACCCCCACAGGGGTATTGATCTCGTGGGCGAAGCCCGCCACCATGCGACCGAGCGACGCCATTTTTTCCGCGCCGATCAATTTTTCCTGTTCTTGGCGCAATAACCGGTTAGCTTCGCTCAATTCGGCGGTGCGCTCGGTCACACGTTGCTCAAGCGTGATATTCAGACTGGAGAGTGATTGTTGGGCGTTCAGCAATTCCTCGTTGCGCGCCACTAGATCCCCATAAAGACGGCGCAGAGATCCCAACAAAATATCCGTGCGCGGATCGTCGGAAGTGCGATCCTGTGCGAAGGCTGCTTCCGGATTGACGCCCTGGCTGATCGCCGCGATCTGGCGGCCGAGCGATTGATCGTCGCCGAGGATATGAAAGATCAGCCAGTTGGCAAGGAAGTCGAGCAACTGGTGGAGACTGATCGCTTCGCCGTCCGTGCGCCGCGCCAGCCAATCGCTGACCTGCTTGATGAAGCGGCGGTGCGTGTCGCGGTGACGATCTGCATACCCGGTCGACACATGGCCCGCGTCCATGATCGCTTCTTCGCACTGAAAGTGATAGACGGTGTATTCGGCCAGCGCCTGCAATGCCTTGTCGATGTGCTCGGGACTGGCGCTATCGACATCCGCCCCCAGTTGATTAACGAGTTCGACCAGCCGTTTGTGCTGCGCATCGACCTCGGCCAAGCCAGTTTCAAACAGGGGGCTCCACTCGAAGGTTTCCAATGTCGGCGCTGGCGAGACGGCAACTTGCTGCATAAATTCCCTTCAATGTGTCTCAAGGTAGTGATACCCCCTACTGCACATTGCGTGCCATTTCCTGGAATTGTTATAACTACATGAATCTTATTGCTTAACTTTCATGAAAGACGATGGTTTACACCTGACTTCATGACAAGATGGCAGGTAATGGCATGCCAAAAAGACATGCCCATGCTGAAGAAGATATTCAGAACCCGTATTTCTCGATGAGGCGGTAGATGTGACGTTCGCTGATGCCCAGCACGGTCGCGGTCTTCTGCCGATTGCCACCATGCTTGGCCATCACCTGACGCAGATACTCGCGCTCGATCTGTTCCAGATTGGGATCTTCGCCGAAGCGCAAGACCACTTCACCGGCCTGGTTGCGCGGTATGAAGGAAAGATGCTCGCCACGGATGGGGTTGCCGGGGCGCGCCAGAATCACGGCACGCTCAATGGCGTTTCTGAGTTCTCGCACATTCCCTGGCCAGTCGTAGGCCAGCAGCAGTTTGAGCACCTCGGCGGAAAGGGTGGTTGGTGCATTGCGCGTCAGCAAGGCGAGAAAGTGCCGGGCCAGTGGCTCGATGTCCTCGCGCCGTTCCCGCAAGGGCGGGATGGTGATGACAAAACGCGAGAGGCGGAAGTAGAGGTCGCTGCGGAAGTTTCCGGCACGGCTCATGGCCTCGATATCACGATTGGTTGCCGTGACAAAGCGGGCGTCGGCGCTGAGCGTCTTGTTGCCGCCAAGGCGACGGAAACTGCTGGTTTCGAGCACGCGCAGCAACTTGGCCTGGATGGCAGGCCCGATATCGCCGATTTCATCGAGGAAGAGTGTGCTGCCGGCCGCTTCCTCGATCAGACCTTTCTTTTGTCGGTCGGCGTTGGTGAAGGCACCGCGTTCATGGCCAAAGAGCTCCGATTCAAAAAGGTTTTCCTGCAAGCCACTGCCATCAATGGGGACCAGTTCACGTTGGGCGCGCGGGCTGCGTTCATGAATTGCCTGGGCCACCATTTCCTTGCCGGTGCCGGATTCGCCAAGGATCAGCACCGTGGTGTCGGTCGGGCCCACGGCATCAATCATTTCCTGCACGTTGCGCATGCCCTGGCTTTCGAACACCATCGGCCCCGGTCGGTGGGATGCCAGCTGGGTACGATAGAAACGGTTGGAGTCGCGCAGTTCGGCGGTTTCCAGCACCCGTCGCACCGTGAGCTCAAGTTCGTCGAGATTCACCGGCTTGGTCAGGAAATCGGCAGCGCCCTCACGGATGGCGCTGACCGCATTCGGTATTGAACCGTAACCCGTCAGGACAATCACCGGATACTGGTTGCGCAGCTCGCCGAGAATATGAGCGGCATCGCTATCGGGCAACTTGTAGTCGAGGATGATGGCGTTGGGCTCAACTTCGCTGAGGCGCTGCTGCGCCTCGGCCCAGGAGCCGGCACCGACTGTGGCAAAGCCCATGGATTCGATCTGTCGCCGCAGCAAGCCGTTGAATACGGCATCGTCATCGACAATCAGCAGGGTTTTCTTCTTCATCCGCCGTTCTCCAGGGTGGTTTCGGCCAGCGGCAGGCGAATACGGAACAGCGTCCCTTTCCCGACCGTGCTGTCAACGCTGATGGTGCCGCCCATGCGCTCGACAAAGTTTCTGACAATGGTCAGCCCCAGCCCGGTTCCGGCAACGCCATCGGCACGCCGACTGAAGAAGGGATCAAAAATACGGGCAAGAAGGTCGTCTGGAATGCCTGTGCCGGAATCGGAAATTTCGATCACGGCATGACCTTCGGTCGCAAACAGCCGCGCATCGAGGGTTCCGCCATTCGCCATGGCGTGGTGGGCATTCTGTATCAGGTTGAGGAAGATCATGCGGATGTCGGCTTCATCGGTCAGCAGGCGCAAAGGCTGTTCGGGCACCTCGAAGCGCTGGGTGATGCCATGCGTTTGTGCATCGAACTCCAGCAACATCAGGGTATCGGTCAATGCCTCATTGACCACCACCAGTTGCAGGCTGCTGGCGGGTGGTCGCGAGAGCAACAGCATACGCCGGGTAACCGCAATGCACTTGTCAATTTCCTGGTCGATCAGTTCCATGTACTCGACGATCTGATCCCGGGTAATGTGTCCGGCGTGTAATTCACGCACCAAGCCCTGGACGCCGAGTCGGACCGAGCCGAGCGGATTGTGGATTTCATGGGCAATGCCGGCCGCCAGCAATCCCAGTTCCGACAGGCGCTGCTCATGTGATATCTGCGACATCTGGCCCAGATCGCGGATCGACTCGACGATGTAGCGTTCGCTTCCGTGTTCCCCGTCAAATTCAACCAGTACAGCGTTAACTTCCGCATGGAATACGCTGCCATCGGGTCGTTTCAGGTAATGACTGGCCTTGAGACTGCCCCCCACCTCTTTCAACTCCACCAGCGGACAGACCATCAGCGTCGGCACACAAGGCTCAGTGCGACCATAACCGCACTGGTAGCACGCCTGCTGGAGGATGATCTCGGCCGCTTGGCCGACCTGCTGGCAAAAGGTATGGTTGGCGAGCACGACCTGCTTGTCGGCAACGCGGATCAGGCGTACCCCGTCGGGCAGACCATCCAGCAGCGTTTGCAGAAACGCCTGCTGCGCTTCGGCCAGCGAGATTTGCGCGGATAGGCGCCGCGCCATGGCGTTAAAACTTTCGGCAGCGCGCCCGATTTCGTCGTTATCCGCCGCTTGCGCGCGCACCGTCAGATTCCCTGCCGCAAAGGCGCGCGTCGTCGCATCCAGGTCAGCCAGCGGCACGACGACATGGCGACGCAACAAAAGCCAAAGCGTCAGGAGCGTCAGGGCAATCACTGCCGTGCCCGCTAGCATCAGCAGGATGGCACTGTGCGTCGCGCTTTTGCGGATCGGCGCGGCGTCATAATCGATCACCAGCACGCCGTTGATCGGTTTGCTGGCGACCGGGCCATGACAGGGTGTGCAGGCCTCACGGTTGGGTACCGGATTGATTGAGCGCAATACCTCCCTGCCATCGGATGACTCGAAGCGGGTGATGGGCTTCCCAAGGCTGGTTGCCTGTGCAATCTCTGGCAGCAGGCGCCCCAGTTTTTCTGAATCGGAAGCGAAACGCACTTCACCGGCGGGTGCAAGAATCAGGACATCGCGAATGCCGCTCATGCCGCCAAGCGTTGCCACGATGTCACGCAAGCCATCCACATCGCGCTTGAGCATGGCATTTTCCCAAGTGACTTGCAGCATGCGATTGAGCTGCATCGAAACCGCGGCCCGCTCATGGATCAGTTGATCCCGGTACAGCCCGAGGAGCAGCAAACCCAATACCAGTGAAGCGCCGCCCGCTACTAGCAGTACCCCCCGCAGGAGGCGATGACTCAGGTAGTGAACGCGGTGGACTTGCATTCGGGGCCAACCTCCAGGGTGACGGGGTTCAGAAACCCAGGGCCTCGACCGTTGCCACAAGATCGGCGAAGCTGGCCGCCTCGAGCCTGGTTGCCAGTGCCTCCTTGGCATCCTGATCCAGGCGCGAATCATCAAATTCGGAAAAGCGAACTTCGTCCGGCAAGTCGCGAATGTCTTCCGGCGACATGAAACCGATACCGCAGAGTTGAATCAGGCAGGCGCGCTCGGCATCGTTCAGCGTCAGTCCGTGGAATCTGAGGATTTCCAGATAGCGCTCGGCAGTGCGGTTAACCCTGCCACTGATTTCCATCGTGTTGGTCTCGCCCTCGGTAAGCAGGGCCAGCGGCGGACCAAAGAACAGTTGCGTTTTCCGATTCACTTTATATACCCGTGATCCTGGCTGTGTCGGTAAATCAATCAGCGTAGGTGCCGTCCGGTTACCTCTGACAAGATAGCACCATCCCATGGTCGGATGCGCCTACAGGTGCTTGCTCAGTGGCGACCTGCACCATGTTGCCGACGCTCGTGATCGGCCGTTTTGATTCCCTTCGGTAGTGCCGGGGCAGGTTCCGGTTGATGATCGGCAATACCGCGATTACGCTCGCCATGCTGGACATTGTGAGGATTGTGGCACTCGGTGCAGACGAACCAGCGCTTTGTGCCGGTGCTGGCCCATTCGCCGATCCGCTTGCCGTGGATGCCGTCACGCCAGTCGCGATAGACCTCGCCGTGGCACTTTCCGCACATGATCTGCGGCTGGTCGAAACTGACCGGATTGTCGCGATGGTCGATCAGCTTGTTGCGCTCCTTGGGATGATGGCAGTCGAGGCACCAGATGGCACCGCGTCCGTGCGGCAGCTTGGTTGCATCCAGGGCGATGGCCTCATGCATCAGCGCTAATTGGCGTGGATTCTTATTCACCGGGAAGCCACTGGGCAGAACACCGGTGTGGCAGGTTTCGCCGCACAACGGCAGCAGGCCGACCTTGTCCGAGCGCGGCTTGACCACGGCTTTGCCGCGGTTGTAGTCGGCATCGGCAATCGGCATGTCGCCCATTGGCACCGTACCATCGAAGGGATCACCCCACCACAGCACGGCGCCAGTCTTTGGTGAGCACTTCACGTTCGGCAGATTCTCCCCGATCATGCGCTGCTTGACTTCGGACGCGCCCTTGCGGCTTTCGAAGCACTTGCTGGGTTCGGCCCAGACACTGGAGGCACTGACGCAGCACAAAAGAAGGAAGGCGGTTGTTTTCATGGCGATTCCTTACACTGACTCTGGGGCGGTTACTACGCCGGCGCTTGCCGATGTCGCCATTTCCGGGGTTGTAGCGACATATCGGATATCACCCAACAGAATACCGATCGCACCTTTTAGCAATACCGTGAGAATAAAAAACCCCACCGCCCAGTTCCCCAAGGTGACCAAAATCTCCAGGGTGGTAGGAAAATACTGAGTGAACTCGCCAATCGGCGTCGGAATGAAGCCGGGCACCAGCAGGCCCATGCCCTTCTCAACCCAGATGCCGCTGAAGGCCAGCACGCAAGCGAGCGCAAGCAGTCGATAGTTTTTCCGCCAATGCGGCGTCAGCAGGATCACGAAGGCCACAATATTGGCTGCCACGGAGCCCCAGAACCAGGGCACCAGATCAGTGAAGCCGTGCTTGCCGAACATCAGGTAGTAAAGGCCATGCGCATGCTCGGTATTGGCGTACAGCGACGTCACTACCTCGGAGAGGGTCAGGAACAGGGCGAGGCCAAGGCAATAGGTGACGATAGTCGCCAACAGGTCGATGGCGGCGTTATCAATCCACAGCCGGGTGCGCGTACGCACGATCAGGAAGATCAGGATGATCAGCGCCGGCCCTGCCGAAAATGCCGTCGAAATGAAGCGGATCGGCATCATGCTGTGGTGCCACATCGGACGCGCTGGCAGCGTGTTGAGCAGGAATGCCGTCACGGTATGGATGCTCAGCGCCCAGACGATGGAGACATAGATCAACGGCAGGTAGAACTTGTTGTTCAAAGGCTCGCCGGTGTATTTCTTGTACAGGTAATAGAACCCGCCGACGAAGTTGAGGATCAAGTAGCCGAGCAGTACCAGCGTGTCCCAGGCCAGCATCGAGTGGGGAATGTTGTAGATGCCGATGATGGGCAGCATGTGCCAGAGACGATCGGGCCGACCCATGTGCGACACGATGAACAACATGCACATCACCACCGCCGCAATCGCCAGCATTTCGCCGAGTACCGCGACCTTGTGCAGTGCCTGGTGGTGATAGACGTAGGCGGGGAAGACGATGGTCACTGCGGCGGCCGCAACGCCGACCAGGAAAACGAAGTTGGCCAGGTACAGACCATCATGCACTTGGTCCGTCAGGCCGGTGTAGCGCAAACCATCGGTGGCGTGCAGGAAGGTGCCGTACAACAAGCCCAGGATGAGTAGGCAGAGGAAGGCGATCCAGGCATAGAAGACCGGGCTGCCTTTCACGACGTAGGTTACGTAATCGACGGCGAATTTCTTCAGCTTGTCCATGATGTCGTGTCTCAGTCCATGAAATAGAAGAACTTCGGGAAGGTGTTCTGCTCCACCTTCAGGCGAAACACATGCTTGCGCGCGATGATTCGGCTGACTTCACTGTTGGGATCGAGCAGGTTGCCGAACTTGCGGGCACCCACCGGGCATGCCTCGACGCAGGCCGGGTAGCGACCCTTGCGGGTACGCTGGATACAGAAGGTACATTTCTCCACCACGCCCTTCATGCGCGGTCGATTCCCAAGATAATGCGTCACCGGGTTCATCGCTTCCTTGGGCAGATTCGGGTCGCTCCAGTTGAAGCGGCGCGCCCAGTACGGGCAGGCCGACATGCACATACGGCAACCGATGCACCAGTTGTAGTCGATGACGACGGGGCCATCCGCTTCGCGGTAGGTGGTACGCACCGGGCAGACCTTGACGCAGGGCGGCTTTTCGCACTGCATGCAGGCAATTGGCATATAGACAGAATCCTTCTCCGGCACGGCCTTGGGCTGATAGTAGTGCTCGCCCTCCATGACCACGCCTGCCGGGGAGTAGGCATTACCGCCGACTTGTATGCCCAGTCCCTCGGGGTAGCCCTGGTTCATCTTTTCCTGGCTGAATTCACCCTTCTCCATCTTGAGGACGCGAATCCACTCGATCTCCTGATCCTTCCCCCGCGACGTGTTGTTCTCTTCCACGCAGGCTTTCGCACAGCGCCGGCAGCCGATGCACTTCTTGATGTTCAGGGCATAGCCCATCAGCACGCCTTCCTGAGGCGGCGTGCCATCAACGGTCACGGCTTTGCCATACTCGCGGGTATAGCGGCGTTCGAGGCGCGCCCGCGCCCGCGCCTTTTCCTCGTCCGACATCAACCGGTAGTTGCCCTGGAACCATTCGGCCCACGCCGTGTTCGCTTGCGCATCGTCCGACATGGTCATCAGCGCTGCCGTACCGAGCAAGGAGTTGAGGCTCAACATGCTGGTACTCTTCAGGAAATTGCGACGGGAACTGATGTTCTCGGCCGCTGCCGCTCCCGGTGCCTGTCCTGCGCAGGTACACCCTCCCTCCGGATTGCAAATCTTTTCTTTGTTTGTCACGTGTTTTCTCCGTACCTGACCGGGAGCGGCCATGTGGATCTTTTAGATGATTGGAACAGTTTCATCGGTCTTCGTTACCAACTGGGACCACCGATGCCCGGCATGAAATGGATCGGCGTCGGCTGCACTTCCCCCGACGCTTGTGGGCGCAGGATGGCATTGACCTCATCCTCGCTCGGTCGCAGCTCGCCCAGATGCTGTGCGATCAGGTCGCGTAACTGCTCGCACCAGACATCGGTCAGCAGCGCCAATGCGCCATAGAACGCGGTATTGCAGCGCTGTGCCACACGACTTGAAAAATCCGGCAACCAGCGCAGCAGATGGTGATCAAGCAGCATGGCGAGCGAGCGCCATTCGTTGCGGGTAGCGACGACGTTGTGATTCGCCATCCCGTCGGCAAGCATCGCCAACCGTCTGGACAGAAATTCAAGTTGATACACCAGATGGTCGTCGGGGCGCTGTCGCCAATCCGGCACCGTTAGCCCTTCGGCGGCATACAGCTTGCGCATGTCGAACATCGCCTCCTGGCAGAGCAGATGCTCGTCGGAAACCCAGAAGGATTCGAACGGCGAGACATCCAGGGAGCCGGTCAGATAGATGGCCGCATAGTCGGCCGCCAGGTTGTCCGTGAATGTTGCATCCGGCATCTCTGGCAGGATCGACACGGCGTCTTGCATCACCTCGAAAACAGTTTGTTGCTTTTCGCCACCGGGGAGCATGCCGAGGTTGCCGGGAAAACCGATAGCCTTGAGGCCAGCCAACACGGTCGGGGTCAGCTCACGTGCATGCAAGAGTGCCAGCGTGGCGGCATCATCAGACCACGCCAGGACGGTATCCCTGCTGATCATCATTTGACCTTGCCCTTGCTGTGCGGAACAAAGGCAATCGATGGCTTGGTCAGCTCGGGATTGGCCATATTCTTCACCTGCCGCACTGTTTCGTCATGTGGACCTACCGCCGTGGTCTTGTGCTTGCCTTCCCACAGCTTGTCGATCGGCCCGATGTCGAGGACGCGCATCATGCAGGCCATCACGCAATACGGCTTGCGGCCGGCATCGATCTCATCGACGCACAGGTTGCACTTCTGGATGATCTGCTCTTTCGGATTCCACTGTGGCGCGCCGTAGGGACAGGCGGCTTCGCAACGGCGACAACCGATGCACAGCGTCGAGTCGATATCGACGATGCCGTCCTTGGCGCGCTTCCAGATCGCGCCGGTTGGGCAGGTGGGCAGGCAGGCTGGTTCGGCGCAGTGATTGCAGGACATGTTCACCTTGTAGGCAAACACCTCCGGATAGGTTCCTCCTTCGATGTACATCACGCGACGGAAGCGCGGGCCCGGCGGCAGACCGTTTTTGTCCTTGCAGGCGATCTCGCAGGCGCGGCAACCGATGCAATCGACGTTGTGATGCACGAAGCCGAACTGCATGGCCGGCTTGACCGGTTCGTAGGATTGGGCCACCTTGCGTTCCAGGGCGACCTTGACTTTCTTCATATCGAGCTTGTTGGTCATCGTCGGCTCCTTACGCATCGCGCCGGAAGATGAAGGAACGCGAGGTCGCCTTGCTGTCCCAGCCCGGACGATGGACCAGCGCAGTTTTCTTCAGGTTGACCAGGATGGTGTTGTAGGCAAACGCGCCGGCCGGACTGGGTTCATCCAGGGTCAGGAAGTCCGGATTGCCGGAGCGGTCGACGCCCTGTTTGTCGAGATCCATCCACGAGCCTTCATACACAATCACCACGCCCGGCATGCAGCGCTCGGTGACATAAACCGGCACGACGATCTTGCCGCGCGCATTCCACACCTCGACGGTGTCACCGGTCAGCACGCCCAGGCGTTTTGCATCAGAGGCATTGATGGTGATCTCCTGCTGGAAGGTTTCACGCAACCAGGGAATATTGTGAAAGATCGAGTGCGTGCGGTGTCGCGGATGCGGTGTGATCATGTGGAACGGGTATTCCTTGACCTTGGGATGCCCCATCCATTCGAAGGGCTCGATCCATTTCGGGATCGCCGGAATCGGATATCCCCACTGGGTTTTGGTCCAGTCAGTTACCTGGGCCAGGGTGGTGGACAGAATCTCGATCTTGCCCGACGCAGTGTCGAAAGGCACGCCCTTCTCGACCTGCTTGCGGAAGGCAACCTGCGGCTGGTCGAAGATGAACTTATACACGCCGCGCTGCTTGAACTCCGCCCAGGACATCGTCACCCCCTGGTTCTGCTGGACGCGCACCCACCAGTCGGCCAGATAGGCCTCGTCGACGGCATCCGGGTTGTCGAAGTAGCCACGCGACGCCTTCGGGTTGTAGCGCTTGCCGAAGTCCTTCAGGCTCGGATCGAGCTTCTCAAGGCGATAAGCCAACTCCGTATAGACCTGTAAATCGGTTCTGGATTCGCCCATCGGCTCGATGACCTTGGGGCGATGAATGTAGTAGTGGCCCTTGTACCAGGGCAGCGCAACATCATGACGCTCGAAGTGGGTGGCGATGGGTAGCAATACATCCGCCCACAGTCCCGATGGCGTGATGGTGGAATCCGAACAGACCACTAGCTCCAGCTTCTTGATGGCTTCGATTTCCTTGTTGATGTTGGTGAGCTGGTTGAACCAGTCGGAGCCGTGCCAGAAGATGGCCTTGATATTGGGAATCTTGCCATCGAGTTCATCCTCACGCGGCCAGCAGCCGACCTCCTCGCGCTTCACATTCGGGTAGTTGATGACACAGTGTGCCCAGCGGTCTGACTTGATCGAGGCCCACCAGAGGTTGGCGTTATCGTCATAAGGGTAGGCGACTGACTCGGCGTACCAGGCCTTGCCAACCCCTTCCGCACAACCACCGAGGATGCCGATGTTGCCGGTCATCGCCTGCAGGGCTGCCGCCATGCGGTTGTATTGCTCGCCGTATGCGGCACGTCCCGGACTCCAGGAAGCCTTCAGTGCTGCAGGCTTGGTGCGGGCATACATGTCGGCCAGCTTTTTGATGTCAGCCGCCGTCACGCCGCAGATCTTCTCTGCCCATTCCGGTGTCTTCGGCGTCTTGTCGGTGACGCCCATGATGTAATCCTTGAAGCTTTCCTGTCCTTTCGCCCAGTCCGGCATGGTGCCGGCATCCATCCCCTGGACAAACTTGTCGATGAAGGTCTGGTCCTGGAGATTGTTCTGGAAGATGTAATGTGCCATGCCGGCCAGCATCGCCGCATCGGTATTCGGCTTGATCGGTATCCACCAGGCATCGTAGGCGGCGGCGGAATCGGTGTATTGCGGATCGACGACAACAAACTTGCAGCCGTTCTGCTTGGCCATCCGCATGTAGTAGAAGGTGTTGCCGCCATGGAAGGTATAGGCGGGATTCCAGCCCCACATGATGATCAGCTTGCTGTGGGCGAAGGCGTCGTCCTCATTGCCGTCCTTGATGGTGCCAAACGTCATGTTGGATGAGAACGTCGTTGCCTGATAGCTCGGCACGGACCATGAATTGGTGCGGCAACCGAACATGCCGAGAAAACGCGACAGTAGGCCTTCGATCTGATCGGACTTGTGCAGCACACCATAGGAAGATCCGGCATAGCCCTGATCAAGGATGGCGGTCGGGCCGTACTTGGTCTTCAGTTCGACCATCTTCTTAGCGATGTGATCCAGCGCCTCGTCCCAGGAAACCCGCTTGAACTTGCCCGCGCCGCGCTCACCAACACGCATCATCGGATAAAGCAGGCGCTCGGGGGAGTAAAGACGCGACCGGTAAGAGCGGCCGCGCAGGCAGGCACGCAACTGCGGTTCGGCGAAGGTATCTTTGCCGTACGCTCCGCCAGCCTGATAACGACCATCGTCGGAAGAAAGCCGAACGATGACATTGCCTTTCTTGTGCGCCACCAGCATGTGACGCGAGCCACAGTTGTGGTCGCACGAGGTGACCACCGTCGTCAGTTGGTCGTCGGTGTAATAAGGTTCGTAGGCAAAGGCCTGGGCATCCTTCTGCCCCAACGCCATCTCGAGCAAGCCGCCGGCGGTCGCCAGCGCGGTCCCGGCCGCCGTCGTCTTCAGGAAACTGCGGCGTGCCGGATTGAGAATGGTGACATCGGACTTCTTCATGATTTTGGCTCAGTCTTGATGAAACGCGGATCGGAGTGCGTGGGTCGGTCCTTGGCCCATTCGGGCATACCTTCGGGCATTTCCGGCCAGGGATTGCGGGCATACGGATAGGGAATGCGATACCAGGCTCGGCCGCCATGGCAGCCCATGCAGACATCGGCACTGTTGCCGCTCTCCATCGCCTTCATGGCCGCCGCTTCGATGGCATCGGCATTGAGGTAGTTGACCTGATGGCGATGCGTGCGCGTCGACACATGGCATGCCATACAGTCGTTCTTGAAGAAAGGCTTCGCCTCATCCCAGGTGCCCGGCAAACGCATCAACTCCCAGCCGGGGAATTGGCCATGGCACTTAAGACAGGTGGTCTCGGGATTGACCTGCTTGCGCAGGGTGAAGCCGCGATCGTCCTGGCTTGTTGCGGTTGCCGAACTGCCCGGCGCCTCTTCGCGCGGATCATGGCCTTCATGGCAGGTATTGCATTGCAGGTTCATCAACGCCTTGGCCATCGGCGTTTCGAGGTGGCGCCGATGGAAGGTGTCCTGCTCACCCTCGTAGGTGGAGGTCAGCTGGTACCAGGCGCGCGTATCTTCCGCCTTGACGCCGGCCGGAGACACCGGCCGCACGCGGTCTTCGATCACCTCGCGATGACAGGCCAGACACTGCTCGTTGCTTGCGCTGGCAATGGCCGGCTTGAAGTGGAGCGGGTCGTAGCTGGCGCTCAGTTCACTCTTGTTTTCCAGGTCTTCGCGCGCCTGCTGCGCCGGCGTAGCTGTACCTGATTCACCACAACCGGCCAGGAGGGTGGTGAGAGATATCAGGGTGGCCGTCACAACCGCGAAGGTCGCGTAGCGTTTGCTCATTTTTTGTCTGCCGCAGGAAGAGGGGCTGCATGCCATCCGCGCAGGTCATACGGACCTGGCATGCCAGGATGCGTGAAAGGATTGAACCAGCGCCCCTGATCGTTGAGAAACTTCAAGCTCTCGGGAATCGGAGCGGAAACGCCGTGCAATGCCTGCTTGGTGTCCAGTACCGGATTGACGGCAAGGGTAGGTGCATTGGCAGGCCGTTGGTAAGGCGCGAGCCCGGCAACCGGATAGGGTTTGGAAGGTGCCGCCTGGAGTACGCAAGGCGATAGCACAAACAACGCAGTCACCAGACAATGCCGCCGTGTATTCATGTTGGGATAGGGAAAAGGAAAAAGGGGACGGGAGAGCGAAGATGCCTCTCCCATCCGTAAGAACAGAATTACTTCTTGCCTTCCATGCCGCTCATGCCAGACATGCCAGACATACCCTTCTGGCCTTCCATGCCCGACATACCGGACATACCCGACATGCCCTTCTGGCCTTCCATACCGCTCATGCCCGACATGCCCTTCTGCTGGGCGATGGCGGAACCGGCGATAGCCATGGAAAGGACGGAAGC
Source organism: Rhodocyclaceae bacterium (assembly GCA_030681195.1). Taxonomy (GTDB): domain Bacteria; phylum Pseudomonadota; class Gammaproteobacteria; order Burkholderiales; family Rhodocyclaceae; genus Sulfuricystis. Next base: position 112,811 of record JAUXXJ010000026.1, read on the forward strand.
GATAACGATGAACTTGGATTTCATAAGATCTCCTTCGAAGTGAGATGGATGTTGGTGCCCTGCGAAGTGCAAGACTTGGAAACAAACCGATGAAATGGTGTGTTTGGTAAGTCCATAGCACCCCCCGTGCCACCTCGGGAGAGGTTTTGTTACTCGTTGTTTTAATTGAGTAAATGATCTCCGGCGAAAACGGTGCGATTTCGCTATTTCTGACATCCTGGCATGTCTAAACGCAGATAATCAGCGTGTTTTCATGCAGCAGCAGGCGAATGGCGCATGCCAAAAAGTCATCCAATGGAAATCAGTCCCTGCGAGGCAGGGGGCGCCGTCCCACCAGCGCCGACTTTTCAGCGCTGTTTGCGGGTGCGCTGGATCAACTGGGCGAGGCGCTGCTTCTCATCGGTGTCCAGTCGATCGATATTCTTTTTCCAGCCGTGACTGCGGTAGTTCGTCTTGACGTATTCCCAGCCCAGCGGGCCGTATTTTTCGACTTCGCGGCGAATTTCGGGAATGGCCTCGATGACGGCTTTGAACTGTCCCCAGTCCAGGCTCTGCAGTTCTTTTTCGAGTTGCCGGCTGTCGGGTACGGACGCAGCCGCTGCCATGCTTACACTCAGGGCGAGGGCGATGGCAACGAGGAGGGCGGTGATCGAACGGTGCATGGTGCATAGCTTACACCGACCAAGCCCGGGCTGAACCGAGGTAGGATTGACCATCTCAATCATTTCGTAACGCCATGTTTCAGCCAACTCGTGACCGCAGCACTGACCGTCGTACCGCCTTAGACCTGATCGACTACATTGATGCCAGCCCGAGCCCCTGGCATGCCGTGGCGACCACGGCTGCCCGCCTGGCGGCGCAGGGTTTCGTCCGCCTTGAGGAAACCGCCCGTTGGCAATTGACGCCGGGGGGGCGCTATACCGTCACACGCGGCGGGGGGTCGATCATCGCCTTTGTATTGGGTTCTGCGCCACTGGTGGAAAGCGGTCTGCGCATCATCGGCGCCCATACCGATTCGCCCGGCCTGCGTCTCAAGCCCCGGCCGGCCTCTGCTAGCGATGGCTTGGCGCGTCTGGCGGTGGAAGTTTATGGCGGGCCGATCCTCGCGACATTTACCGATCGCGATCTGAGCCTGGCCGGACGCGTGGTGGTGCGAACGGCCACCGGGACGGAGACACGCCTGCTGCGCTTTGAACAGCCGCTGGTGCGCCTGCCGAATCTCGCCATCCACATGAACCGCGACGTCAATGAGCAGGGCCTCAAGCTCAACAAGCAGACCGAACTGCCGCTGATCTTAGGAAATCTGGCCGACGGCGAGGATGCCGACGTTCATCTGCGCACCCTGTTGGCGACACAGGCCGCAGTGGCGGCGGCCGATCTGCTGAGTTGGGAACTAGCGGTGGTTGACACGCAGCCCGGCAGCCTGTGGGGGGCAGATGAGGCCTTCATCGCCGATAGCCAGCTCGACAACCTGGCATCGTGCCATGCAGCGCTTTCCGCTTTGCTGGCGACGCAATCTCCTGCGGCAACCTGTGTGGTCGGCCTGTTCGATCATGAGGAAGTGGGCAGTGAGAGCGCCACCGGGGCGGGCGGCAGTTTTCTTGCCGATGTGCTGGCCCGGATTGGACAACAGGCCGGCCTGGATGGCGAGGACACGCGGCGCAGCATGGCGCGCAGTTTCTTCATCAGTGCCGACATGGCGCACGCCTACCAGCCGAACTTCCCCAGCGCCTATGAGCCGGGCCACAAGGTGCGCGTCAATGGCGGGCCGGTGATCAAGCGCAATGCCAACCAGCGCTACACCACCGATGCCGAAACCGCTGCACGCTTCATGCGCCTCTGCGAGCAGGCCGGCGTGGCCTGCCAGCAGTATGCCCATCGCAGCGACCTTGGTTGCGGCAGCACCATCGGGCCGATGGTTGCGGCCAGTCTCGGCATTGCCAGCGTGGATGTCGGTTCGCCGCTATGGGCGATGCACAGTGTGCGCGAAAGCGCCGGCGTGCAGGATCATGCCGACATGATCGCGGCATTGACGGTGGCTTTCCATAGTTAGGTGCCGTCTTGCCATTGCCGACTTTTATCGGATATGGTAGGTTTCCCTCATAACGGGGGGGGGAGTTAGTGGCGCTTGACCGTAAAAACTCACCATATTCAGCGCGCATGATTGGTGCGGGTTTTGGGGTGGTCGTCGTTCTGTTGATTGCCATGACGGTGGTCACTATGGTTCGCCTTGAACGCATCCAGTTGCTGGTTGCCGAGATCAATACGCAGCATTCCAAGCATGTCCAGTTTGCCCACCGGATGTATCACGCGGCACGCGAGCGTTCGTATGTGCTGGTCAAGCTGGTGCATGAGGATGATGCACTGGTCGCCGACGACTATGCCATGCGCTTCTGGGCACTGGGTAACGAAGTTGCCCAGACGCGTCGCTTGCTGATCAAGGAAACACTGACACCCGAAGAGCATGCCTTGCTCGGTGAGCAGGCGCGTGCGACGGAGCTGACGGTGCCGCTGCAGGAACGGGTCATCGAGCTAAACGGTGCGCAGCGGCGGCGCGATGCGATGATGATTCTCACCGATCAGGCGCTGCCGGCGCAGGAGGGCGTGCTGAGCGCGCTGACGGCGTTCATTGCCCTGAAAAATCGCCAGATCGAACGCGCCAGTCTGGAGGCGAGTGAACAGGTTCGCAGTGCCCAGGTGGTCCTGTTTTCCGCGATGCTCCTGACCGTGCTGGCCAGCCTGGCCATCGGGTTTTATGTCCAGCGCAACATGTCTCGCATGATGCGCGGATTGACAGACAAAACCTGGCAGTTGAACGTCAGCCTGCGAGATCTTGATTTCCAGAAACAGGCGCTCGATGAACACGCCATTGTCAGCATTGCCGATCCCCAGGGACGCATCACCTATGTCAATGACAAGTTTTGCGCGGTTAGCCAATACGCGCGCGAGGAACTGATCGGTCGCGATCACCGCATCATCAACTCGGGGCAACATCCGCCCAGTATGTTTGTCGATATGTGGCGCATGATTGCCAGTGGCGCTACCTGGCAAGGTGAGGTATGCAACCGCAAGAAAGACGGCAGCCTCTACTGGGTCAGCACCACCATCCTGCCCTTCCTCAACGCGGCAGGACGGCCCGAGCACTACATCTCGGTGCGTACCGACATCACCTCCATCAAGATGGCCGAGATGATGCTCGAATCCAACCAGGAGCGGCTGGAAGAACTGGTGGCACAGCGCACCGCAGAGCTTGCCGAGCGGGAGGCGGCATTCCAGCGCCTTTCCGAAACCGACATGCTCACGGGTGTCGCCAATCGTCGCAAGTTCGACGAGACCTTGCTGATCGAAACCAGTCGCGCGCAGCGCCATGGCTTGTCGCTGATGTTGGTGATGCTGGATATCGATCACTTCAAGAAGCTCAACGATACCTATGGCCACCAGGTGGGCGATTCCGTGCTGGTCGAGTTTGCCCAACGGTTGGCGTCCCACATTCGCGCCCATGATTTCCTGGCCCGCTGGGGCGGCGAGGAGTTTGCCGTGCTGGCAACCCTGAACGACAGCGAAGATCCCCGGCAGTTTGCTGACAAGTTGCGGGCGCTGATCGCGGCCAACGAGTTTTCCGTGGTCGGACACGTTACCGCCAGCCTGGGCTTGTCCATCTATCGGCCGGATGAGGACATTGATGCCTTGCTGTCGCGCGCCGACAAGGCGCTGTATGCGGCCAAAGCCAATGGCCGCAATCGGGTCGAGGTGACGCCTTAGGCCCTGTTTTACGCCGATTAATGCGTTGGCTACAAAGGAAACGCCCCGCGCAGACTGGCGTCTGGCGGGGCGTTCATTGTGGCTCTACTACTTTTCGCCAAGTGTTCTGGCGACCCCACGGGGATTCGAACCCCGGTTCACACCGTGAAAGGGTGTTGTCCTAGGCCTCTAGACGATAGGGTCTTCGTCGTTGGTGGAGGTACGCGGGATCGAACCGCGGACCTCTTGCATGCCATGCAAGCGCTCTCCCAGCTGAGCTATACCCCCAAAAGAGAGGCCGCATTATATCGATACTAACGGCGCTGTAAACCTCTCTTGAAAAAATATTTCAGATTACTTTGCCGGGGTTCATCAGGGCGAGGGGGTCAAGTGCTTTTTTGATGCTGCGCATCAAGTCCATTTCAACGCTACTCTTGTAGCGCAGAATCTCTTCGCGCTTGAGTTGGCCGAGGCCATGCTCGGCAGAGATTGAGCCGTCGAGTGCATGGACAAGGTCATGCACGATGCGGTTGACCGCCGCTGTTTGTGCGATGAAGGCGGCGTTGTCCTGTGCGGCGGGCTTGGATTGGTTGTAGTGCAGGTTGCCATCGCCCAGATGACCGAAGCAGACGATTCGGACATCCGGAAATGATGACGCGAGGGCCGCATTGCATTCGCCGATGAATTGCGGAATGCGCGAGACCGGCAAAGAAATGTCATGCTTGATCGACAGTCCTTCGATTTTTTGTGCTTCGGAAATGTTCTCGCGCAACGACCAGAGGGCTTGCGCTTGGGTGTCGCTTTGGGCGATGACGGCATCGCGTATCTCATCAGCCTCGGCCGCTTCGGCGAGTACTTCTTCCAGTGCGGCCGAGAGGTCGGTGGTCATGGTGTCGGTGAGTTCGATCAACACCTGCCAAGGGGATTGCTCACTCAATGGGTCGCGGGCGCTATGAATATGGGCCAGGACGAGTTCGAGGGAGGTGCGGTCGATCAGTTCAAAGGCGGTGATGCGTCCGCCGATATGCTCACGCAGGCGCTTCAGCAGCGAGACCGCCTTGGCGGGGCTGTCCAGCGAAGCCCATGCGGTTGCCGTCGAGCGCGGCGGCGAGAAGAGTTTGAGCACGGCGGCCGTGATCAGTCCGAGCGTGCCTTCTGCACCGACGAAGAGGTGTTTGAGGTCATAGCCGGTATTGTCCTTGCGCAGGCCACGCAGGCCGTTCCAGATGCGTCCGTCGGGCAAGACGACTTCCAGGCCGAGGCACAATTCGCGGGTGTTGCCATAGCGCAGTACCTGCACGCCACCGGCATTGGTCGACAGGTTGCCGCCGATGGTGGCGGTGCCCTCGGCGGCGAGTGACAGCGGAAACAGTCGGCCGGCTTGTTCGGCGGCGGCTTGAACGGCTGCAAGGGTACAGCCGGCGTCGACCGTCAGCGTGTTGTTGTCGGTATCGATGGCGCGAATCCGGTTCAGGCGCGTGAGGCTGACAACGACTTCCCCGCAGATCGGTGTGGCACCGCCACACAGGCCGGTATTGCCGCCTTGCGGCACGATGGCAATGTGATGGGCGGTACATGCTTTGACGAGGGTAGCGACTTCTTCTGTGTTGGCGGGTTTCACCACGCACAGCGGTTGACCTTGATAGCGGCCACGCCAGTCGGTCGTGTAGGGGGCTGTGTCAAATGATTCGGTGAGTACGTGCGTTGCGCCAACAATACTTCGCAACTGATTCAAAAAGTCGGCGCTCACGAGACGGCAACTATTTCAGCGTACAGATCATGCACGTCGCAATCGGTGACCGTGACCTCAACAAACTCACCAATGTCGAGATTATGCCCATCGGTAATGTAGACGAGGCCGTCGATATCCGGTGCGTCCCCTTCGCTACGGGCGATTGCGCCTTCCTCGTCAATGTCATCGACCAGTACCGTCATGGTGCGGCCGATCTTTGCTTCGAGGCGTTGCGTGGATATGTCTTCCTGATGACGCATCAGACGCGCCTTGCGTTCCTCGCGAACGGCATCGGGCAGCGCGCCGGGCAGGGCGTTCGCGGCAGCCCCTTCGACAGGTGAATAGGAGAAGGCCCCGACACGATCCAGCTGGGCAACATCGAGGAAATCGAGCAGTTCGTTGAACTCATTCTCCGTCTCACCGGGGAAGCCGGTGATGAAGGTCGAGCGGATGGTCAGGTCGGGGACGACCTTGCGCCAACCAGCAATGCGCTCAAGCACCTTGTCGACATCGCCGGGACGTTTCATCAGTTTAAGAATGCGCGGACTGGCGTGCTGAAAGGGCACATCGAGGTAGGGCAGCAGTTTGCCCTCGGCCATCAGCGGCAGCAGGTCATCGACGCTGGGGTAGGGATAGACGTAATGCAGGCGGACCCAGATGCCGAGTTCGCCCAGTTCCTTGCACAATTCGTATAGCCGTGTCTTGACCGGCTTGCCACCGACAAAGCCGGTGCGGTACTTGACGTCGACGCCATAGGCGCTGGTGTCCTGCGAGATGATCAACAACTCGCGCACGCCCGCATCCGCCAGCGTTTCGGCTTCCTTGAGTACTTCGCCAATCGGGCGGCTGACCAGATCGCCACGCAGGCTCGGGATGATGCAGAAGCTGCAACGATGATTGCAGCCTTCGGAAATCTTCAGGTAGGCGTAGTGATCCGGGGTGAGGCGAATGCCTTGCGGCGGCACCAGATCGACGAAAGGATCATGCTGCGGGGGCAGGTGGGCGTGGACGGCATCCATGACCTCCTGTAACGCGTGAGGGCCAGTGACGGCAAGCACGCTCGGATGCGTGTCCTGCACGATGGTGCCCTTGGCGCCGAGGCAGCCGGTGACGATGACCTTGCCGTTCTCGGCAAGCGCTTCGCCAATGGCATCGAGCGATTCCTCGACGGCGGCGTCGATGAAGCCACAGGTGTTGACGACAACGAGATCGGCGCCGTCATAGCTGCCAGAGATTGCATAACCCTCGGCACGCAGGCGCGTGAGGATCTGTTCGGCATCGCTGGCGGCCTTGGGGCAGCCGAGCGAAACGAATCCGACTTGTGGGACGTGTGGTTTCCCCAGTTTCTTGATGCCCACTATTTCTTTTTCTCGGGTGCTTCGTGTGTATTTTCGGGCTGATGCGGGAACTGGAAGCCGGTGAACATCTTCTTCGTCTGTTCCTGGATGTTTTCCTGCATCTGGTGGAACATGTTCTGGCTCTGTTCGACGTAGGTGCCCATCATCTGCTGCATGGCAGGGCCCTGAAAATTCAGGAACTGCGCCCACATGTCCTTGTTCATGACGGGATTGCCGCCGTAGAGGCTCTTGGTTTGCTCCTGCAATTTTCGCTGCATGTCGGCAAAGGCCGTGATGTTGTTCTCAAGATACTGGCCCATCATGCCCTGCATGGCATTGCCATAGAAGCGGATCATCTGCGACAGCAGGTCGGAGGTGAACATCGGTGCGCCACCGGCTTCCTCTTCAAGAATGATCTGCAACAGGATGCTGCGGGTCAGATCGTCGCCGGTCTTGGCATCCACCACACGAAACCCCTCATGCTTGAGCACGAGCTCCTTGACGTCGCTCAGGGTGATGTAGGTGCTGGTACGCGTGTCGTAAAGACGGCGGTTCGGGTATTTTTTAATCAGGCGAACCTGCTCGACCATGGTATTTCCTCCTCAGTGAGTGCGGCGCCACTTCTGCAAGCAGCGCCGCCATTCATTGCTTCTTACTGCAAATACAGGCCGCCGTTGATGTTGAGCGTGGCGCCCGTCATATAACCGGCCAGATCGGAGGCGAGATAGGAGCACAGGGCGCCCATTTCTTCCGGCTTGGCCAGACGCTTCATCGGGATGGTGTCGACGATGCTCTTCAGCACGTCTTCACGAATCGCCATGACCATCTTGGTGGCGACATAGCCCGGGGCAACGGCGTTGACCGTCACGCCCTTGGTGGCGAGCTCCTGAGCCAATGCCTTGGTGAAGCCAATCACACCGGCCTTGGCGGCGGAGTAGTTGGCTTGGCCAGCCTGGCCCTTGACGCCGTTGACGGACGAGATGTTGATGATGCGGCCAAAGCCGCGCTCGGCCATCTTGGCGGAAACCTGCTTGGTCACGTTGAACAGCGAGGTCAGGTTGGTGGAGATGACGGCATCCCACTGATCCTTTTCCATCTTGGCGAACATCTTGTCGCGTGTGATACCGGCGTTGTTAACCAGAATGTCGACCGGTCCGGCCTTGGCTTCGGCTTCGGCCACCATGGCCTTGCAGGATTCGATGTCGGCGACGTCGCCGGCGACACAGACGAAGTCCTTGAAGCCGGCGGCTTCCATTTCCTTCAGCCACTCATCCTTGTTGTCGAACTGGGGGTGATACGCAGCGACGACCTTGTGGCCGTCCTTGGCGAATGCCTGACAAATGGCAGTGCCGAGGCCGCCCATGGCGCCGGTGACGAAAGCGATACGTTGAGTCATGATCTTCCTTTCCCTTGTTGTGGTTGATATTGTTGTTGCTGTTACTCTGCTGTTGCGGTGTTAAGCTTTTTCCTTGACGTAGCGTCCGGGTGCGGGTTCGCCCGGCGGATATTTTTTGCTGCCGAGGCGTCCGCGTGCCGGCATTTCGCCATCGGCAAATTGTTTGAGCCAGTCGGTCCAACCCTGCCACCAGCTGCCCTTGTTCTCGGTTGCGGCGGCAAACCATTCATCCGGCTTGGTGCTGTCGCTGTCGCCCATCCAGTGGCTGCGCTTGTTCTTGACGGCGGGGTTGATCACACCCGCAATGTGGCCGGAGGCGCCCAGCACGAAGGTCGTCTTGCCGCCCAGCAGCTTGCGGCCGAAATAGGACGATTGCCAGGGAACGATGTGATCCTCGCGCGTGGCCAGCATGTAGGTGGGCATATCGACCTTGCCCAGATCGACACGCGTGCCGCACATCACCAGCTTGCCGGGTTCGCGCAGGCTGTTCTCCAGATAGAGATTGCGCAGATACCAGGCGGCGAAAGGGCCGGGCAGGTTGGTCGAATCCGAGTTCCAGTAGAGCAGATCAAAGGCGGCGGGCTTGTTGCCCTTGAGGTAGTTGCCGACGACGTATTGCCAAATCAAGTCATTGGCGCGCAGGGCAGAGAAGGTGGACGAGAGTTCGCGGCCAGTCAGCAGGCCGCCCTTGCCAATGGTGGCTTCGCGCTGGGCAACGGCTTGCTCATCGACAAAGCAGCCGATTTCGCCGGTGTCGGTAAAGTCGAGCAGGGTGGTCAGCAGCGTGAGCGAGGCCACCGGATCATCGCCGCGGGCGCGCAGCACGGCCAGGGCCGAGCTCAGGATGGTGCCGCCGACGCAGAAGCCGAGGGCATTGATCTTGGCGCACTTGCTGATTTCCTGCACGACCTTGATGGCGGTCAGCGGGCCATGCTCAAGATAATCGTCCCACTTCAGATGTCCTTGTGCTTCCTTGGGGTTGCGCCATGACATCAGGAAGACGGTGTGCCCTTGCGCAACGGCATAGCGCACGAAGGAGTTTTCCGGCTGCAGGTCGAGGATGTAATACTTGTTGATGCAGGGCGGCACGATCAGCAGCGGGCGCTTGGCCACCGTGTCGGTCAGCGGGCTGTACTGGACCAACTGGAACAGTTCATTCTCGAAAACCACGGCGCCGGCGGTAATCGCAAGATTGCGGCCCACTTCGAAGACGCTTTCGTCGGTCATCGAAATGCGGCCTTTTTCAAGGTCGGCGATCAGGTTCTGCAGGCCGAGCTTGATGCTCTCGCCCTTGGTTTCAAGGGCTTTCTGGATGAATTCCGGATTGGTGGCCGCAAAGTTGGATGGGGCGAGTGCGTCGATGATCTGGCGCGTGGCGAATTGCATTCGGCTTTTTGCCAGGTCATCCTGGGCGGGGGCCGTATCGGCCATTTTCTTCAGATACTGCGAATTCAGCAAATAGGCCTGGTGCAAATAGTCGTAGATCGGGCTGCTGGCCCATGCGGGATGGGAAAAACGCTTGTCGCCCGGCTCAGGCTGGACGAGGGGCGTGCTTTCCCCCTCTTTCTTCTGCAGCATCGATTGCCACAAGGCCGCATGTTTCTCGCGCCATTCGTTTTGCAGGGCGAGCAATGCGGGATCGGGGGCGGGAAACGAAGTCATGCGCGGGCTACCTACGAGATGGCAAGGGTGAGATTCTGCAATGCAGCATAGTTGCTGTCAATGGTCACGGTTAGCCTCGCTTAGGCGGGTTATTGGCGCCAAATCAGGCTTGCCATACGCCCCGTCGTGCCATCGCGACGGTAGGAGAAAAAACGGTCGGCATCGCCCGCCGTGCAAAAGTCGGCGCCGGTGATACGGCTAATGCCCATCGCTTCCAGTCGGAATCGGGCCAATGCGTAGAGATCGCATCGCCATTTGCCGTGCGGTCGGGCAGCAAAGGCTGCGGCGGCCGCCCTGTTGTGAGTGACGAAGGCTTCGCGCACCTCGCCGCCGACCTCGAAGTTTTCCGCGCCGATGGCCGGGCCGAGCCAGGCCATAAGCTGCGCGCCGGGCAGGTTCATGGCGGCGACCGTCGTTTCGATCACACCGGCGGCCAAGCCGCGCCAGCCGGCATGTGCGGCCGCCACAACCGTGCCGGCATCGTCGCACAGCAGCACGGGCAGGCAGTCGGCGGTCAGCACCGCACAAACCACGCCCGGCTGCCGAGTGAAGGCGGCATCCGCTTCCGTACCGGCGACGGCGGTGGCGGCATCAAGGCAGTGCGTGCCATGTACTTGCTTGAGCCAGACAGGTTCGTCGGGCAGGTGCGTACGCAACAGGCGGCGGTTTTCAGCCACGGCCGCTGGCGCGTCGCCGACATGATCGCCGAGATTGAGACTCGCATAGGGGGCGATGCTGACGCCGCCGCTTCGTGTGGTCTGGATTGCCTGCACGTTGGACGGTGCCGGCCAGTCGGGAATGATGAATTCAGGCTTCACGCAGAGCCTCCAGCAGGGCGGCGAAGTCGGCCGGTAATGGGGATTCCCAGGCCATCTCCTGATGCGATGCCGGATGGACGAGCGCGAGGCGAAGCGCATGCAGTGCCTGGCGCGGGAAAGAATCCAGCAGCACATCGCCACATTTGGACTTGCCATAGACCGGGTCGCCAATGAGCGGATGAGCAATGCTCGCCATGTGCACGCGAATCTGGTGCGTGCGGCCGGTATCGAGGCGGCATTCGATCAGCGTGCAGCGGGAAAAGCGTTCCAGTACGGCATAGTGGGTGCGGGCTTCCTTGCCGCCGTGCTTGACGATGGCCATCTTGGTGCGCTGGACCGGATGTCTGCCCAGCGGCGCATCGACCGTCCCGCCAGCGCCGACTTTTCCATGCACCAGGGCAAGATAATGACGCTTCACCGTGCGTGCCTGCAGTTGGCGCACCAGATCGGTCTGGCTCGCGAGCGTCTTGGCGACGACGAGCAGGCCCGAGGTGTCCTTGTCGAGGCGATGGACGATGCCGGCGCGCGGGACGGCGGCCAATTCGGGGGCGTGGTGGAGCAGGGCGTTCATCAGTGTGCCATGCGCGTTGCCGTTGCCGGGGTGGACCACCAGTCCGGCCGGCTTGTCGATGACGAGGAGGTCGGCATCCTCGTAAACGATTGTCAGCGGAATGTCTTCGGCGACGTCGGCAAAAGTTGGCGCTGGCAGGACGGCAATGGTGAGGCGCTCACCGCCCCAGACCTTGTGCTTGGCCTCGGCGCAGGCATCATCGAGGGTGATCAGCCCCTCCTTCAGCCAGTTCTGCAGGCGGCTGCGCGAGTGTTCGGGAAACAGGCGGGCGAGGGCGGCATCCAGTCGCTGGCCGGCACAGTCGGACGGTACGGTGATTTCGCTATAATCGGCCGATCTTATTGAGGGTTCGCTCATCATGCGTAGTTTAGCCTCCCTGCTTGCCTTCCTTTTGCTCACCCTTTCCGCCGGTTGCGGCCTGTTGCCCGATCAGGTCGATGAAACTGCTGGCTGGTCCGCCAACAAGCTGTATGCCGAAGCCAAGTCGGCGATGGGCGAGGGCGCCTATGACAAGGCGGTCAAGTATTTCGAGAAGCTTGAAGCGCGCTATCCCTATGGCCGTTTTGCGCAACAGTCCCAGCTTGAGGTGGCCTACGCCTACTACAAGCAGCAGGAGAAGGCTTCGGCCATTGCCGCTTGCGACCGTTTTATCCGCCTCCATCCCAATCATCCGAACGTCGACTACGCCTACTACCTGAAGGGGCTGGTGGACTTCAATGAAGACCTCGGCATGATGGGCCACCTCAGCATGCAGGATCTGACCGAGCGCGATCCGAAGGCGGCGGCCGAGTCCTTCGAAGCCTTCAAGGCGCTGGTCAATAAATTCCCGGAGAGCAAGTACGCCAAGGATGCCACCTTGCGCATGGCCTATCTGGTGAATGCGCTGGCTTCGCATGAGGTGCATGTGGCCCACTATTACATGCGCCGCGGGGCCTATGTGGCTGCTGCGAATCGTGCCCAGACGACACTCAAGACCTACCCGGATGCGCCCGCTAATGAAGAAGCGCTGTTCATCATGGTCAAGGCCTACGATGCGCTGGCCATGAACGACCTGCGCGACGATGCCGAGCGCGTGATGAAGAAGAATTTCCCCAACAGCGAGTACTACAAGCGAGGCCTGAACCGCGACGTGCCGTGGTGGAAGCTCTGGTAGGCTAACTTCTCTGGCGGCGTGCCTCAAACAGGCAAATGCCGCTGGCCACTGACACGTTGAGGCTTTCCACCGAGCCGAACATCGGAATCTTCGCCAGTTCGTCGCAGGTGTCGCGTGTCAGGCGCCGCAATCCTTCCCCCTCTGCCCCGAGTACCCAGGCGAGCGCGCCTTTCTGCTCGATGGCGTAGAGATCCCTGGTCGCTTCGCCGGCGGCACCGATGGTCCAGATGCCGCGTTCCTTGATCTCGCGCAGACTGCGGGCGAGATTGGTGACAACGATGTAGGGCACCGTATCAGCCGCGCCACTCGCCACCTTGATCGCCGTGGCATTGAGGCCGCAGGCGCGATCCTTGGGCGCGATGACGGCATGGGCGCCGGCCGCATCGGCGACGCGCAGGCATGCGCCAAGATTGTGCGGATCGGTCACACCATCCAGCACCAGCAGCAGGGCCGGTTCGCTCAGACCATCCAGCACATCGTCAACAGTCACGAATTTCTGTTGTGCAGACACCTTGGCGACTACGCCCTGATGCCGCTCGCCCTTCGCCATGCCATCCAGCCTTGCAGTATCGACGCTGACGAGTCGCACGCTGCGGGATTCGGCTAACTGCACCAGATCGCGGCTGCGTCCATCCTGGCGAGCGGCGGCAAGATAAATCTCACGCACGCCCTCCGGGTCGTGGCGCAGCTTGGCTGTTATGGCGTGAAAGCCGTAGATCAGACGTGACTCATCGGCCATGTTTGATCACGCGATACTGCGCGGTCATGCGATGGGTCTGGCCGGGCATCAGGGTGATGACATCGTCGACGGCATTGGCGGTTTCGACGCAAACCATCTTGTTCTCGCCCTGTTTTCCAAAGTCGCCCATCTTGGCGGCCTTTTCAGCGCCGGGATTCCACACCACGGTGGAGCGGCTGCCGGTGCTGGTGATGAGGATCGTGCGTTTCATGACCGGATCGACGATGCCGCAGCAGCCCGCCGTATCGAGATAGACACGATCGGCTTCGCCGGAGAACGTCACGTCGCCCTTTTGTTTCTTGCGCTTGCCGCCGTCCACCTTGTCGATGTAGGCGCAGCCGGCCAATCCGGCGATACTGGTCTGGCGAATGTCACCGACCTCGAAGTAGGTATGCAGTGCCTGACCGAGTGGGAAGGGTGTGGTACCGGTATTGCGGGTGGTCAGCCCGACGACCAGTTCCTGGCCGACGGTGATAACGTTCCGCACCACCGAGGCGTGCGGCCATTGGTGGTTTGCGGCATCGTTCATCACTGGCTTGAATTCGAGCCGGACGCGGCCGTCGGGTAGCTTGCTCGCATCGAACAGCGACCATGGAATCGTGCGCGCGAAGCCGTGGCCAGGATAGCCCGGCTCGGTGGCATGCGGGCCAAACCACGGCCAGCACAGCGGCACGCCGCCGCGAATCGACTTGCCGGTGGCGAACTTCGCGGCCTTCGAGAGCCAGATAACAGGTTTGTGCCCAACAGGTTGCCAAGTCATCACATGGGCGCCTTGCAGGGCGATGGTGGCCGTCGAAAAGGCCGTCTTGACCTCGATGGCGACGAAATCGGGGGACTTCTCGCTGAAGCTCAAAAAGTCGGCGCTGCCGAAGCGGCTCTTCAGATCGTCTAGTTGCGACATGGCGTTGTTACTCCTCATTGGTTTGTAATTCTTCAAGGCTTTCGGCGACGATTTCCCTGACTTCCGCGTCGGGATCGTCTTGCCGTGCCTCCAGGTATTTTATGGCCTCGGGCGCGCCGCTCATGCCGAGAAAGTGGCAGGCATCGGCGCGCACGCGGTGGTCGCCATGCGCGGATAGCAGGCCTAGTGCCGGTAACAGCGCTTTCAGTGCAGCGGTGCCGGCGTAACGTTCGAACACGGCGCTGGCGCCGAAGCGCACGTTCATGTTGATTTCCGGATTGGCGACGATCGGCAGCAGGTCGGCCAGCGCCTTCGGGGTTTTTTCGACCGCCGCGATAACGGATTTCAGTTGTCCTTCGAGCAGCCAGATCTGGAACTGCTCGGCACGGTCGCGCAGGCTTGCACGCAGCAACGCCCGTGTGCCATCGCTGGCGAACGGGTAAGCGTGGTTCATTTTTCCTCCGCGAGCCGGAAGTCGATCTTGTTCTGGTCGAGGCTGACACGCACGAGTTGCACGCGTACGCGGTCGGAGAGGCGATAGCGCGCACCGGTACGCTCGCCCACCATGGCGTGGGCTTTCTCGTCGAAGTGGAAGTAGTCGCGGCCGAGGTCTGAGACATGCACCAGGCCTTCGACGAAGACCGTGTCAAGCGCGACGAAGATGCCGAAGGGCACGACGGACGAGATGCTGCCAGTGAAGATTTCGCCGACGCGATCCTGCATGTACCAGCACTTGAGCCAGGCTTCGACATCGCGCGTGGCGTCGTCGGCGCGCCGCTCGGTGGCGGAGCAGGCAAGGCCGACGACTTCCCAGTTGAGACTGTCGTAACGCCGTCCCGCCAGCGCCGACTTTATGGCGCGATGGATCAGCAGGTCCGGATAGCGGCGGATCGGCGAGGTGAAGTGGGTATAGCTCTCATACGCCAGGCCGAAGTGGCCGACATTGTCCGGGCTGTAGATGGCCTGCTTGAGCGAGCGCAGCATCACGGTTTGCAGCAGTTGCTTGTCGGGACGGTCCTTGATCTGGTCGATCAGCTTGGCATAGTCCTTGGCCTGAGGGTCGTCGCCGCCGGTGAGCTGTAGTCCAAAGGTGCCGAGGAAGTTCCTGAGCTTGTCCAGTCGCTCCGGAGTTGGCCCTTCGTGGATGCGATACAACGCCGGATGCTCGCGCTCCTTGAGGAAGTCCGAGGCGCAAACGTTGGCCGCCAGCATGCATTCCTCGATGATGCGGTGGGCATCGTTGCGCTCGTAAGGCTCAATGCGTTCGATCTTGCCGTGATCGTCGAAGATCATGCGCGTCTCGACCGTTTCAAAATCAATCGCGCCACGCTTTTCGCGCGCCTTGGCCAATACGCGATAGAGGGCATCGAGGTTCTGCATGTAAGGCAGCAGCGGGCCGATCTTTTCCAACGCGGCCACATCCTGATCGTAGAGCGCTGCGGCGACCTCGGTATAGGTGAGGCGGGCATGCGACCAGATCACCGCCGCATAGAAGCGATACTGCTTGATTGCGCCGGTGGCGGAGATCGCCATGTCGCAGACCATCGTCAGGCGCTCGACCTGCGGATTGAGCGAACACAGGCCGTTGGAGAGTTTCTCCGGCAGCATCGGAATGACGCGGCGCGGGAAATACACCGAGTTGCCGCGCTCCAGCGCCGTGGCATCGAGGGCGCTGTTTTCGGTGACATAGTGCGACACATCGGCAATCGCGACGATCAGCCGGAAGCCCTTGCCCTGGCGTTCGCAGAATACGGCGTCGTCGAAGTCCTTGGCGGTCTCGCCGTCGATGGTGACCAGCGGCAGTTCGGTGATGTCCTCGCGGCCCTTCCAATCGCTCTTGCGCACGGCCTCCGGCAGCTTTTTCGTTTCGGCCAGCGCTTCTTTTGAAAACTCGTAAGGGAGTTCATGCTTGCGCAGCGCGATCTCGATCTCCATGCCTGGGTCGGCATAGTTGCCGAGAATCTCGATGACGCGACCGATCGGCTGGGACTGTTTGCTCGGTTGCTCCAGCAGTTCAATCATCACCACCTGGCCGGCCTTGGGGCGCAAGGCTTTCTTGTCGCCCTTTTCCGGCGGTGCGATCAGGATGTCCTGGCTGATGCGGCGGTTTTCCGCGACGACAAAGGTGACGCCATGCTCCTGCACCAGCCGCCCGACCACGCGGGTGTTGGCGCGTTCGGTGACTTCGACGATCTTGCCTTCCGGGCGCCCCTTGCGGTCCATGCCGACAATGCGCGCGATGACCTGGTCGCCATGGAGCACCTTGTTCATTTCCTTTTCGGCCAGGAACAGGTCGGGGCCTTTGTCTTCCCGCACCAGAAAGCCGAAGCCATCGGGATGGCCCTGCACCTTGCCCTTGAGCAGGTCGGCCTTGTCCGGGATCAGCCAGTCGTCACGACGGTTCTGCAGCAACTGCGCATCGCGGGCCATGGCGCCGAGACGGCGCAAAAACGTTTCACGTTCGAAGTCGGCGACATCGAGCAGTTGGCATAGTCGGTCAAATGCGACGGGCACCCCCTGCTCGGCCAGCGTCTGCAGAATGTACTCGCGACTGGGCAACGGATGATCGTATTGGGCCGTCTCACGCGCGAACTCGGGGTCGGCGCGGCGGATTTTGGAAAGTTTGTGGTTTTCCGGATTGGGTTTGTGTTTGTTTGACATCGATAGTTTTTTCTATAAAATCCGCGCCTCTCGTGTGACTAATGCCCAGGTGGCGGAATTGGTAGACGCACTAGTTTCAGGTACTAGCGGGTAACACCGTGGAGGTTCGAGTCCTCTCCTGGGCACCACAGATTGCATGCGAGGATACAACAGGAAGCCGCTGAGATTCAGCGGCTTTTTTGTTTTCTGGCGCACAGCAAGCGCCTCGGGGACGTGAATCAGGGTCACTCCTTGTTGAATCGATGGAAGCGGTGACATGTTTTGCAGCTGCTCGCGATTTGCCTGGGTGAACCAGCCGTGCCGGCATGGCACTCGCGGCACTTCTCGATGTTCGGAAATGAAACGTCTTCGCTTATCTTCGAGTCGGCTTTGTCGTGGCATACCGTGCAGTCGCTGGTGGCGTGTTTGGCGTGATTGAAAACCGCTTTGGGTTGCCAGTCGTGCTTGCGTCGAACCGGCGTCACATTCCACGGATCTTCTACCCGCACGGTTTGCGATATTTCGTGGCACAGAGCACATTCAAGATTTTCGCCGGTTTCTCGAAAGAGGGTGGCAGCCGCATGTTGGCGTGCCAGCAAGTCGGCACACCCCCATGCGCGCTGCACGATGTTACCCGTCGCGGAGACCGTGCTGCCGCAGCGCATGAGGATTTCTTGCGGCGTATCGGCCAGGTATTTGGCGTAAAAGTTGCGCAGGAAATTCATTACCTCGCGCTCCGATCCGTGGGGCACTAGGCCATACACCGGTTCGGTATGGCGAATTTTGTGGCAGCGCGATTGCTGACAGGTCATTTCCATCTCCATCGGCGCAAAGTGAATGCCTGAATCTTCAAGTTGGTGGCAGTCACGACAAACCATGACGGTGTCCCCATTCGGGGTCGAAATGCCTTTTTTGTCGAGGTGAAGCTGATGTGAAAACTTGATGCCCGATTTTTCGGGTGGCATTTCCTTGGCATCTTGTTCGACACGGACGTTATCCCGGCCTGAAGGTATCAACAAGTGAAAGGACGGATGCCCGGCGGCAAAATCTTTGACTTCGGCAACCCCTTTATCCGTCTGCTTGTGGCAATTCAAGCAGTCGGTCGAGCCCTCCTTTGTTGCATCCGCTTTCCCTTGGTGGGCAGGATGGCAATCTGCACAGCGTGCGCCAGTCAGGGCGCCATGAAATGGGTGGTCGGCAGCCAGGTGTGTCGCGACATTTTTGTGGCAGTCGGTACAGATGGAATCCGCAACGGCTTGAAAAGCATTCTGGTGACAGGAGGAGCACTTGGCACCAAACATTTCATGTCCGGCGGATAGTGGCCCTGGACTCAGAAGCTCACTTACTGCGAAGGGCAGTTTGGCCTGCCAGTTTTCGAATGCCGGAAATACGCGCGACAGCAAGGGAAGGGTAAATAAAGCCATCAGGATGAATGTTGCTAGCCCGAAGCCCAGCCTGCGCTTGTTGATGTTCAGGACTGAAAGGGTGAGCCCTGTATTTTGGATTCCCACCGAATGCTCGTCATGGGTTTCATGCGTGTCGACAGACAAGACTAGGTCGGTGTCCGCGTCACTGGCTTCGATTGTCAGCAGATAGGGGCCGATCCCAATTTGCATTCCAGGAACCAGCTCTGTGGAATGCTCCATGAAACCATTGATGCTGATCAACGCATCATGCGTAGCTTCTATGTGTAACTTTCCGTCTGCGGTACGTTTTATCCGGGCGTGCGACAAGCTGACCCGATGATCGGGCAGGTGTATCTGGCATGACGAACCGCGCCCAAGCTCGATGGGCTCTCCCTCAATGCGTATTTCATTTCGGGTTTGCGACCCCGATTGGCTGCGCGTGACGTGAATCAACAGACAGGAAATCATCGGGATTACCAATAGATGAGTATCGTCAGAATGTGCGCCAGGAGTGCCGCCAGCAAGGCAATCGAGAGGGGGGCATGCAGATACAGCCAGAAGCGCATCCGCGCATTCAGGCTGATTTCTTTGCGAACCATGTCCACCAGGCGCTGTTTTTGTAACAAGACCGTATACAGGTCACGTATCAGCCTTGGCTGATCTCCATCGACAAGCTCTTTGCCAAGTTCGCGCAAACGTTCAACGGCAAGCTTTGTAGGACAGTCATGTTGTCGCCCACTGATTTGCTGGATGAATTTGCCGCCCAGTCGGGTGTCCCGACATGCTCTGGATACCAATGTCTTGACTTCGCTCGGCAGGTCAGTTGCCCGGTGTGTGGCCAACTCGTCGGCTTCTGAAATTTTCAGCAAGAGATCATCAAGCGATTCCTCGCCGATGTTCTCGGTAATCAGGCGTGGATAGCGTAAATAGGCATATGTTCCATACAAGCCGCTGAGACAGACCAGCAGCACAAGGACGTATGCCAGCGTATGTATGTTCCAGCCGACGCGAAAACCGGCATGCAGCGAAGTGAGCACGACCAGTGCGATCCCGAGATAAACATGCATGGAAAGCCAGCCCTGCAGGGTCGTACCATGCCGCCAGCTTTCCTCGGCATTTATTACTCTTCGATTACTCTGACACCGTGTCGCGTCAGTGTCCGCGAATTTGCGTCTATCTGCTTCGCGTCTTTCCGGTACCTTAGGCGGGCGACGCTTGCGAATGCCGTACCAGGTGAGCACGAGCACAATCAAGGCAGAGGCGATTCCCAGTGCATAGCCGAATATCGTGCCACCGTAGGCAGCGCCACCAGCGGGTCTTGCTAGCAAGTAGGCGATGAGGGCGGCAGTGATGACCAAGCCGGTTATCTTCAGATAACGGTAATTGCGGTAAGCGAGAAAGCTTGGCTGTTCCATGAGATTGATGGCGTTGCGATCTTTCAGTTGATTTTCTATTTATCCAGCATGGTCAGAAAGTCTTCCGGATTCACACGGAAAGCAGCCCCGGTTGGACATGCACGGACACAGGCAGAACCACCGATGATGTCGCGGCACATGTCGCATTTGACCGCCTTTTTCCCTTCCGAAGCCAGGGGGTTTTGCGGCAGGTGCTTTATCTTCATCCCGAAGATGAGGTGCAAGAGACTTGGACGTTGAAATTGTGTTTTCTCCGCCATCTGAATTACCCCATAGGGACAGTTGCTCTGGCAGTTACCACATCCTATGCAAGCATCGGTTATGTATACCTCGCCATTGATCGAGCGATGTATGGCGTCAGGCGGACAATCCTTCATGCAACGGGGATGTTCGCAGTGCCGACATGAGGCCGGAACATGTATCTGTTCGTAGGTCTGTCCGGCACGGCGGCTGAACCGGGAGGTACCATCGTGCAATTCGGCGCAGGCCGTTTCGCAATTGTCACAACGAATGCATTTTGAATAGTCAATCAGCAACACATCCGTTGCCTCACCGACACCTTGATCCATTAAAAACTGAATGAGCCCGCTATTTTTCCCGGAAGTGGATGCTTCTTTTGAACGTACCCCTTCCAGATAGCGGCTGGTGACTTCTCGGCGCACCGATGGGTTCTGGTCGAGTACTGCATTGAATCGCTCAGCCTCAAGCAGGATCACTTCTGTCGGGGCGGCGGCTCGAACGGTTGCCGTACGCGGCGTTTTGGATATCAGCCCCATTTCGCCAAAATAGTTGCCGGCTGAAATATAGGCTGCTACTACCTCCTTGTCGTTGCTTTTGCGCGACACCGTGACGGATCCTTTTCGGATCATGTAGAGCGCATCTGATTCATCGCCCTCATTGAAGATGACCTCACCGACGGCAAACTGCCTGGATTTGGCCGCCTGAACAAGGTGAGCGACCTCACTTTCAGCGAGTGACGCGCCAAGGCAACCCCGTATCACCCGCCTGAGCGCGACTTCGTCCAGCTTGCGTTGTACGCCAGGTACTGCATCCAGCAGCTTGAGCATTGAACGGCGGGGTGTTTCCACCAGCACGCATTCGTTTCCGGCAACTACCGTGGCGGAACGACGCCGCCCGGATAACAGACCGATCTCGCCAAAAAAATCCCCTTGAGCCAGCTTGATGATGACCTTTTTCCCGTCCTGTCCCTCGATATGTATTTCGACAGCACCGCGTAGCAGCGAAAAGAAGCTGTTGCCGTAGTCATTTCTTCTGAAGATCACCTCCCCTGAGGGCGGTGTCAGGACTTCGCTATCCAGCATGAACTCGCGCAGTTGTAGGGTGGTCAGCGGCGCGAACAAGGGCAGGTTGGCCCGGAGGAGATCGATGCCTTCTGTAACCGTTGGCAGGTCGGGAATCCGTAAAAACTTTGCCAGCAACAGCCCTTGGTCGGCGGGTTCGACCGGGTTTCCCTGGATGTACTCGATAACCTCATAACCCTGATTCAGGGCCTGCTTTATGAGAGGGTAACCGGCGAGGGCGCCGATGATGTAGAGGCCGGGCACATTCGACTCATACCGTTCGGACAATTGAGGTACGGCTGCCCGGTCATCGCTCGGAAAACGAATGCCGAAACCTTCGAGCATGCGACGCGGCGGCGTGGCTCCCAGACGGGCAATAATACGATGGCACTCAATGCGCTCCATGCCCTGTGGAGACTGCACAACCAGCGACAGGGGGGCATCGCTGCCTGTAATGGCCTCTACACGCACAACCGACGTGTTAACCTGGGTCTCGATCCCGCCAGCCTTGATGGCATCCCTGAGTCGTTGGAAATTAGCCTCGCTGCAGGTTGTGAACTCTTCTTGTCGATTAAGGAGAATGACGCGATTGTGTCCAGTTAATGCCAGTGCATTTTCCACCCCAGCATCGCCACCGCCTATGACGGCGATCGTTTCACTCCTGTACTCATCAGGATCATCCAGTTGATATTGAACATTGGGAAGGGTTTCACCAGGAACACCGAGTTTTCGAACGTTGCCCTGCAGACCAATGGCCAGGACGACGCACTCAGTGGTCAGATGATGACCCGAGGATAGCGATATTAGGAAGCCGTCGTGCTGACGCTGGATATTGGTAACCGGATCGCCAGTCAGCAGATTAATGTCGCGATCCGCAAGTTCCTGCTGCCAGGTTCTCAAGAGGTCTTCGCGGATTCCAGAGGTAAAGCTTAATGAGCTCCGTAGCGGCAATTGCCGCGGCTCAGACATGACCAACTTGCCTTTTTGGTAACGACGTATCGTGTTGGCGATGTTGGGGGCGGCTTCGATTAAAACATGCGATATGCCTAATTCTGCTGCGCGCAGCGCTGCGGAGAGGCCACCGGGTCCTGCGCCTACTATGGCAATTCTGATCCCTTCAGTGGAACTTTGGTTTGCCATGGGCGGAGGATCTTGAAGTCGTGGAGTAGTTAGTTCGACTCAGGTGCGGTAATGATTTCAAAAACTTCCTGCGGCTCGGAGAAGCCTTTGAACTCCAATTTGCCGATGGATTGAAAGCTGATGCTTTCAGCCGCATTGCGCGCCACCAGTTCCGACACGAGAATTTGTCCCCCCGCTGCCTTGCTACATAGTCGCGCCGAAAAGTTTGTCACGCCACCAATCGCGCCATAGTCTCGACGTCCCTCGAAACCGATTGCCCCGATTGTCGCGATACCCTGAGCGATGCCGATGCCCATCGTCAGGCAGTAGCCCCTTGGCAGCCATTCCTTTTGCAGATATTTCATGCGTACCTGCATGTCGATGGCCATTTTGGCTGCTTCGAGGTAAGGATGGGCAACTTCGACCGGATCGTTGAAGAAAATCATCATGCCGTCGCCCGTGAAACGCTCAAGTGTTCCGCCGTGTGCATTGATAAGTTCCCCCATGGCGGCGTGATACTCGCCGAGGACGCGCATGACCTCGTCTGCACCGTGTATCTCGGTGAATTCCGTATAGCCGCGCAGATCGAGGAAGACAACGACAATTTCGCGTCGCCGCGTTTTCAGGAAATGGTCTTCTTCACCTGTTAGAAGCAGGTCGGCAACTGCGGGAGAAAAAAACCGCCGTAGCCGGTCAAGGCGCTCCCGCTCGGCGACGCCATCAACGACGCGTTTGGTTAGATCCATGTTCCAGGCTTCAAGCTCTTCGGCCTGCTTGCGCAATGCAAGATGGTTTTTCACGCGTGCGAGTACGACAGGGGGGCTGATCGGCTTGGTGATGTAGTCGACAGCCCCCACATCGAACCCCTGCTGTTCATTGGCGGCGTCGGTCAATGCTGTTACGAAGATTACCGGGATATGACGGGTGGTCGAGTCTGCCTTGAGCCGCTCACAGACTTCATAACCATCCATTTCCGGCATCATGATGTCAAGCAGAATCAGGTCGGGGGGGGTGGTGCTTGCGATTTTCAGGGCGCGTGCTCCGTTGTTGGCCAGTTTGACGGTGTAGTCATTTTCCAGCACGTCGCACATGATCGAAAGATTCTGTGGCACGTCGTCAACAACCAGGACGACAGGACGAGGAGCAGAGTGGGATTTATTCATTTACGTAAGGTTCGTGTCTCGTGTCGTATGAAGTGGGTTGCAAATGGGCGTCGGCGTCTGGGCGATATCTACCTGAATTTAAGCGGGATATCTAGATGCTCGCGCAGTGTATACCGATTAGATTGATCTATTCAACATATTTCGGTTGTATGAATGATCAAGCAGGCACGCCAGAACTATTTTCGCTGGTTCTGTTTTTGGTCGGCAGGTATCGGGGCGGCTAGCGGACGCATTCTGAACATCTGGCAATCCATGCCGCTGGCAGCACGAACTTCGAGATGCGGCAAGGTTCGGCTCTTGAAATTCATGGCGCGACAACCGTAGGGAAAGCTCGGGTCATATGTAATGAAGTGATGCGCACACCTCATGCATTGCGGCTTTGCTGGAGACACAGGCTGCCTAATTATTTTCGCGTCCGATGTTGCTGGCCCAGGTGAGTGCCTGAGTCACGCAAGTATTCACCAACAGGTGGTTGGCGCCGCTCAGTTGTTCGGTGAGGTTGTGGCAGGCATCGCCGTCGCTGGCCTCAAGGGCTTCAGCCAGTTGCAGCATGATGCCGAGTTGCCCGCTTTTGCTTTCGAGAGCCTCTTGTACGTCACCGGTAAGCTGAATGCCCTTGAGAATTTCCTCAAAAGGCACGCCCATCAACGTGGGCATCAGCGACATGATGCCGGTCATGAAGGCATGGTCTTCAAATTCGCGTACGCCGGGCTTAAGCTTGCCCGCCAGCAGTTCGAGGAAGCGGCCGCGCGTGGCCGCCAGTTGCAGCAGCGGGCTGACGACATTGTCGCCGGCGGGGTTGGTGTAAAGCAGCAATTGCAGCCAGCGTTGCAGTTGGCGGCGACCGAGTACGGTGATTGCGTGGCGCAGCCCAGTGATTTTGGTGCGCACGCCGGTCGAGACCGAGTTGGTCAGCCGCATCAGGTTCATGGTCAGGCCGGGTTCGTGTTTGAACACGCCTTCGAGCTGGCTGGTCTCGGCATCTTCCATCACCATGCCCAGCAGGCGGACGAGGGCAAGTTGCGAATGCCCCAGTTTCTTGCCGGCGATGATCACCGGTTTGGCGAAGTAGTAGCCCTGGAACAGCCCGTAGCCGAGCATGTGGCAGTGATCGGCCTGTTCGCGGCTATCTACTTTCTCTGCCAGCAGCGTAAGTGACGGCCAGCGGCGCAGGGCGCTCGTGACAGCCCCGAGTTGCTCCCTGTTCAAGGGCATCAAGTCGACCTTGACGATCTCGATCAGGTCGAGCAGGGGCTTGAACTTTTCTTCGTAGTTGACGAAATCGTCGAGGGCGATGGTGAAGCCGCGTGCCTTGAGTTCGGTGAGGCGTTCGACGATCTCGGGTGTGACCTCGACCGTTTCGAGTACTTCCAGCACGATTTTGTCGGTTGGCAGAATCTCGACGATATCGGAGAGCAGTAGGCTGGCATCGCAGTTGATGAAGCCCTTATAGGGCCCGAGTGCCTGCTCGACGCCCAGTTCGGCGAAGGCGTGGTTGATGACGTTGGCGGTGGCGCCGAGATCATCCTGCACATTGGCTTCGTTCTTCTGTCCGCCGCTGCGGAACAGCAGTTCATAGGCGACCAACTGGTGCTTGCGGTCGAGAATCGGCTGGCGGCCGATGAAGATTTCTTCAGTGGCCATCGCCATACGCCATCTTCAGTCCGGGCCAGACGCGCTGCATGGCCACAGAAAAGTCTGACTGGATGCGTGCCAATGCTTTGGCGTTATCCGCCTCGAAGCGCAGCACGATCACCGGGGTGGTGTTGGATGCGCGGGCGAGACCAAAACCATCGGCATATTCGGCCCGCACGCCATCGAGGGTGATGAGCCGCTTCGCCTTGGGAAACTTGCCGTGCTGTTTCAGTTTGGCGATCAGCGCATGCGGCTCGCCTTCCTGCATCTTGATGTTCAGCTCAGGCGTCGAGAGGGCATTCGGCAGATGCTTGAGCGGCCAGTTGCTGTCGGCCCAGCGCGAAATGATTTCGAGCAGGCGCGCACCGGCATAGAGGCCGTCATCAAAGCCGTACCAGCGCTCCTTGAAGAACATGTGGCCGCTCATCTCGCCGGCCAGCGGGGCGCCGGTTTCCTTGAGCTTGGCCTTGATCAGCGCATGGCCGGTGTTCCACATCAGCGGCTGGCCACCCTGATGGCGGATCGATTCGTCCAGCCAGCGCGAGCACTTCACGTCGTAGATGATCTGCGCACCGGGGTTGCGTGCCAGTACATCGGCGGCAAACAGCATCAACTGGCGGTCCGGGTAGATGATTTCGCCATCCTTGGTGACGACGCCGAGGCGGTCGCCGTCGCCATCGAACGCCAGACCGAGTTCGGCATCCGTTTCGCGCAGGGTGCGAATGACGTCGGCGAGGTTCTCGGGCTTCGAGGGATCGGGATGATGATTCGGGAAGGTGCCGTCGATGTCGCAGAACAACGGGATGACCTCGCAGCCCATGCGGCGGAACAGTTCCGGGGCCAGTTCGCCGGCGACGCCATTGCCGCAGTCGACAACGATCTTCATCGGGCGCGTGAGTTTGACATCACTGACAATGCGGTCGAGATAGGCTTGGCGCACGTCGGTACGGCACAGCACGCCCCGGCCATTTGAAAAGTCGGCGTTGGCGATACGGCGCAGCAGTTGCTGGATTTGTTCGCCGTGGAGGGTTTCCCCGGCCAGTACCATCTTGAAGCCGTTGTAGTCGGGCGGATTGTGGCTGCCGGTGACCGAGACGCACGAATCGACCTGCAAATGGTGCGCGGCGAAATAGGTGACGGGGGTGGGCACGCAGCCGATATCGACGGCATCGACACCGGTGCTGATGATGCCCTGGGCCAGTGCCGATGCGAGGACGGGCCCCGAGAGACGGCCGTCGCGGCCGATGGCGATGCTGCGGACATCGCGTATGCGCGCCTCGCTGCCGAGCGCCTGGCCAATGGCGTACGCCACCTCGGGCGTCAGCGTTTTGCCGACAATGCCGCGGATGTCATAGGCCTTGAAGATTTCTTTGGCGATCATCTTGTGATGGGCTCCCTGATGTGCGCGATTATTGCACTGTCAGTGCAAGACATGCGGCGCGTCGCCGATGCTGCTGGGCGGCACGGGCGAGGCGTGGTGCATGATCATGCGCCAGCCTTGGGCGCCGCGGACATAGACGTTGGTGGCGGCAACCGGTGCCGCGAGATGCTTTTCGCCCACCACCGCAATTTGCTCGACGAGGCTATGCACCGCAAAGAACGGCGCATGCACGGTGGAGAGCGCCAGCAGTTGTACCTTGAGACGGTTGCCGCTGCCGAAAATCTGGCGCCAGCCTTCGCGCACCATGGCGTAGCCGGCCAGACGCGCACTTCCAGGAAGAATGCAGACGATCTCCTCGTCTTCCGACCAGACGGCCATCATTGCATCGAGATCGCCGCGTTCCAGCGCTTCGTAAAAAGCGCTTTCGGCTTCCTGGGGCGAGGTGTAGATCGGTTTCTTGGGCATCTCAGTGGGGCAAAGTGGCAAGCACTTGTTCGGGGGCGATATGCTCAAGGCAATGCAGATGCCCTAATGGACATTCGCGCTTGAAGCAGGGGCTGCACTCAAGGTCGAGCGAGAGGATTGTCGCATGCGCAGAGAGCGGTGGTGTATAGCCCGGACTGGAGGAGCCGTAGAGGGCGACCAGCGGTCGGTCGAGCGCTGCGGCGACGTGCATCAGGCCGGAGTCGTTGGTAACGACGGCTTTTGCGCTGGCAATCAGGTCGATGGCTTGTTCGAGATTGGTTTTGCCACAGAGGTTGAGCGCCTTGTCCGCCGACTGTTGCGCTATTTCTGCGCCGACCGGGGCATCCTTGGCTGAGCCAACGATCCAGACCGGTGCCTCAACCTGTCTTGCCAAGGCGGCAAAGTGGTGAATCGGCCAGCGTTTGGCCGGGCCATATTCCGCCCCCGGGCAGAAAATGATGGGAGCGGTGTTGGCTGGCAGAGCGAGGGCGGTGCGGACGGCCTGTTGCTGTTCCTGTGTTGATGTCAGACGGGGATTCGGTGTGGGATCACTGAAGTCAGCGGCGAGCGCTGCATAGCGATCGACAAGGCGGGGCAGGGGGCTCTTGGGGTGGCGCTGGTTGAGCAGGATGAAGCGTGCCTCGCCGGTGTAGCCGATGCGTTCGGGAATTTTTGCAAAAAACGGTACGAGTGCCGACTTCCACGAGTTGGGCAGCACATAGGCTTGTGAAAAGTCGGCGCTGGCAAGATGGCGTCCCAAGGCTTTTCTGCCGGCCCAGTCGAAGGCGCCGTGGGCGAAGGGATTCTCGATGGTGGCTGTCACTTCCGGCATGCGCGCCAGTAGAGGCGCGCTCCAGGCCGGGGCCAGAACGTGAATTTCAGCGTCGGGATGCTGCTGATGCAGCCGCATCAGCAGCGGCTGCATCATGATCGTGTCGCCAATCCATGAGGGGGCGACAACGAGAATTTTGTTAATGGTGACCCTTCGGCCGTTCCCCAGTGAAACGGTACTTGGTGCCGCAGTAGGGGCAGGTGGTCTCGCCGCTGTGCGTTTTCAGCACATCGAGGTAGACGCGCGGATGACGCGCCCATAGCGGCGCACCCGGCTGCGGACAGGCGAGCGGCAGGTCGTGCGCGGTGATGTCGACTTCGCGAGCAGTGTCGTTAGACATGACGTCTCCTTAAACCAGACTGAGCCAGTCGGCGTGGGCCGGCACCTTGCCGTTGACCACGTCGAAGAACAGGCTCTGAATTTTGGTGGTGATCGGACCACGACGGCCTTCGCCGATTACGCGGCTGTCGAGTTCTCGGATCGGCGTGACTTCGGCAGCGGTGCCGGTGAAGAAGGCTTCGTCGGCGATATACACGTCGTCGCGCGTCAGGCGCTTGGAGACCACCTTGTAGCCCAGTTCGGCAGCCAGCGTGTGGATGGTGGCGCGAGTGATGCCGATCAGCGCCGAGGCGATCTCGGGTTCGTAGATCACGCCATCCTTGATGACGAACAGGTTTTCGCCGGCGCCCTCGGCCACGAAACCATCGGTGTCGAGCAACATCGCCTCGTCATACCCATGTTCAGTCGCTTCCATGTTGGCGAGGATCGAATTGGCGTAGGTGGCCGCCACTTTGGCGCGCGGCATGATCGAATTGACGTGACCGCGCGAATAGCTGGAGGTCTTGACGCGGATGCCTTTCTCCATGCCTTCTTCGCCAAGGTAGGCGCCCCAGGGCCAGGCGGCGATGGCGATGTGGGTCTTGGCGCCTTTGGGCGAGACGCCCATCTTCTCGGAACCGTAAAAGGCGATCGGGCGAATGTAAGCGGATTCCAGTTTGTTGGCGCGCACGACTTCCTTTTGCGCTTCCATGATCGTCTCGCGATCCCAGGGCATCGGCATGCGATAGATGTGCGCCGAGTTGAACAGGCGATCCGTATGCTCCTTGAGCTTGAAAATGGCCGTGCCATTGACGGTCTTGTAGGCGCGCACGCCTTCGAAGACGGAAAGGCCGTAGTGCAGCGAGTGGGTGAGCACATGGGTGGTGGCTTCGCGCCAGGGCACCAGTTGGCCATCTTGCCAGATGAAGCCGTCGCGGTCGG
The DNA here is from genome assembly GCA_030681195.1 of Rhodocyclaceae bacterium. Classification (GTDB taxonomy): domain Bacteria; phylum Pseudomonadota; class Gammaproteobacteria; order Burkholderiales; family Rhodocyclaceae; genus Sulfuricystis. Next base: position 141,478 of record JAUXXJ010000026.1, read on the forward strand.
ACATGGACATCTTGTTTTCTCCAGCCTTTTATTGGGTGTGAGGGACGATTTTAACTAAAATTGGCGCATGGAAATCTGGAAACCCAATGTCACCGTGGCGGCCCTCATGGAGCGCGACGGCAAGTTTCTCCTCGTCGAGGAGGAAACTACTGAGGGCGTGCGCTTCAACCAGCCCGCCGGCCACCTCGATGAAGGCGAGTCGCTGGTCACGGCCTGCGCGCGCGAAGCGATGGAGGAGACGGCCCACGTCTTCACGCCAACCGAACTGGTGGGCATCTACCAGTGGCCCAGACCACAGGGCGATATCACCTACCTGCGCTTCGCCTTCGCAGGAAAAGTCGGCGCTCACGAGACGGCACGCCAGCTCGACACCGGCATCCTGCGCGCCGTCTGGATGACGCCGGCGGAAATCGCGGCGTGTGCCGAACGGCATCGCAGCCCGCTGGTCTTGCAATGCGTGCAGGACTATCTCGCCGGACGGCGCTTTCCTTTGGATCTGATTCGACACTATGGCTAAGATCATTGTTGGCATGTCCGGCGGCGTGGATTCATCGGTCGCCGCATTGTTGCTGAAGCGCCAGGGCCATGAGGTCATTGGCCTGTTCATGAAGAACTGGGAGGACGATGACACCGATGACTACTGCTCGGCACGTCAGGACCTGGAGGATGCACAGGCTGCGGCCAAGGTGATCGGCATTCCGCTTGAAGCGGCCAATTTTGCCGATCAGTATCGCGAGCGGGTGTTTGCCAACTTCCTCACTGAATATCAGGCCGGCCGTACGCCGAATCCCGACATCCTGTGCAATTCGGAGATCAAGTTCAAGGCCTTTCTCGACCACGCAATGCGGCTCGGCGCCGACAAGATCGCCACCGGCCATTATGCGCAGGTGCGTGAATTCCTCGGCGAGTGGCAGCTGCTCAAGGCCGAAGATGGCACCAAGGATCAGAGCTACTTCCTCTATCGGCTGAATCAGGCGCAACTGGCCAAGACGCTGTTTCCGCTCGGCGAGCTTTACAAGCGCGATGTACGCAAGCTGGCCGCTGAAGCCGGCTTGCCAAACCATGCCAAGAAGGATTCGACCGGCATCTGCTTCATCGGCGAACGGCGCTTCCGCGAATTCCTGTCACGCTATCTGCCCAAGCAACCGGGCGAGATTCGTCGTCTCGACGATGAACGCGTGATCGGCCAGCATGAGGGCCTTGCCTACTACACGCTGGGTCAGCGCGAGGGGCTGGGCATTGGCGGCGTGCAGGGGGCGCCGGAAGAACCGTGGTTCGTCGCGGCCAAGGATATGGCGAAGAACGTGCTGTACGTGGTGCAGGGCCACGATCATTTGGCGCTGTTGCGCGATCGCCTGATGGCCGGGCAGTTGTCATGGATTTCAGCCCAAGCGCCACGGACGCACTGGGTATATGCCGCCAAGACGCGCTACCGTATGCCGGACGCGGCCTGTGATCTGGAGGCCTTGTCAGCGAACGAATGCGATGTGGCATTCGCCGCGCCGCAATGGGCGGTAACGCCGGGACAGTCGGTAGTGTTCTATGAAAGCCGCGTGTGTATGGGCGGCGGGGTGATTCTCTAAACCCAAACCTACACTATGATGGTTATGCGTTTCATGAAACGCGTGCTAGCATGTTTCATGTAACCATTTCTCCGGGGGTTCTCATGGGATCGACCTCATCCGCGTCGCGCGTTCAACGGCACCGCGCCAATCTCAAGGCACAGGGCATGCGGCCAGTGCAAATCTGGGTGCCGGATACCCGCAGCGCCCAGTTCGCCGCCGAGTGCAGACGGCAATCGGCACTGCTGGCCGTCGACCCGCACGAGCGCGAAACGCTCGACTGGATTGAGCAAGCTATCGACACGGACGGCTGGACTGCATGAGACGCGGCGATCTGGTCACGGTTGCCTTGCAAGGCGACTACGGCAAACCGCGTCCGGCGCTGGTCGTCCAATCTAGCCTGTTCGCCGATCATCCATCGGTGACGATCCTGCCGTTGACCAGCGAGTTGCGCGAAACGCCGATTTTCCGCATCCGTGTCTTGCCGAGCGCGACCAACGGCCTGCGTGCTCCGTCGGATGTGATGGTCGACAAACTGCATACCGTTTCGCGCGACAAGATCCGTGAAACCATCGGCCTCATCGGCGACGAGCATCTGATCGAGATCGAGCGGGCTGTCGCGGTATGGCTGGGCATTGCGGATTAGGCCAGCCACCCAAAGTAAAACTCTCAGTTGGCGGATTCAGCCTTGTGGTGTTGTGTCGCTAAACGACGGCCGCTGCATCAGTTTGTCGAAGTGCAGGGCCAGATTGGCGTGCGATGTGCGCCAGTCGAGTTCAGGGAAGCGGAAGTCGAGATAGCCCAGCACGCTGCCGAGGGCAATGTCGGCCAGCGTAATGGCCGTGCCGTGGCACCAGGTCTGCTGTCCCAGCTCGTTGGCGAAGGCCGCAAGACCGAAGTCGATGACCTTGTGGTTACGTTCGATCACGTCTTTGCTCTGTTGCTTGGCCGGGCGGCGACTTTCCATGATGGCGGCGACGGCCGCATCCAGAATGCCATCGGCCAGCGCTTCCCAGCGCTTGATCTGGATGCGCTCACGGCCAGGCGGGGGAATCAGTCGGTTGTTGGGGGCGAGATTGTCGAGATACTCGACGATGACGCGCGAATCAAACAGGCTGGTGCCATCGTCGAGCAGCAGGACCGGAATGCGGCACAAAGGATTGTGATCCGCCAGACCAAGCCCATCCTGACCGCCATTGTCGACCACGAACTCGCAGTCGATCTTCTTTTCTGCCAGCACGATGCGCGTCTTGCGCACATAGGGACTGGTGAGTGAGCCGAGTAATTTCATGGAGCGGATTTTAACTAAAATGGTCTCGTTACCCCATTTCTGGCGACATATCCTATGACCACAACTGCTCTTGACGCGCTGACGGCGCTTTCTCCCCTTGATGGCCGCTATGCTGCCAAGGTTGAACCTTTGCGGGCCTATTTTTCTGAATTCGGATTGATCAAGAACCGCATCCGTGTCGAGATCGAGTGGCTCAAAGCGCTTGCCGCTCATCCTGTCATTGCGGAAGTGCCGGCCTTCTCCGCAGCGACGCTTGCCGAACTGGATGCGACGATCGCCAACTTCGCCGTGACGGATGCCGAGGCTGTCAAGAAAATCGAGGCGGTCACCAATCATGACGTCAAGGCGGTCGAATACTGGCTCAAGGAGCGTTTTAAGGCCAATGCCGAGGTGATGAAGGTGTCCGAGTTCATCCACTTCGGCTGCACCTCGGAAGACATCAACAACACCTCGCATGCGCTGATGCTCAAGGAAGCGCGCGATGCCATTTTGTTGCCGGGTCTCGACAAGGTGATTGAGCGTTTCCGCGTGCTGGCGCATGATCTGGCCGAACTGCCGATCCTGTCGCGTACGCATGGTCAGCCAGCCACGCCGAGTACGCTGGGCAAAGAGATGGCGAACATTGCGGCGCGGCTGATCCGAGCGCGTACCCGCATCGCCAGCGTAAACATGATGGCCAAGTTCAACGGCGCGGTCGGTAACTACAACGCCCACCTCTCTGCCTATCCCGAACTGGACTGGGAGGGCATCGCCAAGTCCTTCATCGAATCGCTGGGCATCGAGTTCAACCCTTACACCATCCAGATCGAACCGCATGATGCGATGGCCGAGTTGTTCGATGCGATGGCACGTTGCAATACCATCCTGATTGATGCCGACCGCGATATCTGGCAATACATCTCGATGGGCTACTTCAAGCAGAAGACCAAGGCCGGCGAGATTGGCTCGTCGACCATGCCGCACAAGGTCAATCCGATCGATTTTGAAAACTCGGAAGGCAACCTCGGCATCGCTAATGCCATCCTGCGCCATCTCTCGGAAAAGCTGCCGATCTCGCGCCTGCAACGTGACCTGACCGATTCGACGGTCTTGCGCAACATGGGCGTGGCTTTCGGTTATGTGGTGCTGGCGCATGATTCGACGATGCGCGGCCTCAACAAGCTCGAAGCCAATCCGCAACGGCTCGCCGAAGACCTCGATGCCTGCTGGGAAGTGCTGGCCGAGCCGATCCAGACCGTCATGCGCCGCTATGGCGTGCCCAATCCCTATGAGCAACTCAAAGAGCTGACGCGCGGCAAGGGCATCGAGCCGGCGGCATTGCGTCGCTTTATCGAGGGACTGGCGATTCCGGCGGAAGAAAAGACCCGGCTCAAGGGAATGACACCAGCAAATTACATCGGCAAGGCCATCGCGCTGGCCAAGGGGATCTGAGATGACGTTTGCAGAGAATCTCAAGCAACTCCCCAAGGTGTCGCACCTGGCCGCCCTGCAGTTGATTGATGCGGAAGGCAATGTCGATGCGACCATCGAGAACAAGCCCGGCCAGACCGGTTCGTTGGCGGTCTACAACCACCTCGGCCAGTTGTACGGGGCGATTACCGCAGATGCCGCGAAGAAGGGGCTGGATCTTTATGCGGAGCACACGGCCGATGCTCAGGCACATCCGGGCAAACACCCGAACATCGACCGCCTGATTCGTATCGTCGCAAGCAACAGTCAGTTGCGCGTCAAGCATGTTTTTGCCGCCGGTGATGTGACATAGAATTGCCTTTGCAGTAACCCCACCCCATAGGAGAAACTATGAAGACAATTTACAAATCTCTCGTCGCCGGTGTCACGCTGGCGGCCATCGCCGGTTCCGTTGCCGCGCAAGTCGTCGGCAAGATGGAAGACCAGATTCGCTGGCGCCAGTCGGCTTATCACACCATGGCCTGGAGCATGGCCCGCATCAAGGCCAACGTCGAGGGCACTTACAACAAGGATCAGGTCGCCGAGGCCGCCAATGTCATTCAGGCGCTGGCCAACTCCAAGATGGGCGCGCTCTACCAGCCGGGTTCCGACAAGGGCAAGGGCTGGAAGGAAACCCGCCTGAAGTCAGAGTTCTTCGGCAGCCCGGATCTGGGGCAAATCGCGCAGACCTTTGGCGCGGCAGCCAATGAAATGGCGAAGGTAGCGGCCGCTGGTGATGCAGCGGCGGCCAAGGAACAGTTTGGCAAGCTCGGCGCTTCCTGCAAGGGTTGCCACGATAAATTCAGGAAAGAAGACTAAGCATCAGCTTGGCCCGGCAAAAAAACAGCCACCCAAGGGTGGCTGTTTTTTTGCCGGGCCTGCCAGTGCCGACTTTTCAGAAAGCCGGTGCTACGCTGGTGGGGGTTGCTGGCTGCGGCGGCAGAATGCCGCCCGATGCGGCCCAGACAACCGCGACGGCAATCAAAATCGCGAGTACAACGGCGGTTGGCCGGCTGCCCTTGGTCGATTGCGCTAGGGTGCCCTCTGCCCAGCCACTGAGCATGGGTTTGACAAGATTTTGTTTCTTGATATGGGCGTAAAAAACAATCGCACCGATGTGGAGCGCAATCAGCGCGATCAGCGCATTTTCCATCAGGCGGTGAATGCTCGTGATCTGTCCGGAAAGTTCGCTGCCGACCAGCGGTACGAGGTAACCGTTGAAGGCGATGTCATCGTTGGCGAACAGGCCGGTGATGGCTTGGGCGAGGACAATGCCCAGTAGGCCAAGCACCGATAGCGCGCCGAGCGGGTTGTGTCCCTGGCCCTGCCATTGGCCGCGCAGGTAGGCCAGGATGGTTTGCGGGCCGCGCACGAATTGCGGGAAGCGGGCATAGGTGGAGCCGACGAAGCCCCAGACGATGCGGAACACCAGCAGGCCGAGAATGGCCAAGCCCAAGCGCCCGTGCCAGACCATCAGGTTGCCGCCGATCTTGGCGGTAACAAAGGCACCGATGATGCAGGCAACCAGCAGCCAGTGGAATAGCCGGAGCGGCAGGTCCCAGACGTAGGCCTTGTCAGAGGGACGAGTCACGGAAGGCGCCCCTCCGCACATGGCGTCAGACGCAGGCGCCGTCTTCAGTGACACCCTCGGCCTTTTCCTTCTTGGCCTTGACGAAATGCTCGCGTGAAACGCCCAGCCACATCAGCAACGGGCTCGCCACCAGCACCGATGAATAGATGCCGAACAGGATGCCGATGGTTAGCGCCACGGCGAAGTAGTGCAACGCAGGGCCGCCGAAGATCAGCATCGAGACCACCATCATCTGCGTGCTGCCATGCGTGATGATGGTGCGCGAGATGGTTCTGGTGATGGCGTGGTCAATGATCTCGGGCGTGGTCATGCCGCGCTGCTTCTTGAAGGTTTCGCGCACGCGATCGAAGACGACGACGGATTCATTGACCGAGTAGCCTAGCACGGCGAGCACGGCGGCCAGCACCGGCAGCGAGAACTCCCATTGGAAGAAGGCGAAGAAGCCGAGGATGATGATGACGTCGTGCAGGTTGGCGATGATGGCCGAGATGGCAAAGCGCCATTCGAAGCGGAAGGCCAGGTAGATGACGATGCCGATGATCACCAGCAGCAGGGCCAGGGCACCATCTTCGGCCAGTTCCTTGCCGACCTGCGGGCCAACGAATTCGACGCGCTTGATTTCTGGGGTATCGCCGATGGCATCGAGACTCGCCTTGACGTTTTCGCTGACCTTGGCAGTTTCACCCGCCTTGATCGGCACGCGGATCAGCACGTCGCGCGAAGAGCCAAAATTGATCACCTGCGTGTCGGTAAAGCCATCGGCCTCGAGTTTTTTGCGAATCTTGTCGAGATCGGCGGACTGTTGGTAGCTGACTTCGATCAATGTGCCGCCGGTGAATTCGATCGACAGGTGCAGACCCTTGGTGGCGAGAAAGAACACCGCCAGGACGAAGGTGGCCAACGAAATGATGTTGAACACCAGCGCATGGCGCATGAAGGGGATATCTTTCTTGATGCGGAAAAATTCCACGATAGTTTCCTTTAGCCGATGCTGATGGCATCCAGCTTGCGCTGGCGACCATAGATCAGATTGATCCCCGCGCGCGACACAACCACGGCGCTGAAGATCGAGGTAAGAATGCCCAGGCAAAGCACCACGGCGAAGCCGCGCACCGGACCGGAACCGAAGATCAGTAGCGCGATGCCGGCAATCATTGTCGTGATGTTGGCGTCGAGAATGGTGCCCCAAGCGCGTTCATAGCCGGCGGTGATGGCGGCCTGCGGGGTGACGCCGTTCCTGAGTTCCTCGCGGATGCGCTCGTTGATAAGCACATTGGCGTCGATGGCCATGCCGAGCGTCAGCGCCACGGCGGCGATGCCGGGTAGCGTCAGCGTGGCCTGCAACAGTGACAGCAGTGCGACGAGGAACAGCAGGTTGGCCGTCAGTGCGATGATCGAGACCACGCCGAACAGCAGGTAATAGGCGATCATGAAAACGGCGATGGCCGCGAAGCCCCACAGCGTCGAGTTGAAGCCCTTCTCGATGTTGTCGGCACCGAGCGACGGGCCGATGGTGCGTTCCTCAATGATGTCCATCGGTGCCGCGAGCGAGCCGGCGCGCAGCAGCAAGGCGACATCATTGGCTTCTGTGGTCGTCATGCGGCCAGATATCTGTACGCGGCCGCCGCCGATTTCACTGCGGATGACCGGCGCGGTGACGACTTCGCCCTTGCCTTTTTCGATCAGCAGGATGGCCATGCGCTTGCCGACGTTCTCGCGCGTGACATCCTTGAAGATGCGTGCGCCGGCGGAGTCGAGCGTCAGATGGACGGCCGGTTCCTGTGTCTGGCCGTCGAATCCGGCCTGGGCGTCGGTCAGACGTTCACCGGTCAGCACGACCTGTTTCTTGACCAGCAGACCGCGACCGCCACGCTCGACGTAATACTCGGTACCCACCGGTGGCTGGCCCTGTTCGGCGGCGGCCATCACGGTGGCGTTGGCACTGTTTTCATCATCGACCATGCGCACTTCGAGGGTCGCGGTGCGACCGAGAATATCCTTGGCTTTGGCGGTGTCCTGCACGCCAGGCAGTTGCACCACGATGCGATCGGCGCCCTGCTGCTGGATCACCGGCTCGGCCACACCGAGTTCGTTGATCCGGTTGTGCAGCGTGGTCATGTTCTGCTTGAGCGCAAATTCCTGAATGCGCTTCTGGGCAGGTGGTTTCAGCGTGGCGGTGAGTTTGAAATCACTGCCGCTCAGGCCTTCGATGAGGTCGAGGTCCGGCTGATTGTCCATCAAGGCCACGCGCGCCTTATCGCGTGTTTCGGCGTCGCGGAAGCGGATCACCAGCGTATTGCCTTCGCGCTGAATGCCGCCGTGGCGGATATTCTTGTCGCGCATCAGGGTGCGCAGGTCGGCGCCGACCGAGTCGAGCCGCTTGGTCAGGGCGCCCTTCATATCCACTTGCAGCAGGAAATGCACGCCGCCACGCAGGTCGAGGCCGAGATACATCGGCAGCGCGTTCATTGAGGTCAGCCAGTCCGGCGAGGCCGACAGCAGGTTCAGCGCTACGCTGTAGGAGGCATCGGTAGGGTCAGGATTGAGCGTCTTTTCGATGATGTCCTTGGCCTTCAACTGCGTATCAGTGTCGGCGAGGCGCACGCGGATGCTGTTGGGCTCGAAGAACAGGCCGGTCGGCTGGATGCCGGCGGCAGCAAGTGATTCTTCGACGCGGCTTTGCAGACGTTGGTCAAGCTTGATGGTGGCCTTGACACTGCTGACTTGCACGGCAGGCACCTCGCCAAAGAAGTTCGGCAAGGTATAGAGCAGACCGAGCACCACGGCGATGATCACCGTGGCATTCTTCCAGAGCGGATATTTGTTCATTACAGGGATATGTTCAGAGGGTCTTCAGCGTGCCTTTGGGCAGAATGGTACCAATGGCCTGCTTCTGGACTAGCACTTCGACGGGGCTGTCCTTGAACTCGGCCACTTCGAGCGTGATGTAGTTCTCGCCGACCTTGACGATACGGCCGGCCATGCCGCCCTGTGTCACCACTTCATCGCCCTTTTGCAGTTCGCCAACCATCTTCTGATGCTCCTTGGCCTTCTTCATTTGCGGGCGGATCATCAGGAACCACAGCACAATGAACATCAGGACGATAGGCAACAGGCCCATCAAACCACCGGTAGGGTCTTGAGCAGCACCTGCTGCTTGCGCATACGCATTGGAAATCAACATGATCTGAAGCTCCGAGGTGAAAAAATAAGCGGCCGATTATACCTGCGTGGATTGCCGGTCTTTTTGGAAGCGGGCGATGGCGGCGGCGAGCCGTCCTGCTGCAATGGCCTCGCGCAGTTCACGCATCAGCGCTTGATAGTAATGAAGATTGTGGATGGTATGCAGGCGTGCCCCCAGAATCTCGCCGCAGCGATGCAAATGGTGCAGGTAAGCGCGCGAAAAATTGCGACAGCAATAACAGTCGCAGCTTTCGTCCAGCGGGCGGGTATCGGCCTTGTGGGCGGCATTCTTGATGCGGATGTCACCGAAGCGCGTGAACAGGTGGCCGTTGCGCGCGTTGCGCGTGGGCATCACACAGTCGAACATGTCAATCCCCTGCGAGACCGCATAAACGAGGTCTTCCGGGGTGCCGACGCCCATCAGGTAACGCGGCTTGTGTAACGGTAGGCGCGGTGCCGTGTGGGCGAGGATGCGGGCGAACTCCTCCTTCGGTTCGCCGACCGAGAGGCCGCCGATGGCCATGCCATCGAAGCTCATGTCGTTTAGTCCATCCAGTGATTCGTCGCGCAGGATTTCGTGCATGCCGCCTTGCACGATGCCAAACAGGGCATTGGTATTTTGCAGGCGATCATGTTCGTCGCGTGAGCGCCGTGCCCAACGCAGCGATAGGCGCATCGAGTCGGCGGCCTGTTTGAGGTCGGCGGGGTAGGGCGTGCATTCGTCGAAGATCATGACGACGTCGGAATTCAGCACATGCTGGATGCGCATCGACGCTTCCGGCGTGAGAAAGAGCTTGTCGCCGTTGATCGGTGAGGCGAACTTGACGCCTTCTTCGCTGATCTTGCGCAGTTCGCCCAGCGAAAACACCTGAAAACCACCCGAGTCGGTGAGGATGGGCTTGTCCCAGCCCATGAAGCGGTGCAGGCCGCCATGGGCGCGGATGACGTCCAGCCCCGGCCGTAACCAGAGATGGAATGTATTACCGAGCACGATCTGAGCGCCGATGTCGACCAGCTCGTTCGGCGCCATCGCTTTTACGGTGCCGTAAGTGCCCACCGGCATGAAGACCGGGGTTTCCACCGTGCCGTGGGCGAGGGTAAGCGTACCGCGCCGGGCGGCGCCATCGGTGGTCAGGAGGTCAAATTTCATCGTGTCGGTGAATCAACATGGCATCGCCGTAACTGAAAAAGCGGTAGCCGTTATCAATGGCGTGGCGGTAGGCGGCGCGGATGGGTTCCACGCCGCCAAACGCCGAGACCAGCATCAGCAGCGTCGATTTCGGCAAGTGGAAGTTGGTGATGAGCCGGTCAACGACGCGGAAGCGGTAGCCCGGTGTGACAAATAATGCCGTCTCGCCAGCGCCGACTTTTATGTTTCCCTGCTCGTCGGCAGCCGATTCGAGGGTGCGCAATGAGGTCGTGCCGACCGCCACGATGCGGCCGCCGCGTTTTCGCGTGGCCGCAATTGCCTCGGCCGTGGCTTGCGGTACGTGGTAGCGCTCACGGTGCATCTGGTGCTGCGAAAGATCCTGCACGCGGACTGGCTGGAAGGTGCCGGCGCCGACGTGAAGGGTTAAATGGGCGACACCGACCCCCATGTCTTTCAGCCGTTCGAGCAATGGGGCATCGAAATGCAGGCCGGCCGTGGGTGCCGCAACCGAACCGCTTTCGCGTGCATATACGGTCTGGTAGCGCGTTTCATCGGCATTGGCAGCAGTGCGCTCAATGTAGGGTGGCAGGGGCAGGCGGCCATGTGCCTCGATCAGGGTGATGGCATCTTCAGGGAAACGCAGGCGATAGAACTCGCCCTCCCTGCCCAACACCTCGGCTTCGAACGCATTTTCAAGACGCAGTCGCCCCCCCGGCTTGGGTGACTTGCTGGCGCGTACCTGCGCCAACACCTCTGTTTCCGTAATCAAGCGCTCGACAAGCACTTCTACCTGTCCGCCACTATCCTTTTGGCCGAGTAGCCGGGCATGCAGGACGCGGGTGTCGTTCATGACCAGCAAATCGCCCGGCGACAACAGGTTGGGCAGATCCGTGAAGCGACGATCCACAAGCGATTCGCCCGTCAGGGCCAGCAGCCGGCTGGCGCTTCGCTCTGGCAGAGGGGCCTGGGCGATGCACTCCGGGGGTAGCAGATAGTCAAAATCGTCGAGGGTAAGGTTCATTAGTGTTGCCAGGGGGTTGCTGGGCTGACATAAATTGCGGATAGAATGCGCGCTCTCTGAACGGCGCGGCAGCATTGTACGTTGGCGCGCCCGGCCCATTGGGAACATTGGCCGAGATGGCGGAATCGGTAGACGCAGCGGATTCAAAATCCGCCGCCGCAAGGTGTGAGGGTTCGAGTCCCTCTCTCGGTACCAGAGAATTATGTGGGCAGCAAGGTTTGCCCTTGTTTTGTCGGGTTTCAAGCGCTATATTGAAGGCCGCCGGGACATTGATGGGACAGGAGAGAGACATGGAAGTCAGTTCGGCAGGTTTGGCAGCAGTGTCGCAACAGCAGCAGTATCCAGTCGCCCGCCCCTTTCAGGAGCCGCGTCCTGCGCGTGAGCGCGAAGGCGCAACGGAGCAGACACAGGCTCGGCCGCAGCAGAACGAAGCGCCGCAGCGAGCAGAACGGAACGAGCAGACGCAGCGTTCCGCACAGGTTGAGCAGGCGCAACGCCAGGAACAGCCTAAGCCCGTGGTCAATGCGCAAGGCCAAAAAACAGGTACGATCATTAACACCACGGCGTAATTTGCGTGGCAGAATACGCCGTCGCCATATTTTTCACCCGGTGATCCGCTTGGTAGGCAGCATTCCAAGTGGGTTGATTGTTTTCAGCACACTGTCCATCCATCCAGGAGTCAACACTATGAATAAATCTGAACTGATCGAAGCAACCGCAAAAGCTGCAGATATCTCCAAAGCCGCTGCTGAACGTGCTCTTTCTTCGATGATTGAGGCCGTTGTCAAGGCAGTATCGAAGGGCGATACCGTGACGCTCGTGGGCTTCGGCACGTTCAAGTCGGCCAAGCGCGCTGCACGTACTGGCAAGAACCCGAAAACTGGCGAGCCGCTGAAGATTGCTGCGACTACCGTGCCGAAGTTCTCGGCGGGTACCGGCTTCAAGTCCGCAGTTGCTGGTAAGAAGGCTGTTGCCAAGAAGAAGTAATTCTTCGAAGCATCAACAAAAAGGCCAGCCCGCGGGCTGGCCTTTTTGTTGCCTGAAACGGCTTACTTCTTGTCAGCGTCGGCCGGAGCGGCAGCGGGTGCAGCGGCCGGAGCGGCGGCAGCATCAGCAGGTGCGGCGGCTGGGGCGGCAGCCGGAGCGGCGGCGGCATCGGTGGGCTTGGCAGTGTCGGCCGGGGCAGCAGCAGGTGCGGCGACAGGAGCCGGCGCCGGTGCAGCTTCTTGCTTGCCACAGGCAACGAGGGTCAGGGCGGTCAGGGTAACGAGGAGGAGGGAGCTTTTCATTATGGGTATTCCTTCAAAATAACAGTGATAGAAACGGCTGAACTAGCCGTGGAGCATTGTAGCGGGACTGGCCGCGGCACGACGTCAGAAATCCAAGCCGTGCTACGTGGTTTATCCCTGCTTCCTCCCAACGTGCTTGAGGACACTTGAGATGACATGGCATCACGATTCTTTTCGCGCAAGCCACGCAAGCGTCCACTGGAGTGCGGCGTCAAGATTTGCCCTGGCATTGGCCGTCAGTGGCTCACCCAGTTCGAATTGTTCGCCACGAATGGCCAGTTGGTAACAAGGCGGGGGATCGTCGTCGTGCAGGTCGACATAGACCTGCATCACGGATTCTGGTGTGATGGCATGCGTGCTGAAGCTGGCGTCGCGTGCGGGCAAAAGTCGGCTGTGGCGGAACGGCGCCTCGGCTTTGATGCTGGCATCAATGAACAGAATGCGCTCGCGGTTTTCGAGGTCGAGGGCGTGTTCGACCTGCAACTGAAAGTCGGTGAGACACTCGACACCAGGGAGATTCAGGGCCTCGATGCGCTCGATGAACAGCGGGCCCAGCGCATCGTCACCCCGGCTGGGATTGCCCCAGCCGAACAGCAGGATGGGTTCAGTCAATCTCTCAGTCCAGGGCAGGGCGCTCGCAAACCCCGTGCATGTTGCGCGTCATGCGGTCGATTGCCGTCCCGTCAGCGCCGACTAATTCAACTTCCAGCGGCATCTGGCCGAGCGCGTGGGTGGCACACGACAGGCAGGGATCGAAGCAGCGGATCGCCACCTCGATGTGGTTGAGCAGGCCCTCGGTCAATTCCTTGCCATCCAGATACTGCTTGGCCACGACGCGGATCGCTTCGTTCATCGCCTGGTTGTTGTGGGTGGTCGAGACAATCAGGTTGGCGCGCGTCACTTGGTCGTTTTCATCGACACGATAGTGATGGATCAGTGTGCCGCGCGGGGCCTCGATGACGCCCACGCCGCGCTCCTGGCGCTGGCCGATATTTACCAGGTCGGTGCCGACGATATCGTCGTCGTGCAGCAGATCCTTGATGGCTTCTGCAGAATGCAGCATTTCGATCATGCGCGCCCAGTGGTAGCCGAGCGTGGCACCCGTGGCGCTGCCCTTGTCGAAGGCCATGAACTCCTGGCGCTCCTTGTCGGCCAGCGGGGTAGGGATGAAATCGCAGTTGGTGACGCGCGTCAGCGGGCCGACGCGATACCAACCGTCATCTGAATTTTTCATCTCATTGAAGAACGGGAATTTCATGTAGCTCCAGGACTTCACGTCTTCCGTGATGACATCCCAATAGCGGCTGTAGTCGAAGTGATCGAACAGGGTCGAGCCGTCCGAGCGCCGTGCACGCAGGCCACCGTGGTAGAGATCCATGGCACCATCGGCGCGCACCAGCCCCATGCTGTGGGCGGTGAAGCGACCGAAACTGTTGTATTCCGCCAGATTCTTCTCGAACAGACCTTTGATGATCTGCACGGCCTCACGGCTCCAGGCCACCATCGTGTAAATCTCTTTTTGCAAGGTGGCACGTTCTGCGGCAGACAGTGACTTATTGACGCCGCCAGGAATGGAACCGGTGCCATGGACGCGCTTGCCGGAGGTCATGCGGATGACTTCCTGACCATACTTGCGCAGCAGTACGCCTTTCTTGGCGACTTCCGGCGCTGCGGCGATGACGCCGACGATATTGCGCGTCGCCACGTCCGAGCCGAAGCCGAACAGCAGATCGGGCGAGGAGAGATGGAAGAAATGCAGGGCGTGCGACTGCAACATCTGGCCGTAGTGCATCAGGCGGCGGATTTTTTCTGCCGTGGGTGTCAGGGTGGCCCCGACGATCTGGTCGAGCGCTTTTGAGGCGGCCAGATGGTGCGAGACCGGACAGATGCCGCACAGGCGCTGCACCATGACCGGCACTTCCCAGTAGGGTCGACCTTCGATGAATTTTTCGAAGCCGCGAAACTCGACGATGTGCAGGCGTACTTGCTCAACGTGGTTGTCATCGTCGAGCAGGATGGTGACCTTGCCGTGGCCTTCAACGCGCGAGACCGGTTCGATGGCGACGCGCTTGAGTTTTTCGGGGTTGCGGGCAGTTTCTAGTTCGAATGGCATGGTTGCCTCTTCAATCGTAATGGATCAGGCCATGGCCGAGATGGGGCGTGCGGCCGGCGATCAGGTCGGTGAGAAATTTCCAGATAGCATCGCCCGAGGGCGGGCAACCCGGCAGGAAGTAGTCGACCTTGACGACTTCATGGATCGGATGCACCTGGTTGAGCGGCAGGGGTAGCTCGGGGTCGTTGGGGATGCGCACCCCATGGGCGAGCCCGCCTTCCGTCTGATATACCGCCGTGAGAATATCGTGGAGCTCAAGATGGTTGCGCTGCGCCGGCAGGCCACCATTCACCGAGCAGGCGCCCATGGCCACGAGAATCTTGCAGTTCTTGCGAAACTCGCGCAATACATGGATGTTTTCTGTGTTGCAGACACCGCCCTCAATGATGCCCAGATCGCAGGGGCCACAGTGCTTGATGTCGGTGATGGGCGAACGATCAAACTCGACCACTTCCAGTAGGTCTAGGATGCGCTCGTCAATGTCCAGAATCGACATGTGGCAGCCGAAGCAGCCGGCCAGCGAGGTCGTCGCCACGCGCAGTTTCTTTTTCTCGCTCATTTCGCCACCTCTACGACGGATGCGGGTGCCTTGTCATATTTGCGCTCACCGTAGGGCACGGCAAAGCCGACGCGCTTCTTGAGAATCACGCCGACCGGGCAGATGCTCGCCGCGCGGTCATCGGCGGTGAAGTTCGTATCGCCGAGCTTGCCCGATTCGCTGTTGATGATGATGCGGCGACCGCGCATGCCGCGTCCGCCCATGACGAAGACAAATTTCTTGTCGGCCAGTTCGGAAGCCTGTACGCATAGTGAGCACAGGATGCAGCGGTTGAAATCCAGCAGCATATCGGGATGCGAGGCGTCGACCGGACGATCCGGGTAGAAATGGTCGAAGTGCGGCGTCATCATGCCCAGATCGTAGGCGGTGGCCTGCAACAGGCAATTGCCGCTCTTTTCGCAGCTTGGGCAGAAGTGATTGCCTTCGATGAAGAGCATCTGCAACAGGGTGCGACGCTTGTCATCCAGTTCGGCGGTACGGTTTTCGACATTGATTCCGGCGGCAGCCTGCATGGTGCAGGAAGAGCCGAAACGACCATTGACTTTCACCGTGCAGAGTTTGCAGGAACCATGCGGCTTGAACTCCGGGTGCCAACACAGATGCGGGATGTACTTGCCGGCTGCCTTGGCGGCCTGCATGATCGTCTCGCCCGGATTAAAGGGGATTTCTTCATTGTCGAGGAGGAAGGTCTGCTGTTCGCTCATCGCGATGTCTCCACGTTGGAATGCTCATTGGACAAATGGGCGCCGGCATCGTCGCGGCCGGTCATCTGCCGGGCCTGAGACAGTGCGGCATCCAGATCGAAGGCCGGCTCGAAGTCGAGCGATTTGAGACGACGTTCGTAAGCCGGCTTGAACTTGTTGAGCGTGTCGAAGATTGAATTGCAGGCGGTGTTGCCGAGGCCGCAATGGCTGGCGCCCTGCATCAGGCGGTGCATCTTGAACAGTTCGCTGATGTCGTACTGTGATCCGTGGTTAGTGGCCAGTTTGTCCATCAGGCGCGCAACGATCTGCGTACCGACGCGGCACGGGGTGCAGAAGCCGCAGGATTCATGCGCGAAGAAATGGGCGAAGTTATGGGCCACCTCAAACATGTCGCGGCTGCAATCGAACACCATCATGGCGCCGGCAGTCGGGGTGTCCTCGAAGGCGATGCGCCGCTCCAATTCGTCGCCCGACAAGGTAATGCCGGAAGGCCCGGAAATCTGCACGCCTTGCACGCAGCCCTTGGCACCCGCATCATCGAGCACCTGTTGAATGGTGATGCCGAACGGATACTCGTAGAGGCCGGGCCGCAATACATCGCCAGAGACCGAAAGGATCTTGGTGCCAGTCGATTGCTTGGTGCCGATCTTGGCGAACCATTCGCCACCATTGAGGGCGATCAGCGCGGCGCTAGCGAAGGTTTCAACGTTATTAACAATGGTCGGTTGGTCAAGATAACCATTGGTGACCGGGAAGGGCGGGCGGATGCGCGGCCGGCCGGGCTTGCCTTCCAGTGATTCGATCAGCGCGGATTCTTCGCCGCAGACGTAGGCGCCGGCACCGAGATGAACCTCGATGTCGAAGTCTGCGCCAGTAAGGCCGAGGATATTCTTGCCGAGCAGATTGGCCTGGCGGCGACGCGCCAGCACCTCGTTGAGCGGTTCGAGCAGGTAGCGGTATTCGCCGCGCAGATAGACAAAGCCCTTGGTGGCGCCGATGGCGTAGGCGGCCACCGTCATGCCCTCGAAGACCAAATCGGCATGTGATGAGAGCAGCACACGATCCTTGAAAGTGCCCGGTTCGCCCTCGTCGGCGTTGCAGACGACGATACGCGTATGGCCTTCTTTGAGCGTGGCATTGCGGCAGGCTTCCCACTTCAGTCGGGTCTGGAAGCCTGCACCACCACGACCACGCAGATTGGAGAGGCGCATTTCGTCGAGCATGGCCGTCGGGCCGACCAGGCCGCGCGGCAGGGATTCCTTGACCGAGCGGTCATTCGACGCCGTCATGCCGTCGGCAGTGGCGCGTGCAACGGCTGCGCGCAGGGCCGAACCCGGCACGAAGTTGCCTGACAGCAGAATATCGGCACGACGCACGTTGTCTTCGACGCGGAACCATTCGGCCGGCCACTGATCGAGCGGGACTTCCGTGCGGATCAACTCGACCATCTGGTCGACGCGCTCGGGCGTCATGCGCGTGATCGTGCGGTAATTCACCAGCAGGGCCGGCCCCTGGTCGCACATGCCGGTGCAGGAGGTGGTATTCACACTGACCAGACCATCCTCAGACAAGCGGCCCGGTTCCAGCCAGAGCTTCTCGCACATGGCCTGCATCAGATCGCGATTGCCGAGCATGCGGTCGGTAATGTTGTCCGACCACAGCACACAGTATTTGCCACGGGGCCGGGTGTGGAAAAAGCTGTAGAAGGCAGCCGTGCCTTCGACCTTGGCGCGTGGCCAGTTGATGGCTTTGGCGATGGCGGTGAGCGTGGCGGGGGAAAGCCAGCCCAGCGCTTCCTGTGTTTCGCGCAGGATTTGCATCAGGCGCGTGCCGTCGTTTCCGTGGCGGGAAAGTACCGCCTGGAGCGTGCTGAGCGTGTTTTGATCGTTCATGGCGTCCTCATGTTGCAATGCGACATGTCACATAGCTTACGCCAGACATGTTACGTTTTGTTGCGTTGGATCAAAAATTCCGGGGGTGAGTGTGAGGATTTTGAGTTGGAACATCCAGTGGGGGCTCGGTATCGACGGCAAGGCCGATCTGGTGCGCACGGCGGCGGTGGCGCGCGAATTCGACGCCGACGTGCTGTGCCTGCAGGAAGTCGCGGTCAATCACCCCGACCTGCCCGGATTGCCAAGGGGCGCGCCGCTGAACCAGTCCGAATGGCTCGCCGGCCTGTTCCTCGGCTACGAGGCGATCTACGGCATCGGCAGCGACCTGCCGGGCGAAAATGGTGGGCCGGGCGGCAGGCGCCAATTCGGCAACCTGATCCTCTCGCGCCGGCCCGTTCTGCAAGTATTCCGCCACCTGCTGCCCTGGCCCGCTGATCCCGCCGTGCCGAGCATGCCGCGCGTCGCGGTCGAGGCCGTCATCGACGCCCCCGGATTCCCCGGCGGCGCGCTGCGCGTCATCACCACGCACCTGGAGTATTACTCGGCCATCCAGCGCACCGCACAGATCGAGGCACTGCGCGGAATCTGCGACAACGGCTGGCAGCATGCCGTCACGCCGCGTTCTGCTACCGAGACCGATCCACCCTTCGCCGTCCTGCCGCGCGGCGAAGGCTGCGTGCTGTGCGGCGACTTCAACAGCCCGGCCGGCGCGCCCGAGCATGCGCCGCTGCAGTGGGCCAGTGAGGCCCCTGCGTTCGTGAATGCGTGGGAGCAGGCCCACCCCGCCGTCCCGCCAGCGCCGACTTTCGGCGTGCATGACCGGCGGTACATCGCCGAGCCGGCCTGCTATGACTTCTTCTTCGTCAGCGAAAACATCGCCGGGCGGGTGGCCGATGTCCACGTCGATGGCGGCACCACAGCATCCGATCACCAGCCGGTGCTGCTGGATATTGCCTGAGCATGCTGCGACTGGTGGGGCACTGCCGGCCCCCCTCTCTCCAGACCGGACGCCTGAAGGGCTGCTTCACTTTGAAATCTGACGAACATGCATCTCTTGAAGCTTTCCCCCATGTATGCATGCTTACGTGACGGGTTGCAATTCAGTCCGTCATTCCTCAAATTTGCTGGCCCCCCATCGGTTCATCAGTCGTTGCTCACGAGCGACTTCCGCCTCGATAGCGTTCTGCGGTAGTTGCCTGAGGCATTCTTCAAGAGCCTGAGGATCAGGCTTTTCAACCGGTTTCGGTTCAACGTGAACCACCTGAGGCGATTTGCCGTCCCACGCATAGGGGTTTGTAAACGCCGGGGGGTCAGGCAGACAGTCGTCGTCATAGATCGGGGGCCAGTCTGATGCAAACGGCGTGAACGAGATCGTCCTTTCAAAGATCAGCGGCTTGCCGGTTGGGGTTGGCGGCAAGGGGGGCATGCTTTCGATGGCCTTCCGGGCGAGTTGCTCGGCGATTTTGGACGTGGTCCACAACGTTTCAAGCTTGGCCAATGTTCCATCGGGTGCGATTTCCAAACGGAATCTGACCTCGCCTGCGCCTTGCCCCTCGACAGCGGTTCCCATCATGCTGCGGACTTGCTTGCCCCACGAGTAGCGGTAACCCTTGCTGTTCTTCAACGTGTACTTGCCGGCAAATCCCCATTCTTCCGCCGTCGGCGCGGGAGGTGCCGGCTGGGTCGCCAGCGGATGCTGCGTGACGGGTGTCGTCGCCGTGTTTTTTTGCCGTGCCGGGGTTGCAATGACAGCAGCGGGGATGGTCGCTGGTGCTTGCGTGCGAGCGGTGGGCCTGGCGGGACTTTTCTCCGGGGCCCGTGGCACGACGTTCAGAATGACTTTCTGCACATCCGGCTTGCGGGAGAGCCAGGCCAGGTGGTTGCCACCAACAAAGGCGAAGACGAAGGCGTGCAGCGCCAGGGAGCCGAATACCGCGAAAAGAAGCCTATTGCTCAAAGTATGCAGAAATGAGCGAATCCGCAGCGGTTTCGATGTCCTTGATGGTGGTCGTAACGCCGACCGACAAACGGACGGCACCTTTGGCACGCCGAGCATCGAGGCCCATGGCCGCGAGAACACCGCTGACCGCATCCTGATCGGAATGGCATGCCGATCCGACTGAGGCGGCCACGGTTTCCTTCGCGGCATCCAACAAGTCTCGCCCGGAAACGCCGGGGAAGGAAACATGCAGCGTGTTGGGCAAACGATGTTCAGGATGCCCGTTGAGCAGCAGGCCAGGCACGCCCGCCGACAAACGCTGCCAGAGCCGCTCGCGCATCGTATGCAGGTGCTGGGCGATCTGGGGCAGGCGTGCGTGTGCCAGCCGCGCCGTCTCGCCAGCGCCGACAATCAGGGCGACGTTCTCTGTCCCCGGCCGCAGTTCCTGTTCCTGTCCGGCACCGAACAGGATCGGCTTGAGCGGCGTACCCTGCCGCACGTAAAGCGCACCGATGCCCTTCGGGCCATACAGCTTGTGGAAGGCCAGCGTCAGCAGATCGACACCGAGCACGTCGACAGTCACCGGCAGCTTGCCCACCGCTTGTGCAGCGTCGGTGTGCATCAGGCTGCCGTTGGCGCGTGCCAGCGCGGCGATTTCGGCGACCGGCTGGAGCGTACCGACCTCGTTGTTGGCGAGCATCACCGACACCAGCGCCGTGTCGGGCCGCAAGTATTGGGCGACGGCTTGGGCATCGACACGTCCAGTCCCATCCACCGGCACGACGGAGATATCCCAACCGAGCTCGCGCAGATGCAGCGCCGGCTGCATCACCGCCGGATGCTCGACGGCGCTGACGATCAGGTGGCGCTTGTCCGGCAGTGCCCGCGCCACACCCAGCAGCGCGAGATTGTTCGCTTCCGTGGCGTTGCCGGTGAACACAATTCCCCCGGCGTGCGCACCAATCAAGGTGGCGACTGCGGTACGCGCTTGGTCAACCGCCGCATGGGCGCGCTGCCCGTAGGCATGGCTCGACGATGGATTGCCGAAATCCGTTTCCAGCCATGGCCGGATCGCAGCCGCGACGTCGGGTGCCAGCGGCGTGGTGGCGTTGTAGTCGAGGTAGATGGGGGTACTCATGCCAGCGCTTGATCCAAATCGGCAATCAGGCCGGGGCCGGGACGGTTTGCCCGCTTCGCGCCATACGGCTGGCCGCTAGCAGGGCAACGACCAGCAGCGGCACCATCGACAGGTTGAGCAGCGTCCAGCCGAAACGCGCGTACAGCCAGCCGGCGGAAAGCGAGGCGACGGCGACAAGGCCGAAGACAATGAACTCGTTCACCATCTGTACTTTGAGTTGCTCGGCGGGCCGGTAGGTTTGCGTCAGCAGGGCCGTGCCGCCGATGAAGGCAAAGTTCCAGCCCAGTCCGAGCAGGATCAGTGCCGACAGGAAGTGCGGGAATTCGAGGCCCGAGACGGCCACCGCGACATGGGCGAGCAGCAGCACGAAGCCGATTTGCATGATGCGTGGGGCACCGAAGCGTTTGACCAGGTCGCCGGTGAAGAAGGACGGCGCGAACATGCCGACCACGTGCCACTGGATGACCGGCGTCACGCTCGTGCCCGGCAGGCCGCAGCCGAGCATGGCCAGCGGCGTGGCGGTCATGGCCATGATCATCGCCGAGTAACCGACCGAGGCGCCGAAGATCGACATGAGCAGCGCGGGCTGGCGGACGATCACGCCCAGTGGACGCGCGTCGCCCGCTTGCGTGGGCGCCACGGCGGGCAGGCGCAGGCCGGCGAGCAGGAAAAGCGCGGCCACGCTCAATGCCGCCTGGATCAGGTAGGCGCCGACGAACAGTTGCGCGGGAAACCAGTCGCGTCCCCACTGGCCGATCTGCGGCCCGAGGAAGGCGGCGACGATGCCGCCGGCCACCACCAGCGAAATCGCCCGGCTGGCCTGCGCCGGCGCGGAGGCCTCGACGGCAGCGAAGCGGTAGTAGTTGGCGAAGCCCTGATAGGCGCCGAGCAGCAAGTGGCCGAGGACGAACAGCGCGAAGGATTGCACATGCAGGGCATAGGCGGCGAGAAGGCTGGCACCCACGCCGACCGTCGCGCCGAACAGGAAACCGGGGCGGCGGCCGATGCGGCGCATCAGCAGCCCGGCCGGCAGCGAGGCGAGCGCCACGCCGACCACCATCGCGGCGATGGGCAGCGTCGCCAGCCCGACGTCGGGCGCGAGTTGCGCGCCGAGGATGCCGGCGACCGCCATCGACATGACAATCGCCGAGAGCATCAGCGCCTGACTCGCGGCCAGGCGGAATACGTTGTTTCTGGATGATGCATTCATACGGTGCTTTTGATCAGGATGTAGGTGGCGACAATGACCAGAAAACCGCCGAAGCTACGCTTCAGCATTTCCTGCGAGAAGCGGTGCGCCAGACGGGTGCCGGCAAAACTGCCGGCGATGGTGACGGCGGTAAACGAACCCATGATGTGCCAGTCGATGGGCACGGCGCCAAGATAGCCGAAAAATCCTGCGTAGGACTTGGCAGCGACGATGGCCAGCGAGGTGCCGATGGCAAGTTTCATGCGCAGACCAGATAGCAGCGCCAGAGCGGGCACGATCAGGAAGCCGCCGCCGACACCGACCACGCCAGTGAGCACACCAACGCCGATACCGTGGGCGGCGATGTGGCCCATGCGTACCTCAACCTTGCGTTCCGGTGGGGGCAGGCCGCTGGTGGCCGACAGTTGCGGCACCAGGGCGGGTTTCAGCATCTTCCAGGCGGCGGCATACATCACCAGCGCGAAGAGGACGAGTTGAACCACGACCGGCGTGATTACGCCGACCTTCGCGCCGGCGAAGGTGCCGATGATGCCGAACAGGCCAAACACAAGCGCCACGCGCACGTCGACGTTATGGTGTCGCCAGTGATCCCCGGCCGTGATCGTCGCAGTGACGGCAACGATGCCCAGGCTCATGGCGATGATCGAGCCGCCGCTGCCGAACAAGCCCAGCACGATGCCGGTAGCGGTCCCGGCGAGGATGACGAGAAAAATCACATCAGAACACCAGCACCTTGTCGGCGGTGGCCGTCCACGCGGCCAAATCGTTGAGCGTCTTGCGCGTCGCGCCGGCGACCAGCTCACCATCCTCAATGCCGCGTGCTGTCAGGCAGGTGCCGCACAGGCCGACCTCGCCGGTCGTCGCCACCATCTTCACTATGTCGCCGGCGTTGTAGTAGCCCTCCGGCACTTTCTGGCCGGCCTTGGCGCAGGCCACGGCATCGCCCATGAGGAACACGCGCACTTGTTGATCGGGCTGCTTCGCGAGCGCCTTGGCGAGACGCAGGCCGTTGTAACTGCGTTCGGTGCCGTAGGGTGGGTCGTTGAGGATGAACAGGGTCGCGGTCATGTCACTTGCCCCCGCTCTTGATGACGGCCTTGAGTGCGTCAAAGTCTTTGCGGACTTTCTCCTGATAGATCAGGCCGGTCTTCGGCTGTTTGGGGGCGCCTTCGAAATCGAGCACGTCGGCGACGATCTGGAAGCTCGACATGCCGTTGTGCTCCTTGCCGTCTGCGGCGATCAGCTGGTTGCCATAGAACACACCAGGGGCGGGCAGGCCGGGCGCGAGACTGGTCGGCAGGATGCGGATTGGCACGCGGTAGGTGTTGGCGATCTCGACGGCCACCTGGGTGTTGTTGTTGCAGCGCTGGCCGGGCGGGTCCTTGTTGATGATGGTCAGCACCTTGCGACCGTCGGCATCGACGGCACCGGGCAGGCTCATGGATTGATCGGCGAGGGCAAGGGTGCTGAAAACCAATACGACTGTAACGACAAGTGACTTGATCATGAACGCCTCCTGACAGATTAACAATCTAATGACTGTTAGATTAATGTATTCGCAAGTGGATGACCTGTCAACAATCCTCCGATAAGATTCGCACCATGGCTTCCACGAAAATCGATACCCGTCGCGTCAAGGACATCCTGTATGAGCAGGTGGCCCGCATCGGCAAGGCGTCCAGCAGCCCGAAACGGCTTGAATTGATCGAACTGCTTTGCCAGGGGGAAAAGACGGTTGATACCCTGTCCAGGGAGGCGGCAATCAGTATGAAGCTGGCCAGCGCACATTTGCGTGAACTGCGTTCTGCGCATCTGGTCGAGACCGAGCGCAGTGGCAAGAACATTTATTACCGGATTGCCAACCGGGAGGTCGCCGAGTTTTGGGTGGCGATTCGCTCGCTGGCGGAAGACCGGCTGGTTGAACTGCAAATGGCGCTCGCCCAAATCACGAATGCCCCAAAGGAACTAAAACCCAAAGACCGTGACGCGCTGGTCAAGGCCGCCCGCAAGGGCGAGGTGATTGTGCTCGACGTTCGTCCAACCGAGGAGTTCGAGGCGGCGCACTTGCCTTACGCACAATCGATGCCGATCGATAAGCTCAGGTCGCAACTTTCGGAGTTGCCGAAGGACAAAACCATTGTTGCCTATTGCCGTGGCCCGTATTGCCTGATGGCGAAGGATGCCGTCGAGCTGCTCAGGCAAAAAGGTTTCGAGGCAATCCACCTGCCAGAAGGCGTCGCCGAGTGGGGAATGGCACCAGTGAGGTGAGTGGCCCCGTCGTGTGACTGCTCGACTCGGTTACCGGTCGTTTACCTTGAATGCGCTGAATGGCGGCAGTGGGCACCTTGCCGCCGTCCCGCCAGCGCCGACTTTTGGCGGGCAGCAGCAACGCCCCTGCCCATGCGCTGTTCGGCCCGCTGGAGATGAAGCGCAACAGCACAGACGAAGTTGCCCGCGACTTTGGCGCCTATTCGGTATTGTTCGATGGTCAGCCAGCAGCGGTGGGAGAGCACGCGATTGACGGCCAGCCGAACGTGAAACTGGTTCGCGTTTGCTGACTGGGCATTGTCGTTATCTTTATCGTATCTCATTGGCTACAACAAAAAGGCCGGGAATCCCCGGCCTTTTCCATGGAAACAGTGGATAACTCAGGCAAGCTCTAAACGCTTTTCAATCCTGTCGATACGTTTCACAGCGGTATCAAGTCTGATACTCAAGCTGGCATCGACAGACTCGCCGTGTGCAATCCCGCCTTTAACGCTGGCCGTTGCAACTTCAAGTTGCCCCAGGCGGATGACGACTTCATCTAATTTGGATTCGATGCGATCTTGACCTGTTTGAAAGCGTTTCAGGTATTCAAGGATTGGCTTGTCTACTTGCTCACTCATGGCGTTATCTCCCTTCGGCAAGTCTAACTTAAAACGGTTTTCGCATGTGAAATCAGGACGGTTTGCATCGACGTCGGCCGTGGAACGGATGCGTCGGACCATCAGCCGGTGGTGCTGGTGATGAAGGACTAGAATTCCGGTATCGCTTTCCGTCGGAGTATCGCCATGTGCCTTGCCATTCCTGCCCGTGTTGTTGAACTGCCGGGTAACGATGTCGCCATCGTCGATCTGGGGGGCGTCCGCAAGGATGTGTCGCTGGCGCTGGTGGAGGATGTGGCGCTGGGGGATTACCTGATCATCCACGTCGGCTTCGCCCTCAACAAGCTTGATCCTGAGGAAGCCGAGAAAACCCTGGCGCTGTTTGCCGAGATGGGCGCGGCGGTCGCGGCGCTGGACGCCGCTTGAAATACATTGACGAGTTCCGCGACGGCCAGCTCGCCAAGGGGCTGGCTGCGGCGATTGCGGCAGAAGTGCAGCCCGACCGGCGCTATGCCTTCATGGAATTCTGCGGCGGGCATACGCATGCGATTTCGCGTTATGGCGTTTCTGACCTGCTGCCGGAAAACGTGCGCATGGTGCATGGGCCGGGCTGCCCGGTGTGCGTACTGCCGATTGGCCGCGTCGATATGGCGATCCGGCTGGCGCTGGATCATGGGGTAATTCTGTGCAGCTATGGCGACTGCCTGCGCGTGCCGGCTTCCGACAACCTCTCCCTGCTGCGCGCCAAGTCGCGCGGCGGCGATGTGCGCATGGTGTATTCGGCGGCGGATGCGCTGCGGATTGCCCGCGAGAATCCGGCGCGGCAGGTGGTGTTCTTTGCCATCGGCTTTGAAACCACCACGCCGCCGACGGCGGTGGTGATACGGCAGGCGGCGGCGGAAGGGCTGAAGAATTTCAGCGTGCTGTGTTGCCATGTGCTGACGCCAGCGGCGATTTCGAGCATTCTCGAATCGCCCGAGGTGCGTCGTTGGGGCACCGTGCCGCTGGATGGCTTCGTCGGCCCGGCGCATGTGTCGACGATCATCGGCAGCCAGCCCTACGAGTTCTTCGCCGAGGAATATCGCAAGCCGGTGGTGATCGCCGGCTTCGAGCCGCTTGACGTGATGCAGGCGGTGTTGATGCTGATCCGTCAGGTGAATGACGGCCGCCACGAAGTGGAAAACGAATTCACCCGTGCCGTGTCGCGCGAAGGCAACCGCAAGGCGCAGGATCTGGTGGCCGATGTGTTCGAACTGCGCCGCGCCTTCGAGTGGCGCGGTCTCGGCACGATTCCCTACTCGGCGCTGGCGATCCGGCAAGACTACGCCGCCTTCGATGCCGAACAGCGCTTTGCGCTTGAATACCATGCGGTGCCCGATCACAAGGCCTGCGATTGCGGCGCGATCTTGCGCGGCGTGAAACAGCCGCGCGACTGCAAGTTGTTTGGCACGGTGTGCACGCCGGAAAACCCCATCGGCTCCTGCATGGTGTCGTCGGAAGGCGCTTGTGCCGCGCATTACACCTACGGCCGCTATAAAGATACGCCGTGAAAATTCTCTTTCTGACGCACAGCTTCAACAGCCTGACGCAGCGCCTGTTTGCCGAGCTGGCGGCCCTGGGGCACGAGGTGTCGGTGGAGTTCGACATTGCCGACAGCGTCAGCGAGGAAGCGGTGGCGCTGTTTCAGCCCGATCTGATCCTCGCGCCATTCCTGAAGCGCGCGATTCCTGAGTCAATCTGGCGCCAGCATGTCTGCCTGATCGTGCATCCGGGGATCGTCGGCGACCGCGGCCCGTCGGCGCTCGACTGGGCGATTCAAAGTGGTGAGACGGAGTGGGGCGTGACGGTGTTGCAGGCTGAGGCGGCGATGGATGCCGGCCCGGTCTGGGCGACGGCGACGTTTCCGATGCGGCAGGCGAAGAAGGCCAGCCTGTATCGGCAGGAAGTCACCGAAGCAGCGGTATCTGCCGTGAAGGCGGCACTCGCCCGCTTCGAGTGCGGCGAGCCACCGACCGCGCTAGCAGCCTGTTCCGATGCACGTGGTCAGTTGCGGCCGGTGATGCGGCAGGCTGATCGTGCGTTGGATTGGCAGTGTGATGACACGGCGACGATTTTGCGCAAGATGGATGCGGCGGATGGATTTCCCGGGGTGGCTGACCGTTTGTTCGATCAGCCCTGCCATCTCTACGATGCCTGGCCGGAGGCGCAGTTGCGCGGCACGCCGGGCGCCGTGATTGGACAGCGTGAGACGGCCGTGTGCCGGGCAACGCTGGATGGGGCGATCTGGATTGGTCACGTGCGCCGTCCTGACGGTTTCAAACTGCCGACCACGATGGCCTTTGCCGCCGAGTGCACAGCGGTTCCCGACGTGCCACTGGATGGCTGGTTCGCCGCCGATCACGCCACTTGGCAGGACATCCGTTACGAGGAAGCGGACGGGGTGGGCTTCCTGCATTTCGACTTCTACAACGGCGCGATGGGCACGCGGCAGTGCGAACGGCTGACCGCCGCTTTCCGCTTTGCCGCACAACGGCCAACAAAGGTGATTGTGCTGATGGGCGGCCGCGATTTCTGGTCGAACGGCATCCACCTCAATCTCATCGAGGCGGCACGGTCACCGGCAGATGAATCCTGGGCCAACATCAATGCCATCGACGATCTGGCCGAAGCCATCCTGCGTTGTGAGACGCATCTGACGGTGGCGGCGGTTGGCGCCAATGCCGGTGCGGGCGGCTGCTTCCTCGCCCGCGCCTGCGATCAGGTGTGGATACGCGAGGGGGTGATCCTCAACCCGCACTACAAGAACATGGGCAATCTCTACGGCTCGGAGTTCTGGACCTACCTGTTACCGCAGCGGGTGGGTGTTGCGGGTGCCGCCGCCCTGATGCAGCACCGCTTGCCGATGTCAGCAAACGAGGCGGTGCGTCTGGGCTTTTACGATGCCGTCCTGCCAGCGCCGACTTTTCGGGCCGAGGTCGCCCGTCGGGCTGCGGAACTGCTCAAGGATGATGTGAGTTGGCAACTCGAAGAAAAACAGCAGGCACGCGCGGCGGATGAAGCCGTCAAGCCCCTGGCGGTCTGGCGTGCCGAAGAGCTTGCCGCGATGCGCCGCAATTTCTATGGCTTTGACCCCAGCTACCATGTGGCGCGCTGGCACTTTGTGGCCAAGTCGCCGCAGTCCTGGACGCCGCGTCATCTCGCTCGGCATCGTTTGTATTAGACTCAATAATGCTTATATAAGCATTGTTTGATGCAGGTCAACGTCTGCATATTTCAAGAGGATTACAAAGCCATATTGCTTGATATGCGAGGGGGATGCAATCATGGCCGCGTCGATTTTTGAGGTTGATCGGGAGAGCTTGTCGGCACTGGAGCAACGTCTGCAGATGCCAAGGCGCGAGTTTTTACAGTTCTGTGCAACTGTTGCTGCGACGCTCGGCCTCCCGGCCGGCGCCGAGGCGGCAGTCGCCAAGGCCGTCGAATCGGCCCAGCGGCCCTCGGTGATCTGGCTCCACTTTCAGGAATGCACGGGTTGCTCCGAGTCGCTGTTGCGTGCCGAGCACCCGACTATCGAAAAGCTGATTCTCGACGTCATCTCCCTCGACTATCACGAGACGCTGATGGTGGCCGCCGGCCACCAGGCCGAGGCGGCGCGCAAGGACGCGATGAAAGCCCACAAGGGCAAGTATGTGCTGGTGGTCGAAGGCGCGATTCCCACCAAGGAAAACGGCATCTACTGCAAGATCGGCGGCCATACCGCCATTGATCTCCTCAAGGAGTGCGCTGCCGACGCAGCGGCGGTGATTGCGATTGGTTCTTGCGCCTCATGGGGCGGCATGCCGTCGACGATTCCCTCGCTGGCCGGGGCCGACTCCAGCCCGACCGGTGCCTCCGGCGTGGCCGAGGTGCTGGGCAAGCCGGTGGTGACGATCCCCGGTTGTCCGCCCAACCCCTACAACTTCCTCGCGACGGTGGTGCACTTTCTCACCTTCGGTGCGCTACCGCCGGTCGATAAGCTCGGCCGTCCGTTGTTTGCCTATGGTCGCCTGATTCACGAAAGCTGTGAACGCCGTGCCCACTTCGATGCCGGCCGCTTCGCCATGCAGTTCGGCGACGAAGGCCATCGCAAGGGCTACTGTCTCTACAAGCTGGGTTGCAAGGGACCGGAAACCTACGCCAACTGTCCAACGCTCGGCTTCAACGACGTGGGTGAGAGTGCCTGGCCGGTGGCTTGCGGCCATCCCTGCATTGGTTGTAGCGAAAAGGGCGTCGGCTTTCAAAAACCGATTCACGCGGTCGCCAAGATGCTCAATGTCGTACCGCCGACGCAATACCCGCGCATCAGCGAGGACGTTGGCAAAGGTGCGAGTTTTGCGAGTGCCGCCGCGCTCGCGGCGATTGCCGGCGCCGCCGCTGGCGGGGCGGTGATGGTGGCGAAGAACCTCGGCTTGTCGCATCAGGCCGCCGAACTGGAAAAAGCCAAAGACAGCAAACCCAAAGCGGAGGTGTGAGATGACCACCCGACGCAATTTTCTGCGTGGCGCACTGGCGGCGACCGGTGCAATTGTCGGCGCTGGCAGTACGGCGTCTGTTCAGGCGCGCGAGACCTACAGCGTCCCGCCCGAGGGCCTCGGCCTGCTTTACGACGCAACGCTGTGCATCGGCTGCAAGGCCTGCGTGGCGGCCTGCAAGGAGGCGAACAACAATCCGCCCGAGTTCAGTACGGTCGATAAATTGTGGGACACGCCGCTCGATACCAGCGGCTATACCTTCAATCTGATCAAGATGTATCGCAGCGGCACGATGGAAACGAAGGATGCCGAGAACAACGGCTACGCCTTCATGAAGACGTCGTGCATGCACTGCGCCGATCCGAGCTGCGTCTCGGCCTGCCCGGTGTCGGCGATGATCAAGAATCCGACCAACGGCATCGTCGAATACAACCCGGACAAGTGCATCGGCTGCCGCTACTGCGTGGCGGCCTGTCCGTTCGGCATTCCGAAATACCAGTACGACAGCCCCACCGGCGAGATCGGCAAGTGCGAGTTGTGCCGCCACCGCCACAAGGACGGGCACTATTCCGCCTGTGCCGAAGTCTGCCCGACGGGCGCAACACTGTTCGGCAAGACCAGCGTGCTGCTCGAAGAGGCGAAACGCCGGCTCGCGCTGAAGCCCGGCAGTGTGACCACCTACCCGCGTGGCCACCTGCGCCACGGCCAGCTCAAGGCGCTGCTCGGCGAGCCGGAAGGCAAAGGGCGCATGGAACGCACAGGCTGGAAGGACGAGCCGAACCAGAATTATGAAGGCGAGGTCGGCAACTACCAGCAGCATGTCTATGGCGAGAAGGAATATGGCGGCACGCAGGTGCTCAAACTCTCCGGTGTGCCGTTCGAAAAAGTAGGCATGCCGAAGCTGCCGCCTTATTCATCGGCCGCCACTTCCGAGACCATTCAACACAGCCTGTATGGTGGCCTGCTGATGCCGATTGCCGTGCTGGGGGCACTGACCTGGGTGGCCAAGCGTAATGTCAAACCCGAGGATGAAGAAGGAGGCCAGTCATGAGCACGCATTCATCTTCTCACGTTCATGCCAAGCCGGCGCCGGTTGGCGGGCCGCTCTTTAATGCCGTCACACTGATTTCCGGCGTACTGATCCTGACGATGGCGGTCATCCTGCTGGTGCGCTTCGTCTATGGCCTGGGCAGTGTCACAGCGCTGAACGACGGCTACCCGTGGGGTATCTGGATCGCCGTTGATGTGGTGATCGGCTCGGCTTTTGCCTGCGGCGGTTTTTCCGTGGCCATGCTGGTCTACATTTTCAACAAAGGGGAATATCACCCGCTTGTCCGTCCGGCACTGCTGGCCAGCCTGCTTGGCTACACGCTGGCGGGTGTTGGGGTGATCTTCGATCTGGGGCGCTGGTGGAATGTCTGGAACATGTTCTGGCCGGGTTCTGTCAATCCCAACTCGGTGATGTTCGAGGTAGCCGTGTGTATTACCGCCTACATCATGGTTATGTGGATCGAGTTTGCCCCCACCTTCTTCGAAAAATTCGGCATGGACAATGCCAAGCGCAAACTCTCCAAGTTCATGTTCGCGATCATTGCGCTCGGTACCTTGCTGCCGATGATGCACCAGTCGTCCCTCGGCACCCTGCTGGTGGTGATGGGCGAGCAGGTGCATCCACTCTGGCAGACCCCGACCTTGCCGGCGCTCTACCTCCTCTCGGCCATCACCATGGGCTATGCGGTGGTGTTGTTCGAATCCTGTCTGGCCTCGGCCGCCTACCGGCGCAGCATCGAGATGCACCTGCTGACGCCGTTGGCCAAGGTCATGCTCGGCATGCTGGCGGCGTTCCTGATCTTGCGGCTTGGCGATCTGGTGGTTCGCGGTGCCTTGCCACGCGCCTTCGGTCTGTCGCTTGAGGCGGTCTTCTTCTGGCTGGAAATGCTTTGCTTCATCGCGCCCTTCTTTGTGATTGGTAGCGCAGCGAACCGCCGCAATCCGGCCAAACTGTTCGTCGCCGGCATCCTGCTGATGCTTGGTGGTGCGCTGCTGCGCTTGAACGGTTTCCTGATCGCTTATCAGCCAGTGATCGGGGTGGAAACGTCCGGCGTGAATTTCAGCTACTTCCCCACACTGCCCGAACTCCTCGTCACCGTCGGCATGTTTGCCATCGAGGTGTTCGCTTATATCGTCATTACCCGCCGCTTCCCGGTTCTGCCCCGGGAAGAAGTCAAACCGGCCTGACATCTGGAGATCAACATGAGCAAACGCATTACGATTGACCCGATCACCCGTATCGAAGGCCATTTGCGCATCGACTGCGACATTGAGGGTGGCAGGGTAAAAAAAGCCTGGTCGTCCGGCCAGATGTGGCGCGGCGTCGAGCAGATTCTGCTCGGCCGCGATCCGCGCGACGCGTGGGCCATCACCCAGCGTATCTGCGGCGTGTGCACCACCGTGCATGCCGTCACCTCAGTGCGCGCGGTCGAGAATGCCCTGCAACTCGAAGTGCCGCTGAACGCGCAGTACATCCGCAACATGATCATTCTGGCGCACTCGATTCACGACTTCATCGTGCACTTCTATCACCTCTCGGCGCTCGACTGGGTCGATGTCACCTCGGCGCTGAAGGCCGATCCAGACAAGACCGCCGCGCTTGCCGAGAGCCTGTCGTCGTGGAAACTCAACGGTAAGCACGAGATGCGCGCCACCCACGAGCGCCTGAAGAATTTCGTGAACGGTGGTCAGCTCGGCATCTTCACCAATGGTTACTGGGGCCACCCGGCGATGAAGCTGTCGCCTGAAGTTAACCTCCTCGCCGTGGCGCATTACCTGCAGGCGCTGAAAATCCAGAACCACGCCAACAAGATTGTGGCCATCCTCGGCTCCAAGTCGCCGCACATCCAGAACCTCGCCGTCGGTGGTGTCAGCAACCCGCTCGCGGTCGATTCGCAGCAGGTGCTGACGGTTGAGCGTCTGCTGGCCGTCAAGGAACACATCGACGCCCTGCAGGACTTCGTCAAGAACGTCTACATGGTCGATGTGGGCGCCGTCGGCGCCTTCTATGCCGACTGGACGAAATACGGCGCCGGCGTGACCCACTACCTTTCGGTGCCGGATATTCCACTCGACACCAAGGGCACACAGTTCGCTTTCCCCGGCGGCTATATCGAGAACAAGAACCTGGCCGGCCAGAAGCAGATCAAGAACTTCAACGACGACTTCTGGGGCAAGGGCGTCGAAGAGTCCGTCAAGCACTCGTGGTACGACTACAGCGAGAAGAAACCGCTGCATCCCTATCAAGGCGAAACCAAGCCGAACTACACCGATTTTCAGGACAACGGCAAATACTCCTGGATCAAGTCCCCCACCTTCTACGGCAAGCCGGCTCAGGTCGGCCCGCTTGCCCGCGTGCTCAACATGCTGGCCGCCGGCTACGAGCCGGCGACGCAGTACGCCACCGGCACGCTCGATCTCGTCTCCAAACTGGCGGGGACCAAGGTGGGGCTGGATGCCATGCATTCGACCATCGGCCGCCATGCGGCGCGCATGATCTCCTGCTGCATCAACGCCGATCTGCTTTCCGAGCAGTGGGGTCTGCTGATGAACAACATGGCCAAGGGCGACCTCAAGACCTTCAACCCACCCACCTTCCCGAAGGACGAGGTGATGGGCGTCGGTTTCCATGAAGCGCCGCGTGGCGTGCTGTCGCACTGGGTGGTGATCAAGGACGGCAAGATCAAGAACTATCAGTGTGTCGTGCCCTCGACCTGGAATGCCTGCCCGCGCAACGACAAGGATGAGCCCGGCCCCTATGAGGCGTCGCTGCTCGACAATCCGGTGGCAGATCCCGAGAAGCCGCTCGAAGTGCTGCGCACGGTGCACTCCTTCGACCCGTGCATTGCCTGCGCGATTCACCTGACCGACAAGGAAAGCAATACCAACGTTTCCGTGAAGGTGGTTTGAGCTTGCGTGCTGTTGTTCTCGGCGTCGGCAACACGATCCGTGCCGACGAGGGGATTGGCGTGCGCGTTGTCGAGGCGCTGGAGCGGGGCTATGTGTTGCCCGAAGGCGTGGTCGTTATCGACGCCGGCACGTCGAGCATGGAAATGCTCGATGATCTTTCCGACCTTGATTTCCTGCTGGTGATCGATGCCGTCAATGACGGCAAGCCGCCGGGCAGCCTGATTCGGCTGGTGGAGGATGAGGTGCCGGTGTTTTTCCGGCGCAATCTCTCGCCGCACGGCATCGGCCTTTCCGATGTGCTGGCTGCGCTTGAGCTCCTCGGCAAGTCGCCCAAGGAGACGGTCATCCTCGGCCTGCAACCGGTGTCGATGGACCTGTCGCTGGAACTCACACCGCAAGCGACGGCACGTGTACCGGAGCTGGTGACGCAGGCGGTACAGGAATTATCGGTGCGCGGTCTGGCCCCGACACCGCGCTGATGTCGTTTCACGCAAGCGATCCCAGCGCGTTGCTGGAGGCCACGTTTCAGCGTATCGAGCGCGAGCGCTGGGCCGGCATGCCGATGCTCAATCCGACGCTGGCGGTAGCGGCCGTCGGTTTTGAGCGCAAGGAAAATGAATGGCGCGGTGTGTTGGTCACGCCGTGGGGCATCAATCTGCTGCTGTTGCCGGCCACGGCGGATTGGGCGCGGCCCGCCTCTCACGAACGCACTTTTCGTCAGTACGCTGCGGGCAGCTTTGCCTTTCTCGGCAACCATGAGGACGGGCTGGGGAACTACCTCACCTGTCCGCTGATTCATAGCGTCAGCCATTTTGTCGATCAGGAAACGGCGGTGATGACGGCCCGCGCCTGCCTGATCGCGCTCGACATGGCGCCACCAGTTCCTGAAGTGCCGCCTCGCGATCCCGAAGCGCCAGAATCGCCCGCACGGCGTGGCTTTTTTACCGGTCAGAGGACTTAGCGGCGGCATACAATCTGCCGATGCAAGTTTCCATTGGCGCAGTGCGTATTCGTGTGGCCGGCATCGTCCAGGGCGTCGGCTTTCGCCCGTTTGTCTGGCGGCTGGCGCACGAGCTGGGCCTGAAGGGCTGGGTGCGCAACGATGCCGCCGGCGTGGAGATTCATGCCGAAGGAGAAAATCACGAAGCGTTGATTGCCCGCCTGCAAGCAGAGGCGCCGCCGCTGGCGCGGGTGGATGGCGTGTCCGCACAAGCCGCAGACATCGAGGGTGCGGATGACTTCACCATCGTCGAAAGCGGTGGCGGAAAAGTCAGCACCGCCATCGGCCACGATACCGCCGTCTGCCCGGCCTGCCTCGACGAACTGTTCGACCAGAAAAGTCGGCGCTGGCGGCACGGCTTCATCACCTGCACCCATTGCGGCCCGCGCTATACGGTCACGCGCCGCCTGCCCTATGATCGGCCGCAAACCAGTCTGGCAGCATTTTCGCTGTGTCCCGATTGTCAGCGTGAATACACCGATCCGGCCGACCGGCGCTTTCATGCTGAGACGACCTGCTGCCCGAACTGCGGTCCGCGTCTAGCGCTACAAGATGCAGAGGGTGGCCCGCTTCCGGGCGACCCGATCAGCGCAACGCTGGCCCTGCTGCAGGCCGGCCAGATCGTCGCCATCAAGGGACTAGGCGGCTTCCATCTGGCCTGCGATGCGCGCAATGCCGCCGCCGTTGCCAAGCTACGCGCACGCAAGCAGCGCGAAGAAAAACCCTTTGCGGTGATGCTGACGGACGGGGCTGCGTGTGCGCGCTACGCAAAAGTCGGCGCTGGCGAGACGGCATTGCTGGAGAGCCCGGCGCGTCCCGTCGTGCTGTTGCCCAAGCAACCCGAAACGGATGACCTGCTGCCGGGCATTGCCCCCGGACTGGCCGAGATCGGCCTGATGCTGCCCGTCACGCCGATCCAGTTTCTGCTGTTTCACGAAGTGCCCGAGATGGCCCTGGTGATGACCAGCGCCAATCCGCACGGTGAGCCGCTGGTGATCGACAACGACGAAGCCCGGCAACGGCTGCACGGTATCGCCGACGCCTATCTGCTGCACGACCGCTACATTGTCGTGCGTTGCGACGACAGCGTGCGCCGTGCCGCGACCTTCATCCGCCGCGCGCGTGGTTATGTGCCACGCGCCATCAAGTTGCCTGCGGTCGGGCCGTCGGTGTTGGCGGTCGGTGGCTGGTTCAAGAACACGGTTTGCATCACGCGTGGCGATGAAGCCTTCGTTTCGCAACACATCGGCGATCTCGACAACGCCGCCGCTTGTGGTTTCTTTGAGGAGAGCATTGTGCATCTGCTGCACATCCTCGACTTAGAGCCGGAAATCGTCGCCCACGACCTGCATCCCGATTTTCATTCCACCCGCTTTGCCGCCGCGTTTGCCGCCGAACGTGGCATTCCTGCCATCGGTGTGCAGCATCACCACGCCCACATTGCTGCCGTCTGTGCGGAATATGGGATTGTCGAGCCGGTGCTGGGGCTGGCACTGGATGGCGTTGGATTGGGAGCGGATGGCACCGCCTGGGGCGGCGAGTTGCTGCGCGTCGAGGGTGGCGAGTTTGAACGGCTGGGCCATCTGTATCCGCTAGCCTTGCCCGGCGGCGATGTGGCCGCCCGCGAGCCGTGGCGCATGGCGGCTGCTGTGCTGCATGCACTCGGGCGTGGCGGCGAGATTGCTACACGTTTTACCGACGAACCGGCGGCCAAGACGGTGATGACCATGCTGGCGCGCGGGCTGAACAGTCCGCAAACTTCAAGCGCCGGCCGGCTGTTCGATGCAGCGGCAGGGCTGCTCAACGTCAAGCGACGCGCCAGTTTCGAGGGCCAGGCCGCCATGCTGCTCGAAGGGCTGGCCGCATCTCATGACCCTGTCCCGCCGCTGGCGAAAGGTTGGCGCATCGAAAACGCTGTGCTCGACCTGCGCCCCCTGCTAGCCCAGTTAAGCGCGTCGGATGAAAGCAGTCACGCCGCTGCGCTATTCCACGCCACCTTTGCCGCCGCGCTGGTCGCGTGGGTGGCCGAAGCGGCCCGGCAGAGCGGCATCCAGACCATTGCCGCCGCAGGTGGCTGTCTGCTCAATCAAGTATTGTCAGGGGCGTTACAGAAAGGGCTGGCGCACGAGGGCTTACGCCTGCTGCTGCCACGCGAACTACCGTCGAATGATGGGGGTCTGTCGCTGGGACAGGCGTGGGTGGCGATTACAGGATTTCGGGCATCGGGTGTAATGCGTTAGCAGAAGCCAGGCGAATCTCATCACTGGCAAAGTCGCCTAGTTTGTTTATCTTGAAGTCAATACGATCAGGTGGTTATAATGTGCGGCTTGCCTTTCTGCAGCCGGTTTGCTGTGGGGCGGCAAAATTCACACACCTGGCACCGAATGGGTGCCCTACCATGGGGTAGGGAACCAGCCGGGTGGCGGACAACCCATATCGGAGATTTACCTACTATGAGCACAACCATGCGCCAGATGCTGGAAGCCGGCATCCATTTCGGCCACCAGACCCGTTTCTGGAACCCCAAGATGGCCCCGTACATCTTTGGTCATCGCAACAAGATTCACATCATCAACCTTGAGAAGACGCTTGCCAAGTTCAATGAGGCAACGGACTTCGTCAAGAAGATGTCCGCCAAGCGCGGTACAGTTCTCTTCGTCGGCACCAAGCGTCAGGCACGTGAGATCGTTGCCGAAGAGGCGCTGCGCGCCGGCATGCCCTTCGTCGATGAGCGCTGGCTCGGCGGGATGCTGACCAACTTCAAGACCGTCAAGGTGTCGCTCAAGCGTCTTAAAGAGATGGAGCAGATGGTTGAGGATGGCGGCTTTGAAAAGGTGGGCAAGAAAGAAGCCCTGATGCTCCAGCGCGAACTGACCAAGCTGCAGAAGAGCCTCGGCGGAATCAAGGATATGGCCGCGCTGCCGGATGCAATTTTCGTCATCGACGTGGGTTATCACAAGATTGCCATTACCGAAGCCAACAAGCTGGGTATCCCGGTGATTGGCGTGGTCGATACCAACCACTCGCCGATCGGCATTAATTATGTGGTTCCCGGTAACGACGACTCTTCGAGCGCTATTCGTTTGTACGCCCGTGGCATGGCCGATGCCATTCTCGAAGGCAAGAATGCCGCGATGAACGAAGTGGTTCAGCAGATGGCCGGTGACGACGAGTTCGTCGAAGTCGAAGAAGGTCAGGAGTAAGCACGATGGCAGAAATTACAGCAGGCATGGTCAAGGAGTTACGCGAAAAGACCGATGCCCCGATGATGGAATGCAAGAAGGCGCTGACTGAAGCCGCAGGCGACATGGCCAAGGCTGAGGAAATTCTGCGCGTCAAGCTCGGCAACAAGGCGACCAAGGCCGCTACGCGCGTGGCGGCTGAAGGTGTGGTGGGGATGTTCCTGTCTGCCGACGGCAAGCTGGGTGCGGTGGTCGAGGTTAACTCCGAGACTGACTTCGTCGCCAAGAACGATGAGTTCATCGCGCTCTCGAAGGGCTGCGCTGAGCTTGTGGCAACCAAGAATCCCGCTGATGTGGCTGCGCTTTCCGCGTTGCCGATGGGCGATGGCACGGTCGAGTCGACGCGTTCTGCACTGGTTGGCAAGATCGGCGAGAACATGTCGATTCGCCGCTTTGTGCGCATTGAGGCGAAGGGCAAGCTTTCTTCTTATGTGCATGGCGGCTCCAAGATCGGCGTGATGGTCGATCTGACCGGCGGCGACGAGCAGCTGGGCAAGGATCTGGCGATGCACATTGCCGCCTCGAAGCCAAAGTCACTGGATTCCTCGGGCGTGCCCGCAGAACTGCTCGATACCGAGCGCCGCATCGCCATCGAGAAGGCGCGCGAGTCCGGCAAGCCGGAAGCCATGCTGGAGAAGATCGCCGAAGGCACCGTCCAGAAGTATCTGAAGGACGTGACGCTGCTGGGTCAGGTTTTCGTCAAGGCAGAAGATGGCAAGCAGACGATCGAACAGTTGCTGAAGGCCAAGGGTGCAACGGTTAACAGCTTCGTTCTCACCATCGTCGGCGAAGGCATCGAGAAGAAGGTGACGGACTTTGCTGCCGAAGTGGCCGAACAAGCAGCCGCTGCTGCCGCTGCCAAGAAGTAACGCAAGATGACCGCCGTCTACAAACGCATCCTGCTCAAGCTCTCGGGTGAAGCCCTGATGGGCGAGGATGCCTACGGTATCAACCGTGAAACCTTGTGGCGCATCGTCAATGAAGTCAAGACGGTGACCGACCTCGGCGTCGAGGTAGGTGTGGTGATCGGTGGCGGCAATATCTTTCGTGGCATGGCCGGTGCATCCTCCGGGATGGATCGCGCCACGGCCGACTACATGGGCATGCTGGCCACGGTGATGAATGCCATGGCCTTGTCCGACGCGATGCGTCAGGCGGGTATGAATGCCCGCGTGCAGTCGGCACTGTCGATCGAACAAGTGGTTGAACCCTACATTCGCGGCAAGGCGATTCGTTACCTTGAGGAAGGGCGTGTCGTGATCTTCGGCGGCGGTACGGGCAACCCGTTCTTTACCACGGACACAGCGGCGGCACTGCGCGGTTCCGAGATCGGTGCCGAAATTGTTCTCAAGGCGACCAAGGTGGATGGCGTCTATAGCGCCGATCCGAAGAAGGATCCAACCGCGACGCGCTATGCGAAGATCAGCTTCGACGAGGCGATTGGTCGCAGCCTTGGCGTGATGGATGCCACGGCCTTCGCATTGTGCCGTGATCAAAAATTGCCGATCAACGTGTTTTCGATCTTCAAGGCCGGTGCGCTGAAGCGTGTAGTCATGGGCGAGGACGAGGGCACGCTGGTTCATTGTTGATGAAGTGCAGGAGTTTTTCATGATTGTCGAACTCAAGAAAACCGCCGAACACAAGATGCAGAAAAGCGTCGAGGCGCTGGTGCATGATCTGGCCAAGATCCGCACTGGACGTGCGCATACCGGTCTGCTCGACCACATTCAAGTTGATTACTACGGTTCTCCGATGCCGATCAATCAGGTGGCCAATATCACGCTGATTGACGCGCGCACGATTGGCGTGCAGCCTTGGGAAAAAAACATGGTGGCCAAGGTCGAAAAGGCGATTCGTGAATCCGACCTCGGCCTTAATCCGGCGACGCAAGGCGATATTTTGCGTATCCCCATGCCGATGCTGACCGAAGAGCGTCGCCGCGACCTGATCAAGGTCGTCAAGCATGAAGGCGAGGATGCCAAAATTGCGATTCGCAATCTGCGCCGCGATGCCAATACGCATCTCAAGGATGCGCTGAAGAAGCACGAAATCTCTGAGGATGACGAGCGCCGCACCCAGGACGATGTCCAGAAACTCACCGACAAGTATGTCGCCGAAGTGGACAAACTGCTGGCCGAAAAAGAAAAGGATCTGATGGCCGTCTAGGTCATCTGCCTTTTATTTCCATGTTCGCCAGTACGACGACAGCCATCCCCGAGTCTGTGGCTGTGCCACGCCATGTGGCCATCATCATGGATGGCAATGGGCGCTGGGCAAAAAAGCGCATGCTGCCGCGTGTGGCGGGCCATAAGCAAGGTGTGGATACCGTCCGCGAAATGGTCAAGGCGTGCATTGAGCGCGGTATCGGATACCTGACCCTGTTTGCCTTCAGTTCGGAAAACTGGCGTCGCCCACCGGAAGAGGTGGGTTTCCTGATGAATCTCTTCGTTGCGGCGCTGGAGCGCGAGATCGGGCGCCTGCATGCCAACGGCGTTCGTTTGCGCGTGGTGGGGGATCTTTCTGCCTTCGAGCCACGTTTGATCGACCTGATTCGCCGTGGCGAAAACGTCACGGCCGAAAATAAGCAGCTGACACTCACCATTGCCGCCAACTATGGCGGGCGCTGGGATTTGATGCAGGCTCTCAATGGACTGGCGCTTGCCTATCCTGAAAAGGCGGGCGAATATGCCGAGTCCGACCTGGCCCCCTTTTTGTCGATGAGCTATGCACCGGAACCTGACCTGTTCATTCGTACGGGCGGCGAACAGCGCATCAGCAATTTCCTGCTCTGGCAACTGGCCTATAGCGAGTTGTATTTCACGGACAAGTATTGGCCGGATTTCGATGCGGCGGCACTGGATGACGCCATTGGTAGTTTTCAGCAGCGTGAGCGTCGCTTTGGCCGCACCAGCGAGCAACTGCTTGCGGTGGACGCTGCCGTCTCGCCAACGCCGACTTTTAGCCGCAATGCCGGGTGAACTAGGGGCGCGGGTCATCACCGCGCTGTTCCTTGTGGCAGGATTTCTGGCTGTCCTGTTCCTGCTCCCTCCTGTGGCAACTGCCTTGGTATTTGCCCTGGTCACAACACTGGCGGCTTGGGAGTGGGCGGGGCTGATAAAGGCCAGCCAACCTTACCGCAAACTGTTTGCCGGCCTGGTGCTGCTTTCCTGTTTGGTGTTGTGGCTGCGTCCAGCGGACAGTTTTCCCGTCCTATGGGTAATGGCTGCCCTGTTCTGGCTGGGCTTGATGCCTTTCTGGCTGGCCACGCGCCGTTCTGTAGGTTCCTCGGGTTATCTGGTGGGCTGGGTGCTACTGGTGCCAACCTGGGCGGCGCTGGTGGATTTGCATGGCCGCAGTCCGATGCTGTTGCTGGCCGTAATGGCGCTGGTCTGGATAGCCGACATCGCCGCTTATTTCACCGGGCGCGCTTTCGGCAAACATAAGCTGGCGCCTGCGATTAGTCCGGGCAAGACTTGGGAGGGCGTTGTCGGTGCGGTGCTCGGTGTGATGATCTACGGTCTTTGGGTTGCCGATCTGCTACCGGCGACTGCGGATGTAGCGCCTGTCTTCATGGTTGGGGCGTTGTTGCTGCTGACGGCCTTGAGCGTTGCAGGCGACTTGTTTGAGTCGATGATCAAACGCCAGGCGAACATGAAAGACAGCAGTCAGTTGTTGCCAGGGCATGGTGGCATTCTCGACCGTATCGACAGCCAGACGTCGACCCTGCCGGTCGTCGCGCTGGCCTTGCTGCTGGTGCGCCAATGACACATCAAACACGCCAGAAACTGACCATCCTAGGGGCGACTGGATCGATTGGCGTCAGCACGCTCGATGTGGTGGCGCGTCACCCGGATCGGTATGAAGTCCTGGCCTTGACCGGCAATAGCCGCGTTGAAGTGCTGTTCGCACAGTGTCTGCAACATCGGCCACGCTTTGCCGTGGTCGGGGATGGCAAGGATGTCGCCGGCCTCACCGAGCGTTTGCGCGCCAATGGTTTGGCGACCGAGGTGCTGGCCGGTCCTGCGGCGCTGGAAAGGGTGGCCTCCCTACCTGAAGTGGATACCGTCATGGCGGCGATTGTCGGTGCGGCAGGCTTGCAGCCGACGCTGGCCGCGGTGCGTGCGGGCAAGCGCATCCTGCTGGCGAACAAGGAAGCGCTGGTGATGGGCGGTGCCCTGTTCATGGAGGAGGTGCGGCGCCATCGGGCGGTTCTGCTGCCAATCGACAGCGAGCACAACGCAGTTTTTCAGTCCATGCCACCCGACTACGCGGGCGATCCGGCACGTGTCGGCGTGAGCCACATTCTGCTCACGGCGTCCGGCGGACCTTTCCGTACGACATCGTTGGCGCGCTTGCAGCAGGTGACGCCGGCCGAAGCCTGTGCGCATCCCAACTGGTCGATGGGGCGCAAGATCTCGGTCGATTCGGCCACCATGATGAACAAGGGCCTGGAGGTGATCGAGGCACGCTGGCTGTTCAACCTGACGCCCGACCAGATCGACGTCGTGATCCACCCGCAGAGTGTCATCCACTCACTTGTCCAGTATGTGGATGGCTCGGTGTTGGCCGAATTGGGCAACCCCGATATGCGTACGCCGATCGCCCATGCGCTCGCCTGGCCAGAGCGCATTGACGCGGGCGTTGCGCCACTGGACCTGCCGGCGATTGCCCAACTGAATTTCGAACGTCCGGATTTTGAGCGTTTCCCCTGCCTGGCACTGGCTTATCGTGCCTTGCGTGCGGGTGGTATCGCACCGACGGTGCTGAATGCCGCCAATGAAGTCGCAGTCGCTGCCTTCCTTGAGGAACGTCTGCCCTTCCTGGCCATTGCCGACATCATTGCCGCCTCACTCGATGTGATTGAGCCGGGAGAGGCGATTGATCTGCCGGCCATCCTGGCCGCCGATGCGCTGGCCAGGAATGTGGCTCACGACTTGATCGAGCGCCGCACCTGATGAACATGGGCGGCGCGGTCTGGGTACTCGGGGCGTTTGTGCTGGCCCTTGGCGTGCTGATTACGGTTCACGAGCTGGGGCACTACGCAGTAGCGCGCTGGTGCAATGTCAAAATCCTGCGCTTCTCCGTGGGCTTTGGGCGTCCCTTGTGGTTGCGGCGCTGGGGCAAGGATCAAACAGAATGGGCTGTGTCGGTGTTTCCGCTCGGCGGCTACGTCAAGATGCTCGACGAGCGGGAGGGCGAGGTGGCTCCCGAAGAGGTCCATCGTGCCTTTAACCGCCAGTCCGTGGGCCGACGTAGTCTCATCGTGGTGGCCGGGCCGCTGGCCAATCTCATGCTGGCAGTGCTTCTTTATTGGTTCTTGTTCATGCAGGGGGTCGAAGAGCCTCGGCCGATACTGGCAAGCCCGCCCGCTGGGAGTGTGGCCGCCATGACAAAAATCGGCGCTGGCGAGTCGGCACGCAAGGTCTCCGGCGTGGCGGTGAACACCTGGTCGGAGTTTCGCTGGGAGGTGCTGCAGCGTGCCTTGAATCGTGAGGTGATTGCCCTTGAAACCAGCGATGCGCAGGGAGGGATTGCCATTCACCGGCTCGATACCACGCATTTGTCAGGCGATGCGTTGGAGGGGGACATCATGCAGCCGCTCGGACTACGCCTGATGCGGCCCGATTTGCCGGCCGTGCTGGGTAATATTCAAGCCGGATCTCCCGCCGCAGCAGCCGGGTTGTTACCGGGCGATCGGGTGACGGCGCTGGATGGACAGTCGGTCAGCGGTTGGCATGCCTTGGCGCAAGGTATTCGTGAAGCCGGCGCGCGTGAGATTGAGTTGGTGGTGCGGCGTGGTGAGCAGCAACTGGTATTCAGAGTGACGCCCGAATTGATGGCGCCTGTGGAAGGGGAAACCAAACCCCGTGCCCGCATTGGGATCTCCGTACGCGACGATCCCGAGTTGCGCCGCAATGCCTGGGTGACGGTTAGTTACGGCCCGGTCGAGTCGATGCGCCGGGCATTTACGCAAACCTGGGAAACCTCGGTGTTGAGCTTGCGTATGATGGGACGCATGCTGATGGGCGAGCTTTCATTGAAGAACATCTCGGGGCCGGTCACCATCGCAGACTATGCTGGTCAGTCGGCGCGTATGGGGTTCGAGCACTACTTGCGTTTTCTGGCGCTGATCAGTATCAGCCTTGGCGTACTGAACCTGTTGCCTATCCCGGTGCTGGATGGGGGGCATTTAATGTATTATCTTGCGGAGGTGATCAAGGGAGGCCCGCTTTCCGAGCGGATCATGGAGATAGGCCAGCAAATTGGCCTTACGCTTCTTGCCCTGTTGATGGCCCTCGCGTTTTACAACGACATCAATCGTCTGATTTCTGGCTGACGCATGAAATTCATATTCCCGTTTTTTGCTGGCTTGGTGGCACTGCTGATCAGTGCGAGCGCCGTTGCTTTCAGTCCCTTTGTTGTTCGCGATATTCGTGTCGAGGGTATCCAGCGTACTGAGGCCGGCACCGTTTTCAGCTATCTGCCGGTCAAGGTAGGCGATACATTGACCGAGGATAAAGCGGCTCAGGCCATCAAGGCATTGTTTGGTACCGGTTTTTTCAAGGATGTGCGCCTCGAAGTCGAGGGGGATGTGCTTGTGGTGCTGATTGAGGAGCGTCCGGCGATTGCCTCGC
Source organism: Rhodocyclaceae bacterium (assembly GCA_030681195.1). GTDB lineage: Bacteria > Pseudomonadota > Gammaproteobacteria > Burkholderiales > Rhodocyclaceae > Sulfuricystis. Next base: position 185,784 of record JAUXXJ010000026.1, read on the forward strand.
TGGATTTCGTGGGCACCAAGGCTTTCGATAAAGAGCAGTTGCGCAAGGGCTTGCGCGAGGTTGGTCTGTCCGAGTCGCGCATCTTTGACCGCTCGCTGGTCGAGCGTGCGGAGCAGGAACTCAAACGCCAATACCTATCTCAGGGACATTATGCGGCGCAAATCACGACAACGGTGACCCCGTTAGAGCGTAATCGTGTCGGTATTACCTTTGCAGTGGATGAGGGTGAAATTGCCAAGATTCGCCAGATCAATATTGTCGGCACCAAGGCCTTCAAGGAAAAAGAGCTCCTCGAGTTTTTCAGGCTGACCACACCTGGCTGGCTGACCTGGTATACCAAAAACGACCAATACTCAAAGCAGAAGCTTTCCGGGGATCTGGAAACCTTGCGCTCCCATTATCTTGATCGCGGCTATATCGAGTTCAACATCGAGTCCACTCAGGTTTCGATTTCACCGGACAAGCAGGATATCTACATCACCGTCAATATTAGCGAAGGCGATCAGTATTCGGTTTCGGCGGTCAAACTGGCAGGCGAATTGTTGTTGCCGGAAGATCAGTTGCTCAAACTGGTGACAATTAAGCCGGGCAAACTGTTTTCACGGGAAGATGTGACTGCAACGACCAAGGCGATCAGTGATCGTCTGTCGAATGATGGTTATGCCTTTGCCAACGTCAATGCTGCCCCTGAAATCGACAAGGAAAAGAAGCGGGTGGCTTTTACCCTCTTCGTTGATCCGGGACGGCGCGTATATGTCCGCCGTATTCAGGTGCAGGGTAATACGCGCTCGCGTGACGAAGTGATTCGTCGCGAAATGCGTCAGATGGAGGCCGCTTGGTATGACGGCGAAAAGATCAACAAGTCGCGTACGCGCGTTGATCGTTTGGGCTACTTTGACGAAGTAACGGTCGAAACCCCAGCGGTGCCTGGCACGACGGATCAGGTAGACCTGAATGTGAATGTCAAGGAAAAAGCGACGGGTAATATGATGCTTGGCGCAGGTTTGTCGAGCTCTGAGGGAGTCGTGTTCTCCGGTTCTGTACAGCAGCAAAACCTGTTTGGTAGTGGGAAACATGTGGGCGTCGGTTTCAATACCAGCAAAATCAATAAGCTGTACTCTGTCTCCTACACTGATCCGTTTCATACAATAGACGGCGTCAGTCGTGGGTTTGATGCTTACTACAAGGATACGAATACAGAGTCACTCACCGTGGCGACCTATGGCACGCAGTCCCTTGGGGGAGGTGTGCGTTATGGGCTCCCGATCGGCGAGGATGATTTCATCAACTTTGGTCTCGCTGTCGACTCAACCAAGATAAAGCAGACTGCCAATACACCGGTGAGATTTAAAAATTTCATCGCGCAAAATGGTGACTCATATTCCGGCCTGATTGGAACGCTTGGTTGGGCTAAGGATACGGTTGACAGCCGAATTTATCCGATGAACGGTTACCTGGTTCAATTGAGTGGCGAAATGGGGGTTGGTAGCTCCTTGAAGTACTACCGTGCAAATGCGAGATATCAGCGCTATTTTCCACTTGGCCGCGAATATGCCTTGATGCTGAACGGGGAGTATGGGTTTGCAGATGGTTTTGGCGGACGTGTTCTGCCCTTCTATAAGTATTCCTACGCGGGTGGTGTTGGGTCGGTGCGAGGCTACAAGAATGGTTCGCTCGGTGAAGTTGATGCCGCTACAGGTGACCGCTTAGGTGGGGATCGCCGTTTCGTTGCGAACGCGGAGTTTCTCTTTCCAATGCCGGGTGGTGGCCTGGATAAATCTTTCAGGCTGAGCGCTTTTACAGATGCTGGCTGGGTGTGGGGTGTAGATCAGAAACTGGCTGTCGGGGATATGCGCTATAGCGCGGGTCTAGCACTGTCCTGGACTTCACCCATGGGACCCCTCAAGTTTAGTCTGGCGCAGCCACTCAACAAAAAGGTTGGCGATCAGACGCAACGCCTTCAATTCCAGATGGGTACCATGTTTTAAGTAGGAGTGATAATGAGCACGATGTTGAAATTTCTAGTTCCTCTGTTGATCTCACTGTTGGCAACGCCGGCTCTTGCAGAATTTAAGCTTGGTTTTGTGAATGGTCAGCGTGTTGTCAACGAGTCGCCCCAAGCCAAAAAGGCCAAGCAGAAGATCGAAAAAGAGTTCGAGCGGCGTGACCAGGAGTTGCAACAACTATCCAAGCGCCTGCAATCGATGCAGGAAAACATCGATAAAAACGGTATGACGATGTCGGAAAACGAGCGCAAATCCAAAGAGCGCGAGTTTGGTGATTTGAATCGAGACTTCCAACGCAAGCAGCGTGATTTCCGCGAGGAGTTGAATCTGCGGCAGAACGAGGAGATGGCTGCGATTTTTGAGCGTGCCAACAAGGTAATCAAGCAGATTGCCGAGGCAGAGAAATTCGATTTGATCGTGCAAGAGGCCGTTTACTTCAGCCCACGTATTGATATTACCGAGAAGGTCATCAAGGCGCTTGGCGACGGCGCTGGTGCTAAATAAGCCTTCGTTGTGGCGCGTAGCCTAGGGGAAATTGTTGCGCGCTTCGGCGGCGAACTGAAGGGCGATGGCGCGCAGGAGGTTTGTGGACTTGCCACGCTGGAGACGGCGGGTGCGCAGCAACTCAGCTTCCTCGCCAACCCAAAATATCGCGTACAGTTGGGCTCGACCAAGGCTGGTGCAGTCATCCTGTCAGCCGAGATGGCTGAGTTCTGCCCTGTTACAGCCATTGTTACCCCCCAGCCTTATCTCTACTTCGCACGCCTCTCGCAATGGCTATCGAGTGTTCCTGCCCAGGCGCGGGGCGCCCATGCTTCAGCCGTTGTCGAATCGCCTGTGCCGCTGTCGGTCAGCATCGGGGCGCATTGCCGGGTTGGCTCGGATGTCGAGATTGGCGAGGATAGCGTGTTGTATCCCGGGGTGACGGTTTACCCCGGCTGCCGCATTGGCCGGCGTGCGATCATTCATGCGGGTGCGGTGATCGGTTCTGACGGGTTTGGTTTCGCGAAAGACGGCGAGACATGGGTCAAGATCGCCCAGATCGGACGGGTCATCATCGGCGACGATGTCGAGATCGGCGCAAATACGACGATCGACCGTGGTGCGCTGGAAGATACGGTGATCGAGGATGGCGTCAAACTCGACAACCAGATCCAGATTGGTCACAACGTCCGCATCGGCAAAAATACGGCGCTGGCGGGATGCGTTGGCATCGCCGGCAGTGCAAAAGTCGGTGCTGGCTGTACGGCGGGTGGCGGCGCGATTATTCTCGGCCATTTGACGTTGGCCGATAACGTCCATGTCTCGGCGGGTACGCTGGTCACCAAGTCGATTACGGTGCCCGGCAGTTACACCGGTACGGTGCCCTTCATGCCGCACGAAGGCTGGCAGAAGAACTTTGCCCGCCTGCGCCATCTGGATGCGATGGCCGATAAAATACGCGCCCTTGAAAAGCGCTTGGCTGAATTGGAGAAAAAAGCATGACCGTCCCCACCGTACCCACGACGATGGATATCCACCAGATTCTTGAATATCTTCCCCATCGTTATCCCATTCTGTTGGTGGACCGCGTGTTGGACGTCGTGCCGAACGAGCGTATTACGGCGCTCAAGAATGTCAGCATGAACGAGCCGTTTTTCCCCGGCCATTATCCGCACCATCCCGTGATGCCTGGCGTGCTGATCATCGAGGCGATGGCGCAAACGGCGGCGATCCTGTCCTTTAAGAGCATGGGCGGCAAGCCGGACGATAAGTCGGTCTATTACTTTGCCGGCATCGATGGCGCGCGCTTCAAGCGCCCGGTCAGCCCCGGCGACCAGTTGATCATCGAGGTGTCCATCATTGTCTGCAAGCGCGGCGTCTGGAAATTTGCGGCACAAGCCAAGGTGGATGGGCAGATTGCTGCCGAGGCCGAGCTGATGTGCACCGTGCGTAAGCTGGAAGACTGAGATGGCGGCGCTGGTTCACCCTACCGCACTGGTTGATGCGGGCGCGCGACTGGGCGAGAACGTCGAGATCGGCGCGTATTCGGTTATTGGTGCTGGCGTCGAGATCGGCGATGGCACCTGGATTGGCCCGCATGTCGTCATCAACGGACCGACGAAGATCGGCCGCGAGAACCGTATCTTTCAGTTTGCTTCACTGGGCGAGCAGCCGCAGGATAAGAAATATGCGGGCGAGCCGACCACGCTGGAAATCGGTGATCGCAATACCATTCGCGAGTTTTGTACCTTCAACCGCGGCACCGTTCAAGATGCCGGTGCGACGCGCGTTGGCAACGATAACTGGATCATGGCCTATGTGCATATCGCGCACGATTGCCAGGTCGGCAACCAGACGATCTTTGCCAACAATGCCCAGCTGGCCGGGCATGTGCATGTCGGCGACTGGGCGATTCTCGGCGGCTTTACCGTGGTGCACCAGTTTGTGCGCATCGGTGCGCACAGCATGACAGCGATGGGCACGATCCTGTTGCAGGACCTGCCGCCCTATGTCACCGCCGCCGGCAATCCTTCGGCGCCCCACGGTATCAACAGCGAAGGCCTGAAGCGGCGCGGCTTTTCGGCCGAGGCCATTGCCGCGTTAAAGCGTGCCTACAAGGCGCTGTACCGCAATGGGCTCAAGCTCGAAGAGGCGACGGCACAGATTGCTAGCGAGGGTCTTGCTGAAGTGAAGGTATTGTCCGACTTCCTTGCGGCCCCCGGGCGCGGCATTATTCGCTGAGCGCTGAACGCCCCATGACACGTATTGCCATAGTGGCGGGCGAGGCCTCCGGTGATTTACTGGCTGCTCACCTGATCGAAGCCCTCAAGCGCCGTCTTCCCAGCGCCGACTTTTGTGGTATCGGCGGGCCGAAGATGCAGCGCGTCGGCTTTGATGCCTGGTGGCCATCCGAAACGCTGGCGGTGCGCGGTTATGCCGAGGTGTTGCGGCACTACCGCGAGATCACGCGGGTCCGGCGCCAGTTACTCTCGCGCCTGCTGGACGAAAAACCGGATGTCTTCATCGGCGTCGATGCACCGGACTTCAACCTGTGGCTGGAACGCAAACTGAAAAGCGCTGGCATTCGCACCGTGCATTACGTCAGCCCGTCGGTCTGGGCCTGGCGCGGCGGGCGTGTCGGCAAGATTGCGCGTTCCTGCGATCGCCTGCTGGCGCTGTTCCCCTTCGAGCCGCCGCTGTATGAGAAAACCGGACTGGACGTGACCTACGTGGGCCATCCGCTGGCCGATGTATTGCCGCTGGAAGTCAACCGCAGTGCCGCGCGTGATCGTTTGAACCTGTCGCCAGCCAGTAGCCCGATCTTCGCCTTGCTGCCCGGTAGTCGCCAGTCCGAGTTGCAGTACATGGCGGAAACGTTTATCCGCACGGCCGTTCTCCTGCATGAGCAGCATCCCGATGCGCTGTTCCTTGTGCCGCTGGTCTCGCGGGAGACCCGCGATATTTTTGAGACGGCCTTGTGGAAGCTGGAAGCGCAGGCGCGGCCGATCAAGCTGTTGTTCGGCCATGCCCAGGATGCGCTGGCCGCTGCCGACGTGGCGCTCGTCGCCAGCGGTACGGCGACCCTTGAAGCCGCGCTGCTCAAGGCGCCGATGGTGATTACCTACCGCATGTCGTCCTTGTCGTGGCAACTCATGAAACGCATGCGCTACCAGCCCTGGGTCGGTCTGCCGAATATTCTGGCCGGCCGTTTTCTCGTACCGGAGTTGCTGCAGAACGACGCCACACCGGAAAAACTGGCCGAGGCATTGCATGCGCTGGTCGATGATGTTGCGCGCAAGGCCGAGATGGAAGTCGCCTTTCATGACATGCATCGCCTGTTGCGTCAGAACACCGCCGAGAAAGCAGCCGCGGCGGTCATTTCGCTGTTGCCCGCATGATGATCTGCGGCGTCGATGAAGCCGGTCGTGGCCCATTAGCCGGGCCGGTGGTTGCGGCTGCCGTCATCCTCGACCCTGCCAAACCCATTGCAGGTCTAAACGACTCCAAAAAACTTTCCGCTGCGCGCCGCGAGAAACTGGCCGTGGAAATCCGCGCAAAAGCGCTGGCGTGGTGTGTCGCCGAGGCGAGCGTCGAAGAGATCGACAGCCTCAATATCCTGCAGGCCACTTTGCTGGCCATGCAACGTGCTGTAGCTGGCCTGACGCTGACGCCGAGCGAAGTGCTGATTGATGGCAACCGCTGCCCGAAACTTTCTTTACCGGCGCGGGCGATCATCGGTGGCGATGCCAGCGTCGCTGAAATTTCAGCCGCTTCGATTCTCGCCAAAACCGTGCGCGATGCCGGCTTGCTGGCATTACATGCGCAATTTCCCGAGTACGGCTTTGATCGACACAAGGGCTATGGCACGGCGGCGCATCTGGAAGCGTTGCGTCGCTTCGGGCCAAGCCCGGTGCATCGCCGCAGCTTTGCGCCGGTGCGTGAGCAACTGGCCTTATTCGCATGAAGACGATTACCTCGCGCGACAATCCGACTTTCAAGGAACTGCGTGCGCTCGCGTGCGGCGTGCGGCGCACGCGTGAAGAAGGGCGTGCGTTGCTCGATGGCCCGCATCTCGTGACCGCTGCGCTGGACAAGGGACTGATTCCCGATCTGCTAACTATCAGTGAGTCGGCGCTTGCCAATCCGGAGGTTGGCGCGTTGCTGGCGCGTGTTGAGGCGGTGCCGGTACTTTGCCTGCGCGACGCCCTGTTTCGCGAGCTGAGTGAGTTGGCGCACCCGGTGGGCATCCTTGCGCGCATTGCCGTCCTGCCAGCGCCGACTTTTCCTGTCACCGGCGATTGCCTGCTGCTCGATGCCGTGCAGGATGCCGGCAATGTGGGGACGCTCTTGCGTACGGCCGCTGCCGCCGGGGTGCAGGATGTGTTGTTGAGTGCGGGCTGCGCCGGGGCGTGGTCGCCGCGCGTGTTGCGGGCCGGGCAGGGCGCACACTTTGGGTTGCGCATTCGCGAGCAAGTGGACCTGCTGGCCTTCCTGAAAGATTATCCCGGGACGTCCGTGGCCGCCGTCGCGCATGAGGGGCAAGCACTCTACGCACTTGCCTTTAAGCAACCGACGGCCTGGCTGTTCGGCAGCGAAGGTCAGGGCGTGTCACCCGAACTGTTGGCAGCGGTAAACCAGCGTGCAACGATTCCGCTGGCGCAGGGGAGTGAATCCCTCAATGTGGGAGCCGCCGCCGCCATCTGTCTCTTTGAGATGCGTCGGCAACGTACAATGTAAGCGTTGGCGCTGGCAAGGATGCGCATTACGGAGGGAGCGTATGGAACCGGAGTGGTGGCATTGGGCAGTAGGCGGCATCGTGCTGATGCTGGCAGAACTGGTGGTCCCATCTTTCGTGCTGATCTGGTTCGGACTGGGGGCGCTGGTGGTGGCGCTGGCCGTGAGTATGGCCAGCATCGGCCTGACGGCACAACTCGGATTGTGGCTGATCGTTTCCTTGGCGCTTGTCGCCGGCTGGTTCAAAGTGTTCAAGCCGAGTATGCACAAGACGCGGATTGGTATGTCGGACGCGAACGTGATCGGCGAGGTCGGCGTGCTGGTGCATGATGTGGCCCATTTCACAAAAGGGCAGGTACGTTTTCAGAAGCCGATCCTCGGGGCGGATGTCTGGGAGTGCATCGCCGATGAGGCGATCAAAAGTGGCGAACGGGTCAAGGTGCTCGACGTCGAAGGCAGTTTTCTCAAGGTCGGGAGGGTTTGAACATGGGTGACATGATGTTTTTCGTAATTGCGCTGCTGGTGTTTGCCGGCATTACCCTGGCCAAGGGCGTGCGCATCGTGCCGCAGGGCGAAGAGTGGATCGTCGAACGTCTGGGCAAATATCACGGCACCTTGCTGCCGGGCCTCAACATCATCATTCCCTACCTCGATAACGTGGCCTACAAGCTGGTCACCAAGGACATCATTCTGGATGTGCAGGAGCAGGAAGTCATCACGCGCGACAACGCCGTGATCGTCACCAATGCCATCGCCTTCATCAAGATTACCGACCCGATCAAGGCGGTGTATGGCGTCACGGATTTCTCCGAGGCGATCCGCAACATGATCATGACCACGCTGCGCTCGATCATCGGCGAGATGCAACTCGACGAAGCTTTGTCGAACCGCGACATGATCAAGGCGCGCCTGCGTGAATCGATTGCCGACGAGGCGATCGACTGGGGCCTGACCGTCAAGTCGGTCGAGATTCAGGACATCAAGCCGTCGATGTCGATGCAGAAGGCGATGGAAATGCAGGCGTCTGCCGAGCGTGAGCGTAAGGCCATGATCACCCGAGCCGAGGGCGAAAAACAGTCGATGATTCTGCAAGCCGAGGCACGGCTAGAATCCGCCAAGCGCGATGCGACCGCTCAGGTGACGCTGGCCGAAGCGAGTGCCGAAGCGATCCGTCGCGTGACCACGGCGATTGGCGATCAGGACGGCCCGATGCGCTACTTGCTGGGCGAGAAGTACATCATGGCGATGAGTAAGCTGGCCGAGTCGGCCAATGCCAAGACCATCCTGATCCCGGGCGACTTGCAGGAAGCCCTGAAGTCGGTGCTGGGCCGCAAGGGCTGATCAACTTACCGATTTAGCCGGCTGCGTGCGTGTGGCGGTGGTGGCGTAACGCCCAGCCGCTGCCAAACAGCAGGATGCCGATGGTCGCCGAAGTGAGCGCCAGTGGTAGCAGCGTGCCGTCGTGGCTCATGCCCACCCAGGTGCCGGTCACCAGCGCCACTACCATCGTGATGAAACCCATTAGCCCGGCGGCGGCGCCGGCCTCGCGCGGGAAAGGCGCTATCGCGCCGGTTTGCGCGCAGGGGAAGTTGATGCCGTGCGCGCCCATGGTCAGGAACAGGCAGCCCACCACCACGGTCCAGTGATGCACGCCGGCCAGTATCAGGCCTGCGAACAGCAGGCCGGCGAATAGCGACAGTGTGGTGCCGATGGTCATGGCGCGGGCCAGCCCGATGCGGGTGAGCAGCCAGCGGCACACCAGCGTACCGATCAGGTAGCCGGACACGCCAAACGAAAAGCAGTAACCGTAATACTCGGTAGGGACGGCCAGCACCTCGATCAATACAAAGGCGGAACCCGAGATGAAGGTGAAGATCGCCGCATACGAAAGTGCGCCCGGCAGGGTATAGGCCCAGAAAAAGTCGGCGCTGGCGATACGGCGATAAGTGGTAATCAGGCTGCGCAGGCGGACAGCCTCCAGATTCAGATGGAGATTGGTTTCCTTGAAATAACGCCAGGCTGCCACGCCGAGGATCACGCAGAACACGGTGTGAAAAACAAATGCAGCACGCCAGCCAAAGCCGACTTGCAGATAGCTGCCCAGTACCGGGCCGATCAGCGGCGCCAGCGCAAGTAGTGAACTGGCCTTGGTCAGCACCTTGGCGCCCTCGGTGGGCGTGAACGCATCGCGGATCAGTGCCCGCGCCACCACAGCGGCCGTGCAACAACCGACTGCCTGGACAAAACGCGCGGCGATCAGCCAGTTGAGGTTGGGCGTAAGCGCGCAGGCCAGACTGGCCAGCCCGTATATGCCGAGGCCCCAAAGCAGTACCGGGCGGCGCCCGAAACGATCCGACAGCGGGCCACTGAGCAACTGGGCCACACCGAAGCCGATGACGAAGAACGACAGGGTCTGCTGCACGGCTGCCGGGCTGACATTGAAGTCCTTGCCGAGATGCGGCAGGGAGGCAAGATACAGGTCGGTGGAGAGCGGCTGCAGCATCAGGCAGCCGGCAATTAGCCAGAGGATCGTGGTCGGGCTCAACCGCTCTTCGCCTACACCTTGTCGCGCATCACGCGGGCTTTCTCTCTCACCCAGTCCTTCTGCTTTTCGCTCTCACGCTTGTCGAATTGTTTCTTGCCCTTGGCGAGACCGACCTCAAGTTTGACGCGGCCCTTGGTGAAGTGCAGATTGAGGGGCACTAGCGCGTAGCCGGAACGTTCCACCTTGCCGATCAGTTTGGCGATTTCGCGCTCATGCAAGAGCAGCTTGCGGGTACGTACCGGGTCGGGTTTGATGTGGGTCGAGGCGGTGGTGAGCGGGCTGATGTGGCAGCCCAACAGCCAGACTTCGCCATCCTTGACGATGACGTAGGCCTCCTTGATTTGCACGCGCCCGGCGCGGATCGACTTAACCTCCCAGCCCTCCAGTACGAGGCCGGCCTCATAGCGTTCCTCGACAAAGTAGTCGTGAAAGGCTTTTTTGTTCTCGGCGATGCTCATGGTGAAATTTCGTGCGGGGAGGAATGCAGGCATTCTAAAGCAGCCCCGCCGAATGCGAAGTTAGCGGTCTGCTCTGCTGCGCCACCGCCAGCGGGTACGCATGCGCCAAATCCAGTCGATCAGGAAGAAACTTACCAGGCCAGCAATACAGGCGATGAGAAACAGCCCGACCAATAAAGGCTTGCCCAAGGCAGTAATCCGTTGCCAACTTGATTTCTCGCTTTCAGGCGTGGAGGCACTGGATGCTTCGTCTGTCGGCAAGGCGGTTTCGCCCGTCATCCAGCCGCCCAGTTTGTAGGCGGCGTAATACAGCGGCGCAAACGTCACCGGATTGCTGATCAGCGTACTCGCCGCAGCAGCAGGCAGGTTGGCACGCAGCACGATGGCAGCGGCAGCGGTCACCGGAATCTGGGCAAGCGGAATCAGCAGTCCGAAAAATACACCGAGCGCCACGCCAAGGGCGACGCCGCGCCGCGACCAGTGCCACAACTTGGGGTGCCCGAGCCAGGGAGAAAGCCAGCGCAGCCAGCGACTGGCGAGCAAACTTTCCCGACTCGGAATCCAGCGACGCCAGCTCAAGCGCCGACCTCCTGGTGCAGGATGCGATTCCGGCCACCGCGCTTGACCTCATACATCAGATCATCCGCCTGACGCAGCACCGCCGCAAAATCCGCCGGGGCCACCATATAGCTGGCGACGCCAATGCTGAAGGTCACCGGCCAGTGCTGTGCACGCATCGCCGCCAGCAGCCGCTCACGCATCTTCTCGACGTAGATGACAGCACCCTCACCATGCGTGTTGGGCAGCAGCAGCGCAAACTCATCACCGCCGATCCGGCCGGAAATATCGCTGGCGCGCACATGCTCACGCATGATCTGCGCTACCGTTGCCAGCAGACGATCGCCGACATCATGTCCCAGGGTGTCGTTGGCTTCCTTGAAGTGGTCGAGATCGATGAAGACCGCCGTAAACGCCGCACTCTGACGCTGGGCCTGAGCAAAGGCCTGCTGACCGCGCTCGTGAAATTCGCGGCGGTTGGGCAAGCCAGTCAATGCATCCTCGCGCGCCATGCGCGATTCCCGCAGCAGCACACGGCGCATCTCGCCGATGAACCATGCACCGAGAATGAAAATAGCCAAGCGCATGACCGTATTGAAGATCAAGGGAACAACATCTGCCTGATCCCCCGCTAAATACCGGTCGGCGATAAACCACTCGATCGCGGCAAGCACCGCCAGCCCCACCCCGAAGCGCCGCCCGTTGTACCAGCTGACGACCAGCAGCGGCAGGATGAAGAACACATGGAACTCATAAGCCAGGCCGCTCAGCATATGGAGGTAGCCGACCAGCAAGGTGATCAGCACGCACAAGACGAGAATGATCGAGCGGCCCAGGGATGCAGGCTGCCACAACAGCATGGCTTTCAGATTCATGGCAATGTCACTCCTTGTCGATATTCGCGTTCGGCGATCAGCTTTGCCCACTCCAGTGGGCTGCCTGGCGACTCGGCGAGCATAGCAGCGGCCAACGTCATCGCCGCCGTCACCAGCGGCGGCAGGAGCAACAGCCACGCCGTCTCGCGCCGGCCGCGTGCGGCAATGCGCTCCTCCGGCCAGGCCGCCGGTGCCGACCGGAACCACGCCCGCCACAGAATCGGCAGGAAGTAGGCAGCATTCAGCAGGCTGGACGTCCACAGCACCCAGATCGCCCAATCCATGCCAGCCGCTGCGGCGCCATCCGACAACCATGCCTTGCTGATCGCCCCGGCCGTGAGCGGCGCGCCCATCATGCCCAAGGCGCCGATGGAAAACGCCAGCGTGGTCAGCGGCATGCGCCGCCCGGCGCCATTCATTTCGCTGACCTTATGGATGCCCAGGGTTTCCGCGTAATTCCCGGCGCAGAAGAACAGTGTGATCTTCATGATGCCTTGGTGCACCAGATGGACCAGACCGCCGATGGTGCCAAGCGGGCCGAACAACGCCACCCCCAGCACGATGTAGGAGACTTGACTGACGGTGGAGAAAGCCAGGCGCTTTTTCAGATCGTCCTGGAACAGCGCGCGGAAGCTGCCCCAGACAATGGTGACGGCGGCGAAGACGGCCAGCGGCAGCAACACCTCCAGCGATTGCGCGAACTCGATGCCATACACCTCATAGACGATGCGCACGATGCCGAAGGCGCCGGCTTTGACCACGGCGACCGCATGCAGCAACGCCGATACTGGCGCTGGCGCCACCATCGCCTGTGGCAGCCAGCCGTGCAGCGGCACGATGGCCGCCTTGACGCCGACGCCGGCGATTAGCAGCAGGAAAATAATCTGCAACTGTCCGGCGTATTCCGGTCCTAAGGCGGCGGCGATGCCGGCGTGGGCAAATTCGGTGTGTCCCAGCAGGTGGTGCAGCCAGACGATGCCGGTGAGCAGCGCCGTACCGCCAATCAGCGTGTAGGCAAGGTAAATTGTGCCACCGCGCATCGCTTTGTCGGTGCCGCGATGGACGACCAGCGGGAAGGTGGAGAGCGTCAGTAGTTCGTAGAAGATGAAGAAGGTGAACAGGTTGGCCGCCATGGCGATGCCGATGGTGGCTGTGACGCACAGGCTGAAGAAGCCGAAGAAGCGCGAGCGATGCGGCGCGCCTTCAAGATAGCCGATGGCGTAGAGGGTGGTGAACAGCCACAGCACGGCAGACAGGCTGACGAACAGCAGCCCCAGCGCGTCAGCCTTGAAGGCGAGGTCGAGTCCCGGCAGCACGGCGAAGCGCACGCCGTATTCCTCGCCTGCCGATACGCCGGCCAACAGCACCGCGACAAGCGCCAGCTTGGCGATGGCGCCGAACAGGTTGAGCGCAGTGCGCAGCGCGATCCAGCCCTCGGGCAGGGCAAAGATCACCAGGCCCGGCAACAGCGATGACGCCAGCACGGCCAGCGGCAGCCATTCATTAGCCGTCATGCGACGATCCCCACCAGTTGCATCAACTCGACCCCACGCAAGCCAAGCAGGATGCTCGCGGCGGCGAGAACGAATGCCGGCCATTCGAGCAGCGGCGAGACGGCGGTTGCTTCTTCATTGCGCGGTGCCAGCAAAAATGCCTGACGCAAGACGCGAAACACATACACCGCCGCCAGCAAGCCGCCGGCCAGCACGATGACCGCCAGTGGCCAATGGCCCTGCGCCAGCGCTGCCTCGATGATCTGCCACTTGGCCAGAAAACCCGACGAGGGTGGCAGGCCCATCAGCGTCATGCCGGCCAGGCCGAAGGTGAACAGGGTCAGCGGCACGCGATTGACGGCGCCAGCCAACCCCGCGATGGTGTCCTGCCCGGTGGCCTTGATCAGCACCCCGGCGGCGGCGAATATCGCCGCCTTGGCCAGTCCGTGGGCAAAGACCTGCATCACGCCGGCCTGGATTGCACCCGCACCCGCCAGCAGTGGAAAGATCAGGAACAGATAGCCGAGTTGCGCTACCGTTGAATACGCAATCAGCATCTTCAGGCGCTCGGCGCGAATCGCTTGCCATGAGCCCCAGAAAATCGCCAGCGTACCGAGTGCGGCCGGCAGCCAGGCCAGCCATTCGGCAGCGGCGATCAAGGGTGCGAACGGGCCAATCCACAGCCGCAGGATCAGATAGAACGAGGCCTTTACTACTAGGGCGGAAAGCAGCGCAGAGACGGGCGCCGGCGCGCCGCCGTGGGCCGGCGGCAGCCAGAAGTGGAACGGCCACAGGGCGGTCTTGAGCATCAAGCCAATCAGCATTAGCCCGCCCGCGATCCAGACGAGACGCGGTGCTTCACTCGTGACCAGTGGCGTCAGCACGCTGATCGACACCGTGCCATAGGCGCCGTAGATCAGTGCCACGCCGAGCAGATAGAGCGCGGAGCCGACCAGCGTGGCGAACAGATAACGCAGGGCCGCCGCTACCTGTTGCGCACCGCCGCCCGCAGCGACCAGCCCGACGGCTGCGAGGCCGAGCAGTTCGAGCGTGACGTAAATGTTGAACAGATCGGCGGAGAGGAACAGCGCATTGAGTCCGGCAATGAGGAAACCGGCGAGCGGCCAGAAATATGACCCCGCTGCGTCGTCGCGTTTGTAATAGGCGCTCGCGTAAACCGCCAGCGGCAGGGCGATGCACTGGGTGAGCAACAGCATTGCGGCGGAAAGGCCGTCGGCGGCCAGGTCGATGCCGAGCGGCGCCCCCCAGCCGCCGACGAGATGTCCAACTGCCGTTCCGCCAGCGCCGATTTTTGTGGCGAGATCAAAGGCGAGCACGGTTTGCAACGCCAAACCACCAATGGCGAGCCACTTGCCCCGCCCCGGTCCAAGAATGAACGCGAGGCTGGCCCAGACGAGCGGCAGGACGATCAGCCAGATCATGTGTCGTCCGCCGGTAATTCGAGTTGGCCGGTCAGCGCATGCAACCGCCGCACCAATGCCAGCGCCAGGGCCGTGGCAGCGACGGCGACGACGATGCCGGTCAGCACCATCGCCTGCGGCACCGGGTCGGGCACGTCGTTGCGCTGGGTGAGGCCCACTAGGATGAGAAAGGCGCCGCTACCCATGACATTGAAGGCGAGAATGCGGCGCAGCAGGTGCGCAATCAGCATCACGCCGGCCATGCCCATGGCGAACAGCAGTGCACCGACACAGGCGAACAACAGGCCGCTGCTCATGCGTCATCTCCCGGCTCGCGCGACAGCAGCAGGAACAGCCCGGCGAGGATCAGGCCGAGCGAGATCGTCAGGCCCGCTTCGATCAGCAGGATCAGCATCCCCGCCTGCGCCGGCGGATAGTGCAGCAAGGCGCCCTGAGACAGCAGACCGGCCGCGACGGCGAGAAAGATCAGGAAGCCAGCCGTCAGCCCCCAGCGCAGCGTGCGCGTCGGCACTTGCCAACTCGGCAGCAGTCCGGTCAGGTGCAGCAATACGGCGGCAGCGGCCAGCACGGCGCCGGCCTGGAAAGCCCCACCTGGCCGGAATGCGCCGGCCCAGAGCAGATAGACGGCGACGACGATCACCAAGGGCGCGGCTACGCGCGCCAGGGTCTGCAGGATCGGATTGACCGTGCGTGGCTGATCGCTGGCGGTATCGATGCCGACGGCGAGGATGACGATCAACGCTAGCAACAGCACGGCGATTTCCAGCAGCGTATCGTAACCGCGAAAGTTGAGCAGCACGGCGGTGACGGGATGCTCGACGCCGCTCGACGCCATGTTGTTGGTCACAGCGGCGCGTAGATCGACGCTGACGGGCAGCGGTTCCAGCAGCGCGCCAATCAGCAACGCAGCAAACGCCAAGGCACCCAAACCCATCACGAAGCGCTTCATGCTTTTCTCCGCTTCAACGCGCCATAGGCATCGAGCAGTAGTGCACCCGTCAGCCCCGCGCCGATGGCGGCTTCGGCGAGACCAATGTCCGGCGCCGCCAGTCGCGCCCAGGCCAGCGCCATGAGCAGGCCAAAGGCGATGAACAGCACGATGGCGCGATCAAGTCGGTCAACGCTCAGGCAGCGTCCGCCGCTCCACAACAGCGCCAGCGCCAGCAGTAGATCGAAAGCGATGCTCATGGCGCATCCTTGCGCCAGGGTTTGACGCCGAGGCGGTCGGCACGGCGGGCGATGGCGTAAGCGACCGCGCTACTCGCCGCCAGCGCCAGCGGCCAGATCAGCAAAAGCTTCAGGCCGGCGGCAAGGCTCTCCGCTTGCAAGGCGAGGCCGAGCAGCACGCAACCCAGTCCGAGGTTGTCGGCCTTGGCCAGTGCGTGCAGCCGGCTGTAGACATCCGGGAAACGCAGCAAGCCCAAGGTACCGGCGGCATAGAAAAACGCGCCGACGATCAGTAGGGCGCCGCTGAGCCAATCAGTCATGCCCATCTCCCTGCCAGGCGCGTCGGGCGAAGGCCACGCCGCCGATGGCCGCGAGCAGCGCCAGCACCAGCGCTACATCGACGAGTGCAGGAATGTTCATCACCTGTGCCAGCAAAACGAGGATGCCGGTGCCGGTGGTGCCGAACAGCAGCGCCATCAGCATGCGGTCGGCTGCTGTTGGCCCGCGCGCTGCGGCCAGCAGGGCGACGATCAGATTGCCGAGCAGGAACAGCGCGACAACGAGATCGATATCGTTCATGCGCTGACTCCAAACAGGGCGGCGATGCGCTGCTCCAACGCCCGAGCTTCGGCGACGACCGGCAAGTCCTGATGCAGCACATGCAGGCGCAGCCGCGCATTGGTCAACTCAGCGACCAGTTCAACCCCCACCGTGCCCGGCATCAGGCTGAGTACATTGGTCATCAGGACTTGCGGCACGCCGGCGGGCAAATTCAGCGGCAATTCAAGAAATGCGGGTTGCAGCGCCCCGCGCCCACGCAGCGCCATGAGCGCCACCTGCCAGCCGCCACGCACGGAGTTGGTGAGAAAAAAGGCCAGGAAAGCTGGTAGCGCAGCGAGGCGCACGTCGTGCGCTGCCGGTGGCCACAGTGCGACGCTTGCCCAAGTCGCGGCGACAACAGCGATGCTGCCGAGCAACCAGCCGTCAAGGCGACCTTCGGCCAATATCCACCACAGGCAGGCGAACAGCAGGCCTCGCCACCAGAGAACGCGGATCATGGGGTAGTCTTTCCTTCCCCGTTTTCACCGGTGATCAAAGTCCGCAGGCCGACATAAGACTTCACTTCGACAGGCGCTTCTACCGTCGCAGACGTTTGATCTTCGAGGGCAGGCCGTACCTGCAAAAGTTCGGCGCGCAGCTCATCGTTGCGGCACTCCGCCTCTGCTAGTTTGTGCTCCAGTTCGTTCACCTGCCGGCCTAGGCGCGTGACGTTCCATTGGCGGCGGATCATCGCCGGTGAGGACACCAGGCCGGCAATCAGGGCGCCCAGCCCCAGGGTAACGAGTAGCACCAGTGCCAGCGAACCCTCGAAGTTCCAGAAACCGATGGTGACAGTGACCGGCGCAATGTTTTGCATCGCGAACAGTGCCGCGACGATGGCGAAAATGATGCCGATAATTAAGCCGAGTTGCATGGTGTTACCTCCTGTCGTTCAGTCGAAGTGGAAGTTATAGAACACATCTACCGCATTATCCCCTCCCGTGCGGGAGACGATAGAGATGCGCGGCGTCAGCGCATAAGTGAATTTCAGCGCACCGGTCGCCGCCGTCAGGCCCTGCTCGTAGCCGAGCCAGGCGCGATCGGAAAGCCGTTTGCCAACGGTGAGGATCTGGTGGGCCAGCGTATCGCCGTCCGCTGCCTGGCGTAGCGAGAATTCGTCGACGCCGAGCGCCTGGGCGATCTGCCCGGTGATACTCCCCGACTGCCCGCCGAGCATTGCGCCAGCGGCGGCGATCAGCAGCGAGGTATCGGCACCGCCGGCATCCGGCGCGCGGCCAAGCACGATCCACGAGAGCTTTTCCGCGTCCGGCACGGGTGGCGTCGACACCAGCCGCACCAGCGGGCGCTGCGCCGTGCCGGTAACGGCGACGCCGGCCTCGACGGCCA
Organism: Rhodocyclaceae bacterium; assembly: GCA_030681195.1. GTDB lineage: Bacteria > Pseudomonadota > Gammaproteobacteria > Burkholderiales > Rhodocyclaceae > Sulfuricystis. The sequence continues at coordinate 203,492 of JAUXXJ010000026.1, forward strand.
AGCCCTTGCGCAGCGCCAGCACATTGAGGCCAGGATCGTCGAGCGGCCCCTGGAAATTGACGATGCCGCGCTCGACGGCGAGACGCTGGCCGTAGGCTTCGAAGCTCGCCTCCTGCGTCGCGATGCTGCCGCTGGCCGCCAGCGGGCTTTCGCCGTCGCCGCGTAAGCGCACCTTCCCCGCCAGCCGCGCCGTCAGGCCGGCCGCGCGCAGATGGAAGCGCGGGCCGAGATCAAGGGCGATGTCGGTGTCAACGCGCAACGGGCGTGCCGCTTTCGATTCGCGACCGCGCACGACGATATCCTCGGCGAGCTTGGGCCGGCTCGCCGCCGCCTCGGCGATAAAGCCGGCATCGGCCTCAAGTTGTGCGCCGAGTTGCAGTCGCCCAGCGGCATGCGCCAGTCGCGCCGTGCCCGAGGCGACCAGCCAGCGCTCGGGCCGCTGCGACAGCGGCAGTCGGGTCAGCGTCGCATCGAACCGCGCCTGACGACGTTGGATGTCGAACTCGCCGCTCACGCTGACGCGGCCCGGCGCCAGCGCTGTCAAGCCGACGTTGCGCAAAGCACCCGGGGGCGGCGCCTGCGGCGCGACGAAGTCGAGACGTTCCAGTACCGCGCGTTCGTCCTCGAAGCGCAGCGCCAGCACGCCGTCGCGCAGATGAACGTTATGCTCGAGTAGGCTGAGGGCCAGCCCGCTGCCGCGCACCTGGCCAGCGAGGCGCGGTGCGCTGGGGCTGCCGGCGAGCGTGGCGTCGAACTCAAGTGCGCCGGCGCTGACCAGATTGCCCGCCAGCGGCCCGAGGCCGGCGAGATCGGGCACGCCCCCGGTCAGCCGCCCGGACAGTGCGGCGCGGCTCACCGACAGTTCGCCCGAGGCAGTCAGCACCGCCGGCAGTTCGCTGTCCAGCCGCAACGTTTCAATCCGCCCGCGCCAACCGGTATCGCGCCAGTCACGGGCGTCGACCAGAGTGCCGGTAGCGGTCAGCGCCAGGCGCCGCTTTTCCGGCAGATCAATTGTGGCGGCGAGTTGATGTTGCCCGCGCGTGCCGTCGAAGGACAGTTCAAGGCGCGGCAAGTCCACGCCGGCAGGCAAGTCCACCGCAACGAGCGTCAGGCTCAAGCGCTCCTGTGGTTCGCCCCAGCCGCCGCGCAGTGCGAGCTTGCTGTCGCCGAGCGCGAGATCAAGCGTACCGCGCAACCAGGCGCGGCCGTTAGCGGCGATGAGGTCGTCGATGCGATCAATCGCGGAGAAAGACAGATCGCCGACGCCGCGAAGTTGCTGGCTGTCGAGCCGGCTCGGGTCAAAACGGAAGCGCAGCGTGCCGGCCAGTTGCGGACGAAACTTACCTTCGGCCGTGAAGCCGGCATTCAGATCGCCGCGCGGCAGACGCGTGACGAAGGCGGCTGGATCGACATGGCGCAGAGCACCCTCCATACGCCAGGTGTGTGGCGCTGTCAGCGCGAACGCACCGCTACCGGAAATCTCTGCCTTGCCCTGTGCGATCAGGAGACGTGAAAAATTCAGCTGCTTGCCGCGCCGGTCGACTGTGGCTTCGATGCGCCGCGCGCCGTCGGCGAGCGCCAAGGTGGCGCGCTGCGTGGCGCCATCCCCGGCAAAGACAATGCGGCCATTGAGACGGGCCGGAAACAGCGCGCCGTGCAGCTCGGCGGGGTCGAGCCCGCGCACCGCAAGCGCTGCGTTGCCGTGCGGCAGGGCCTCACCTGCGGGCCAGACGAGATCGACGCTGCCCGTCGCCGTCCCGCGAGCGCCGACTTTTAGCGACAGATCGGAAAATTGCACCCGACGCGGTTCGTTGTTCCAGTCCAGCCGCAGATCAGCGGCGAGATGCGTCAGCGGCAGGCCGTCGCGGTCGAGCGGCGCGGCGGCGGCGTTGTCGACGCGTAAGCGCCCCGCCAGTGCACCGTCGGCAGCGGACGCGAGATCGGCGTCGAGCGCGAGACGGGCACGCGGTGCGGACGGCACGAAGGCACGCGGATCAAGCCCGCGTGCGGTGAGACGTAAGGCGGCGAGCGGCTGGGCCGCGAAGGGCGCGAGGCGCGCCTGCCCGTCCAGCGAGAAATCCGCGCCGCGCCCGTCGAAGGCCACGGCGATGTCGGTGAGCGTACCGTCGGCCCGCGCGGCAACGGCGAGCGCCGGTTCGGTCGTCGTCGCCAGCGTCCCCTCTCCCGTCAGCGCGAACGGCGCCGCACCGGCCAGCGTTCCTTGCGCCGTCAGTGGGCCGGCAGCGCTCTTGAGCGTCAGCGACTCCAGCCGGTGCGTTTCGCCATCGCTCGCGAATGTCGCCGCGATGTCCTCGGCCAGCGGCGCGGACGCGCCATGCACCGCCAGGCGGCCGATTTCCAGCGCCGCCACGCGCACGGCGAGCGGCAGGCGCAGGTCGGCGGGCGGCGCGTTGGTCTCGTTCTCTGCGCGGGTGAATTCAAGTCGCTCGATGCGCAGGCGCTGAATGTCGATCTGGCGCTGCAGCAGTTCGAAAAAATCCCAGTCGAGGGCAATATCGTACAGCGTATAGCGGCCTGCGTCGGCGGCAATCTCCACCTGTTCGAATGTCAGTGGGCCAATCAGATGACCACGCGCACCGGCAATGCGCACGGCATCTTCACTGGCCCAGCCGACGAAGGTCACCGCGCGTTCAAGCCCGGACTGAGTCAGCAGTAGCCAGCCGCTGGCGGCGAAGAAGAGCAGCGCGATCAGCGTTGGGATCAGCAACACTGCACGGCGCAGGAGGTGGCGAATTGTTTCCGGTTTCATCAGAACGCCACCATCAGGGAGAAATGCAATTGCCATTGCGCCGCGCGGCCACCGTGTGCCAGGCCGCGCGCCAGATCGAGCGCCAGCGGGCCGGCCGGGCTTTTCCAGCGCACGCCAGCGCCGATGCCGACGGCCGGATCGAGTGCACGCCAATCATCTGCGGCGTCGCCGGCATCGACGAAGGCAGCGATGCCCCACGGTCCGGCCGCGCCTTCTCCGCTGGGTAGCCAGTGGGTGTACTCGGCGCTGGCGCTGGCGAGGGCGCGGCCGCCGACCACGGCGCTACCCTCGCGCACGCCGAGGCTCTGGTAGGCATGGCCGCGCACCGACTGGGCGCCACCGGCGCGGAACAGGTAATCCTGCGGGATGCCGAAGCGCGAGCCGGCGGCGGTGTAGCCCGCCTCGCCGCGCAGGCTGAACACATCGCGCGGCCCGAGCCAGGCCACCGGCCACCATTGCTGCACGCGCAACTGGGTGCGCAGGAAGTCGCGGTCGGACAGCAGGTGGCGCGTGGCCCCGCCGATGCGCAGCTCGACGACGTTGCCGCGCCGGGGATCGAGCAGGTCGTCGACCGCGCGGCGAATCCAGTGCCAGTCGAGCGTCAGGGCATGATCGGTCGCGGCCGGTACGCCGTCGGGACGACGTTCCTCGCGCTGCCATTCGAGGCCGAGGCGCGTTTCGATGCGACCTTCGGTGCGGCTTCGCGTCGCGCCCAGCACCTGGCGGAAGGTGGCGAGTCCCTGAATGTCGCTGCTTTCGACGCGGCCGCCGAAGCCCAAACGATAACCGCGCGCATCGGGCAGCAGGCCGAGGCTGGCGAACAGGGTCTGGCGCTTCTGTTCGAGCCGCAGACCGGTGTCGAAGTCCCAGGCGCGGCCGAGAAAATCGTGGTGGCGGAAGTTCGCCTCGCCGCGTGCGCCGGTGTTGGTGCTGACGCCGGCACCCAGCCCGATGCGCTTGGCGGGCGTCTCGGCGAGCGTGACCCGCACCGGCACGTCGGTGACGCCGTCGGCCGACGGCGTGCCGGGCGCGGCTTCGACCGCCACCGAGTGAAACCAGGGCGTGTTTTGTAGGCGCGACTGGAAATCCAGCAAGGCGGTGCGCTGATAGGGTTCGCCCGGCTTAAAGGGCGCCAGCCCTGCCACCAGCGTCTGGTCGTAGCGCTTCAGGCCCTCGACGGTCAACGGCCCGAAGCGTGCCGCCGGGCCGGAATCGAGCGTCAGTTCGAGATGCGCCGCCGCTGCTTCCGGATCGACCTCGGCGCGGCTGGCAACGAGGCGCGCTGCGGCGTAGTCGGTTGCCGCCGTCGCCGCGAGCAGCGCCTGCTTGGCCGCCTCCCAGTCCGGCGCACGGAAGGCCGCGCCCGCCGGCAGCGGCCAGGCCGCGCGCAAGGCGGCGCGCCGTGCGGCCTGGTCCGCCGTGGCTAGATGGCCGCGAAAGCCGATCTCGACCGTCGCCACGGTGGTGCGCCGCCCCGGCGTCACGGCGATGCGCAGACCGTCGGCCTCGGGATGCAGGTCGATGCGCGGCGAGAAGTAGCCTTCGGTCGCCAGGAGATCGGCAATCTCGATGCGCGTGCGGCCGATCAGGGCGGCATGTGCCGTGGCATCGGGCAAGGTTTCGGGCAGAACGAGATGCCGGCGCAGGAAGGCATCGAGCGGTGTGGGCGCGTCCAGCTCGACGGCCGGCAGGGCGGCACCCGCCGTCAGCAGCAGGCAGATAGCGGCGGCATACCGCAAGAGAAATCCATCGAAGCAACGCATTCGTCCATTATCCCGCGTCTGTAGGATAATGCGGCATCGGGCATATTTGTCCGCCGCGACTTGCCAACGTGTTTCCGGAGGAACGTCATGAAGCGCTATGTCTATATCGCCCTGATCGTCATCGTCACTGCGGTCGTCCTGCTGTTCAAAGTGCAGAACATCGATAGCGTGACGGTCTCGCTGCTCACGCTGAGCCTGACAATGCCCCTGTCGCTGCTGCTGATCGGTGTTTACGTGTTGGGCATGTTCACTGGTAGTTTCATCGTCGGGCTGCTGCGCGACTGGCTGCATGGCGCACGTGCGCCCAAAGCCGCTGCGGATTGATGCCCGACCGCTCCTTCGGTCGGGCGGCCCTCTGGGTCGGCATCTACCTGCTGCTGGTCGCCGCGCCGTTGCTTGCGCTGCTGACCGGCGATGTGCCGGCCGGTGCGGGCTTCTGGTGGGATTTATCGATGGCCCTCGGGTTTGCCGGCATGGCCATGCTCGGTGTGCAGTTCGCCCTCACGGCGCGCTTCCGCCGCGCCGCCGCGCCCTTCGGCATCGACATCATCTACTACTTCCATCGCTACGCCGCGCTCGTCGCCCTTGGCCTCGTGCTCGCCCATTTCCTGGTCATTCGCATCGACAACGTCGCGGCGCTGGGTGCCATCGATCCGCGTCAGGCACCCTGGTACATGACTGCCGGGCGGGCCGCGCTGGTGCTGTTCCTCATCGTCGTTGTCACCTCGCTGTGGCGCAAGCCCCTGCGCATCGATTACGACCACTGGCGTCTGTGGCATGCACTGCTCGCTACTACCGCCTTCCTTGCCGCCGTTGGTCACATCGAGGGCGTGGGCCACTACATCAACGCGCCGTGGAAGCGCGTCTTGTGGACGGCCTACACGCTTTCGTGGGTAGGTCTCATCGTTCATGTGCGGCTGGTCAAGCCCTGGCGGATGCTGAGCCGCCCCTGGCAGGTAACCGAAGTGCGCCCCGAGCGCGGCAACGCCTGGACGCTCGCCCTCGCGCCCACGGGCCACGCTGGCCTGCGCTTCGCGCCCGGCCAGTTCGGCTGGCTCACGCTCGGCGATTCGCCCTTTCATGTGCGCGAACATCCGTTTTCGTTTTCCTCAGATGCTGACAGCGGCCGGGTCGAGTTCACCATCAAGGCGCTGGGCGACTTCACGCGCACCATCAAGGACGTGCGGCCGGGCACGACCGCCTACCTCGACGGCCCCTACGGCGTGTTCAGCACCGACCGCCATGCCGAGGCCCCCGGTTTCGTCTTCATTGTCGGCGGCGTCGGCAGCGCGCCCATCATGAGCATGCTGCGCACGGCGGCGGCGCGCGGCGAACGGCGACCGCTCGTGTTGATCTGCGCCAATGACCGCTGGGACGACGTGATCTTCCGCGAAGAACTCGATGCGCTGCGCGGTCGCCTCAATCTCAAACTCGTGCATGTGCTGGCCGACCCGCCGCCAGACTGGGAGGGTGAATGCGGCTGGATCGATGCCGCGCTGCTCGACCGCCATCTGCCGGCGAACAGGCGCCATCTGGACTATTTCCTGTGCGGCCCCGGACCGATGACCGACGCAGCCCAAAGCGGGCTGCATGGGCTGGGCGTGCCGATTGCCCGCATCCACTTCGAACTTTTCGACATGGTGTAATGCTCATGCGCGCAACCTGGGTACGCATCATCGTGGTGGCAAGCGGCGCACTGGCGATCCTGCTGGCGCTGTTTTTCGCCTGGACGCAGAATCCGGGCACCACGCCGACGCATGTCGCCGCACGCGCCGAACCGTCACTCATGGTGAAGTCTGGCCGCGCCGTCTATCAGGCGCAAGGCTGCGCGTCGTGCCATGCCATTGCTGGCGACGGCAATCCGCGCTACCCGCTGGACGGCGTCGGCGACCGGCGCGATGCGGTGGCACTGCGCGACTGGACTATCGCCACCGACGCGGCGGCCACGCTGCTGCCAAGGCGGGCCGCCGTCATGAAGGAAGACTATCGCGACCTGGGCTCCGACGAGATCGAAGCACTGGTAGCCTACCTGTCGAGCCTCGGTGCCCCAGCCCGACCCGCGTCCGACTAGCGGGCAGCGGCGCTGTAGGGCTGCAAGCCGCAAAAGTCGGCGCTGGCGGGACGGCGCGCACTCTCTGCCCCGATCCGGCTCAGCGTAGCAGGCCGCCGATCTTCGCGAGCAGCTTGTCCTTGTCGATCGGCTTGACGATGAATTCCGCCGCACCAGCCTTGAGACTGCCCACTACCACCGCTTTTTCGCTGTTGCCGGTGATCATCACCACCGGAATCTCGGCGAACTGCGCCACGCCCTTGAGGCGGCGCGTCGCCTCGATGCCGTCGATGTCGGGCAGCGCGTAATCCATCAGCACGAGGTCGGGGCGCCGCTTGCGCAGCATGGCGAGGCCTTCGGCCCCGGAGCCGGCGCAGATCAGCTCGAAGGGCTGGGCATCCAGCATCTGCGTAACGAGACGCTGCAGGAACGGGTCGTCGTCGATCAGCAGAATCAGTGGCCGCACCTGTTCGGCCAGCGTGCCGAGCGCGCGCGCCGAGGCCAGGGCGGGCGCGACCTCCGTCTTGAGCTCGTCGAGCCAGTCGCGGGCAGGCACCATGGCACTCTCGATTTCGGCGAGCCGTTTGTGGATCTTCGCGGACTTGAGTTTTTCGAGTTCGCGTTGCAGCCCTGCCGGGTCGCGCACCTCGACCAGATGGCGGTTTTCACCTTCCGAAAGGCTGCGCGAGAAACCGTCAATCGCTGCGTCGATGTCTTTCCCCGCCTGTTGCAGCGACGAGCCGGCGGCGGCCAGTTGCGTACCGCCACGCTCCAGACCGGCCGCGAGCAAGCCTTCGAGTTCGGCCACGCGGCGCGCCTGGCGCGCGAACTCGCCGGCGTTCGGGGCGTCGGTGCCGCTCGCCCGCATCTGCCGCAAGGCATGGTGTACGGCCATGCGCAGGCGGGGCGCATCGTGGCCGGGCGGCCAGAACAGGATGTAGTCGTCGAAATACTCCTTACGGCACAGATCGTAGACGCGCGTCAGATCGTCCTTGTTGCAGAGGATCAGCGTACGGTGCGGCAATGCATGCACCAGCGTGCCAAGCCGATAAAGGCCGAGGTAGTAACGCTCGGCCTTCTCCAGCCCGTTGAAGGCGAGGATGAGGATGTCGGGTTTGTAGGACTCGAAATCCGTCACGGCGCGCGCCAGATCGGTCGAGGCGCGCGTGTCCTCGAACTCCTCGGCCAGCAACTTCCTGACCAGATCGGCGTCGGCGACGACGTCGGTGGCAACCAGTATCCGGGGTGCCGCGCTCACGGCTTGACCAGCCCCAGCTCACGCCGACGCGCTTCCCATCCGGGCAACCAGTCGGCCAGCGCCGCCATCGGCATGGGCCGGGCGATGAAATAGCCCTGCGCGATGTCGCAGCCGTGGTCGCGCAGGAAATTCCAGTCGTCGAGATCCTCGACACCCTCGGCCACGCTGCGCATGCCGAGCTTGCGGGCCATGTCGAGGCTGGCTTCGCACATGGCCGCCAAATGCGTATCGCGGCAGGCACCGTGTACGAAGCTGCGATCAATCTTCAGTTCGTTGAAGGGCAGGTCGCGCAACTGGGCAAGCGAGGAATGGCCGGTGCCGAAATCGTCGATGGACAGGTCGACATACTTGAGTCGCAGCCGCGTGAGGATGTCGAGCGGCACGCGCATGTCCATCATCAAGCGGCTTTCGGTCACTTCCAACACCATGCTGGAGAGCGATACGTCCATTTCCAGCGCAGCGGCGACGACGAAATCGGGGAAATCGAGCGTGTCGAGATTTTCCATCGAGACATTGACGGCGACGTGCATCTCCAAGCTGGCATCGAACCAGGCGCGCGTCTGGCGCAGGGCATCGCGCAACACCAACCGTGTCAGGTCGTCGATCAGGCCGTGTTCTTCGGACACGGAAATGAAGCGGTCGGGGAACACCAGCCCGTCCACGGGGTGCTGCCAGCGCACCAGGATTTCCACCCCGGTCAGCGCGCCGGTGGCCAAGCTCACTTTCGGCTGGCAATGGCAGACCAGTTCGCCAGCGGCGATAGCCTGTCGCAGCTCGTCCGGGCCATAGCATCTGCTAGCGGCGCAGGCTTGGGCCGCGACGGCATCGGTGTGATGCGCCAGCACCGCCGCGAGGCGTTCCGGCGTGACAGGCTTCGTCAGCCGGCCCAGCACGCGCAAGCCGTGGGCGCGTGCCAGTTGCTCGACGGTTTGCAGAATGCGCCGATCCTCGCCGCTCACCAGCACCAGCTCGCCGCCATAGCCGGTCTGCGTCAGGGCGCGCACGAATTCGACGCCGTCCATGCCGGGCATCTGCAAGTCGCTCAGGATGACGTCGAAACGGGCACCCCCTGCGATCTGCGCCAGCGCCTCCGCGCCCCCCGTTACTGAGGTGACATCCCTGAACCCGAGGCTGGCCAATTGATGGACCAGCAGTTTGAGGGCGAAAGCCTCGTCGTCGATGAGCAATATCTTCATGTCGTTTTCTCCTCGGATAGCAACGGGGCGAGCTCCTTCTCGACCGCCGCGAACAGTGTTTCGAATTGCGCCATGCAGCGCGTCACCGCCGGCCCGTCGTTGCGCTTGCCGGCGTTTTCCAGTTCGGCGCACAGATCGCCGAGCGGCAGGGCACCGACCGAGCGCGACGACGACTTGAGCTTGTGGGCAATGGCCGCGAGTTGCGCATGATCCTTCACGGCCGCCGCCGCGCGCAGTTCGGTCGCCGCCTGGGCCACCGTGCGCGCGTAATCCACCAGAAAATCCTTGAGGACGGCCGGATCGTCGCCTACCAGTCCTTGCAACACCGCCACGTCGAGCGCACGCCCCGGTGCGGCGGCGGGTGCCTGGTCGGTGGCAGCGGCCGTCACTTTGGCACGCGGCAGCCAGGCTTCCAGCACCTCGCGCAGGCGGGCGAGCGCCACCGGCTTGGTCAGATAGTCGTCCATGCCGGCGGCCTTGGCGCGCGCCGCCTCGCCGCGCAGGGCGTTGGCCGTGAGCGCGATGATGGGCAGGCGGTGCCCGCCCTCTTCCAGCCGGCGAATTTCCGCCGCCAGTTGATAACCATCCATCTCCGGCATGTGCAGATCGGTGAACAGCAGCGCGAAACCGCCGTCCTGCCAGCGCGCCAGCGCTTCGGCACCGTCGCCGGTGACCTCGGCGGCATAGCCGAGTAGCGCAAGCTGCTGCAGGACGACCTTCTGGTTGACGCTGTCGTCCTCGGCAACGAGGATCAGGCGGTTTTCGGCGCGCGCCTGCGCCACGGTCGGCGGCGGAATGGTCTCGCCCGGCAGCACGTCGGTCGAGCGGTCGTCAAAGACTTCCGGCGAGGCGCGCCCGGCGGCGACCGCGACGGCCATCAGGAAGGCCTGCCGGCGCAGGGCATCGCCGTCGATCGACACGCAGTCGGGCGCATCCAGCCGGGCGCGCCGACGGCGACCGTGGCCGATGCGCACACGGCGCAGTTGCGCGGGCAGTTCGCCGTCCCGCCAGCGCCGACTTTCGTCATCGGCATGAATCAGGACCATCGGCGACAACGCCGCCGCCGCGCAACGCACGGCTTCCTCTGCGTCGGCACAACGCTGCACCGTGGCACCGGCATGCGCCAGATAAGCGGCCAGGGCTTCGGCGTCGATGTCCGCGTCGTCAAGCAGGCAGCAGACGAGACCGGAAAGATCGGGCTGCTCGCGCACCGGCTGTTCCGGTGCGAGCGCGACGGGCAGCGTCACGGTGAACACGCTGCCTGCGCCCGGACGGCTGGTGATAGCGATCTCTCCGCCCATCAAGTCCACCAGCCGCCGGCAGATGGTCAGGCCAAGGCCGGTGCCACCGAAGCGGCGCGTGGTCGACGCTTCCGCTTGGGTAAAGGGGGTGAACAGGCGCGCCTGCATCGCGGCATCCATGCCGATGCCGTTGTCTTCGATCATGAAGGCGATGCGCAGCGGCACGTGTGCGGCGAGCGTCGCCCGCACCGTCACCCGACCGGGCCGCGCCGGATTGCCGGCGGAGAACTTTATCGCGTTACCCACCAGGTTGTAGAGCACCTGGCGCAGGCGGGTGTCGTCGCCCAGCACGCGCTCGGGCAGGTCGGGATCGACGAACATGCGTAGCTCAACGCCGCGCCGTCGCGCCACGCTGAGTTGCGAGGTGCACAAGCCTTCGACCATGTCGGCCACACTCAGTGGCGCGTGTTCGAACTCGATGCGGCCGGCCTCGATCTTGGAGAAGTCGAGGATGTCGTCGATCAGCGCCAGCAGCGTGGCGGCGGAATCGCGCATGGTCTGCACCTGATCGCGCTGGTGCTCGGTGAGGTTGCCGTGTTCGAGCACTTCCAGCATGCCGAGCACGCCGTTCATCGGCGTGCGGATCTCGTGGCTCATGGTGGCAAGGAAGGCAGACTTGGCCAGATTGGCCTGTTCCGCGTCGCGCCGCGACTGTTCGAGTTCGGCGGTGCGCACCACGACCTCGGCATCGGTGGCGGCCTGACGCCCGGTCGATGTCAGGGTGGTGAACGACACCAGCAGCCCAGCCAGCAGAGCGAGAAAGTGGTAAGCATGGAAGCCGCCGCCCGACGTGCCATGACTTTCCAGGGGGGCCATCTCGATGCGCAACGAGCGGCCGGCAATCTCGGTCGCGCGGCTCCAACTGGATGCATGTCCGGTGGGCAGGCTGTCGGTCAGGACCTTCGGCGTTTCGCCGGGTGTCACGTCGGTCACGCGGAAGGCCAGCCGATGCGCCGTGGCGGCCTGCTGCAAGGGGGCGAACATGCGTTCGATGTCGAGCACGGCAACGACGTAGCCGTGCAGTGCCGCACGCCGCGCTGCCGCGTCTGCACTGCGGAACGCGAAGCCCTGGCGATAGACCGGCTGGAAGACGAGCAGCGCACGGCGTTCGGTGCGCAGGAGCGGCACCTCGGCGAGACCGCAGGCAGCGCTGTCGCGGGCAGCATCCATCGCCTCACGACGGGCCGCCTCGAAAGCGTGATCGAGCCCGAGCACCATCCCTTTGGCATTGGCGGCAGGCGGCTTGCTGTAACGCACCGGGAAATGATCGGGGCGCTCGCGCACCGGCACAGGCCGGCCAGCGGCATCGGGCTCGAACACCCAATAGTCGGGCATTCCCGCGCGCCGCGTCGCGGCCTCGAACTCCGCCAGATTCTCGTGCGGCACGCGCGGTGCCCAGTCGAGGCCGAGAATCTCGGGTTTGGCGATGACCGACGACGTAAAGGTGGCGAACTCCTCGCGGTTGACCTCTTCGCTGGCGGCGAAGAAGCGTTCCACGCCATTTACCGACTCGAAAATCATCGCCAGCGGCAGCAGACCGGTGCGATAGACCTCTTCCTTGTAGCTCGCGGCAGCTTCGCCGCGCCGGCTCTCTTCCAGGCGTTCGAGGCCGACATGGCCGGCGGTCAGCAGCACGGCCGTCGTAACCAGCGGCAGCGCGAGGCGTAAGCGGTTGTCCGCCCACAACCGCTGCGCGCCGGGCCAGAGGAGCATAACCAATGGCGCGAACAGGACCACGCCGAGCGCATCGCCGGTCCATAACGTCAGCCATTGGGCCGCGATCTCGCCCGGCGTCGCCAGGCTGCCAGCAACGACGAGCGCCAGCGTCGTGATGCTGGGGGCAACCAGACAGGCGAGCGGCCCGGCCAGCAGCAGAAAGCTCAGCACGTCGCGCTCGCGTGCGAGCGAATTGCCTTGTTCGCACAGCGGTTTTACCAGCCGGGCACCAAGCAAGGCCTGCAGGGTCGCACCGGTGGCGACCAGCAGCGCCGGCACGAGACCGGCCAGCACAGGCGTCGACAACAACATGAACGCGCAGGCGCCGAGCCAGATGCCCGGCCACCAGCGCATGCCGCCTTTGAGCAATATCGCCAGCGCCAGCCCGGCGGCCGGCCACAGCGGCGAGGCGAAGGCCCCGGGCGGGGCCAGCAGCTTGCCCATCCACGCGGCGATGAGATAGGCGACCGCGACAAGAAGGATCGTGCCAAGCGGCGCACCGGACATGACCGAGCCCCAGCGTTCCTGCGAAGATGTCTTGATGACACGTAGCGTATCGCTCATATAGCTCTCCTCGCGGCAACGCGACTTGTTTCGCGCAACCGTAACTCGTTATAAGCAATGCACCTTTTTGGGGAATATACCCACTTTTTCGCAAATGGATAGTTGCGGCTTATTGCCGCAGCCAGGATGCAACACCCGTTGTCCTGCTGCCACGTACTCAACATCTTTCCTATGTGGCGGGATCTGTCGGTCGCGTGAAGCGTATGTGTTCCGGCGCGTTGGCGCCGCCGGTCATGACGAAGCTCATCGCTTCCTCCATGGTCCAGTCGGTCTGCACCACGTCGTCGAGCGGCACGATCTCAATGTAGCCCGAGGTCGGATTGGGCGAGGTCGGCACATAGACGGCGGCCAGTTCGCGGCCGCTGTCGGCATCTTTCATCACCTTGGTGACGAATCCCACTGCCTTCATCTCCGGCGTTGGGAAGCTGATCAGCACGACGCGCTGGCCCGTCGCTGGCGGCTTGCGCAGGGTTTGCAGGAAGCGCTTGGTGCCGCCGTAGATCGTCTGCACCAGTGGCAGCCGACCGAGCATGGCCTCGAAAGCTTCGAGCAATTTTTTACCGAGCACCAGCGAGGCGAATACGCCGATGCCGTAAAGCGCGCAGAGCGTCAGCAGTACCGCTACCAGTTTCTGGAAATCTGAATCGAGTAGCCAAGTCGCCAGTGTCTCGGAAAACGGCATGACCATGTGCGCGGCAGCGCGCAGCAGCGGCGTGCCCATGCTGGCGAGGATGCCGAGCAGGAAGTCGAACACCAGCCATGTCACCCACAACGGCGCGACGGTGAAAAAGCCGATGAGGATGGTACGACCGATGGCGAAACGGGTTTTATGCTTGTTGTCGGGCGAGGAAAAATGCGTCATGGTTTCAATCCGTAATCGCGGGGCGGCAAGAAGAGGTCCCCTGGGTGTGTCAAAAATCGCCACAAGATCGCCCGGATCAGGCGCAGCCGCTGGCGCAGATCGACGCCGCGTGCTTTGAGGCCGATCCACATGGCGAGAGAAAAACTGACCGCGAGGTTGGTCAATCCGATCAAGAGTACGCCGAGAGCGGCAAGCGCCACCGTCTGCCATGCCACACCGAATTCGAGGCCGACCATCGCATAACCCCAATAGGCCGAAGAAAATGCGATGTGGCGGATGTCGAGCGGCAGCCCCAGCAGCATGCCGAGACCGGCGGCGCCGCCGAGCAGGAAACCGAAGAAAAAGTTGCCGGCCAGTGCACCGAGGTTGGCAGCGATGTAGTCGGTGACACGCTGCCAACGTTCGTTACCGAACAGCCAGCGCGGCCAGCCAAGCCGATAGAGGCGCTGCGGGATGCGGTTGTAGGCACACAGGTTGTCGTAGTAGCCGGCGATCAGGCCGGCGAGAAACAGGCAGACGCCCGCCACGGCGGCAAACAGGATGGCGCCGCTGGCGATCGGATCGATTTCGCCCAGCAATTGCCCGGCCTTGTCCGCGTCGATATAGTGAGCGCCCGTCAGCCACCAGTACAGCAGGCTGACGAGCATGGCGACAGGCACGGCCAGTCCGATGTTGCCAAGAATTGCCGCCAGTTGGGTGCGCATCGTACGCGCGACGAGATCGACGACTGGCGTCGGATCGCGCTGGCGCTCCTTGCCGCCCGACTGCATGTCGCCGATTGCGGCGGCGATGGCGTTGGCGGTCATCGCCGGTTGCTTGGTGGCCACGGTGAAGTGCAGCAAGTGAATGAGCATGAAACCAAGGCTGTAGTTGAGGCAGTAGGCCAGCACTTCGGCGAGTGGCGCCAGGCCGAGCGTGCCCAGATATACCTTGTTCGCCGCCATCAGCGCGATGATGATGCCACCACCGGCGGCGGAACGCAGCATGGCGTACCAGTCGGCACGCGTTTCGCCGATGTAGCGTTCGCCGCTCTTGCCGGCGTTTTCGGTGACGCGCAGCGCCATCAGTTCGGTGTTCTCGCGCCAGAAACCGGCCAGATCATTGCGTCGACAGGCGGCGACGGCCAGCTCTTGCCAAAGCGCCGCGCCGTGTGCGAGTGCGTTGGCGTCCTGCTGGCTGGTCATCGCCTCCGCCAGCGCGGTCAGGCGTTCCAGCCGATCCAGATGCTGCGCGAGCCGGCGCAGGCCAAAGGTCAGATGAAAGCTCGCTCCCAGTTGCTGAGCGCGCCGCCGCACCCGCTCACCGGCCGTGCGCGCCTGGTCGATCAGTACATGCAGGTGGCGGACATCGGGGGGCGCCGTCTCGCCAGCGCCGACTTTTGCTTCGGCCGCCTGGGCGAAGGCCAGCGCCTCTTCGCACAGGGCGAGATAGGGTGAAACATGGTTTTCCAGCGTCGGATCGAGACGCAGCATTTCGGGTTCGAGACCGGCCGCAGCGATGCGATGGGCGACGACGCGCAGCGCTTCGAACAAGTCCTCGGCGAAGCGACGGGCGGCATTGCCGTCCGTTTCCTCCTTGAAACGCAGCGCGGCGAACACCACCGCCCAGTCGGCCGCCGGCACAGCAGTAAGCCAGGCTGCATCGCGCGGACGGACGATGTGTTCGAGCGCATCCTTGAGTTGCTCATCGTCTTCCGCTTCAGGCAGCAGGCGGTGCGCGAAACGTCGGAAGGTTTCGCTGAATATGCCAGTGGAAGGATAGATGCCCGCGGTGGCGAACAACAGTACGCCGTGCCGATGTACGATGAGGTCGAGCAGCACGCCGCGCAAGGCCGCACGCAGATCGGGGCGCGCCTGCAACAGCGAAGCCAGTGCGCGCAGTTTGTCCGCCGAAGTCGCGCCGCGTGCCGGACGCAGTTCGGCGATCAGCGCGGCAAGCGTGCCAAGTGTGTCGAACGACTCGACGGCAGGATCGAGCAGGAGGCACAAGGTATCAAGTAGTCGGCTCATCCGTTACTCACGGACAAGGTTTGGACTGCTTTGGCGCATTGTTCGACGGCGCGGCGCAAGGCGCTTGCGCCGCGCAATTGGCCATCCATTGCTGATACGCCGAGCCGGCCTTGCGCACCGGCTTCCAGCAACTCGGCCTTGAGTCGCTGATAGGCGGCCTCGAAGGAGCCGAGATCGACATCGCTTGTGGGGGCGTCTGGATTGAGGCGTGCCAGCAGGGCTTCGCCCTCGGTGCGCCAGTCCGCGAAGGCGGGGCTGGCGGCGGTCTCGGTTTCGCGCAGGGCGGCGGCGGCTTCCGTGGCGAGTTCGGCAGCCGTTTCGTAATAGCGCGTCACGCGCAGCAACTCCGGCAGGCGCAGTGCACTCTCAGTGGCCATGCCGCCGCGATTGAGCTGGGCGATGAAAGCGGTGATGGCGCTGGCCAGCTGGTCGGTGACGTATTGGTTGCGTTCAAGCAGCGGTGGGGCGGCCTCGAAGGCAGTGCGCACCGTGGCGAGTGTAATACCGCCGAGTCGATGGAGTTCGCGCGCCAAGGCGTCGAGGGCCAGGGATGGTACGGCCAGCACGGTCTTGTCGATGTAGCGGGGTCGCGCCTCGTCCTCCTCCGCACTCTTGAAACGTTCAAGCAGGAATTCAGTGAGCCGGCCGGCCAGCGGCCAGATCAGGATCACGCCAAAAATATTGAACACGGTATGGAATAGCGCCAGTGTCGCCGCCGGCCCCGCATCGAGTTCCAGCAGCGCGCGCAGGAAGCCGAGGAAGGCCAATAGCCAGGGCAGCAGCAGCAGGGCGACGACACCGGTCAATACATTGAACAGGATGTGCGCCGCCGCAGCCCGCTTGGCGTTCGCGGTGGCACCGATGGCGGCGAGCACGGCCGTGACGGTGGTGCCGACATTGGCGCCGATCACCACGGCGGCGGCGGCTTCGAGGCTGACCATGCCACTTTGCGCCGCAGAGAAGGCAATCACCAGCGCGGCGGCGGATGCCTGCATCAGCACCGTCATGAGGATGCCGATCAGCACCATGACGAAGACGCCGGCAAACCCATCCCCCTGCGGCAAGGTGAAGTCGGCGGCGACACCGGAAAAAGTTTCCTTTAACAGATCGATGCCGAGGAACAGCACGCCGAAGCCGGCCAGCGCCATGCCCACCGCGCCGCGCCGGCTGCCCTCGCCGGTGAGGCGCAGCAGCATGCCGACCCCGATCAGTGGCAGGGCGAAAGCGTCGATCTTGAACTTCATGCCCACCAGGGCGACCAGCCAGCCGGTCATCGTCGTGCCGATGTTGGCACCGAACAAGACCCACAGCGCCTGGCCGAGCGACAGCAGACCAGCATTGACGAAGCCGATTGCCGCCACTGTGACGGCGCTCGATGACTGTACCGCGACGGTCACCAGTGCGCCGGAGGCGAGGCCGCGCAGCCGCGTCTTCGTCGAACGGGCGAGGATGTGTTCCAGAGCGGGGCCGGCGGCCAGTCGCAAGCCATCGGTCATCAGACCCATGCCGAGCAGGAAGAGACCGACACCGCCTGCCAGGCCGCCGAGAATGGCCCAGCTGCTCACGCCGCCGTCCCGCCAGTGCCGACTTTTTCGGGTGCCGGATTGCGGCGCCAGAACAGCTTCTCGGCTTCCACTGCGAAGAACACCAGCACGCCGGCCGCCACGACGCGCAGCCAGGTGGCCGTATCAAGGTGAGTGGTGCCGAACAGCATCTGGCTGAAGGGGAGATGCGTCATCGCCAGTTGCAACACGACCAGCACCGCAACGGCTTTCAGCGCAATGGTATTACCGAGCAAGCCGTCTTTCGACAGCACCGAGCCGGTCAGGCGGCGGCAATTGAAGAGGTAGAAAATCTGCCCCATCACCAGCGTATTCACGGCAGCGGTGCGGGCAAAATCCAAGTCCATACCGCGCCCGGTTTCCCACAGGAACATGCCGAACGAGGTGGCGACCAGTAGCGCGGTGACGAAGCCGATGCGCCAGAGCATGAAGCCGTTGACCAGCGGCGCTTTGGGATCGCGCGGCGGCCGCGCCATCAGGCCCGGCTCGGGGCGTTCGAAGGCGATGGCCAGCGACAAGGTGACTGCCGTGACCATGTTGACCCAGAGAATCTGCACCGGCGTGATCGGCAAGGTCATGCCGACCAGTACGGCGATCAGCACCATCGCGGCCTGGCCGACGCTGGTCGGCAGCACATAGACGACCGCCTTGCGCAGATTGTCGTAAACCGTGCGGCCTTCCTCGACGGCGGCGGCGATGGAAGCGAAGTTGTCATCGGCGAGCACCATTTCGGCGGCTTCCTTGGCCGCCTCGGTGCCCTTGTGGCCCATCGCCACGCCGACATCGGCGCGTTTCAGTGCCGGCGCGTCATTGACGCCGTCGCCGGTCATTGCCGCCACCTCGCCGTTGGCCTGCATGGCTTCGACCAGGCGTAGCTTGTGCTCGGGGCTGGCGCGGGCGAAGACATCGACATCGCGCACGGCCTGACGCAGCGCCGTCTCGTCCATCGCCTCGATCTCGGCGCCGGTCAGCGCTTTACTGTCGTCACTGGACAAACCCATCGCCCGGGCGATGGCTGCGGCGGTGATGGCATGGTCGCCGGTAATCATCTTGACGCGGATGCCCGCTGCGTGACAGGCGGCCACCGCGCGAATCGCCTCCTCGCGCGGCGGGTCCATGATGCCGGCCAATGCCAACAGAATGAGGTCGTCCTCGACATCGTTGAACGCCAGCTCCCGCTTGCCGCTTTCCATCGGTTTCGTCGCCAGCGCCAGCACGCGGAAGCCTTCGGCGGCGAGGGCGTCGATCTGTGCATGCCAGAAAGTGGTGTCGATGGGCTGGTCCTGTTCGCCCTGGCGCTGCAGGGAGCACATGCCGATGAGGCGCTCGGGCGCGCCCTTGACGAAGGCCAGCGCATGGCCGGCATGGTCATGGTGCAAGGTCGCCATGAAGCGGTGCTCGGATTCAAAGGGGATGACGTCGATGCGCGGTAGCGCCTCGGCCTCGTAATGCGCATCGAGTCCGGCCTTGAACGCCAGTGTCAGCAAGGCACCTTCGGTCGGATCGCCGTCGAGCTTCCAGTCGCCACCTTGTTCGCTGACTTCGCGCAAGCTCGCGTCGTTGCACAGGAGAGCGGCGCGAGCGATGTCCGCCAGCGCGGCGGGTTCCAGATCGTGGCCAGCGACGGAAAATCCGCCATGCGGGGCATAGCCGACGCCGGCCACGTCGATGAGTTGATCGGCCGTCGCCAGCCGCTGCACCGTCATCTCGTTCTTGGTCAGCGTGCCGGTCTTGTCGGAACAAATGATGGTGACCGCGCCTAGCGTTTCCACCGCCGGCATGCGGCGGATGATGGCGTTGCGGCCGGCCATGCGCTGCACGCCAATCGCCAGCGTGATGGTCATGATCGCCGGCAGACCTTCGGGAATCGCGGCAACGGCCAACCCGACGGCGGCGAGGAACATCTCATCGGCCGACTGACCATGCACCAGCATGCCGAAAGCAATCGTCAGCGCGGCGAGGGCGAGCACGCCGCCTGTCAGCCAGTGGCCAAACACGGCCATTTGCTTCAACAGTGGCGTCTCGACCGACTCGACATCGGCCAACATGCGGCCGATGCGGCCGATCTCGGTGGTGTCGCCGGTGGCGACGACGACGCCCTTACCCTGGCCGAAGACCACCAGCGTGCCCGAATACGCCATGCAGGTACGGTCGCCGATGGGTGCCTCTGCGGCCACGGCATCCGGCGATTTTTCAACCGGTTCCGATTCGCCGGTCAGCGCGGCTTCTTCGATGCGCAGGCTGCGCATCTCGATCAGGCGCAGGTCGGCCGGCACCTTGTCGCCAGACGCCAGCAAGACGATATCGCCGGGCACGAGATCTTCAGCGGTGATTTCGATGCGGCGGCCGTCGCGCATCACCATGGCGTGTAGCGACAGCATGTTGCGGATCGCATCGAGCGATTTCTCGGCCTTGCCTTCCTGAATGAAACCGATCAGCGCGTTGATGAACACGACGCCGAGAATCACCGCCGTGTCCACCCCATGCCCCAGCGCTGCGGTAACGCCTGCCGCGCCCAGCAACACATAGATCAGGACGTTATGGAACTGGAGCAGAAAGCGGAGCAGCGGCCCGCGCTTTTTCGGCGGCGTCAGGCGGTTGGGGCCGTGTTCGGCGAGCCGCCGGGCTGCTTCAGCAGAAGGCAGGCCGGTCGTTGAGACCTGCTGTGCTGTAAGTGTTTCTTGCGGATCTGCTGCATGCCAGATCGGATTTGACATCCTGTTTCTCCCCTCAACATCGATTAAAGGCAATGTAACCGAGATACATCATGCGGTACACTGAGCCGATTAGTTCGGACACGCTCGCATTCAATAGGTTCGCGTTCCACATTTATTAACAAGCTCAATCCGTGTTCATTGGCCATGGATCAGGCGTAATGTGCAGACTCTTTCTGGCATGGCCCTCGTTGAAAAATCGGTCTTGATTCCCCGCACGCCCGAACAGATGTTCGAGTTGGTTGATCGCGTCGAGGACTATCCGAAATTTTTGCCCTGGTGCGGCGGCACCGAACTGCTCTCGCGGACAGCAGAGCATACAGCGGCACGTATCCATGTGAACTACCACGGCATCAAGGCCCACTTTGCAACGGAGAATGCCAAGGAGCCGCCGCACTGGATGAACATTACCTTGCGCGAAGGGCCGTTTCGTCGCCTCGATGGCGGTTGGCGTTTCACGGCGCTGGGCGACGCGGGCTGCAAGATCGAGTTCCGGCTGCACTACGAGTTTTCCAGCAGGATTCTCGAGAAGGCGCTGGGGCCGGTATTCAGTCACATCGTTACCACTTTCGTCGACTCATTTGTCAAGCGTGCCCATCATGTCTACGGCTGACCACATTCAAATAGAAGTGATTTATGCCCTGCCCGAGAACCAGGAAACCGTGCTGCTGCATCTGCCACCCGGTTCGAGTTTGCAGCAGGCCATCGAGGCTTCCGGTCTGATCGGGAAGTACCCCGAGATTGATCTGGCCAAGGGCAAGTTTGGCATCTATAGCAAACTGACCAAACTGGACACCTTGGTACGTGACCGCGATCGTGTCGAGATTTATCGGCCGCTAATTGCCGATCCCAAGGAAGTCCGCAAACAACGCGCGGCCGAGGGCAAGGCCATGAAAAAAGGTGGCGGTGCCGAGGAATAGCTATTTTGCAGTTGGCTTGGGGGGCGGTGAGCACCAGCTGTCGACGGCTTTGCGTGCCTTGGCGATTTCAGCATCGCGGACTACGCCCTCAAGGGCAATCCGTTCGCCCTTGGCATCGACAGTGAAGCGCACCTCACCGGACTCAAGGGCCGCCAGATTGCTCCTGGCTTGCTGACAGCCTGCCTCACGCTCCTTGGCCTGAGCTTGATCTTCCTGCGATTTCTTGGCTTCTTCCTGAGATTTCTGCTGTTTTTCCCGTTCGGCAAACTGGCCCTCAAGCACGGTCTTGCGATTGGCCTCGGTATCGACTGGCGGTGGGGCGGCGAGTTTGCGTGGGTTGGACTGTTTGCTGGCGGGCGGGCGATCGCCATAGTGAATCTTGCCGTTTTCGTCTTTCCACGAAAAGACCTGGGATAGGGCAATGGCCGGTAAAAAACTCAGTGTGATCAGGGCGATGCAGCGATATAAGACCATGGCTTACCTCGATTGAGAGAGCGGTTTGCCCGGGGTTTGGGTGGCACGTATAATATCGATTTGGATACAAGGATAACAGCATGCGACTTCTCCAGAAGGCCCTCACCTTCGACGACGTTCTCCTCGTCCCCGCCCATTCGGCGATTCTTCCCCGTGATGTTTCTCTGGCCACGCGCCTGACGCGCAAAATCAAGCTGAACATGCCGCTTGTGTCTGCGGCGATGGATACGGTGACCGAGGCGCGGCTCGCCATCGCGCTGGCGCAGGAAGGCGGGATCGGCATCATTCACAAGAATCTTGAACCTGCTGCGCAGGCTGCCGAGGTGGCTAAGGTCAAACGCTATGAATCCGGCGTGCTCAAAGACCCGATTACCATTCCGCCCACTATGACGGTACGGGAGGTGATGGCGCTGACGCGCCTGCACAAGATTTCCGGTCTGCCGGTGGTCGATGCGGGCAAGA
Organism: Rhodocyclaceae bacterium; assembly: GCA_030681195.1. Taxonomy (GTDB): domain Bacteria; phylum Pseudomonadota; class Gammaproteobacteria; order Burkholderiales; family Rhodocyclaceae; genus Sulfuricystis. The sequence continues at coordinate 225,113 of JAUXXJ010000026.1, forward strand.
TCGTTGGCATTGTCACCAACCGCGACTTGCGTTTCGAGACACGCCTGAATGAGACCGTTGGCAACATCATGACGCCGCGCGATCGACTGGTGACGGTCAAGGAAGGCGCTACCACGGATGAGGCCAAGACGCTGATGCACAAGCACCGTCTGGAGCGCGTACTGGTCATTAACGATGCCTGGGAACTGCGCGGCCTGATGACCGTGAAGGACATCCAGAAATCTTCCGATTACCCGCTCGCTGCCAAGGATGAGCATGGCCGCCTGCGAGCTGGTGCCGCCGTCGGTGTCGGCGAGGGGACCGAGGAGCGTGTTGCTGCATTAGCAGAAGCCGGTGTCGATGTGATCGTCGTCGATACCGCGCATGGTCATTCGCAGGGCGTACTCAAACGCGTTGAATGGGTCAAGAAAAACTATCCGCAAATCGAGGTCATCGGCGGCAATATCGCGACGGGTGATGCGGCGCGTGCCTTGGTCGATCATGGCGCGGATGCCGTCAAGGTGGGGATTGGCCCCGGCTCGATCTGTACGACGCGGATCGTTGCCGGCGTTGGCGTACCGCAGATCACGGCAGTGGACAATGTGGCGAATGCGTTGGCCAGCAGTGGTGTGCCGCTGATTGCCGATGGGGGTATCCGCTTTTCCGGCGACATCTCCAAGGCGATTGCCGCCGGTGCGCATTGCGTCATGCTCGGCGGCCTGTTTGCCGGTACCGATGAAGCGCCGGGCGAAACGGTGTTGTTCCAGGGCCGCTCCTACAAGGCCTATCGCGGCATGGGTAGCCTGGGGGCGATGCAGAAGGGATCCTCGGATCGCTACTTCCAGGAAAACGAGTCCAACGTCGAAAAGCTCGTCCCCGAAGGTATTGAGGGGCGCGTCCCGACCAAGGGGCCGATGACGGCGGTGATTCATCAGCTGATGGGCGGCTTGCGTTCCAGCATGGGCTATCTCGGCTGCGCCACGATTGACGACGTGCATGCCAAGGCAGCGTTTGTCGAGATTACGGCTGCGGGCATCCGCGAGTCGCATGTGCACGATGTGCAGATTACCAAGGAAGCACCGAACTACCACATCGATTGATTGTTCCCACATTGCGGAAAGGCGGCCCAGGCCGCCTTTCTTATTTTTCAGGAGGCAGCATGTCCCACCAGAAAATTCTCATCCTTGATTTCGGTTCACAGGTTGCACAACTCATCGCGCGCCGCGTGCGTGAGCAGCAGGTCTATTGCGAACTGCATCCCTTCGATGTGACCCCCGATTTCATCCGTGAATTTCAGCCGACCGGCATCATTCTCTCCGGCGGGCCTAATTCGGTCTATGAGGCCGAGGACTGGAAAGCGCCACAGGTTGTCTTCGAACTCGGCGTACCCGTACTGGGTATTTGCTACGGCATGCAGACCATGGCCTCACAATTGGGCGGCAAGGTGGAAAGCAGCAGCAAGCGTGAGTTCGGTTTTGCCGAGATGCGTGCGCATGGCCACTCGACATTGTTTGATGGCATTCAGGATCGTAGCAATGCCGAAGGACATGGCCTGCTTGAAGTCTGGATGTCGCATGGCGACAAGGTAACGGCGTTACCACCCGGCTTCAAGGTGATCGGCAGTAACGTGTCGACCCCCATCGCGGCGATGGCCGACGAGAGTCGCCACTTCTATGCCGTGCAGTTCCATCCTGAAGTCACCCATACCCTGAAAGGCCGCGAAATCCTCGCCCGCTTCGTTCGTGATATCTGCGGCTGCCGTGGCGACTGGAACATGCCCGGCTATGTCGATGAGGCGATCCGTAAGGTCAAGGAACAGGTCGGCGAGGAGGAGGTGATTCTTGGTCTCTCTGGCGGCGTCGACTCATCGGTGGTGGCGGCCTTGTTGCACAAGGCCATCGGTGACCAGCTCACCTGCGTTTTCGTCGACAACGGTCTGTTGCGATTGAATGAGGGCGCGCAGGTGATGCAAACCTTCGCGCGTAACCTCGGTGTCAAAGTTATTCATGTCGATGCCACTGAGCAATTTATGGGACACTTGAAGGGGATTGCAGACCCCGAGCAAAAGCGCAAGATTATTGGCCGCGAGTTTGTTGAAGTGTTCCAGGCCGAAGCGCAAAAGTTGCCTAAAGCGAAGTGGTTGGCGCAAGGCACGATCTACCCGGATGTGATCGAGTCCGCCGGCGGCAAGACCAAGAAGGCGCACACCATCAAGAGTCACCACAACGTCGGTGGTCTGCCCGAAACACTCAATCTGAAACTGCTCGAACCACTCCGTGAACTGTTCAAGGACGAAGTGCGCGAGTTGGGGGTTGCCCTTGGACTACCGCACGAAATGGTTTATCGCCATCCCTTCCCCGGTCCGGGTCTTGGCGTGCGCATTCTCGGCGAGGTGAAGCATGAGTTTGCCGAACTGCTGCGCCGAGCCGATGCCATCTTCATCGACGAACTGCGTGCCGCCGACTGGTACGACAAGACCAGCCAGGCATTCGCGGTGTTCCTCCCGGTGAAGAGTGTCGGCGTGATGGGCGATGGCCGCACCTATGACTATGTCGTTGCGTTGCGTGCCGTGCAGACCTCCGACTTCATGACCGCCAAGTGGGCTGAACTGCCGCATGAATTGCTGGGCCGCGTTTCCAATCGTATCGTCAATGAAGTACGCGGCATCAGCCGGGTTGTCTATGACGTGACCGGTAAGCCGCCAGGAACGATTGAGTGGGAATGATTCGAGGTCTTTCGGCAGCATTCGCCTACGTTCAAAAAGTAGGCTTAACGACCTGAATTAAAAAGAAATTGTCTTTCGCGGACGTTCGCCAGCATTCGGGGGTAGTCGAGTTCTCCTGACGGTATCGCTGACGGTATTGGCAGTTTTTTGGCCTCTCCGTAGCATCGATACCGTCAAGTCAAAACTGCCTCGCTGACGGTATCACAGCGGAAGACTTCCAGTATTGGTGCGGGTTTCCGGCCGAAATGGTGCGTTTTTCAGCTGACGGTATCAGTCGGCTTTAACGGAGAACCACCATGCTTACGGACACCCAGCTCAAAAACATCAAAGCCACAGGAAAGCTTTTCAAGGTCGCAGACCGGGACGGGCTTTACATTGCAGTCACCAAGACGGGCCAAATATCCTTCCGCTACGACTATCGCCTGAACGGACGTCGTGAAACCATTGTTCTAGGCAAATACGGGCCTGACGGAATCAGCCTTTCCGAAGCACGTGAAAAGCTGATCGCTTCAAAGAAGGAAATTTTCGGTGGCAAGTCGCCTGCTCGTGAAAAGCAGCGCTCGCTCCAAAAGACGAGAGCAGCCAAGACCTTTGGCGAATTCACCAAGCTTTGGCTTAACGAGTACAGCATGGCTGAAAGCACCAAAGCCATGCGCAAGGCCATCATCGATCGCGATATTGAGCCCCAGTTCGGGAAGTTCCTTCTCAAGGAGATCACTCCGGAGGATCTGAGAGCATTCTGCGAGAAGGTGAAAACCACTCGAAATGCGCCTGCGACTGCGATTCACATTCGAGAAGTTGTCAGCCAGGTGTTCAGGTTTGCAAGGGAACGGGGCCAGAAGGTTCCCAATCCTGCGGACGATGTAAAGGCGTCGTCCATAGCGACCTTCAAGCCGAAGGACAGGGCGTTAGCGCCTGATGAAATTCATTGGTTCTTCAAGGAGCTTGAGGCGGTCCCGACCTTGCCAACGATCAGGCTGGCTCTCAAGCTCATTCTTCTGACTCTGGTCAGAAAAGGCGAAATGCTTAACGCAACCTGGAATGAGGTTGACTTCGTCAATGCTCGATGGACCATTCCTTCTGGGCGGATGAAGGCTCGCCGCACTCATGTTGTCTACCTGTCACAGCAGGCCATGGACATCATGATTGCCCTGAAAACGTGTGCTGGCGGTTCCGAATTCGTGTTGCCTTCTCGCTATGAGGGAGATAAAGGGATGTCGAACAACACCCTTAACCGAGTCATCATCGTCACGGCCGAGCAAGCTCGCAAGAAGGACATACCGCTGGAAGACTTTACCGTCCACGACCTTCGACGGACTGGCTCAACACTTCTTCACGAAGCTGGCTTCAACACCGACTGGATTGAGAAGTGTCTGGCGCATGAGCAGCGTGGGGTCCGAGCTGTCTACAACAAGGCTGAATATGCAGATCAGCGACGAGACATGCTCCAGCAATGGGCCAACATGGTGGATTCTTGGATCGCCGGGACGAATACCGTGATTCCAATTCTGGCCAAAGCTGCCTAACTGCTATTCAGTCTTGGGTCGAGCTGGATTGCCTGGGCGATTGGGTCGGATGACTAGCCCCGATACATTGAGAGCCTTTCGTCTTTCGGCAATCCAGTTTTCGACTTCTGAGAGATCCCAAGCGACACAGCGTGCAGTCAGGTAGACCCGCTTGGGAAAATTTCCGGCCTTTTCCAGTTCGTAGATGGTGGTATCTGCAAGGGGGATCAGCTTGCGCAGTTCTTCCCGGCGAATCAGTCTGCGAGATAGGATGTCGTCTTTCATTGTCGTTCCTCTAGGTTCGTGGAGCAACGCCAATTTCAGCAATTACCCGAGGAGTGCGGATTTTGAAATCGAGCCAAAAAGGTCGCATTTCAAAATCGGTAGCTCTACTTTTGGCTTAATTTTGTGTGCCCTGAAGACCTTGAGTTACTTGTAACCCGCGAAATGCCCTTCGGCAAGCACAAGGGCACATTGATCGCCGATTTGCCGGGCAACTATCTCAACTGGTTTGCCCGTGAGGGTTTCCCGCAAGGGGAGATCGGTCGCTTGTTGGCCCTGATGCAGGAGATGGATCACAACGGCCTGCGCCCTATGCTCAATCCGCTGAGGAAGCCCAAGGCATGAGCAACGAGCGCATGCGCATCGACAAGTGGCTGTGGGTGGCGCGTTTCTTCAAGACGCGCAGTCTGGCGTCCACGGCAATCGCCAGCCACAAGATTCGATGCAATGGTGATCACGTCAAACCGGCTCGCGACCTCAAGGTTGGTGACGAACTCGAGATCACCATTGGTCAGACGGTATTCGTTGTCATCGTCCAAGGCATGGCGGAACAACGGAGGCCAACTCCCGAGGCCCGCTTGCTCTACCAGGAGACACCGGAAAGCGAAGTCAGGCGACTGCGAGATCAGGAATTGAGGAAGCTGGCGCCGGTACCTGGATCGGACCTCAAGGGAAGGCCAACCAAGCGGGAAGGGCGGTTGATCCGACGAATCGGAAGCTGACTACACGCAGCAGTCAGCGAGTGAGGAATCTCCAGGCATTTGGTCAGCGTTAGGCTCGGCCCGTTGTTTTCGGCGATACAGTGCGATGCGTTCCCGAAGTTTTGTCCAGATTGGACGTTCGTCTCTTTTGACGACACCGAGAATATGCCCGTCCCGGATCACCAGTACATGCTCGCCACCCCAAGGTTTGAGGTAGGCGAGGAGTGGCGACGACGTTCGATACAGAAACTCGACGCGCTGGCGGTGTGAACCAACTCCAATCGGCAGATCGATGCCGACGTTAATATTCATTGGACGACGTGGAAAGTGTCAGGCAGCTTCGAGCTCCAGTGTCTCGATCTGTGTCGTTGCTTCAAAGACCATGCGTACAGCACCGTCACCCTGGCGGACATGAAGCCAATAGCTTTGACCTGCCGGGAAAATCTTGATGATCTCGCCTGTGATGGACAATGGACCATCCGGGGTGACCATGCGGCAGCGGACATGGTCTTCGATACGAAGTGCGGACATAGACCCTCCTGAGTTTGAGTTGCGAGTGGCTAACTTTAGGAGGGGGAGGGCAGGGGAATGACCTGAAACAGTCAGTTCAAGCCCTGTCTGTTCCCGCTTACACAATAAAACAAGGCATGGCTTGCGCCATGCCCCGCTTTATCGGAATGCCGATTAAAGGACAGCGTCCTTCAGCTTCTTCAGGGGGCGAACCTTGACCTTGACCGAGGCGGGCTTAGCCGGGAACCACTGCTCCTGGCCGGTGAAGGGGTTCTTGCCAAAGCGCTTGGCCTTGGCTGGAACCTTCTGGGCCACCACTTTCAGGAGGCCGGGCAGGGTGAATTCGCCAATACCCTTCTTGTTCATCGAGGCCAGAGTGGTTGCTTCGAGCGCGGTCAGGACGGCTTTGACAGCCTTGGGCTCGACCCCCGAGTTTTCTGCCAGGTGGGCAATCAGGGTGGTCTTGTTCAATGCAGCCTTGATTGGCTTCATTTCAGCCGGCTTGGCTGCAACAGGTTTAGCAGCAACAGGCTTCTTGGCTGGGGCTTTTGCCGCAACGGGTTTCTTGGCGGGGGCTTTGGCCTTTGCGGCCGGGGCTTTCTTGGTTGCCATGGTGACTCCAGGTTAATGAGAAGGATGCGGATATGAATATTCCGATCGCAAGCCTACTGGGTTACCTGATTGTGCAATTCACAGAAAGATTGGTGATATGGTGCTATTTCATCGCTCAAGTTGGTCTTGATTTCGGCCAATGCAGCCCGTGGCTCCTTGCTTCCTCAACGGCCGGAGTGGACTCGGCAACGGACGGTGGTCCTGAAACCATGTCGAACGGCGAAGCGATGCTCGTCGTCCGTGATGATTACGCGTCAATTGGTGTTACCTCTATTCGTAGAAAACTGGTGAGCCAGAAATCTCCAGCGGCGTGAAATCCTCTTCTCGCTGCCGAAGCCGCTGCGTCAAGGGCGTCGAAAACCCACACAGTCGCTCAAGAGCGGTCCCTGACGCAGGGGCGTCCTTATGAAGCGCACCCAAGGCACTCTGGAAGCTATCAAAAAAACTCTGGCCTTGAGACAGACAAGTTGCGAGGAACGCTCCGAAAGTTGCCGAGGGGAAGTGGGTCACTGGCCACAAGTGTGAGATTACGGCCTGGGCTGGTCCGGCAACGCCTGGTGCGAGACCAATGTGCGGCAAGAGTCCGCCTTCTTCGAACCGGCCGGCATCGCACGCATTTAAGAACAACAGTCGCCGATCCTCCGTCTCCGGTGAGCGGCGCCAAAGGTCGGCCAGCGAGACACGGTCGCCTTTTCGTGAGACTTGTAGTGTCGCTTCGTGAGGCGCCCAGTGGTCGAACTCTCCATGGGACATCACCCACAACACATCCACTGTGGGATCGGAATAGACGGCTGCGAATTCCGCAGCAGTTGAGTCGACGGCAATGTGCGTGTCGACGGTTACGTGCACCGCTTCAAAGCACGCTCTCACAAACTCGAGTTCCATTTCTTCCGCGAGTGTCCCCCCGCCAGACCAGAGAAACACACGCCGAATCCGCCGATCCGGGCGTCGCCTCTTGAGTGAGGCACACAGAGGCCATGTGCGCCCCCAAACAGCCAATTGGACAGCCTGGACCGGATGCCCCTCAGGTGGGAGGATCAGTTGGTGATCTGGAGTCCATTGTTGGGGAAGAGGCGTTGGGCAATACGCTATTCGCATTGCCTCCTGAAGCCCTATCGATTCATCAATCCGAGGTACTCCTGGCCGGTCAGGAATGCTAATCCCGCTGTTGTCAGCACCGGTGACCGTTTTCGCGGTGCCTAGGAAGGCATTGATTTCGCGCGATAGCTGTTCCAACACAGCTTGCGAGTCCCTCAGAATCTCCATTTTTTGGGAGTTGCTAAGGCATAGATACCCGTCCTCACCAAACGGGATCGTCACCAGTAGCGTGGCTGGATCTATGGGATCTGTGTCGTCTAGCAAGTGCCAAGCGCGCAACCCACTCACAAGCGCCTGGCATGCGCACCCTCGCGCCGCTTGTAAGAAGAAGGGGCGTATTACGTCGCTGCGACGTGCTGCGTGCCGAAGGAACTCAATTGGCTTAAGTGTCTTGCTTGCTGCCTCTTGGCACCTCCTCATTTCGGCTACTACATTAGCCGCCTGGTCCCGATCGGTTGGGTCGGATACCGTGACGAGCATCTGTGTGCGTTGCTCGTTCATAAGTGCTCCGGAGAACTCAGCGAGTGCCCTGCGAGCCCACTCAACAGCAGGGTAGGTTGAAAATTTTCCGCCGTTAGTGGCGAGGGCGAGACAGAACATCGCTCTGACATCGTCAGGGAATTCTTGATTGATAGATTGCTCGATTACGGGGGTGAGCTCACGAGCCAATTTCTCAGCGTCGATGGCAGCCCAGGCAAGCATGCTGACTCCGAGGTAGCCTTCCGGTACTTGGACGTCGGCTTTGTCTTTCCCTAAGAGTCGCTGAAGAGTCCAGCGCGCCTCCGGCCAAAAGGAAATGGCTAGATCCTTCATCGCAGCACGGCGCCGGGCATAGTAGTAAAAAGCACCAAAAAAGACGGCTGCGGTGGGCAAGAATTTCCCCCACGATACGAAATCGTCATTCGCGAAGAACTGTTTTAGGCGATCCGGATGAACCTCCTGTTCGTGTTCCTCCTGAATTTCGCTGGCAAGAGCCCATCCCGCCCAATCGCCAAGTGCATTTAGGTCACCGTGGTCGCAAAGATAGTACATGGTCCAAGAAGCAGTTACGTACTGCAGGAATTGCGCGACAAGGCCGCCCCCTTTCGCGCCGTTTCTTACTAGTTTGGGGAGCAACGCGCGCGTCCGTCCGTGCTCTACGGCATCAGAAATTACGAGAAACTGCTCATCAAGGTGTCGGTGAAGCAGGGCTCGGGTTGTGTCCATCTGGGGATCCTCGCGTCTGCGGCGCTTCCTTCCGTTGGTCGCCGCCTAGTTTCAAGATTACAACGAAGGGCATCGGGATGCTTCCCTAGCTCGTGTTCAATAGCAGAGGTAGCTGGCGCGCCGTTTCACCCCTCATAAATCAAATAATCACTGATGGCCGCTCCGGCCGAAAATGGCGCCATTTGACATGCAGCGGGCGCGGCATGTTGTATATGACGCCGATATTGACAGATGAATGGCGCATGTCTATCGTGCGCCAGCCGGATGCAGAAGGAAGTGTTGGCGCGTGGCAGCTTGGTAGATTGCCTATTCATCGTATGTTTTGGCGACTGCTAGCGCGTAAAGTGGTACACATGGAGGTCCTGGCTCTTAGCCCAACTTGTCACCAGCGAAGAATCAGCGATGAATAATGAACATTGGATTCGGGTCGATGACGCGGCCACGAAAACAGGGGTCCCTGAAAGCAGGATTTACGCACTCATATTCTTACAGCGGGTCAGCAAGCCTAAGTCGCAAAACTATTCGTGTTTGAGGCGGGGTTTTCTACACGCCCCCGGAGCAGTTCGGTACGCTACACTTTACCCGCCAGCCGATCTATGACATAAGCCTCATGGATGGATTTAGGTGCGCGTCCCATTCCATCGCCAATTTACGACAATTCAACCAGTGCTGAAAACAGGAGAGTGTGTGAACGCTCGAACCCCTCACCGAGACGCAATCCGGATCCTTTTCATTCTTAACGCTGGCGGTATGCTTTGGAGCGATCCGACCGACCCAACGGTAGCCAAGATTTTCAAAGGCGAAGCGCGATTGCATGCCTTCGATTTCTGGATAAGAAACCCTGATTATCTTGCAAGCGAATTGTTGGACGGCTACGAAGCAACAGGCAATGCGGCTTACCGCCAAGCTGCGGAAGCAATCTTTGAAAGTGACGAGCCTGACTTACGGCGCATTCCGATGATCCGCTATCTCTTTGGTGCCTATGAGCGACTCGACGATGCGCTCTCCCTGCTTCGATCACGAGACTTGGTCCGCATCACTGGAATCAAAGGAATGATAAAGGTCCACGAAACCGATTTCATCCTAACGGTGCGTGGGGTAGACGTCTGCACGAATGCCGTCGTACAGGAACCAATTCTTGAATGGTATGCGCACCGGGCAGCCTTAGTTGCAAACATTGCCGGCACACGTGGTGGTGGCGCATTGAAGGATAAGCAATACGAGCAGGCAACATATGCTCAAACCCAGCTCGGAGGGATCATTCCTCCTATTGGTACAGACGTGCAGCGAAGACTGGATCAACTCAAACAAGCAGCCTAAAAGGGGGGGGACGTGGCAAAAGAAAGCATGGAATGGCTGGACGCCATCGCAAGCCGAGCAAAGGTCGATACGAGTCGCGTGGAATCGGTGTTGACCGCGCGACATATCGTACCAACCCCAGTGCTGCCAGCTCCGCGCAGGATGAAACTTCTGAGCATTTTCTTCGGAGGGACGAAGCAAGGTGTCGAGGATGATGGACTCTATACTTTTGAATGGCAGAACCTCAATGAAGGACTATGGGGGATGATGACGGACCGAAACCTGCGCGGAAAGTCGTCAATCATCGAAGTCGTACGCTGGCTGATGCGCGGCAGGCCATCTCCGAATCTTCAGGATGACGTCAAGACTTGGATACACCACGCTTGCTTGCGATTCGATCTTGATGGGCTCGAACACGAGGTACAGCTCGATTGTCAAAATGGAGCCTCTGGCACGCTCAGCAGACGCGCATCGACGACGGCGACCCCTACGGTGCTCGCGTCCTTTAATAGCGACAAGCAGTTCGAGATGGTCATGTCGGACTTCTTTCTGCGAGCGTTCTCGATGGAGGGCCTTGCGACATGGCGTGAAGGCGATTCCGAAGAAGATACCGGCCATGCGGTCGTTCATGGCTGGCCGGCATTGTCAGGTGCGATGTTCATCGGCACCAACTATGACGTAGTGCTCGGCGATCTGCCCCCTACTACAGGGACTCAGGCGCGTCTGATGCAGATGTACTTGGGCGTTCCGTGGGTTTCGACGCTGGGCACGGCAGTAGCGGCACTGAAACTCGTGGAATCTGGAAATGAACTGGAGGTCCGCCGTCGCAATCAGGGGGCACGTGCCAAGCAAACCCGCGTCAAGGAGATCGAGGCATCACTTGCTGGGAAGCGGGAAGCACTAAATGCGCAGCCCTCGGATGAAGCAATCCAGGCCGAACTATCTGTGCTTAGCGGCAGGTACTCGGACACAAAGCGTCGGGAAAAGGCGATGCAAGAGCGGCTTGATCGAGAGAATCTCGCAGAGCAGCAAGCAAGCGCCGCCTACCTACAAGATCGCCGGGAGCTACAAGCCCACAAGGACTCGACAGCAGCTGGTTCAATCTTTCGCTTGCTCGACCCGAGTTGCTGCCCGCGATGTGATCATGAGATCGACGAGGCGCGAAAGAAGAAGGAGGCTGCCAGCCATTCATGCTCGGTGTGTGGAGAGAATATTTCGAGCACAGAGGATGCGGATGTTCTGATGAAAGAACTTGAGACGAGCGTCAAGGCGTCAAAAGCAGCGTTTGACAAGGCAGCGAAGAACCGGGGTCTGGCCGATGAAAGTCTGCAGGCCCTGCAAGCGGATCTGGAGAGCATTCAAACCAAGAGCGAAGCATTGACGCAGCAGCTTGGGGCATTCGATGCTCGAAAACTTCTTGCCAACGAGATCGCAATACTTGAAGGTCGTCTCGAAGAAGCTGCCTTTGATCCCGGTGCCGAGGAGGTCCCGGATGACGAACCCGTTGTGCTCAAAGCCATTGTCAGCGAGACGGAAACACGATCAAAAGCAGTCCGCGACGAGTTTCTGGCCGAGGTTTCCATCGGCCTTCTTCACTTTGCCCAGCGCTTTGGCATGCACAGCTTGTCAAAGGCCCAACTGCGCGGGAATGCAAGCCTGATCCTAACGAAAGGCGGCGCCGAAACATCCTTCAGCAAAGTGACAAAAGGCGAGCGCCTACGACTGAAGGTCGCCACGGTTCTCGCCATGATTCAGGTCGGAGAACGAAGAGGTGTCGGAAGACACCCCGGTCTGATCATGATCGACTCGCCCGCTGCTCAAGAGATCGCGCCGGAGGACCTTCGAGAATTACTCTCTGGATTGAAGGGTATTCATGATGAGCTTCCTCATCTGCAGATTTTCGTTGCAGGTGTGACCTCGAAAGCCATGATTGACCACATCCCTAAAAGCCATCGCAGAGAAGCCACCAATGGAGGCTACCTGTGGTAGCGACCGCTTCGGGGATTCAACTGCATCAGGTGGAAGTCGCGCTGCATGCTTTGTTGAGCCAAGGCAAAGTGCCGAGCGTCGATGAGTTGGGCGGATTTGACGTAATTGCTCAGGCTACTCCATCGCTGGGTACATCGCCCTTGGCCAGTGAAATCTTGTTGGCCGTTCTGCGAGACGCGAACGACGCATCGGTCAAGGATGTACACCCGTGGAAAGATCTGATTGATCGCTTGGTACGAACGGCCACGAACGATGTTGTATTGATCGAAATGGCCGACGCGCTGAATGCCTGTCAATTGCAAGACGGTACCGCCAACAAAGTATTCGCGGCTTTCTTGGAGAAGGCAGTTGATGCTTCCGGCACTCTCACGGGTTATGCGCGCGCCGTAGCGCTGGAAGGAGCTTTCCGCTTGGCTGCATCTGATCGCAGGATGCAGCTTCGTCTACTGGATGCCTTGCTGGGCATTCAGGTTACCGATGAATCCCATTTCCTTCGCCATGCCGCGAAGATCATGGGAATCGCCTATTCTCATTGGCACGAAGCGGAACTTGTCGATAGGCTGCGCCTTTTGTCCGAATGTGAAGACGCCGCATATGAAGCCAGCTTTGAGTTGGGGATGGCGGGTCTGGCATCTGCACTCGATGAACCGAAGAAAGAGTTGGCAAACACGTTCTTTCTGGATTCGCTGCAGTGGTTCAAGAAAGCTGAATCAATGAAAGAAGCGGCTCCTGAGGCAACGCTGTATGGGGAATGCCTCACATTGTTGACGGACTTCGACGCGCACAAGGCAGACGTTGAGCTGAAAGCGCGCAGCGCGGCGATTCAGAAGTCAGCCTTCGAACTGCTTTCATGGCATACCGATATAAATTCGCCTGCATGGTTGGGCGCACGTCATGTACAAGCTGCATGCTGGAACGATCTTGCAGGCACACTCGCGTCTCTTGCCGGCAGTCTGCAACAGGTAAGTTGGTGGGAGCCTATGGTTGTGATCGAATGTCAGTTGCTGGCAGCTTACAGCGCCGGGCGAACGATCCTTAAACGCAGCCGAGATGGATATTTAGAGACTTTGCTGCGTCCCAGGATCGAGGCTTCGGTCGCCCAGCGCGAGGGGCAAGCGTATCTTTTGAAATACTGGCTCAAACAAAACCGGGAGCACGAGCATGTTCCCGAAGCCGACGCGATTTTGAGCGGCATTGAGCGTTTGATGCGCACTGATTCAGGGGTTCGGAGAAACCCCACTGAGGCAGCCACCGTTTGGGCGCCGGTTGCTGCCGTACTGTCGCAAGCCCGCTGCAGCAAGGAAACCGAACGGCGCGCCATCGAAGTGGTCTCGAACGCATACGCATTCAGTCTCGAAGGACTCAGCACGGCAGAGATTGACATCTTTGACCATTGCTTGGCCTCGGTGGAGCACCACCCAGATTACAGAGACAGCATCCGCGGTGCCAAACTGTTCAACACAGTTTTACTGTGGACGACCAGATTTCTCAAAAATCGTATGGAAATTACGAAGAAGGATGATCCATCCGTCGCGTACTTGTTCGAGACTTCTGACGGCACCTTGGCGCCAGAGAGCGCACTGCAAGACGATTATTTTCGTTGGATAAGTACTCAATCGGCATCAGGAGAAATGGAACCCACGAACCTTGGGGGTGGCCGTGCCGATGTGGCGCTGAAGGCCACGGGAGAGCGCATAGTGATCGAAGTAAAACGCGAAATGGAAGATGCATCGTTTGATTCATTGGCAATTCACTACGCGGGACAAACCACCGATTACCAGAACGTCAGTATTCGATTGGGGTTCCTCCTTGTCCTTGACCTAACCGTCCAGAAGCTCGAAGGCACGCCGCACATCCGATCCTTGGTGCAATGCCGCCCCATGCAACGGTCAGGTGAAACCGAGCCGAGACACGTCGTGATTGTCAAAGTGCCGGGACGACGTTATTTGCCAAGTGCAGTCAGCAAAAATGCGAAGCTTTCAGATACTGCTGTGAAAGTAAGCAGGAGGCAGGTCAAACGAGTGAAGGCGACCGCCCCTGACGCACTGAACTAGAGCACGCAATCTCGGGGAACGTCAGGTAACTGGCCTTAAGCGAAGCAGTTGTCCCGCTCATTCAACGACTGCAAAGGCCGATGCCCATCGTCCTAAACCGACGGTCGCGGGTTCATGACACTACGACCATGCTCGGCTGAATGCGCACGGTCAGCAGACTTACCGGAAGCGGAATTGCGCGGGATGTTTGATCGCAATCGCCGCATTCGGCGCAATTCACTTCATTCATTGACGCCCTACGAGCCGTGCCGGATTAGTCGGCATGCGCCGTACGCGGTACCATCAGGCCATGATTGACCTGCTTCCCGTCCTAGTCCAAGCCACTGTGACAACGCGATTGCAGTTGAAGCAGTGGTTCGCGCTATATCCAGCGGGCATGCCATGGTTAGTGGTCTCGGACTACTGCATTGGTGACATCAACAAGGGGAGCGACGTCTTTAGCTTTGTAGTCATCGCCCCGCACGACAAGGCCGAGAACATCTGCGAGTACATAGCCGGCGTTGCGCCCAAGGACCTGAAGAACACAAGCAAGGTTCCGCTCGGCCTGGTCCAGTACCTGACCTGTGAGGTGCCTGTGACGTTCAGCGTCTCGTTCGTCATGAGGCGGGAGGCTGCACTGCTGCGCGACTACCTGAGCGTAGAGGCCATGAGCGCGCTGGTCGCCGGAGCCATATCCTTCATGGACGACCACCTTTCGCTCTACCAGGATGCACGCGACATCGACTATCACCAAAGCGCCATCAAGCGGCTGAAGGCCTTCGAACGAGACCTAGGCCACAAGGGCGCGAACGCGAGGTTAGCCAGGCAGATTCATCTGGTGGCTGCGATGGTGGTGACCCTCTGCAACATGCTCAACCAGGCGGTGAGTGCTAGGGCAATCCGTTGGATTTCTGACCGGGATGCACTCTTTGGGCGCCATGACGCCGTGGTGTCTGACCTGGCGTACGTCTATTACCTGACCCAAGCAATCGACTTCGCCACTCCTATGCAGCGGGAGGCTCAAAATCTTGGCGCATCTCTGGCCACCCTTGGCTTTGAGATTCCTGAGAAGACAGGCAAGCACCGCTTCGACGAACTTGTCAGGCTCCCGGACTACCTCGCTGGCACGCTGGCCGACTTGGACAGCGAGACCATGGCCGTATCCAAGAAGAAGTTCGACGTCGTGCTGAACAACGTCTTCGTCGACTCCAAGAGCAATTGGCTGGTGCAACTACTGTCAACCGGCGAGCGCATCACGGCGCGCTCGGCCCTGTTTCGCGGCTGGAACTAGCAGCGACAACGATAAGCCTCCAAAAGGTCTTGGTGTCATGGACGTCTACTTCTTCCTCAAACAGCGCACCGACCTCATCCGTCACTTCTACGATGCCGCCTCGGCGCCGTTCGTCGAAACGAAACGGTGCATTCAGAACACGCTCCCACCATTCGACGATCCGCCATACGACGACAGCGGAGAGCCAGCGTTCCTAAGCGAATGGTTGCAGGCTGACGTCGAGCATGAGTTGGTTGGTCGGGCGGCAATCTCTATGCTGTCCGAGGCCCTCAAACAGTTCTTCGTTACGTGGGAGCGGCGCACGTGGGCCGAGCCGCCGTGCGCGAAGTGCTTCAAGAAAGCGTTCGAGTCCGGCTTCATCTCCGGTTATGTTGAATGCTTCGCCGAAGGTTTCGAACTCGACTGGTCCACCTGCCCTGCCGACCTAGACGTGCTGAAGCAAGTTGTGCTGGCGCGGAATCGGGCGCAACACTCGGACCTCGTTCTGGATCACTTGACCCACGATGAGAAGTCGCTGCAGGCGTATCCAAGGCCGTTTTTCGTCCGCCCTGAAGACGAAGGACTGTCGCGGCGCGTTGAATTTTGACCAGTTGTGCGTGTTGAATAATGACCAGGGCACATAGCCGGTTGTCATCAACCGGTTGAACCGAAGTGTAGAGGAAACAGGTGCGGTGCGGGAAGCGGCGTAGGGCGTAGCCCGAAGC
>JAUXXJ010000027.1 GCA_030681195.1 Rhodocyclaceae bacterium
GCTTCGGGCTACGCCCTACGCCGCTTCCCGCACCGCACCTGTTTCCTCTACACTTCGGTTCAACCGGTTGATGACAACCGGCTATGTGCCCTGGTCATTATTCAACACGCACAACTGGTCAAAATTCAACGCGCCGCGACACCGCTGCCTTCTTGTTGCCGCGCTCGAAGAGTTCCTCGGCCCGTTTCACCAGTTCCTGCTTCCAGGTGCTGATCATCGTGACATGCACCCCGTATTCCGATGACAGCTCCGCCAGTGTCTTGTCTCCCGCCAGTGCCGCCATCGCGACTTGCGCTTTGAACTTCGCGCCGTGTTGCTTGCGTTTCACGCCCATGTTCCTCGTTCCTTTCGTTCGGTCGGCTTTAGCTTATCCGACTGCCCGAAAAACCGTGACCGCCGCAGGGAGTCGGCGGCGGTGTGGTTTCGATCAGCTGCCGGCATTTGCATGTGCTATCACTATTAGCTATCATGCGGAGATGAACACCAAACACCGCAAGACGCTTGTGGCGATCTTTGCCAGACCCACTTCAGCGTCCATTGTGTTCGCTGACATCGAGGCGCTTGTCAAAGCCCTGGGTGGTTCTGTATCCGAACGCGAAGGGTCGCGTGTCAGGATCGAACTCAGTGGCGAGTTGTGGCGTTGTCACCGGCCACACCCAGGTAAAGAGGCCAAACGCTATCAGGTTGAGGAAGTCCGTGAACTATTGGAACGAGCAGGAGTGCAACCATGAACACTATGACCTACAAAGGCTATACCGCTCGCGTCGAGTACGACGAACGTGACAATCTCTTCGTTGGCCGAATTCTCGGCATTCGCAACATCATCAGTTTCCATGGCGAAACGGTTGCAGAACTGAGGACCGAGTTTGAACTCGCGGTCAAAGACTATCTGGCGGATTGCAAGGAGCGAGGCATTCACCCCGAGAAGCCTGCGTCCGGCAAATTGCTGCTGCGTGTGCCGCCCGAGGTTCATGGTCGCGCACTTGTGGCTGCGCAGGCTGAAGGTAAGAGCCTGAACCAGTGGGCGACCGAGGTGCTGCAGCACGCGGCCCAGCCAGGCTAACGGGACCGCTGCGGGTTACTGCGCAATCGACTCGCGCAGGTTTCAGATCCAAATCTTATGTGCGGCAATTCAGGATCGCACCCCGTGAATTCTGTCATGTCGCCTGCCGCCGCAACATAACTTTGGCCGCAACGTAATAGGCCTTGGACTAAACCGCTGACGCGGTAGTCACAGCGTTACGGCCGGATTCAGCGGGCCGAATTCAGTGGGGAGGATTTACAGAAAGCTCCAAACGGAGAACGATGAAGTTGCTACATGCAGCACTTCACTCAATCCCGATAAGGAGCTTGACCATGACACCTCTACGCCAGCGGATGCTCGAAGACATGGCGATCCGTAACCTCGCAGCCAACACCCAATCGGCCTACCTCCAGCAGGTCATCGCTTACGCGCGACACTTTGACCGCTCACCGGCAGAACTTGGTCCGGAGGAGGTTCGTGCCTATCAGGTCTATTTGACGCAGACTCGAATGCTTGCGCCGAGCAGTGTCAGCGTCGCGACCGGCGCGCTGCGCTTTCTGTACAAGGTAACGCTCAAGCGTCCCTGGGGTATCGACGAGATTCCGATGCCCAAGCGGCCCTTCAAGTTGCCAGTGATCCTCAGCCGCGAAGAAGTGATGCACTTTCTGGATGCGATCGGCAACCGCAAGCATCGAGCGATTCTCATGACGGCCTATGCGGCGGGCTTGCGCATCTCGGAAGCCACCCACCTCAAGGTGACCGACATCGACAGCCAGCGGATGATGCTCAGGGTCGATCAAGGCAAGGGGCGAAAGGATCGCTATGTGATGCTCTCGCCGCGCTTGCTCGATGAACTGCGCACCTATTGGAAAGCTGAGCACCCAACGGAATGGTTGTTTCCGGGTGACCGGCCTGGGCAGCCGATCACCCGCGATGCCGTAGGGCAGGCGTGCCAGAAAGCGCATCGTGCATCGGATATCAAGAAAACGATCACCCCGCACTCGCTGCGTCACGCTTTTGCCACCCACCTGCTTGAGTCCGGCACCGATGTCCGCACCATTCAACTCCTGCTCGGGCACCGCAGTCTGGCGACGACCTCGCGCTACCTGAAGGTTGCCACCAGCACCGTGTGCGCCACGGCCAGTCCCCTCGACTTGCTACCCAAGGCTGAGCCACCAGTACTGCCGCCAGTTCATTTCTGAGGCGCGACGTGCGCGCCACCGGGCTCGAGGTGGCGGACATCTTTCGCCAAGCCGGGCCCAGCTATCGCCAGCACCACGCAGACGCGCTCAGTCGCGGGCAGCGTTGCGTCATGAGCGCCATTGAGCGCTGCCGCACCGCTGCGCTCGGCGGACATGTTGAGCAGTGTGATGCCTGCGGTCACCAACGTATTGCCTTCAACAGTTGTCGCAATCGGCACTGCCCGAAGTGTCAGTCTCTGGTCCGTGCGCAATGGCTGGAAGATCGCCAGGCCGATCTCATTCCCGTGGATTACTTCCACGTGGTCTTTACGCTGCCCGAGGAGATCGCGGCGATTGCGTACCAGAACAAGGCGGTGGTCTACGACATGTTGTTTCAGGCCACCGCTGAAACCTTGCGCACGATTGCGGCCGACCCCAAGCATCTGGGCGCCGCGATCGGCTTCATTGCGATTCTGCACACATGGGGCCAGAATTTGCTGCATCACCCGCATTTGCATTGCGTGGTTCCGGGCGGTGGCCTGAGTGCCGATGGTGAGCGCTGGATTTCGTGCCGTCCGGGTTTCTTCCTGCCGGTACGCGTGCTTTCACGACTGTTTCGCCGGTTGTTTCTGGCCCAGTTACAGGCGGCCTTTGACGCCGGGCATCTGCGCTTCTTCAACGCGCTTGAAGCGCTTCAAGCACCCCGTGCGTTCGCCCGGCATCTCGCTCCCGCACGACGCGCCGAATGGGTGGTCTATGCCAAGCCGCCGTTTGGCGGCCCCCAGCACGTCCTTGAGTATCTCGGTCGTTACACGCACCGGGTGGCCATCTCCAACAATCGTCTGATCGACTTTGGCGATGGCATGGTCAGCTTTCGCTGGAAGGACTATCGCCACGCGTCGCGCCAGAAGGTGATGTGCCTGGAGGCGCAGGAATTCATGCGCCGCTTCCTGTTACACGTTCTGCCGGCCGGATTTCAACGGATTCGGCATTACGGCTTTCTGGCCAACCGACATCGTGCGGCCAAGCTGACCCGTTGCCAGACCACTCGCTTCGGTCCGCCAGCGTTCTAGGGAAACGCGGAACAACCGCCTCGAAGGCGATCTGATTCTGCACGCTCATTAAATTTCTGACTAAAACCGCTTCGAAACTCTGTTTCTGGGCGGTTTTCTCCCGTGCACCGCTGTTCCGGTGCTCGTTTTGCCCATTTCG
>JAUXXJ010000032.1 GCA_030681195.1 Rhodocyclaceae bacterium
AGTCTGCCTTTTTAAGGACACACCATCATGAACAAAACCTATCGTCTCGTCTGGAACGAAGTCCTCAGCGCCTGGGTGGCTGTGTCCGAAATCACCAAGGGACGCGGCAAGCGCGCCTCGAAAGCGCTGCTGCTCTCGGCAGCCATCGCCGTCCTGCCAGCGCCGACTTTTGCGCAGACCGCGCCACCGCCGGATACCCTGCCCACCGGTGGTCAGGTCGTCGCCGGCCAGGCCACCATCAGCCAATCCGGCGCGACGATGAACATCCACCAGACCAGTCAGCGCGGCGTCATCGACTGGGGCACATTCAATGTCGGCGCATCGGCCACGGTGAATTTCATCCAGCCGTCCAGCAGCGCCGCCACGCTTAACCGCGTGCTCGACCCCAACCCCAGCCAGATCTTCGGCCGCATCAACGCCAACGGTCAGGTTTTCTTAACCAACAGCAGCGGCATCTACTTTGGCCGCAGCGCCAGCATTAACGTCGGCGCACTCACCGCCACCACGCACAACATCAGCAACGCCGACTTCATGGCCGGCAACCTCAACTTCACCCGCAATGGCGCCACCGGTAAGGTGGAAAACGAAGGCAGCCTCACGGCAGAACTCGGCGGCTACATCGCGCTCTTGGCGCCGGAAGTGCGCAACAACGGCATCGTCATCGCCCAGGGCGGCACCGTGGCGCTGGCTGCCGGCGAAGCCTTTGAACTGCAATTCGACGGCGCACGGCTGGTGAATATCCGCGTTGAATCGGCCACCATCGCCGCGTTTGTTGAAAACGGCAACGCCGTAGAAGCCCCCGGCGGTCTGATCATCCTGTCGGCGCAGGCCGCCAACAGCTTGCAGGGCGGGGTGGTGAAAAATAGCGGCACGCTCGAAGCGAATACCTTGAGCGACCGTAACGGCGTCATTCGTCTCGAATCCAGCGATCTGACCGAATCATCGGGCATCATTTCTGCCAGCGGCCGCAATACGGGCGAGCATGGCGGCAATGTCAGCTTGCTGGGCAACAAGGTCGGCCTGCTCGGCACGGCCAGCATTGATGCCAGCGGAGACGCCGGGGGCGGCACAGTGCTGGTCGGCGGCAACTGGCAGGGCCAGGGGCCGGAGCGCAATGCTGAATACAGCTACGTCTCGCCGACTTCGAGCATCGATGCCAGTGGACTAGGCAACGGCGACGGCGGCAAAGTCGTCATTTGGGCCGATGAGGCGACACGCTATTACGGCAACATCAAGGCCAATGGTGGCGTGCTGGGTGGCAATGGCGGCCAGGTCGAGGTTTCCGGCAAGGGCTTTCTGGATTTCAACGGAACTGTCAGCACGCTCGCCCCGCTGGGCCTGAATGGTTTGCTGCTGCTTGATCCAAAGAATATCGAGATTGCGATCGTAAGTCCCGACGGCGCGGTTTCCCGAACGGCGGCCAGCGACTTCAACCCCTATACCGTGAACCCAGCCGAGACTTCGTGGATCACACCAACTCAACTGGTGACCTTGCTGGATACCTCTAGTGTCAACATGTTTGCGGCTAACGACATCACGGTGACCAATGCAGTGGATGCATCAGCCAACACCGGAGTCTTCAGCCTCGGCCTGATTGCTGGCCGCAATGTCAACATCAATGCCGATCTGACACTGCGGGGGGCATTCTCGGCAACTGCCAATCAATCCTGGCCGGATACAACAAACAGGGAAGCCAATGGCGATAGCTACGGTTTTCTCATGGCTAACACAGCAACGATACGGACCGACTCCGGTTCGACTGCCACTGCATCAGGCCGAAACATCAATATTTCAGTCCAAAGCCATGGGGCAAATACAAGCGCTAAGGCCACCATTGGCACATTAATCGCCGGCGGGAATGGGGTTATATCCATCCAGGCCGATGCACCTACGTTTAACGGCGGTGCCGATTCTATTCAAGTTCAAGGCACGACCGGGCGAGTGGTGCTCCATCCGACCACCAATACGAAAAATTACGTCATCGGCACGGGCGGTACGCCTGGCACCGATTACATTCTTGACCCGACCCTATTCAGTTCGGTGATTAAAGACGGCTTTTCGTATATCGAACTTGGCCTGAATGGCAATACGTTTAGCCAGCAACTCAGTATCAACAGTCCGCTGGTGATAAAGGATTCGCTTAGGCTGTACATGAGAGGCACTGGCGCGGGGGTGACCCTGAACGAAGCATTGAGTTCGAGCTCTACAGACACCAAGCTTGAGGTTTGGGCCGGCTCATCCGGTCATGTCGGCACCTTCACACAGACCACCAACGGTTCGATCAGTGGTCTCTCGACGGTTACGGTCAACGCTGACAGCATGGTATTGAATGGTGGCGCCGGGTCGATCCAGGGCAGCAACACCTTGACGCTCACCCAGACCAACTTTAATCGCACTGCCGAGTTAGGTCGCCCGGACGGAGCGCTGGAAACCGACCTGTTTGCTCTGTCGGCTTCCGAACTGGCCACAATAGGTTCTGGGTTTTCCCAGGTTGTTCTGGCTGCGGGGGGCGCGGGAGTGACGGTTTACGGTGATCGAAACTTTGCCGACACCACTATGATTGGAAGGTACGCAAGTACCGACAGTCTAGTGCTCGACAGCACCGCACGTATCACCATGGCAGCCAACAAAAACCTTACGCTTCGAGGGAGCGGTCTGCTGCAACAGATGAATGGTGCCACGATCACGGCCTCCGGCACGGGCAACATAATCATTTATGCAAACGAAATTGATCTACAGGGAGCAGCCAACTCGATCAACGGTGCCGGCACGCTGACACTCACCCCAGCCTCCGCCGCCCGCGCCATTCAAATGGGTGGGACGGACGATACGACAAAATTCTCGCTGACCAGCAGCGAACTGGCCACGCTGGGGAGTGGATTTTCGGGCATGACGTTTGGCTCGAGCTCGCTGACCGGCGGCCTCACCATCGCCGGGCCGATTACGCTGAACAACTCGACGACATTCAGTCAGGCGACGACCGGGTCATTCACCGTCAATGCCACACCAACCGTTACCGGGTCGATCACCTTTACCAATACAACGGCCGCCTTGGCGCTTAACGCTTCGGTATCGGCGACCGCCGGATTTACGCGCACCACCGGGACGACCATCGTTGGTGCTGACAACCTCACCGTATCTGCCGGAACGGGGATGGCGACATTTGGCAATACAGTCACGCACGGTGCCTACAATTTCACGGTAACGGCGGATGACCTTGCTCTGAGTGCCAACTGGATCGGGACTGGCGCACGCATCTTGCAGCCGACGACCACGAACAGAACCATTGGGCTCGCTGGCGGCGCTGGATCGTTTGCACTCAGTGCAGCCGAGCTGGGCTATCTGAGAAACGACTCCCCCACTTCAGTCACCATCGGACGCGCGGATGGCACGGGCACCATTACCGGTCACGCGACGACAGCGATAACTTTCGATGACCCGCTGACCTTGCGCGGCGGTGACATGATCCTGACGAACGCCAGCAATGATTTCAGCGGCACGCTCAGTATCGTCAGCAACGGTGCGGGCAATGTAAATATCAGGGATACCAATGCGCTCGCATTGGGCACGGCAAATCTTGGTACCGGGACTTTCACCCTGACCGCCGCCGGCGCCATTACCCAAACCGGGGCAATCACCCAATCGGCTGGGGCTGGTGCAGTCTCGATAACGGCAGGAGCAAACGACATTACCCTGAATAACACCGGTAACAACTTTACCGGCAGCGTTTCGGTGGTTACCGGCCGCAATATTTCATTGCTCGACAGTGACACACTCTCCCTCGCCGCAATCACTTCAACCGGGACGATTGATATCGCCACCACCAGCGGAAACCTGACGGTGGCAGGCAATATCACCACGACAGATTCAAGCGCAACAGCCCTGACCCTGAATGCCGGGAAAAGTGCTGCGGCTGGCACGGCTGCCGGCGGCGATATCATCATTTCTGGCACGCCTACCCTAACTGTCGGCGCTGGCGGAACGGCCAGACTATTCTCTGGCAGCAGCGCAGGCAGCACAGGTTTGGCGGATCTGATTACGGCCGCGTCTGGTGAAACGCGTGATAACGCCGATGAAACCAGTACCCTCAGCCCAGCGTTGGCTGCTGGCACACATGCGATTTACCGGAATGCTACCGGGAGTGGATCTTCATCCTCTGACGGCGGTGGCAGTACGACGACGACTACTACTACACAGGATCCGCCACCGCCGGTGGTCGTACTGTCGCCGCCTTTGCCGTCGCCAACGACAGCACCGCCGCCCCTGGCAACGACGACACCACCACCGTCCGGTGGCCAGCCTGGTAGTTCAGTCACTAGCGGCAGCGATGGCAGCAGTCAGGCTGCAGCCGGCGGCCCAAGCAGCGGCGGCATTTCCGTTTCCCTGGTGAAGGAACCTTCGTTGCAGCAGACCGGCATCATCACCGTCTCAGTACCGAAGGAAATGGCTACGGCGGGTAGTGGTTTCAGCTTCCCCTTGCCGGCGCAAGTCAGTGAGGCCGCAGGCAACAATACCCCGATTCGGGTGACGACCACAGCAGGCGATCCCTTGCCCGGTTGGTTGAGTTTCAACGCGGAAACCAATGCGTTTGTTGCGTCAGCCGTACCGGATGGCGCGTTCCCGATGCAGGTGGTCGTGACCATCGGCGGTACGCGCACCACGATTGTCATCTCGGAGCGCAGTGAGTAAATGAGTTTTGAGCTTCCCTCGTTTTCTCACCTTCCAACCCGGCGGCATTATGGCGCCAATTCGTGTTCATGCTGAGATCTGCTCAAGTTCGCCAGGAAGTCTGCCTTTTTAAGGACACACCATCATGAACAAAACCTATCGTCTCGTCTGGAACGAAGTCCTCAGCGCCTGGGTGGCTGTGTCCGAAATCACCAAGGGACGCGGCAAGCGCGCCTCGAAAGCGCTGCTGCTCTCGGCA
>JAUXXJ010000039.1 GCA_030681195.1 Rhodocyclaceae bacterium
GCCTCGTCGGCGGAATTCGTGGGTAGATTTTCTTCTGCTAAACCGGTTTTGCTGTTGAGATGAGATATGTGAAGAGCTTGCGGCAGGTGGCGTCAAAGGAGTTTTGCTGTGCCTCCGTGATCTGAGGCCAGATCAGTGGGCCGCCGTCTTCTTCGAGGAGTTGGGCGATTGCGTCATCAATGGACATCTTCTTCAGCCCTTCGTCATCGTAGCGGCGCCGGATGAGCTCGCCACCGAGTAGCCAAAGGTTGTCACGATGGCGGTGCAGGGTCTTGATGGCGAGGCCGGTATCAAGCAGGTGGAGCAGGAAGGGCTTGAGGACCTCCACGATACGCTGACCCGGGAGAAGATCGTGCTCATCGAATTGCCAGCGTTGCGGCCACTGGTCCAAGTCTGGGCAATACGCGGCAAGCGCCGCGATCTGCGCGTCACTCATACTGGGAGCCCGATGAACTTTCTTGTCCCTGCCGACCATGCTTCTAACCCGATTACTCAACGCCTGTCACCATTTCCCCGGCTTTGTTTACAGCGGGGCCCGCTTGTGCGCGGACACCAACCGGATCGAGGTTGATGTCCGTCCCCGGCAAGGATCGAAGGCACGCTGTTCGGGATGCCACGAAACCGCCAGCGGCTATGACCAGTTGCCGCAGCGCGGTTTCGAATTCATCCCGATCTGGGGCTTCGCCGTCATCCTACTTTACTGCATGCGGCGGGTGGATTGCCGACGCTGCGGAGTCAAGGTGGAGGAGGTTCCTTGGGGCACGGGGAAGCACCAACTGACCAAAGCGTACATGCTGTACCTGGCCCAGTGGGCGCGGAAGTTGTCTTGGAAGGAGACCGCGCAGTCGTTTCATACCAGCTGGGAGAAGGTGCATCAGGCTGTGGCCTATGTCGTCGAGTGGGGCCTTGTGCACCGGCAACTGGGTCCCATTCGAGCCATCGGTGTGGACGAGATCGCCTACGGCAAGGGACATCAGTACCTGACGCTGGTCTATCAGATCGAGTCCAACTGCACGCGCCTTCTATGGGTTGGCGAAAAGCGCACCAAGGAAGCCTTCCAGAAGTTCTTCGATCTGATCGGCACCGAGCTTGCCCATCGCATCGAATTTGTTTGCTCGGACATGTGGAAGCCGTATCTCGATCTGATCGAGAAGAACTGTACCAACGCCCTGAACATCCTGGACCGCTTCCACGTCGTTGCCAAGCTTAACCTGGCCATCGATGAGATTCGCGCCGGCGAGGCAAGGCAGTTGATCAAGGACGGTTACGAACCGGTGCTGAAAAAGTCTCGCTGGTGTCTTCTCAAGCGGCCGGAGAACCTGACCGACACTCAGCGTGTCAAGCTGCGTGATGTGCTTCGGTACAACCTGAAGAGCGTCCGCGCCTATCTGTTCAAGGAATACTTCCAGCGCTTCTGGGAATACGATTCACCCACTTGGGCCGGAAAGTTCCTCGATCAGTGGTGCTCAGAAGTCATGCGCTCGCGTATCGATCCACTGAAGAAATTCGCCCGCACTCTGCGCAATCACCGCGAACTACTCCTCAACTATTTCCGCGCCAGAAAGGCGTTCTCCAGCGGTATCGTCGAGGGCCTCAACAACAAGGCCAAAGTCACTATGAGAAAAGCCTACGGCTTTCGTACCTTCAAGGCGACAGAACTCGCTCTATATCATGTACTTGGCAAACTCCCCGAACCACCGCTCGCCCACAGGTTTTACTGACGAACC
>JAUXXJ010000048.1 GCA_030681195.1 Rhodocyclaceae bacterium
TGTCGCGGCGCGTTGAATTTTGACCAGTTGTGCGTGTTGAATAATGACCAGGGCACATAGCCGGTTGTCATCAACCGGTTGAACCGAAGTGTAGAGGAAACAGGTGCGGTGCGGGAAGCGGCGTAGGGCGTAGCCCGAAGCCGGTTTCCGCAGCGCGGGGGCGATCAGAACGGTTCGGTTTCCTCTTCTGCCTGGACAGCCTTACCCCGTTTGGCCTGCTCTCTGGACTTGATGCGCGCCTTTGCCGTCTGGCTGCTCTGACGGAAGCGGAACGACTCGTTGCCCGTCTCGACGATATGGCAGTGGTGTGTCAGCCGATCCAGCAGCGCCGTCGTCAGCTTGGCATCACCAAACACGCTGGGCCATTCAGCAAAGGTCAGGTTAGTGGTTATCACCACGCTGGTCCGCTCATAGAGCTTCGACAGCAGATGGAACAGCAAGGCGCCCCCGGCCTGGCTGAACGGCAGATAGCCCAGTTCGTCGAGAATCACCAAGTCCACATGCATCAGGCTGTAGGCCAGTCTTCCCGCCTTGCCGGCCGCCTTCTCCAGTTCGAGCAGGTTGGCCAGATCGACCGTCGAGAAGAAGCGCACCCGCTTGCCGTGCTGGGTGATTGCCTTCACACCCAGCGCCGTCGCCAGATGCGTCTTGCCGGTTCCCGTGCCACCGATGAACACGACATTCGCCGCTGCATCGCTGAATTCGCCTCTCGCCAATTGCTTGATCAACCTCTCATCGACCTTCGACTGACTGAAATCGAAACCAGCCAGGTCCCGATGCACTGGGAACCGCGCCAACCGCATCTGGTAACTGATAGAACGGGCATGGC
This sequence comes from Rhodocyclaceae bacterium, assembly GCA_030681195.1. Taxonomy (GTDB): domain Bacteria; phylum Pseudomonadota; class Gammaproteobacteria; order Burkholderiales; family Rhodocyclaceae; genus Sulfuricystis. The sequence goes on from JAUXXJ010000048.1 coordinate 830, forward strand.
GACTGGTCACCTCGGCATCCAGCAGATGTTTGATCAGCCACTCGGAAGTCTGTATGCCGACACCTCCCTGGCCACTGAGTTCCTCATAGGCGCTGGCCATGCCATGCAGGCGCAGGGATTTGAGTTCCGCAATGACATCACGCATGATCCACCTCCGTCAGCAGGTGATCGTAACGGCCAGCATTGGCCAGCGGTGCCTCGGTTACCGTGTGCGCGGTTTCAAGGTTGGCCGGCGGTGGCGGTTCGGCCAGACGGGCCAGCACGTTCTTCACATGCTCCGCACTGGTATTGCCCGACTCCAGCAACAACTCTGCGGCGACCAGGACAGCCTCGAGCCCGTAGGTCAGCACGCCAGCCAACACATCGGCCATGACCCGGTCACCGCCGGGTCGCTTGATCAGTGCTGCACGCAGTCTCTGCAAAGGCGCTGGCAAACCATCAAATGGCGCACCGTTCCTGAGCGCCCCTGGCTTCCTCTCGATCAGCGGAATGTAGTGACGCCAGTCGTAACGCACCTCGCCCCGGTCAAAGCTGCGCTCGTGGCTGGCCACCTTGCCCGTGTCGTCATGCACCTCGATCCGCTCAGGGTAGAGACGCACACTGACTTTGTGGTTGGCCAGTGCGCACGGGACCGAGTATTTGTTGCGCTCGATGCTGACCAGGCTGGTGCTCGATACCGTGGCCGTCGTTTCCACATAACCGTCGAATTCCGGCACCATCGGCATCAGGGCGTCCTGTTCCATGGTCAGCGCGTCGGCAATGGTCAGGTGCTCCTCCTCGGGATAGGGCAGTTCCGCCCACAGTTCCTGACAGCGTTTCTCTAGCCAGATGTTGAGTTCAGCGAAGCTGCCAAAGCGCAGGGTGCCGGCGTCCTGCCAGATACGTCGCCGACTGTCCTGCACGTTCTTCTCGACGACGCCTTTCTCCCATCCCGATGCCACGTTGCAGAAGTCAGGATCGAACAGGTAGTGTGATGCCATGGCAGCAAAGCGCGTATTGACGATCCGCCGCTTGCCAACGCCCACTTTGTCGACCGCCGTCTTCATGTTGTCGTAGATGCCGCGCTTGGGGATTCCGCCAAACACCCGGAAGGCCCGTGTGTGCGCATCGAACAGCATTTCGTGGCTTTGCGTCGGGTAGGCCACCAGAAGAAATGCCTTGCTCGCGCACAGCTTGGTATGCGCCACCAACAGCTTGCGCCAGATGCCGCCAATGACCAGCGATTCCTCGCTCCAGTCGAACTGGAAGGCTTCGCCCAATTCGAACTTCAGCGGTACGAATGCTGATTTCGCGACCGTAATACCTGAATCCCGCCAGCGCCGAATGTACTCGGTTACGCGCGTGTAGCTGCCGGTGAAGCCTTCTTGCTGGAGTCTCGCGAATAGCGCCAGCCCCGTACGCCGATCCCGCTTGGGCCGCCGGCTGTCCGTTTCCAGCCAGCCTTTCAGCCGTTCTTCGTAAGGCGTAAGCAACGTCGGCTTGGCCTTGCGCTGGTATTTCGGCTCCGTACCGTCCGACGCCCTCAGCCATTTCTTGACGGTGTTCCGCGATACCCCCGTATTCCGGCATATCTCGCTGATCGACTTCCCATCTCGAAAGTGCAGCCGCCTTATCTTGCCAATCATGTTCATGGTGATCATCTCCAATGTTCCACTCGTTTATCGAGCGGCGAAGTGAATCACCCTGGTCAATTTTCAGCGCGCACTACCTTCAAAATCTGGTCAATTTTCAACGCGTAGCAACA
>JAUXXJ010000049.1 GCA_030681195.1 Rhodocyclaceae bacterium
TCATTGAAACCAAGCGCCTGGTTGAGAAACGCCAGGAACACGGCACCGGTTCCGCCAACCCCGACCCGATCAAACCACCCACCTCCAGCTACAGCCTGGTGCGCACCTACCAGCGCGAAGTGGAGCGGCAACGCAAGATGGCCTTGAAGGATCTGGGCGTCCATGAAGCGCCCTGCCTGCTGGCCAAGGATGACGAGACCTACACCTACAATCATCGCATCAACCGGCTGTCCACCATTCAGGAACACTACATGATCCGCCGCGCCATCGACAAGGGCGTGAGCAAGGAACGCCTGGCCCGGGCCTTCGGGGTGAACCTGGGTTCGATCAATCGGCGCATCAACCTACTGGAAGGCATTTGTCCGGACGCCATTGCCCGGTTGCAGGACAAGCAATTCACGCCAGACGTGACCCGGGTGCTGCGCAACATGAAAGCGGCCCGGCAAGTGGAGGCGGTGGAACTGATGGTGGCCAGCAACACCATCACCGTGGCCCATGCCGATGCCTTGCTCAAAGCCACGCCACAGGAGCAGCGCACCGACTTTAAACCTGCTGAGCGCGAACGGCAGTTGGCACCCATCGAGCAGATCGTCAAACTGGAAAAGGAAATGAGCCAGGTTCAAACCCAGTACAAGGATGCTGAAGAAAACTACGGCTCCGACCTACTGAATCTGGTGGTGGCCAAGGGTTACTTGACCAAGCTGCTCGGCAACGATGCGGTCAAAAGCTACATCACCCGCCACGAACCTGAAATCCTCGAGCATTTCGAACTGGTAGTGAACACCGTCAGCATGGAAGAGGCGGTGCAGCAGCAACTGGAAGCAGATGGCGAGTTTGAAGCGGATCCCGATAGCAACGACCAACCAAATGCTGAAACCCGCCAGCCTGATTCCGGAAATGATGACACTGAATAGGCCGAATGAGTGGAAATCAGATTGCCGCGCTGCAATACCGAAGGGTAAAATGCCAAAAATAAAGACAGCCTTCGGAGGTGGCGATGCACTGGTATCTCGTTCATACCAAGCCCAGACAGGAAAAGTTCGCTCTGGACAACCTCCAACGGCAGGGTTACGAGTGCTACTTGCCCATGCTTTCCGCAGAAAAGCTCAGGCAACGCGTTCTCAGTGTCATCAATGAGCCGTTGTTCCCCCGCTACCTCTTCATTCGTCTCGATACGGGGCTTTCGGCCAAAGGCTGGGGACCAATCCGCTCCACAAACGGTGTGAGCCGGCTCGTCAGCTTTGGCAACGAACCTGCCAAGATCGATGATCGCTTGGTACATCTGCTGCACTCACAGGAAAATGCCCACCAGACCGTGCCGCAGCGGCTGTTTGCCAAAGGCGAACGGGTCATGATCGTCGAGGGGGCGTTTGCGGGGCTGGAGGCGATGTACCAGATGGCCGATGGAGAAGGGCGCGTGATGGTGCTGATCGAGTTGATCTCTAAGCCGGTGCAACTGCATGTTGCTCCCGCCAGTTTGCGCAAGCTGGCCTGAGGCCAGCGAAGAAATCCCAGCGCATTGGTTTTGAGAGAGACCACAAACCCTTTGGGCCTGTGGCATAATTCGTTCGTCCGTTGAACAACTTTTGTGCTGCGGACCCCTAAAGAATCATCCTGACCGCGCTTGCTGAACGTGAAACAGCATGGCGGTAGCGTGCCTGAAGCACCTCATTTCCATTGACCCGACGCATCTCACTTCAAGAAGACATCCAGTTCCAGGTGTTGCGACGCCTGTACGAAACCCCGGATGTCAGTCAGCGCACCCTGGCCAAAGAGCTGGGCATCAGCTTGGGCAGCATCAACTTCTGCTTTCAGGCACTGGTAGATAAAGGCTGGGTCAAGATGCAGAACTTCAGCCAGAGTAAGCACAAGATGGGCTATGTCTACCTGCTAACGCCTACCGGACTCGCAGAAAAGTCAGTGCTGACGGCAAGGTTCCTCAAGCGCAAGCTGGAAGAATTTGAGACTTTGCGTGATGAGATTGAAAAACTCAAAACCGAAATGCCTAAAGCACCAAAAGCAATGCTCGAAGGAATTGTTCGGGTATGACTAGTCGGATTGTTCCCGTCATCCTTTGCGGCGGTTCAGGCACCCGGCTATGGCCGCTTTCACGCGCCGGTTTTCCCAAGCAGTTCCTCTGCCTGACCGGCGATGAAAGCCTTTTCCAGCAAGCTGCGCGCCGGTTTGCCGGATTGGCTACGGCAGATATTGAAGTCTCCGCTCCCTTGATCGTCAGCAACGAAGAACACCGTTTCCTTGCCAGCGAACAGTTGCGGGAAATCGGTATCGAGCCTGGCGCACTCCTGCTTGAACCGGTCGGCCGCAATACCGCACCGGCCCTTACCTTGGCGGCACTGGCTGCACTGGAGCAAGGCGGCGATCCGGTCCTCGTCGTCACGCCGGCAGACCAGACGGTGGCCGACCAACCCGCCTTCACTACTGCAATGCAGACGGCCATCCGTGCAGCAGGGGCAGGCGAGATCGTCATCCTCGGCATCTCCCCCGATCGTCCCGAAACCGGCTACGGCTATATCAAGGCTGTGACGGGAAGCCATGCCGTCCTGCCAGCCCCGACTTTTACCGTCGAACGCTTTGTTGAAAAGCCTGATGCCGTTACCGCACAACGCTACCTCGACGAAGGCGGCTACTACTGGAATGCGGGCATGTTCGTGCTCAAGGCATCCGTCTGGATGGCTGCCCTCGAACGCTTCCGCCCCGACATCGCCGTAGCCACCCGTTCAGCATGGGAACTGCACAGCGCAGACAATAAGTTCATGCGCCCCGGCAAAACCGAATTCGCCGCCATCCCCGCCGAATCCATTGATTACGCCGTGATGGAGCGCTGCCCTGGCAGCGAATTCCCCATCAAGATGGTTCCGCTCGCCGCCGGTTGGTCCGACCTCGGTGCTTGGGATGCCGTCTGGCAAGTTTTGGAGAAGGATGCAGCGGGCAACGCCCACTTCGGCGATGTACTCACCACTGATAGCCGCAACACCCTGGTCCATGCCACCAGTCGTTTGGTTAGCCTGGTCGGCGTTGAAGATCTTGTCGTCATTGAAACGGCCGATGCCGTATTGGTCGCCGACCGTCACCGCAGTCAGGACGTCAAGGCAATTGTCAGTCAGCTCAATAGCAGTGGCCGCGAAGAGCACATCAACCACGGCCGACTGGTTATCGCCTCGCGGCGTGCTTCGGGATGTGCCAGCCGCACGAACAGACTCCACCAGTTGTAAGCCAGCGCCACGCCCCGGGCCGCCAATTGGCAGCGATGCAGATCATGCGTGGTGAAGC
>JAUXXJ010000005.1 GCA_030681195.1 Rhodocyclaceae bacterium
GCATCTACTTTGGCCGCAGCGCCAGCATTAACGTCGGCGCACTCACCGCCACCACGCACAACATCAGCAACGCCGACTTCATGGCCGGCAACCTCAACTTCACCCGCAATGGCGCCACCGGCAAGGTGGAAAACGAAGGCAGCCTCACGGCCGAACTCGGCGGCTACATCGCCCTGCTGGCGCCGGAAGTGCGTAACAACGGCATCGTCATCGCCCAGGGCGGCACCGTGGCGCTGGCTGCCGGCGAAGCCTTTGAACTGCAATTCGACGGCGCACGGTTGACCAACATCCGCGTCGAACCGGCCACCATTGCTGCGCTGGTCGAAAACGGCAATGCCGTGCAGGCCCCCGGCGGCCTGATCATTCTGTCGGCGCAAGCGGCCAACCGTTTGCAGGGCGGCGTGGTCAACAACACTGGCAGCCTCGAAGCCACGGGCCTCGTCGATAACGGCGGCACCATCCGGCTGGAAGCCAGCGACCGCATCAGCCACACCGGCAGCATCAATGTCGATGCCGCCTCCGGAAAAGTCGGCGCTGGCGGGACGGCGCTCCTGATTACCGACCTGACCAATCACGAGGGCGAGGCTGAGATCAATGGCAACATCAGCGCTCGCGGTGGTGACCTGGGTGGCGACGGTGGTTTTGTGGAAACCTCGGCGGGTCGTGTGAATATAGGTACGAATACCCAGGTCAATACGCTTGCCCCCAAAGGCCAAGCGGGCACCTGGCTGATTGACCCGACCAACTTCACCATCAGTGCCAGCGCTGACGCGCAAAACTCAAGCGGAGTCGGTAACCAGACCCTGCAAACCAACCTGGAAGGGGGCAATGTCATCATTGCCACAGCCTCTGCTGGTTCTGAGGTGGGTGATATCTATGTCAATGCCCCCATTTCATGGTCTGCAAATACCTTGTCACTGCAGGCGCACGGAGACATCAACATCAACGATGTGATGACCGCTAGCGACAGTGCAATTCTTAGCATGAGGACTGGCTACAGCACGCCGGGAGCGGATGGCGGCACTTACCTCACCACCAAGAGTGTGAAAATGGGCTTCAACGCCGATGGAACATTCAAGGGGCGTGTGGATCTGCCCGGCCGATCGGGTACCGGCATCCTCTTCATCAACGATGCGGATTACACGGTCATCAATAGCCTAGGCGTTGCCGCTGACGGCACCAGCGGTTCCAATCAGACTTTGCAGGGGATGGCGCGCACTGCCAACTTGGGTGGCAATTTCGCACTGGGCAGCAACATCGATGCAAGCGCGACATCGGGTTGGAACAGCACACAAGGCTTTCTGCCAATCGGCAACTCGAGTAACCGTTTTTCCGGCAAGTTCGACGGCCTAGGCCACACGATCAGCGGGCTTTACATTAAGCGCACCTCGACGCAGGAAGTCGGCCTGTTCGGGCGCGTCGACGCCGCCGCGTCACCCGCCGCGCAATCCCTCGCCCAAGTGCGGAACGTGGGCTTGACCAGCGGCTACGTGGAGGGCTGGAACAAGGTCGGGGGGCTAGTGGGACGTCTCGGCGGCTACGGTGTCGGTACGTCGTCGGTTGTCGATGCGTGGGTAGCCAATAGCTACTTCGAGGGTACCGTGAAGGGTACCGATAACATCGGCGGACTGATCGGCTACGCGCGCAGGAACGCGGGGGGGCTGGTGTGGGTAACCGACAACCGCACCAATATCACCGTAACCGCTTCCGGCAATAGCGCGGGCGGACTTGCCGCCTATGGCCAATCGGTCACCTACTTGCGCAATTACGCAGCCGGAAGCGTAACGGGCGTGAATACGCTTGGCGGACTGGTGGGCGGCAATACCTCGTCGACGACAATCACCGATTCCTATGCCGCCGTGAGCTTGACGAACACCGGGGCCGGACTGAATGCCGGCGGACTCGTACCCAGTAGCGGCGCCACCATCACCAATAGCTACTATCCGGTCGAGTCGGTCACCATCAACGGCGTCCAGGCCCCGACGATCGGCGCTTTGTACGCCACGCAATACACCGACTGGCAGAACGGCGGCCGCGCCGCGCTCAATATCGCTAACTATACCGGCGATGGAAAATCCTTCGCCAGTTGCGGCACCAATTGCTACCAGATCAGCACAATACAAGGTCTTAAGGATGTGCTTGGGTTCTCCACGCTTTCCGCGGCCACCTTCAAATTGGGCGCCACTATCGATGTCGCATCGACGCCCGGCTTCATGATTCCATTTTTTTCGGCCGCCTCGTTCGACGGCAACAGTCACTCGGTATTGAATCTTTCGATCAACCAGGCGAAAAACCGCAACCTAGGCCTGATCGGTGAACTTGGCGGTAGCGCCTCCGTCCTCAATGTGGGCACTACCGGATCCGTTTCCGGCGCAAGCTACGCCGGTGGCCTGATTGGTCGAACTACATCCGGCACGACGCATACCATCAGTAATGTTTACTCAAATGCGACCGTCAGCACGACCGGCACAGTAAATGCGCCAGCAGGAGGGTTAATCGGCTGGATGAGTAACGGAACAGTAAGCAATGCCTACGCAACGGGTAATGTCACCAGTGGTCAATATGGCGGCGGACTCATAGGAAATGGCGCCTTCCAGACCCTGACCAATGTCTACGCAACCGGCAGCGTCTCAGGAACCGCCGGAAAGATTGGAGGCTTAGTTGGCAAACAAAGCAATGGAACCCTGACGAACAGCTATTGGAATTCCGACACCATTGCTGCCGGGATAGGCAATGGCAGTTTTACTACAGGCTCACCATCTGGCCTGTCCTCAAACGATACCAAAGTCCAGGCCAGCTACAACACCTGGAATTTCTCCACCAACTGGCTGATCTACGAAAACCAGACCACGCCACTTTTGAGGAGCTTCCTACGCCCGCTCACGGTCACAGCGAGCAACGCCACAAAAACCTATGACGGCCTTGCTTATTCCGGCGGAAATGGAGTTGCTTATTCAGCAACGCCAGATGGGAACTTGTTGGGTTCCGTGAGTTATTCAGGAACGTCTCAAGGCGCGATCAACGCGGCTAGCTACATCATCACCCCCAGTGGGTTTTATTCCAATCAGCAAGGCTACGCAATTGCGTATGCCGATGGGAACCTGATAATCAATGCTGCACCACCGCCCGCAACGGGTACGACAGGTACTACGGAAACATTCGTTCCCCCACCGCCCCCACCACCCACGCCGGTCATTCCGGGGCCGACGACCACGACGCTGCTGACTCAGCCTGACACACCGTTGACGCCCACCGGCGGGCCTGTGCCTACGCCTGGTGGTCCGATTACTGGCTCGGCGGATACCGGCGGCAACAGTGATGGCCAAGGGGCTGCTACTGGGCCGCACAGCGCTGGCGTTTCCGTTTCCCTGGTGCAGGAGCCTTCGGTGCAGCAGACCGGCATCATCACCGTTTCGGTACCGAAGGAGATGGCTACGGCGGGTAGTGGTTTCAGCTTCCCCTTGCCGGCGCAAGTCAGTGAGGCCGCAGGCAGCAATACCCCGATTCAGGTGACGACCACAGCGGGTGACCCCTTGCCTGGTTGGCTGAGTTTCAACCCTGAAACCAAGGCGTTTGTTGCATCAGCCGTACCGGATGGTGCGTTCCCGATGCAGGTAATCGTGACCATCGGCGGTACGCGAACCACGATTGTTATCTCGGAGCGCACTGAGTAAAGATATTGCGCCTTACCGGTAAGTGGCTGCTGATGGCAATGTTTGTGTTCGAGTTGATCATGTTCATGACGAGGCGTTGACGGTGACGGTTGCAAAAACCATCTGGCTCACTGGCCTGCCGGGGGCAGGCAAGACGACGCTGGCGCGTTCGCTGGAACAGGCCCTGTTCATTCGCGGCCGGTCCTGCACTGTGCTGGACGGCGACGAACTGCGGCGCGGCCTGTGCAGTGACCTGGGTTATTCGCCAGCAGACCGTAGCGAGAACATTCGCCGCACCGCTGAAGTCGCACGGCTGCTGAATGGCGCCGGGGCGTTTGCCATTGTTGCCCTCATTTCGCCGCTGGCGGCCGACCGTGCACAAGCACGCCACATCGTGGGTACGCAGCAAATGATCGAGGTGCATGTTGCCGCGCCTCTTGAAACCTGTGAAGCGCGCGATCCCAAGGGGCTCTACGCGCGGGCGCGCCGGGGTGAAGTCCCCGACTTCACCGGCATCAGTGCCCCCTACGAGGTGCCGCTGAATCCGGAACTATCATTGGACACTTCGGCACTGTCGCCGGTCACCTGTCTGGGGCGGCTCATGACGCTGCTGTCAGTTTGAGGAGATAAGCATGTCGCATCGTTTTGTTGGTGTCGCCGGCCTGCCACGTGCCGGTTCCACGCTGCTGACCCAATTATTGGCCGAGCATCCGGAGATTCATTGCGAGGGGCATAGCTCTCCGCTGTGCAATGCATTGCTATCAACGCGCCGCTCCATCAGCGACGACCAGTTCATGCTGTCGCAGCTCGATGTGCAGTTCGATACGACTTACAGTCATCTCAAGACGGCCATGCAGGGCTTTTTGCGCGGCTGGCATGCCGGAACGAACAAGCCGGTGGTGGTGGACAAGAACCGAGCCTGGCTGCATTGCATCGAGTTCCTGTTGCATCTGGAACCGGACGCCAAGCTGGTGATATCGATCCGCGAGTTGGGGCAGATTTACGGATCGATTGAGGCCCAGCATCAGAAGACCATTCTGCTGGATTTCATCGATCATCTGGCCGACTACGACCGTTTTGGGCGTGCCGACCAGTTGTTTGCCAAAGACAAGGCCATCGGCGCGCCGTTGTCGTCGATTCAGGCGGTGCAGGATCTGCCGCAGTCAGTCAAGGATCGGCTCTACTTCCTGAAGTTCGAGGACTTGATGGCCAAGCCGGTGGAAACGATGGCGGCGGTGTACAAATGGATCGGCGTGTCAGCGCACAAGGTTGATCCGAAAAAGCTGACGGTCCGCCCGCATGAGAGCGACAGCCATTACCGCAACAAGTATCTGCATCGGCAGCAGGGCAAGATCGCACCACCGAGAATTCATGAGGTTCCCCCGCGTATCCAGGCGCTGATTCGGCAGGCTTGTGGCTGGTATTACGAGTGGTTCTATCCTGCGGCCTAAGGTACGCCGCTGGCGCTAAGGCATCGTACAGTGATTGTGTGATTTGCGACAATCGTCTTTCGGGGTGTTAATTAATCAATAAGTTACAAGCTGGCATCGACTTTGCTGTAGGGAAGGTAATCACCATTCGCGGAGACGCATCGTGGCCCTTCCTACTATTCCGATCATTCCATCCTCCGGTGGCTGCAGCGCCGGTAGCTGTGGATCAAGTGCGACGCAGATGTCCGGTATGTCGGACGACATCCGTCGCCGCGTACAGGACCATCCCTGCTATTCCGAAGAGGCGCACCACCACTTCGCGCGCATGCACGCGGCCGTGGCGCCGGCCTGCAACATCCAGTGCCACTATTGCAACCGGAAATACGATTGCGCCAACGAGTCGCGCCCCGGTGTCGTCTCCGAACTGCTGACGCCCGATCAGGCGATCAAGAAAACCCTGGCTGTGGCGGCGGCGATTCCGCAAATGTCGGTGCTCGGCATCGCCGGTCCTGGCGACCCTCTGGCCAACCCTGAGCGTACTTTTGCGACGTTCCGCGCATTGGCCGAAAAGGCCCCGGACATCAAGCTGTGTGTGTCGACCAACGGTCTTGCGCTGCCCGAGCATGTCGAGGAACTGGCGAAGCACAACATCGACCATGTGACGATCACCATCAACTGCCTTGACCCGGAAGTCGGCGCCAAGATCTATCCGTGGATATTCTGGAAGAACAAGCGCATTTTTGGCAAGGAAGCGGCGGCGATTCTCATCGAGCAGCAGCAGAAGGGCCTTGAGATGCTGGTGGCCAAGGGCGTGCTGGTCAAGGTTAACTCGGTGATGATCCCCGGCGTCAACGACGAGCATCTCAAGGAGGTGTCGAAGGTGGTGAAGGCCAAGGGCGCTTTCCTGCATAACGTCATGCCGCTGATCGCCGAGGCCGAGCACGGCACTTTCTACGGCGTGATGGGGCAGCGCAGCCCGTCGCCCGAGGAATTGAAGAATCTGCAGGACGCCTGCGAAGGCGACATGAACATGATGCGCCACTGTCGCCAGTGCCGCGCCGATGCGGTCGGTCTGCTCGGCGAGGATCGCGGTGCGGAATTCACCATGGACAAGGTCGAAGCGATGAACTTCGACGAAGATTTCCTGGCCGAAGCGATGGCCCGCCGCGTCGCCTTGCGCGACAAGGTGGCGGCCGAGCGTGAGGCGAAGCATGCCAAGGCCCACGCGCCACAGCTACCGGGGCAAGCGGTGATTACCCTGCATCGCCCGCAAAAGTCGGCGCTCGCAGGACGGCCCGTGCTGATGGCAGTGGCTGCGAAGGGCGGCCTGATCAACGAACACTTCGGTCATGCGCGCGAATTCCTCGTTTATGAGGTAACGGCTACCGGCGCGAAGCTGATCGGCCATCGCAAGACCGAGCTGTATTGCAGTGGCGACGATAGCTGCGGCGAGGCTGAATCGGTGCTTAGTCGTACTTTGCGAGCCCTGGCCGGCTGCGAAGTCGTGCTGTGTTCCAAGATCGGTTACGAACCCTGGGGCAAGCTTGAGGCTGCGGGTATTCAGCCCAACGGCGAACACCCGATGGAAGAGATCGAACCGGCCTGTATTGCCGTCTGGCACGAGATGCTGAAAGCCGGCAAGCTGGCGCCGAAAACAGAATCAAAGGTGGCGTGATGGCCCTCGAAATCGTTGAAAGCTGCGTGAATTGCTGGGCCTGCGAACCACTGTGTCCGAGCAAGGCCATCGTCGAGGCGAAGCCTCACTTTCTGATCGTCGCCGACAAATGCACCGAGTGTCTCGGCGACTTCGCCGATCCGCAGTGCGCCACGATCTGTCCGATCGAAGGCGCCATCGTCAATGAACTGAACGAAGCGCTCAATCCGGCCGGTTCGCTCACCGGTATTCCGCCTGCCCGCTGGGCGCAGGTGCAACGCGAAATCTCCGCAAGGTAAAAAACTATGGCGACTATCACCTTCTATGAAAAATCCGGTTGCTCCGGCAATGCGCGCCAGAAGGCGCTGCTGGAGTCGGCCGGCCATACTGTCGTGCCGCACGACCTGCGCCAGACAGCATGGACGCGCAAGCGTCTGCTGGATTTTCTGTACGCCTTGCCAGTGGCGCAATGGTTCAACCGCAATGCGCCCGCTGTCAAGTCGGGCGAGATTGTGCCGGAGGAACTCGATGAAGCCACGGCGCTGGGCTTGCTGGTCAATCACCCACTGCTGATTCGCAGGCCCTTGCTGGAAGTCGGCGAGGAGCGCATGGCCGGCTTCGATGTGGCAGCCGTCGATGCCTGGATCGGCTTGAACGGCATGGCGAGCGAGGAGGACATGGAGGCCTGCCGTCACGGGGCCGACGGCCACCGTTGCCAGGGACACGAAGACCATGGGAACCATGGGGATAACCAAGGCGATGACGGCCATGGCACAGGCTGCGGCTGCGGCCATCACTGAGCACGGCGTCGCCATCGCGCCTGGCGTGCACTGGATCGGGGCGCTCGATCCGGGGCTGCGCTCGTTCGACATCATCCTCAAGACCGCCAACGGCACCACCTACAACAGCTACGTGGTGCGCGGCAGCGCGGGCGTGGCGGTGATTGACACCGTCAAGGAAAACTTCAGCGAGACCTTCTTCAGCCGCTTGGAGTCCGTGGCGCGTTACGACGAGATTCGCGCCATCGTGTTGAATCACCTTGAACCGGATCATTCCGGTGCGCTGCCGGAACTGCTCAAGCGTGCACCGCAGGCGCAGCTCTACATTTCCTCGCGGGCGCAGCCGATGCTGAAGGGGCTGTTGCACGGCGAGCGGCTTAACTACATGCCGGTGACGACCGGGGATCGTGTCGAACTGGGTGATCGCACGCTCCATTTTTTGCAAACCCCTTATCTGCACTGGCCGGACACGCAATGCACCTTCCTCGAAGAAGAGGGCATCCTGTTCTCCGGCGACGTGTTCGGCTGTCATTTCTGCGATGCGCGCCTGTTCAACGATGCGGTCGGCGACTTCCGCTTTTCCTTCGAGTACTACTATGCGCATATCATGCGGCCCTTCCGTGCGCATGTGCTGGAAGCGCTCGAACAGATCGAACCGCTGCCGCTCAAGCTGATTGCGCCGGCGCACGGCCCGGTGCTGCGCGATGCGCCGGAACGCTATGTGGTGCGCTACCGCGAGTTGTCCGCTTCGAAACTCAAGAATGAAGCAGCCGGCGAAAAGACCCTGGTGGTCTTCTATGTGTCGGCCTATGGCAGCACCCGCGCGATGGCCGAGGCACTGGCGGCGGGTGCGGAAGACAAGGGCGGGGTGCGTGTTTCGCTTTACGACATCGAGGGCGGCGAGGTCGCGCCCTTTGTCGACCTGATCGAGGAGGCCGATGCCCTTGCAATTGGCAGCCCGACCATCAATGGCGACGCGGTCAAGCCGGTGTGGGATCTGCTCTCCTCGCTGACTGCCGTCAACGTGCGCGGCAAGATTGGCGCGGCCTTCGGTTCCTACGGCTGGACCGGCGAGGCCATGCAAATGGTCGAGGATCGCCTGCGCGGCCTCAAGTTGCGCCTACCCGTCAAGGGAGTGCGCGCCCGCCTGATTCCGACCACAGAAGAATTGGCCAGCTGCCGTGCGCTCGGCGAACAGCTTGCCCTGCATCTCACCGGACGCGTCGAAAACCGCATTATTGATATGGCCGAACTGGCCTGAAAGGAAGCCTGCCATGCCCAAAGCACAAGTCACATTCCAGGATGTCGGGGTTACCGTTACCGTCCCCGCGGGCACCCGCCTGATCGAGGTGTCGGAAAAGGTTGGCGCCGGCATCACCTACGGTTGTCGCGAAGGCGAGTGCTGCACCTGCCTGACCAAGGTCATTTCAGGCCATGAGAATCTCGCGCCGCCTTCGGTACTTGAGGATCAGGTGCTCAAGGACAACTTCGCGCCGCGCCACCATCGTCTCGCCTGCCAGGCGCAAGTGCTGGGCGGCGAAATCGTCGTCAAACCCGCATAACCGAATTTTTTAACCAGGAGCCATCATGCCCAACGTTACTTTCACCAGCCCCTTGCACAAGGACAAGACCGTCTACGCTGTCGCCGGCAGTCACAAGCAGACCATTCTCGAACTCGCCAAGGAAAATCATGTGCCGATCGACTTTTCCTGTGGCGATGGCGAGTGTGGTACCTGCCTTGTCAGGATCATCCATGTCGATAAGACCAAGAAGTTTGGTCATCCGCTGACCGAGCGCGAAGTCGCCGTGTTGAAGGATCTCGGCAAGATCACCAAGGCCCAGATCGAGGAAATGGGCGTGACCGATATTTGTCCGACCGAATGGCGGCTGGCCTGCCAGATGGTGCTGGACAACGAAGACATTGTTGTCGAATACCCATCGAAGTGACCTGATCGCAAGGGCCGAGGCGAGTTACCTCGGCCTTGCCATCGGCGATGCGCTGGGTGCGACCGTAGAGTTCATGATGCCGCGCGAGATTCGTGCGGCGTTCATGCCCAAGCGTGGTGTGCATCGCGAGTTGATCGGCGGGGGCTGGCTGCGCCTCAAGCCCGGTCAGGTCACCGACGACACCACCATGGCGCTGGCGCTGGGTGCGGCAATTCTCGCGGATGCCGGCGAGGTCAAGCCGCTCTCCTGCGCTCAAGCCTTTGACGGCTGGATGCGCAGCAAACCGGTCGATATCGGCAATACGGTGCGCCGCAACCTCATCACATTTCGCAACACCGGCGATCCCTGTGCGCCACGGTCGGAGCACGATGCCGGCAATGGTGCTGCCATGCGCGTGCTGCCCGTGGCGTTGGCGACCTTGGGGCGGGAGGAATCCGTGGTGCGTGCCGCGATTCATGCCCAGGCGCATGTGACGCATCATAATCCGGCCTCAGATGCGGTGTGCGAGTTGCTCGTCTTCATGGTGCAGGATGCCCTGCGTGGGGCCAGTCTGCGTGAGCTTTATCGTGGCCGTATCCAGCCTTTCGTCAGCGCACATCCCGAATTTTCGTTTCGGCCCAAGCGGCGTGAAAATCCCAGCGGCTGGGTGGTCGAGACCCTGCAGGCGGTGCTGCAAGCCCTGCTCGATACCGGGAGTTTTGAGGATTGCCTGATCGATGTTGTCAATCGTGGTGGCGATGCCGATACGACAGGTGCTATTGCCGGCATGGTGGCCGGGGCGCTGTATGGCTATGAGTCCTTGCCGCTGCGCTGGTTGCGTGCATTGGATGCCCAGACGGCGAAGCGGGTTTCACATCAGGCACAGGCGTTGGTGGTTTTGTAACCCTTGCGGTGGTTGACTGCGGCATAATCACGCGCTGGCGCGATGGTTAGCGCCCTATGGTGGTCAGGGAGAGATAAATTGCAGACGAATAAGCCAGCGAAGCCGGTGGCGATAAAAGCATCAGCGAAAGCGCCAGCGGCGAAATTGTCTGCACCCAAGCGTGCCACAACGAAAAAGGCATCAGCCGCGCCTGAAAAGACTCCCGATAACAAGCCAGTTGGCGAGGGACCGCTCTACTACGTTGGCATCGGTGCATCGGCCGGGGGGCTGGAAGCCTTGCGTCCTTTCGTCGCCAATTTACCGGCGCATGCCAACATGACCTATATCGTGGCGCAGCACATGTCGCCCGATCACCGCAGTCTGATGGTCGAACTGCTGGCCCGCGAAACCCAGCTCACGGTGCTGGAGGCCAGCCACAATGTGCCGCCGCAGGCCGATACCATTTACGTGGCGCCGCCCAATTCCGATGTCACCGTGGCCAATGGCCGCCTGCGCATCAGCAAGCCGACCAATACCATCGGCCCCAAGCCTTCCGTCGATCGCTTCTTCATGAGTCTGGCCGAAGATCAGGAGGATCGGGCCATTGGCATCATCCTGTCCGGCACGGGCTCGGATGGCTCGCACGGCATCAAGGCGATCAAGGCGGCTGGCGGCATTTGCATTGCCCAGGAACCGAAGTCGGCCAAGTACAACAGCATGCCCAACGCGGCCATCCGCGCGGGCGGCACTGACCTGGTGTTGCCACCCCCAGAGATCGCCATCCAGTTGCTGTCGATTGTGCAGTGGCCGCGTGCGCCGATCGCCGATGATATAGAAGAGAATCCGCCGTCGACCATCCGCGGCATCGTGCGCCAGATCGCCACTCATACGGGCATGGATTTCTCGAACTACAAGGATGCCACGATCTCGCGGCAGATCATGCGGCGCATGGCGGCGATGCAGATTCCAGGGCTGGATGCCTATGGCGACTACATCAGCACGCATGTATCAGAGCTGACCGAACTGGCCGGCAACTTCCTGATCTGCGTGACCTCGTTCTTCCGCGATCCAGAATCTTTTGAGGCCGTGCGGCGCGTCATCAGCGAGATTCTCAAGACCAAGCGGCCGGGTGATGACATTCGTATCTGGATTCCCGGCTGTGCGACCGGCGAGGAGGTGTACACCGTCGCCATCATCCTCGCCGAGGAACTGGGGTCGAATCGCGACAAGTACCGCATTCAGTTGTTTGCGACAGACATCAATGGCGATGCCGTCAGCATGGCTCGTGCCGGTGTTTATCCCGAAGCCGCGCTGAATGGTGTCGACAGCGCGCTGATCGAGCGCTACTTTACGTCCCAGGATGGCATGTACCTGATCGACAAGAGCCTGCGCGAGATGACCTTGTTTGCACGCCAGGATCTGGTGCAGGACCCGCCCTTCGTGCGCCTCGACATGGTCAGTTGCCGCAATCTGCTGATCTATTTCAAGTCCGAGCTGCAGGAACGGGTGATCAAGCTCTTCCACTATGCCTTGCACAACAACGCCATCCTGTTCCTGGGTAAATCCGAGTCCTTGGGCAAGTTGAGCAACCTGTTCGTGGAAAAAGACCGGCGCAACAAGATTTTTATCAAGCGTCCGGTTGCCTCGCCCATCATCGGTGGTTTTGCGCGCATGCGCGGGCTGGGCGGCAGTGACAACCTCGGCTATGTGTCCAGCAAGACGGTGATTCCCCCCACCAACAACGAGGTGGGGCACGAGCGCCTGTTCGAAATTTATGCGCCGCCCAGCCTGTTGATGACCGATGAGGGCGAGGTGCTGGAAATCTTCGGCGACTGCAGTGCCTTTCTTTCGATCCGCAAGGGTAAGGCCGATTTCAATGCCTTTACCCTGATCAAGCCGCCACTGCGGGCCGAGTTGCGGGCCTTTGCCCATCGCGTCGGCCGTACCAAGCAAAGCGCGATCTCCAGCCCGATTGAACTGGCGGCGGATGGCATTTCGCATTACTACCGCATGGCCGTTCACTACGGCGGTCAGGCGGAGTCGGAAAATCCCAATTTGTTGCTGGTGTGTTTCGAACTGGCCGATGTTAAACATCCTTCCCCCGGGGATGCGGCGGGTGCAGGGATTGCGACCAGCGAGCGTATTTCCGAGCTGGAACAGGAAATCACCCTGAACCGCGAAAATCTGCAGACAGTGATCGAGGAACTAGAAACAGCCAACGAAGAACTGCAGTCCCTCAACGAAGAGGCGCAGGCCTCCAACGAGGAATTGCAGGCCTCCAATGAGGAACTGGAAACCGCAAACGAGGAACTGCAGGCATCCAACGAGGAACTGATTACCGTCAACGACGAACTCGGCTCACGCACATTGGAACTGAGCGAATCGAACGGTGATTTGACGAACATCCTCAACAGCCTGCAGAAGGGGCTGCTGGTGGTGGATGGCAACCTGATGGTGACGCGTTACAACCGGATCGCGCTGGACTTCTTCGATATCCCTGCCGGCACCAAGCCCAACCTGACCTCCGTGCCGATGCTGGCACACGTGCCGGACTTGCTGAACCATGTGGCCCATGTCATCAAGAAAGGCAAGGTCGATGAGTTTGAGTTCAAGCGCGAGGACAATTGCTACTTCATGATCCGCATGACGCCCTATGTGGATGACAACCGCAAGGGTATCGGCGGCGTGGTGATGACGATCACCGAAATCACCGAAAAGAAAGTCGCCGAAGAAAAGCTCCGCCTTTCCGCCTCCGTGTTCGAGTATGCCTCCGAGGCGACCGTGATTACCGATGCCCATAACCAGATCATCTCGGTGAATCCGGCATTTACGACCATTACCGGCTATACGCCGGATGAAGTGATCGGCAAGAAGCCGCACATCCTCAATTCCGGCAAGCATCCCAAAGAGTTCTTCAAGCACATGTGGGAGGTGTTGCTGTCCACCGGTGTCTGGCAGGGTGAGATCGAGAACCGCCGCAAGAACGGCGATACCTATACGGAATGGCTGTCGATCAATGTTCTCAAGGATGAGGCGGGTAACGTCATTCGCCATATTGCGGTATTTAGCGACATTACCGACGCCAAGAAGGCCCAGGAAACCATCGAGCGCCAGGCGACTTTCGATACGCTGACCGGGCTGCCCAACCGCAACCTGACGATGGATCGTCTCAAGCAGATGCTGTCGTTGAGTCGCCGCAATGGGCGCATGTTCGCCGTGATGTTTCTCGACCTGGATCATTTCAAATCGATCAACGATGCGCTGGGCCACGCCGCTGGCGACGAACTGCTGGTGAAGACGGCCGTGCGTATCCGCGGCGCACTACGCGATGCCGACTCGGTCGGCCGCATGGGCGGCGATGAGTTCATTGTGTTGTTGAGCGATCTCAGCAGTACGGAGGACATCATTCCGATCGCCAACAAGCTGATGGCCGAGGTGCGCGAACCGCTGGTGGTGGCCGGACACACCTTGCAAACAGCGACCAGTATCGGCATCACGGTCTATCCGATGGACGGCGATACGCCCGAGATCATGCTCAAGAATGCCGATAGCGCCATGTACGAGGCGAAGAAGAATGGTCGCAATACCTTCTGCTTCTTTACCCACCGCATGCAGGATGAGGCCAACAAGCGCCACTGGATCGACAGTGAGCTGAGTACCGCCCTGCAACGTGAGCGCATGCACGTCTACTACCAGCCGATCATGCGCCTCCCCACCATGCAACTGGCAGGTGCCGAGGCCCTGTTGCGTTGGCAGCATCCGAGCAAAGGGTTCATTCCGCCCGATGTGTTTATCCCGGTCGCCGAACAGAATGGCATGATTGGCCGGCTTAGTCACTGGGTGTTTGAAACCGGTATTGCGGACTGGGAGCACTGGACTCAGGAGTCTGGCATGCGCCTGTCACTGGCATTCAATCTTTCTGCCGCCCAGTTCGTCGCGCGCGATCACATCGAGCAAATGCTGCGCCTGCTCAGCAAGACCAACCTGGCGCGCGATCATCAGGTAACGATCGAGATTACCGAGAGCCTGAAGCTTTCCGACAACGAGGCCTATGTCGACATCCTGCGTCAGTTGCGCCAATGCGGCTGCCGTATCGCCATCGACGACTTTGGCACGGGCTACTCATCGCTCAGTTATCTCAAGCGCATGCCGATCGACATCATCAAGATCGACCGTTCGTTTGTGCGCGACATCACCACCGATCCAACCGATGCGGCGATGATCCGGGCCATCCTGCAGATGGCCAGTGCCTTCGGCATGGAGACGGTGGCGGAGGGGGTGGAAACGCCGGAACAACTCGCGTTCCTGCAGGAACACGGTTGCAACTATGCGCAAGGCTTCCTGTTCAGCAAGGCGGTCCCTTATCCCGAGTTCGTTCGCTACGCCCAGGGGATCAAGGGCGCCAGCTAGGCCGCTACGTCCTGCTGGCCTTGTCGCTTGATGCAGCCTGCCAGCGCCGCATCCATGGTCGCCAGATGGTTGCGGAACCACTCGGGCAGCCCCTGGCTGACATACAGTCGCGCGAAACGTAGCCGGCCTTCCTGAACCGCATTCAGCATATGCACCAGTTCGCCGAGGACGCGCCGGTGCTCGCCCTCATGTTCGGCAATGGCTGGGAAGCCACAATGGCGCATCAGGCTGCTTTCGTTCTCAAAGTGCTGGCGGGTATGTTCGGCGAGGGCACTCAGCAGATAGGGGAAGTCTTCGTCGCTGGCGCGGATCGTCTCGCTGGTCAGTCGCGTGAACGCCTCGTGTGTGGCATCCATCTCAACTACGCCAAGCGCGTACAGGGCAGGGTTCCAGTTCAACATGTCACCAACTCGGTACGGCCCAGCAGCCAGGGGATATCTGCTTCAATGATCTCGACGCCCATCTTGCCGAGGAAACGCCGCTCCTTGTCGGTCGGCTGTTCGATCAGCGCCCAGCCGGACGGTTTGGCTGCGCCGTAGATCAGGTCGGACATCACCATGCGCTCGCTGTCGCGGTTGAAGCGCAGACCGATGAACAGATACTGCTTGTCCTTGCGCATTTCCTTGACGAAGGAGGGTACGGCAAAGCCGCCCATCAGTTCGGTGATGTAATCGACGTAGTCGGCATCCGAGGCGATATAGGACGACTCGGGCCGGGGAGCGCCCATCGGCTTGAACAAGACCGGCAGGTCGATCGCTGCTTGCTCGGGCAGGATGGCGGTATAGCTGGTGCCGTCGTGGGCGAACAGCTTGAAACGGTAGTCCGTGCCGCCCAGCCGCGCGCAGCCCAACACCAGCAGGTGGGGCACGCTGGAAAAGGAATCAAGCAATTGCGTATCGCGGTTGATATCGATTACGTAGCGCGGTTGCAGTGCCTTGATCCAGTCGTGCACCGTGCTGCGCGTCCACTGGCTGGCGCCATAAGTGGCATCGAGAAACTTCGTCACCGCTGCGCGGCCACGTTTTAGTTCGATGTTCATCGCGGCGCGCGAGAATTCATACATCAGCTTGGGCGACATCGGTTTGCCGCCGTTCATGGCGATGATCAGTTCATCGCTGGTCGCCGGCATCGCTGCGCCGGTGTCGGGGTTGCGCACATCGGCCAGGACGCCTGGGCCGAGGTAAGGCACGATGCTGCCATTTTTTAGCCCACTGAGTAGTTGGGCGTGCTTTTCTTGGGTTGGCATGAGACTCTCCATAACAGGTTGGGGAGTTCATGCAATTCTCGCGCCCGGCCGGAAACCCGCATCAGGTCGAGGTTGCTTAATGTCAATGTCGGCTTTGCAACAATAAAACGCGCTATGCCGTCCTGCCAGCGCCGACTATGACTGAACGGGTGTCCGCCCCGAAGCGCGAACGCCTGCGATGGTCACCAGTGTGGCCATCAGGCGCGTGCCGGTAATTTCCGGGAAGCGTTGTTCGATGGCCTCCATGGCCATGATTTCGTGGGCCATCGAGAGCCAGTTGCCGCTTTCATCAAGGGAGGGCGCGACGAGTTCGAAGGCTTCGACAAATACCGTGCGCAACTGGCAGTCGGTACGCTGTTCGTTGTCGAGGCCAATGGATTCAACTGTCATGCGGTTCTCCAGCGTGGTTTGAGCAGTGATGCGTGGGTGTCGTCGCCGAGGACGGCGGCGCGTAGTTTGGCAATCGCCTGTGCGTGAATCTGGCTGACCCGTCCCTCGGTGACGCCCAGGAGGGAGCCGATTTCACGCATGGTGCGGTCATCGCTGTAATAGGCCTGCATGACGGTTTCTTCGCGTTCCGTCAGTTCGCTGAGGGCAAGTAGCAGGGTGCGTTGCACGATCTTGCGTTCCAGTGCGGCGACCGGGTTGGCGTTGGTGCTGGCGCACCACGAGATGAAGTCGCGCTCCTGCTGAACTTCGTCGAAGTCATCCAGCGAAAACAGGGTGTAGCCATCCGCCCGCTGCAGCAAGGACTGGTAGGTATCCAGTGCCATGCCCAGTGCCTCGGCAACTTCGCCTTCCTGCGGCATGCGGCCAAGACGATGACAGAGTTGCGTGATGGTGACTTCGACGCGACGCATTTCCTGACGTACCTTGCGGCTACCCGGATCGTTCTCGCGCAGGCCATCGAGCATGGCGCCACGGATGCGCTGCGACAGGTAGGCGTTGTAGCTTTTCCCCGCTTGTGAGGCGGTGGACTGGATGATGGTCACCAGCAGACCGACCATGCCATCCTGAATCAGATCATCCGCTTCGACATTCGCCGGTAGACGGCGCAGCAGCGAGTGTGCGATGGCGTTGACCAACGGGGTGTGCTCTGCAATCAGACGCTCGCACTCCGCGTCGCTGAGCCGCTTGCGCCTGGGCGTCGTCGTGTCTGAGGCCTTTGTCATGCGAGAGATGATAGCAAGGCAAGCGACTTACTCGGTGGTGGCGCGTATCCAGTGGCCCATGATTTGCGAGCGGCCGAGCTGGCTTTCCGGGTATTCGAGGCGCAGCAGCAGTCTCTGCCCGTTGGCCCAGTCGGCAGCAACTTCGTTATACAGTCGGCTGCCGTGTGGTGCCGGTGCCACCGGCACGTGAGCAATAGCGAGGTCGGTGACCTTCTTGCTATAGGGTGTTTCCAAAACGGCACGGTTTTCCCGGTAGATTGAGGCGGCCAGCGAGACCGCTTTCCATTGCGTTGGTTGCTGTTCCTTTGCAGTGGCGTGGGCCTCCGACCACAAGTGCCAGCCAATGGCTAGGTTGGTGCAGCGATGGAGAGCAAGTTCGGCTGGGATGCCACGGGCCTTTAACTGGCGGGCCGGAATTTGCGTGAGGCCGACATAAAGCTCGTCCGCATTTGCATTGGCATTTTTTAGATCCTGCAGTTTGCGCGTCTGGCCTTGTGCATCGGTAATCAGGTCAGGGTTCCCGCCTGAGCCTGCCATGACCATGGCAAACGCGATGGCGCTGTCGGCGCCGGGCATGCAGAAGGCGATCCAGGTGGCGAGGGCGATGGGGCTGAGCATGCGGCGACCTTACAAGGTATGGACTGTCACAGCGTAGGCGCCGCCAATCACCAGATGCTCATCCTCGCCTTTCAGCACCCCCGGCAGCAGGGCGCAGTGGAAGAAGATCTTGGCGACCGGCACATCGACGGCGAGGATGACATCGCCAAACTCGCCGGCCCGTTCGCGCGAGGTGCTGAAGGAGGTGATGTTGTTGAGCAGTACCACCTGACGTTTGTCTTGACCTGAGAGCACCTCGTGTTCGTCGAGGCGGTTGATGCCACGGTAGAGCGTGAGGTGTCCGCCCTGGCGGCCGGCGCGGTCGAATTCGTATTGCCCATAGGCATACAGCAGGTCGAGTTGCGCCTCGAGGGCGTTGGTGCCATAGAGGCCGGTGGCGCGCATTTCTTCATAGCGCTGCCAGGCGCGGCTGGTGAAGTCGCGTAACGGTTCGCCGTGGTGGCGCGGCACGAGACCGAAGCGCGATTCGACCCAGCCCTTGAGCACGGCGCCTTCGCGGCTGTCGGCATCGAAACTCCAGCCACGCAGGATGCGCAGCCAGTTGGCTTTGGCTCTTTTGGTGGTGGCGGCATCCAGACCGGCGTCTTCGAGATGGTCGAGGCAGAAATGGGCATTGAGGCCATCACAGAAAAGTTTGGCACGCTCTTGTGCTGCCGCAATCGGGTCAAGCAGGCGGAACAGCTCGGCATGCAGCTCCTCAACACCATCCAGTTTGAGCGGGGCAGGGTGCTGCTGGAAGGTGAGGCTGCCGAGGATGACGGCGGGCAGGTTGCAGCGGTTGATGGGTAGTCGTGCCCACGACGGAAGTGTGGGACTTTGGAGTGGATTGTCGCAAGTGCTACAAGAACTCACTGAGGGAAGGGGGATGCTGGTCACGTCTAAATCTTAGTTTTATCAGTGAGTTGGGTTATTTGTGTGATGGTGGCACGCTCCTTGCCAATTACTCGTCGGGAAGCGCAATTTGATCTGGATTGACTGAGCGCCCGAACGAATTTCACACAAAGGAGATTACACCATGGCAAAACTGCGTCAATGCGCCATTTACGGCAAGGGTGGTATCGGCAAGTCCACCACCACCCAGAACCTTGTTTCGGCGCTGGCCGAAGCGGGCCACAAGGTGATGATCGTCGGCTGCGATCCGAAGGCCGACTCGACCCGCCTCATTCTGCACAGCAAGGCGCAAACCAGCGTCATGCAATTGGCTGCCGAGGCCGGTTCGGTGGAAGATCTGGAACTCGAAGATGTCATGAACGTGGGCTATGGCGGCGTCAAGTGCGTCGAGTCCGGTGGCCCTGAGCCCGGTGTCGGCTGTGCCGGCCGTGGCGTCATCACCGCCATCAACTTCCTCGAAGAGGAAGGCGCCTACGACGATGAGCTCGACTTCGTGTTCTACGACGTGCTCGGCGACGTGGTCTGCGGCGGTTTCGCCATGCCGATTCGCGAGAACAAGGCGCAGGAAATCTACATCGTCTGCTCCGGCGAAATGATGGCCATGTACGCCGCCAACAACATTGCCAAGGGCATCGTCAAGTACGCCAACTCGGGTAGCGTGCGTCTGGCCGGCCTGATCTGCAACAGCCGCAACACCGACCGCGAAGATGAACTGATCATCGCTCTGGCTGAAAAGCTGGGCACCCAGATGATTCACTTTGTGCCGCGTCACAACGTCGTCCAGCACGCCGAGATTCGCCGCATGACGGTCGTCGAGTACGACCCGACCCACAAGCAGGCCGACGAGTACCGCACCCTGGCCAAGAAGATCGTCGACAACAAGAAATTCGTTATCCCGACGCCGATCGAAATGGAAGCGCTGGAAGAGCTGCTGATGGAGTTTGGCATCATGGAAGTCGAAGACACCTCCATCATCGGCAAGACCGCTGCCGAATTGGCTGCCGAAGCCGCAGCTGCCTAATTTATTTATTCGCAACCTGTCGGCACCGTGCCCAGATAGAGGCCGGTGCCTAAAAGGAGAACAAGATGGCTGCATTGACCCGTGAAGAAACCCAGGCCCTCATTGCTGAGGTGCTTGAGGTTTATCCCGAGAAAGCAAAGAAAGACCGTGCCAAGCACCTGATGGTGAACGACAAGGCGTTGGAGTCGTCGAAGAAGTGCATCACCTCCAACCGCAAGTCGCTGCCCGGTGTGATGACCATGCGCGGCTGTGCCTACGCCGGTTCCAAGGGCGTGGTCTGGGGTCCGATCAAGGACATGATCTCGATCTCGCACGGTCCGATTGGCTGCGGCCAGTATGCACGTGGCGGCCGCCGCAACTACTACGTTGGCACCACCGGCGTGGATACCTTCTGCGAGATGAACTTCACCTCCGATTTCCAGGAGAAGGACATTGTTTTCGGCGGCGACAAGAAGCTGGCCAAGCTGATGGAAGAGATCGAAATGCTCTTCCCGATGAACAAGGGTATTTCGGTGCAGTCCGAGTGTCCGGTCGGTCTGATCGGCGACGACATCGAAGCCGTGTCGAAAAAGATGGCCGCACAAATCAACAAGCCGGTTGTGCCGGTGCGTTGCGAAGGCTTCCGTGGCGTTTCCCAGTCGCTCGGCCACCACATCGCCAACGACTCGGTGCGCGACTGGATTCTCTCCAACCGCGACGGTCAGGCTTTCGAGAAGACCCCGTACGACGTGGCCATCCTTGGCGACTACAACATCGGCGGCGATGCCTGGGCCTCGCGCATCCTGCTCGAGGAGATGGGTTTGCGCGTGGTGGCCCAGTGGTCCGGCGACGGCACCCTGGCCGAAATGGAGAACACCCCGAACGTCAAGCTCAACCTGCTGCACTGCTACCGTTCGATGAACTACATCTCCCGCCACATGGAAGAGAAGTACGGTATCCCATGGCTTGAGTACAACTTCTTCGGCCCGACCAAGATCGCCGAATCGCTGCGCGCCATCGCGTCGCACTTCGACGACCGCATCAAGGAAGGCGCTGAGCGCGTGATCGAGAGATATACGCCGGAAATGAACGCCGTGATCGCCAAGTTCAAGCCGCGTCTGCAGGGCAAGAAGGTCATGCTCTACGTCGGCGGCCTGCGTCCGCGTCACGTCGTCGGTGCCTATGAAGACCTGGGCATGGAAGTGGTCGGCACCGGCTACGAATTCGCGCACAACGATGACTACGATCGCACCATGAAGGATATGGGCGATGCCACGCTGATCTACGACGACGTTACCGGTCACGAGCTCGACGAGTTCGTCAAGGTGATGAAGCCCGATCTGATCGGTTCCGGCATCAAGGAAAAGTACGTCTTCCACAAGATGGGCGTGCCCTTCCGTCAGTTGCACAGCTGGGACTACTCCGGCCCCTACCATGGCTACGACGGCTTCGCCATCTTCGCCAAGGACATGGACCTGACCCTGAACAATCCGGTCTGGAAGATGCTCAAGGCACCGTGGCTGAAGGACGAGGCCACTGCCGAGAAGAAGGTTGCCTAAGGTAGTTCGCACCAACGAATCCCATTCCGATCAACCGATGCCCGTGTCCACAGATAGATGGCCGGGCGAAGGAGACCAAAATGCAAGCAATTGATGATATCAAGCCGTGTTTTCCCCTGTTCCGGGACGACGACTACAAGGGCATGATCGCGCGTAAGCGCGAGAAGTTTGAAGAAACCTCCTCCAAGGAAAAAGTCGCCGAAGTTTTCAACTGGACGACCACTAAGGAGTATCAGGACCTTAACTTCAAGCGCGAGGCCCTGACCATCAACCCGGCCAAGCAGTGCCAGCCGCTCGGTTCCGCCCTGTGCGGCCTGGGCTTCCACAAGGCACTGGTGTACATCCACGGTTCGCAAGGTTGCGTGGCCTATTTCCGCACCTACTTCAACCGTCACTTCAAAGAGCCGATTGCCTTCATCGCCGACTCGATGACGGAAGATGCCGCCGTGTTCGGCGGTCAGAAGAACGTTCATGAAGGTCTCGCCAACGCCAAGGCGCTCTACGGCGCCGAGATGATCGTGATGTCGACCACCTGTATCGCCGAGGTGATCGGCGACGACCTGAACGCCTTCATCGGCAACGCCCGCAAGGAAGGCCACATTCCCGAGGACTTCCCGGTGCCTTTCGCGCACACCCCGTCCTTCGTTGGCTCGCACGTCACCGGCTGGGACAACATGGAAGAGGGCATCCTGCGCTACTACACCCTCAATGCCATGGAAGGCAAGGAGGTCGGCAAGAATGGCAAGATCAACATCGTGCCGGGCTTCGAGACCTACCTGGGCAACTACCGCGTGATCAAGCGCATGCTGAAGGAAATGGACGTCGATTACACGATGCTCTGTGATCCCGAAGAAGTGCTCGACACCCCGGCCGATGGCGAGTTCCGCATGTATGCCGGCGGCACCACCCAGGACGAGATCAAGGATGCGCCGAACGCCAAGAACACCTTCCTGATCCAGCCGATGGGTTGCGACAAGACCCGCAAGTTCGTCGAGACCACCTGGAATCACGAAGTGCCCAAGCTCAACATCCCGATGGGCGTGGAATGGACCGACGAGTTCCTGATGAAGGTTTCGGAAGTCACTGGCAAGCCGATCGCGCCCTCGCTGCAACTGGAGCGTGGCCGTCTGGTCGATATGATGACCGACTCGCACGCCTGGCTGCATGGCAAGAAGATGGCCGTCTATGGCGACCCCGACTTCACCATGGGCATGGTCAAGCTGATGATGGAATTCGGCATCGAGCCCACCCACGTCGTCTGCAACAACGGCAGCAAAAAGTGGGCGAAAGCCATGGAAAAACTGCTGGCCTCCAGCCCCTACGGCGCCAACGGCAAGGCCTACCCGGGCGCTGACCTGTGGCACCTGCGCAGCCTGTGCTTCACCGACAAGCCGGATTTCCTCATCGGCAACAGCTACGGCAAGTACATCCAGCGCGACACGCTGCACAAGGGTGAGGAGTTCGAGGTGCCGCTGATCCGTATCGGCTTCCCGATCTTCGACCGTCACCATCTGCATCGTCAGACCACGCTCGGCTACGAAGGCGCCATGCAGGTGCTGACGACGCTGACCAATGCGGTGTTGGAGCGTCTGGACGATCAGACCCGTGGCATGGGAACTACCGACTACAACCACGACCTGGTTCGGTAATCAACCATGGCCAACATCATGATCCGCCGCAGCGCCGAAGGTTATGTGTTCTACATGCCCAAGCGCGATATCGAAGACCAGATTACTTCGATGGAATTCGATACCCCGGAAAAGTGGGGCGGCGAGATCAAGTTGAAGAATGGTGGCTGCTACTTCATCGAACCGCAAAGCGCGCCCGAGCGTCTGCCCTACTCGGTGCGCGCAAAGCGAATCGATGGCGTCGAGTAATTTTCAAGGAGAAATATCATGGCAATGAAAATCGTCCAGGCGGAATGCACTTCCTGTGGTGACTGCGTGCCGGTCTGTCCGACCACCTCGATTACCGAGAAGGGCGGCATCTACAAGATCAACAAGGAAACCTGCAACGAGTGCGACGATCAGGATTCTCCCAAGTGTGTGGCTGCCTGCCCCGCCGGGGATGCCTGCATCGTTTATGCCTGACATTCAGTAAAAGGAGACGGACATGACCCAGGCCATGACTCGCGAAGCCGCCTTGCGATTGGGGTTGGCAGCCAATGAGTTGCCGGGCCTGGGCGTGCCCGCCCTGGTCACTGCAATTGCCGATCACTGCGGTTTGCCGCTGACGGAAACCAAACTCGCGGCGCTCACCGTGACGGATTTGCGCGTGATTATCGCTGGCGACGATCACGCCGAGCAGGATTGCCAAGTCGGCTACGACATGGATACGCTCAAGCGCGCCGTACGCTTTCTGTGGGGCGAGGGCGTTGAAGGCAGCGAACTGCCGCCGCTCGACATCTATGCCGAGGGCGACATGCCCGGCTCGATTCGCGTCGCCTGTGCCTCGAACAGTGCTGAATTGATCGATGGTCATTTCGGCTCCTGCGAACGATTTCTGATCTATCAGGTGTCGCCGACGGAAACTCGTCTCATCGCCGTACGGCCGACGCTTGAAGCCGAGCATGCCGAGGACAAGAATCTTGCGCGTGCTGAAATCATCAAGGACTGTCAGGTGGCCTACTTCCAGTCCATCGGCGGACCGGCCGCCGCCAAGGTGGTGCGTGCCGGCGTGCATCCCGTCAAGCTCAATCCAAAAGTCGGCGCTGGCAAGACGGCAAGAGAGATTCTGGCTGACCTGCAGCAGGCGATCAAGAGCCCGCCGCCCTGGCTGGCCAAGGTGATGGGCGTCGAATCGGCCGCGCTGGCGGTCTATCGCGAGCTGGTCGAGGCGGAGGAAGAGTGAGCACGGTGATCACGCCCGCGTATCTCGACCAGGTGCTGACGCAGGTGGCGGCGCAGTCATCGCTCGCGCATGAGGCCTTGGCGCAACGCCTGCGTGATCACTTTCCCGGTTGCCACATCTCTATTTGCAGCGAGGACGATGTGTCGCCGCGTCTTACGCCGGCGGCTGAGAACAAGGTTTGCGAGATTTACTATGTGGCCAGCGGCGAACACTGCCTTAGCCTCACCAACGATGAGGCCGCCGCAACCGGCATCGTGGTGGCGCTGCGTGACGACGAAGACTGAGGCTTCGCCCGAGATCGCCGCAGCGGAGGCGATGTGCGCTACTTGCCCACATGCCGCGACCCTGTTGCCGCAGAACCGCTGTCAGCCGCTTGATCGCTGTGTCAAGAGCCAGAGTGGCCGGCAGATGGATCGATTCTTTCGCGCCAATCCCGATGAGGCCGTGCATTATCTGGGCGATCCCCACTGGGAACGCCGTGCCATCGCCGTGCGCTATGCGCCCCTGATGGACGTACGCGCCCTGTGCGCCGACCGCGACGAGGTCGTACGGCGTGTCGTCGCCACCCGTCTGCCGCCCGAAGAATTGCCCCGGTTGCGCCGCGATCCCGACCGCGAGGTGCGGATTACCGTCGCGCAACGCCTGCCCGTCGATGATCTGCTCTCGATGGCCGGCGATGTCGATTACATGGTGCGCGTGATTGTCGCGCGGCGCCTTTCACATGGCCGCCTGCCGCGCCTGGTCAAAGACCCGGAACGCGAAGTGCGCAAGACCGTGGCGCTGCGCCTGCCGGCGTTTGCGCTGGCCAAACTGATCGACGATCCCGAACCCGAAGTGCGGCGCATCGTCGCCGAGCGCGCGCTGCCGCACGATGCCGCGCGCCTGCTCGCCGATGAGGACTGGACCGTGCGCTATGCCGCCGCCGAACATGCGCCACTGGAAGATGTACGGGCCTTGCTGGATGACCCGGAGGCTGAAGTAAGGCGCATGGTCTGGCAGCGGATCGCCGAGGCCGATTGAATTCAACAGGAGCAAGAACATGTCAGCACCCCTACCCACCACCACGCCCGAGCTTACCGCCGTCGCCCATCTGATTGCCGAAGCCTGCGTGCAGGTGTCCGTCGCGCAGGGGCCGGCCGCCCTGGCCCGCGAACTTGCGCGCATCGTCCCGCAATACGCCTTTCGCGAAGTGCTTGCGCGCGGCGGCTGGTATCGGCTCGGTGGTGTGGTCGATGCCCAGGGTCAGCACATTGCCGACGATCTCGAAAGCTGGGCGACCGACGAGCTGTCGCGTCATGGTGATGACCTGTCTGCCGTGGCCAGCGCGCATGCCGACGATGACCTGCATGCCACGCGCCTGACCGGCAAGACGCACTACTGGGTGGCGCGTACCGGCGATGGTGCCGCCAACTTCCTCCAGATAGAGCTGGAAGAGCTGCAGGAAGTCGTCTGTCACGCCCTGTTCCCCGACGGCGAAGCCCCCTCCAGCTTGGAAGACCTCGTCGATCCGCGCGATGCCTGTCCGGGCAATCAGGCGGCGCTGGGCGTGCCCTTCTATGCCCTGCGGCGCATTACCGATATCGCCGATTTTCTCGCCGGCATGCACGATCAGAAACCCGAGCCGCAGCCCGTCCATCGCTTCATTGATGCCTGGGAGAAGAGCACGGCCAGCCATGCCACCGAATTCAGCAACCACTGGGTGATCGCGGTGCGCGAGCACCTTGATCGCTTCCGCCAGCCGATTCGCAGCGCCAGCCCGGTGGCGGCCTTCAATGGTGCGCAGCCGCGCTTCGAAGGCGGCTTTGGCGCCAATGAGCTAAGGGGGCTGGCACTCGCCGACGCTCTGCACCGCTTTGACCGCCAGCTCGGCTATCCGATGGCCTGGTTCTTCCACATGCTCACCACCAAGAGCGTACCGCACGCCGTCGCCACCATCGCCATCGAAGACGTGCAGGGCGGTTTCAACTACCTGCCCGACCGCGACGTGCAGATCGTGCGCGACTGGCTGCATCGTCCGTACAGTTTCTAAGATGGCCAAGCGCGACGCCACCTGTCCGCTCTGCGGCGCGAAGCTCACCCCGGCACAGGTACTCGATGCCAGCGAGGAAATCGCCGACGCCGCGCTCGGCGTCCTCACCTGTTGCTGCCCCCACTGCCAAGGGCATTTCGACGCGCAGCCCCAGGCCGGCAACATCGCCATCGGCTACCTGCGCGACGGCCGCTTCGATACGGTACTCAACCTGCCCTGCGAAGGACTGGTGGCCCTGACCGATGGCGTGACACTCAGAATCAGGGCCGGCGAGCGCAACTGGAAATTCAGCAGCTAGCGTTTGCAACCGCATTTAATCAGCACTTCCCTGGCGTGCTATATTCTGGACAGTCTAGCCAGAATAAGGAGGAAATCATGCACGCAGAGTGGCAATTGCAAGCGGCCAAAAACGGCCTGAGCCAACTCATCAAGGAGGCAGTGGCCGGTGCGCCGCAGCGCGTTACGCTGCACGGCAAGCCGGCAGCAGTCGTCGTTTCGGCCGCCGAATACGAGCGTCTTACCCGCCGTGCCAAGGGCAAGCTTTCCGCCGCGCTGTTGCGGCCCGACGTTGCCGGCGAGGACATCGACTTTAGCCGCAACCGCGACACGGGACGGGAACTGACACTGTGAGCTGGCTGCTCGATACCTGCACGCTGTCGGAGTACATCAAGAAGGCGCCGACTCAGTCAGTTATTCAGTGGCTGGACGAACAGGACGAAGACAGCCTGTTCCTCAGCGTCGTCACGCTGGGCGAGATCGAGAAGGGCATTCTCAAGCTGAAGGCCCGTGACGCGCGCCGCAGCCAGAAGCTCACCGCCTGGCTAGGTAAAGTCGAACAGCGTTTCGCCGGCCGTATCCTGCCGCTCAACAACGCCGCGCTGCATGCCTGGGCACAACTTGCCGCCAGCGCCGAGCTTTCCGGCCAGCCCCTGCCGGTGCTGGATGGCCTCATCATGGCCACCGCTCAATGCCACGGCCTGACCGTGGTTACGCGCAATACCGATGATTTTCGTGCCTACCCGCTGGTTTTTGATCCCTGGCAGATATAGAGCGCCCCAAGAAGGCCGCCGCCAATCTCCGCAAGCACGGCATCAGCTTCGAGGAAGCGCAGACGGCCTTCCATGATGATCGCGCCAAACTGATCGACGACCCGGATCATTCGGAAGAGGAAGACCGTTTCGTTCTGCTCGGCATGAGTTATGCCCTGAAAATCCTGGTGGTCTGCCATTGCTACCGGGACGAAGGTGGCGCGATTCGCATCATCTCTGCCCGCAAGGCCACCCCCACGGAAATGAAATCCTACCCATGAGAGGAATTACCATGCGGAAAGAATACGACTTCTCCAAGGCCGGCGAATCCCTACGCTTCCCAGCTGAAGAAACAGGTCACCATTCGTCTCGACGAAGAATCCATCGCCTATTTCAAATCCCTGTCCGACGAGGTCGGCATCCCCTACCAGAGCCTTATCAACCTCTACCTGCGCGACCATGCACCGCAAGCTGAACCTGAACTGGCAATAAACATGAAGCAGCAAGATGGATCGCCATCCCGCCAGCGCCGACTTTCGGGAACTCCAAGTTCAGACCAAGGGTTCCTGCTCGATCTCGTAAGCTTCGATCAAATCGCCAACGACCGTCAGCAAGGAATATAACGGATGGGCGCTGTCGTCGCGCACGGTATCGAGCAGGGTATTGAGCAAGGCTGTTGTCCGGGCATAGTCGGCATCGACAGACAGTGGCCACCCGTCAAGGCATAACGCCTCCCGCCAGCGCCGACTTTTCCGCGCGGCTAGGCCGCAGGTCGTTCAGTTGTTCGACGTAATCGTCAGGTTAACTATGGATTGAAGGCGGGTCAGCGTTATCTTGACGCGCTCGGCCAAGGATTCATCCTGCGTCAGCAGGCCGGGCAGGTAGTTGTCGAAGTGTGGCGTGGCAATCAGGGCAGCGCAGCGGGCAACGAGATAGGCTTGCAAGTCAGCCGATGCAGAGGCAATTTCCACCGGCAGTTCAGGACGCCCGTCGATAACATTGATGATGTCTTCCAGGTCGTGACTGCCGAGGATGTCGGCATTGCCACGATCGGTGAAGGCCTCGAACTTCGTGGCCAGAAAGTGCGGTGCCGCGATCAAGCGAATTTTGCTGCCGTTCGGCAGATCGATAGGGTTGGCAGCGGTCACGGCGGCCCGATACCAGCGATTGGCAAAACCGAGAATGCTGGCATCGGTGGGCATCAGGTCTACTTCGATTTCCCGATAACGCCAGCGGCAGATCGGCGCATCGGGTGCGGTGTCGCGCTTGAAGCCTCGCTTGGCAAAGGCGGCCTCCATTTCGTGATAGCCGCGCAGGGCGGTCACTTCGGCCACCAGATCGACATCGTAGGTCACCCGCGCCATCGATGCCGCCGGGTCGGTCATCAACAGGCCGGCGGCGCAACCGCCAACGAACACCAGTTCGTTGCACAACGAGCCCAGTGCAGCGGCGATCAGTTCCACCTTGGCGAGATTCGGGTCCTGCAGGTTCATGCGAAATAGGCCGTCAGCAGTTCCTGTGCGGCGTTGCGCTCTCGCGCCTGACCAGCGCGAATCGCGTCGAACAGGCTCAGCATGGCGTAGAGCTTTTCATCGCGCAGCGCGGCCTCGGGAACCGTCGGATAAAGCGGTACCAGGCTTAGACCACGCACCGCTCCCTTGGCACTGGGCCAGACCGGCACCGGATCGGAGGATGGCGCGATGATTGTATTCAGTGGTGGTGCGGCATAGCCGGTGGGCAAGCCCCGGCTCAAGCTGCCGAAAAGCGGCGGGAAGGCGTATTTCGCCCCCGTCAGCAAAAATTCCTTGAGCTGCGGTCTCAGCAGCATTGGGCGTCGTTCCTGAAACAACAACAGACGAGCGGCAGCAGCCCGCTTGAGTGAGGCATGCACCGCCGAAACTGCCAATCCTGTTCGTTCCGCCAACTCGGGATAGGTTACACCCCCCTCACCGCGACTCAGCAAAGCCAGCAAGACCAGCAGGTCTTGCGGCTTGAGTACGGGTTGGCGATTGGCGAGCTTGGACATTCTTGTTTCAAGAAATGAGAATATTAATAAAGAACTTTATTTAATCATTATGATAAAGTCAATATTCTTATTTTAAGAAATGAGAAAAAGCGGCGACTGTGGTGGTTTTTCGCTGTTCGCGAATAGCGAAAGGAAAAGTCCTTTTACTTCAGCGCGGTTTGCACCCCATCCCAGAAGCCGATGCGCGCCTGCACGGCCGCGCGTGCGGCGGCTTGCGCTTCGGTGAGTTTCGCCGCGTCGCCGCCCACCAGTTCATTGACCATGAGCAGCGCGAGCGGGGCGTGGAAATCTTCGTCGAGGTGGATGTGGCGTTCGAGGTAGAAGTGGAAGGCCGGCGCGGTTTTGGCGTCGATGCCCATTTTCGCCAGCAGGGCGCGGAACATCGCCGGGATGATGTGCTCGCGGCCGACGGCGAAGGCGGCGCCGACGACATGGGGCTTGCCGGTGGCGATGAAATCGAAGGTGGAACGCATGAATTGCGCGGCGGCCGGCGGGGCGATGTTCAGTGCCAGTGCAGCGTCAAAACCTTTGGCGGCGGCGGTTGCGGCGAAGCGGATCGCGGGCGCGGGATCGACGCCGACTTCGCGCATCGCGTCGCAGTACAGCTCGAAGTGGCTGGCGTGCGTCGGGTTGCCGGCGGCGTCGGGCAGGCCGTCGTCGCATTCCTCGCCGACGACGATCTGGTTGATGAAGAAACGCACTTCGGCGCTGCCGCGCGGTGTCCACGGGATGGTCGTCGGCGCGATGTAGCCTTGCAGGCACTTGAGCAGGGACATGAAGTCCCAGACCGAATAGATGTGGTGCGCCATGAACACGCGCAGGTCGTCGAGGTTTTGCACACGCGCGTAGAGCGGGTGGGCGTTGAGGGCAGGCGCGAGATCGGCGACGACCTCGGGGGTGAAGGATGCGGTGCTCATGGTTGTTCCTGTGCGCAAAAGGCGCGCATTTTACGCGCCGGCCGTCAGCTCCTCGGGCATGCAGCCGATGGGTACGCCGAGGGTTTTTTCTTCGCCACTTTCAAAGCGCACGAGGTAAATATCCTGCTTCGGCAGATCGGCGACATGGCCGACATTGACCACCACGCCACGCGTGCCGGCGGCGGCGATCAGCGCGTTGGGTTCGATATCCGGGATCAGGCTGGCGCCATCCTCGGCCAGTTCGTCGTTGAAAAGATCGGTGGCGGCGAAGACCATCTCGCCCATCTCGAATTTGCTCATTGCATGCTCCCTTACAGTTGTTTGCGCCGTACCACCATCGCCGACTTTTCGAAGCCGAGCTTCGCGTAGAAGGCGAGGGCAGGGGCGTTGTTCTCATCCGCCAGCAGCGTGACGCGGCCCATGCCCTGTGCCTTCGCCCAGTCGAATACATGTTCAACCAGACGGCGACCGAGGCCGTCGCCACGCTGGGCCTTGCTCACGATCACGTCCTCCAGCAGCACGACCGGCGTGCCCAAGGCCGTGCTGATAGTGATCAAAGCATTTGCCATGCCGGCCACCTTACCGTCGACGCGCAACACGAACAGGCGGCCGAGGGCGGGGGTGTTGAGAATGGTCTGCAGCCCGGCCAGTTGGCGTTCCCGCTCGGGCTGGAAGTCGCTCTCCAAGGTGAACAGCTCGTGCAGCAGATCGGCCATCGCGGGCAGATCAGCGGCAATGGCGAAGTCGATGGTGGCGTGCATGTCGGGTTTGCTACAAAGAGGTGGCAAGGAGGGCGTCTGCTTCATACAAATGGAACGGGGCAGTAACGCGTTGGCAGGTTGGCCCCAAGCGCCGCAAGGCCCATGCCAGCACAAGGCCATGACGGGCGTGGATATTGCATGACTCGACCGCCATGGCCAACCATTTCAATTCACTCAAGGTGTTCAGCGACTGATGGACAGGTTCGCCGCACTGCTCGGACGGCTCTCCGTATCGCGCAAGCTGCTGCTGATCTATCTGCTCGACCTGACGGCGGTGATTTTCATCACCTCGATCCTGATCGAGGAGAAGTTTATCGCCATCGATTTTGCCCGCAAGGAGCTTGCCGGCAATACCTACATCGTCAGCGTGCGCGAGGCTCTGTTCGGCACTGTGGCCGTACACGATGGCGGAGACAAGGCCCCACTGTCCGGTCTGCGCGTCGGGGTTCGACAGGCCGAGCAGGTTCATGGCCAGGGCATGGCGGCTGCGGAGCTTGCCGGGACCATTGAGACGGCGTTGGAAGCGCTGGCCGGCAGCGCGCAGACGGTGGTGGCGAGCCACAAGGCTTTTCAGAGCGGCCGCCAATTGCTGACCCGCATCGGCGACCAGTCGAACCTGATCCTCGATCCTGATCTCGACAGCTACTACACCATGTCGCTGACCGTGTTGCGCTTTCCCGAACTGCTCGAACAGCTGTTGAACTATCGCAGCCTTCCTGCGGGCAGTGACAAGACGCAGTTCCTCATTTCGCAAGGAAGGCTGGCCGCGTTGCGCGAAGGCATCGAGGCCGACTACCGCGCGGCCTATGCCGGCAATCCGGCGCATACCTTGATGGCCCGGCTGGACGCGACGCGCGCACAACTGCTCGCGTCGCTCGATGCGCTGCTGGCGGCCGAAGCCTATGCTGCCGCACCTTTGCGCGTTGCCCGCTTGCAGGCCATTGAGGCAACCCACGCCGCCTGGCAGGCCACGTCCGCGAGTCTCGACGAACTGCTGCGGGCGCGCGTCGACCTGCTGTTCCAGCGCATGTGGCTGCACCTGAGCATGGCGGCGGCCTTGCTGGCGCTGATTCTGTTCCTGGTGTTTTTCGTGGCGCGCCTGATCGCGCTGCCTTTGCGCCGCCTCGCCCAGGTGGCCGACCGCGTGCAGGCGACCAACGACTACACCTTGCGTGCCACATGGGATAGCGGCGACGAGATCGGCCAGCTCGTCACCGGTTTCAACAACATGCTGGCGCGCCTCGACCGCGAACGGATCGTCCAGCAGGAGCTTACCGCACAGGCACGCGCGGCGGCAGCGCAACAGGAGTTGATCGAGGCCATTCCGATCCCGCTGCTGGTGACCAGTGTGCCGGAGCATCGCGTCTTGCACACCAACGCGCCGGCTGCCGCCTGGGTCGATGCGGCGCGCGAAGACCCCTGGGGCATTGGCCTCGACCGCAGTGCGCGTGCCCGCTTTTTCCAGCGACTGGCCGACGAAGGGGCGGCGCAAGAGTTCGAGGTGCGCTGGACTGGCCCGTGCGGATCGGCCTGGGCCCTGCTGTCGGCAGCGCGGCTGCGCTATCAGGGGCAGGATGCAGTATTGACCACCTTTGCGCCGATCAACACCATCAAGCGCCTCGAAGCGCGCCTGCGCCTGTGGGCGACCATCTTCGAGGCGACCTCGGAAGGCATCCTGGTGATCGACCGGCAGAACATCATCCTGCTGGCCAATACGGCGCTGGCGCGCGCCACCGGCTACCGCATCGACGAGATGCTCGGCCGCGATCCGGAATTCCTGCATGCGCCAAGTGCCGGCGACGAGGCGCATCCCGGCCTGCTTGAGCGGGTGGCCGAAGCAGGTTCGTGGCAGGGCGAGTTTCTGCTCAGGAAAAAGAACGGCGCGGTCACGCCGCACTGGCTGGTGCTCAACACCGTGCGCGACGAATTGGGCGAAGCGAGCCACATCATCGCGCTGCTGGTCGATATCAGCGAGCGCAAGGCGCAGGAAGAAAAAATCCGCCACCTCGCGCATCACGACGCGCTCACCGGCCTGCCCAACCGGCTGCTGTTCGACGAACGCCTGCGCATGTCGCTGCAGCAGGCCGATCGTCACCACGAGCGTGTCGCGCTGTTGTTCATCGACCTCGACCGCTTCAAGAACATCAACGACTCGCTCGGTCATCACGTCGGCGACGGTCTGCTGCAATCCGTCGCCGGGCGGCTCACCGAGGCAGTGCGCGCTGGCGATACTGTCTGTCGTCAGGGCGGCGACGAATTCGTCATCATCCTCAATGCGGTCGAGGACGTGCAGGAAGTCGCCCACGTCGTCGAGCGCCGCCTGATCCCGCTGGTGCTGCAGACGCATCAAGTCTGCGACGTCGCCCTGCACATCTCCTGCAGCGTCGGCATCGCGATCTATCCGGACGATGCGGCCGACATGGAAACCCTGATGCGCCATGCCGACTCTGCCATGTACAGCGCCAAGGCCAGCGGCCGCAACAATTTCCAGTTCTTCAGCGCCGAGATGAACCGCGACGCGGTCGAACGCCTCAACATCGAGACGCACTTGCAATCGGCGCTGGAAAATCGCGAACTGGAACTGCATGTCCAACCCATCGTCGATTGCCGCAGCGGCGCGCTGGTGTCCGTCGAGGCACTGATGCGCTGGCGCCAGCCGGCGCTGGGCATGATTCCGCCGACCAAGTTCATCTCCATCGCCGAGGAAAACGGCCAGATCCACGAGATCGGTCGCTGGGCGCTGGTCGAAGCCTGCCGCTTGCACCAGTACTGGGTAGAAGAGGGGCTGGGGCGACTGCCGATTGCCGTCAATGTCTCGGCCGTGCAATTCCGTCGCGGCGATTTTGTCGATACCGTGCGGACGGTGCTCGCAGAAAGTGGCATGCCGGCGGAATTCCTGCAACTCGAACTGACCGAGTCGCTGATGATGACCGAAAGCGAACGCAACCTCGCCGACATCCAGGGCCTCAAGGCGCTGGGCGTTGGCTTGTCGCTCGACGATTTCGGCACCGGCTATTCCAGTCTCAGCTACCTGCACCGCCTGCCGCTCGACAAGCTGAAGATCGACCGCAGCTTCGTGCGCGACATGATCGACGATCCGGCCGACATGGCGATCACCCGCGCGATCGTCAACCTCGGCGGCACCCTCGGGCTGCGCGTGGTGGCCGAAGGCGTCGAGCATGCCGAAGAACTCAAGGCCTTGCGCGAACTTGGTTGCGACGAGGTGCAGGGCTATCTGTTCTCGCCGCCGCTGCCCGCGCATGAACTGGCGGCCTGGCTGGATGAGTTCCGCGCGGCGCCGTGGGTCGGCGCAGCGGCGGTTGTCTAGTCCCGCACTTTCGGCGTTGCCGCAGCGGCAGCGAACCATGTCTCCAGCGCGGCGCGCTGTGCCGGCAATTCGGCCCCGACACCACCAGTGAAATGCCGCCACGCCGGCAGATATTCCGCCGCGACGATGGTCAGGAAGGGGATGTCTTCGGCCATGACGGCCAGCATTTCGGCGGCGAGACCTTCTCCCTCGGCTTCGAGCGGGCCGAAGCGGTTGGCGATGGCGAGGTCGGCATGCGCTTCGAGGGCGCGACGCAAGGCGTGGCTGGCCATGGCCAGACTGCCGGTGTCAACGGAACAGGATGCCGAGCCACTACCGAGATTCTGGAACAGCGGGTAGCGTGTGCCGTCGTGCAGATCGAGCAGCACCGTGCCGGTTTTGTCGTCGGCGGTGCGTTGCTGGATCAGGCCGTGGACATTGTGCCCGGCCAGAATCAGTGCGGCGGAAAATTCGCCGACCAGCACGTCGGCGGCGCGGCGGTCAGCCGAGACAATGGCAGCGATGGCGGCGATCGGTGGGGTCATGCGCTCAGCCTAGCACGGCCACAGCCTTGACCTGCGCCCAGACATCCACGCCCGGCGCGAGCTCCAGCGCGGCGGCGGAACGGCGCGTGAGGCGCGCCAGCAGCGAGCGTTCTCCGGCCTCCACGCGCGCCAGCAGCAGCGTCGGATGCGCGTCATCGGCGAGTTCGCGCACCGTGACGCGGAAGTGGTTGAGGATGCTGGTGCCGCTCGGCTCCGCACGCGCGAGGCTCACGTCGCGCGCCAGCACGCGCACGCGCAGGCGCTTGCCGACGGGATGGCCCTCGTCGCGCACCCACAGGCTGCCGCCGGGAAATTCGACGCGGGCGAGGTGCCATGTGTGGTCGATCTCGGCCACGGTCGCGTCGAGTACCACGCCGGCATCCTCGCCGAGGCGAATGGGCAGATCGGCGCGCGCCAGCGTCTCGGCCAGCGGCCCTGCCGCAACGACGCGGCCGGCATCAAGCGCGACGATGTGGTCGGCCAGCCGCGCCACCTCGTCCGGCGCGTGGCTGACGTAGAGCACGGGAATCTTCAGCGTCTCGTGCAACTGTTCGAGATAGGGCAGGATTTCCCGCTTGCGCGCGAGGTCGAGCGCGGCGAGCGGTTCGTCCATCAACAACAGGCGCGGTTGCGTCAGTAGCGCGCGGGCGATGGCGACGCGCTGACGCTCGCCGCCGGAGAGACGGTCGGGCTTGCGGTCGAGCAGGGCGCCGATGCCGAGCATGTCGATGATGTTTGAAAAGTCGGCG
This sequence comes from Rhodocyclaceae bacterium, assembly GCA_030681195.1. Classification (GTDB taxonomy): domain Bacteria; phylum Pseudomonadota; class Gammaproteobacteria; order Burkholderiales; family Rhodocyclaceae; genus Sulfuricystis. The sequence goes on from JAUXXJ010000005.1 coordinate 35,434, forward strand.
TTGGTGGGACGGCGCTTCGTGCCGTAATCGAGGTTGCCGCGCACCGTGAGATGCGCAAACAGGCTTGCCTCCTGAAACACGTAACCGAGCGGCCGTTGATGCGTCGGCAAAAAAACGTTTTCGTCCTGCCAGACCTCGCCATCGAACATCAGCCGTCCACCGGGTACCCGCTCCAGCCCGGCAATGGCGCGCAATAGCGTGGTCTTGCCCGAGCCGGAGTGACCGAACAGCGCGGTGACGCCGGACGAGGGCAGCGACAAATCCACGTCGAGCGTGAAGCCGGGGTAATCGAGTTTGAAGCGCGCTTCGATCATTTCTTTTTTCCGGTCGGGTTCAGCGTGTAGAGCGCGAGCAGGACGAGGAAGGAGAACACCACCATGCCGCCGGACAGCCAGTGTGCCTGCGCGTATTCGAGCGCTTCGACGTGGTCGTAGATCTGCACCGAGACGACGCGCGTCTTGTCCGGGATGTTGCCGCCGATCATCAGCACCACGCCGAATTCGCCGACAGTGTGGGCGAAGCCGAGAATGGTGGCGGTGAGGAAACCCGGCTTCGCCAGCGGCACGGCCACCGTGAAGAAGGCATCGAGCGGCTTCGCGCCGAGTGTCGCGGCCACTTCGAGCGGCCGGTCGCCGACGCCCTCGAAGGCGTTCTGCAACGGCTGCACGACGAAGGGCAGCGAGTAGAACACCGAGGCCACCACCAAGCCGGCAAAGCTGAAGGGCAAGAGGCCGATGCCCGCCCATTGCGTGAACTGCCCGACCGGCCCGTTCGGCCCCATCAGCAGCAGCAGGTAGAAACCAAGCACGGTCGGCGGCAGCACGATGGGCATGGCCACCACCGCGCCCACCGGCCCCTTCCACCCAGAGCGGGTGCGCGCCAGCCACCAGGCGAGCGGCGTGCCGAGCACGAGCAGGATTGCGGTAGTGACCGTGGCAAGCTTGATGGTGAGCCAGATCGCGCCAAGATCGGATGGGCTAAGCATGGGCGTTCACTCCTCGGGGGCGAAGCATTTTGCGTAATCGGCGCATTCGCCGCAGGAGGGCGCCGGGCAAACGTAGATGCCGTCGCGCGAGCAGTAGTGGCGGTAGATGAATTTCTTCCACTTCATGTCGCCGACGTTGAGCGCGGCCAGCGCCGGGAATGCAGTTTGCATCAGCACGGAAAGTTCGCCGCGATTAGCGAGGCCCAAATCCTGCCAGAGGTGGTCGCGGCCGGCGCAGCCATACGCCACGATGCGCGCCATCCAGTCGAAGATTTGCGCTGGACCGCCGCGATAGTCGAGCAGCAGGGCGATCAGGTCGTCGATCTCGGGAATGTCCTCGCACTTGCCGTTTTCCAGACGCAGATGCGGGCCGGGGAAATAGGCTTGCCAGAGCGCCTCGAAATCAGACGGCGCAAGGCCCAGCGTCGCAGGCAGGATGCCCTCGTCGAGCGCGCGGCCGGCGAGCATGCTAGCTATGATCGGGCGTAACGGGTCGCCCGAAAAGTCGGCGCTGGCAGGACGGCGCAGCAGTTCGTCCGTCAACGATTCGCGGCATTCGCGCAGGGGGAGCATGGCCCTATTTCTCGCCTGGTAGCGCGAAGCCGTAATTCACCATGATGCGCCGCGCTTCCGGGCTGCCCATGTAGGCGGCGAACTGCTTGGCCAGCTTGTTGGCGGCGGCGCGTTTGGTGATGATGAAGCCCTGATCCAGCGACTCGTGCAGCTTGTCGTCGATCAGCGCGTAGCCGCCCTTCACGGCCAGTTCCTTGTTCAGCGCCAGTGCCAGGGCAATGATGCCGATGTCGGCATTGCCGGTCTGCACGAATTGCGCCGTCTGGGCGATGTTCTCGCCCAAGACGAGACGATCCTGCACCGTGTCCCACACGCCGGCGACGCGCAAGGCTTCCTCGGCGCGCTTGCCGTAGGGCGCGTGCTTCGGGTTGGCGATGGCAATCTTGCGGATCGACGGGGCGGCCAGATCGGCGAGGGTCATCTTGCTAGCGTCGCGCGTTTGGCTCCACAGCACGATGCGGCCGATGGCGTAACGCTCGGTTGGCGATGCCGCGAAGCCGTCTTTTTCCAGCAGGCGTGGATAGGCGATGTCGGCCGAGAAATACATGTCGAACGGCGCGCCCTGCCGGATCTGCGTGTAAAACTTGCCCGAGGAGCCGTAGATGGTCTCGACGGTTTTGCCGGGGTGAGTCCTGTTGAAGGTGGCGACGACTTCCTCCAGCGCAAACTTGAGATCCGCGGCAGCGGCGACGGTGACCTTGTCCGCCGCCCACAGCGGACCAGCGCAGACGAACAGAACGGCAGTGAAAAACGATTTGAGTGCGGACATGACGAATCTTTCTCAGTTGGCAATGGCGAGAATGACGTGGGCGGCCTTGATGAGCGCGCTGGCGGGTGTGCCTTCCTTGAGGCCGAGGCTGTCGATGCTGTCGCGCGTGATGGTGGCGGCGACCGACTTGCCGCCGGGCAGGTCGATAACGATCTCGCCGCTCACCGGGCCGCTGACGACGCGCGCCACCGTGCCGCACAGGCGATTGCGCACGCTGGTTTTCGCGCCGTCGTCTGCGGCGACGATGACCCACGATGCCTTGAACATCGCGTAGGCCTCGATGTCGGGCGCGAGGCCGAGGTTTTCCGCGCTTTCGTTAGTGATGATGGCAGCGAGCTCATCGCCGCCGCCGATGTCGAGCACCACCTCGGCGTTGATCGGGCCGTGCTTGACCGACTTGATTGTGCCGAGGAATTGATTGCGTGCGCTGGTTTTCATGTGCCATCCCCGCATGAGTTGAAAGTATTGGTAGAAGCGGTCGAAGCACTGGCTGCTCTTGCCCATGGCCGCAAGAAAGCTCTGGAAATCGACCTCGATGTTGCGCAACATATCGAGCACTTTTTTGCCGTGCGCGGTGAGTCGCGTGCCGCCGCCGCCGCTGCCGCCCACCAGACGCTCGACCACTGGCGCGTCGGAGAGGTTGTTGAGCGCCTCGATGGCCTCCCACGCGCCCTTGTAGGAAATCCCCGCTGCTTTCGCGGCAGCGGAAATGGAACCGAGCTCCGCCACTTTTTCAAGCAGCGCGACGCGATCCACCTTCCTGCTGCCGCCAAGTACGGCGGGACGAACTGAGCTTGTGTCGGACATCGTTATTTCCTTGGCTACATAACGGGTGGCATGCTAACCCCACGGCAACGACACAGCAATCGCTGTGCCATGTAATTAAATCAGTTAGTTATTGTTAATTGTCGCTAGCGTTGTTACCTTCGCTACATAACGAAGGCACGGAAAAGTCGAGATGGATGCCGACTTTCCGGGGGGTATAGTCCCGGCCCATGTTCTCGCACCACTTCGCCGCTGCCGGCATCGAGATCGCCCTCTGGCTGCCGCCGACGGCGGGTTTCATCCTTGCCTTCGTCTGCTCGATGGTCGGCATCTCCGGTGCCTTTTTGCTGATGCCCTTCCAGATGAGCGTGCTCGGCTTCGCCACGCCCGCCGCGAGCGCGACCAATCTCGTCTATAACCTGATCTCGATTCCAGGCTCGGTCTGGCGTTACCAAAAGGAAAAGCGCCTGTGGTGGCGACTCGCATTGCTCATCACGGTGGGCGGCGCGCCGGGCACCTGGGTCGGCGCCTGGGTGCGCACCCATCACCTCGCCGTGCGCGAGCACTTCGAAATCTTCGTCGCGCTGGTGCTCGCTTATCTCGGTGCGCGCATGCTGCACGACATCCTGCGCCCGGCTGCTGCGCAGTCCGGCGCACTGCGCGAACCGCCTTTGCTGCCGCTGCTCACCGCTTCGTTCGTCATCGGCGTGATCGGTACGATCTACGGCATCGGCGGCGGATCGTTCATGGTGCCGATCCTCGTCAGCGTCTTCCGCCTGCCGGTGCATGCCGTCGCCGGTGCGACGCTGACGGCAACCTTCCTTACCTCGCTGTTTGCCCTGGCCGGCTACAGCCTGCTGCCCGCGCCGACGGGTGCCACGGCCGCGCCGGACTGGCTGCTCGGCAGCCTCTTTGGCGTTGGCGGGCTGGTCGGCGGCAATCTGGGTGCGCGTTGCCAGCGCCATGTGCCGCAGCGAGGATTGAAATTTCTCTTGGCAGCGATCCTGCTCGGGCTGGCGCTGCGCTATTTCGTTGTCTGAAAGTCGGCGCTGACAGGACGGCGACCTTTACCCCTTGGCGCAACCCGCACAGAACGGCGCAGCCGGATCGGCGGCCAGTCGCGCCGGGGCGATTTCGTCGCTGCAACGACAGCATTCGCCATAGCGGCCGTTCCCCACCCGATCCAGCGCCGCTTCGGTCTTGCGAATTTCGGTACGCAGGCGCTCGGCGAGACTGGCGGCCATCGCCTGTTGCTGCATGGCGTCCATGCGCGACAGGCGGCCCTGTGTGGTCTGGTCGAGTTGGACGGGCGCCGCCGCTGCTTTCGTGCGGGCCAGTGCCACATTCAAGGTGGCCAGATGGGTTTCGAGAAGCTGGCGCGGTTTACTCATCGCATTAGCAAGGTCGGAATACTCGACGAGCCGAGCATGGTGTTGGTCATGCAGCCGAACAGCAGGCTGCGCAGCGGCGAATGGGCATAGGCGCCCATCACCAGCAGGTTGATGGACTGCGCCTCAATGGTCTTGGCGATGACGCCGCCGACTTCGCCGGGAATCAGCAAGGGCACGACTTCGCGCCCGGCCGCCGCGAGGGTGCTCTCGGCCCAGGCCATGTGCTTGGGCGCATCCTGTTTTTCGGGGCCGGACATCAGCACATGAATTGTCTGCCCCTCGAACAGCGGGCTGGCGGCGACGTACTCGACACCACGGCGCGTCAGGCTGCCGCCGTCGAAGGCGATCATCGTGCGCTGCGGTACGCGGAAACTGTCGGTGACGCTGAGAATCGGCGTGCGCAAGGCGCGCACCACGTTCTCGACGTTACGGCCGATGCGCGGGGCTTTCTTCGGCTGCGCGGTTTCTGACGACTCGCCGCGCCGGCCCCAGACGAACAGTTCAACTTCCGCTTCGAGGCCGACCAGTGTTTCTTCCAGTTCGCCGTGCCGCTGTTTGATGTCGGGCGCGACAATGCCAGCGGCCAGCGCGCGTTCGCGCAGGCGATTGAGGAACAGGCGACCGCTCTCGTGCGCTGTTTTGGCTTTCTTGGCATCTTCTTCGCTGAGCTTGTTCAGCAGCACTTCCTGCGCGTTGAAGCCGATGGCGCCGCTGTGATCTTCGCCCGAGCCGATTTCGGGATGGTGGTCGAGCACATGCAGAAACTTGAGTGGCGCCTTGAGGCGCTGCGCGGCCCAGATGGCGTGGTCGGCGACGTGATCAGAAAAGTGTGAGCGGTCAACGCAGGCCAGAATTTTCTTGTCGATACTCATCTCAATGCCCCATCAGTTGTTCGACGGCTTCCGGCTTGTCATGCACGGCGAAGCGATCCACCAGCGTGGCGGTCGCCTCGTTCATGCCGATCACCTCGACCTCGGTGCCCTCGCGGCGGAATTTCAGCACCACCTTGTCGAGCGCGCTGACGGCGGTGACATCCCAGAAATGGGCGCGGCTGACGTCGATGCGCACGGCCTCGACGACTTCCTTGAAGTCGAAGGCGGCGATGAAGCGGTCGGCCGAGGCGAAGAACACCTGGCCGAGTACGTGGTAATGACGCACGCGGCCTTCTTCCACAGCGCGCGACGAGACGTGCAGCACCTTGCCGACCATGTCGGCGAAGAAGAAGCCGGACAGCAGCACGCCGACCAGCACCCCCTGCGCGAGGTCGTGGGTGACGACGACGACTGCCACGGTGGCTAGCATCACCACGCGGTAGCTGCGCGGATGCTTTTGCAGATCGCGGATCGACGCCCAGTTGAAGGTGCCGATCGAGACCATGATCATCACGGCGACCAGCGCGGCCATCGGAATCTTCGCCACCCAATCGCCCACAAACACAATCAGGATCAGCAGGAACACGCCCGCCGCCAGCGTCGACAGCCGACCGCGACCGCCCGATTTCACGTTGATCACCGATTGGCCGATCATCGCGCAACCGGCCATGCCGCCGAGGCAGCCCGAGGCGATGTTGGCGATGCCCTGGCCGACGCATTCGCGGTTCTTGTTGGAGGTCGAGTCAGTGAGGTCGTCGACGATGGAGGCCGTCATCAGCGATTCGAGCAGACCGACCACCGCGAGCGTCGCCGAGACCGGGAAGATGATCTTCAGCGTTTCCCAGTTGAGCGGCACGTCAGGCAGCAGGAAGATCGGCAGGCTGTCCGGCAGTTCGCCCATGTCGCCGACGGTGCGGATGTCGAAGCCGAATCCGATGGATACACCGGTGAGCAGCACGATGGCAACCAGCGGCGAGGGCACGGCCTTGGTGACGAGTGGGAACAGGTAGATGATGCCCAGCCCCGCCGCAACCATTGCATAAACGATCCAGCTGACGTTGGTCAGTTCCGGCAACTGCGCCATGAAGATGAGGATGGCGAGCGCATTGACGAAGCCGACAATCACCGCGCGGCCGACAAAGCGCATCAGCGAACCGAGTTTGAACCAGCCGGCGAGGATTTGCAGCACGCCGGTCAGCAGCGTTGCGGCCAGCAGATATTGCAGGCCGTGCTCCTTGACCAGCATCACCATCACCAGCGCCATCGCCCCGGTGGCGGCCGAGATCATGCCCGGCCGGCCGCCGGTAAAGGCCATCACGGCGGCGATACAGAAGGAAGCATAGAGGCCGACCTTGGGATCGACCCCGGCGATGATGGAAAAGGCGATGGCCTCGGGAATCAGTGCCAGCGCGACGACGAGGCCGGCGAGCAGATCGTTGCGGACATTGGATAGCCAGTCCTGGCGGAGTGTTTTTATGTTGAGCATGTCGGGGGGGAGAGCAAAGGTGAAGCGGGCGCCAAAGGATTGACGCGTGTGGTGGCGATCATGATCGCCGCGCTGCTGAACTTCAGCGGGAGACTATGGCGGTGTCAGCCCTGAGAGCGTTGCCACAAAAAGAAAAGTCGCTACTTGCATGGCGGGATTCTAGCAGGCCACCCAAACCGGCTTTTCTTGAGAATTCAGTTGCGCAGGTTCAGGATGCGCCGTGCGCCGTTGAGCACCAGCAGGCCGATGAGCGTGCCGATCACGAGGTCGGGCAGGTTCGAGCCGGTCCAGGCCACCAGCGCCCCGGCGAGAATCACGCCGAGGTTGGCGAGCACGTCGTTGGTCGAGAAGATCCAGCTTGCCTGCATGTGTGCGCCGCCGTCGCGATGTTTGGCGAGCATCGCCATGCAGGCAAGGTTGGCAGCCAGCGCCAGCAACGCGATGCCCATCATCGGTAGCGGTTCGGGTGTGCTGCCGGTCAGCCAGCGACGCAGCACCTCGCCCAGCACGCCGAGCGCGAGCAGCAGTTGCAGCCCGCCCGACAAGCGGGCCGCGCGCAGTTGCCGGCCGGCATGGCCAACCGCGTAGAGCGCGAGGCCATACACCGCCGCATCGGCAAACATGTCCAGCGAATCGGCGATCAGGCCGGTCGATTGCGCCAGCCAGCCGGCGACGATCTCGACGACGAACATCGCGGCGTTGATGGCCAGCAGCCAGCGCAGGGTATGCGCTTCGGCCTTGGCGGCCGCAGCCGCGCAGCCGCAGGAACATCCAGAATCGGTCATCGTCGGCATTCTCTCAAAAAGTCGGCGTTGGCTGGACGGCCTTTGCCCATGGTGCTGGAATGGAATTTGCAGTTAATACCGTTTAGCAGGGTGATTGGCACAAAACCAACAATAACGCCCCAACGCGGTGATTTTCATGCAAGTAGGGCACCAGACCGGTGCAATCGGCGATGTGACGTGGAGAAACGGGCATGACACGCTACAAGAACATTGAGTTGGACTCGCGGCTGGCTGCGGTAATCCGTCACATGAACGCGGTGGAGGAATACCGCGAAGTGTTGCAAAACCTACAAACAGTGTGGGACAACCTGACGCTGCTGGGCCAGTTGTCGGGCACCGGGACGGACATGACCGGCACGCGCCAGGCCTTCAACCAGCTCACCGGTAGCCTGCTCAATCAGCTCGGCTCGGAAACCCTGCGCAAGTGCGTGCTGGAGATGACCGCCAAGGGGCAGGTGGCGATCGACATTCTGGTGCGCAACCTGTTCGAGCGCACCGCTGACATTGGTTTCCTGGCGACAGACGACGACATTCGTGCCTTCATCGCCGAGGCCTGCGATGCAGCGGGCAACTTCCCGGCGGAACGCGAATTGCTGCCGCAGCGCGAGGCGCTCAAGCAGCGTTTTGCCGAATACGTGGCGAAGTATTCGGTGTATTCCGATATTGTCCTGCTCGACCCGGAAGGGCATGTGCTGATCCGTCTTGACGACACGGTGACGGTAGAGCGAACCAGTGCTCCGTTGGTGCAGGAAGCGCTGGAAACCGACGGCGCCTATGTCGAAACCTATGGCCCGCACGACATTCTGCCGCAGCAATCCAACTCACTGGTGTACTCCTACCGCGTCACCAATGCCGAGGGCCAACCAATTGGCGTGCTGTGCCTGTGCTTCCGTTTCGAAAACGAGATGGAGAAGATTTTTGCCAATCTCGCCACGCCGGACGACTGGTCGACCATCCTGCTGCTCGATGCCGACGGGCGGGTGATTGCCAGTTCCGATGGCATTCATATTCCGGTCGGCGCACAGGTCGAGCCGGTGATTGGCGAGGAATATCGCATCGTGCGTTTTGCCGGGCGCGAATACCTGGCGACGACCCGGCCGACGCAGGGCTATCAGGGCTACATGGGGCCGGGCTGGTATGGCCACGTGATGCTGCCGGTGCAGCATGCCTTCAACAAGGATGCCTCCGAGATGCTGCGCGGCATTGATGCGACGGTGCTCGAAACGGTGATGGAAAGTCCCTCGCTGTTTGGCGAGGGCCTGCGCAGCGTGCCGATTCAGGCGGATCGGATTCAGCGCGACCTCAATCGTTCGGTGTGGAACGGCAACGTGCGCCAGAGTTCGGCCAAGCGCGCACTGAATCCTTCATTCTCGAAAATTCTGCTGTGGGAGATCAGCAATACCGGCAGCCGCACCAAGGACGTGTTTTCGCGCTCGATCGCCAACCTGCACGAGACGGTGGTGTCGGCGATTTTGCAGGACAGCCGTTTCCTCGCCTCGCTGGCCATCGACATCATGGACCGCAACCTCTACGAGCGCGCCAACGATTGTCGCTGGTGGGCGCTGACCTCGGCCTTCCGCGAGATTCTTGCCGATGGCAGCGGATCGGACGAGGACGCGCGGCGCATGACGGCCATTCTCGAAACCATCAACGGGCTTTACACCGTCTATAGCAATCTGATGGTGTTCGACACGCGCGGCAAGGTGGTGGCGGTTTCCCAAAATGCTCAGGCGGCGCTGGTCGGCAAGACGATCAACGAGGACTGGGTGAAGAGCGTGCTGGCGCTGGATGATTCGCAGGGCTATGCAGTGTCGCCCTTCGTCGCCTCGCCGCACTATGGCGGCCGCCATACCTATATCTATGGCGCCGCGATTCGCTCGCCCGACAATGCACGCGTGGTCGGTGGCGTCGGTATCGTTTTCGACAGCGAACCACAGTTCGCCGCCATGCTCCACGATGCCTTGCCGCGCGACGAGGCCGGGCAGGTGCAGGCCGGTAGCTTTGGCACCTTTATCGATCGTGCCGGGCGCGTTATTTCCAGCACTAGCGACCGGCATCGGCCGGGCGAGCGCATCGACATCGATCCTGGCTTTCTGGTGCTGCCGCAAGGCGAGGCGCGCACCGGCATCGTGCGACTGGATGGCAACTACTACGCGGTGGGGGCACGCACCTCCTCCGGTTATCGCGAGTTCAAGGGCGAACAGGATGCCTATCGCAACGAGGTCATCGCGCTGATCTTCATTCCCCTGTGCGAGGCGGCCGCGGTGGCCAAGCCGGTCGACATTCCGCGTCTCTCGATTCGCTCCGACCGCACGGTCGAGGGCGAGGTGGTCGAATTGGCCACCTTCCATGTCGGCCAGACCTGGTTCGGTCTGCGTTCGATGCAGGTGGTGGAAGCGGTTGACCGCGATGGCATGGTCGGCGTGCCCGGCGCCGGCGGCGACTTCGCCGGCTATCTGGTCTATCAGGGCATGCCGATCCCCGTCTTCGACATCCGCGAAATCGCCAATGCCGGCCCGGCCGCCGAGGGTGTGCAATATCAGGTGATTGTGCTGAAGAAGGGCGAGAACTCGCACTTCGGCATCCTCGCCGATGGCCTCGGCGAAATTCCCGAAGTGCTCGCCACGCGCCTCAAGCCGCTGCCATCCCTGCTGGCCGGCGGCAATGTGCTGGGCGAGGCGATTGTCAGCACCGACAATCCCGGCGACGAGCATCTGCTGGTGGTGTTGGGCGTGGACCGGATCGCGGCGCGGCTGTTGAGTGCGCTGGTGGATGCGGCCCCGGCGTCGGCTTCAGCCTCGGCCTCGGCCGTGGTGTCGATGGCCTCCGTGGCACCGCGCCAGGCCGTTTCCTGAGCATCTTTTCATCACCCACCGGGGTTACTTTATGAACAACTATTTCAACTCGATCAAGGGATTGTTGATGATCCTGGTGATCGTCTGCGTGGCCGGTTTTGCCATCCTGTTTGTTCAGGGACAGTTCGGCCTGCGCAGTGTCGAACATGCCGCGATTCAGATGGGCGATGGCAAGGACGTCGTCGCCGATATCCTGCCGCCGCCGCTCTACATCATCGAGCCGCATCTGATTGCCTATCAGTTGCTCGATGCGCCGGTGGCGGAACGGGCGGCGCTGGCCGCGCGCTACCAGCAACTGCGCAAGGATTACAACGATCGCAATGCCTACTGGGTGAGCAAGGGCGGTGCGGTCGAAGCGCCTGTGGCGCAGTCCCTGTTGGGCAAACAAAAGGAACAGGGAGAGGCCTACTGGACTCGGCTTGAGCAAAACTTCATCCCGGCGGTGCAGGCGGGGCGCGACGAGGAAGCGCGCAAGGTGTTCGGCGAGCTGAAGGGGCTTTACGAAGCCCATCGCAGCGGCGTTGATGCCACCGTATTGCTGGCCAACCAGTGGGCCGGCGAACGGCTGGCCGATCTGTCGGCGACGACGCAGCGCACGCTCTGGTCCATGGCGGCGGTGGTCGGTATTTGCGTGGTGGTCGCCATCCTGATGTTTTTCGTGGTCTCTGGACGGATTGCCCGTTTGCTGGGTGCCGAACCCGAGGAATTGCGGGCGGAGATGGAGCGGCTGGCGCAGGGCGACTTGCGGCCGTCCGGACACATTAGTCGCACGGGTAGCAAAGGCAGCGTGTTGAGCACCCTGATTCACGCGCGTGAGCGCATTCGTGAACTGGTGGAAAAGACCGGGCGCGATTCCGTGACGGTCGATCAGCAGGTGTCTCATGTGCAACAGACACTCGGTCAGCTCGAAAAGAGCGCCGACGAGTTGGCCGATGCGACTTTGTCGACCAGTACCGCGATGGAGGAAATTACCTCCAGCATGGCAATGATCGTTGAACAGGCGGGCAGCGCACAGGCTGCTGTGGCCGAGGCGGATCGCGAAACCAGCAAAGGCACCGAGGCGCGTGCACGCAATCAGGCCAGCGTCGAGCGTATCGCCACCGCCAGCCACGCGGCCCAACAGTCGGTCGCCGCGCTCGGGGAGCATTCCAAGGAAGTCACCGGCATCGTTCAGACTATTCGCTCGATTGCCGAACAGACCAACCTGCTGGCGCTCAACGCCGCGATCGAGGCGGCCCGGGCCGGCGAACAGGGACGCGGTTTTGCCGTGGTGGCCGACGAGGTACGCAAGCTCGCCGAGAGCACTACGCAGGCCACGGCCGAGATTGCCAAATTGATCGGCACCATCCATAGCGGCATCAACGATGCCGTTGTCCTGATCAACGCCAGCGTGGACGATATTGACGAAGGGCGACGTAGCGCCGATGAATCAGGTCAGGCGCTAAGCCACATCCACGAGCGCGTGGCGGCAGCGATGGCAGCGGTGGCCGATATCGTCAACGCCACGCATGAGGTGAATAGTGCGGCGCGCCAGATCAACGACAACATGGCCCGCGTCAGCAGCCTTGCCGATGCCGGTCAGGCCACTGCCCGCGAAACGGCCACGGCCGGCAAGACCCTCGGCGATGTGTCGGTGCACCTGAACCAGTCGCTACAGGCTTTTCACTACTGACGTCAGTAGCATCAAAAGTCGGCGTCCCGTAAAGGGGACTTCCTTCGGTCGCTGGCGGGATGGCGTTAGCCGAACGCGAGATCCATGGCGTGGCCGATGGAACGCCAGCCGAACACTGGGGTGCCCGTGCGCGGCTGATCCGCCTCTCCGCCGTGGATCAGCAGGCGGCGCGGCGTGCCGGCAAGCGTGGTGAAACGTTCCAGCGGAGGGAACCAGTCCTCGGCAACGGTACGCCCTGACTTGCATTCGACGGCGGCGACAACCTCCTCGCCGCGCGTGACCAGTAGGTCGACCTCATTGCCGGTTGAATCGCGCCAGAAGTGAAGTTCCTCCGGGCGTAGCGCGTTGCGGCGCCGTTTGACGAACTCGCTTACTACCCAGGTTTCGAACAGCGGTCCGCGCAGGCTGCCGACGGTCAGTTCCGGGGCGCCGCGCACACCGGTCAGCCAGGCGGCGAGACCTGGGTCGAGGAAATAGAGCTTTGGCGTCTTGGTCAGGCGCTTGCCGAAATTGCGATGGAAGGGTGTGAGCCGCATCACGATGTAACTGGCTTCCAGCACGCCGATCCAGGCGTGGGCCGTGTTATGGGTGACGCCGCAGTCGGCGGCGAGCGCGGACAGGTTGAGCAACTGGCCGCTACGCGCAGCGCACATCAGCACGAAGCGGTGGAAACTGTCGAGGTCGCGCACCTGCAACAGGCTGCGCACGTCGCGTTCGACATAGGTGGCGAGGTAGTCGGAAAACCAGACGTGAGGTGGGATCGCGCGGTCGTGGAGCGGCGGATAGAAGCCGAGCCAAAGCCAGTCTTCCAGGCCGTCGGTCGGCCGCGCGGCGGTGATTTCGTCGAAGGCAAAGGGCAATAGGTGCAGCAGGCCGACACGCCCGGCGAGCGACTGGGAAATCCGCTCCATCAGGCCAAATTGTTGCGAACCAGTGAGCACAAACAGCCCGGTTCGCCGGTCGTTGTCGACGCGGGTCTGCAGATAAGAGAGCAGATTGGGGGCGCGCTGGACTTCGTCGATGATGGCGCCGTCGGGATACTGTGCGAGAAAGCCGCGCGGGTCAGTTGTGGCGAGCGCGCGCACGTCGGGGTCTTCGAGACTGGCGTAGGGTTTGTCTGGAAACGTCGCGCGGACAAGCGTCGTTTTGCCGGACTGGCGCGGCCCGGTGATGGCGACGATGGGATAGTAGCCGGCCAGTTCGATGAGGCGCGGCGCGGCATGGCGGGTAATCATGTGGTTAGCCTAGAGGGTGTATTGCAAATTGTCAATTCAATTGACAATCAACATATTGAGTGAGTTCGTAGCCGGCATCTCATCAACTTTTGTTGCAAATGCGACAAGGTTTGGTGTGTTGCTATTTCTGTTAATTCAGTGCGTTAGGCTTGGCACGCGGTTTGCAGAATAGCGTGCATGAAAGCCACCCAGATCGCCGAACTGCTCAACGAACCCGCCTGTTCCCATAACGATAGCAAGGAGAAGGCCGGCTGTGCGCGTCCCAAGCCGGGGGCGACGGCTGGCGGCTGTTCCTTCGATGGCGCGCAGATTGCGCTGCTGCCGATTGCCGACGTGGCGCATATCGTCCATGGCCCGATTGCCTGTGCCGGCAGTTCGTGGGACAACCGTGGCACGAAAACCACCGGCCCGACGCTGTTCAAGATCGGCATGACGACCGATCTGACCGAGCAGGACGTGATCATGGGGCGCGGCGAGAAGCGCCTGTTCCATGCGATCAAACAGGCCATCGACGATTACCATCCGGCGGCCGTGTTCGTCTACGCTACCTGTGTCACGGCGCTGATTGGCGACGACATGGAGGCGGTCTGCAAGGCGGCGCAGAAGCATTATGGTGTGCCGGTGGTGCCGGTCGACTGCGCCGGCTTCTACGGCACCAAGAACCTCGGCAACCGGATTGCCGGCGAGGCGATGCTGAAATATGTGATCGGCACGCGCGAGCCTGATCCGGTGCCGGCAGCCGCACAACGGCCGGGCATCCAGGTGCATGACATTTCCCTGATTGGCGAATACAACATCGCCGGCGAGTTCTTTCATGTGCTGCCCCTGTTCGACGAACTGGGCCTGCGCATTCTTGGCACGCTCTCGGGCGATGCACGTTTTGCCGAGGTGCAGACCATGCACCGTGCCGAAGCGAGCATGGTGGTGTGCGCCAAGGCACTATTAAACGTCGCGCGCAAGGTCGAAGAGCAGTGGGGCGTGCCCTGGTTCGAAGGCAGCTTCTACGGCGTGGCCGATGTGTCACATGCGCTGCGCGAGTTCGCCCGGCTGTTGAACGATCCCGATCTGACGGCGCGCACCGAAGCGCTGATTGCCCGCGAGGAGGCCAAGGCCGATGCCGCGCTGGCGCCGTGGCGTGAGCGTCTCAAAGGCAAGCGCGTGCTGCTTTATACGGGCGGCGTGAAATCCTGGTCGATTGTTTCGGCGCTGCAAGACCTGGGCATGACGGTGGTCGCCACCGGGACCAAGAAATCCACCGAGGAAGACAAGGCGCGTATCCGCGAACTGATGGGCCCGGACGTCAATATGATCGACGATGGCAGCCCGAAGGCATTGCTTAGCACCTACAAGGATTTGCGCGCCGACATCCTGATCGCCGGTGGCCGCAACCTCTACACGGCACTCAAGGCACGCATTCCCTTCCTCGACATCAACCAGGAACGTGAGTTTGGGTACGCCGGCTACGCGGGCATGGAAGAACTGGCGCGTCAGCTGGCGCTGACGATGGAAAGCCCGGTGTGGGCCAAGGTGAAAAAGCCGGCGCCGTGGGCAACGCCACAGGTGGGGACACCACTGACGGTTTGACGGTGCCTACGCTGTGTCGACCTGGTCCGCCTACATCGCGCGCGAGGATGGCAAGGCGTGCAACAAAGTCGGCGCTGGTGGGACGGCGCTTTGGCACCCCAAGTACCCGTCATCGGGGCGAAGACTGGCTGGTATTGGAGTGGTAGATCGGCCTGGGACAGTGCATGGTCAAGGTCTTGTGGACTTGGTCTTGCCGGCGTCAGCGGGCTGCGCGGACTTGGTTTGCGTAGCCGTCAGCACGATCTTGGATTCAACGAGTTTACAGACGACCGCGGCCCAGTAGGGCAGCGATTGGATCACCAGGATGGCGATCCAGCCCGATCGACCGGTGTCGGCAGGGCTGTGGCTCAGCGCTAGCAGGCAAATGCAGAACACCAGACCACCGAGTAGCGCAAACTCCTCCTTGATGCCTTGGACGAACCTCGGGCCGACAGCGGCCGTCTCGGCCGCACCATTATCGAACGATGTAGCCGACGCCTTCTGCGTGATCTCGAATACCGCCTGCCGGCCGCGCAGCCCCTGCAGCACGCCGCGTGCGATGCGGTGCGACAGGGCCATGCCGGCCACCGCGGCCCCCATGCGGTCAGCCAGGCCGCAGGGCACGCAGCGTGTATAGAGCAGTGGGCCGACCAGCAGTCGGGCGGTGAAGAACGCGATCAGCGGCACCACGAACAGCCACAGCGGCGGTTCGACGACGGCCGGCAGATAGACCATGCCCAGACTGAAGGCGATCATGATGATGGAGAACAGGAAGTGCAGCGCGTCGCCCAGCCAGGGCAGCCAGCCGGCCAGGAAGTGGTAGCGCTGGGCAAGCGTCAATCGTGAGCGACCCAGCAGTGATCCGGCATGCCGCCTGAAGATCTGCATCGCGCCCTGCGCCCAGCGCTTGCGTTGTCGGGCGTAGGCCGCAAAGTCCCTCGGTAGCAGGCCCGCCCCGAGCACGCGGTCGACATAGACGGCGCGATAGCCGGAGCGCAGCAAACGCAGACCGAGTTCGGTGTCTTCGCAGATGCAGTCTTCGTTCCACCTGAGATGACGTAAATCGGCGGCCCGCACTATCGTCATCGTGCCATGCTGGATGATGGCGTTACGCTCGTTGCGGTGGTGCATGCCGATGCGGAAGAAGCCCTCGGTCTCCCAGTTCATCATCCTGTCAAACCGCCGTGCAGACCACTGGCGATGAGCTTGCGGTGCCTGCACCAGACCGACCGACGCGTCCTGAAAATGGATCTGTACCTGCCTGAACCACTGTGGATCGACGACGTAGTCGGCATCCACCACCGCAATCCACCCGGCCGTAGGGTCGGTCATCGTCAGGGCCTGGTTCAGGGCACCGGCCTTGTAGCCCGGCAGGTGCACCCATTGGGCGAAGCGCAGCCGTGGGTCTTGTCGGTGTGCCATCCAGGCCGCCAACTGCTCGCGCGCCTGCGGGTCGGTGGTGTTGTTGTCCACCACGATCACCTCGAACGCCGGCCAGTCGATGGCGAGTAGTGATTCGACGCTTTGAATCACCATCTCGGGTGGTTCATTGGCGCAGGCCAGATGAATGCTGATGAAGGGTGGTGGTGCCAAGTTGACGGCGTTGGCCGGGTCGGGAGCCGGCGCGTCGCTTACCGGATCGCCCGGCCAGAAGCGCTCGGAGAATTCGAAGGCCTGCGCCAGCAGAGTGGCACTGATGAATACGAGGGCGGCGACCACCAGCACGAGTCCGAAGATATCGGTCAGCGTCAGGTAGTGGGCCAGCGGAATGGACACCAGAATGACGCCCGCCGAGACGACCGCCTGCGCGGCGGCGCAGAAGGTGATACGCCCGGCAAGCCGTATCTGCGGCACGGCCAGCAGGAACGCCAGCATCACCACTGCGCCCAGCACGCTGGCCGCCCAGGCCTTTTGCTGGCCCCGCGGGTCTTTCAAGACCGGGCCGGTCAACTCGTACTTGGGGTTGCGCCAGGCGTCCCACCTCCCCCAATAGGCGCCCGCGCGCCCTTCGGTAGCGATCTTCCACGGCTGGTCGAAGGCCTCGATCAGGTAGTAGTCCAGTCCCGATGCTTCGGTCTGCTGCAGGAAGTGGCGGACGAAAAGCGCCTGGTTCTCCGCCGAGGCCCGGGCCTTGCCCAAGGATGGCCCATTGCTGGGCCACCCGATTTCAGCGACCACGATCCGGTGATCCGGAAAGCGGGCCTGCACCCGCGCGATCTGGTTCAGGCTGGTGTGGACGGCGGATTCGATGGACTCCTTTTCCCAGTAGGGCAGCACGTGGATGGCAATAAAGTCCACATGCTGGGCCAGCTGCGGCTGCGCCAGCCAGACATGCCAAGGTTCGGCGGTCGAGACCTGGACCGTTGTGGTGCGCAGCGCCGCCCGGACCTGGTCGAGATAGGCGATCAAGCGGTTGGGCGGCAGCATGGCCTTCAATTGCGTTTCGTTGCCCACGATTAACCGATGGACGTTTGAATGCGATCGGGCCAGATTGATGGCGGTGGCGAGTTCGCGCTGGTTGCTATCCAGCCGTTCATCGATCCACGCGCCCAGCATCACCTGCAACCCGTGCTTGTGGGCAATGGACGGCAACTCCGGATGGTCGGCCGCTGAATAGGTGCGGATGCGCCGCGTGTGGCGTGACAGCAGCGCCAGGTCTTGATCGAGGTCGTTGACCGAAGGCCGCTGTCCCTTGATCGGGCTTTGCCAGCGGTCGGCACCGTTGTAAGAGAACCCGGCAACGGGCCCGTCGTGCTCTGGTGCCTCAAGCTGTCCATGAAACAACTGCCATGCCAAGAGATTGATGCCGGCAATGCACAGGACGATCACCAGCGCGACGGCCCATGGTGTGTAGCGGGTGGGCGTTGCAGGTATTGCCATGGGGCGGCTGGCTCGATCGCTACTCAGGGCCGTGCGGGCACAGGGCCGAAGCCGCTGAGCAGCAGGCTCGTCAGGTGATGGATCTCGCCCAGCACCGTGCGCTCAGGCCACAGGCCTTCCGAGAAACCTTGTGTTTTGAACCGGTCGAGCAAGGCTCGGTCACGGCTGATGATGTGCACCGGCACATCCCAGGGTGGTCGCTCGCCGGTGATGTTGGCGGTTGGCTGATGGTCGCCGATCAGCACGTAAATGGTCTCGCGAGGTTCTGGCCGCCCAAAGTAACCGGTCAGCCATTGATACACATAATTGACGCTGGACAGATAATCGGGGCGCATGTCGAGCCAGTTCACCCGCTGGGCCGCCACCACCGCCAGTTGGTCCGCATCGAATGGCGTAGCGCTCAGCACCCGCTGCCAATCCGGTTGGTACGGCGGGATCGGACTGAACGGGAAGTGCGAACTGATGGTTGGAAAGAAGAGCACCCTCGGCAGGCTATCCACCGTGCGCGGGAACTGCTGCTCGTAGCTGGCCAGCGCCACCTGATCGGGAATTTTCCAGAAGGTGAGCGGCGGGCCTTGGTAGCGCAGCGCTGGGCCGTCGATGTAATGGTCGAACCCGTAGTAGATATGCTCCGGCCAGGGCCACGAAACCGCGTGATACAGGCCGAATGTCTGGTAGCCGGCCTGCTTGAAGAGGTGCAGCAGCGTGGGCCGGCGGGTGGTCAGCAGCAGGTTGTGGCGCCGCGCGTCTGACAGGTCGATGCCCGACAGCAGCGACAGGTGGGCAAGGTCGGACGCGCCGCCGATGGTGGGCGACCGGAAGAAGCCCGAGACCACCTGTCGACCGCTGGCCGTCAGTGCGTCCTGTAGTGCCTGACGCGCGGGATCCGTGGCGAGCCGTGCCTGGGGGTGGTCGTAGAGCACCGCCCCGAACGACTCCAGAAAAATAAAGCTCACATCCCGATGGGCCAATGCCGCGAACACCTGCCGGCCGTGCGTGGCCAGGGCGTCCTCAGTAGGTGTAACCGCCGGCAGCGCCTGTGCCAAGCGGTTCGGTGCGTTGGCATCCCACAGCAGTACGATCTGCTGCGCATAGGTGGGCAGCACGGCGTTGGATACCCAGCGGCCGGTGCCTTCGACTCCCCCCAGGTGCGCTGCTACCAGCAGGGCCGCCCCGAAGCTGATCAGCCAGGCCGGGAACGACCGTAAGGTCCACGGCACCAGAGTCTGCATGAGCGTCGACAGGCAAAACCGAATAAGGGTGAACAGCAGCCACCCGGTGCCCATCACTGCCGCCGCCACTGCGGCGGACAGCCACGCGGGGTGGTCCTGGGCCGACACCCAAAGGAATCTTGGCAACTGCGGCAGATCCCAATACAGATTCACCGGCCGGCCGAACAGACTGGGCGCGGTGACATCGGCGTAGCGGCCCAGCATCAGGCACAGGACCACAGTCGACAACACTTCCAGCGTGCGGCGAGACGGCTCGGGCTGGCGTGCCACCCGCCACAGCAGAAGTAGCCACAGGCCGACGAATTCGGGCGCGAGCAGTGCCTGCGGCACAATGCCCGGCGTCGGCCACCAGGGCCCGAAGCTCAGCAGTCCATTCAGCAGCAGCACGGCGGCGACACCTTTCAGTGCCGTGGGCCAGGTCAGTGCGGTTCGGTGGGGTGTTATCACCGTGGTGTTGCGGCCGTCGACGCTTGACCGGCCACCGACGGCAGCCGTCCGCTGGCGAGGTAGCCCATGCCCCACTGGGTGGGGGTGAGCCGCCAATCCGTCAGCCGTGGCGCGATCCGGTCCCAGGGGGCGCGCAGCTCTCCGGGCGCGCCGTTATAGCCCTGATTTTTGAGGTAGACCCAGGGATTCAGCAGACTCAGCAGACCGGGGAAATACTTGATACCGGCAATGGCCACGCGGGCTCCGGGTTTGGCCAGAGACAGCAGCCGATCAATGGCGGAAGGCGAGCGCAGGATGTCGTGGGCGTAGTGGAACAGCAAGGCATCCACGCGGCCGGGCAAGGCAAAATCCTGCGCGCTGCTCAAGGCAAGCTGAACATTGGGCCAAGCGGCCTGGGCGCATCGCGCTTGTGCCTGTGCGAGCATGTCAGGGCTTTGGTCGAAGCCGGAGACCTTGCCCGACGGCCCAACCGCCTGAACCAGCAAGGGCAGGCTCAGCCCGGTGCCGCAGCCGACGTCCAGCACATGGTCGCCCGCCTGCAAGCACAGGGCATCGATCGCCCGCATACGGATCGGCCAAGTGGGACCACAGGTCTGGTCATATCCTGCGGCATGCTTCTGGTACTTGGCAATCGATCGGTCGCGGATTCGAACGTCGCGTTGATCTGTCATGTGTGGCCGAGGGCTGAATGGCTCAGCTGGCGGATGTTAAGGACAGGAAATTCTACGCGACGTGCGGGGGTGTCTTGACCCCGCCGCAGGCTTAGCCCTTGCGCCCCGCCAATTCCCGATCCAGTTGGCGGGCGAAGGCGTGCTGGTCGCTGGCGGAAAACGCCGCCGGCCCGCCGGTTTCCACGCCGCTGGAGCGCAGCGTGTCCATGAAGTTGCGCAGGGTCAGCGCGGCGGCGATGCTGCCCTTGTCGTAGGGTTCGCCGCGCGGCGTGAGCACTTTGGCGCCCTTGGCGATCACGTCGGCGGCGAGCGGGATGTCGCTGGTGATGACCAGGTCGCCGGCCGTCACGCGCCGCGCGATTTCGTTGTCGGCCACGTCGAAGCCTTTCGGCACCTGCAGCGCGCGGATGTGCGGCGAGCGCGGCACGGCGAGCATCTGGTTGGCGATCAGCGTCACCGGAATGCCGGTGCGCGTCGCTGCCCGGAACAGGATCTCCTTGATCGGCTTCGGGCAGGCATCGGCATCAATCCAGATGTGCATGGCGTGTCGTGATGAAAAGTCGGCGCTGGCGGGACGGTACAGCCGGGTCGCCGCACTGATGGAGGCAGCGTCAGGGAGCCAGCGGAGTGGCGAAGGCCGTGATCATCTGGTAGCAGGCGAGGGCATCCTCACCGAGTTCAGCAAAGCCGATCTGCCGTCGCTGCCACGGGCTGAAATCAGTGCCGTCTGTGAGCTGCGTAAGATCACGCACCGCCATGCCCCAGTCGTGAAAGACGCGGCGGCTGGCGGGCGCTTCGATGACCAGTTTGACATCCTCATGCCTAGGGTCGACGCGGATGCGTTCAAACAAGGCAAACAGACTGTCGCGCGGCCCTTCGAGCATTTGCATGAATTCGCCGTTGTGATAGGCGAGGCAGCCGGAGATGCCCGCACTGCGGTTGCCGTCGAGCGCTTGGGCTTGCAGGGTCTTGAGTGCGTCCGCCGATAGGGGTTGGGACGCGCGGCTGACGTAGATCAGGAAATGCAGGCATGAACGCGAGGCGATCGTTGTATCGCGGGGTTCGCGCTCGAACGTGGTGATGAAATCGTGGGCTTCGAGCGGACGATGGAAGTAATAGCCCTGTATGTAGTCGCAGCGGTAGGCGCACAGTTCGCGCTGCTGTGCCGCTGATTCGACGCCTTCGGCAACGAGTTGCAGGCCGAGCGCGTGGCCGAGACCGATGACGGCGCGGATGATGGTGCGCGCCTCGCCCTGTTTGTCGATGCCGTCGATGAAGGCGCGGTCGATCTTGAGCACATCTACGGGCAGGCGCTTTAATTGCGCCAGCGAGGAATAGCCGGTGCCGAAATCATCCACCGCAACGCGCAGGCCAAGATTGGCAAGCCGGCGCAACACGCGCAGATTGGCCTCGACATCGGCCATCAGTGACGTTTCGGTGATTTCCAGCAGCAAGCGCTTGGGATCGGCCTCGGTTTCGTCCAGCGTTTTGGCAAAACTCTCGGCCAGATTTTCTTCTGAGAGCTGGCGTGTCGACAGGTTGACCGACAGATAGGGGGCGGCCTCGCCCCAGCGCTGGCGCCAGGCCACTTCGGTCAGGCAGCCCTGGTGGAATACCCAGGCACCAATCGGCACAATGCTGCCGGTCATTTCGGCAATCGGGATGAAGGTGGCCGGCGAGATTTCGCCCGCGTCGGGTTTCCAGCGCAGCAACGCCTCGGCGCCGACAATGCGGCCGCTCTCGGCGGCGACGATCGGTTGAAAGCGCAAGGACAATTCGTTGCGCTCGATGGCGCCGCGCAGGCCGCTGGTGATGGCCAGGCGCTGGCGCGCCTGCTCCTGCAAACTCTCGTTGAAAAAGGCCCAGCCGTCGCGGCCGCGCTGCTTGACGTCATACATCGCCGTGTCGGCATAGCGCAGCAGATCGTCGGCGGTGTGGGTGCTGCCGGTGCCGATGGCGATGCCAATGCTGGCGGTGACGAACAACGGCAGGGTGGCGAACTCGAACGGCCGACGCAGGGTGTCGTTGATGCGCTCGGCGATCACCGACATCGTTGCGGGTTGCTCGACCTGCTCGCAAAGGACAACGAATTCATCGCCGGCGAGCCGCGCCACCGTGTCGCCGGGGCGCACCTGTTCGATCAGTCGCGCGGTCACGCTCTTGAGCAGGGCATCGCCGGCTTCGTGGCCGTGGGTATCGTTGATCAGCTTGAAACCGTCGAGATCGACAAACAGCAGTACCACGGCCAGCCCGCTGCGGCGCGAACGCTGGAGGGCATTGACGAGACGCTCGCGAATCAGGGCGCGATTGGGCAGGCCGGTGAGGGGGTCGTGGGTGGCGCGCCGGGTCAGTTCTTCTTCGGCCTTCTTTTGCTCGGTGATGTCACGCAGGGTCACGACCAGTAGCCAGTCCTCGGTGAGCTCGCCGTTTTTGAACTTGGCGATCGAGGCTTCGAGCGGGAAGAAGCTGCCATCCTTGCGGTAGCCCATGATTTCCTGGCGGGCATTCATGCGCCGCTCGCTCTGCGCTCCGGCAACGAATTGCTTGACCATCTCCGCGTGGCGCTGGCGCAGGTGCGGCGGGACCAGCAGGTGCACCGCCAAACCGATCATTTCGCCTTCGGCGTAGCCGAAAATCTGGCAGGCGTTGCGATTGGCTTCGCTGATGATGCCGTGGGCGTCGGTGGCGATGACCGCCATGTCGGCAATGGACAGAATCTGGTGCGCCGTGCCGATCTTTTCCTGGGCGCGTCCGAGCTCGGCGGCCAGCCGCGCCGTGACTTCTGGTGTGGCGGGGGATTCGTGCAAATGCGAGGCGCGCAGTTGGGCGCGGTAGCGCGCCGGAATTTCCGGCGCAATGAGACCGAAATGCTCGACGATGGCGAATGAGCCGTCGGCGTCGCAGCGTGCCAGGCAGGTGCTGACACTGGCATGATGGGTTTCCGGGTCCATCTCGACGAGACCTTGCGGTGCGATCACGCGCACTTTTTCAAGCGCCTCGATCAGCGCCTCGGCCTCGGTCGTCCCAGCGGTCTCGGCGGCGTTGGCGAAGGCGTGCACGCAGACATAGGCCCCTTCGCCAAAATTGGTCAGCACGCCATTGCCGGCCGGCCAGATGCCGGTGACGCCGGGCTGACGTGCCAGGCGCGTCAGCACCGGATGATTTGCCGGCGTGTCGAGCGACATGAAGTAGGTGTTGCTCGAAAAAAACCCCTCGCGTACTTCGGGTGCGAGACACGACACCATGGCTTCATCGTAGTGGCCCATGACCACGGTCATGCGGCGCTTGAGGCCCATTTCGGTGAAGCGCGTGAGCAGGATCATCTGGTCCGCCCCGGCGAAATAGGGGACGAAGACATCGCAGCCGGAGCGTTCCACCTGTTCGAGCAGACGGTCGATTTCCTGCGGATTTACGCCTATCGGCAGGTATTCCTCGCCGACCACGTCGCCGTCGATGGCCTGCAGCGCACGCTTGGCGGCATCAATCGAGCCACGCGGCCACTCGTAGTTGTTGCCGGCGAAAAACATTTTCGAACCGCAACGCCGCGCCATGAAGGGAATCATGCGCTCGATCTGCTGATTGGGCAGTGCGGCGAAGTGAAAGAAATAGCGGCCGGTAATGCTGCCTTCGTAGAACGAGAAGTTCAGGAGGGGGATGTGTCGTGGCTCGGCGACCTGGGCGGCTACGGCGATACGCGAATTCGAGAGCAGATTGCCAATGATGGCGACGCAGCCGTGCGTATCAATCAGCCGCTTGGCGGCCGGCACGGCGGTATCGGGCAGACTGCCATCGTCCTCGACGATGAGTTCGAGCGGCCTGCCGAGCACGCCGCCGCGTTCGTTGATTTCCTCGCAGGCGATGTGGGCGGCACGCGTGATTTCCGGGCCGTACAGTGCGACCAGGCCGGTGAGCGGGGGCATGAGGCCGAGGCGAATCGTGTCGGGCATGAGTAATTTCTGACGGTAGCCGGCGCAAGGCCGCGAGGCTGTAAGTTTGCCAGCTTATCGCAACTGTTGCTCGATGTTGGCGAACAGTTTGTCGTAGATTTCGATCAGGGCGGTTCTGTCTTCGCTGCCCTTGACCCAGTGGCGTTCACTGGCCAGCGTCAGCGCCTGTTTCTCTATGTGGGAGAGGCTTTCATTATCGACCGCTTGTCCGTGCAGGATCTGCGTGACATCGCTGCGCGCCCTCTGGGCGAGCGATACGAGGCGCATGGCTTCCTGCATGGCAGCAACGCCGGTGCCGATTGAAGAGGCCAGTTTCCCCACCGTGGCGGCCGCATCGGCCGAGCCGCCGAGGCGCTGACAGAATTCGTCGGCGAGTGTGCGTGAGTCGGCCATCGAGTGGCTGATGGTGTCCATCTGGCTAAGGACGTCGTTCATCGCTCGGGCCATGGCGTTGATGGCGGCGGCGATTTCTTCGGCGGCCTTTTGCGACTGGTCGGCCAGCTTGCGTACCTCGTCGGCGACCACCGCGAAGCCTCGGCCGGCCTCGCCGGCACGGGCCGCCTCGATGGCGGCATTGAGGGCGAGGAGGTTGGTCTGCTTGGCGATGACGTCGATATGGCCGGTGAGTTTCTGGATCGCGCCGGCCTTGACGTTGAGGTCGGCCAGTGCATGACTGCCGCTCTCGGTGGCCTGCAGGGCCTGACCAAGCGAGCCGGACATGCGGTCGGCGGCACCCGACATGGCGTGGGCGGATTCGGCGTAGCTGCTGGCGAGTTCTTCGGATTGCCTGGAGTACCCGGCGACTTCGGTGAGCGAGTGGCTGACATGGTCGATGGCGAGCGACAGGCCACGCTCCGAACGCAGGAAAATGTGCGACAGCAGTGCCTCGCGCGCCACGGTTTCCTGCGCGGCGTTCAGCTCATCGATCATTGCCTGCATGCGTCCCAGCACGTCCTTGAAGGTGCCGTGCAGGCCGGTCGTTTGCAGGCGCCGCCAGGGGTGGCCTGCGGAAGAGGCGGCCATGCCGCCGAGAATCTCGCGGAAGGCGGTTTCCGTCTGGTCGAGCATCGCATTGAGATTGATGCGGATCGCGTCGAGCGTTGGGTTGCTGACTTCCTTGGGCAGGCGCGCGACCAGTTCCCCCGCGCCATAGCGCTTGAGGAGTTGGTCGAGTTCGTTGAGGAAGGCGCGATCGTTAGAGCGAGAAAACCAGTTCATCGTAGCTCATACCTGTTTTGGTGAGAAGGCCGACAAGGACTTGCGTGCCGGCACCGATGGCATCACGCGCACCGGCCGCTTTTTCGGCGGCCACCATCTGTTGATAGACCGGGATCACTTTTTCAACGGCCTGGCGGCTGGGGCAGCGCCGTACCGAGGTATAGCCGACGATATTGCCGCTTGGCCCAAAATCCGGCGTGACGTGGGTGAACACCCAGTAATAGCCGCCATCCTTGCACATGTTCTTGACGTAGGCGAAGACTTCCTTGCCGGACTGGATGGTGTCCCAGACCAGTTTGAAAGCGGCGCGCGGCATGTCGGGGTGGCGGACGATGTTGTGTTGGGTACCGAGGAGTTCCTCTTCGGTATATCCCGAGAACTCAATGAAGATCGGGTTGCAGTAGGTGATGATGCCTTTCGGGTCGGTCTTGGAAACGATGAAATCGTTTTCCCGCATGACCCGTTCCCGCTGCGTTGGAACAATGTTTTTGTCCTTCACGGTGCGCATCCTCCCCTAGTTTCAATTATTAGCATTTATGATACCCCATAAGTAAAGTGTGGTTTTTGTTGCAGATGCGACATTGAGCGGTTGATGTAACTATTTGAACTAATGAAGATGTAGTGCTTGGCACGTCGCTTGCGAGTAGGGGGTGACTCCTTCTCGATTGTGCTCTTACCGACATGGCCGACATCCTCAAGCGTGCAAAGCCCCTCGCCGTGAATCCCCTCAAGGTGTCGCAGCCGATCGGGGCTTCGCTGGCGTTTCTGGGGCTGAAGAATGCCCTGCCGATGCTGCATGGTTCTCAGGGTTGCACAGCCTTCGGAAAAGTCTTCTTCGTGCGCCATTTCCGCGAGCCGATTCCGTTGCAGACCACGGCGATGGACCAGGTGTCCAGCGTAATGGGGGCCGACGAGAACGTCGTCGAGGGCCTTAAGACACTGTGCGAAAAGAGCAAGCCCGAGATCATCGGTGTGCCGACGACGGGATTATCGGAAACACAGGGCACCGATATCAAGCGGCTGGTCAAGCAGTTTCGCGAAACTTGTCCACAGTTCGATCACATCGCCGTTGTGCCGGTGAATACGCCGGATTACATCGGCTCGCTGGAGAGCGGCTTTGCGCTGGCGATCGAGGCGATCATCGACGTGATGGTCCAAAAGTCGGCGCTGGCAGGACGGCGTCACAAGCAGGTCAATGTGCTGGCCGGGTCGATGCTGACGCCCGGCGATATCGAGAGTATCAAGGACTGGATCGAAGCCTTCGGCCTGCGCCCGGTGGTGCTGCCTGATATCGGCGATTCGCTCGATGGCCACCTCGTGCCGCAGGAAAACACGCCGCTGACCTTGGGCGGCACCCCCAAGGCCGAGATTGAAAGCATGGGCGAGTCGATTGCCACGCTGGTGATCGGCCGTTCGCTGTTCAAGGCCGCCGACATGCTCGAAGAACGTACCGGTGTGCCGACGCTGCGTTTCGATCATCTGATGGGTCTCGATGCCTGCGATGCTTTTACACACGCACTGGCGAATCTCTCTGGCCTGCCGGTGCCCGAGAAGCTGGAACGCCAGCGCGCACAGTTGCAGGATGCGATGGTCGACACCCATTTCATGACCGGCTTTACGCGCATTGCATTGGCGCTGGACCCTGACCTGCTGCTGGCCTTTGGCGAATTTCTGGTCGGTGTCGGTGCCGAGATCGTGGCGGCTGTGGCTCCCTCGCGGGCGGACGTGCTGGCCGATGTGCCCTGCGCGGCGGTGCAGATCGGTGATCTGGAAGATCTCGAACGCTCGGCCAAGCTGGCCGACGCCCAGTTGCTGATTTCCAATTCGCATGCTGCCCAGAGTGCCGCCCGCCTGCATCTGCCGCTGCTGCGTGCCGGTTTCCCGCAATACGATTTTGTCGGCGGCTATGCGCGTCCGTGGGTGGGTTACCGCGCCGCACGTCAGGCCCTGTTCGATCTCGCCAACCTCTTCCTGGGGCAGCACCATGACATTCCCGCCTACCGTTCCATCTACCGCCCGGCGGCGGAAGCTGACCTTGGCCTGGTCCGGCACTGAGGGACTGCCGACCATGTTGAAAGTTGCCTTCGCCACTGCCGACCGCGAGCGCGTGAATCAGCATTTCGGTGCGGCAACGCGCTTTGCCATTTACAGCATGGATGGCGAGCGCGCCAAGCTGGTGGAAGTGGCCGAGTTTCCCGAAGAAGCGATGGATGGCAAGGAAGACAAGCTGACGGCCAAGATCGCCGCGCTGAATGGCTGTGCCGCCGTGTATTGCCTCGCGGTGGGCGGTTCGGCGGTGCGCCAGTTGCTGGCGAGTGGCATCCAGCCGGTGCGGCTCGACGAAGTGCAAGGCATTGAGGCACTGCTGGCGCAATTGCGGCAAGCGGTGCGCGAAGGCGGCGTGCCGTGGATCGACAAGGCCCTGAAGCGCGACGCCAAGGGTGAGCGTTTCGATCAAATGGCCGCCGAAGGGTGGGACGAATGATCCAGCGCAGCGGACACATCATGGCGATTCGCGATGGTCTGGCGACCGTGCGGGTCGAGCGTGCCTCGGCCTGTTCGAGCTGCGGTACGCGCAGTGTCTGTGGTGCGGGAAGTGCCGCTGGTTCGCAGGTGTCGGTGCCCGTGCAGCCCGGCGCACGCACGGGGGATCGCGTCACGCTGAGCCTGTCCAACGGCATGCTGACGCGTGCGGCCCTGCTGGCCTATCTGTTGCCTGCGTTGACGACGATCTTCGGTGCCGCGCTGTTGTCCTCTGCCGGCGATCTGGCTGCGGTGGCGGGGGCCTTGTGCGGCCTTGGGCTGGGACTGCTGGCCTTGCGATTTCTGGGGCGCCGTCAGTCGGCGTGCACCCCGCTCATGATTGATTCACAACCCTTTGGAGAGTCTTTATGACCACCCTCGATCCCATTTACGAGAGCGATTTCATCAAGGAGATGATTCGCCAGATGCGCGCCCTCGACAGCTACGGCACCTACGACGGCCTGTCGGGCGACAAGCTGCTGGAGCCGCTGATCCTCACCAAGGAACGCAAGGCGACCATTCCCATCATCGGCGATCCCGATGAGGAAACCATTGCCCGCGTCAAAGCCTTTTACAACGCCATCGCCACGCTGGTCGAGAAGGAATGCGGCCTGATGGCCGTCCCCTTCATTAACCTGACGCACGAAGGCTTTGGCCGCGTGCTGATCACCGTCGGCAAACTGGTAGCGGTTGAAAAGACCCTGCGCGACGTGCATCGCTTCGGCTTTGATTCGCTATCGAAGATGAAGACCGAGGCCGACAAGCTGCTTTCCATCGCCATCGAGCGTATTGGTACCTATCCAGAAGTGGCAGGGCTCTGATCATGACCGAAGAGGAACTCAAAGACCTCGACAAGGAAGTGAAGAAGCTCAAGCGCATCGCTTCCGAATGGGCCGGCAAGTTGCACGACCTCGTCGAGGATCGTCTGCCGTCCGGTTACCAGGAAATCCCCGGCATCGCCCAATCCACCTTCGACGCTTGCAAGGCCTGGGCCGATGCCAACGCAAAACTCAAGTCAATGCAACCCTCCTAGAAAGGAAAAACCATGAGCGCAGTAACCCGTGGCGGTACGCCCTGGACACCCCAGTACGTCGAAGCCATCAACCCGAAGAACTGTATCGGCTGCGGCCGCTGCTACAAGGTTTGCACGCGCGATGTGCTGACCCTCGTCGATCGCGGTGAGGACGACGATATGGATGAGGATGACTGGGACGACGAGGATGCCAAGGCGATGATGACCGTCAAGAACGCCATGGACTGCATCGGCTGCGGCGCCTGCGGACGTACCTGTCCGAAGGACTGCTTCACCTTCGTCACGGCCTGAGGCATCGGGCATGCCGAGACCGCAGAAACATGTCTTCGTCTGCTCGCAGCAGCGGCCGCCCGGGCACCCGCGCGGCTCCTGCGGGGCGAAGGGCTGCCAGGAAGTACTGGAGGAATTCATGTTCGAATTCCAGCAGCGCCAGTGCTTCGATACGGTGGCGGTCACGCCGGCCGGCTGCATCGGCCCCTGCAGCATGGGGCCGAACGTGCTGGTCTATCCCGAAGGCGTGTTCTATACGAATGTGAAGAAAGAAGACGTCAAGGCCATCTTCGACGAGCACCTGCTCGGCGGCCAGCCGGTCGAGCGCCTGCGGGCGCCGGCGGAGGTCTGGTGACAGCAGTGCCAAAGCCCGAGCCGCGCCTGCTCTGCTTCCACAAGCAGGGCACCAGCGCGCGCACGCGCTTCGTGCGCTGGCCGCACGGCATGCTGGCTTTCGAGCCACTGCCGGCGGGGGCGAAACTGCTCGATGAAAAGTCGGCGTTGGTAAGACGGCATCCCGCCGATGTGTTGGTCGATGCGGCCGCCCGTCTGGGCATGCCGGCCGACGCCCTGCGTGCGGAAACAGAGTTCGGGGCGGTCATCGCCACGCCTGAAGGCGATGTCCCGGTCTTCCTCGTGCAATTCACCTCGCTTGATCCGCCCTTTGCCGAGGTTGAAAAACACGGCGGCAAGTTCATTGCCATTACCGAGGCGCGCGACTGTGGCGCCCTTGAGCTTGCGCTGCTGCGCAAAGCCTACGAGATCATCATCGGCTAGTTTGTCGGTTTTGCGACAAGCAACCTGTTCGGCTGCTTAAAAACAATGGCTTACAGGGTGGCACGGCGCTTGCGACTCTCCGAAAAACCTAACGGAGATCGACATGATCCAACTCACCCCCAAAGCGAGCAAAGCCGTCAAACGCTTCATCAAATTTTCCGAAACGCCGGTTACCGGCATGCGCGTCACCATCTCGGGTGGCGGCTGCTCCGGCTTCCAGTACAACTTGAAGCTTGAAGCATCTGCGGCGGCCGACGATACGGTGCTCGATATCGATGGCATCCAGATGATGGTCGATCCCGCCACGCTGCCGCTGGTCGATGGGCTGGTGATCGACTTCATCGACTCGATGACCGAAAGTGGTTTCAAGTTCGACAACCCCAACGCCAAAGCCTCTTGCGGCTGTGGCAAGTCATTCACGATATAAGGAAGACGGCCATGTGGGACTACTCGGAAAAAGTTCGCGAACATTTCTTCAACCCGCGCAATGCCGGGGTGCTTGATGGGGCCAATGGCGTGGGCGATGTTGGCTCAATCAAGTGCGGCGACGCGTTGCGCCTGATGCTCAAGGTCGATCCGGAAACCGAAATCATTCAGGACGCGAGTTTCCAGACCTTTGGCTGCGGCTCGGCGATTGCTTCCAGCTCGGCGCTGACCGAGATGATCAAGGGCAAGACGCTCGACGAGGCGCTCAAGGTCAGCAATCAGGAAATCGCCGACTGGCTTGACGGTCTGCCGCCCGAGAAGATGCACTGCTCGGTGATGGGGCGCGAAGCACTGCAGGCGGCGGTGGCCAACTATCGCGGCGAAGAATGGAAGGACGATCACGAGGAAGGCGCACTGATCTGCAAGTGTTTTGCCATCGACGCGGTGATGATCGAGGACGTCGTGCGTGCCAACGGGCTGACGACGGTGGAGCAGGTCGCCAATTACACCAAGGCCGGCGGCGGTTGCGCTTCGTGCCACGAGGGCATCGAGGAAATTCTGACCAAGGTGGCGAAAGATGTGTGCACTGCGCCCATCGCTGAAACCAAGCCCACACCGGCCTCTGTCCCCGTGACGGCGCCCAAGCTCACCAGCTTCCAGCGCATGCGCAAGATCGAGGAGACCATCGAGTCGATCCGGCCGATGCTGCAACGCGACCACGGTGACATCGAGATCGTCGAGATCGACGGCAAGAACATCTACGTCAATTTGAAGGGTGCCTGTGTGGGTTGCATGATGGAAGCGGCAACGCTCAACGGCATCCAGACGCAACTGGTCGAAGCGCTGGGCGAGTTCGTGCGCCTGCTGCCGGCCAACATGCTCGGGAGAGCTTGATGAACGACGCCCCGATCTATCTCGACAACAACGCCACGACGGCCTGCGATCCGGCGGTGGTGCAGGCCATGCTGCCTTTCTTCACCGAACAGTTCGGCAACCCGTCCTCGATGCACAGCTTCGGCAACAAGGTCGGTTTTGCGCTGAAGGAGGCACGGGCAAAGGTGCAGGCGCTGCTTGGCGCCGAGCATGAATCGGAGATCATCTTCACCTCCTGCGGCACCGAGTCCGATTCCACCGCGATCCTGTCGGCACTCAAGGCGCAGCCGGAGCGCAACCAGATCATCACCACCGCCGTTGAGCATCCGGCCATTCTCACGCTTTGCGAGTATCTGGAGAAGGAAGGCTATGCCGTCACGCGCCTGTCCGTGGATAAGCGCGGTCGCCTCGATATGGATGAATACAAGTCGGCGCTCGGCCCGCGTACCGCCATCGTCTCGGCGATGTGGGCCAACAACGAAACCGGCACGATCTTCCCGGTCGAGCAGATGGCCGAGATGGCACATGCCGTCGGCGCGCAGTTCCATACCGATGCCGTGCAGGCCGTCGGCAAGATCGCCATCGACCTGAAGAAAACGCAGATCGACATGCTCTCGGTCTCGGGCCACAAGCTGCATGCGCCCAAGGGCGTCGGCGTGCTGTATCTGAAGCGCGGCACGCGCTATCGGCCCTTGCTGCGCGGCGGTCACCAGGAGCGCAGTCGCCGTGCCGGTACCGAGAACGCCGCCTCCATCGTGGGGCTTGGCGTGGCCTGCGAGTTGGCGCAGGAACACATGGCCTTCGAGAACACCGAGGTGAAGCGCTTGCGCGACAAACTGGAGGCAGGGATTCTCGCCGCCGTGCCGAGTTGCTTTCCGACCGGCGACGTGAACAACCGCCTGCCGAATACCAGCAACATTGCTTTCGAATTCATCGAGGGCGAGGCTATCCTGCTGCTGCTCAACAAGGCCGGTATTGCGGCTTCGTCGGGCTCGGCCTGTACGTCTGGTTCGCTAGAACCTTCGCATGTGATGCGCGCGATGGGCATTCCCTACACGGCGGCACACGGCACCACCCGTTTCTCGCTGTCGCGCTACAACACCGAGGCCGAGATTGATCGCGTGATTGCGGCGGTGCCGGCGATCATTGCCCAGTTGCGCAAGCTTTCGCCCTACTGGGGTGATAGTGGGCCGAAGGAGGAGACGTTCGCACCGGCGTATGCCTGATTCGTCTCGACCCAAAGCAAACGGGCCAGGAATCGCTTCCTGACCCGTTTTTTATTTCTGGTGGGTCGTAGTGGGATCGAACCACTGACCCCTGCCGTGTGAAGGCAGTGCTCTACCGCTGAGCTAACGACCCAATTTCTGTGGCGCGGATTATAGCCTTACTTGATCACCGCCGCGATGGCTTTGGCCACGTAATCGATGTTCTTGGTGTTCAGTGCAGCCACACAAATCCGGCCGGTGCCGACGGCGTAGATGCCGTATTCGGCGCGCATCTTTTCTACTTGTGCAGCCGTCAGGCCGGTGTAGGAGAACATGCCGCGCTGCACGTTGATGAACTCGAAGCCCGCGGCGCCGTTGGCGGTGAGTTTTTCGACCAGGCTGGTACGCATGGCGCGAATGCGGTCGCGCATGCCGGACAACTCGTCTTCCCACATCTGGCGCAACTCGGGGCTGGACAGCACGGCCGCGACGACGGCGCCGCCGTGGGTGGGCGGGTTGGAGTAGTTGGTGCGAATGACGCGCTTGACTTGCGACATGACGCGGGCCGACTCGTCCTTGCTATCGGTGACGATGGTCAATGCGCCGACGCGCTCGCCGTAGAGCGAGAAGGACTTGGAGAACGAGCTGGAAACGAAGAACTGCAGGCCGGAGGCAGCGAACAGGTCGAGCGCGGCGGCGTCCTGCTTGATACCGTCGGCGAAGCCCTGGTAGGCCATGTCGATGAAGGCAACGAGGTTCTTTTCCTTGACGGCAGCCACCACTTCGGCCCACTGCGCGGCGGTGATGTCAGCGCCGGTGGGGTTATGGCAGCAGGCGTGCAGCACGACGATGGACTTGGCGGGCATCGCGGCCAGTGCGGCCTTCATGCCGGCGAAATCGACGCCACGGGTGGCGGCATCGTAGTAGGCGTAATC
Source organism: Rhodocyclaceae bacterium (assembly GCA_030681195.1). Lineage (GTDB taxonomy): Bacteria > Pseudomonadota > Gammaproteobacteria > Burkholderiales > Rhodocyclaceae > Sulfuricystis. The sequence continues at coordinate 68,822 of JAUXXJ010000005.1, forward strand.
CTTGACGGGGAAGCCGGCGGACTCGAACAGGGCACGGTGGTTTTCCCAACTGGGGTTGCTGATGTAAACGGTGGCGTCGGGCAGCAGGCGCTTCAGATAGTCGGCGCCGACCTTGAGGGCACCGGTGCCGCCGAGGCACTGGGCAGTGATGGCGCGGCCGGCGGCGAGCAACTCACTGTCCTTGCCAAACATCAGGTTCTGTACCGCGCCGTTGTAGGCCGGGGTGCCTTCGATGGGCTGGTAGCCGCGCGGCGGCTGGGTTTCCATGCGGGTTTTCTCGGCCTGCTTGACGGCGGCCAGCAGCGGGATCTTGCCATCATCGCCGAAGTAGACGCCGACGCCGAGGTTGACCTTGGCGGGATTGGTTTCGGCGTTATAAGCTTCATTCAGGCCCAGGATCGGGTCGCGGGGGGCCATTTCGACGGCGGCGAAGAGGGAAGTGCTCATTGTGGCAATGCTCCGAAAAGAGGGGATGGAATCAAACGCGTGATAATACCGAATTGTGCCGTCCCGCCAGCGCCGACTTTTGATAAAACTTTCCGATGAATGAAGAAGTTGTCACCTTTCCGGGCAGTCCCTTCCGGTTGCACGAGCCATTTCCGCCGGCAGGGGATCAGCCCGAGGCGATTCGCCTGCTGATGGAGGGCGTGAATGACGGCCTGAGCTTCCAGACGCTGCTGGGGGTGACCGGTTCCGGCAAGACCTACACGATGGCCAACGTCATCGCCCGCCTCGGCCGGCCCGCGCTGGTGCTGGCGCACAACAAGACGCTGGCGGCCCAGTTGTATTCCGAGTTCCGCGAGTTCTTTCCCGAGAACGCCGTCGAGTACTTTGTCTCCTACTACGATTACTACCAGCCCGAGGCGTATGTGCCTTCTCGCGACCTGTTCATCGAGAAGGATTCGTCGATCAACGAACATATCGAGCAGATGCGCCTCTCGGCCACCAAGTCGCTGCTGGAGCGGCGCGATGTGGTGATCGTGTGCACCGTCTCGGCGATCTACGGTATCGGCGATCCGGTCGATTACCACGCGATGATTTTGCATCTGCGCGAAGGCGAGAAGATCGGCCAGCGCGAGATCATTCGGCGGCTCTCGGAAATGCAGTACGAGCGCAACGAGATGGATTTTCACCGTGGCACCTTCCGCGTGCGTGGCGATGTGATCGACATCTTTCCGGCGGAGAACGCCGAGAGTGCGCTACGTGTTTCCCTGTTTGACGACGAGATCGAAACGCTGACGCTGTTCGACCCGCTCACCGGCCACACCAAACAGAAACTCGGCCGCTTCACCGTGTTCCCGTCCAGCCATTACGTCACGCCGCGCGGCACGGTGCTGAAAGCCATCGAGAAGATCAAGGTCGAATTACGTGACCGCAGCGAGTTTTTCTACACCGAGCAGAAGCTGGTCGAGGCCCAGCGCATCGAGCAGCGCACGCGCTTCGATCTTGAAATGCTCGACCAGATCGGCTTCTGCAAGGGCATCGAAAACTACTCGCGGCATTTGTCCGGAAGGAAGGCTGGCGAGCCGCCGCCGACGCTTTACGACTACCTGCCGCAGGATGCGATTATGTTCGTCGATGAATCGCACGTGACCATCCCGCAGGTCGGCGCCATGTACAAGGGCGACCGTTCGCGCAAAGAGAATCTGGTGAATTACGGCTTCCGCCTGCCGTCCGCGCTTGACAACCGGCCCTTGAAGTTCGAAGAGTTCGAGGGCCTGATGCCGCAAACCATCTTCGTTTCAGCCACGCCGGCCAACTACGAGAAGGAACATCAGGGGCAGGTGGTCGAACAGGTGGTGCGCCCGACCGGGCTGGTCGATCCGCTGCTCGAAGTGCGTCCGGCGACGACGCAGGTGGATGATCTGCTTTCGGAAATCAAGAAGCGCACGGCGAACGGGGAACGGGTGCTAGTCACGACGCTGACCAAGCGGCTGTCCGAGCAGCTGACCGAATTTCTCGCCGACAATGGCATCAAGGTGCGCTATCTGCACTCCGACATCGACACCGTCGAGCGCGTCGAAATCATTCGCGATCTGCGCCTCGGTATCTTCGACGTGCTGATCGGCATCAACCTGCTGCGCGAAGGCCTCGACATTCCCGAAGTCTCCCTCGTGACGATCCTTGATGCCGACAAGGAAGGCTTCTTGCGCTCCGAGCGTTCCTTGATCCAGACCATCGGCCGCGCAGCGCGGCACCTCAACGGCAAGGCGATTCTCTATGCCGACCGCATCACCGAGTCGATGAAGCGCGCCATGGCCGAAACCGAGCGGCGCCGGTACAAACAACTAGCCCATAACGCCGCGCACGGCATCGTGCCGGTGGGTGTGACAAAACGCATCAAGGACATCATCGACGGCGTTTACGACAGAGAAGGGCTGCAGCGCGAGCTGAAGGTGGCACAGGAAGCGGCCAAGTACGAGGCGATGAGCGAAAAGGCGCTGGCGCGCGAAATCAAGCGGCTCGAAAAAGCCATGCAGGAACACGCGAAGAATCTCGAATTTGAACAGGCGGCCGCCGCGCGCGACGAACTGTTCCGGCTCAAGCAGATGGTCTTTGGTGACTCAGGTCACGACGCGCCGGTGGCCTGAGTATTACTTACTTCTTGCGCGATTTTCTTTCCAGCGCAGCGGCGGCCTGTTTCTTGTTCTTCGGGGCGGGCTTGCGGCGCCGACGGGGCTTGGCGGCTTCTTCGCCTTCGGGCTTGGGGCGCCAGAGGATGAGGATATTGCCGATGCTCTGCACCGGGGCGCAGGCCAGTTCGGTGCAGATTCCGTCGAGGAGCGCGGCACGGTCGTCGCGTTCAATGCCGTGGAGCTTGACCTTGATCAGCCCATGGGCGTTGAGGCAAAGGTCAATTTCCTTCAGGACGGCGGGCGTCAGGCCGTTGCCGGCAATGGCGACCACGGGTTGCAGGTGATGTGCACTGGCGCGCAGGGCGCGGCACTCGACGGGTGATAATGGGGGCGTTGATTCATTCATGGGCGGGATTTTAGATGAGCTGGACCACGAAGCAAAAGAAAAAGAGCAAGCAGTGGATGCAGGAGCATGTCAATGATCCTTATGTGCAGCAGGCCCAGAAGGAAGGCTGGCGCGCGCGCGCCGTCTTCAAACTCAAGGAAATTGACGAAAAGGACCATTTGCTCAAGCCGGGCATGACGGTGGTGGATCTCGGGGCGACCCCTGGCAGCTGGTGCCAGTATGCCGTCAAACGCATCCAGCCGGGGGGGCGGCTGGTGGCGCTCGATCTGCTCGATTTCGAGCCGGTGGTCGGGGTGGACTTTATTCAGGGCGACTTCCGCGAGGATGCAGTGCTTGAGCGGCTAAAGTCGGCGCTGGCAGGACGGCAGGTTGACCTTGTTTTATCGGACATGGCGCCCAACATGACCGGTATTGCCTCCACCGATAGTGTCCAGGTAATTTATCTGGCCGAACTGACGCTCGACTTTGCTCGGGAAAATTTGAAACCCGGCGGCGATTTGTTGGTCAAAGTGTTCCAGGGCGCTGGCTTCACGGAACTGCGCAAGGCGATGCAGGCCGAGTTCGAAACCCTGGCGACCCGAAAACCGGCCGCGTCGCGGGATCGCAGTGCCGAGTTGTATTTGCTGGCGAGGAAAAAGCGGTTGTCTTAGAATCGACAGACTGAAGTTAATGAAAGCAGTGAAAGTGAGGCGATAGCTTGAACAATTTCGTGAAAAACATGGCGGTGTGGCTGGTGATTGGCATTGTGCTGATGACGGTGTTCAACCAGTTCAATACCCGTCAGACGACGCAAAACATCATGGATTACTCCGCTTTCCTCGACGAGGTGAAGCAGGGGCGCATCAGTAAGGTGGTGATTCAGGGCCGCACCCTCGATGCGACCACCCTCGATGGCAAGAAAATTGTCACTTATGCCCCGGCTGACTTGTGGATGGTGTCCGACCTGCTCAAATACAACGTCAAGGTGGTCGCCAAGCCTGATGAGGAGCAATCCTTCCTGATGAACCTGTTTGTGTCGTGGTTCCCGATGCTGTTGCTGATCGGCGTGTGGGTGTTCTTCATGCGCCAGATGCAGGGCGGCGGCAAGGGCGGCGCCTTTTCCTTCGGCAAGAGCAAGGCGCGCATGATGGATGAAAACACCAATCCGGTGACCTTCGCCGATGTCGCGGGTTGCGATGAAGCGAAGGAAGAGGTGTCGGAGTTTGTCGATTTCCTGCGTGATCCCTCCAAGTTCCAGAAGCTCGGCGGCCGCATTCCGCGCGGCGCACTGATGGTGGGTAGCCCCGGCACCGGCAAGACACTGCTGGCGCGTGCGATTGCCGGCGAGGCGAAAGTCCCGTTCTTCTCGATCTCCGGTTCCGACTTCGTTGAGATGTTCGTCGGCGTCGGTGCCGCGCGTGTGCGCGACATGTTCGAGCAGGCCAAGAAGGCATCCCCCTGCATCATCTTCATCGACGAAATCGACGCGGTCGGTCGCCAGCGCGGTGCCGGTCTTGGGGGTGGCAATGACGAACGCGAACAGACCTTGAATGCCTTGCTGGTCGAGATGGATGGCTTCGAGGCCAGCGTCGGTGTGATCGTGATCGCCGCGACCAACCGCCCCGACGTGCTTGATCCCGCGCTGCTGCGCCCCGGCCGTTTTGACCGTCAGGTGGTGGTGCCGCTGCCCGATATTCGTGGTCGCGAGCAGATCCTCAAGGTGCATATGCGCAAGGTGCCGCTGTCGACCGACGTCGAGGCGTCCATTCTGGCGCGCGGCTGCCCCGGTTTCTCGGGTGCCGACCTCGCCAATCTGGTGAATGAGGCGGCGCTGTTCGCGGCGCGTGCCAACAAGCGTCTCGTCGATATGGAAGACTTCGAGCGCGCCAAAGACAAGATCATGATGGGCGCCGAGCGCCGCTCGATGATCATGCCCGAGGAAGAGCGCAAGAATACCGCCTATCACGAGTCCGGCCACGCCGTCGTCGCCAAGCTGCTGCCGAAGACCGATCCGGTGCATAAGGTCACCATCATCCCGCGTGGCCGCGCCCTCGGTGTGACCATGCAGTTGCCCACCGAAGATCGCTACAGCCAGGATCGCACCCGTCTGCTGAGCACCATTTCGGTGTTGTTCGGTGGCCGTATTGCCGAAGAGCTGTTCATGGATCAGATGACCACCGGCGCCTCGAACGACTTTCAGCGCGCCACCGATCTGGCGCGCCGCATGGTGACGCAGTGGGGCATGTCGGATGTGCTCGGGCCGATGGTCTATGGCGAGGAAGAGGGCGAAGTATTTCTTGGCCGTTCGGTCACCACGCACAAGAACATGTCCGAAGCCTCGTTGCAGACCGTGGATGCCGAGATTCGCCGCATCATCGACGAGCAATATGGGCTGGCGCGTCGCCTGCTCGAAGATAATCGCGACAAGGTCGAAGCCATGACCGCCGCGTTGCTCGAATTTGAAACCATCGATGCCGACCAGATCAACGACATCATGGACGGCAAGCCCCCGCGTGCGCCGAAGCCCTCATCGGCCCCAATCAAGCCCCCCGCATCGGGAGGCGATAACGCCGACCCGGCACCGAATGCGGCGGCGCCTGCGTAAGCTTTTGTTTACCGTACAAAACGGGAGCCACGGCTCCCGTTTTTCATGGACGGGGCCCGCAGGAACCCACGCCCGTGACCATGCTGACAGGATGGACGAGATTTCACCGAGCCGCTAGACTGGGAAGACTTGGTCTGATCGGGATACTTTCATTATGGTGTTCAAGGCGTTATTTGAACTTTTCGGCAAGGGGCGCCAGGAAGCTGTTACCCCCCTTGGCTCGGCTAAGGTAGATATTCCTGCTGTGCAGTCTCACGGGCGGCCACGCCGAGCGCTGGTACGCGAGGAAATTCTTGATACGCGCTGCCGAATCGGCGGGTATCGTTATCGCCCTGCTGATGGGCGTATTGGTGCGGAGGATTACCGTGAGGCGCTCGATCTGAGCGAGCGGGTGCAGTCCTTCGCGGAGACCCGCTTGGCGGTGATTCATCTTGAACCCGATCAGTGGGGTGATGCCGATTTCGCCGGTCTCGTGGGCCGCAATACCTTTTTTGAACTGCCGCTGACCGGGCAGACGGCTGGGGATGCCGACTGGCTGGATCGGGTGGCAAGAATCCGTGCAACGGGAGCCGGGGTGGCGCTTGCACTCGAAGCTGGACAGATACCCGTCCCGGCGATGCAGGATGCGTCGCTGGTGTTCGTCGATATCGAAGGGCAGGCGATGGCCGATTTCGAGAGCCAGATGCGCATCGTTAAACGTGACCTGCCTGTAGCGAAGATTGCTGTCAGGGGGGTGACGCGTTGGTCTGAACAACGCTATTGCCTGTCACTCGGGGCGGCCTATCTGCTCGGCGATTTTGTTGATGCACCCGACGATGAGGTGGCGAAGAAGGAGATCAGCGAGAGCCGCAATATCATCATGGAGATGCTAAACATGATGCGTCAGGATGCCGAGTTGAAGGACCTGGCCGGTGTGGCAAAGCGTGATCCGGCCACCTCGCTGCAATTGCTGACGATGGCGAATTCGCCGTTATCAGGTTTCACACGGCAGGTGGCGAGCATCGATCAGGCGATCATGGCGCTCGGCCGAGATGCGCTCTATCGCTGGCTGACCATGACCCTGTTCCGTGCGGGTGGTGCTTCGCCGCGCATGGATGCGTTACTTGAGCATGCTCTCTACCGGGGACGTTTCCTTGAGTTGATGGGCGCCGAGCGGTTTCCCAAGACAACCTGTGACGAGTTGTTCCTGCTCGGATTGCTGTCCTATACCGATGTGTTGCTCGACTTGCCGATGCGCGATGTCCTGCAACGCATGCAGGTGGTCGACGAAGTACGCACCGTGCTGCTGAGTGGCGAGGGCCGACTGGCACCGTATCTGGAGTTGGTTATGTCGCTGCAGCGGGGAGCGCATGCGCGCATTGCCGCGTTATGTGACGCGATTGGAGTGGATGAGATGCGGATCACCGAACTCCATACGACTGCGCTCGACTGGTCGAGTACGATGGTGGATCAATAGGAACGGCATCAGGAGCAAAGGTCAGTTGTATTCCTGCAGCCGACGCAGGCAGTTGATCGTGATGGTCTTGCCCTGCACGGCGATCAGCTTGGCGGCTGTCAGTTCGTGAAGGATCCGCGAGAGTGTTTCCGGCGTCAGGTTCAGACGTGAGGCAATGACCTGCTTCGGCGCGGGCAGGGTGATGGCGATGCGACCATTGCAGTCGGCGTCATTCAGGCAGTGTTGTTGCAGGAAGCTGATGACACGTTGTGCGCCCGATTGTTGCGTATAGGTTTCGACATCCTGGATCAATAACTGGGTGCGCTGTGCCAGGCATGTCAGCATGCGGCGGGCGAACACAGGTTCGCTATCGAGCAGATCGTGGATGATTTCTTTCGGTATCTGCAACAGCAGGGTGTCGGCGACTGCCTGGGCCAATACGGGGGAGGGATTATCACTGAGCAGGGCCGACTCACCGAAGCATTGCCGTGGCCCCGCCAGTTCCACCACTTTTTCATTGCCATTGATGGCGGGCAAGGCCAGCTTGATTTGTCCATAGATGACCGCAAACAGGCTGTGCGACGCATCCCCCTTCTGAAACAGGATCTCGTTACGCTCGAGACGGCGTTCGCGCGCGCGCTGCGCCAGTCGCTCGGCAGACTCTCTTGTCAGCCCTTGAAAAAGTGGCAGACTTCCCAGTAAGCTGGACAGGGGGGCCTGTAGTCCCGAGCGATGGTTCATCGCTTACTCTTCTTCCTCTTCCGTGCCCGGCTTCTTGAACCCTCTGGGTAGTTTGTGGGCGATGCCCTGATGGCAGTCGATACACGTCTGGCCAGCAGCCTTCGCCTCCATGTGCTTCTTGTAAGGCGTCTTCTTCTGCAATTCCGGGCTCATCGCATCGAAGTCGTGGCAGTTGCGACACTCGATCGAGTTGGTGGCCTTCATGCGCGCCCATTCGCGTTCGGCCATCACGAGTCGATGCGCCTCGAACTTCTCCTTGGTATCGATCACGCCGGTAATCTTGCCAAACACCTCCTTGGAGGCCTGGATCTTGCGGATGATCTTGTGCGTCCAGTCCTTCGGGACATGGCAATCCGAGCAGGCAGCGCGCACACCGGTGCGGTTGCTGTAGTGGATGGTGGTCTTGTACTCCTCGTACACGTTGTCCTTCATCTCATGGCAACCGATACAGAAGTCCATCTTGTTGGTGGCTTCCATACCGGTGTTGAAACCGCCCCAGAAGATGATGCCGCTGAAGAAACCCACCACCAGAAGACCGAGCAGCGAATACTTCGCACTCGGCCGCCTGAGCATGGCCCACAAACCGGATTTGTCGTTCTGCTCGTTGCTCATGATGGTTCAGCTTACTTGGGCTGGATCGAAAGGATGTACTGAGCCAGATTTTTGAGCTGCGCAGCATCATTCGCGGGCATGGTTTTGGCAACCTTGTGCTTTTCCATGGTGCCGTCAGCAAGCTTGACGTCTTTGCCGGAGGTCATGTGCTTGATGACCTCATCGACCGCGCTGGCTTTGTTGCGGTACTTGTCGGCGGTACTCAGGAAGGACGGACCATCCTTGTCTTTGCGCAGGCCGTGGCACTGCATGCAGTTGTTTTGATCGGCCAGGCCCTTGGCGGCCTCGACATCGAGGGCCAGGGCGGCAGAAGAAAAGCCGGTGGCAGACACGGCCAGAACGGCAGTGGAAAGAAATGCGGCTAATGATTTCATGGAAATGTTCTCCGATTGATGTTGAAAATATTTATTTGGTCACGCCGACGAACTTGCTGTCGACCAGTTCCTTGGCATCGACTTGCGGTACGTGGCAGGAGTCACACTGGAAGCGGCTCATTTCAACCGCTGGCTTGCCATCGGTGCGCTTGAAAGTCTTCGAGAGGTGGCTTTCGCCCATCTTCGGTACTTTCTGGCCGCGCAACTCGTCGGTGATGTGGCATTCCAGGCAGGCATTTTCATCCGCAGTCAGCGGCACGTATTTCTCGATGGTGTGGGGCACCATCGGCGGCTGGCCGATAAAAGTGCGCGCAATCAGGGTGGGCTGGCCAACGCCGGGCATTTTCTCCGAGTAGTTCTTGATCGCAGGAGCGCGGTCAGGGGCCGAGACATCGGCGCCACGCATTGGCGTTGGGCCGGTGGTGGAAGCGCAGCCTATGACGGAGGCGATCAGGGTCGCAATGGCGAGGCTGGCAGTCTTTTTAAATGTACCTGCGGTTTTCATGAGTGAACTCCTCCTAGAAAGATACGAAGTGGATCATTTCGGCGCGGCTTGTACCGAACCGGATACGGGTGAGGAAGTCGGCGCGGGAACCGTAAAGCGTGCGCCGAAGGTGAAAACATCCTTGGAACAGACATCGATGCAGCGACCGCAGTTGGTGCAGTTGGCATCCATGATGATTGGAGCGGCACCGTCGATGGACCTGAGGGCGGGGCGAATCACTTGCGGCTCGGGGCAGACAGCGAAACAGTCCATGCAGTCGTTGCAGGCAGCGCGAGCCGGCAGCACGACACGCATCACCGAGAAGCGGCCGATCAGGCTGTAGAAGGCGCCGACCGGGCAGAGGTGGCCGCAGAAGCCGTGGCGCATGACGAACAGATCAAACAGGAACACGGCGAGGAGGACTGCCCAAGCGAAACCGATGCCGTAGAGCAGGCCGCGATGCAGCATCGAGACCGGATTGAGCATTTCCCAGGCGATGGTGCCGCTCAGCGCCGCCACGACCAAGGTCATGCCGAGCATCCAGTAGCGCGTGGTGCGCGACAGGTGGGCGCTGCCCTTGATGCCGATTTTTGTGCGTAGCCAATGGGCAGCGTCGGTGAGCAGATTGACCGGGCAAACCCAGGAGCAGAAGCCGCGACCGCCGACCACCAAGTAGAACGCCACGACGATGGCGACACCGATCCAGGCCAGTTGTTCGGGCGACTGGCCAGCCACCAGCATTTGTACGAGCAGGTAAGGATCGGTCAGCGGCAGTACGCCCAGCGTATAGCTGTAGTTGAGATTGCCCTTGACGATCCATAGGTCGAGCCATGGCCCGACAAGGAAGGTGGCGAGAATGCCGATCTGACTGGCACGGCGCAGGATCAGCCACTTGGTCGCGGCGAGCCAGCCTTTCTCGGCAATCGCCTCGGCACCGACCTTGTGAGGGAGCGCGTTCATAACTTATCTCCCTGCAACGCCTTGAAAGTCGGCGCTGGTGGTACGGCACCGGGTGCTGCTGCACCGGGTGGAACCACCGACAGACCCTTGCCGTATTCGTACTTCAAGCCCTCCGGCATGTGGTACTGGTGCTCGCCATCCGGGGCCACCAGGCTGCCGCCGGCTTTTTCCTTCTCGACCCAGCCCAGACGATAGTGGGCAGACAAAGCCCCCTTGGCCATGTAAAGCGGAAACACCTTGATGGCGGCGATTTCGGTCGGGCAGGCCTTTTCGCACAAGCCGCAGCCGGTGCAGGCATCCGAATGCACTACCGGAATGAATAGCGTATGCACGCCGGTACGTGTGTTGGTCTGAGGATCGAGCGTGATCGCCTTGTCGAGCAGCGGACAGACGCGGTAACAGATATCGCAGCGCAGGCCGAGAAAGTTGAGACAGGTCTCGTGATCGACCAGTACCGCCAAGCCCATTTTGGCCTTGGTGATGTCGGTGAGCGCGTGATCCAGTGCGCTGGTCGGGCAGGCCTTGACACAGGGAATGTGCTCGCACATCTCGCACGGCGCCTGGCGTGCCACGAAGTAAGGTGTTCCCGTCGCCATCGGATCTTCTGGTTTGGCCAGCATCAGCATGTCGAAGGGACAATCGCGCACACACATGCCGCAACGGATACAGGCGGCTGAAAACTCGGATTCCGGCAGGGCGCCCGGCGGACGCAGGGCGGCAGGGGGCAGCGCGGTGGCATTCCGCGCATAGAGACCGACACCCAGTCCCAGCAGACCGACGCCGCACGCCATGCGCGCGGTATCGGCCAGAAACTGGCGACGAGCCGAGCCCCTGGGCTTGGTCTCCGTGGATTTGGTTTCGCTGTTCATGTTGGTGGAGCGGGAAAGGTGCCCCCTGCAACCATTTCCCGCTATTCATGTTGATAAGACGTTAGACCTTCCAGACCTTGCAGGCATTCTTCTTGTAGTCCGTTTCTTTCGAAATCGGGCAGGTGGCATCGAGGATCAACTTGTTGACCAGGCGATGCTCGTCGAAGAACGGCACGAAGACGAGGCCTTCCGGCATCTTGTTGCGGCCCTTGGTCTCGGCGCGCAACTCGATCTCGCCGCGACGGGTGGCTACCTTGACGATGTCGTTGCGCTTGATGCCACGCTTTTCCGCATCCTTCGGGTGAATCCAGATCACGGCATCCGGGAAGGATTTGTAGAGCTCGGGTACGCGCCGCGTCATCGAACCGGTATGCCAGTGTTCCAACACCCGACCCGTGCACAGCCACAGGTTGTATTCGTTGTCTGGCTTCTCGGGTGGATCTTGATAGGGCAGTGAGAAGACGCGTGCTTTGCCGTCCGGGTTGCCATAGAACTTGACGCCCTCGCCGGTCTTGACATACGGATCGAATCCCTCGCGGTAGCGCCACAGGGTTTCCTTGCCATTCACCACGGGCCAACGCAGGCCGCGCACGCGGTGATAGTGGTCGAATTCGCCGAGATCCTTACCTTTGCCAGCGCCGAAGTTGCGATATTCCTCGAACAGGCCCTTCTGCACGTAGTAGCCAAACGCTTCCGTTTCGTCGTTGGTATAGCCCGCCCAGGCATGGGCATTGACTTTGGCCGCCTCTTCCTTCGGAAACTTGTTGCACTGGCCGTTGGTGTAGAGCACTTCGTAGAGCGTCTTGCCCTTGTACTCGGGGTTCTTGTCGAGCAGTTCAGCCGGCCAGACTTCGTCGGTCTTGAAGCGCTTCGAGAACTCCATGTACTGCCACAAATCGGACTTGCAGTCGCCCGGTGCCTTGACCTGCTGGCGCCAGAACTGGCCGCGCCGCTCGGCGTTGCCGAAGGCGCCTTCTTTCTCCATCCACATGGCAGCGGGCAGGATCAGGTCGGCCGACATCGCGGAGACGGTCGGATAAACATCGGAGACCACCACGAAGGCCTTCGGATTGCGCCAGCCGGGATACATTTCCTCATTGACGTTCGGTCCGGCCTGCATGTTGTTGGTGGTTGAAGTCCAGTAGAAGCCGATCTTGCCGTCCTTCAGCATGCGCGACTGCAATACGGCGTGGTAGCCGATGCGGTCGGAAATCGTGCCCGCCGGCAACTTCCAGATCTTCTCAGCGGCGGCGCGGTGCTGCGGATTGGCGATCAGCATGTCGGCCGGCAGGCGGTGGGCAAAGGTGCCGACTTCGCGCGCCGTACCGCAGGCCGAGGGTTGGCCGGTCAGTGAGAAGGGGCTGTTGCCCGGCTCGGAAATCTTGCCGACCAGCAGGTGAATGTTGTAGAGCATGTTGTTGATCCAGGTGCCGCGGGTATGCTGGTTCATGCCCATGGTCCAGGTCGACATCACCTTGGTCTTCGGATCAGCATAGATCTTCGCCAGCGCTTCGAGCTTCTCCTTCGGCACGCCGGAAATCTGGTGGGCCTTGTCGAGGGTGTATTCGGAAACGAACTTGGCAAACTCGTCGTACGTGGTCGCCGAGAAGGTATTGGGATTGCCCTTGGGCTTGCCATCCGGACCCGGATAGCCGTTGTTGCCCGCCGCCTGCTCCAGCGGATGGTTGGGCCGCAGGCCGTAGCCGATATCGGTCACGCCCTTGTGGAAGGTGACGTTCTTGGCAACGAACTCCTTGTTAACCGCGTTGTTCTGGATGATGTAATTGCAGATGTAGTTGGCGATGGCCAGATCAGACTGCGGCGTAAAGATCATCTCGTTGTCAGCCAGTTCGCAGGAGCGATGACCGAAGGTCGACAGTACGTGGATCTTGACGTGCTTGGCGGTCAGGCGACGATTGGTGATGCGCGACCAGAGGATGGGGTGCATCTCAGCCATGTTCGCGCCCCACAGCGCAAAGGCATCGGCATGCTCGATATCGTCATAGACGCCCATCGGCTCGTCAGCACCGAAGGTGCGGATGAAGGCGAACACGGCGGAAGCCATGCAGTGACGGGCGTTCGGGTCGAGACTGTTGGAGCGGAAGCCGGCCTTCATCAGCTTGTTGGCGGCATAGCCTTCCCAGATCGTCCATTGTCCGGAACCGAACATCGAGACGCCGAAGGGGCCCTGATCGGGATTCTTCATCGTCGCCTTGACCTTTTCGGCCATGATGTCGAAAGCCTGATCCCAACTGATCGGCGCGAACTCGCCGTTCTTGTCGAACTTGCCGTCCTTCATGCGCAGCAGCGGCTTGGTCAGGCGGTCCTGGCCGTACTGGATCTTGGCGAGGAAATAGCCCTTGACGCAGTTCAGGCCGCTATTCACCGGACAGTCCGGATCGCCCTGGGTAGCAACGATCTTGCCCTCTTTGGTGCCGACCAGTACGCCGCAGCCGGTGCCGCAGTAACGGCACACGCCCTTGTCCCAGCGCACGCCATCGCCGCCGCGTGCTTGCGCCAGCGCCAGCCCGGGAACAGTCATGCCGGCTGTCGTTGCCGCTGCCGCAATGGCATTGGTCTTGATGAAATCACGTCGCGTCATTGTTACTTGAGTCATGTCAGGCCTCCTTATTGATTCGGCTTGTGGATATCGTTGGCAGCATTACGCTGCCAATAAAATTTCTGCTTCGGGTTCTGTTTCTTTGTGGTGATAGACCATGGATGCGGACATCACGCCGTCCATCAGGCTGATCTGCTCGTACAACTGGATCGTTTCGCGATCGTCCTCGGTTTCGAGGAGGGCGATGATCTTGCCCTCGGGTGACACGGCAGCCACTTCGACACAATGGAGGGCGTTAAGGCTGGCGACGACCGATTGAGCGCGGTCGGGACCGGGGATGACGATGACACTCGATATGTTCATGGGGGTTCCTTTTCCTGTGTCGTGAAGCGGGGCAATCGATCAAGCTGTCTGCATCCTAGGCGCGCGGACAAGCGCTTACCAGCCCCCTTCAAACTGGTTGACTACCTCCAAAGTGGTAGCCGTTCGGTAGGCTGAAAACCATTAGAATCAAACAAGTGCGTTTTTGCCCTGATAATGAATGGGGTTAATCGCCTACCCCGAAAGGGTCCCGGCTTAGTTCTTCTTCGTCTGCCAGAATCTCCCCATGCGGCGTTTTTATCCCTCCCTGATGTCCGGCTTGCGCGATTCGGTGCTGTTGCGTGCCGGGCTCATCATGAGTTTGCTGGCGCTGCTGTCGGTCACGTCGATCGTGATTTCGACGGTCATCGCCGAGGACATCAGCGGTCGTGCGAATGCGGTGAACGTGTCCGGTTCGTTGCGCTTTCTGACTTACCGCACCTTGAGCGAGGTATTGCAACCAGCGAAGCGGGCGCAGGCGCACGAGACGATCAAACTGTTCGAGCGCCGACTGTTGAGCCTTGAGCGCTTCATTGACACCAAATCGAAAAACGATTCACCGTCGCTGCTGGCCATTCATAGCGTCGTCCAGCGCTGGAATACCAGCATCCGCTCGCTCGAAATTGCCGCAGCCAACGGCAGTCAGGATGCCTTGCTGCAGTTGGTCCATGAAGTGCCGAACTATGTCGACCAGATCGACCAGGTGGTGCGGCTGATCGAGGAGGAACTCGAAAGCAAGGCACGCCGTTTGCGCATCACGCAACTGATCCTGCTGGGCCTGATCGTCACCATCAGCCTGGGCACCTTGTGGGTATTGCGGCGGCAACTGATCATTCCGCTGGCGCAACTGTTGCAGGCGGCACGCACCGTCTCGCAAGGTTCTTTTTCGGCGCGTGTCAGTCATGTCGGGAATGACGAACTCGGTCAGTTGGGCAGCGCCTTCAACACCATGGTGAGCGAAATCGCCAGCATGTATGCCCACCTGGAAGACAAGGTCAAAGTAAAAACCCAGGAACTGATGCGCACCAACCAGTCACTTGAGTTGTTGTACTACGTCAGCCAACAGCTGTCCGCCAGCGATCTGACGCTCGACAAGCTGCAGGATATTCTGCGCGAGGTCGAGGGGGACCTGGCTTTGGGACATAGCCAGATCTGCATCAGCGAGAACGGCCAATTGCCGGCGCATACCATCACCACCGACCTGACCAAGGACGAACTCAAGCAGCGCTGTGAACGCATGGATTGCCAGCACTGCTTCGAGCAGGCCGAATTGCCGCTCAGCGAACAGGCCCAGCGCGACCATGTGCAGGCCGTGCCGATTGGCGATGGCGACCGTTTTCGCGGCATCTTTCCGGTGCTGCTCAAGGACGGTACGCCCTTGCCGCGCGAGAAAGAGCGCGTCCTGCAGACCGTCGGTCATCATGTCTCCAATGCCCTGATCAACATGCGCCGTGCCGAGGAGAAACACCGGCTGGCCGTGCTTGAAGAGCGCACCGTGATTGCGCGCGAGTTGCATGACTCGATCGCCCAGTCACTCAGCTATCTGCGCATCCAGGTGACGCGTCTGGAAAAGTGCATCGATCAGGGCTGTGACCCACGTGCCATTGCTGAAGAGTTGAAGCATGGCTTGGCCGGCGCCTATCGCGAGTTGCGCGAGTTGATTACCACCTTCCGTCTGCGCATCGACGAGCGCGGCTTCAATGTGGCGCTACAGGAAACCGTCGCCGAGTTTTCGCAAAAACTCGGCTTCCCGGTCGCGTTGCGTAATGCCATGTCCGGCATCGTGCTTTCCGGCAACGAAGAGATGCATGTCATCCGCATCATCCGCGAGGCGCTGTCGAACATCGAGCGCCATGCCGAGGCCAAGACGGCCAGCGTGGCGATTGCCGTCGATGCCTTCCAGGCCGTGACGGTGCGCATCAGTGACGATGGCAAGGGCTTCGATACGGCGCTGAAGCCGGCCAACCATTTTGGCGTGAATATTATGCACGACCGTTCCGCCATCCTCGATGGCCGGCTCGAAGTTGAGTCGGCGCCGGGGCAGGGGACGACGATCATCCTGCAATTCCTGCCCCAGAAAATCCGCCAGGCCGTGCCTGAGCTGAGTTGAAAGGACTTCCATGACTGCCTGCACCGAAACCACGCGCGTCCTCATCATCGACGATCATCCGCTGTTTCGCCGAGGTGTGGGGCAGTTGCTCGCGCTGGATGAAAGTTTTATCGTCGTCGGCGAGGCGGCAAGCGGGCAAGAGGGCATTGAACTCGCCAAACTGCACGACCCCGACCTGATCCTGCTTGATCTCAACATGAAGGGCATCAACGGCCTCGAAACTCTGCGCACCCTGCGCGATATGGGCTGCGAGGCGCGCATCATCATGGTCACCGTCTCGAATGCGCCGGAAGACCTGATGACAGCGATTCGTTCCGGTGCGGATGGCTACATCCTCAAGGACAACGATCCCGAGGACATCCTGCGCATGGTCTGCAATGTGATGCAGGGGCAGACGGCGATCAGCCCGGAACTGACCAGCCTGCTCGCCAGCGCCTTGCGCGAGGAGAGCGTGTCGGAAAACCGCAGCCACGCCAGCTTGACCGAGCGCGAGACGGCGATTCTCAAGTGCCTCGCCACGGGCATGTCGAACAAACTGATCGCCCGCGAACTCGACATCATGGAAAGCACCGTCAAGGTGCACATTCGCAATTTGCTGAAGAAGCTCAAATTTCGTTCGCGGGTTGAAGCTGCCGTGTGGGCGGTGTCAAACCAGATGCAGTAGTGAAGCTGCCGTCCCGCCAGCGCCGACTTTTGTAAGGCAGAACCCGACCCAGAAGATCCGCTCGGGTTTTTTCCGTCAACGTCGGTAGTGCAGCGTAACCTGCCCGTCAGATCAAATGACTTGGGGATATGATCCGTGCAGCGAGACTCGCTGAAACCGGTATTTTGAAAGACCGCTCATCTACCTATTGCAGCCGCTCTCCGGGCTACAGGCATTGCTGAGGTACGATGTGGAAGGTTTTATGGCGGTTTTCGATGCCTCCCCGCGCGAAATCGGCGTTTCACTGCGGCGACCAAGATAGAGGATACTCATTCATATCACGTTGAACTTCCTATCCTTTTTTTGTGCCATGCTCCACCACCGAGGTCTCCTGAGAATTTTTGGCGTTTGCAAGATGATCATTATCATATGACATTCAGTTTCAGACACTGGCCGCTCAAAACCAGAATCACGGTCTTCACGCTGACCATTTTTGTGCTGAGTATTTGGTCGCTGTCGTTTTACGCCAGTCGCATGCTGGAAAGGGATCTTCAAAACCTGATGGGCGAACAGCAGTTCTCCGCAGCTTCCCTGACTGCCGAAGGCCTTAATGAACAATTTGCAGATCGTTTCGAATACCTGGATACGGTTGCCGACCAGGCCATTCCCTTCATGTTTCGCGAAGGCGCAGTTTTGCAGGCTTTCATTGAATCAAAGCAAATACTCAAGCTTATGTTCAATGCTGGCGCATTCATTACCGACACAGATGGCAAAGCGATTGCATCCTTTCCACGTTCTCTGGATCGTACCAGCACCAGTTACATGGACAGGGACTACATTATTGCGGCGCTAAAAGAGGGTAAAGCAACGGTTGGACAGCCGACCATAGGCAGGAAACTGGGGGGGCCGGTTTTTGTGATGGCGACACCGATAAAAGATTCCCAGGGAAAGATCATCGGCGCGCTGGCCGGCGTCATTGACCTGAGCCAACCCAATTTTCTGGATAAGGTTACAAACAGCCACTATGGCGCGAGTGGCGGCTATTTCATACTGCACCCAAAGCTCAGGCTGATCGTGAGCGCCACCGACAAGCGCCGCAACATGCAACCACTTGTCGCACGCGGCGCTATACCAACGCTGGATCGTTTTCTGGATGGTTATGAGGGTTCTGCGAAATACGTCACCCCGTTTGGTATTGAAGTGCTCGGCTCGACCAGCAAAATTCCTGCGGCAGGCTGGCTGCTGGGTATCGCCACACCCATCACGGAATCCTTCGCCCCCATCCGCGAGATGCAGCAGCGCATATATTTAGCCGCGTTGCTGCTTACCCTGATGGCTGCCGGCCTGACTTGGTGGATGTTGCGGCGCCAGCTGTCGCCGATGCTTGCCGCAGTGCAAACCATGAGCACCCTGGCCGCCGGCGATCAGCCGCCGCAGGCACTGCCTATCACCCGTAATGATGAAATCGGTACGCTGATAGCCGGCTTTAATCGCATGCTGGAGACCTTGGCGCAAAGGGCTGCAGCGTTGAAGGTTAGTGATGGACGTGCCACTACCCTGATTGAAACATCGCCCCTGCCGCTTGTTCTTAATGATGAGTATGGCAACATCATCTATGTAAATCAGGCGTTTATAAAAACGATAGGCTACGAACTGAACGAGATTCCCACCCTGGAGCACTGGTGGCCGCTCGCTTATCCGGACCCGAAGTACCGCAAGTGGGTAGCAGAACGATGGCAGGAATATATTGAGCAAGCAAAGCGCACTAATCAGCCCTTTGTGCCGTTTGAAATCAATATCGTGTGCAAGGATGGTTTGATGCGCACCTTTATGGCCAGCGCTTCGGCGTATGAACAAGGCTTGTCTAAAACGCATCTGGTTATTCTGTTCGACATTACCGAAAAGAAACAGGCAGAGCTGGCCTTGATCGCAACAACTAACCGCCTCAATGAGGCGCAGCTCATGGCTAAAGTCGGCAACTGGACGCTGAATCTGCCTGGTGGCGAGTTGATCTGGTCGGATGAAATATTCCGCATATTTGAAATTGACCCCGACAAGTTTGCTGCCACCTACGAAGCTTTTCTCAATGCCATACACCCGGATGACCGCGATGCGGTGAGTCAGGCTTATGCCAAATCGCTTGAAACCCGCTCGCCGTACGAGATCATTCACAGGCTGCGTATGAGCGATGGCCGCATTAAATGGGTAGTGGAGAAATGCATGTCGGATTTTGATGCCGCGGGCAGGCCGCTGCAGTCGCGCGGCATGGTGCAGGACATCACCGAGCGCAAGTGCGCCGAAGATCAGTTGTTCGCCATGACGGAGCATCTCGAAGAACAGGTGAGCATCCGGACCCGACAACTACGGGATATTTCAGCGCAATTGACAATGACGGAGGAACGCGAACGCTTCCTGCTGGCGCAAGACCTGCATGACAACCTCGGTCAGTTGCTGGCGTTGATCAAGATCAAACTGAGCGTTCTCGGCGCTGACTTGCCACCGACAGCGGTCGAAGACATCCTGAAACTGGTGGACCAGTCCGACCAGGCCGTGCGCATGATCACCCAACGGTTGAGTCCCCCTATCCTGCGAATGCTCGACTTCAAGTCTGCGCTGGAATCGCTGGCCGAAGAAATGCAATGCCTGCACGGCCTCGCCGTGCGCATCCACGTCAATACCTGCCCCAAACCGCAGCTCAATGATATACAGGCAATACTGTTCCGCTCTGCCCGCGAACTCCTGTTCAATGTCGCCAAGCATGCCCGGGTCGGCGTGGCGACGCTTGCCGTTCACTGCAATGACGAGGAACTGAGGCTCATCGTCAGCGACAACGGCTGCGGCTTCACCGCCGGCCGCATTGATGGCAGCTTGCCGGGACACGGCAGTTTTGGCCTCAGCTCCATCCACGGCCACATGAGCACCATCGGTGGCCAAATGGAAATCGACAGCCGCCTCGGCCATGGCACCACGATTACTCTGACCCTGCCTTGTTTCATTGCCACCAAGGAGGTCCAGCCGTCATGATTCGCATCATGCTGGTAGATGACCATGTGATGATCCGCGAAGCCCTGCGCGGCGTGCTGGAACAGGACAGGACGATGCAAGTCGTCGCTGCAGTCGGTGATGGCAAGACCGCATTGCGACAGGCTGCCGAACTGCTGCCCGACGTAGTTGTGATGGATGTCACCCTGCCGGGGCCGTCCGGCATCGAGATCACGCGGCGCTTGCATGACAGCCACCCGCAGATCAGGGTATTGGCCTTATCTACCCACCTCGACCGCCACATCATCCAGCAGATGTTTGACGCAGGCGCGCACGGCTATATCGTCAAATCGGCGGCCGGCACCGCATTACAACAGGGCATTCGCAGCGTTGTCGAAGGCCGCAGTTATCTTTGCGCCGAATCCGCCGCGCTGGTGGCCGCCACGCTATCGGGTCGGAAGTTCCCGACCGGCAAGTCTGGCACCGACGTACTAACCGAGCGCGAATTGCAGGTGCTCACGCTGCTCGCCGAAGGCAATTCCGCGCCAGACATTGCCGCTACTTTGAATATCGCGTACGCCACGGTCGATGTACACCGCCGCAACATCATGAAAAAACTCGGTTTGCACAACGTGGTGGATCTGACGCGACATGCCATCCGCGCGGGCCTGATTTTGCCCTGAATCCGGACGAAAAATAGGCGCTGGCGGTACGGCACTGTGGCGCGCCACAGTTCTTCGTGGCAGGAAATTATCTCGCCCCCTACCGGTTTCCCAGTATCAAAATACTGTGATCACATAATATCCATTACCTCCGAATGGATATACATTTCGCATGTAGCGAAGAACACGCTGTCGCTGTCAATGCATTGGAGAACCTGGTAATGCTAAGTGGTGTAGACAACGGCGATTCTTTGCCAGCTGAAACAACCAACGTCCACTCGGAATATGCCGAGGCAATTGAACTCATCCACCGCGTCCGCAATGGTTCCTGCCAGTCGGATTTGGACCTGTCGGACCGGGGCCAGGTGCGCCACTGGTCGCTGCCGACCAGCAAGATCAGCGCCGATTTCTTCTGCAGTGCCGAACACCCCCAAAATGGCTGGTTCGGCTTCCTTGCTGATGCCGCCGGACATGGCCTGGCCGCAGCCATTTTCGCCCTGCACACGCCGATGCTGTTTCGCGAGTCGGTGCTGCTCGGCTTGTCGCTGCCAGCGATCCACAAGCGCATCGACCGCTTTCTCATCCGCCAGCGCATTACCGGCTATTTCGTCTGCGGCATTCTGGTGCGGGTGCAGGGGCGTGAAATTGAAGTCATCAATGCCGGTATGCCCGATGCGCTGCTGCTGGGTGCCGGCGACGGTCTGATCCAGTCTTTTCCCTCGAATCATCTGCCCTTCGGCATCCAGCAGGCAGCCGACGTGACCACCAGCGAGCGCTACCGCCTCGGGCGCACTGACAGCGCGAGCCTGCTGCTACATTCCGACGGTCTTACCGAACTCAGTGTGGAAGCTGGCGCGCCGCTGGGGGCCGAAGGTGTTCTGGCCATGATCGATGGAGAAGGGGATGCGATATTCGAACGACTGGTCGATTACGTCGCTCAGACAGGTCAGTCGGTCCATAATGATGTCAGCATCGCGCTGATCCCGTTGCCGCTGGCGGGCGCCGCGTCCGCTGCATCCGATGCGTCCGCCATGGATCTGCCGGACAACCACGCCCCGCTGCCGGCCGATCACTTGTCCAACATGGTTTCCGCGCTGCGCATCGTCGAGCATTTCGATCGCGGCCTCGTGCTCACCGATGCCAGCCAGCAGATTCTTTACGTCAATCCCGCCTTCACCGCAATCACCGGCTATTCGCTGGGCGAAGCCGTCGGCCAGACGCCGCGTTTGCTCAATTCCGGACGCCAGAATGCCGCTTTTTATCGGGACATGTGGCAGGCCCTGCTCAGCAATGGCGAGTGGAACGGCGAAGTCTGGAACCAGCGCAAGGACGGCAGCTGCTATCTCGAATGGCTGGATATCCGCGCCCTGCGCGACGAGTCCGGAACCATCACCCATTTCCTCGGCACCTTCACCCTCCTAGTGCAACACGGGCAGCAAGAGGCGCGGATGCACCACCTCGCGCTGCACGACTCCCTGACGGGTCTGGCCAACCGCATCCTGCTGGCTGATCGCGGCGAACAGGCGATGCTCCGTGCCGACCGCGCCGACCGCTCGCTGGCCGTGCTGTTCATCGACCTCGATCGTTTCAAGTCGATCAACAACAGTCTGGGGCACGATGTTGGCGACCAGGTGCTGCTGGCGGTGGCCCACCGTCTGCAGGGCGTGCTGCGCGACGACGATACCCTGTCGCGTTTCGGCGGCGACGAGTTCGTCTGCCTGCTGCCTGACATCGCCCAACGCGAGGATGCGGCGCTGGTCGCCACCCATCTGCTCGACGCACTCGAGCATCCGATCGAGGTTGACGGACATCTCTTCAAGGTTGGGGCCAGTATCGGCATCAGCGCCTATCCTAGCGACGGCCGCGTCCTCGACGACCTGATCGTGCTGGCCGACCGGGCGATGCTGCGCGCCAAGCAGGCCGGCGGCAACCTGTACCGTTTTTTCTCATCAGAGATGGGTATCGCCGCTGAACGCCAGTTGGAAATGGAGGCGCGCCTCGATGCGGCGATCCGTAATGGCGAACTCGAACTGCACTATCAGCCCAAACTCGATCTGCAGAGCCGCGAGATCATCGGCGCTGAGGCGCTGGTGCGCTGGCGCGATCCAAAGCACGGCCTGGTGCCGCCAGGCGCCTTCATTCCTATGGCGGAAAAGAGTGACCTGATCGCCAAGATCGGCAACTGGGTGCTGCACGAGGCCTGTACCGCACTGGCGCGCTGGGAAGATGATCTGCCCGCGCATTTTCATGTCGCGGTTAACATCTCGGCCCTGCAGTTCGAGCGCTGCGACCTCGCCGGCGAAGTCGGGCTCGCCCTTGCCACCAGCGGCATTCCTCCCACCCGGCTGCAACTCGAAGTCACCGAATCGCTTTTTATCCGCGATGCCACGGACGTCGCCAGCACGCTGGACAATGTGTTGCGGCAGGGCGTCCTGATTGCCCTCGATGACTTCGGCACGGGTTATTCCAATCTCGGCACGCTGATCGGCCTGCCGCTCGCAACCTTCAAGCTCGACCAGAGTTTCGTGCGCGATGTCGATAGCAAGCCGGCCAATAGTTCCGTCGCCCGGGCTGTCTGGCATCTGGCTGATGGACTGAAAAAGCATGTCGTTGCCGAGGGGATCGAGACCTGCGGCGAATGCATCGAGATGCAGGCCCTCGGTTATCGCATTGGCCAAGGCTACCGTTTCGGCAAGCCCATGGCCGAAACGGATTTCATGGCCCATCTTTCCCGCTGGCAGCCCACTGACTGCCCGTGCCCCAACCGCAGTCATTGACAGAGGGCAACCGATACCGCTGCTTTCTGTTTCCTCAACTCAGGAGTAGCCGTGGCATGCTCCCGTGCTGTGGTTTTTTAAGCCGGCGCCTTATGCGAACGTTCAACAGTCGACGAGAGTAAAAATGAAAAACAACCTGCCTGTCACGCAGGTGGAGATACCTTTCCCAAAGGGTAAATACATCGTATCGCGTACGGATCTCAAGACGCCAATGACACCTTCGTCGACATCAGCGGCTTTAGTCGCGACGAATTGATTGGCAAGAACCACAACATCGTGCGCCACCCAGATGGAAAGCTTTGCATAACGCTGCACTGCCGACGTTGGCTGAATAAATCTGACCGGATCTTCAGGCTGGCGACAGGTTGTAGGTCGTCCGGCAGGTTTCAGACCTTGGACCGGCCAGTGGGTATGCCGTTGTCAGCAGTCGGCAATCAGTCTGAACCTGCCCGATAGGTTTTGCCGTCGAACAGCTCTTGTTGGCCGACAGCCGCCGTCTCGCCAGCGCCGACTTTTAGCCCCGCCAGTCTTCGATTGCAAGCATCTCGATACGCTGGAATTCGTCTGTATTGCGGGTGACAACGGTTAGCCCATGAGCGAGCGCCGTTGCCGCGATCATCAGGTCATGGGTGCCGATGAGCGTTCCGGCGCGGCGCAGGCGCGCATGCCATTCGGCGTGGATATCAGCGGCTTTTGCATCGAAGGGCAGGCAGGGAAAAAGTGCGCAGAAATCCTCGGCGATCTGGCGATTCTCGACAGTCTTGACCGATAGTAAGGCGCCGGCAATCAGTTCGCTGCGAACAATTGCGGAAAGGGCAAGGTCGGCCCGAACCTGGGAGGCATATCGGGCAAGCAGCGCAGAGTCTTTGCCACGCAGAATTTCGATGCAGATGTTCGTATCGAGAAGCAGCCGCACGGTTGGTTACCAGCGGGCAGGTTCTGGGGGAGGGGAATCCGGAGGACGGTCAGGGAATTCGGGGGCTGCGCCGAAGAAACGCAGCATCTCCGTGTCTGCACCACTGACGCGACCGGCATGGGCGGCTTTCATACGCAGGAACAGCAGGAAATCCAAAGCTTCCCGTTGCATATCCTCGGGAAGTGCGTCGGCTTGGGCGCGAATGAGTTCGACGACGGTCATGGTGTGTTCCTTATTGGCGGATCAGGCATTCCCCGCAAACAAGAGGGAAGCCGTAGAGACGCAGTCAATCATACTCCGCCCGGAAGTGCTATATCAATTTCCCTTCGGCCAGCGTCACAGCCTGGCTTGGGCAGGGGGCGACGCAGGCGCCGCAGCCGGTACAGGTTGCGGCATCAATCACCGGCAGCGGCGGCGCATCAAGGCGGGGTGGAAAACGAATCGCCTCGGCCTCGCAGTGTTCGCCGCAGATGCGGCATTCGACGCCGCGCTGGGCCAGGCACTTTTCATTTACGCGGGCCTTGATCGACCAGGGGGCGGCGCCTTCATCGCGACGCAGTGCGGCCGGGGTGCAGACGCGCACGCACTCGCCGCAGAAGGTGCAGGCGGCAACTGCGAAGTTGATGCGCGGATAGCCGTCCTGCATGACGATGATTTTGGTCGGGCAGATGATCGCGCAATTGTTGCAGCGCGTGCAGCGGGCCAGAAATTCAGCTTCCGGCAGTGCCCACGGCGGGCGCAGCGGCGGTGGGGTCGCCGACTTGAACTGGCCGCGCAGGAAGCCGCGGCGCGAATGGTTGATCGAATCGTCTGCCATGCTGCAGATTATGCCGCCGGCCAGTGCGCCGTGGCGATGCCCTGACCGAGATCGGCGTCGACGAGGCGCTGGCGCACCTCAAGCAAGCGGGCGATCAGGGCCGGTTCGGCGGCGCCGTAGGCTTCGGCATCGGGGCGACGATTGACGACGACGCCGAGCAGTTCGGTAATCGCGTTGCCGATGGAGTTCTGGCTGATCGTCACGATCAGCTTGCCTTGGTCGTTGCGGTAGATGAGCTGCTTGAACGCCGGCTGCCAGCGAATCGCGTTGGCATACTTGGCATCCTTGATGCAGCGCTCGCGCACCATCTTGGCGGTGGTCAGGAAGTCGTTGTTGAACTGCAGGCGCGCTTCGACCAGCGCCGGGAAATTGATGTCGCGCGGCAGCGGCGAGTTGCGCGTCGAGACCTGGCCGAAGAAGCTGCGGTAGAAGTCGATGAAGCCCTTGAGGATGGTGTCGTATTCCTTCCAGAACTGCACTTCGGCAAGGGCTGCGGCGCCGCCCTGGATTTCCCAACTGGGCAGGCCTTGCGGATAGCCGGTGAGGCCGATGCGGCATTCGCCCGGAATGCAGGGCTTGAGAATTTTGAGGTCGAGTTCGGCGAAGAAGGCGCGATAGACCTCGCGCAGATGAGCCTGAAACAGCGAATGCTGGCCACCGTCGGTGAGGTTCGGATTGTTGGTGTCGGCCAGCGGCGCGGCTGCCAGTTCGGCCTTGTCGAAAACGATGAAGTGGTTGTGCAGCATGCGAATGCTGGGTACCCCGGGCGAGGTCAGTGGCCAGGTGGCATCCAGACTCGCCTCGCCCGCCAGCACCAGATGCGCCGCCGGGTCGGGATACATCTCCAGCATGGTGGCGATGATGATCTGGTTCATGCGGTTCCAGATGTTCTTCACGTCCTCGGGCACCTGGGTGCGACGCACCGGGCGGCCGAGCGGATCGAGGATCTTCTGCGAGGTGTTGTAGATGATCGAGCAGTCGAACAGGTTGCTGTGGCCGAGCGCCTTGCGATACAGCAGCAGACCCTCGGGGTTGAGCAGCAGGCCGTTGTTGTGAACGAGGTCGTTGAGGTTTTCCGTGCTGTTGAAAAACTCGTTGGGCTTCATCCCTTCCGGCACGTCGAGCGGAATGGGGCGGAAGGGGGTCACGATCTCGCGTGGTCCGGTGTTCATCTGATCCTCCTGAGGCTTTTTTATTGGTGGCAGATCATAGCCGAGGATGCTTCCTGCCCCGCTTGATTACGGACAAGCCGTCCCGCCAGCGCCGACTTTTACGCCAGCTTCAGTTTTTCGACTGTCTCCGTCAGCGATCGCCAAGACATCACCCGCACACCGCTGCGCTCGTAGCTTTCCGCGCCGCCGTGAATTAGCCAGGGCGTCAGCGCTTCCTCGCCGGCGATGCGGCCGGCTTTCTGGCCGGCGCGGATATAGTCGGGGGTGATGGTCTGCCCGGACTTGATTTCGACCGGCTGCACGCGGCCATCGACTTCGAATAGCAGATCGCTTTCCAGCCCGTTGTTGTCGCGCCAGAAATAGAGGTTGGCGGGTTGCCCGGCATTGAAGCGGGCCTTGACGAATTCGCCGACCACCCAGGTTTCGAACAGCGCGCCGCGCAGGGGGTGCAGGGCGAGCATCTCGGCCGAGGTGATGCCCAGCAGCCAGCAGGCGAGGCCGACATCGAGGAAATACAGCTTGGGCGATTTGACCAGCCGCTTGCCGAAGTTGCGGTGATAGGGCGGCAGCCGATGCACCAGATAGCTGCTTTCCAGCACCGAGAGCCATGCGCGCGCGCTGCCTTGCGAGATGCCAGCCTCGCCGGCCAGGGCGGCGAGATTCAGCAACTGCCCGCTACGCGCGGCGCACAGGCGCAGAAAGCGCTGGAAGGTGCTCAAGTCCTGGACGTTCATCACCTGCCGCACATCGCGTTCGACATAGGTGGCGACATAGCTCGGAAACCAGTCCTGCGCCACCACGCTCTGAGCATGCAGGGCGGGATAGCCGCCGGTCAGCAGCAGGCGGTCGAGTTCCGTCACCGGATTGGCGGCGCCCGAGAGTTCCGCCAGCGACAGGGGCAGCAGTTGCGTGATGGCGACGCGCCCCGCGAGCGACTGGGTAATACCGGCCAGCAGGCTGAACTGCTGTGAACCGGTGAGCACATAGCGGCCGGGTTGCCGGTCTTCATCCACCATGCCCTGCAACCACGAGAACAGCGCCGGCCAGCGCTGAGCCTCGTCGAAGATCGCCCCCTGCGGAAAGCGCGCCAGAAAGCCGCGCGGGTCCTCCTCGGCAAACGCCAGTTCGGCGGGGTTTTCCAGGCTGACATAGGGCTTGTCGGCGAACACCGCCCGCGCCAGCGTGGTCTTGCCGGACTGGCGTGGGCCGGTGATGGCGACAATGGGGAAGGCAGCGGCAAGACGCCGGAGCGTGCCAGTCAGGGTGCGGGGAAGCATATGAGATGACTGAATTTATACATATACGCAGTCTACATGCATGATTGTATGAGCGCAAAGCCCATTCGGGACATTAGATACGCTTGTGCTTCGCCTCAATCCTCCAGCGCCCGCACCTTCACCGTCTTGCCCTTGAGTTTCCCCGCCGCCAGTTTGCGCACCGCATCGCGGGCACTCGCGCGGACGACGGCGACAAAGGTGACTTGATCGGTGACGGTGATTTTGCCGACCTGCTCGCGGGCGAATCCTGCCGTGCCGGTTAGCGCGCCCAGCACGTCGCCGGGGCGGATTTTGTCTTTGCGTCCGCCGAGAATCAGCAGCGTCACCATCGGCGGGATCAGCGGCGAATCGTCGTCGCCCTGAAGGTTGCCGAGGCTATGCCATTCCGGTTCGCTGCCCATCATCGCGGCGATGGGGGCGATGCGTTTTTTGTCGGCGGGGCTGCACAGGCTGAGCGCCCAGCCATCGGCATCGGCGCGGCCGGTGCGGCCGATGCGGTGGATGTGGATTTCCGGGTCGGGCGTGATGTCGACGTTGATGACCGCTTCGAGTTGCGCGATGTCGAGGCCGCGTGCGGCGACGTCGGTGGCGACCAGCACCGAGCAACTGCGATTGGCGAACTGGATCAGCACCTGATCGCGCTCTCGTTGTTCGAGGTCGCCATGCAGCGCCAGCGCATGAAAACCCTGTGCGCGCAGTTCGTTCAGCAGGTCGTTGCATTGCACCTTGGTGTTGCAGAAGGCCAGGGTGCTGACCGGGCGATAGTGCTTGAGCAGTTGGCCGACGGCCGGCAGACGATCCGCCTGTTTCACCTCGTAGAAGCGCTGGCGGATCTTGTGGCCGGCATGTTGTTCCGTCAGTTTCACCTCCTGCGGGCGGCGCAGGAAACGGCGTGCCAGCGCGGCGATGCCTTCGGGATAGGTGGCGGAAAACAGCAGAGTCTGGCGTGACGTGGGACAGCGCTTGGCGATGTAGGCAATATCGTCGTTGAAGCCCATGTCGAGCATGCGATCGGCTTCGTCGAGCACCAGCGTGTTGAGCGCGGACAGATTGAGGCTTTCGCGTTGCAGATGATCCATGATGCGGCCGGGGGTGCCGACGACGATGTGGGCGCCATGTGCGAGGCTCGCCATTTGCGGGCGCATGATCGAGCCGCCGACCAGCGCCAGCACCTTGACGTTGTCCTCGAAGCGCGCCAGGCGGCGGATTTCCTGCGTCACCTGTTCGGCCAGTTCGCGCGTCGGGCACAGCACCATCGCCTGGACGGCGAAATGGCGCGGATTGAGGTTGGTCAGCAGCGGCAGGGCGAAGGCGACCGTCTTGCCGCTACCGGTCTTGGCCTGCGCGATCAGGTCGTGCCCGGCCAGTGCGACGGGCAGCGCGGCGGCCTGAATCGGCGTCATCGTCAGGTAGCCGAGTTGTTGCAGTACGGCGCGCAGGGCGGGCGACAGCGGCAGGGTGGCGAAACTGCTGTCCGCGTTGGGGGGCGTGTCGGAGGGTGTGGTGTCGTTCATGGGGGCGATTATCGCGTGTGCCGTCCCGCCAGCGCCGACTTTTTGGGGCGGCGGGTAAAATTGGGCCACTATGCTGACTTTGAGTTGCGGCACCTTCCGCCTTTCCTTGGCACGCCCGCTGGTGATGGGGATTGTCAATCTGACCGCAGACTCCTTTTCCGGCGACGGAGTGGGGCCAGATGTCGCCAAGGCCATCGCCCATGCCGAGTTGCAGCGCGATGCGGGGGCCGATCTGCTCGATCTCGGGGCGGAGTCCACCCGGCCGGGCGCCGCGCCGGTGACTGCGGCGGACGAGTTGGCACGGCTGCTCCCGGTTCTCCAGGTGGTGCGCGAGTGGGGCCTGCCGATTTCGGTGGATACCCATAAACCTGAAGTGATGCGTGCGGCCATCGATGCCGGTGCCGCGATGATCAATGATATTGCCGCCCTGCGGTCGCCCGGTGCGCTTGAGGTGGTGGCGGGCAGTGATGTTGGCGTTTGCCTGATGCACATGCAGGGCGAGCCGCGCACCATGCAGACCCAGCCCGTTTATGGTGATGTGGTGAATGAGGTGCGCGCCTTTCTGGAAGGGCGCGTGGCCGCCTGTCTGGCGGCGGGGATTGCGAGGGAGCGGCTGCTGGTCGATCCCGGTTTTGGTTTCGGCAAGACGGTGGAGCACAACTATGCCCTGCTGCGCGAGCTGGCCGTTTTGGGTGGCCTGGGTGTGCCGGTACTGGCCGGGCTGTCGCGCAAGTCGATGCTCGGTGCCGTGACCGGCCAGCCGAATGGCGCGGCACGCATGCCCGCCAGCGTGGCGGCGGCGGTCTTGGCGGTGGAGCGGGGCGCGGCGATTGTGCGAGTGCATGATGTGGCGGCGACAAGGGATGCACTGGCAGTGCTGGCCGCAATGCAGGGTTGATCGAGGGAGATAAAACAAGCATGAGCAGAAAATATTTTGGCACCGACGGGGTGCGCGGGCGTGTCGGCCAGTCGCCGATTACGCCGGAGTTTGCCCTGCGCCTCGGCTTTGCCGCCGGCGAAACACTGGTGGCGCACGCTAAAGCGCTGGGCCATACGAAAGAGGGCGAGCGCCCGGCCGTGTTGATCGGCAAGGACACGCGCATCTCCGGTTACATGCTCGAAGCGGCGCTGGAATCCGGCTTTGCGGCAGCCGGTGTCGATGTGATGCTGTGCGGGCCGATACCGACACCTGCGGTTGCTTACCTCACGCGCGCCCTGCGCTTGGCGGCCGGCGTGGTGATCTCGGCCTCGCACAATCCTTTCGACGACAACGGCATCAAGTTTTTCGCTTCTGGGGGTTACAAGCTGCCGGATGCGGTGGAAGCCGAGATCGAAGCGCGACTGGAACTGCCGATGGGCTGCCGTTCCTCCGCCGAACTGGGCAAGGCGCGGCGCGTCGACGATGCCGCCGGGCGCTATATCGAATTCTGCAAGAGCACCTTCCCGAACGAGTTGGACCTGCGCGGCCTCAAGCTGGTGGTCGATTGCGCCCATGGGGCGGCCTATCACGTGGCGCCCAAGGTGTTTCACGAACTGGGCGCTGAAGTCATCGCTGTCGGCGCGGCACCGGACGGCCTCAACATCAATGCCGGCGTGGGGGCGACGGCGACAAAATTCATCCGCGAACAGGTCACGCTGCACGGTGCCGACATGGGCCTTGCACTGGATGGTGATGCTGATCGCCTGATGATGGTCGATGCCAGTGGACGCCTGTTCGATGGGGACGAACTGCTCTACGTCATCGCGCGCCATCGTGCGGCGCTGCCTGGTCTGGTGGGTACGCTGATGAGCAACCTCGGCTTCGAGCAGGCGCTCGGCCGTCTCGGGGTTGGTTTTACGCGTGCCAAGGTGGGCGACCGCTACGTGCTGGAGCTGATGCAGGAGAAGGGCTGGACGCTGGGGGGCGAGAACTCCGGCCACATCATCTGCCTGGATCGCCATACCACCGGCGACGGCACGGTGGCGGCCCTGCAGGTGCTGGCCGCGCTGCGCGAAAAAGGCGAGACACTGGCACAGGCTTGTGCCGATCTCACCATGTTTCCGCAGAAACTCATCAACGTGCGCTTTACGCAGGCTTTCGACTGGCGCGGCGATGTAGGTATTCAAGCGGCCCAAACTGCCGCCGAGCAGGCGCTGGGCGATGCGGGACGGGTGTTGCTGCGTCCGTCCGGCACCGAGCCGCTGTTGCGCGTGATGGTCGAGGGACGTGATGAAGCTCTGGTGCTGGCGCAGGCCGAGGCGATTGCGGCGGCAGTACGCAAGGCCGCCGGGGTCTGACGGATGCCGTCTCGCCAGCGCCGACTTTTATACCTTGGGCCAGAGTGACGCGGGGTTGAGGATCAGTTCAGCCAGTCGTTCTGGCGCCATGGGGCGGGCGAGCAAATAGCCTTGCACCTCGTCGCATCTGTGGGCCAGGAGGAAGTCCAGTTGTTGTAGCGACTCCACGCCTTCGGCGATGGTGCGCATGCCCAGTCCGGCGGCGAGGGTGCAGATGGCACGAACGATGGGACCATTGCGTATCTGGCCATCGGCGCCGCGCACGAATGACTGGTCGATCTTGAGCGTATCGACCGGAAACTCTGCCAGGTAGGAGAGACTGGAAAATCCGGTGCCGAAATCGTCGATCGCCAGGGCGATTCCCAGGGCCTTGAGGCGCTCCATCATTTTGATGGCGTCGGATGTATTGCGCATCAAAATTGACTCGGTGAGTTCCAGTTCCAGGCGTTCCGGTGCCAGATGATGGCGAACCAGTGCCAGTGCGACCTGGTCGCGCAGTTTGCTGTCCCGAAACTGACGTGCCGAGACGTTGACTGCCATGCGCAGCGGGGGCAGACCGGCGCAGTCCCAGACATGCAGTTGATGACAGGCTGCGTTCAGCACCCAGGTGCCGATGTCCTCGATCAATCCGCAGTTTTCCGCGAGCGGAATGAAGCTGGCGGGAGGGATCAGGCCCATCTCCGGGTGCTGCCAGCGCACCAAGGCTTCGACGCCGACGATGGTGCGGCGGGCCACATCCGTTTGCGGCTGGTATTCGAGAAATAACTCATTGCGCTCGATGGCATGGCGCAAGGCATTTTCCAGTACCAGTCGGTTGCGCGCCTGGGTGTCGAGTTCCGGGGTGAAAAACTGACTGCTGTCGCCACCTTGCTCCTTGGCACGAGCCATGGCGCTGTCGGCGGCGCGAATCAGTTCGTCGGCGTCGATCCCGTTGTCCGGGGCAACCGACAGCCCGATGCTGGCGGTCACGAAGATTTCATGGCCGCCCAGGATGAATGGTTCCGCCAAGCGCTGACGCAGCCGTTCGGCAACGCGTACTGCATCTTGAATGTGGTGGGTGCCGCGCAGCAGGATCGAAAATTCGTCGCCGCCGGTGCGGGCTAGTAGATCGGTTTCGTACAGCGTCTCCGCCAGGCGTCGGCTGACATCGCGCAGCAACTGGTCTCCCAGGAGCGGGCCGAGCGATTTGTTGATGGCGCGAAAGCGATCCAGGCCGAGTTGCATGACCAGAATCGGCATCATTTCCTGATGCTTCTTGTGGTGTAGCAGGCGCTGCAGCTGTTTGTGAAACTGACGCCTGTTGGGCAGACCGGTCAGCGGATCGTGGCCGACCACGCGACGAATATGCGCTTCAATCTTCTTGCGACCGGTAATGTCGGCCAGCATCAGCAGTACGCCGCCAGGCAGGCCGCGCGCATTGCTGATGCGTGTCAACCAGACCTCGACATCGATCAGGCTCTCGCTGTCTCCCAGCATGCCCGTCACTTCATATCCCTGGATGGTTTCGCCATTCAGGGCACGCTCGAACAGCCCCAGCAGCGAGTCTTCATATTGCACACAGTTTTCCGGCAGTTTCTGGCCGCGCATCTCGACATCACTGTGACCGAACAATTGCACGGCGGTGAAGTTCCACAAGGTGACGCACCCGGAGAGATCGGCCGCGATGATGGCCAAGGGGGAATGCGCGACCAGCGCACGCAACAGATCGTTGCTGGATTTTCCGGAAGGATGCGCGTGCACGTGGTCGTCGATATCGATCTGGACAGCGGTTTGACCATCCCATTCGACAATATGATGATGGGCGGTGACCGTCAGTCGTTTTCCGCTCGGCTGCATGATCTCGATATCAGTGTCTTCGCCTGGACGGAAGTGAAATCCGTACTGTCGGCCAGCCAGTGCGCCCGCTTGGGCAAAAAACAACTTTTCAGCCGCTGCACTGGCCCGCAAGATGCGCCCCTCCGCATCGACGACCAGGCTGGCATCCGTCGATTTGCGCTTTCCCTCCGGTTTGCCCGAGCATTTGCTGCCAGTGTCTGCGTTTGTATCATCGCGTGTATCGTCCAACATGCGCTTCCCCTTTCCTGCTTATAACGCTGACGTCAACTTGCGGTGACGACGCTGGGTAATTCGATGGCCAGCACCGACACATCGTCGTGTGGTTCCAGTCCATCGAGAAATGAGATCAAGCGCGTCTTGATGCTTTGCATCAGCCCGGTCTTGCGCGCCCGGATGACCGAAACACTCAGGGCTTGCGCCAGGCGCGCTTCGCCAAACATTTCGCCCTCCGCATTGCGGGCTTCCAGCAGTCCGTCGCTGTACAACAGTAGATGACTGCATGCTGTCAGCGAGAGGGTTTGGGTAGTCTCATCGAAGCCATCATCGTTCATGATGCCGAGCGGAAAGTGGCTTGACTCAACCTGTGCCGTAATTTGATGCTGCTGGTCGACCAGTAACAGGGGGGGCTGACCGCCAATCCATGCCTCAAGTTGGCCTTGCTCGACATCCAGTGACACCAGCGTCGCCGCGCAGAAATGGCCGGTCGGCAATTGCAGGTGAAGTTTGCGATTGATTTCGGCGGCGATCTGTCCCAGCGGCAAGCCCTTGCGGGTCATCGCGAAAAATACGTCCGAAACGGGCAGGGCGCCGACGGCGGCCGCCAGGCCATGGCCGGTGAAGTCACCCAGCAAAATGTTGAGGCGGCCGTCAGGCGTTACTTCATGAATCATCAGGTCGCCGCAAAAGTGGCCGGCGGTGATGGTCCAGTGCTGCAAGCCGCCAATATCGATGGGGCTGCGGCCCAGCACAGCATCGAACATGTGCTTGGCGAATTTCACCTCCTGATGAAACTTCTCCCGCATGCTTTCAAGATGTTGGTAGAGGTGGCGGGTTTGCGCGTGGCCACTGATCTTGGCCCGCAGTACCAGCGGGTCGCTCGGTTCGTCAATGAAATCCGCCGCGCCGCAATCGACGAAGCGCCTGAGCGTCAGGTGGTCGTCGATCGAGGTTGACAGGATGACGGGGGCCAGGCGTTCGCCGCCCAGCGCGCGGATGCGCTGGGTGCACTGATAACCGTCGCCATCCGCCAGGGCGATGTCCATCAGCACCAGATCCGGTTCCGCCTTGGCAAACTTCTTCAGCGCGTCGCCGCAGCCTTTTGCATAGATCAACTCATGGCCATCCGCTTCGAGTGCGCGTGCAATGGCTTGGCGTTGTTGCTCGTCGTGTTCGACTACCAGTATTTTCATGATCGTTTGCGCTGTCGCAGGAATTGTTTCTGGCTGCGAAGAGTAGGCAGCGCAGGTGACCGTCTGATGACAGTCAAGTGACATCGAAAACGCCATCGGGTAACGATAACGTCATCTGGGGTGCGTAGCATTCGATTCATATATTTCGCCCCTATGGCCATCGCCATACCACTGCCGATCTTGATGCCGCCATGACGCTTGAACTGGAACAATCCTGGAACCGTGATGCCTACAAGACCCCCAAGCGATTAAGGTTTTTCTTCGCCGCCTTCCTTTTGGCACTGGCGCTGGTGGCGGCGGTGATTCACTGGGTCAGTCACGATTGGCGAGCGGACTTCAGCGCGCAGCTTGCCATTTCACCAGCGTTGTTTGATGCACTGTTTATCGCCGTCACGCTGCTGGGCGCCGGGGTGGCGTCATTCCTGTTGTTGACGCGCATCAAACTCGGCGAGTGGCGCGGTCTCGACGCCACTTTTCTTTCCAGTCTGGCCTATGTCTCGCTGCTGCAGTGTGAACGAGATCTGTTGGAGCGCAAGTGCCGCGAAACGGCCGAGGTGTTACAGCGCGCGCGCGATCTGGATGCCGCTTTTACGGCCCAGCATGTCGAAATCATCCAGTTCACCGAAAATTCCGCCGCGTCGATCGTTGAACAGTTGATCGATCTCGATGCCCAGTGCACCCGCCTGGTGACGATGCTGACCGATGAGGCGCAGGCACCACCGGAAAACGACGCCACGGCGGTTGCCATGGACGATATTGCCCGGTTTGTGGGCAGCTTGCCGGAACGGATTCGCAATGAGCGCGAGCAGTTCGTACACATCATCGACGACGTGGGCGCATTGGGCAAACTGGTCGAAGTCATCAAACAGATCAGCGCCCAGACCAATCTGCTGGCGCTGAATGCAGCCATCGAGGCGGCACGTGCCGGTGAACAGGGCAGAGGCTTCGCCGTGGTGGCCGACGAAGTGCGCAAGCTGGCGGCCAGCTCCACCGATGCCGCCAATCTCGTCTGGCAGGTCATCGAAAAGGCCCAGAAAAGTGTCTCTTCCGCATTCCATGATGAGTTGCGCGAGGATAATGCCCGCGATCTGCAAAACGCCATCCATCTCGTTGATTCGCTGGCCGCGCTGCAGGCGGCCTCGCGTCAGCGCCAGGAAACGCTGCAAGTGCGGATTGCCCAGGCTGCCGAGATCAATCAGACGCTCGCCGAGCGCATTACCGCGATGCTCGGCAGCGTGCAATACCAGGACGTTGTCCGGCAAATGATCGAACGACTCGAATGTTCGCAGGCCGATAAAAATACCGTCTTCGCCGATATCGCCGAACGCCTGATCGTCCGCGAAAATCAGATCGAACTGGGCGGCCAGACGATTGCCTCGATTCTGAGTGAATTTCAGGAACGTGAAAGTGCCCACGTGCGTGCGGTTAGCTCGACACGCACGCTTGCCCCCATCGAACTTTTCTAGCCAGCAGGATGAACGCCATGATGCAAGTCAGTCACGATACCAGCGGCAGTCATGCCACCTTGCGGCTGAACGGCAGTTTCGATATGGAATCGAATGCGCCCTTCCGTAGTGCCTATCGGCAGGCGCTCAACGAGCGTGCATTGCGTAGCCTGACCCTGGAATTATCCGGCGTCGATTACATGGACAGTTCTGCGCTGGGGATGTTGCTCTTGCTCAAGGGCGAAGTGGAGAAACAAGGCGTTACGGTGATCCTGGCCGGGTGCCAGCCCTTCGTACTGCGCGTGCTGACCACGGCCAATTTCCACCGTATGTTCAAGATCGCTTGAAAAGTCGGCGCTGACAGGACGGCGGCATCATTTAGCGCACTGCGCGAAGTCGCGATAGATGCCATTTCACGAAAGTGATACATTCCGGCCCCATGAAGAAAATCCTGATCGCAAATCCCAAAGGTGGCGTCGGAAAATCGACGCTGGCAACCAACCTGGCGGGCTGGTTCGCGAAAAATGGCAAACGCGTGATGCTCGGCGATACCGATCGCCAGCAGTCGTCGCGGGCCTGGCTCAGCATACGTTCTCCCGCACTGCCCTTTATTGCTTCATGGGATATCCAGTCCGGTCATCCGGCTCGTCCGCCCAAGGACACAACGCATGTCGTCCTCGACACGCCAGCAGGGCTCCACGGCAAGAAACTGTCCCAGTTGCTGAAGATGGTCGATAACGTCATCGTGCCGCTACAGCCTTCGCTGTTCGATATCTTTGCAACCAGCGTGTTTCTCGATGAACTGGTGGCGACCAAGCAGTACCGCAAAGAGACCCTGCGGGTGGCCGTTGTTGGTATGCGCGTCGACCAGCACACACGTGCATCGGGGGAACTGGAGCGCTTCCTGGAGAAAACCGGATTGCCTGTCGTGGCGCATCTGCGCAATGCCCAGTCCTATGTTCAGGCCGCAGCGCATGGCATGACGATCTTCGATTTGCCGCCTTCGAAAGCTGAGCGCGACTGGGAGCAGTGGGAACCTCTGCTGCGCTGGGTCGATCCCGTCTAGGCGCAGCGCTGCCTTATTCCGGTAGGGCGGGCCACAGTTCGGTGGTGCCCAGCCCGGGAATGGGCTGGTGGTTGCCGATAAAGCTTTCCAGCTCGGTGAGGAACAGCGGTTTGCTGATCAGGTAGCCCTGAATCGTCTCGCAGCCGATGGACAGCAGGAACTTGAGCTGCTCGATGGTTTCTACCCCTTCGGCGACGACGTTCATCCCCAGCTTGTGGGCGAGCAGCACGGTGATGTCGCAAATGTTGGCAGCATCCGGGTTGCGCTCGATGTCGAGGACGAAGGACCGGTCGATTTTCAGGGTGCGGATCGGGAAAGATTTCAGGTAAGCGAGCGAGGAGTAGCCGGTGCCAAAATCGTCGATGGCCAGACCGATGCCGCGTTTGCGAATTTCCTGCAGGATGGCGATGACCTCAATGACATCGCGCATCACCATGCTTTCGGTGATTTCCAGTTCCAGCAGATCGGCCGGCAGACCACTGGCCGCCAGCACGCGGTCGACCAGTTGCGGCACCCGGCCATACTGAAACTGGCGCGCCGACAGGTTGACGGCGACGGAAATTTCCCGGCCGAGCCGCTGATTGAGGGCATGAATGTCGCGGCAGGCGGTTTCAAGAATCCATTCGCCGAGCGGCAGAATCAGCGCGGTTTCTTCGGCAATCGGGATGAATTCAGCGGGCGAGGCCATGCGTCCGTCTTCGCGCCGCCAGCGCACCAGCGCTTCCACGCCGGAAATCTGGCCGGTGGCCAGATCGACCTTGGGTTGGTAGGCAAGCATGAACCCCCCGTTGCTGAGCGCCTTGCGCATCTCGCTTTCCAGCAGGAAGCGATTGCTGCTCAACTGGTTCATCGTTTCCGAAAAGAAGCGGAAGGCGTTGCCGCCGGCCTCTCGGGCATCCTCCAGCGCTTTTTCGACGCAGTTCATCATGCCGTCGAGCGTTTTGGCGTTGTGCGGCCAGATGGCGATGCCAATCGAGGCGGAGAGAAACAGTTCCTGGCCGTCGATCAGAAACGGTTGTTGGAAGGATTCGAGCAGGCGGCGCGTGGCGACGGCGGCGTTTTCGGGCACGATCAGGTCGGCGAGAATGAAGGTGAACTGGTCGCCCCCAAAACGTGAAATGGTATCGGCCGAGCGTTCTTCGCTGTCGCTATCGCGGGCGATCAGGTCGGTTTTGCGGATGCTGTCGGCGAGCCGGGCGGCGACTGCCTGCAACAGCTGGTCGCCGGCGAGATAGCCGAGGTTTTCGTTAACTTTGCGGAACCGGTCAAGATTGAGCAGCACCAGGCCGACGCTGCGTTTGTGGCGTTCGGCGACGCTGAACTCGTGTTCCAGCCGGTTTTGGAACAGCACCTTGTTGGCCAGTCCAGTGAGCGAGTCGTAGTGCATGCGTCGTTCGAGTTCGCTTTCGAGCGCCTTCTGCCCAGTCAAGTCCTCGAACATGGCGACGTAATTCACCACGCTGCCGGTTTCGTCGAGCAGGCGGCTGATGCTCAGATATTTGGGGTAGGCCTCACCGTTGCGACGTCGATCCCAGATTTCGCCTTCCCAGTAGTTGTCGTGCGTCAGGCTGGCCCACATGCGCGCGTAGAAGGCACTGTCGTGGCGATCCGATTTGCCGATGCGTGGCGTGTTGCCGATGGCCTCCTCGCGCGAGAAACCGGTCATCGTTACATAGGCGTCGTTAACCTCGCGGATGACGTTGTTTGCATCGGTAATCACCACGGCCTGACTGCAGCGCGCCATGACCTGCCGCAGGATATTCAGCTCGGCGGCTGGGTCAGGTCGTGCGGGATCGTTGTGGGTCATATGAGGGCCGGAGAGGATGGGGGGCAGGGTTATTGCGTCAGGCCCAGTCCTTCATCGACGCCGAGATGCAGGTTCATGCTCTGCACCGCCGCGCCGGAGGCGCCCTTGCCGAGGTTGTCCAGTCGCGCGACCACCAGCATGCGTTCCTCGCTGCCGAAGACGAAGAGGTCGACACAGTTCGTGTCGTTGCTGCCCTCGACATTGAAGAAGCCGCCGTCGGTGTTGCCCCCGATGCCGGTCGGTGCAACACGGATGAAGTGTTCGCCGGCATAGTATTCCGTTAGCAATTGCTGCAGGTCGCCCGGCGTCACGCGTTTGCTGAATTGAGCCGGGTGCAGGTACACGGTCACGGCCAGGCCCTTGTAGTAGGGGCCGACGATCGGCTGGAAGATCGGCGTTTGCGTCAGACCGGTGTAGTAGCCCATTTCCGGCAGATGCTTGTGGATCAGCGTCAGCGCATAGGGACGCGGTGCGTCGATGCGCTGCGGGCTTTGGTATTGCTCGATCATCTTCTTGCCGCCGCCGGAATATCCGGTAATCGAGTTGCAGGCCAGTTGCGTATCGGCCGGCAACAGCCCTGCGGCGACCAGCGGTTTGACCGCGAGGATGAAGGCGGTAGCGTGGCAGCCGGGGTTGGAGATGCGCTTGGCCGCGCGAATCTGGTCGCGCTGACCTTTGGCGAGCTCGGGCAGGCCGAAGGCCCAGTCCGGGTTCACCCGATGGGCGGTCGAGGCGTCGATCAGGCAGGTTTTCGGATTATCCACCAGCGCGGCCGATTCCTTGGCGGCCTCGTCGGGCAGACACAGGAATGTGATGTCGGACGCGTTGATCAGGCGCTTGCGTTCGGCGAGGTCCTTGCGCTTGTCGGCATCGATCTTGATGAGTTCGACATCGCTGCGCTGGGCCAGCAATTCATTGATCTGCAGGCCGGTGGTGCCTTCCTGGCCATCGACAAAAACAGCGTAAGTCATGATCGGTTCCTGATCTGCAAAGTGGGATAGTGGAATTGTCGCTGATTTACGTGGGAATTTATTTGCCACGGAACGTCGGCTTGCGCTTTTCCTTGAAGGCCTGCAGCCCTTCCGCGTAGTCCTGGCTGTTGTAGACGACGCGGCGCAGGCCCTGGATGCGTTCGAAATCCTCCGGCGACATGGTGTGGGCGCCGGCGAGGATGCGCAGTTGTTCCTTCATGACAGCAATGGACAGTGGGGCATTGCCGACAATCCGTTGGGCCATGGCATAGGTGTGGCTTTCCAGTTCGCTGGTGGCCACCACATGGTTGATCACGCCCAGATCGCGCAGGCGTTCGGCGGGAATCGGATCGGCGGTGAACAGCATTTCCTTCGCCAGTCGCAGATTGGCGGCGTTGAGGAAGGTCAGCAGACCGGTGATGTTGTAGGGCACGCTGTGTTTGGCCGGGGTGGCGGCAAACACGGCACCCGAGGCGGCGATGACGAGATCGCAGGCGAACACGGTTTCGCAGGCACCGCCCCAGACGCTGCCTTCGACCATGGCGATGACCGGGCCGGGAAAGTTCTCGATCTCGCGAATCAGCTTGCGCAAGGGATCGCGCCAGCCGAGCGGGTCGAAGCCGGCAGCGGGTAGTTCGTCGATGTCGTGGCCGGCCGACCAGACCTTGCTGCCGGGCTTGGCCCGCAGGACAACGCAGCGCACATTGGCGGCCACGAACCGGGCCATGGCAGCAGAAAATTCCTCGACCATCTGCTCGCATAGGGCATTGCGCTTGTCTTCACGGTTCAGCGTGAGGGTGGCGATACGGTCGGTTTGTTCAACGAGAAGCATGAGATTTCTTTCGGTAGGTCTGATCGTTCATCAAGCTGAAATATCAGCCGCCGAGAATATAGCAATGCACAAAGGAAAAACCGCGCAAGCCATCCCAACCGGTTGCGATAGTTGCCAGCAGGAGTTGGATGAACTGCTGGCGGCTACTGCCCGCAGCAAACATGCCGACGGCGGGTTGACGGCGCGCTTTCGTCCCGTGGCCAATCTTGAGGCAGGCGGTATCTTCGGTCATCTGGCCAGCATTCACTGCCCGCCTGAGCGATTTTTGAATTCCGCTGCCAGGCTGTTGCGCGTGGCGCGTCGGCAGGGCCGACTGGACGAGTTTTATCGATTGTATTTTCGGCTGGTTCTCGACCAGTTCGTTCTCAATCAGGGGGATGGGTGCTTGCTCTTGCCGCTGGGGGAGGGGCCGACCATCCTCGGGACGGCATGCTCGGAGATGCTGGTTCAGGCACTACACAAGTCGACGCTGTCTGTCGATCAGTTGGTGACGATTCATGCCGGCTTGGATGGGCTGGAGGGCGTGGCTCAGGAGAATGCAGTTGGTGTGGTGGCGGCAATGCGCGGTATGGGGGTACGGGTGGCGGCCGGAACCCTGCATTGCCCCCGTTCCGAGCGCTTGCTGTGGACCGCGCAGGCGCCCGAATTTGTCATGATCGAAGAAGGCGTGCTGGATGTTTTTGAACCCAATATCCTGCAAGTCAGCCGTCTGGGTGAGTTGATTCATCAGCAGGCCTCGGCCGGGCGGCGGATCGTGGCGACCGAGGTGGATTCGTTGGCACTGCTGAAGGTCTTGCAGGGCATCGGCGTGAGTCTGGTGAGCGGCCATTTCATCGGCAAGCCGGTGGCGGTGCCGACCCGGACGATTTCGGCGGCGGCCCACAAGTTCATCGCCGAAAAGGTTTCCGGCCATGCGGAGCAACCGACCCAGGGTGGGCATATTCTCGAAAAGATGTTGCAGGGCATCCCACCGGTGGCGCCCGATGTGATGGCCGATGAGGTGTTCAGCATCTTTGAGCGCAATCAGGATTTGCGCGCCATCGCGGTGGTCAAGCAGGACACGCCAATCGGATTGATTGCGCGCTATGACATGATCGACAACATGGCGCGGCCTTACCGGCATGAGCTCTATGGCCGCAAGCCCTGCACGCGCTTCATGGATGAGGATCCGCTGATTGTTGAAATGCGTCTGCCGCTGTCGGAATTGTCGGAAATCCTGGTGCGCGCCAATCCACGTCACCTGATCAGTGGCTTCATCATCACCGATGGCGGTCACTACCTGGGTATTGGCTCGGTGCAGGATCTGGTGCGCGAGGTGACGGCGATGCAGATGGAGGCGGCGAAGTACGCCAATCCGCTCAGCCAGTTGCCGGGCAATGTGCCGATCAACCAGCATATCGACAACCTGCTGGCGGCGCGTGAGCCCTTCATCATCGCCTACTGCGATCTCGATCATTTCAAACCGTTCAACGATGTCTATGGTTATGCGCGTGGTGATGACGTGATTCGCCTGACAGCGCGGGTACTGGCCGAAGCCTGCGATCCGGAAAAGGATTTCATCGGTCACATCGGGGGCGACGATTTCGTGCTGGTGCTGCGCAGCGAGGACTGGCATGATCGCTGCGAGCGGGTGTTGCGGCTGTTTGGCGAGGAAATTCTTGGTTTCTTCTCGCGCGACGATATCGAGCGTGGCGGGTATGTCACCGAGAACCGCAAGGGCAACATGGAGTTTCACGCCCTGACCTCGCTGTCGATTGGCGTGGTCGAGGCTAGTCCGGGGGTGTTCCGTTCGCATCTGGAAATCTCGGTGGTCGCCGCCGAGGTCAAGAAGAAAGCCAAGGGCATCAAGGGCAACAGCCTTTGCGTTAACCGCCGCGTGTATTGATGCACGACGAGACCTGGCAATGGCACACCCAGAGTGGCCGGCTGCTGACGCTGCGGCTAATTGCACCGGAAGACCGGGCGCGCTATGCGGCTTATGTGGAGGGGCTGTCTTACGGTACCCGCTACTTTCGCTATGGCCATGGCAATCTGCGTCTGACCGACGCAGAACTTGATCTGGTGTGCCGCATTGATCCGACAGAGGGGCGCCGCTATGTGGTCGTGACGACCGAAAATGGCGAGGACGTCATCGTGGCGACGGGCGGCTATTTTCGACATGCTGACGGCGAATCCTGTGACAT
This sequence comes from Rhodocyclaceae bacterium, assembly GCA_030681195.1. Taxonomy (GTDB): domain Bacteria; phylum Pseudomonadota; class Gammaproteobacteria; order Burkholderiales; family Rhodocyclaceae; genus Sulfuricystis. Next base: position 111,479 of record JAUXXJ010000005.1, read on the forward strand.
GACGATTGTTGTTGCCGATGCCTGGCATGGCACACAAATCGCCCATCGACTGATGAAGACGCTGATCCAGCGCGCCGCAGCCGACCGTCTCAAGTGCATGGTGGCGCATGTGCTGGCCACTAACCGGAAAATGTTGCGCTTTACCCAGCGCCACGGTTTCGGACTGCTGCCTGGGCAGCGCCAGGAAGCCATCAAGGCGCTGTGCCTGCGCCTTGATGGCGGGGGCTGCCAATGTCAAACGCTCTGCGTCGATGCTTAGTCCGGCAACAGCACCAGATAACGATCTTCTGGCCAGTACTGCTCCCTGAGTGCCTTGTCGCGCAGGGTGGTCTCGTAGCTGTCGAGGGCGCGTTCCCAGTTCAGGTGGGCAATACTTGCCGGTCCGGCATTGCGCCAGCGGGGATGGTCGGGCAGGTCGCGGGCGAGTGCTTCGGCGGCCGCGATGAAGCCGGCCTCGTCGCCACGCTCGATACGTTGGCCGTTGATGCCGTTTTTGATCAGGCTGCTGGCGGCTGCGTAGTCGAAGGCGACGACCGGCAGACCGCTGGCGAGGGCTTCACTGACGACATTGCCGAAGGTTTCGGTCAAACTGGGGAACAGGAAAAGGTCGGCGCTGGCGTAATGGCGTGCCAATTCGACATCATGCTTAGTGCCGACGAAGCGCACCTCGGGGTGGCGGCGCATCAGGGCCTCGCGAATCGGACCATCGCCGACGCAGACCATGCGCGCCGTGGGTTGGTTTGCGCGGATGCGGTCGAAGGCCTTGATGGCCAAGCCAAGATTCTTTTCCGGTGCAATGCGGCTGACGATCATGACGACCAGATCCTTGTCACCCGCACCCCATTCGTTGCGCAGGGTAGGATCGCGCCGCCCCGGATGGAACAATTGGGTATCCACGCCGCGCGACAACACACCGACCTCGCGGAAGCCATGTTGTTGCAGTTCGGCCGCCAGCGCGGCCGTGGGCACCAACGTCGTCGCGGTACGGTTATGAAACCAGCGCAGGTAGCGCGCGATACTGCCTTGCAGCCAGCCAATGCCATAGTGGCGGCTGTAGCTATGGAAATTGGTATGGAAGGTGGAGATCGCCGGAATGCCGAGCTTGCGGGCGGCACTCAATGCAGCATAGCCCAAGGGGCCTTCGGTGGCGATATGCACGACATCCGGTGTTTGTTGACGCCAGTGCTGCCAGAGGCTGTCGGTGACGGGCAGGCCAAAGCGCAATTCGGGATAGCCAGGAATCGGCAGGCCCGGGGTCAGCAACTGGCCATCGGCCTGCAGGCCGGTGCGCTCATGCTTTTGGCGTGGGCGCACAATCCGCAGACGGTGACCGCGGGCCGCCAGACCGGTAGCCAGTTTGCCGAGCGTCATGGCAACGCCATTCACTTCCGGTGGGTAGGTTTCCGTGACCAGGCTGATGTGCATGGGGCGTCCATTTCTCATCGTGGTTTTCAGGCGGCCGCCCGGATCGGGATGACCTGCCCGGTTTGCGAGCGCCACTCGATCAGTTCGAGGTGGCCATCGGGGTGTTCGACAATCGCTGTGCAGCTATCGACCCAGTCGCCGCAGTTGATATAGGAGATACCGTCGACCGTACGGATCGTCGCGCTGTGGATATGTCCGCAGACGATGCCGTCGAGGCCGCGCTCGCGGACGGTATGGATGACGGCATCTTCGAAATCGAAGATGAAGGAGACGGCACTTTTAACCTTGCGCTTGGCGAAGCCGGCCAGCGACCAGTAACCTGAAATACGCAGGGTGCGACGACCCCACGAGATCCACGCATTGATGCGCACGAGGGTGTTGTAGGCGATGTCGCCGAGCACGGCCACCCAGCGGTGGTGGCGGGTGACCTGATCGAACTCGTCGCCGTGGATCAGCAGCAGGCGCTTGCCATCGGCCGTTTCATGCACATATTCGGCGGCGACTTCGATGTCGCCGAAGGAGGTGCCGACGAATTCACGCAGGGCCTCGTCATGATTGCCGGGTATCAGGATGACCTTTTCGCCATGGCGGGCGCGGCGCAGGACTTTTTGTACGACGGTATTCTGTGCCGGCGTCCAGTGGATCGAACGGTTCATCGACCAGAAGTCGATGATGTCGCCGAGCAGAAAGAGATGTTCGGCTTCGTATTCGCGTAGGAAGGTCAGCAGACTGTCGGCCTGGCAACCGCGCGTGCCGAGGTGGATGTCCGAGAGAAAGATGCTGCGTACTTTCATGGCGGCCATGTTGCCGCCCGGGGACTACGCAGGTGTGACGCTCAGATGAAGAATCTGTGAAAGCGCGTCAGTCAAGCAGTACCAGTGTCCAGACAGCCAGCACGTTGAGCAGCGAGATCAGCACGGCGGCGCTGCCGATGTCCTTGGCGCGTTTGGCGAGCAGGTGGCGTTCCAGTGAAACGCGGTCGACCACGGCTTCGACGGCCGAGTTGAGCAGTTCGACGACTAGCACCAACAGCACGCTGCCGACCATCAGGGCCTTGCCAATACCACTGGCGGGCATGAAGAAGGCGGCGGGAATCAGGATCAGGGCCAGCCAGGCTTCCTGACGAAAGGCATCTTCGTGGCGGTAGGCGGCCTTGAGTCCATCCATCGAGTAATGCAGGGCATTCCATACGCGCTTGAGGCCGGTCTTGCCCTTGAATGGGCTTTCGGTGTGGGTATCCATAGGGCGTGAATGCTACGCCAGAGCGGCGGGCTTCGAAACGAGTGCGTGATAGACCGCGGCCATGCGCTGGGCGCAGGCGTCGGTCGTCCACTCGTCGGCATAGGCAATCGCCTCGGTCGCCATCTGCTGGCGTTGCACCGGATCATTGGCTAGGCTGGACAGGGCCTGGCCGAAAGCTTCAACGGTTTGCGGCGCGGGGAGGGCGCCCCGTCGGGGTTCGACAATTTCACGGGTGCCGAGATAGGCAAAGGCCAGCACCGGCACACCCGCCGCCATGGCTTCGAGCAGGACCAGTCCCTGGGTTTCGGTACGCGAGGCGAAAGCGAAGATGTCGGCTGCGGCATAACACGCGGGAAGTTCGGTCTGGCGGTCGAGATAGCCGACAAAGAAGACCTGATCGGCGATACCGAGTTTTTTGGCCTGACGTTTCAGGGCGGGCAGGGCCGGACCTTCGCCCGCGATGGTCATGACCAGTTGCGGGCAGTCCTGCAAGGCATGGGGCATGGCATCGAGCAGGAAATCGATGTTCTTTTCATGGGCGGCGCGGCCGACAAACAGTGCCATCGGCGCGTCGGCAGGAATACCGTGACGTTGGCGGAAGGCCCTAGAAATGTCGGCGTTGGCGGGACGGCGAAAGTGTTCGACGGGAATGCCGGTTGGCACGCGGTGCATTGGAGCCGTGACGCCGTAGGCGGTCAGCGTGTCCTGCATGGCGCGTGACGGGACGATCACGGCATCCAGCGCATTGCACTGGCGCTGGGCCAGTTGCCGGGCCATGCTGCGGAGAATGCCCTTGGGCACGATCGGCACATAGTTGTGGAGGTATTCCTCGAAGTGCGTGTGATAGGTGGCCACGCAAGGCAGGCGCTGGCTGCGGGCGAACTTGAGGCCGGCATAGTGGGCGGCGAACGGGGTTTGTACATGCACCAGATCGTAGTGCTTGCTGGCAGCCTGATGCAGAGCCTGCTTGAGCGGCCCCTGGTGCATCAGGCGGTCTTCGGGGTCGAAGGGCACGCGCCGCGAGGGGACGCGGATGACCTGATCGTCGGGCGGATGCGGCGCTGGATAGTGCGGGGCGAGGACGTGGACATCGATATCCAGGTCGGCCAGTGCGTGGCGGAAGGATTCAATCGACGTCGAGACGCCGTTGATCCGAGGGAAGTAGACGTCAGAGATCATGAGGATGCGCATGGCTGGCATGATGACCTGCCCGCATTGCAGCCATGTTGCAGAAAGATCAAGGAAGCATTGCGCCCCGAATGGCGTAGTAGAAGAGGGCGCCGAGCAATGCCGAGGCCGGGACGGTGATGACCCAGGCAGCGGCGATCTTCAGAAATTGCGAACGCTTGACCAGTTCGCCGCGATAGACCTTGCGCAACCCCTTGCGTTCTTTTGAGGAGAACAGTTCCGGGTTGGCGCGGGCCTTGGCCTCCTGTTTCAGGGTTTCCAGCATGCTGCCTTTTTCGCGGACCGGTGCCTTGTCGAAGCGCAGCAAATAGGCTTCGATGGCAGCCTGGTCGGCAGGGGGATGGTGCGAAAGAATTTCATCGACCATGCGGGCGTGGTTGGATTTCAGGTATTCGCGCAGGAAGCCGACGCCGAATACGCCGCCAACGGCAATGTGGGTGGAACTGACCGGCAGGCCCATCTGGCTGGCGATGATGACGGTGATGGTGGCGGCCATGGCGATGCAGTAGGCGCGCATCTGGTCGAGTTCGGTGATTTCTGAGCCGACCGTACGGATCAGCTTCGGGCCGAACAGTGCCAGACCGATGGCGATACCGATGGCACCGACCATCAATACCCACAACGGAATGGCCGCTGATTTACTCACACTGCCGCCACTGCCCAGGACATCGGCGATGGCAGCGAGGGGCCCCACGGCATTGGCGACATCGTTGGCGCCATGCGCAAAGCTGAGCAAGGCAGCGGCGAAGATAAGCGGGACGGTGAACATGGTATTGACACGCCCCTTGTCGGTGGCGCCCTCGGCGAGCAGGTCACGCGACTGGCGATCCACGCGGGGGCGGACGAGAAGAAAGACGACGAGCGCCACAACTGAGCCGGTGAGGGCGGCCGAGAGAAAGCTGACCTTGATCAGGGCACTCACCCCCTTCAGCATCAGATAGGTGGTAAAGGCCCAGGCCATGAAGGCAACCAGCAGGGGAACGGTGGTACGCGCCGCCGCCATCATGTCGCCACGATAAGTGATGCGACGCTTGATCAGATACAGAAACGCTGCGGCGACAATGCCGCCCATCAGGGGGGAAATGACCCAGCTGGCGGCGATTTGCCCCATCCTTTCCCAGTTCGCCACATCCCAGCCGCCAGCAGCAATGCCAGCACCGAGCACACCGCCGACAATGGAATGGGTGGTCGAGACCGGTGCGCCGACAGCTGTGGCGATGTTGAGCCAAATGGCCCCGGCCAGCAAAGCGCCCATCATTAACCAGACAAACGTATCGGCATTGGCGACGGCGTCCTGAGAGATGATGCCACCACGGATGGTTTGCACGACATCACCGCCGGCGATCAACGCACCTGCCGCTTCGCAGATCGCTGCAATGACTAAAGCGCCGCCCATGGTCAGCGCCTTCGAGCCCACCGCCGGACCGACGTTATTGGCGACATCGTTGGCGCCAATGTTGAGCGCCATGTAACCGCCGATCATGGCGGCCATGATCAGGAGAAAGCTGCCGCCTCCTTGTGCCCAAGTGTAGAACATGACCCCGATGATGAAGAGGAGGGGGATGCCAAAGCGGAAAAGCTCACGCTGCGCCTTGCGCGTCGCTTTTTCTATCTCATTGATATTGCTGAGTTCCATTTGGATTGTTACGGTTTTATTACAGAATTATGCACCACGCCCGTGCAAGGAAGGAAAACCGCTTTCAAATCGATGGAATTTGGACAAAAAAAAGCCGCCCCAGAGGGGCGGCGCCTGATGGAAATGTTCGTCCGCAGCTTAGCCGAAACGACCGGTGATGTAGTCCGATGTGCGCTTTTCCTTGGGGTTGATGAAGAGCGTGTCGGTTTCGCCGAATTCGATCAGATCGCCCATGTACATGAAGGCGGTGTAGTCGGAGATGCGTGCCGCCTGCTGCATGTTGTGGGTGACGATGATGATCGTGTACTTTTCCTTCATTTCATCCACCAGTTCCTCGATTTTTGAGGTGGCAATGGGGTCGAGCGCCGAGGCCGGTTCGTCGAGGAGGAGAACCTCAGGTTCCAGTGCGATGGCGCGCGCGATTACCAGACGCTGTTGTTGGCCGCCGGACAGGCTCATGCCGCTTTCGTTGAGACGATCCTTGACTTCGTCCCACAGGGCGGCGCCGCGCAACGAGCTCTCGACGGCTTCGTCAAGGGTCTTCTTTTCATTGACCCCCATGATGCGCAGGCCGTAGGCAACGTTTTCGTAGATCGATTTGGGGAAAGGGTTGGGTTTCTGGAACACCATGCCGACGCGGCGGCGCAGCAGGGCGACATTGACATCCTTGTCGTAGATGTTTTTGTCGTCGAGCAGAATCTTGCCATCGACACGACAGATTTCGACCAGATCGTTCATGCGGTTGAAGCAGCGCAGCAGCGTGGATTTGCCACAACCGCTGGGGCCGATGAAGGCCGTCACGCGATTGTGGGGAATCTGCATGTTGATGTTGTTCAGCGCTTTTGCCTCGCCGTAGTGGAGGTTGAGGTTTTCGACGCGCAACACGTAGTTGTCGGTCGGCGCCAGCGGCGTTCGTCCTAGGCCGCTCATCTGGAAGGCGTGGGTTTGTTCGGTCGGTTGGTTCATCGGGTTCGATCCTTAAAACAGCGAAATGGGTTGGGTTAGACGCCTTCCAGGCCCTTCATCCGCTCGCGCATTCGGTTGCGCAGACGGATGGCGAACAGGTTCAGCACGATGATGATGATGACCAGCAGCAGGGCGGTGGCATACACCAGCGGTCGGGCGGCTTCGACGTTGGGACTCTGGAAGCCAACATCGTAAATGTGGAAGCCCAGGTGCATGAACTTGCGCTCGAGGTGCAGGAAGGGGAAGTTGCCGTCGAGCGGCAGGCTGGGTGCCAGCTTGACCACGCCAACCAGCATCAGCGGCGCGACCTCGCCGGCTGCGCGGGCGACGGCGAGAATCAGACCGGTCATCATGGCCGGGCTGGCGATGGGCAGCACCGTGCGCCAGAGGGTTTCCGCCTTGGTGGCGCCCAGGGCGAGACTGCCTTCGCGAATACTGCGCGGTACGCGGGACAGGCCTTCTTCGGTGGCGACGATGACCACCGGCAGCGTCAGGATCGCCAGTGTCAGGGAGGCCCAGAGGATGCCGGGGCTGCCAAACACCGGGGCGGGCAGCGCCTCGGGGAAGAACAACTGGTCGATGTTGTGGCCAAGGAAGTAGACGAAGAAGCCGAGACCGAACACGCCATAGACGATGGACGGCACACCGGCCAGGTTGTTCACCGAGATGCGGATGATGCGGATCAGCGGCCCCGGCTTGGCATATTCGCGCATGTAGATCGCCGCCATGATGCCCAGCGGCGTGACCATCACGGCCATCAGTAGCACCATCAACACGGTGCCGAAGATGGCCGGGAAGATGCCCCCCTCGGTGTTGGCTTCGCGCGGGTCGTCGAAGATGAATTCGACGAACTTGACAAGATAGTGACCGGTCTTTTGCAGCACGTTCATGTCATTCGGCATGATCGCATCGGCAACGTTGGCGAGTGGCACGTCAACCTGCTGGCCTTCCATCACTTCGGCGACGAGGGTATCGCGCGCAATCTCGCCGCGCAGCTTCTCGATGCGCTCTTGCAGTGCGGAGAATTCGCCGGCCAGTTGCTCGCGCTGCTGTGCGAATGCGGCGCTGTCGGCCTCGGTCAGCTTGCTTTGCAACTGGAGTTTGCGTTCCTTGAGGCGCAGGCGCTCCATGGCGTAGTTGACCTTGCCGATATCCACTTTTTCGATGCGGTGGATTTCCTTGAATAGCGCGTTTGAGCGCGACAGGCGCTCCTGCAACGCTGGCCAGGCCGCCTCGCCTTCGGCAACGACCGTGCCGTTTTCCTTGACGGCCCTGAGCTGTCCGTATAAATGACCCCATTCGCGGCGCTCGACGGCGATCAGGTTGCGTGGGTAGGCAAATTCGCCGAGCATCGGGCCGGGATACCACTTGAAGTCGATGCCGGTAATGTCGCGGTTGCCCTGTTTGATCAGGTAGCGGTGGGTGAATTTGTCTTGCGTTTCCAGCGTATAGCCGGATTCGCGCAGGCGAATCACCGAGACCTCTTCGCGTTTGCGGACTTCACCGATCAGGCGGATCTTTTTCCCGTCGCGCTCGATGAAGGTGGTTTCCGCCACCGGCTTCGGCCACCAATGCACCAGGCCCTGTGCCGCCGTCATCCAGACTACGGCGTAGACCATGACCAGTGACAGGGCGACAGCACCGCCGGTCATCCAGATCCACGGGTCGCCATCTTTGAACCATTTGCGCATGATCGTGATTCCTTACAGTGAGCTGTATTTTTCGCGCAGGCGCTGGCGCACCAGTTCCGCGATCGTATTGACGACGAAGGTGAAAGCGAACAGCACCAGCGCCGAGAAGAACAGCAGGCGGTAATGCACGGTACCCACCGCCGCTTCCGGCATTTCGACGCCGATGTTGGCCGACAGGGTGCGGAAACCGGTGAAGATCGACATGTCCATCACGGCGGTGTTGCCAGTGGCCATCAGTACGATCATGGTTTCGCCGACGGCGCGCCCCATGCCGACCATGATCGCCGAAAAGATGCCGGGGCTGGCCGTTAGCAGCACGACATAGAACAGGGTCTGCCAGGGCGTGGCGCCGAGTGCTAGCGAGCCGGTGGTGAGGTGCTTGGGCACGCTGAAGACGGCATCTTCGGCGATCGAGAAGATGGTCGGTATGACAGCAAAGCCCATCGCGACGCCAACCACCAGCGAGTTGCGCTGCTCGTAATTCCAGCCGAGCTCGTTGGTGACCCAGTGCGGCATGTCGCCGCCGAAGAAGGCGGCCTCGATCGGATGGCCGATCGCTATCGATGCCCAAAAGACCAGGATGATGACCGGGATCAGTAACGCGGCTTCCCAGCCAGGGCCGACGCGCTGGGTGAGATGTTCCGGCAATTTGTGCCAGATCCAGGCGGTGATGAGAAAGCTGGACGGCAACATGAAGATGGCGACAAAGGTGCCGGCCAGATTATTGTCGACGAAGGGTGCCAGCCACAGGCCTGCGAGGAAACCGAGAATGACGGTCGGCAAGGCTTCCATGACTTCAATCGAGGGCTTGACGACGCTGCGCATCTTCGGCGACATGAAATAGGCGGCGAAGATGGCGCCCATCACCGCCAGCGGCACGGCCACCAGCATGGCGTAGAAGGCGGCCTTCAAGGTGCCGAAGGTCAGCGGCGCGACGCTCAGCTTGGGTTCGAAATCCGAGGTGGCGGCCGACGACTGCCAGTTGTATTCCGGCTCCTGATAGCTTTCGTACCAGACTTTCTGCCACAGTGAGGAGAACGAGACCTCCGGATAGTCGTTGTCGACTTTCGCCGTCTGCACCGACGCGTTACCGTTCTGTACCAGGATGGCGTTGGCGCGCGGGGCGATACCGATCGCGAGCACCGGGTCGCTGCCGGCGGCGCGGGTCAGCATTTGGCGGTTCGAGGTGGCGTAGTAGAGGCCGATGTTGCCCTCGATGTCGCCTGCGAGAAAGCCCTTGCGGTAGTGTTCGGGCGCAAGGGTGGCGATGGCGTGCCCCATCGGCTTGAAGGCGCGGATATGGGTCAGGTGCTCAACGTTGTTGTCGTCGCGCACCAGGAACCATTGGGCAATTTCACCGGTATTGCTGCCGACGATCAGCGAATAGCCGCCGGACAGGATCGTGATGGCCGTGGCCGTCTGGCCCTCGGGCACGACGGCGATCGTTTGCACCAGTTTCGGCTCGCGCTTGTTCATCACGTCGTAGTGGCTGACGAAACGCTCGCCATGCAGGACATACAGGTCGCGCTGCTTCACCTCCAGCATCAGTTGGCGGATTTCGCCTTCGACCATCGGCAGTTCAATGGACGAGCGCTCGGTGGTGACCTCGCCGGTGATCATGTTCTCGCGACTCTCGAAGGCGGCCATCACCAGGCGTTTGTCTTCGGTTAGGGCGACGGCAGTGGTTTCGGTGCCGCGGTGCTGAACCGTCAGCTTGCTGAGCGCCTGACCGGCATCATCAACGAGCAGCGGTGCTTCGCCGAGGGGATAGGCCAGACTGGGCGAAATGGTGCGAATGTCTTTGCTGCTGTCTTCCGTATCTTGCAGGAAGGTGACCTTGAAACCCTGTTCGGTAACGATCATGCGGCCATCGGCCAGGCCATAAGCCACGGCTTTCTGCGCCAGATCGCCGGTGGCGAAGCTGCTGATTTTGGCGCCGGCGGGCAGGGCCAGGCGAGCCTCGCCGCGCGACTGGCCATCGGCGATGTTGAAGAAGGAAACGCCGCCTTCTGCCGTAAAGCGCACGCCGATTTCGGCTTGTTCTTCAGCGGTGAGGTGTACGGTGGTTTCGGCGGTGGCCCCCGGCATGGTGTGGCGCACCAACGGTTCCATCGTGGCGGGCATGAACATCGGCACCACCACGCTGGCGAGGTAAATAAAGATCAGGCTGATCGCGATGATCACGCTGAGACCGCCAATGGTCATGACATGCTTGAACAGCTTGTCCTTCGACATGCGGGTACCCGTGTAACCGCCTGCTTTCGTGATGTTGGCTTCGATTTTTTCCATGATTCACCGCATCATTCGTGGTACTGGAGACAGCGCAGCGAAACGCCAGTCATGTGATGGCATGACTGGCGTTCGCATTGCCGGGGTACTGCTTACTTGATCTTGTGCAGGTTTTTGAACTGCTCGGCCAATTTTACCGGGCGGCCTTCCTTGACGGTGTTCTTGTTCAAGGCATAGATAACCGTTTCGCCCTTCGGGCCGGTGCCGACTTCGGTGAAGGTGAAGGTGATTTCCTTGTTCTTCAGATAGTCCTTGAAGTCGTGCCAGCTGCCAAAAACGAGGAAGCGGCCATCGCGAATGATTTCGCCGTAGAAAGGGCCAGTCGGCTCGTACTTGCCATCGAAGAACAGCTCGGCCTTGGCCGGCTTCGTCAGGTCGCTGGTTTCGTTCTTCTCGATGCCAAACACCAGGGTCGCGCCATCCGGGCCAGCGCCAACGCGGGTGCGGGTAAAGATGAGCTCGCCGGTGTGGAGAAATTCGAGATAGTTCTTGGCATCGGCGATCGGGTAGATGCGGCCGTTCTCGTGATAAATCAGGAAGTAATTATCGACCGTCGCGGTCTTGGCGGCTTCCACCTTGGGCGCTTCGGCCTTAGGCGCGGCGGCCGGCGTGGTTTGCTGGCTGGCGCAGCCGGCCATCAGGCCAAGCGCAAGGGCGGAAAAGGCGTAGGGAAGCAGGCGCTGCTGGATTTTGCGCATGAGGGGTTCTCCTTCAATCATTAAAAGTCGGCGCTGGCGGGACGGCGTTCAACCGACCGCCAGCGCAGAGAGGGGGCTATCGATCTCAGTTGATGCCCATGTCCTTGAGCGCCTTGGCGGCCAGGGCGGCGGGAAGCGGCACGAAACCGTCCTTGATCACGACTTCCTGGCCTTGCTTGGAGAGCACCAGCTTGACAAACTCACGCTCGAGCGGGGCCAACGGCTGGTTGGGACGCTTGTTGACATAGAAGTACAGCACGCGAGCCAGCGGGTAGGTGCCGTCGATGGCGTGCTTGGCGTCGGCTTCAACGAACGGCTCGCCGGTCTTCTTCGAGAGCGGCAGGGCACGCACACCGGAGGTCTTGTAGCCAATGCCGGAGTAGCCAATGGCGCCGATCTGACCGGTCACGCTCTGCACCACCGAGGCGGAACCCGGCTGCTCGGCAACGTTACGCTTGAAGTCGCCCTTGCACAGTGCCACTTCCTTGAAGTAGCCGTAGGTGCCGGACACCGAATTGCGGCCGTAGAGGGCGATCGGACGCGAAGCCCATTCGCCGGTCATGCCGACCTCACCCCAGTTGGTGATGTCGGCCGGGGCGGCACACTTGCGGGTGGCGGACATCATGGCGTCGACCTGCTGGATGGAAAGACCCTTGATGGGGTTGTCCTTGTTGACATACACGGCCAGCGCGTCGATGGCGGCGGGCACGGCGGTGGGCTTGTAGCCGAACTTCTTCTCGAAGGCCTCGATTTCCTTGGCGTTCATGACGCGGCTCATCGGGCCGAAGTTGGCGGCGCCTTCGATCAGGGCCGGGGGGGCGGTGGCAGAGCCAGCGCCCTGAATCTGGATGTTGACGTTGGGGTAGTTGCGCTTGTAGGTCTCGGCCCACAGCGTCATCAGGTTGTTCAGCGTGTCGGAGCCGACGCTGGTGAAATTGCCAGAGACGCCGCTGGCCTTGGTGTAGTTGGGCAGAGCCGGATCGACCTGGACAGCTTGGGCCATGGCGGCGGGCGCGACGAAGGCGGTTGCGGCGACAAAACCAAGTGCCGAGACGATTTTTTTCAATTGCATGCGATTACTCCTTGGGGGGGGTGGGAAAATGTCAGCCGGCGATTGCTGCGCCGGATGAAGCAGTCGGCATCGTATTAGCGGCGCGTTACAGAATCGTGACAGATAGGCAATAAATCCGGGGTTGCGCATTGACTGAGGCTTCGCACGGTACTTATAATGCCGACCTTTCCGCCATTACGGACTGGACATCATGCGCAAAAAACTGGTAGCAGGAAACTGGAAGATGCACGGCAACCTCGCCGTGAACGCTGATCTGCTGTCTGGCGTCAAGACCGGCGTGGCCGGCATGGGTGCCGAAGTTGCGGTTTGCGTTCCCTATCCGTATCTCGATCAGGCACGTCAGGCGCTCTCTGGCAGCAATGTCGCCTGGGGCGCGCAGGATGTCTCCGAGCATGCGCAGGGCGCCTATACCGGTGAAGTCAGCGCGGGCATGCTCAAGGATTTTGCCTGCCGCTACGCCATCATTGGCCATTCCGAGCGCCGTTCCTACTATGGCGATACAGATGCCATCGTTGCTGCGAAGTTCGAGGCTGCACTGAAGGCGGGTCTGGTTCCGATCCTGTGCGTTGGCGAAACGCTCGATGAGCGCGAGAAAAATATCACCACTGAAGTGGTCACCCGTCAGCTGGATGTAGTTATTGCCCGCTGTGGCTGCGCGGCACTGGGTGGTGCGGTGGTGGCTTACGAGCCCGTCTGGGCGATTGGCACTGGTCGGACGGCAAGCCCGGAGCAGGCGCAGGAAGTGCATGCCACGATCCGTGCGCGCATTCGTCGCGACGATGCGGCGGTGGCTGACAAGTTGCAGATTCTCTACGGCGGCAGCATGAAGCCAAACAATGCCAAGGAGTTGATGGCGCAGCCGGATATTGATGGCGGCCTGATTGGCGGAGCAGCATTGGTGGTCGCCGATTTTGTGGCCATTTGTGCGGCAGCGGCCTGATTTTCATAATAGGTAAAACAAGCAATGGATGTTTATTACTCGATTACCTTGACCGTCCATATTCTGGTCGGCTTGGGTGTGATTGGCCTAGTGTTGGTGCAGCATGGCAAGGGCGCCGACATGGGTGCGGCCTTTGGTGGCGGCTCCTCCGGCAGTCTGTTTGGGGCGACCGGATCGGCAAACTTCCTCTCACGTACGACGGCTGTTTTGGCCACGGGCTTTTTCATCACCAGCCTGACGCTAGCCTACATGGCGGGTTCGCGTCCAGAAGCGTCCAGCAGTAGCGTGATGGATGCGGTGAAGGTTGAAGCGACAGTGCCTGCGCCTGTGGATGATTCGAAGGCCAAAGATATTCCGAAGTAAGTCGTTTTTTTTGGAGATAAATTTTTCGTGGGGTGCATCGATAATGTATGATGCGCGCCGCGGATGCTGCAAAGCAGTAATTGGCAAGCCGACGTGGTGAAATTGGTAGACACGCTATCTTGAGGGGGTAGTGGCGAAAGCTGTGCGAGTTCGAGTCTCGCCGTCGGCACCAACGCATAAAACGGCGTCTGTCCAGTGTGATCGGGTAGACGGAATCAGGGAAGTCGCAGGGTGTGTCGGGGGCAGTCTTGCCGCGACCGAGAACTCAAGGTTATGCTGGAAAATTATTTTCCGATTTTGGTCTTCGTGCTCGTTGCGCTAGTCTTCGGGTGCATGCCTATCCTGATCGGCTGGTTGCTTGGTCCCAATCGTCCGGATAGCGAAAAACTCTCTCCTTTCGAGTGTGGCTTTGAGCCCTTCGAGGATGCTCGCATCAAGTTTGATGTGCGCTATTACCTGGTCGCGATCACCTTTATCATTTTCGACCTTGAATTGGCCTTTATGTTCCCGTGGGCAGCCATTTTCAAAGAGTTCGTCGAAGTCGAAAATGAGGCCGTGAAATGGTTCGGTTTCATCGAGATGTTCGTCTTCATGGGCATCCTTATCGTCGGTTTTATTTACGCCTGGCTCAAGGGCGCGCTGGATTGGGAATAAGCACATGAGCATCGAAGGCGTTCTGCAGGAAGGTTTCGTTACCACCTCGCTTGATAAACTGATCAACTGGACGCGTACCGGTTCGTTGTGGCCAGTGACCTTTGGGCTGGCCTGCTGTGCGGTCGAGATGATTCATGCTGGCTGTTCGCGTTATGACCTCGACCGTTTTGGCGTGGTGTTCCGCCCCACCCCGCGCCAGTCCGACGTGATGATCGTTGCCGGTACACTCACCAACAAGATGGCCCCGGCCCTGCGCAAGGTATATGACCAGATGGCCGAACCGCGCTGGGTGATCTCGATGGGCTCTTGCGCCAATGGCGGTGGCTACTATCACTATTCGTATTCTGTGGTGCGTGGATGTGATCGCATTGTGCCGGTCGATATCTACGTGCCGGGCTGTCCCCCGACGGCCGAGGCGCTGTTGTACGGCATCATCCAGTTGCAGAACAAGATCACTCGCACCAACACGATTGCCCGTGTCTAACCCATGAGCGCCAAACTCGAAAAACTGTCGCAGAAGTTGGCCGAAATCCTCGGCGCCCGCATCACATCGTCCGTGTTGCGTCTGGGCGAACTGACCATCGAAGTGGCTTCTGTCGATTATCGTGAGGTGGCAAAAACACTGCGTGATCACCCCGAGTTGCAGTTTGCCCAATTAATTGACCTGTCTGGCGTCGATTACTCGACCTATACCGGTTGGCAGGGCAAGCGATTTGCCTCCGTTTGCCACCTGACATCGTTGCACTTGAATTGCCGCCTGCGGCTGCGCACTTATGCAGAAGATGCGGACTTCCCGGTGCTGCCGACTGTTACCGATATCTGGAACTCGGCTAATTGGTACGAGCGCGAAGCTTTTGACATGTACGGCATCCTGTTTGAGGGCCATGACGATCTGCGGCGTATCCTGACCGACTATGGTTTTGTCGGTCATCCGTTCCGCAAGGATTTCCCGGTTTTTGGTTACGTCGAGATGCGTTACGACCCCGAGAAACGGCGTGTCGTCTATCAGCCCGTAACGATCGAGCCGCGTGAAGTTACGCCGCGAATCGTGCGCGAGGAGCAATATGGAAAGGTGACGAGCGGCCGTGGCTGAGATCAAGAACTACACCCTGAACTTCGGCCCGCAGCATCCGGCGGCACACGGCGTTCTGCGTCTGATCCTCGAACTCGATGGCGAAGTGATCGTGCGTGCCGATCCGCATATCGGTCTGCTGCACCGAGGTACCGAGAAGCTGGCCGAAACGCGTACCTGGATTCAGAACGTTCCTTACCTTGATCGTCTCGACTACGTGTCGATGATGTGCAACGAGCACGCCTACTGTCTCGCGGTAGAGCGTCTTCTCGGCGTCGAAGTGCCGATCCGCGGTCAGTACATCCGCGTGATGATGGACGAAGTGACACGCATCCTGAATCACCTGCTGAATATCGGTACCCATGCGCTTGACATCGGTGCGATGGCGATGGTGCTGTATACCTTCCGCGAACGCGAAGATTTGCTCGACGTTTATGAGGCAGTTTCCGGTGCACGTTTGCACGCCGCGTATTACCGCCCGGGTGGTGTCTATCGCGATCTGCCGGACAGCATGCCCAAGTACGAGGTGTCGAAGTGGAAGAATGCGGCCGACGTGGCGCGTCTGAATGAGCCACGCCAAGGTTCGCTGCTCGACTTCCTTGAGGACTTCACTGACCGTTTCCCGGCAATTCTCGACGAGTACGAAACGCTGCTGACCGAGAACCGCATCTGGAAACAGCGCACGGTGAACGTCGGTGTGGTGTCCCCCGAGCGTGCCTTGCAACTGGGCTTTACCGGCCCGATGCTGCGCGGCTCCGGTGTCGAGTGGGATCTGCGCAAGAAGATGCCTTACGAGGTTTATGACCGCGTCGATTTCGACATTCCGGTCGGTACCAATGGCGATTGCTATGATCGTTATCTGGTGCGCATGGAAGAAATGCGCCAGGCTAATCGTATCATCCGTCAGTGCATCGACTGGCTGCGCCAGAATCCTGGCCCGGTGATCAGCGACAACCACAAGGTGGCGCCGCCGGCCCGCGAGAAGATGAAGTCCAACATGGAAGAGCTGATTCATCACTTCAAGCTCTTCTCCGAGGGTATCCATGTGCCAGCGGGTGAAGTCTATGCGGGCATCGAGCATCCCAAGGGCGAGTTCGGCGTGTATGCGATTTCTGATGGTGCCAACAAGCCTTATCGCTTCAAGCTGCGTTCTCCGGGCTTCGCGCATCTGGCCGCGATGAATGAGATGTCGAAGGGCCACATGATTGCCGATGCTACGGCGATTATCGGTACCATTGATCTAGTGCTGGGCGATACGGATAGATAAGCGGACAGATGAGCATGCTGAGTCAGGAATCCCTGCAAAAAATTGATCGCGAAGTCGCCAAGTACCCGGCGGATCAGAAGCAGTCGGCCGTCATGGCTGCCCTGCATATTGCTCAGGTAGAGAAGGGCTGGCTGGCGCGCGAGACTATCGCGGAAGTCGCGCGCTACCTCGATATGCCCGAGATGGCAGCCTATGAGGTTGCCTCGTTCTACAACATGTACGACCTTCACCCCGTTGGACGGCACAAGATCACCGTCTGTACGAACCTGCCCTGCGCTTTGTCCGGCGGTGTGCATGCGGCCGATTACGTCAAGCAGAAACTCGGTATCGAATTCGGCGAAACGACGGCTGATGGCAAATTTACCCTCAAGGAAGGCGAGTGCATGGGCGCTTGCGGCGATGCGCCGGTGATGCTGGTGAATAACGTGCATATGCGCTGCTTCATGACCCCGGACGAGATCGACAAGCTGCTTGAGGAGTGCAAATAACATGGCCATCCTCGAAGCAATCAATCCTTCCCTGACCGCCGGCTGGCAACAGCCCGATGTGCGCGACCTGAACAAGGATGGCGGCTGGCGGCTGAAGGACTACGAAGCACGCGGCGGCTATCTGGCGCTCAAGAAACTGTTTGCCGACAAGTTGACGCAGGATCAGGTGATCGCCGAAGTGAAGGCTTCTGTGCTGCGTGGTCGTGGCGGTGCCGGCTTCCCGACGGGCCTCAAGTGGAGCTTCATGCCGCGCGCCTTCCCTGGCGACAAGTATGTGGTGTGCAATACCGATGAAGGCGAACCCGGTACTTTCAAGGACCGCGACCTCATGCGCCTTGATCCACACTCAGTCATTGAAGGCATGATCATCGCCGGTTTCGCGATGGGCGCGGCGCGCGGTTACAACTACATTCACGGCGAAGTGTTCGAACTGTATCAGCGCTTCGAGGAAGCCCTGGCCGAAGCGCGTGCTGCCGGCTATCTTGGCCAGAACATTCTGGGCGGTGGTTTCAACTTCGATCTGTTTGCCCACCACGGTTACGGTGCCTACATCTGCGGTGAGGAAACCGGCCTGCTGGAATCGATTGAAGGCAAGAAGGGCCAGCCGCGCTTCAAGCCGCCGTTCCCGGCGAGCTTCGGTCTCTATGGCAAGCCGACCACAATCAACAATACCGAGACATTTGCTTCGATTCCCTACATTCTTCGTCAGGGTGGGCAGGCATTCCTTGATCTTGGCAAGCCCAACAATGGTGGCACCAAGCTGTTCTCGGTATCCGGCCATGTGAATAAGCCGGGCAACTTCGAGGTGCCGATGGGCACACCATTCGCCAAGCTGCTGGAGATGGCGGGCGGCATGCGTGGCGGTCGCAAGTTGAAGGCGGTGATTCCTGGCGGCTCGTCTGCCCCGGTGCTGCCGGCCGATGTCATCATGGAATGCACCATGGACTACGACTCGATTGCTAAGGCGGGGTCGATGCTCGGTTCCGGCGCCGTGATTGTCATGGACGAAACCGTTTGCATGGTCAAGGCGCTGGAGCGTCTGTCCTGGTTTTATTACGAAGAATCCTGTGGTCAATGCACGCCCTGCCGCGAGGGGACAGGCTGGCTCTACAAGATGGTGCATCGCATCGAGCATGGCGAAGGCCGTCCCGAGGATATTGATCTGCTCGACGAAATTGCCGGCAACATCATGGGTCGCACGATCTGTGCGCTCGGCGATGCGGCTGCGTTGCCGGTGCGCAGCTTCGTCAAGCATTTCCGTGACGAGTTCGCTTATCACATCGACAACAAGAAGTGTCTCGTGCCGCCGGATGTCCAGAAGGCGGGCAGCACGTTCCACACACGACTCATGGCAGGTGCCACATGCTAGAGATCGAGATCGACGGCAAAGCCCTGCAGGTCGACGACGGTGTGACCGTCATCGAAGCCGCGCATTCTGCCGGCATCTATATTCCGCACTTCTGCTATCACAAGAAGCTGTCTATCGCTGCCAACTGCCGCATGTGTCTGGTGCAGGTCGAGAAGGCGCCCAAGCCGATGCCGGCTTGTGCGACGCCTGTGACCAATGGCATGAAGGTGTTCACCCATTCGGCCATCGCGGTGAAGGCGCAGAAGGATGTGATGGAGTTTCTGCTCATCAACCATCCGCTCGACTGCCCGATCTGCGATCAGGGTGGCGAGTGCCAGTTGCAGGATCTGGCGGTCGGCTACGGTGGTTCCGCTTCGCGCTATCAGGAAGAAAAGCGCGTGGTGACCAACAAGAACCTCGGTTCGCTGGTCAGCACCGACATGACCCGGTGCATCAACTGCACCCGCTGCGTGCGATTCACACAGGAAATTGCCGGCAACATGGAACTGGGTCAGGCCTTCCGTGGTGATCGTGCCGAGATCATGACTTTCCTCGACAAGACCGTCGATTCGGAGTTGTCGGGCAACATCATCGACCTTTGTCCGGTCGGCGCACTGACGTCCAAGCCCTTCCGTTTCTCGGCGCGGACATGGGAAATGTCGCGCCGCAAGTCGGTCAGCCCGCATGACGGCTTGGGCAGCAACCTGATTGTCCAGACCAAGCATGATCGCGTGATGCGCGTGCTGCCGCTGGAAAACGAAGCCATCAACGAGTGCTGGCTCTCGGACAAAGAGCGTTTCTCCTACGAGGCATTGAATTCTTCTGAGCGCCTGACCAAGCCGATGGTGAAGCAGGGCGGCGAGTGGAAGGAAGTCGAGTGGAATGTCGCCCTTGATTACGCCAGCCACGCCCTGCGTGATGTGGCGAAGAATCAGGGTGCAGACCAGATCGGCGCGCTGGTCAGTCCGCATGCCACACTCGAAGAGATGGCGCTGGCCGCCAAGTTGCTGCGCGGCATCGGTTCGGACAATATCGATTTCCGCCTGCGCCAAAGCGATTTCAGCCTTGACGGCCAATGCAGTGGTATTCCGTTCCTCGGCATGAAACTGGCCGAGATCAACGAGTTGGATCGTGTGCTGGTGGTTGGCAGTTTCCTGCGTAAGGATCACCCCCTGATTGCCCAGCGCCTGCGCCAGTCGGCCAAACGCGGCACCAAGGTTTGCGTGATTCATTCGGCAGACGATGATCAGTTGATCAAACTGTTTGCCAAGGCGATTACCGCGCCCGCTCAGTTGCCGGGTGTGCTGGCCGAAGTCGTCAAGACGGTGGCGCAGATCAAGGAAACAGCGCTGGGTGCCGAGTTTGAAAAAGTCGGCGCTGGCCTCATTGACGTTTCAGCGGCGCAAGCCATCGCCAATAGTCTGGTTTCCGGCCGGAATGCGGGCATCCTGCTTGGCAACTTTGCCCAGCAGCATCCGCAAGCGGCAACGCTGCAGCGTCTTGCGCAACAACTGGCCACGCTGCTCGGTGCGAAGTTCGGCATTCTCGGTGAGGCGGCTAACAGCGTTGGCGGCTACGTCGCCAAGGCTTGCCCGCAGGCCGATGGTTTGAATGCCGCCCGTCTGCTTGCCGAACCGCGCAAGGCCTATGTTCTGTTGAACGTTGAGCCAGAACTCGATTGTGCCGATGGTGCTCAGGCGCTGGCGGCGATGCAACAGGCCGCGAGCGTGATTGTTCTGTCGCCCTTCAAGTCGGCGGCTGCTCTCGAATACGCTGACGTGTTGCTGCCGGTCTCGCCTTTCAGCGAAACCTCCGGCACCTTTATCAATACCGAAGGTCGTGCGCAGAGTTTCTACGCCGTGACCAAGCCGCAGGGCGAAGCACGTCCGGCCTGGAAGGTGCTACGCGTGTTGGGCAATCTGCTGGAAGTTGCCGGTTTCGATTATGAAAGTTCTGAGCAGGTGCGCGATCAGGTGCTGGGTGGCAAGCCTGAGTTCGTATCTGGACTGGACAACGCCGTTAAGGTGGGTGCATTGAATCTTTCTGCCGAAGCGAGCGGGATTCAGCGTGTTGCTGATGTGCCGATCCATTTTGCCGATGTACTGGTACGCCGTGCGTCCAGCCTGCAGGCCACCAAGGATGCAGCGGCACCGATGGCGCGCATGAATGCAGCCATGCTGGGCAAACTGGGTATAGCTGCGGGTGAAAGCGTAAAAGTCGGCGCTGGCAAGACGGCACTGGTTGCTGAACTCGACGCTGGCGTCCCGGATGGCTGTGTGCGTGTTGCCGCTGCCCATGCGAGCACGGCAGCCCTCGGCCCGATGTTTGGTTCGATTACCGTGGAAAAAGCCTGATGGAAGCGCTGATCCTCAATTTCTTCCAGTGGTTCTGGAACCTGTTCGGTCTCTGGGATGTCATCTGGCCTTGGTTCCAGCATATCTGGCCGCTGGTCTGGTCGATCATGCGCATTGTCGCGATTCTGGTGCCGCTGATTCTCGGCGTGGCTTACTTGCCCTATTTTGAGCGCAAGGTCATCGCCTACATGCACGTGCGGATCGGTCCGAACCGCGTCGGGCCGCTCGGTTTGCTCCAGCCGATTGCCGATAGCCTGAAGTTGATGTTCAAGGAAGTGCTGTTTCCGGCCAAGGCCAGCACCAAACTCTTCATCTTCGGCCCGATCGTCGCGCTGGCGCCGGCGCTGATCGCCTGGGCGGTGGTGCCCTTCGCCGATGGCTGGGTGCTGGCGGACATTGATGCGGGCGTGTTGTTCCTGCTGGCGGTGACCTCCATCGGGGTCTACGGCATCATCATCTCCGGTTGGGCCTCGAATTCCAAATATCCCTTCCTGGGTGCCATGCGCGCCACGGCACAGATGATTTCGTACGAAATCGCCATGGGCATGGCATTGGTAGCCGTGCTGATGGTATCGAACAGCCTGAATATTTCAGAAATCGTGCGCGTGCAGGATCAGGGCCGCTTCGCCGACATGGGGCTGAGTGTGTTGTCGTGGAACTTCATCCCGCTGCTGCCGATGTTCCTCGTGTATTTCATCTCCGGCGTGGCCGAGACCAACCGCGCGCCGTTTGACGTGGTGGAAGGCGAGTCCGAGATTGTGGCGGGTCACATGGTCGAGTATTCGGGCATGACCTTTGCCCTGTTCTTCCTCGCCGAATACGCCAACATGATCCTGATTGCCTTCCTGGCATCGATCTTCTTCCTTGGTGGCTGGCTGTCGCCGGTGGGCTTCCTGCCGGATGGCCATCACTGGCTGGCGGCCAAGGTTTCCTTCCTGCTGTTCTGCTTCCTGTGGTTCCGCGCGACTTTCCCGCGTTATCGCTATGACCAGATCATGCGTCTGGGCTGGAAGGTGTTCATCCCAATCTGCATCACCTGG
Source organism: Rhodocyclaceae bacterium (assembly GCA_030681195.1). Taxonomy (GTDB): domain Bacteria; phylum Pseudomonadota; class Gammaproteobacteria; order Burkholderiales; family Rhodocyclaceae; genus Sulfuricystis. The sequence continues at coordinate 133,212 of JAUXXJ010000005.1, forward strand.
ATCCTGGTTGTCGGGGTCTGGATGATGTCGCCGTTCAACATCTGGAAGTGAGGAACTGACCATGGGCGCCAAAGATTTCATCGGCAGCTTGTTCCTCAAGGAACTGCTGCAAGGCATGGCCGTCACGGCGGGCTATTTCTTCAAGCCGAAGATCACCGTCCAGTACCCGGAAGAAAAGACTCCGATGTCGCCGCGCTTCCGCGGCTTGCATGCCCTGCGTCGCTATCCGAATGGCGAAGAGCGTTGCATCTCGTGCAAGTTGTGCGAGGCGGTTTGTCCGGCGATGGCCATCACCATTGAAGGCGCCGAGCGTGAAGACGGCAGTCGTCGCACCACACGCTACGACATCGACCTGACCAAGTGCATCTTCTGCGGTTTCTGTGAGGAAGCCTGCCCGGTGGATGCCATTGTCGAGACGCATATTTTCGAATACCACGGCGAGACACGCGGCGATCTCTATTACACCAAGCAGATGCTGCTGGCCAATGGCGATCGCTATGAGTCTGAGATTGCCAAGAACCGCGAACTGGACGCTAAGTACAGATAATGGAATTCAAGACCTTCGTCTTCTATGTGGTTGCGGCGATTCTGGTGTTCGCTGCCCTGCGCACCATCACGGCGCGCAACCCCGTGCATGCCGCCCTGTTCCTGGTGCTGGCCTTCTTTTCGATGGCCGCCATCTGGATGTTGTTGCAGGCCGAATTTCTCGCCATCATCCTGATCATGGTGTATGTCGGGGCGGTGATGGTGCTGTTCCTGTTTGTCGTGATGATGCTCGATATCGACATTGAACGCCTGCGTCATCGCTTCTGGAGTTATCTGCCGCTGGGCGCCATGATCGGTTTGCTGATGGTGGCCGAAATGGCGCTGGTGCTGAGCGGCACGTATTTCAGTGCTGCTGCGCTGCCGGGGCAGACCATGCCCGAGGGCTACAGCAACACCAAGGAATTGGCTCGCCTGCTCTACACCGATTTTGTCTATCCGTTCGAATTGGCGTCGGTCATTTTGCTGGTCGGCGTGATCGCCGCCGTGATGCTGACCTTGCGTCAGCGCAAGGACACCAAGTACCAGAACCCGTCCGAACAACTGGCGGTCAAGCGCAATGACCGCGTCCGTCTGGTAAAGATGGCGACCGAAAAGGATCTACCCGCCGAACCGGAAGTGAAGGAGGGGGGCCAATAACATGCTGACGACACTGTCTTTGTCACATTACCTGATCCTGTCGGCGATTCTGTTTGCCATCAGCGTCGTGGGCATCTTCCTCAACCGCAAAAACCTGATCGTGTTGCTGATGGCCATCGAACTGATGCTGCTGTCGGTCAACCTGAACTTCGTTGCCTTCTCGCACTACCTCAATGATCTGACCGGCCAGTTGATGGTCTTCTTCGTGCTGACGGTGGCGGCTGCTGAAGCCGCCATTGGCTTGGCGATTCTGGTGGTGTTGTTCCGCAACCTCTCGACCATCCACGTCGATGATCTCGACAGTCTCAAGGGATAAGGCCACATGAAGACCCTCTATCTCCTCGTGCCACTGGCCCCGCTGTTCGGGGCGATCATCGCAGGCCTGTTTGGCAAGGCCATCGGCCGGGCCGGCGCGCATATCGTCACGATTCTGGGTGTCACTGTTTCACTCATCGCTTCCCTGATCATCTTCAAGGATGTGATGGCCGGCAATCACTTCAATGGCGATCTCTATGTCTGGCTTGAATCTGGTGGCCTGAAGTTCGCGATCGGTTTCCTGATCGACCCGCTGACGGCGGTGATGATGCTGGTGGTTACTTTCGTCTCGCTGATGGTGCACATCTACACCATCGGTTACATGGCGCATGATGAGGAAAACTGGCCGGCCGACAGTTTGGCGCGGACCAACAGCTATCAGCGTTTCTTCAGCTACATTTCCTTGTTCACCTTCTCGATGCTGATGCTCGTGATGAGCAACAACTTCGTCCAGCTCTTCTTCGGCTGGGAGGCGGTGGGCCTGGTCTCCTACCTGCTGATCGGCTTCTGGTCGACACGCCCCACGGCGATCTACGCCAACCTGAAAGCCTTCCTGGTTAACCGCGTCGGCGACTTCGGCTTCCTGCTCGGTATCGGTCTGGTGGCCGCCTACGCCGGCAGTCTCGACTACGCTACCGTGTTCGGCAAGGCGAAGGAACTCGCGACGATGACGGAAGCCACGACCGGCTGGCCGCTGATTACCGCGATCTGTATTGGCCTGTTCATCGGTGCGATGGGCAAATCGGCGCAGTTCCCGCTGCATGTCTGGCTGCCCGATTCGATGGAAGGCCCGACGCCGATTTCCGCCCTGATCCATGCGGCCACGATGGTGACGGCCGGTATCTTCATGGTGTCGCGCATGTCGCCGTTGTTCGAACTCTCCGATACGGCCTTGTCCTTCATCATCGTCATCGGCGCGATCACGACATTGTTCATGGCCCTGATCGCCATCGTCCAGACCGACATCAAGCGCGTCGTCGCCTACTCGACGCTGTCGCAGCTGGGCTACATGACCATGGCGCTGGGCGCCTCGGCTTACTCGGTCGCGATCTTCCATCTGATGACGCACGCCTTCTTCAAGGCGGTGCTGTTCCTCGGCGCCGGTTCGGTGATCATCGCCATGCACCATGAGCAGGACATGCGCAAGATGGGCGGTCTGCGCAAGTATTTGCCGATTACCTACGCGACGGTACTGATTGGCGCCATCGCCAACGCCGGTTTGCCACCGTTTGCCGGTTTCTTCTCGAAAGATTCGATCATCATGGCAGTGCAGGCCTCGCAGATTCCGGGTGCAGGCTTTGCCTACGTTTGCGCACTGGCTGCCGTGTTTATCGGTGGTCTGTATTCCTTCCGTCTCGTCTTCTTTGCCTTCCACGGCAAGGAGCGCTTCCGCGACGCGGGGCATGACGCACATCACGGCCATGACGATCATGGTCATCATGCGGTTCATGAGCCCCATGAGTCGCCCAAGGTCGTGACGGTGCCGCTGATCCTGTTGTCGATCCCGGCGATTGCTTCCGGCTGGCTGATCGGTTCCTTCCTGTATGGCAACTGGTTTGGCAACGCGATCTATATCGATACGGTTGCGCATCCCGCCATGGCTCAGTTGAAGGAAGCCTTCACCGGCGTCTTCGGCATGATGGCCCACGGTGTCGTGACACTGCCGTTCTGGCTGGCGCTGGCCGGCGCGGCTACCGCCTGGTTCCTCTACATCAAGCGTCCGGATCTACCGGCTGTGATCCGCGCAAAGATGGCCTTGCCCGTGAAGATTCTTGAAAACAAATACGGTCTTGACCAGTTCAATGAGTGGTTCTTTGCAGGTGGTGCGCGTGGTGTCGGGCACGGTCTGTGGAAAGCGGGCGATCAGACAATCATCGATGGCGTGATGGTCAATGGTTCCGCCCGTCTGGTCGGCTGGTTTGCCAGTGTCGTGCGCCTGATCCAGTCTGGCCACATCTACCAATATGCGTTCTCCATGATCATCGGCGTCTTTGTGCTGCTGACGCTGTGGATGAACCGCGCCTGACGGATGCGATGAGATGAGTTTCCTGCTATGAGTTCACTGCTGAGCCTCGCAATCTGGATCCCAATTCTTGGTGCTCTGGTCGTCTTTTCGGCCGGTAACGACAAGAAGCTTGCACGCTGGGCGGCGTTGGCGGTGGCTATCGCCGGCTTCTTGGTGACCCTGCCCCTGTACTTCAACTTCGACGTAACCCAGGCTGGCATGCAGTTCGTGGAGCAGCGCCCGTGGATTCCGCGCTTCAATATCGAATACTTCCTCGGTGTCGATGGTATCTCGATGCTGTTTATCCTGCTCAACAGCTTTATCACGATCATTGTGATCATCGCTGCTTGGGAGGTGATCCAGGACAAGGTCGCTCAATACATGGGCGCCTTCCTGATCATGTCCGGTTTGATGAACGGTATTTTCAGTTCGCTCGACGCCGTGTTGTTTTACGTGTTCTTTGAAGCCTCGCTGATCCCGATGTACATCATCATCGGCATCTGGGGCGGCCCGAGCCGTGTTTATGCCGCGTTCAAATTCTTCCTCTACACGCTGCTCGGATCGCTACTGATGCTGATTGCGCTGATCTGGCTCTTCCTGCAGTCTGGCGGCAGCTTCAATCTGCTTGAATGGCACCAGCTGCGCATCGACTTGGCGCCGCAGATTCTGCTGTTCCTTGCCTTCTTGGTCGCTTTTGCCGTCAAAGTACCAATGTGGCCGGTGCATACTTGGTTGCCAGATGCCCACGTCGAGGCACCCACCGGCGGTTCGGTCGTACTGGCGGCGATCATGCTGAAGCTCGGCGCCTATGGCTTCTTGCGGTTCTCGCTGCCGATTGCGCCGGACGCCAGCCAGTATCTTGCGCCGATGATGATCACGCTGTCGCTGATTGCCGTCATTTACATTGGCTTCGTGGCGCTGGTGCAGGCCGACATGAAGAAGCTGATCGCCTATTCGTCAATTTCGCACATGGGCTTTGTGACCCTTGGCTTCTTCATCTTCAACCCCTTGGGTGTCGAGGGTGCGCTGGTGCAGATGATCTCGCACGGCTTCATCTCCGCCGCGATGTTCCTCTGCGTCGGCGTGATGTATGACCGTATGCACTCGCGCCAGATTGCCGACTACGGCGGGGTGGTGAACACCATGCCGAAATTTGCGGGCTTCATGGTGCTCTTCGCCATGGCTAACGCCGGTCTGCCCGCGACATCCGGCTTTGTCGGCGAGTTCATGGTCATCCTCGGGGCGGTCAAGTACAACTTCTGGATCGGTTTTCTGGCCGCGACGACGCTGATTCTGGGGGCCGCCTATACCCTGTGGATGGTCAAGCGCGTTATCTTCGGTGCTGTTGCTAATAGTCACGTTGCCGAACTGACCGACATCAATTCCCGTGAATTCCTGTTCCTCGCCTTGCTGGCGTTCTGCGTCCTGGCGATGGGCCTTTACCCGTATCCCTTCACTGACGTGATGCATGCTTCGGTGGATAACCTGCTCAAGCATGTCGCGGTGAGCAAGCTTTAATCACCCGGCACAGACGAGACAACGATGCTCAAGAATTTCGTTCCACCCGATCTCTTCCCGGCCATGCCGGAGATTTTCCTGGTGCTGATGGCTTGCGTCATCTTGCTCGTGGATGCCTTCCTGGGACGTACCCAGCGCTGGATTACCGCTGCCCTGACAATGGTTGCTCTGGTCGGTTGCGCACTGATTACCTATCAGACCATGGATGGTCAGGTCGTGTTGACCTTCAGCAACATGTTTGTCGATGACCTGCTGGCCGACCTCCTCAAGTTGATGCTTTATCTGTCCGTGATCGTGGCCTTGATTTATAGCCGCGACTACCTCGTGGCTCGCCAACTCGACAAGGGCGAGTATTACGTCCTGGTCCTTTTTGCCACCGTCGGCATGATGGTGATGATCTCTGCATCGCATTTCCTGACCATCTACCTCGGCCTGGAACTCCTTTCGTTGTCCCTGTATGCCCTGGTCGCCATCGATCGCGACAGCCCGCGTGCCACAGAAGCCGCGATGAAGTATTTCGTCCTTGGTGCGCTGGCTTCTGGTCTGCTGCTTTACGGCATGTCGATGGTCTATGGCGCCACGGGAACGCTTGAAATCGGTGGTGTGGCCCAGGCGTTGCATCTGGGTGTGGCGAACAAGACCGTGCTGGTGTTTGGTCTCGTCTTCATTGTCTCCGGCATTGCCTTCAAGCTGGGTGCCGTGCCTTTCCACATGTGGGTGCCGGATGTCTATCAGGGTGCGCCGACGCCGATTACCCTGCTGATCGCCTCGGCGCCGAAACTGGCCGCTTTCGCCATCGCCATGCGCATGCTGGTGTATGGCCTGTTTGAACTGGCCGAACACTGGCAAACGATGCTGATGATTCTGGCCGTGCTCTCGATTGCCCTGGGTAACCTCGCGGCGATTGCGCAAACCAACATCAAGCGCATGCTGGCTTACTCGACCATCTCGCACATGGGCTTCATGTTGCTTGCCCTGATGAGTGGCGTGGTAGGAGAGGACAAGCACTTTGCCCTGAATGCCTACAGTTCGGCGATGTACTACATCGTCGCCTACGTGATCATGTCGCTGGGCGCTTTCGGCATGATCCTGCTGCTCTCCCGAGCCGGCTACGAAGCCGAGCATCTGGATGACTTCAAGGGATTGAATCAGCGCAGTCCGTGGTTTGCCGCCGTGATGCTGGCCATCATGTTCTCAATGGCGGGTGTGCCGTTCTTCGTCGGCTTCTTCGCCAAGTTCTCGGTGCTGCTGGCCGCCATTGATGCCGGCCATATCGCTGTTGCCGTGTTCGCCGTGATGTTCTCCCTGATTGGCGCCTTCTACTACCTGCGCGTCGTCAAGCTGATGTATTTCGATGCCCCGGTGGACAATGCACCGATCCAGGCGTCGCTCGACATGCGCTTCCTGCTGTCGCTGAACGGTGCAGCAGTGGCCTTGTTAGGCATCTTCCCGGATACGCTGATCTCGCTTTGCACCTTCGCGCTGATGCGCTCGTTGTAAAAGTCGGCTCTGGCGAGACGACAGCATCTGCTGCCGCTCGCTCAAGTTCATGCGTTTCGGGTCGTAATACCGAATATGCATGACAACCTGCAAATTGAAAACCTTACGCTCAGGAACCAGCTTGAGTCGCTTTTGCAGGAAGCCCGCCAGAATGAAGATAAATTGCGCCGCTTTGATGTACTTGAGCGGCGCATTATTGGCGCCGGCTCATTTGTCGAGCTGATTCGGTTGCTGCTTGCCGACTATCGCCAGGTTTTCGGTATCGAGCATGTCAGCCTGACGCTGGTGGACCAGGAATACGAAATTCCCCGCCTGCTCGATGAGGCCGGCCTTGGACAGGAAATTCCAGGTTTGTGCCTGATGGCCGATGACGCGTGGCTGAAGTTCTGCTTTTCCGGGGATTACAAGACCCGGCTGACGCGTTTCGATTCGGTCAGCCACGGGCGCCTGTTTCCCGATGGCGATGACACGCCGGCGTCCGTTGCCTTGCTGCCGTTGATGCGCCAGAACTGCCTGATCGGTAGTCTGAATCTCGGCAGTGCCGATCCCGATCGCTATACCGAAGGTGCCGGCACCGAATTTCTCGATCGCCTGGCAGCGGTCGCGGCGGTGTGCGTTGAAAGCACCCTGTCACGTGAGCGGCTCAAGCGCGCTGGGGTGACCGATGCGCTGACCGGCGTGCATAACCGGCGCTATTTCGACCATCGCTGCCCGGCTGAAGCGAGTCAAGCCCGCCGCCAGCGCCAGCCGCTAGCGTGCATGTTTCTCGACATCGACCGTTTCAAGCGAATCAACGACACCTACGGCCACCAGGTCGGCGATCTGGTGTTGCAGGGAATTGCCACGACGATCAAGGCACAGTTGCGTACCAGCGATACGTTGGCACGCTATGGCGGCGAGGAGTTCGTCGCCTTGTTGCCGCAAACCGCACAGGCGCACGCACTGGAAATCGCCGAGCGGATTCGCACGGCCATCGAGACGCAAGTCCTGACGACCCCACATGGCGAGCGGGTGCCGGTAACAATTTCGATTGGCCTGTCGATGGCTGTGCTTGACAGTACGTGCGAACACAAGGATGCCGCAACCGCCATGGTGGCCGCAGCCGACCATGCCCTCTATGAAGCCAAGCATGGCGGGCGCAATCGCGTGGTCAGTGCGACGGCCTTGCCGTTCGGCTGCAGGTCATCGCCGCTCCAAAGTTTCTTGGCGCAGGTCCGACAATGGGTGGGTGGCGTCTTGCACAAGCTCGCCACCCTCGCACACCTTCAGCGCGCCTGAGGCCTTTTAAACTGCGGCCAGCGCCTGCTCAAGGTCGGCCTTGATGTCGTCGATGTGTTCGAGCCCGATCGACAGACGCACCATATCCTCTGACACACCTGCTTTAGCCAGTTCCTGCGGGTTGAGCTGACGGTGCGTGGTGCTGGCCGGGTGGCAGGCCAGCGATTTGGCATCGCCAATATTTACCAGACGGGTGATCAGCTTCAAGGCATCCTGGAACTTGGTTCCCCCGTCGCGTCCGCCCTTGACGCCGAACGACAGGATGCCCGAAGCGCGTCCGCCCATGTATTTCTTGGCCAGCGCGTGTTCGGCATGGTCAGGCAGGCCGGCGTAGCGAACCCAACTGGCTTTCGGATGGCCCTTGAGGAATTCGGCGACGGCCTGCGTGTTCTCGCAGATGCGGTCCATGCGTACGGCCAGTGTTTCGATGCCCTGCAGGATCTGGAAGCTGTTGAAGGGCGAGATGCAGGCGCCCATGTTGCGCAGCGGTACGACGCGGGCGCGGCCGATATAGGCGGCAGGGCCAAGCGCTTCGGTATAGACCACGCCATGGTAGGACACATCCGGCGTGTTGAGGCGCTTGAAGCGCTCCTTGTGATCCGCCCAGGGGAACTTGCCCGAGTCGACGATGGCGCCGCCAATGCTGGTGCCGTGGCCGCCGAGGTACTTGGTCAGCGCATGCACGATGATGTCGGCGCCGTGCTCAAAGGGGCGACAGAGGTAAGGCGTCGGCACGGTGTTGTCGACGATCAGCGGCACGCCAGCGGCGTGCGCTACCTCAGCGAGTGCAGCGATGTCGACGACGTTGCCCAGCGGGTTACCAACGGATTCGCAGAAGATCGCCTTGGTTTTGCCGTCGATCAGCGGTTTAAAGCTCGCGGGATTCCGATAATCGGCAAAACGCACCTCGATGCCGTACTGGGGCAGCGTATGGGCAAATAGGTTGTAAGTACCGCCATAGAGCGTGCCGACCGACACGATGTTGTCGCTGGCCTCGGCAATGGTCTGGATCGCATAGGTGATCGCCGCCATGCCGGAAGCCAGGCCGAGCGCACCGACGCCGCCTTCCATCGCAGCAAGGCGCTGTTCAAGAACGGCCGTGGTCGGGTTCATGATGCGCGTGTAGATGTTGCCGGCCACCTTCAGGTCGAACAGATCGGCGCCGTGCTGCGTGTCGTCGAAGGCGTAGGACGTGGTTTGGTAAATCGGCACCGCCACCGACTTGGTGGTGGGGTCAGGGCTGAAGCCGCCGTGCACAGCAATGGTTTCGATTTTCATAGGTGATGACCTCCGGAAAGAAAGTGGGTATTGTTGTTTTTTGCCGAGTATATCCGCCCATTGGCTTGACTGATGGCGTGTTAGCCTTCGCGCCCATCATGGCTGTCAAACCAGATATTGATCGTATTTTTGCCGCCGACGGCCCGCTGGCGCGGACGATTCCCGGCTATCGCTTGCGTGAGCAGCAAATCGCCATGGCGCGCGAGGTGCAGGCGGCCATCGAGGCCAACCGTCTGCTGATTGCCGAAGCCGGCACCGGCACCGGCAAAACCTTCGCTTACCTCGCCCCGGCGCTGTTATCTGGCGGCAAGGTGATCGTGTCCACCGGCACCAAGACCCTGCAGGATCAGCTGTTCAATCGCGACCTGCCGATGGTGCGTGATGCGCTGGGGATTCCGGTCACCATCGCCCTGCTGAAAGGGCGCAGCAACTACGTTTGCCCGCACCACCTGGATCGGGCGCTGACGGGCGGCAAGCTGAACTCCCGTGCCGAAGTGGTCCATCTGCATGCCATCGCACGTTTTTCCAAAAGCACGGCCAGTGGCGACAAAGCTGAGTGCAGCGATGTGCCCGAGGATTCCGGTGCCTGGCATCTCGCCACCTCGACGCGCGAGAACTGCCTCGGTCAGGAGTGCGCGCACGTCAAGGAGTGCTTCGTCCTCGCCGCGCGGCGCGAGGCGCTGTTGGCGGACGTGGTCGTGGTCAATCACCATCTCTTCTTTGCCGACGTCATGCTCAAGGATGACGGCATGGGCGAACTGCTGCCGAGTTGCAACACGGTGGTTTTCGACGAAGCGCACCAGTTGCCCGAGGTGGCCGGCCTGTTCTTCAGTGAGTCGGTCGGCACCGGCCAATTGCTCGATCTGGTGCGCGATACCAAGCTCGAAGGCATCGCCGCCGCCAAGGACTACGCGCCCTTGCAGGATGCCGCCAAGGCGCTGGAAAAAGCCGCCAAGGATTTGCGCCTGGCCTTTCGCCATGAGGGCCGGCTGGCTACCGCGCAGTGGTTGCAGCATCCGCAAGCCATCGAGGCGTTGGCGCATCTGCAGGTGATGCTCGATGAAATGAGCCGGCATCTCGAAAGCCAGGCCGGGCGCTCGGAGGGGTTAGCGAACTGTCTGCGTCGTTGCGGCGAACTGGTGCTGCTGTTGCGCCACTGGCAATCTGAAAAAGTCGGCGCTGGTGGGACGGCAGATGACGAAGACCCGCCGGTACGCTGGGTCGAGGTCACCAGCTATGGTGTGAGCTTCAACCTCACGCCGCTCTCTGTCGCCCCGATTTTCCGCAAGCAACTCGAAGGCCATCCGCGTGCCTGGATCTTCACCTCGGCCACCCTGGCGGTCGGCAATGATTTCACTCACTATCGCGAAGCGCTCGGGCTGGCCGATGCCGTCACCGGGCGCTGGGACAGCCCCTTCGATTATCCGAACAACGGGCTTCTGTACTGTCCGACCGGCATGCCCGATCCCAATCATCCTGAATACAGCGAAGCCGTCGTCGCAGCCGCATGGCCCACCATCCGCGCCTCCAACGGGCGTGCCTTCGTGCTGTGCACCTCACTGCGCGCGATGCGGCGCATTCACGAACTGCTTGAGACGCGGATTGCGGCAGCCGGGCTCGAGATGCCGTTGATGATGCAGGGGCAGGGCGCGAAGACTGAACTGCTTGACCGTTTCCGTCAGTTGGGTAACGCCGTGCTGGTCGCCAGCCAGAGCTTCTGGGAAGGCGTCGATGTGCGCGGCGAGGCGCTCTCGCTCGTCGTCATCGACAAGCTGCCCTTCGCCCCGCCCGACGATCCGGTGCTGGCGGTGCGCATCGATACGCTGAAGCGGCGCGGTCGCAATGCCTTCTTCGAGGTACAACTACCACGTGCGGTGATCAGCATGAAGCAGGGCGCCGGTCGGTTGATTCGTGATGAGACCGATCGCGGAGTGCTGATGGTCTGCGATCCACGCATGGTCGACAAACCCTACGGCCGGCGCATCTGGCAGAGCCTGCCGCCGATGCGCCGCACCCGCGAGATCGGCGACGTGGAGGCGTTTTTAGAGACTTGAAAAGGAAGTAAGCTGCTTCAACAGGAGGACGGTATGGCGCGACTACGGATTTTTGTGCTCTGGATGCTGCTCGGCGCAGGTGCTGCGGCCTGGGCGCAGGATATGGAAATCATCACGCTGAAACACCGCTTTGCCGAGGAGATGATTCCCCAGTTGCAACCCATGCTGGCACCCGGTGCGGCTTTGACGGGACGCAATGAGTTGCTGTTCCTGCGCACCACGCCGGCCAATCTCGAACAGGTTCGCCAGGTGCTGGCGGCGCTGGATCGACCCTTGCGGCGGCTGCTCATCAGCGTGCGCCATGCCGGCCAGCAAACGGCACAGGGCGGCGGCGTGGCGGTGGGCGGGCAGATCGCCAGCGGCGATGGTCGTGTCGTGATTTCCACGTCGGATGGCTCGGGACGGACCGTGACGCGCACGACCGGCAGCTTTTTGCGCGGCACGGTGGGAGAGGCGCAGCACACACGCAGCGAAAATCTGGCGCAGCGGGTACAGACGGTCGAGGGTGGGCGCGCCTGGATCAATGTGGGGCAATCGGTGCCGGTTGCTGTGCGTCAGGTGGTACAGACCGCACAGGGGCCGATGGTCAGCGATAGTGTGGTCTATCGCGAGATTGGCAGCGGCTTCTATGTCGAACCGCGTCTGTCGGGCGATCGCGTGACCTTGGCGATCAGCACCGCCAACGACGCGCCGGGTGCGCAGCCTGGCAGTGTGGCGCTACGGCATGTCGTCAGCATGGTGGCGGGGCGTCTCGGTGAGTGGATCGCATTGGGGGGCTCGACCCAGCAGTCGTCCCAAGACGGACGCGGCCTGACGGGCTACGCAAGCTCGGGCGCGAGCGAAGACCGGCAGGTGTGGCTGAAGGTCGAAGAACAACCGTAAATGTCGGTCCTGGCGCGACGGCAGCTAAACAGGTTCGAAGTGCTCAATCACCAGTTGTACTTTTGACTCCCCCTGCCATTCGTTGATATCGACGCGGAAGGCGGCGCGGATACGGTCGGGGGCTGACTCGGCGTGGTTGAAGCGGATGGCGTCGATTTTTCCCTTGCCGTGCTTGAGCGAGAGCTTGAGGTGTTTGTCCTTGAGCAGGCGTTGCTGGATGACGGTGAATTCATCGGCGAACAGCGGCGCGGGGAAGCCCTGGCCCCAGACGGATTCCTGCAACAGGCGCACGGAAATCAGGCTGAGATAGCCGGATTCGAGGGCGCCGTCGGTTTCCAGCGTGCGGGTGAGTTGGGCCGGGGCGAGCAGTTCGCGGGCTACATCTTCGAAGGCTTGTTCGAAGATCGGCAGATCGTTTTCCCGCAGGGTCAGGCCGGCGGCGGCGGCGTGGCCACCGAATTTTTTCAGCAGCGTGGGATGACGCTTGGCGACGAGGTCGAGCGCGTCGCGCAGGTGCAGGCCGGGGATTGAGCGGCCGGAGCCGCGCAGATCGCCATCTATCTCGTTTTCCTGACTGCGGGCGAACACCACGGTGGGGCGGTGCAACTGTTCCTTGACGCGGCCGGCGAGGATGCCGATGACGCCCTGATGCCAGGTGGGTTCGAACAGGGTCAGGCTGGCGCGGGTGCTGGCGTCGATGGCATCGAGCTGGATGCTGGCGGCCTCGCGCATGTCGGCCTCGATGGCGCGGCGTTCGTGGTTGATGGTGTCGAGTTCCTGCGCAATATTCAGCGCCCGAGCACGGTCATCGGTGATCAGGCATTCGATGCCGATGCTCATGTCGGCAAGGCGACCGGCGGCGTTCAGGCGCGGGCCGACGGCAAAGCCAAGGTCGAAGGTACCGGCTCGGGCCGGTTCGCGCCCGGCCACCTGCAACAGCGCGGCTATACCCGGCTGCATGCGGCGCTGACGGATGCGCGCGAGTCCCTGCGCGACGAAGATGCGGTTGTTGCGGTCGAGCGTGACGACATCGGCAACGGTGCCGAGGGCGACCAGATCGAGCAGTTCGGCCAGATTGGGTTCGGGGCGATCAGCGAAGGCGCCGCGCTGGCGCAGTTCCGCTCGCAGCGCCAGCATGACGTAGAACATCACGCCGACGCCGGCGATGCTCTTGCTCGGAAACGTGCAGCCCGGCTGATTCGGATTGACGATGGCTTCCGCCGCTGGCAGTTCGTCGCCGGGCAGGTGGTGATCGGTGACGATGACCTGCATGCCGAGGCGCTGCGCTTCGGCAACGCCGTCGACGCTGGCGATGCCGTTGTCGACGGTGACGAGCAGATCCGGTGTCATCGCGGCGGCCAGCCGGGCGACTTCGGGCGAGAGGCCGTAGCCGGTTTCGAAACGGTTCGGCACGAGGTAGTCGACGCTGGCGCCAAAAGCGCGCAGGGCGCGAATGCCGACGGCGCAGGCGGTGGCGCCGTCGCAGTCGTAATCGGCGACGATCAGGATGCGCTGCTGCGCCGCGATGGCATCGGCCAGTTGCCGTGCGGCCTTGTCGATGTCCTTCAAGCCAGCGGGAGGCAGCAGGGTGGCCAGTTGCGTATCGAGTTCGTCGGCACGTTGGATGCCGCGCGCGGCATAAAGACGGGCGAGGAGGGGATGCACGCCCGCCTGTTCGAGCATCAGCCGGGCGCGTTGTGGCACCGGGCGAACAGCAATGCGGGTCATGCCAGTTCGGTCAGTTGGCCGGTGCGGCGCCAGAAGCGCCAGAGGTTGCCGCGCACCAGCGAGAAAACCGTGGCGTGTGCATCGCCATGCAGGTGGGTGCCGACGACCCGCAAGGCGCGACATTCGCCGCGCTTGAGGGCGGCGATGGCGGGGAGAATCCAGTGCTCATCGAGTTCCAGCAGGGCGAGGCGCCAGGTCATGGCGTTCAGGTTGCGTGCCGGATCGGCCAGTTGGTCAAAGTGACACAGGACGCTACCGGTGGCCGGTTGGTAACGGTCGGGTGGCGGAATGCAGGCGATATTGCATTGGGCCGCGAGGCCGGCGAACAGCGCATCGTTACTCCAGATCACTTGGTAGTCGCAGTGCAGTGTGCTGGGCGTGGGCAGGGCGCCCATGCCCCAGGGCCACAGGCTGTTGATGGCGAGACGCTGCGTCGCCTCGCGACGCTGGTTGACCGGATGGGCATGCAGGATGGTTTGCGCTTCGGCAATCAGACGACGCCACGCCGGGCCGTCCAGGCCGCCTGGCAGGGCCGGATCGACCGGCTGGCCGATGCTGTCGGGCAGGCAGCGCGTTTCGAGCAGCAGCGAGCGTGACAACTGCAGGTGCCAGTGGGTCGGCTGGGTGGCGGAAAGCGTGCCCCAGTCTGCGAAAACCGGTTGAATCGCCTCAATCAGCGCGGCGGCTTCGTCCGCGTCAAGCGAGGCGCTTGCGAGGGTGACGCCTTCGCGGGAAACCTGCCAATGCACGGGGTCGAGGCACAGCCATTGGCCGGATGCCGTCTCACCAGCGCCGACTATTCGCAAGGCCGCAGCCGGCAGCGGTTTTGGGGTGCTGAAGGCCCGGGCCAGCCAGTCTCTGTCCTCGTGATGGCGCTGCCCGCGCCCCAGCAACAGTGGCAGGGCCTCGGTGGACAGGTCAAAAACGGTATCGGCCAGCACGGACGCTGGCAGCAGCAAACCCGGTGCGTAAATTGTCAATTCCATATGGTGATGCTATCACGGCAAAAAAATCGTCATGCGGTTGTGGTTTGATGGTGAATTGGCGTGATACAGGGTGATAATCCACTGCTGCAATGCAGCAAAAACCACTCAGTTGTGCCATACTTATTAGCAAGAACTAATGTTGCGAGGCAATAATGACACCGGTTGAAATCAAGCAATTCCTGCTCGAAAAAGTAAAACTGTTTGACGGTTTTCCGGCTGAAAAGCTGGATGCAATCGTTACGGGCAGTGCTGTGCGCAGTTTCGAGGGCAAGGAGGCCATTCGGTCGAGTGGTGATGTCGGCGTGAATTTCGGCGTGATGCTGTCGGGTCGTGCCGAAGTCTCGGTAGCCGGTGCCTTCGGCGATCGTGCAATCATCAATGAGTTGAATGATGGCGATGTCTTCGGCGAGATGTCGCTGCTGACCGGCGACCGCACGGTGACCGACATCATTGCCAGCAACCGCTGCTTTGTTTTGATGATTCCGCAAGCCGTTTTCAATCGCGACATTGTGACGCATCCCAAGGCCGTGATGTTCCTGTCGCGTCTGCTGGCCGAACGTATCAAGCAGAATGCGGCACAGGCGATTGATCTCAACAGCAGCCATATCCAGTCGCAGGCCCTGGCGAATGCCGCCGATCCGTATGCCTTGAGTCTCAAGACCGAGACACCCGGGCGCATTCTGGCGCTCAACGTCGGTCATGCACAGATTCGATTCGGCGTTTATGACACCGAGGACGAGAGCCGCAATGTGCATGGCATCTTCGATCACCTCAACAACGGCGATGTGGGTGTGCGCCTCGTCGTCGGCGGTGAAATCATCGAGCGCAGTCGTCCGCATCTGGAACTGGCCGATCTGTTTGCGGCGATCTTCGACGAGATGGGCAAGCTCGGCGGGCGTTATGCCCTCATGCCGCAGGAGGTGGTGGTGGTCGGCCATCGCGTCGTGCATGGCGGCAGCAAGTATTCGAGCTCGACGGTGATCACCCCCGAGGTGATGAAGGACATCGAGCAACTCGCCGTGTTTGCGCCTTATCACAACCCGGTCAACCTCGACGGTATCAAGGCGGCGATGAAGTATTTCCCGGCCGTGCCGCATGTTGCCGTGTTCGATACCGCCTTCCACCAGACGCTGCCGACCTATGCCTACATGTACGGGCTGCCCTACGACTACTACAAGAAGGATGGTATCCGGCGCTACGGCTTCCACGGTACCTCGCACCGCTTTGTCTCCTTGAAATCGGCCGAGGTGACCAAGCGGCCCTTGTCGGAACTCGAAATCGTTTCCTGCCACCTCGGCATCGGCTCCTCGATGTGCGCCATTGACCATGGCCGTTCTGTCGATACCTCAATGGGCCTGACGCCTTCCGAGGGGCTGATCATGTCGAACCGCGCCGGCAACCTCGATCCGGCGGTGATGATCCATCTGATGCAGCACTACAAGATGACGCCCGACGAGCTGTCGAAGCTGATCAATTCCGAAAGCGGCATGAAGGGCATTTTCGGCATTTCCGGCGATATTCGCGACATCGAAGCCGCCGCTGACGCGGGTCAGCACCGCGCCCTGCTGGCGCATCGCGCCTACTGTTATCACATTCGCAAGACCATCGGTGCCTACGTCGCGGCGATGGGCGGTGTCGACGTGCTGGCCTTTACCGGTCGCATCGGCGAATCCAGCGCCGCCGTGCGCAGCCTTGCCTGTCAGGGGCTTGAATACATGGGCATCAAGCTGGACGAGGAAAAGAACCGCAACCTCGACAAGGTGACTTCTCATGCGGTGATTTCGAGTGACGATTCACGCGTCAAGATCATCGTCATCACCAGCAACGATGAGCGACTGGTGGCTTGGGAAGCCTTGCGTGCCAGCGAGCGTTCTTTGATCAAGCGTGGTCAGGCGGCAGAGGAAGAGCCGATCCCGATCGAGATTTCCGCGCATCATGTGCATCTGGCCCAGGAAGATGTCGAAAAGTTGTTTGGCCCGGGGCATCAACTGACGCCCGAGCATGAATTGTCCCAGCCCGGCCAGTTTGCCTGTGCCGAGAAGGTGCATCTGGTCGGCCCGAAAGGCAAGATCGCGAATGTGCGCGTGCTCGGTCCGACGCGTAAGGAAACGCAGGTGGAAATCGCCATGACCGAGCAGTTCAAGCTTGGCATCCAGCCGCCGATTCGTGAGTCTGGCGATCTGGCGAACACGCCAGGCATCACCCTGGAAGGCCCGACCGGCACCTCCGTGATCGCCAAGGGCGTGATCTGCGCCCAGCGCCATATCCACATGTCGCCCGAGGATGCGATGCGTCGCGGTTTGCGTGATCGCTACGTGGTACGTGTGCGCGTCGAGGGTGATCGCGAGCTGATCTTTGGCGACGTGGTGGTGCGGGTGAACCCCAACTTCCGCTTGGCCATGCACATCGATACCGATGAAGGTAATGCTGCCAGCATTCGCACCGGTATGATCGGCTTTATCGACGATATCCAGGAGCGTCGCTGAACCGGCGGGGGCGACGGTTAGAATGCCGCCTCCATGTCCTTCGAAACCTTCATCGGCCTGCGCTATACCACCGCCCGCAAATCCGGCGGCGGCAATCGCTTCATCTCCTTCATCTCGCTGATTTCCATGCTCGGCCTCGCGCTCGGCGTGGCGGCGTTGATCGTCGTGCTGTCGGTGATGAATGGCTTTCAAAAAGAACTCAGGACGCGCATTCTCGGCGTCGCTTCGCATGCCCAGATTTCCGGGGCGGAAGGCGAACTGGCGCACTGGCCGGCAGCCGTCGAGGCGGTCGAGCGCCATCCGCGCGTGGTGGCGGCGGCCCCGTTCATCCAGCAGCAGGCGATGATTTCCTATCACGGTCAAGTCAAGGGGGCGCTGATTCGTGGCGTGTTGCCCGAAGAAGAGGATCGCGTCGCCGATTTTGCCAAGCACATGAAGACCGGCGCGCTCGAACGCCTGCGGCCCGGCGAATTTGGCATCGTGCTGGGCGCCGAGCTGGCATATGCCCTGCGCGCCTTCAGCGGCGACAAGGTGACCTTAATTGCGCCGCAGGGCATGGTGACGCCCGCCGCCGTGCTGCCGCGCATGAAGCAATTCACCGTCGTCGGCATCTTTGAGGTCGGCATGTTCGAGTACGACTCGGGCCTGGCGCTGATTCAACTTGAGGATGCGCAAAAGCTTTACCAGATGGAGGATCGCGTGACGGGCGTGCGCCTAAAGCTCGACGACCTGTTCATGGCGCCGCGCGTGGTGCGCGAACTGGCGGCCACGCTCGACCGGGAACTGCGTGTGTCGGACTGGACGCGCAGTCACGCCAATTTCTTCCGCGCCGTGCAGATCGAAAAAAACATGATGTTCCTGATCCTGCTGCTGATCGTCGCCGTGGCGGCCTTCAACATCGTCTCGACACTGGTGATGACGGTGCAGGACAAGCGCGCCGACATTGCCATCCTGCGCACGCTGGGCGCGAGCCCCGGCAGCATCATGCGCATCTTTATCATTCAGGGTGCGCTGATCGGCATCATCGGTCTGCTGCTCGGCATCGTCGGCGGCGTGGCGCTGGCGCTGAATGTCGATGTGGTGGTGCCGGCGCTGGAACGCACCCTTGGCATGCAGTTCCTCTCCAAGGATGTGTATTACATCTCCGACCTGCCTTCCGATCTGCATTGGTCGGATGTCGGCATCATCGGTTCCGTGTCCTTCGTGCTGACGCTCTTGGCGACGCTCTACCCGAGCTGGCGCGCGGCGCGGACCAATCCGGCAGAAGCACTCCGGTATGAGTGATGTCCTGAGCTGTGCCGGCCTGAAAAAATCCTTTCGCCAGGGTGCGGAAGAAGTGCATGTGCTGGCCGGTATCGACCTAAAAGTCGGCGCTGGCGAGACGGCGGCCATTATCGGCACCAGCGGTTCGGGCAAGAGTACCCTGCTGCATCTGCTCGGCGGGCTGGACATGCCGACTGCCGGCACGGTCGCTCTGCAAGGGAAGGATCTGTCGAAGGTCTCCGAGACCGAGCGCGGCAATATGCGCAATCAGCAACTCGGCTTCGTCTATCAGTTTCACCACCTGTTGCCTGAATTCTCTGCGCTGGAAAATGTGGCGATGCCGCTGCTGATCCGGCGCATGGCCAAGTCGGCTGCGTATGCGCAGGCCACCGCGATCCTCAACGAAGTGGGCTTGGGCGCACGCCTCACCCATCGCCCTGGCGAACTCTCCGGTGGCGAGCGCCAGCGCGCGGCACTGGCACGGGCACTGGTGACCAAGCCGGCCTGCCTGCTGGCCGATGAGCCCACCGGCAACCTCGACCGGCACACCGCCGACGAAGTCTTCGCCCTGATGCTGCGCATGAATGCCGCGCATGGCACCAGCCTCGTCATCGTTACGCACGACGCCTCGCTGGCGGCGTCCTGCCAGCGTCAACTGCGCTTGCAGGATGGGCTGTTAGCGGCGGCTTGAGGACAGTGATGCGTGAACTGCCCGACGTGCTGATGCCGTTCGCCGACGCGGAGGCCAAGGACGAGATCGTCACCGCCACGCAGCGCTGGCTGGAACGGGCGGTGATTGGTCTCAATTTATGCCCCTTCGCCAAGTCGGTGCATGTGAAGAAGCAGATTCGCTATGCCGTCAGCGCCGCCAGCGACGCCGACGCACTGCTGGCCGAACTCGAACACGAGTTCCAGATACTCACCGACACCGACCCCAAGCAACTCGATACCACGCTGCTGATCCATCCGCAGGTCATGGTCGATTTCCTCGACTACCACTTCTTCCTTGCCGAAACCGAGGCACTCCTGCGGCGACTGGCACTGGACGGCATCTACCAGATCGCCAGCCTGCATCCGCAGTATGAATTCGCCGGCACGACGCCGGACGACATCGATAACGTCACCAACCGCTCGCCCTATCCGACGCTGCACCTGTTGCGCGAATCCAGTATCGACCGCGCCGTGGCGGCCTTTCCCGATGCGGAAAGCATCTACGAACGCAACATCGACACGGTGCGTCGACTCGGGCATGCGGGGTGGAAGAAGCTCTGGGTTGAGTAAGCACCCCGCGACATCAGTGGCGCTTGCGCCGCTGCCAACTGCGCACCAGCCAGTAGCGCCAGCCCACGCGCACGGCCACGTAACCCAGCACGGCCAACACTGTCGCCAGCAGGAGTACGCCGACCACCAGCGGCCAACCCAGTTGGCCCAGCCAGCCGATCAGTGCCTGAAATGAATCGCCTGGCTGGCTCACCGAGAATTCCGGCGGGGCCGTAAAGGGGCTTTCTCCCCCTAGAATCAGACCGCCGATCCAGAAGGCAAAGACATATAGGGGGATGAACGTGAGCGGGTTAGTGTAGAGCGTGGTGAAAATCGCCAGCGGCAGGTTGATGCGAAAGATGACGGCGCAAAGAGCCGCGCTGACCATCTGGAAAGGCGGCGGAAACAGCCCGCAAAACAGCCCGACCGCCACCGCGCCAGCGGCCGAGCGGCGGTTCAAATGCCATAGACGCGGATGCAGCAGCGTGTTGCGAAACGGCGCGAGCGCGCGATTCTCGTGAATCGCGGCGTGGTCGGGCAGGTACTTCTTGAGCCAATAGCGCATGGGGGCATTGTAAGCATGGCGTGGGGCGCACTGGCTTTTGCGCTGGGCGTATGGCTGTTGCAGCAAGCTGCCGTCTTGCCAGCGCCGACTTTTCTGTTGGTGGTAGGTTCGCTCGGCCTGTTGTTGGCGCTACAGCAGCGCTATCGCTGGCTCATCATGATTGGTTGCCTCTTGCTGGGCTTGGGCTGGGCGGGTGGTTTCGCCCATTGGCGTTTGAGCGATGCCTTGCCCACCGAATGGGAAGGGCGCGATATTGAGGTGGTCGGGGTGGTGGCCGACCTACCGCAGCGCTTTGAAAGAGGTGTGCGTTTTAACTTTTGGGTGGAGCAGGCAGCGGGGCCGGTGCCGAAGCGCATCGCCCTCTCGTGGTATCGCCAGTTTGACGCGGAGATCGAGGAAGAGGGCGACGAGGAAGCTGCGCCGGATGCGCTGCCCCCGCCGCGTGCCGGCGAGCGCTGGCGCTTTCTCGTGCGCTTGAAGCGGCCGCACGGCAATCTCAATCCCCACGGATTTGACTATGAGGGCTGGCTGCTGGAGCGCGGTATTCGTGCCACGGGCTACGTCAGAAAGTCGGCACTGACGGGACGGCTCGCGCAGGAGGCGGGCGGCATCTCCGGTGCCATCCACTCACTGCGTGAAAGCATCCGTCTCCGCATGTTGCGCGCACTGCCGGATCAGCCTTACGCCGGCGTGCTGGTGGCGCTGGCGATTGGCGACCAGCAGGCGATTGCGCCCGAGTTGTGGCGCCTGTTTGCGGCGACCGGCATTACGCATCTGATGTCGATCTCCGGCTTGCATGTGACGATGATCGGCGGCTTGTTGGCCTTGCTGGTCGGCTGGGGCTGGCGGCGTTCGGCGCGTTTACCGCTGCTCTGGCCGGCGCAAAAGGCCGCTGCCGTCGCGGGGTTGTTAGGGGCGGCAGCGTATGCGCTGCTGGCCGGCTTCGGCATTCCGGCGCAGCGCACTTTGTTCATGTTGGCCATCGTCGTCGCGGCGATGATCTCCGGTCGTGCGCTGACAGCCGCGCAGGTGCTCGGTACGGCGCTGGTGGTCGTGCTGGTGATGGATCCGTGGGCGGTGTTGGCGGCGGGGTTCTGGTTGTCGTTTGCTGCGGTGGCCTTGTTGTTCGGTATTGCATCAGGAAGGGTGAGGCGCCACTGGGCGCTCGAATGGCTGCGCGCGCAATGGGCGATCACGCTCGGGCTGATCCCGGCACTGCTGGCCTTGTTCCAGCAATTTTCGCTGGTCTCGCCGCTGGCCAATGCGCTGGCAATTCCGCTGGTCAGTCTGTTGGTGACGCCGTTGGTGTTGCTCGGCAGTCTGCCGGGTTTTGTCTGGATGCTGGATATCGCCCATGCGCTGCTGCACGGGTTGATGGTTTTTCTGATTTGGCTGGCGGCGCTGCCTGGGGCGCTCTGGCAGCAACACGCGCCGCCGCCATGGACGGTGCCGCTGGCGGTAATTGGCGCGCTCTGGCTGCTGTTGCCGCGCGGCTTTCCTGCACGCTGGCTGGGGGCCGTTTTATTCCTACCGCTGTTGTTCATCGTTCCCGAGCGACCTGGGGTGGGCGAGTTGCATCTCACCGTGCTTGATGTGGGGCAGGGGCAGGCGATTCATGTGCAAACGGCAACGCATGATTTGCTCTACGACACCGGGCCGGAACTGGGGGGCACGGATGCCGGGGCGCGCCATGTGCTGCCTTACCTGCGGGCGGTTGGCGTGCAGCAACTTGATGCGCTGGTGATCAGTCATGCCGACAGGGATCATGCGGGCGGGATGGCGTCCGTACTGGCCGGATTGCAAGTGAAGGACGTCGTCGGTTCCATCCCCCAAAGTCGGCGCTGCGAGGACGGCGCAAGCTGGGCATGGGATGACGTCAAATTCCAGTTTCTGCATCCAGCCGCCGTCGATTACGAACGCAAACGATCGACCAACGCCATGAGTTGCGTGCTGCTGATTGAAACGTCACATGGCCGGGTGTTGATTCCCGGTGATATTGAGGGGGCGGCCGAAGCCGCGTTGCTGGCACGGCATGCGGATGCGTTGCAGGCCGACATTCTGATCGCCCCGCATCATGGTGGCCGCAAAACCGCCACCCCTGAGTTTGTGGCGGCGGTGACCCCCCGCGAGGTCATCTTTCCCGTGGGATATCGCAACCGCTTCGGTCATCCCGTGCCTGCCGTGGCGGAACGCTTTGCCGCCAACGGGGCGCGTCTGCATCGAACCGACCAGTCTGGGGCTATTCGTGTCCGCTTGAGGGAAGGGATGGTTGATATTGTCCATGAGCGCCAATACCGGACGCATTACTGGCATATGCACTGAAAAAATGCTGCACTGCGTAGTTTCACGGATGGTTTGCCCCGGTATCCTCTGTCATCATCTTTGGCGTGAGGGCGCTGTTGCAGGCCACATTGCATGATTACTACCGACTTCGATCCCGATAGCCTGTTGCCTGCCGATGCGCAGTTGCTCGACACCTTGCCGGTGGGCATTCTCATGCAGATCAGTTCGGGCGAGATCGTGACGGCGAACCAGCGTGCCTGCGAGATTCTGGGCTGCAGCCGTGAACAGTTGTTTGGCAAGAGCAGCGAAGACCCCGACTGGGAGGTCATTCGCGAGGATGGCTCACCATTTCCTGGACTGGATCATCCCGCCATGGTCTGCCTCGCCACCGGCGATTCGCAACGGAATGTCCACATGGGGTTGCGTTTCCCGGATCGCACGGTCTGGCTGAGCGTCAATAGCGAGCCTTTGTTTCTGCCCGGTGCCGCATTGCCCTATGCGGCGGTGACGAGCTTTACCGATATTTCAATTTACAAGTCACAGCAACTTGAGCAGCAGGCGCTGAGCGAGGCGATTCAGCAAAGCCCCAACAGCGTCATCATCGTCGGGTTGGATGGCAACATCGTCTATGTGAATGACACGCTCTGTCAACTGACGGGCTACACGCGTGGGGAGTTGGTCGGGCGCAATCCGCGCCTGTTTTCCACCGGCAAGACGCCGCGCAAGCACTACGAAGAACTATGGGCGGCCATGCTCTCTGGTCGCGAGTGGTGGGGCGAACTCCACAACCGCAACAAGGATGGACGCGAGTTTGTTGAGTTCGCCCACATGATGCCGATGCGCAATGCCGATGGCGAGATTAGCGGTTATCTCGGCATCAAGGAGGACATCACCGAGCGCAAGCAGATGGGCGAGGAGCTCGACCATTACCGGCATCACCTGAAAGAACTGGTGGATGAGCGCACGGCTGAACTGCTGGTGACGCAGAAGGAGCTGGAAGCGAGTCGTGGTGCCGCAGAAGCAGCCAATCAGGCGAAGACGGCCTTCCTGGCCAACATGAGCCACGAGATCCGCACGCCGATGAATGCGGTGATTGCGCTTTCCCACCTCATGCTGCAGGATATCGTCGAGCCGAAACAGCGCGAGCGCCTGCTGAAAATCTCCACCTCGGCACAGCATCTGCTGGCGCTGATCAACGACGTGCTCGACTTTTCGAAGATCGAGGCGGGGCGGTTAAAACTAGAACATCTGGACTTCGAGCTGGCCAGCGTGTTCGACATGGTGACGAATCAGATCGAGGATCAGGTTCACGCCAAGGGGCTGGACTGGAAGGTGATGGTTGATGAGCGGGTGCCGGTATTCCTGCATGGCGACCCGTTGCGACTCGGTCAGGTCTTGCTCAATTTCACCAGCAATGCGATCAAGTTCACCTCTACCGGACGGGTCGCGCTGAAGGTTGTGATGGTCGATCAGGTTGAGCAGCCACCGCAGCGCGGCAAGCCAGCGGACGGGGTGCGCTTGCGGTTTAGCGTCAGCGACACGGGCAGTGGCTTTGATGTGGCGATCAAACAGCGCCTCTTTCGGCCGTTCGAACAGGCTGATGTCTCCACGACGCGCCAGCACGGCGGTACCGGCCTGGGGCTGGCCATCTGCCAGCGCATCGCCGATATGATGGATGGTGTCATTGATGTCGAGAGTAAGCCCGGTGAAGGCAGCACGTTCTGGATTGAGGCCACCTTCGGTCGGGCACAGGTGCAGGCGTCGGGTCACTATTCGGCGGATCTGTCACATTGCCGTACCCTGCTGTTCTGCCAGAATCCGGAGCACTTGCGCCTGCTGACCAGGATGCTCGAAGGCCTCCACATGCGCGTTCAGCCGCTTAATCACCTGCGTGAAATGCGTCCGCGCCTGATGACGGCGGCAAAGGTGGGCATGCCATATAACTTCGTGATCTGCCAGGCATCAATGAATCAGCTTGATTCCGTGTGTTCGTCCGAAATACGCCAAGCGATCAGAAATTCCGGCCTTACCCCGGTGCCAGCCTACCTGCTGGCCACGCATCTGGAGGGTCTGGGCGCGGCACAGATGAAGTTGCTGGCCGAGCGTTTCGATGCCCTGCTGCCCTTGCCCTTGACCTCTTCGGTGCTACACGATGCCTTGGTTAGCGTGATGCGGAGCGGCGATGCGGCGGCGCGCACGAATCCGCAGGAACGCCCCGTCCCGACACAGGGCAGTGATTTGCAAGCCTATGCGTGCTATCGCCTGCTGTTGGTGGAAGACAATGTCCTCAATCAGGAGGTGGGGCAGGACATGCTCCATTCGGCCGGCCTGAGTGCCGATGTGGCCGACAACGGCCGCGATGCCCTGATGATGGCCAGCGCGCGTCACTATGACCTGATTCTGATGGATATGCAGATGCCGGTGATGGATGGCCTGAAAGCGACGCGCGCGATTCGTGCCCTGCCGGGCTATCAACAAGTACCGATTGTGGCGATGACGGCTAATGCCTTTGAGGATGATCGGCGGCAGTGCTACGAAGCGGGCATGAATGACCACATCGCCAAGCCGGTCGTCCCTGAACGTTTGTATCAGGTGCTACGCCAATGGTTGCCCGTTCCGCAAATTGAGTCAGATACGACTGCGATACCGGCCGTCCCGCCAGCGCCGACTTTTCCCGCCGCCGCGGCGGACGACACGCCATTGCCGAATTGTCCGGCACTGGATATCGAAATCGGCCTGCGCTCATTAGGCGGCAAGCGGGAGCGTTATCGCCAGTTGCTCGACAAGTTTATGGATCAGCATGCTTACGACGTTGACCGTATCCGTGCTGCCCTGTCGGCAGCACAACTCGATGAAGCACGTCGTCTGGCCCATGGCTTGAAGGGTGTGGCGGCGACCCTCGGGGCCGTGCCCCTTTCCGAAACTGCGCTCGCGGTGGAATTGCCGCTTAAGGCAGCCATTCAGGCGGGGACGCTGACACAGGATGTCGAGCCGTTGCTGGCCGCACTTGATCGCGCCTTGCAGGTTCTGTTGCGCTGCATCAGGAATTAGCCGCACTAAAGTGTTATAAAACGCGGCATCAGATGACTGTATGAATACATAAGCGCATGACTGACGCAAACGGAACACCCCAACTTTTGGTCGTTGAGGACGAGGCAATCCTTCTCGATATCCTTGTCGAGACGCTGACCGAGAATGGCTATGCCGTTCAGGTGGCCGAAACCGGCGCGGCCGCCGCGCGCCTGCTCGAAGCGCATGCCGGGACGTTTGACGCGATTCTGCTTGACCGACTGCTGCCCGATATGGACAGCCTTGGGCTGATTCCCCAGATCAAGCGCAATCCGGCACTCGCTCATGTGCCGGTCATCATCCAGACCTCGTTGACCAGTCCCGAGGACGTGGCAGCCGGCCTCAATGCCGGTGCCTACTATTACCTCACCAAGCCATTTCCGCCCGAGACGTTGCTCTCGATCGTGCGCGCCGCCGTGCGCGACCGTCTCGCCTATCTCGACTTGCAGGGGCGTATTCGCCATGCCGAGGGCATCATGCGGCATCTGGTGCGCGGCGAATTCAATTTCCGCACCCAGTCCGAGGCGCGCGATCTGGCCGCTTTGGTCGCCCATGCCGCGCCCGACCCTACCCGCGTCGTGCTGGGGCTGACGGAGTTGATGCTGAATGCGGTCGAGCATGGCAACCTGGCGATTACCTACGAAGAAAAGTCCAGCCTGATTGCCGCCGATGCGCTGGTGGACGAAGTGGAAAAGCGCCTAGCCGATGGCCCTTACAGCGGTCGTACGGCGCGGCTGTTTTTGGCGCGTTCGAATGACCAGGTCGAGTTTGTCGTACAGGACGAAGGTAGTGGCTTTAACTGGGAGCCCTTCCTTGAGATGGCACCGGATCGCGCCTTCGATACACACGGTCGCGGTATCGCCATGTCGCGCTTGCTGAGTTTCGATTACATCGAGTACCGCGGACGAGGCAATGAGGTCGTTTGCCGCGTCCAGCTTCACTGAGTTCACATGGAGCCACGTCACGGCAGGGTGCAGTGTCTCAGTCCCGCCGGTTTTCACCGTATGGCCTATGTCGAGTGGGGCGATCCGGCCAATCCGCAGGTGCTGGTGTGCGTGCATGGCCTGACCCGTTGCGGCCGTGATTTCGATTTTCTCGCCCGGTCACTGGCCGATCGTTATCGTGTGGTGTGCCCCGATGTCGTGGGCCGGGGCCTGAGCGACTGGCTGCGCGATCCGAACCACTATGCGATTCCGCAATACGCTGCCGATATGGTGACGCTGCTGGCGCGCCTGAACGTCGACTCGGTCGATTGGCTGGGCACCTCGATGGGCGGCATGATCGGCATGGCGCTGGCAGCCCAGCCAGAGTCGCCGATTCGTCGCTTGATCCTCAACGATGTCGGCCCGGTGATCGCGGCCGGCGCGCTGGCACGCATTGGCGAATACCTGGCTACCCCACCGAGCTTTGCTTCACTGGAACAGGCCGAGGCTTATATTCGTATTGTGGCGGCACCCTTCGGCCGTCTCAATGATGCGCAATGGCGTCACCTGACCGAGAATGTCGTCAAGGTCGGGCCGGCGGGGGCGGTTGCCCTGCGCTACGACCCGGGTATCGCGGCGCCCTTCAAGGCAGCCATGGTCGGGCAGGGAGAGGCAGACGGGAAGCTGAAGGATATCGAGTTGTGGCCGCTCTACGATGCGATTCGCTGTCCGACTCTGGTGATTCGTGGCGAAACCTCGGATCTCCTGTCGCGCGAAGCGGCCGCGCAGATGGCCGCTCGCGGCCCCTGTGCAGAAACGGTGGAAGTGCCTGGTGTGGGGCATGCGCCGATGTTCCTGGATGACACTCAGGTGGCCATCGTTAAAGACTTTTTGCCGGCTAGCTGACGTCGTATCATCTGGCAGTGTACGGATCAACAAGGAGGAAGTAATGCGTGTCCAGCAAGTTATCCTGAAGTCTCCCCAAGTATCACCGGCTGCATTTGCTGCCCTGGCAGATATCAATCCCAATCTTGTGACTGTTTTCGGTGCGGTCGCCTACTTTGCCGATGAGGCTTTTCTGGCCGCACTACGCCAGACATTTCCGGCAGTCGTCCTGATCGGTTGTTCGACAGCCGGTGAGATCAGTGCCGACGGTGTGACCGACAACACCTGTATTGTCACGGCGGCGTGTCTCGAAAAGACCCGGATCAAGTCGGCGGTGACGCGCTTGGCGGGCATGGATGACTCACAGGCAGCAGGAGCTCGCATCGGAGAGGCGCTGGCCGGGCCGGACCTGAAGGCTATCCTCGTATTCGGCCCTGGTGTCGAGATCAATGGCAGTGCCCTGGTGGAGGGGATGGCCAGCAAGGTCGGCGATACGGTGCCGATCACCGGCGGGCTGGCGGGGGATGGTGGTGCTTTTGCCCGTACCTTTACCTTGGGCCCCGATGGGGTTGATGATCGTGCCGTGGTCGCCATCGGCTTGAGTGGCGATGCCTTGCGCTTTGGTCATGGTTCTTTCGGTGGCTGGGAACCGTTCGGTCCGGCCCGCAAGGTGACCAGAGCGGTTGGCAATGTGCTCTACGAACTGGATGGCGAGCCGGCCCTGGAAATCTACAAGCGTTATCTGGGTGATCTGGCGGTTGATCTGCCGGCGTCCGGTTTGCTGTTTCCGTTTGCCATGCTCGGCGACGATCACGGTGCCATGGGCTTGATTCGTACCATTCTCGGTATTGACGAAGCGGCGGGTAGTCTGACGCTGGCCGGCGCGATTGATCCGAACGGCTATCTGAAGCTGATGCACGCCAGTACCGATAGCCTGGTGAATGGCGCCGAAGCTGCGGCCGAGGCCGCTGCCGCCATGATGCGCGAGAAGGGTGAAAGCCTCGCCATCTTGGTGAGCTGCGTTGGCCGCAAGCTGGTGATGGGCGGGCGCGTGGACGACGAGGTCGAGGCAGTGGCGGATGTGCTGGGCAGTGGTGCGCTGCTGACCGGTTTTTATTCCTATGGCGAGATCAGTCCCTTCACGCCGGGTAGTGCCTGCCAGTTGCACAACCAGACGATGACGATCACCTGCATCGGCGAACAGTAAGGCAGATAACCAGAAAGCCATCATGCACCGTGGTTTGCAGCGCCAGATCAAGCGCACGCTGGGTCTGGCCGACGAGGCCGCGCTCGAAGAAGCGCTGACTGCAGCGGAGTCGCTGGCCGCTCAGTCGAACCTGCCTGCAGGTGCGGGCGCCATTCTGGGCAACTTGCGCGCCCTGCTCGGGCGCGTGGATGAAAGCTACGAACAGGCCGACCGCGATCTTGCTCTGCGTACGCGCAGCCTGGAGCTGAGCTCGACGGAGTTGAACGAGGTCAATCGTCGCTTGCGGGGTGACCTGGAAGCCCGGGCGCGTGCAGCACAATCCCTGCGTGAAGTCGTCACTCAGTTGCTGGGCACGGATGCGATTGGCGGCAGCGGCGCGGAAGATGAGCTTGAGTCGCTCTCGCGCATCATCACGAACCTGGTGCAGGAACGCGAGAAGCAGCGCCTGCATCTGGATAACCTCAAATTTGCCCTCGATGAACATGCCATTGTCAGTATCACCGATACACAGGGCACAATCATTTACGCCAACGACAAGTTCTGCCGGATCAGTGGCTATACCCGTGCGGAACTGCTCGGCCGCAACCACCGTATCGTCAAGTCGGGCCGTCATCCACCGCAGGTCTACGAGGAAATGTGGGCGACGATTACCGCCGGACAAACCTGGCATGGCGAAATCTGCAATCGTGCCAAGCAGGGCGACGAGTACTGGGTGGCCGCCACCATCGTGCCGTTTGTCGATGGCACCGGCCTGCCTTATGAGTACATCGCCATTCGTACCGATATCACGGCGCGCAAGCAGGCTGAAACGCGGTTGGCGGAACAGTTGCACTTCAGCCGCCAGTTGATGGATGCGATTCCGATCCCGATCTACTACAAGGACACGGAAGGGCGTTATCTCGGCACCAACCGCAGCTTTATCGAGACCTTTGTGGCCCACAAAATGGAGGGGTGCATTGGCAAGACAGTATTCGATCTGCTGTTACCCGACATGGCCCAGTTCCAGCACGAGAAGGATCTGGAACTGTTTCGCGAGGAATGCGCGACGCAGACCTACGAAGTGCGGGCCATGCGCGTCGGTGACGAGGAACGTTCCTACGTCTATCACAAGGCCAGTCTGACGCGTCCGGATGGCTCGGTCTGGGCTCTGATCGGGGCGATTACCGACCTGACCGAACGATATCGCTGGGAGGCCAGTCTGATCGAGGCGCGTGACGCCGCCGAGGCGGCCAATCGCGCCAAGAGTGATTTCCTTGCCAACATGAGTCATGAGATTCGTACGCCGATGAACGGCATCATTGGCATGACCGATCTGACGCTCGATACGGCACTGGATGACGAGCAGCGTGAGTATTTGCAGATCGTCAAGTCCTCGTCGGAGTCGTTGCTGACGGTGATTAACGACATCCTCGATTTTTCGAAGATCGAAGCCGGCAAGTTGCAGGTGGAGCGCATCGGTTTTGATTTGCGCCGCTCAGTCGCCGAGACGCTCAAGACCATGACCCTGCGGGCCCACCAGAAGGGGCTGGAGATCATCTGCGATATTGATCCGGCCGTGCCGATTCAGGTGCGTGGCGATCCCGGTCGCTTGCGGCAAATCCTGCTTAACCTGGTGGGCAATGCGATCAAGTTCACCGATCAGGGCGATATCGTCGTGCGGACCACGGTTGAGGCGCAGACAGAACGGAGTGTGACGGTGCAGTTTTCCGTGCAGGACAGTGGCATCGGGATTGCTGCCGAGAAGCTCAATCATGTGTTCGAGGCTTTTTCGCAGGTCGATACCTCGACGACGCGCAAGTATGGCGGCACGGGACTGGGGTTGACCATTTCCAACCGGCTCGTCGAATTGATGGGTGGCCATTTGTGGGTCGAGAGCGAAGTGGGGGTTGGCAGCGCCTTCCATTTCACGCTGGCCCTCGGTATCGATGCCAGTGAACCGCTCGTGCGCACCCCGGCAAGACTGAGCGGGCGCCACGTGCTGGTGGTGGATGACAACGCGGTTAACCGCGAAATCTTCGTGCGTCAGGTGGCGCGCTGGGGCATGACGGCAACGACAGCGGTTTCGGGTGA
The DNA here is from genome assembly GCA_030681195.1 of Rhodocyclaceae bacterium. Taxonomy (GTDB): domain Bacteria; phylum Pseudomonadota; class Gammaproteobacteria; order Burkholderiales; family Rhodocyclaceae; genus Sulfuricystis. The sequence continues at coordinate 163,949 of JAUXXJ010000005.1, forward strand.
ACAGGCGCAGGAGATGCTGAGCACGCAAGCGCCGCCGGACGTGATGCTGCTCGATGTGCATATGCCGGGCATGGATGGCTATGCTCTGGTGGCGTGGATCAAGGCACAGCCGACATTGCAGGCCGTGCCGGTCATCATCCTGTCCTCCGGGCCGCAGCGCGGGGATGCCGAGCGTTGTCGCACGCTGGGCGTGAGTGCCTATTTTTCAAAGCCGATCGCCGACGATGAATTGGAGGCGGCGATTGCCAATGTACTGGGGGCTGGTGCGGGGACCGGCGCAGGGGTAGCCAGCGCATCGCCCGACTTGCTGACGCGACACCAGTTGCGCGAGCATGCCCGGGTGCTGACGGTGCTGCTGGTCGAGGACAATCCGGTCAACCAGCAACTGGGGATTCGCCTGCTTGAGAAATGGGGGCATCGTGTCATCCTCGCGGTGAATGGACTGGAAGCGGTCGACAAGGTATTGGCTGGCGAGTCGATCGATGTGGTGCTGATGGATATGCAGATGCCGGTGATGGGTGGTCTGGAAGCGACGCAGCACATCCGCCAGCTTGAGACGGCGCGGCAACTGCCCCGTCTGCCGATCATCGCCATGACGGCCAATGCCATGCAGGGCGACCGTGAAGCCTGTCTGGCGGCTGGTATGGACGATTACCTTGCCAAGCCGATCAAGGCGGCTGATCTTGCGGCGAAACTCGGCCCCTACGCCGGGACGTCCGGGGCCGAGGACGAGATGCGAGCGCTAGCGTTGCCGGCCTTCGATTACGCGGCGGCGCTCAGGGGTATGGATGCGGAGATTGTCGAGATCATCACGCAGGCATTTCTGGACCACTACCGTAGCGAACTGGATGCTTTGCACTTGGCTATCGCGGCCGGGAATGTGGGTGAGGCGCGGAGGCACGTCCATGGGCTGAAAGGCACACTGGCCGCCTTCGGCGCCCAGCCTGCTGAGCGGCTTGCAGCAGAGATGGAGTCATTGGCCAAGGTGGGCGATTTGAGTCGCTTCGACGAGCTCTATCTTGGCCTGGCCGAGGAAACCGAAAAGCTGGTGATAGTGCTGCGCGCGCGAACGTAAAGCTTCAGGTGCCGTCCCGCCAGCGCCGACTTTTGAACTAGAATGCGTCGTGGCGGGTCTCCCCGCATTGTGGAGTGGTGAATCTGGTCAGGGCCGGAAGGCAGCAGCCACAGCCGTTTTCCGCAAGTGCCGGGGGTCAGGCTCGCCACCCCTTCCCCTCCGTTTTACCTAGCCTTTTCTTGTTGCGCGTTCACAATCGGTTACAAAGCCGATATAGCCTGCTTACATCCGCAGCGCCTAATCTCTCCTGCGTACCCATTACTCACAAGGAGAACATCATGAAACGCAATCACACTATCATCGCCAGTCTGATTCTTGCCGCCGGTTTGAGCGGTGTTGCTTTTGCTCAAGGAGGCCGCAATATGGGCGGCTGCGACGGCATGGGCCCGATGGGTATGGGACCCGGACAATCGGGCAAGCAGGCCGGCATGAAGTTCGATCCGGCCCAGCGTGCCGAACGTCACCTTTCCATGCTGAAAGGCCAACTCAAGATCACCCCGGAGCAGGAACCGCTGTGGCAGGCTTACGCGGAAAAGATGAAGGCCGATGCAGGCAAGGGCATGCACGCGATGCGCGAGCAGATGGCCGATACGAAACTTACGGCGCCCGAACGCATGACGAAGATGCAGACCCTGATGGAAGAGCATCTGGCGAAGATGAAGGGCGTGCATGACAGCTTTAACCGTCTTTACGCTGCGCTGACACCTGAGCAGAAGGCCGTAGCCGATCAGTATGCGGCGCAAATGGGTCGTCAGGGCAAGGGCGGCAAGCCCGGTCGCACCGGTGGCCCCGGTCCGGGCCCGGGTTCGGTCCGCTCGGCGCCGGCACAAAACTGATTGGAGCCTCACCACCGTGATGACGGGCATCCTCATCGTGTGGTGAGGGTGCCCGTTTTGCTTTGTTAGAATCGGCGCATGTCTTATCTCGTCCTGGCCCGCAAGTGGCGCCCCAAGTCGTTCGACACGCTGGTCGGCCAGGAGCACGTCGTGCGCGCCCTGACGCATGCGCTGGAACAGCAGCGTTTGCATCATGCCTACTTGTTCACCGGGACGCGCGGTGTGGGCAAGACGACCATCGCGCGCATCCTCGCCAAGGCCCTGAACTGCGAACAGGGGATTACCCCGACGCCATGCGGTGTCTGCAGCGCCTGCCTCGAAATCGATGCCGGCCGGTTCATCGACTATGTCGAGATGGATGCGGCCTCGAACCGAGGCGTAGACGACATGGCGTCGCTGCTCGAAAAAGCGGCCTATGCGCCGAACAGTGGTCGCTACAAGGTGTACATGATCGACGAAGTGCATCAGCTCTCCGGTCACGCCTTCAACGCGATGCTGAAGACGCTCGAAGAGCCGCCCGAGCATGTGAAGTTCATCCTCGCCACGACCGATCCGCAAAAGATTCCGGTTACCGTGCTGTCGCGCTGCCTGCAGTTCAATCTGAAGCAGATGCCGCCCGGCCATATCGTCGACCATCTGTCGCGCGTGCTGGAGGCTGAAGGCGTGGTCTTTGAACCCGCCGCCCTGCGCCATCTGGCCAAGGCCGCCGCCGGATCGATGCGCGATGCGCTGTCGCTGCTCGATCAGGCGATTGCGCATGGCGCCGGCCGTATCGAAGATGAGGGCGTGCGCACCATGCTCGGCACGGTGGGCGATGATCACCTGTATGCCGTCCTTGATGGTTTGGCGGCGGGTGATATTCACGCCATGCTGGCGGTGGCGAATACCATGGAGGCGCGTAGCCTCAGCTTTGACTCCGCCCTGCAGGAACTGGCGACCTTGTTTCATCGCATTGCGCTGCTGCAATTTGCACCGCAGGCGATTCTCGATCAGACCGAATGCGAGCGTCTTGCACCGTATGCCGAGCGTTTCGACGCCGAGTATTTGCAGTTGTGTTACCAGATCGTCATCCACGGCCGTGATGAACTGGCGCTGGCCCCTGATGAAGCGGCCGGTTTTACGATGACGCTGCTGCGCCTGCATGCGTTCCGTCCCGGGGGTAATGAGAAGCCTGTTGCGGGTGCGGCGGCGCCGGTGCGTGCTGTGCCAGCCCCTGTCACGCCGCTTGCCCCGGTTGCACGGCCGGCACCCGCCGTCGCGCCAGCGCCGACATTTTCGGCAGCCCCTGCTGCGCCCCCCGCTTCAATTGATCCCGATGACTGGCACGGTCTGGTGGCCACACTGCCATTGACCGGCATGGTGCGGCAGTTGGCACAGCATTGCGAACTGGTCAGCCAGACTGACTATGCCATCATGCTGCGTATGGCGCCGGCCCACAAACACCTGCAGGTGCATCAGGACAAGCTGCGTGCCGAACTGGCAAAGCACTATGACCGGGCGCTGACGCTGGACATCAAGCTGGACGTACCTGCCGGCGAGACCCCCAAGGCGCGGGCCGATAACGAAAAACGCGAGCGCCAGGACCGCGCCATTGCGGCCATCGAAAGCGATCCTTTTGTCCGCGAGGCCTGCGATCTCTTTGACGCAAGCATCGATGAATCCACCATCAAACCCCTCTGAGGAATCCTGATATGTTGAACAAAGGCGGCATCGCCAACCTGATGAAGCAGGCGCAGAAAATGCAGGAAAACATGACCAAGGCCCAGGAAGAACTGGCCAATATCGAAGTGGAAGGCCAGTCGGGCGCGGGCGCCGTCAAGATCGTCATGACCTGCAAGCATGATGTGAAGCGCGTGACCATCGATCCCTCGGTGATGGACGACAAGGAAATGCTCGAAGATCTGATCGCTGCGGCGCTCAACGATGCCAACCGGCGTGCCGAGGCGACCTCGCAGGAGCGCATGGGCGCGCTGACCGCCGGCCTGCCGCTGCCGCCGGGCATGAAGCTGCCGTTCTGAGCGGCCTTCTCACACCATGGTTCAAACAGGCAGCGAACCCGGTCTGCTGAACAAGCTGCTCGCGCTGATTGTTGGCGCGACCTTGCTCATCCTCGGCTTCATGTTCTCCGTTGTGGTACTGGCCATCGTGGCCGTCCTCGGCGTCATCGGTTTCGGCTATTTCTGGTGGACAACGCGTGCCTTGCGCAAGGCCATGCGCGAGCGTCCACCCGCTGCCGTATTCGATGAGGGGCAGGTCATCATCGACGGCGAGGCGCGGGTCGTCGAGGGCGAACTACTCACTGAGCGCCCGCCCGAGCAGGACGCGCCGATTCAGCGCTGACCTGCCCTAATCGCACCGCTGCAAGGCGGCGCGAATGCGCTCGATGGTGTCTTCCATGCGCGCCTTGCGCGATACTTCCAGCCCTAATGATTCGGCAATGCGCGTGATGCGCCGCGGATCGAGCGGTACACCACCGGCATCAATCGCGGCGATCAACTGCCGGGCGCGTTCGACCTCGGCAACGGGGTGGGGGCATGGGGCAGAGCGGCCAAAGAGGCGTCGCAAGAAAGCCTTCATCGGGTTGAGTGTGTCCGGGAATGAGGATGCCTGCGAGGGTATCATTGATCCCGGTCGCTACAGAATAACCACGGAAGGAGGGATTGCCATGCCGACCATCCGGACGCCGGATACGAACAAGCTTGATCGCATTGTCGCCGAGGCCCGTCGCAGTGCGGAGAAACGCGACAAGGATTATCGCGAGCAGGCCCTGAAGATTTATCCGTGGGTTTGTGGCCGTTGTGCGCGCGAATTCACACAGGCCAACCTGCGCGAACTGACGGTGCACCATCGTGACCACAACCACGACAACAATCCGTCAAACGGCAGTAATTGGGAGCTATTGTGTCTTTACTGTCATGATAACGAGCACCAGAAACAGATTGAGGCATCGAGCGGCCGATCCATGCCCACGCCGCAAGGCAGTGTGGCGACACACAATCCCTTCGCCGACCTGAAAGCGAAGCTCAAGATGCCAACTTCCGAGCAATAGAAAATGATGAAAAGCGTGACGAAAATATTATTCGTGTGCATGGGCAATATTTGCCGATCGCCCACAGCGGAGGGGATAACGCGTACGCTAGCCGAGCGACAGGGGTTGCTTGAGTCTTTCGAGTTTGACTCGGCCGGTACGCATGGCTACCACATTGGTAATCCACCGGATGAGCGTACGCGTAAGGCGGCGAAGCAGCGCGGATTTGACTTGTCGAGCTTGCGTGCAAGGCAGGTGAACGAATTTGACTTTGTGCGTTTTGATCATGTGCTGGCGATGGATCGCGAGAACTTGCGTCTGTTACAACAGGCTTGTCCCGAGGCGCATCGCGGCAAGTTGCGTTTGTTTCTGGAGTTCGCTGGCGGTGTTGAGGATGAGGTGCCGGATCCCTACTACGGTGGCCCGGAGGGTTTCGAGCATGTACTCGATCTGGTCGAGGCAGCGGCTGAGGGGCTACTCAAGCAGTTGGCCAAATAAAAAGGGCGCCCCCCTTCACACAGGGGGCGCCCTTGGTGTGTCGCAGGGATTAGTCCTTGCGTTGTGTTTCCACCAGTTGCAGCGGTTCGTCAGGAATGACGACGGCCGCCTTGGGTTTGCGACCCAGCGTTGGGGCAGGGGCAACGACCATAACCGGGGCGGTGCTGCCGCTGGTTTCGACCAACTGCAAGCCGGCCTTTTGAAGCTCGGATGAGAGGTCAACTGGCTCGGCCGGCGGCGGGGCCACCGCAGCCAATGGAGCTACTGTCGGCGCAGTGACGGTTTCGACCGGTGCAGCTACGGGCACCTCGATAACAGGAGCGGGCTTTGTTTCTGCCACAACCACCAGTGCTGTCTCTGCAACGATCGGTGCCGGTGTTGGCCAAGGCATGGGCTTGCTGACCTCGGTTTCTGCGACCGGTGAGGTAAGTGTCGGCGCTGGCGAGACGGCAACTGATGCGGGTGTTGTCTCATTGGCGACGGCTTCGATCACATTGGTGGTGACTGCGTCGGTCGTGTTGGCAGTTTCCTCGTTGCGATTGCCACGTCCGCGGCCTCCGCGACGACCGCGACGGCGCGCGCCATCGGCACCACCTTCGGCATTGGCGTCGGTGGAAGCGGGTTGCGCGTTGGCCAAAGCGGTTTCGGCAACGGCGGCGGTTGCTGCCGTTTGCGCTTCCTCATTGTTGCTGCCGTTGTTGCCACGGTTGTCGCGGCGACCTTCGTTGTTGCGCTCGCCACGCTCCTTGCGTTGTTGCGGCTGGCGTTCGCGATCACGCGGCGGGTTGCGGTCCTTTTTCTCTGGTTTGTCCGTGGTTTCGCTACCGCTACGTTCATTGCGGTCGCCGCGATCACCTCGATTGTCGCGACCATCCTTGCGGTTACGATCACCCCGATCATTGCGGTTGCGCTCGCCACGCTCATTGCGGTTGCGATCACCCCGGCCGGACTTTTCCGGGCGCTTGGTCGGCTCGGGAGTGGCGACCTCAGCAGCATCGCTACCCGAGAACCAGGAAATGATTCTGGCGAAGAGACCGGGTTTGGCTGCTGGGGCTGCAACGGGGGCCGGTTTGGCGAGGGGCGCCGGTTGGTCCGGGGTAATGCCCTTGACGGCGGCTTCGGCACGCGGTGCCTTGCCTTCGGCCTGGGCGTCGGCAGTACTGTTTTCCTCTTCCGTGGGTTTCACGGCCATTTCGTAACTGGCGAGAACGATGCCTTCCAGGTTTAGCTGGTCGTGCCGCAGGCGGATGATTTCGTGCTGCGGCGTTTCGAGATGGCGATTCGGGATGATCAGCAGGTTGACGCGGTGACGCATCTCGATGCGGGCGATATCCACGCGTTTTTCGTTGAGCAGGAAGGTGCCGACATCGACGGGCACCTGGACATGCAGGGCGCCGGTGTTTTCCTTCATTGCCTCCTCTTCGAGGATGCGCAGGATGTGCAAGGCTGCGGATTCCGTCGAGCGGATATGGCCGGTGCCGGTACAGCGTGGGCAGGTGATATAGCTGGTTTCGGCCAAGGCCGGACGCAGGCGTTGACGCGACAGTTCTAGCAGGCCGAAGCGCGAGATCTTGCCGGTCTGGACGCGCGCACGGTCGAAGTGCAATGCATCACGCAGGCGGTTCTCGACTTCGCGCTGGTTCTTGGTCGACTCCATGTCGATGAAGTCGATGACGATCAGGCCGCCGAGGTCGCGCAGGCGCAGCTGGCGGGCAATTTCATCAGCCGCTTCGCAGTTGGTGCGCAAGGCGGTTTCTTCAATGTCCGAACCTTTGGTGGCGCGGCCGGAGTTGACGTCTACTGCCACCAGCGCTTCGGTATGGTCGATGACCACGGCGCCGCCGGAGGGCAGATTGACCTGGCGCGAGTAGGCAGACTCGATCTGGTGCTCGATCTGGAAGCGCGAGAACAGCGGTACGTCATCGCGGTAGCGCTTGACGCGCGAGACGGTGGCGGGCATCACGTGGGCCATGAACTGCTGCGCCTGCTCGAAGATGTCATCGGTATCGATGAGGATCTCGCCAATTTCGGGATGGAAGTAATCGCGGATGGCGCGGATGACGAGGCTGGATTCCTGATAGATCAGGAATGCGCCCGACTGCGACTTGGCCGCGCCGTCGATGGCCGTCCATAGTTGCAGCAGGTAGTTCAAGTCCCACTGCAATTCCTCGGCACTGCGGCCGATGCCGGCGGTGCGCGCGATCAAGCTCATGCCACCCGGCACGTCGAGCTGGTCCATGACTTCACGCAGTTCCTGGCGGTCCTCGCCCTCAATGCGGCGCGAGACGCCACCACCGCGCGGGTTGTTGGGCATCAGCACCAGATAGCGGCCGGCCAGCGAAATGTAGGTGGTGAGGGCTGCGCCCTTGTTGCCGCGTTCGTCCTTTTCAACCTGGACGATGAGTTCCTGGCCGACTTTCAGCGCGTCCTGAATGCGGGCGCGACCGGCTTCGATGCCGGGTTGGAAGAAGCTGCGCGAGACTTCCTTGAATGGCAGAAAGCCATGGCGCTCTGCGCCATAATCGACGAAGGCGGCTTCGAGACTGGGCTCGATGCGGGTGATGACCGCCTTGTAGATGTTGCTCTTGCGTTGCTCCTTGTTGGCCGATTCGATATCGAGATCAATGAGTTTCTGACCATCGACGATCGCGACGCGGAGTTCCTCGGCTTGCGTCGCATTGAACAGCATGCGTTTCATGTGTGCTCCTACGCGCAGGCAGGCAGGCACGACAAATCACGCCACTAGTAAAAGCGGCGGGCTAACGGATTTGCAGGATCGACACCATGAAGTGGGGTGTGGTTTTGGCAAATGGGTTGATGGTTTGTCGGATGGCGCCGCCAAATTTGCGGGCAACGCTTATCAAAGCCTGTGTCTGTTGCGCGAATAAAATGTAGTACGTATCGCTGCTTGCGGTGAGCGACGTGACCTGGGCCCTGCAAGGCTGGCGGATGCCGGGGATCAAAAATCTCGATCAGCGGGAACGCGCCAGCCCCATCTCGGCGCCTATACTGCCCGATCCCGAATTATCAAATTGCACATTCAAGAAATCAGGGACTATGAATCATGGGCGCCAATTACATCTTCGTCCGTCGCCCCGGAACCACTTCGTGTCGCCGGGCACGTCATCCGAAGATGGCAAAGCCGGTCCATTATATTGCGAATGAATGAGTTAAGTAAAGAATCCGTCACATTCCTTGAAGTTGGGGAAGACGGCGCCGGCCAGCGTATTGACAACTTTTTGCTGAAACGCCTCAAAGGCGTACCGAAGAGTCACGTCTATCGCATTCTCCGCAGTGGCGAAGTGCGGGTGAATAAGGGGCGGGCAGCGGCAGACCGTCGCCTGGAGTTGGGGGATCGGGTGCGGGTGCCGCCCGTCAGGATTGCCGAAAAATCGTCAGAAGTGCCTGTTCCGCCCCGTGAATTTTCCCTAGTCTACGAGGATGATGGCCTGATTGCCATCGATAAGCCAGCGGGCGTGGCGGTCCACGGTGGCAGTGGCGTTGACTTTGGCGTGATCGAACAAATCCGGCGGGCGCGCCCGGAGGCCCGTTTTTTGGAGCTAGCCCATCGGCTCGACCGCGAAACGTCGGGTTTGCTATTGATCGGCAAGAAGCGCTCGGCCCTGACCCGTTTGCATGACCTGTTTCGTAACGGGGGCATCGACAAACGCTATCTGGCGCTGGTGAAGGGGCATTGGCGTGACAAGCTGCGCAACGTCAAGTTGCCACTTCTCAAGTACCTGACGCCGGAGGGGGAGCGGCGGGTGCGGGTGTCGGATGAGGGCAAGGAGGCGCATTCGATCATGCGCTTGAAAGGGCGCTGGACGTCTGCGCACGGAGCTTTCAGCCTGCTGGAAGTGGAGTTGCGTACCGGCAGGACACACCAGATTCGTGTCCATCTGGCCCATTTGGGATTCCCTATTCTTGGCGATGAAAAATATGGTGACTTCACCCTGAATCGCGACTTGCAAAAAACGGGGCTGAAACGCATGTTCCTACATGCGCAGTCGATGCGCTTCGCGCATCCGCTGACGGGTGAACGGCTCGAACTGGTGGCCGAGTTGTCAGATGATCTGAAACGTTATCTTGAATTGCTTGGACCGGTGGATGGGACAGACTGATGAAGCGCTATGAACTGATCGTATTTGACTGGGACGGTACGCTGATGGATTCGGCGGCGATGATCGTCGATAGCGTCCAGGCCGCTGCGCGCGACCTTGGCCTTGAGCCGCCCAGTGACGAACGGGCGCGCCACATCATTGGACTGGGTTTGGAGGAGGCGCTGCGCTACGCCATGCCGGACTTGCCCGGAGCGCGTTATGAGGAGCTGGTTGAGCGTTATCGTCATCACTATTTGTCGCGTGATCACGAGTTGGTGCTTTTTGCGGGCGCGACAGCCCTGATTGAAACGCTGGCCGCACAAGGGTGCTGGCTGGCCGTGGCGACCGGAAAGTCACGGCGCGGGCTTGACCGCGCACTCGATCACAGTGGGCTGGGCGCGTTTTTCCATGGCACGCGCTGTGCCGATGAGTGCCATTCCAAGCCGCATCCACAGATGCTTGAGGAGTTGATGGCCGAACTTGCCGTCTCGCCAGCGCAGACGTTGATGATCGGCGATACCACGCATGATCTGCTGATGGCGAAGAATGCGGGGGTCGGTGCTGTCGGGGTGAGTTATGGGGCGCATCCGCGCGATACGCTGTTAGCGGCTGCCCCGTTATACTGTGCCGAGTCCATGGGGGATTTGGCGGCATGGCTGGCGAAAAATGCTTGATTGAACAGGAAGGTGACTAAAGTGGCGGATGAAGGTGGCGGGGTGGGTTGGGAGCGCAAGATTCTGGAAAAGATCGCCCTGGAAGCGGTCAATGAACAGCGGCGGTCGCGGCGCTGGGGCATCTTTTTCAAGTTGCTGGGCTTTGCCTATGTCACGGTTCTGCTCGCGACGTTGGTGGATTGGGATAATTTTTCCGGGGATGGCGAGGGGAAGCGGCATACGGCATTGGTTGAGATGCAAGGCGTGATCCAGGCCAAGGGGGATGTCAATGCCGACGATATCGTCAGCGCTCTGCAGTCCGCTTTCGACGACAAACAGGCAGCGGGCGTGATTCTGCGCATCAATAGCCCAGGTGGCAGTCCGGTTCAGGCCGGCATCATTACCGATGAGATGCGTCGCCTGCGCGGCAAGCATCCGGATAAGCCATTGTATGTGGTGGTCGAAGATATCTGCGCTTCCGGTGGCTATTACGTCGCGTCGGCGGCTGACAAGATTTATGTCGACAAGGCCAGCATTCTCGGTTCGATTGGCGTCCTGATGGATGGCTTTGGTTTTACCGGCAGCATGGATAAGCTGGGCATTGAGCGTCGTCTGCTGACGGCCGGTGAGAACAAGGGCTTCCTAGATCCCTTTTCGCCCCAAAATGGGCGGCATAAGGAACATGCGCAGGGCATGCTGAACGACATTCATCAGCAGTTCATCGACGTGGTCCGCCAGGGCCGTGGTACACGACTCAAGGAAACGCCCGACATGTTCACTGGCCTGATGTGGACAGGGACCAAGAGTGTCGAGTTGGGGCTGGCGGATAGCCTCGGCACGGTCGATAGCGTGGCACGCGATGTCATCAAGGCCGAGGGCATTCGCGATTACACGATCAAACCCAATTTTGCTGAAAAGTTTGCCCGACGCTTTGGCTCCGAGGTCGCGGGCGGTTTGGGGAATGCCCTGGCGAAGTTCAGTATCCGCTAAGGAGCAGAAAGACGGTCGGCTGGCGCTCCAGAGGTGGCTTGGGCATTTTGCGCCAGACTGCGATTGTCTGTGTCTGAACCCATTCGTCCGCATTCGTCAGGTTTTTGGCGATGCACAGCAAGGTCGGCGGCTGACACTGGCTCAACAAGGCATCAAAAAGCGCTTCGTTACGGTAGGGTGTTTCGATGAAGAGTTGGGTTTGCCGTTTGTGGCGCGATTCTTTTTCGAGTTCGCCGATGCGTGTGCTGCGCTCGGGATCGCGTTGCGGCAGATAACCATGGAATGCGAAACGCTGGCCATCCAGGCCGGAGGCCATGAGGGCAAGCAGGAGCGATGAAGGACCGACCAGCGGTCGTACCGGAATGCCCAAGGCATGGGCGCGTCGGACGACGGTTGCTCCCGGGTCGGCCACGCCCGGGCAGCCGGCTTCGGACATCAAGCCGGCATCTTGTCCCGCCAATAGTGGCGCCAGCAAATGCTCAATCTCGTCTGCTGTGGCCTTTTCCGGCAGGTCTTCAATCGAGATTTCGCGTAGCGGCTCGGGGTGCGACAGCCACTTGAGTGAGGCGCGGGCGGTTTTGGCGTTTTCAACGATGAAGTAGTGCAGTCCGCAGGCGACTTGCTGGGTGCCGGCGGGCAGGACGCTGACCCAGTCGGTCGGGCCGAGTTGGGTTGGCAGAAGGTAGAGGGTTCCCGGCACTGCGATCAGGAGGATGTCAGGGCAATGAGATGCCCTCGGCACGCAGCATGTCGGCCAGTGCAATCAGCGGTAGACCGACCAGAGCGGTGGGGTCGTCGCTGCGCATCCATTCGAGCAAGCTGATCCCCAAGGCTTCCGAACGGGCGCTGCCGGCGCAGTTGAGCGCGTCTTCCTTGTCCAAGTAGCGTTCGATTTCAGTATCGGAAAGCTCGCGAAAGCGTACCCGGGTGGCGACACCGCGCAGGTGACTGCGACCGCTACGGCTGTTCAGCAGACACAGGCCGGTATGAAAAATAACTTCCTGGCCAGAGAGTTGCCCCAGTTGCAGGCGGGCATTGGCACGTGTGCCAGGTTTGCTGAAGCGCTGGTCGCCACAGTAAGCCACCTGATCGGAACCAATGATCAGGGCATCGGGGAAGCGGGACGCAACGGCAGTTGCCTTGGCCGCTGCCAGGCGTTCAGCAGTGGCAATCGGCGTTTCCTGCGGCAGGGGCGATTCATCGGTATCCGGGGCGCAGACATCGAATGGCAGTTGTAATCGGCTGAGTAGCTCATGCCGGTAAGGGGATGTGGAGGCTAGAACAAGCGGTGTCATGGAGTGTTACGGGGTGTTTGTCGAATGATTTGACAGGTTTTTCTTGGTTTTATCTTTGACCGGCAAAGGGCGGGCATGATAACATCTACGGTTTATGTCGTGCCGGGGAAACCTTGGAAGCTTTGAACTTGGCGAGTTTGGTGATCGATAGTCTCAAGTTCGCGGCTGAAGGGCAAAGTGTGACGGGCTGCATTGCGCTGTCCAAAATGCCGCGGCTGGCCGATGTACTGTCGAATCATGCAGGTAGCCTGAATTGCGCGTTGTCGGGTTTTGAGGAGCGCAGGTTCGGGACGATCAAGCAGGGTTTGCATCTGCGGATTTCAGGGCGTTTGACCTTGCATTGTCAGCGCTGTCTGGCGGAGGTGGTACATGAGTGTGCGGTGGATAGCCACTTGTTGCTGATTCCACCGGGTGAGGAGTGGCCGGAGGAGGAGGTTGAGGCCGACGACTATGACGCCTTGCCGGCTGATCGTGAGTTGTCGGTACTTGCTCTGGTCGAAGAAGAAGTTTTACTGGCGTTGCCGATTGTGCCACGTCATGCGGATTGCCAACTGCCGGTCGATGCCGACAGTGGTGTGGGAAATGAGAGCCGATCGCCGTTCGCGGCCTTGGCTGGATTGAAGAAACATTGAAATAAGGAGTCATCATGGCTGTACAACAGAACAAGAAGTCCCCGTCCAAGCGTGGCATGCATCGCTCGCATGATTTTCTGAATGCGCCTCCGATTGCTGTCGAAGCCACCACGGGTGAAGTGCATCTGCGCCACCACATCTCGCCGTCGGGTGTGTACCGCGGCAAGAAGATTCTGAAGACCAAGGGCGAATAATCTCCCTTCCCGGATCTGCGGCCGGACGTTATTGCGTCCGGCCGTTTTAGTTTCGGCCAAATTCCTTCCTCGATGACGATTACGCTTGCCGTCGATTGCATGGGTGGCGATCATGGTCCCGCCGTGATCGTGCCTGCGGTGATTGACTTTCTGCAGCGCGATGCCGATTGCCACGTCATTTGCGTTGGTCGCGAAGACGATTTGCGACCGCATCTTGCCAATGCGGGAAGCGGTCTGGCCGAGCGCTGGTCGATCCACCATGCGGCCGAGGTGGTCGGCATGGATGAGTCGGTGTCGAGTGCCTTGCGCAACAAGAAAGATTCGTCGATGCGCGTCATGGCAAATTTAGTGAAGGAGGGTAAGGCCGACGCAGCCGTGTCCGCCGGCAATACCGGCGCCCTGATGGCGATTTCGCGCTTCGTACTGAAAACCCTGCCAGGCATTGACCGGCCGGCGATTGCCTCGATCCTGCCGACGATGAAGGGGCATACCTATGTCCTGGACCTGGGAGCGAACGTCGATTGCACCGCCGAACACCTGCAGCAGTTCGGCATCATGGGCGCCATGCTGGTGGCGGCGCTGGAGCACGACGAGCGCCCGCGTGTCGGGCTGCTAAATATTGGCGAGGAAGAAATCAAGGGCAACGAAGTGGTCAAGCGCGCCAGCGAGTTGCTGCGCGTGAGCGGCCTGAACTTCATCGGCAACGTTGAGGGCGACGATATCTACAAAGGCACGGCGGATGTGGTCGTCTGTGATGGCTTTGTCGGCAACGTGGCCTTGAAGACCTCGGAAGGCCTCGCCCAGATGATCCGTGTTTTCCTGCGCCAGGAATTTTCGCGGAACATCTTTACGCGCATCGCCGGTCTGATCGCCATGCCCGTCCTCAATGCCTTCCGTGCCCGTGTCGATCATCGACGCTACAACGGGGCCAGTTTGTTGGGCTTGAAGGGCGTGGTGGTCAAGAGTCACGGTTCGGCCGATAGCTTTGCGTTTCGACATGCCCTCACCCGTGCAGCCGAAGCGGCTCGCGAACGCCTGCCGGAGAAGATCGCCGCAAGCGTGGCGGTGGCGCTCGAAAAAATGGAACCCGTGCCGACGCTCTGCGACTGAGGGATGCAATCAACATGATCTATTCCAGAATTACCGGCACTGGCAGCTATCTCCCCGGTACGCCATGCAGCAATGCTGATCTGATCGCGCGGCATGGCCTGGATTCGACGCCTGAATGGATCGTTGAGCGTACCGGCATCCACTCGCGACATCTTGCGCCGGCGGGTGTCGCAGCCAGTGATCTGGCACTGGAGGCTAGCCGTAACGCACTTGCCGCAGCGGGGAAAGAACCGAACGATATCGACTTGATCGTTTTGGCGACATCGACCCCTGATTACATTTTTCCGAGTACGGCCACCATCCTGCAGGATAAGCTCGGCATGAGCAATGGCGCTGCGGCCTTCGACCTGCAGGCCGTCTGCGGCGGCTTCATCTACGCCTTGTCGGTGGCTGACAAGTTCATTCGCTCAGGGTCGCATCGCCGTGCCCTGGTTGTCGGTGCCGAAACCTTCTCGCGCATTCTCGACTGGAGTGATCGGGGTACCTGCGTGTTGTTTGGCGATGGTGCCGGCGCCGTCGTGCTGGAAGCCAGCGACAAGCCAGGCGTGCATGCCACCGCTCTGCATGCCGATGGTCGTTACCGCAATATTTTGGCCGTACCCGGGCATCTGCACGGCGGGCAGCCAACCGGCGATCCTTTCCTGCGCATGGATGGTCAGGCCGTATTCAAGTTCGCGGTCAAGGTACTGGCCGAGGTGGCTGAAGAAGTGATGGCTGCGGCGGGCATGACAGCGGAGCAGGTGACCTGCCTGGTGCCGCATCAGGCCAATATCCGCATCATGCATGCGACTGCCAAGAAGCTGCGACTGCCGGTTGAGAAGTGTATCGTCACGGTGGATCACCACGGCAATACCTCGGCGGCCTCGATTCCGCTGGCGCTGGATGAGGCTGTGCGTTCCGGAAAAGTCGGCGCTGGCGATACGGCGTTGCTGGAAGGCGTCGGTGGTGGTTTCACCTGGGGCGCTGCCATTATTACTTTGTGAGGCAATGATGAAATTTGCATTCGTATTTCCCGGACAGGGATCGCAATCGATGGGCATGATGGCCGCTTATGGGGACAGCCCAGTGATTCGCGCTACCTTTGACGAAGCCTCCGCATCGCTGGGTCGCGATCTGTGGCAACTGGTTGCCGAAGGCCCGGCCGAGGCGCTGTCGCAAACTGTTAACACGCAACCGCTGATGCTCACCGCCGGCATTGCCGCGTGGCGTTTGTGGCAGGAGAAGGGGGGGGGGGCTCCCGCAATGGTCGCAGGTCACAGTCTGGGCGAGTATTCGGCGTTGGTGGCAGCCGGTGTGATCGATTTGAAAGTCGCCGTACCGCTGGTCGAACTGCGCGCCAAGGTAATGCAGGAGGCCGTACCTGCGGGCGAGGGCGCCATGGCGGCTATCCTCAATTTGGATGCCGACAAGATCAAGGCGATTTGTGTAGAACAGGCTCAGGGACAAGCCGTTCAGGCGGTGAATTTCAATTCACCCGAACAGACCGTGATTGCCGGCCAGAAGGCGGCGGTCGAACGCGCTGCAGAGGCTTGCAAGGCGGCCGGGGCGAAGCGGGCGGTGATGCTACCGGTATCGGCGCCATTCCATTCCTCGTTGATGCAACCAGCGGCCGAGCGCCTGCAGGCAGCTTTGGCGGCGATCGAACTCAAGGCACCGGCGATTCCGGTGATCAACAACGTCGATGTCGCCGTGATTAGTGATCCGGCTGCCATCAAGGCGGCACTGGTGCGCCAGGCGGCGGCTCCCGTGCGCTGGGTCGAGATCATGCGCGCCATGCAGGCAGCAGGTATCACGCACGTCTTCGAGTGTGGTCCCGGCAAGGTGTTGGCGGGCCTGACCAAGCGCTGTGCCGATGGCTTGGCCGGTGGTGCCATGAACGATCTGGCCGGCGTGGATGCCACGCTGGCAGCGGTGAAAGGATGAGTATGTTGAAAGGACAGATTGCACTGGTGACCGGTGCCTCGCGCGGCATCGGGCGGGCCATTGCCATGGAACTCGGCGCGCAGGGCGCGACGGTGATCGGCACGGCCACGTCGGAAAACGGCGCCGCTGATATTCAACAAGCGCTCGAAGCGGCTGGCATTGCCGGCATGGGGGCCGTACTGAATGTGACTGATGCAGCCGCCTGTGAGACGCTGTTGGGGGATATTGAAAAGAAATTTGGTGCCGTTTCGGTGCTGGTGAATAACGCCGGCATCACGAAGGACAACCTGTCGATGCGCATGAAGGACGAGGAGTGGGATGCCGTCATCGACACCAACCTGAAGTCGGTATTCCGTCTGTCCCGCATGGTAATGCGGGCGATGATGAAGGCCCGCTTTGGTCGCATCATCAATATTACCTCGGTGGTCGGTAGTGCCGGCAACCCGGGGCAGGCCAATTATTGTGCCGCCAAGGCGGGTGTGGCGGGCATGACGCGGGCCTTGGCGCAGGAGTTGGGCAGTCGCAATATCACGGTCAACTGCATCGCCCCCGGCCTGATCGATACCGATATGACCAAGGGCCTGCCCGAAGAACAGAAGGCGGTAATGCTCAAGTCGATCCCGGTGGCACGATTGGGGCAACCCGCTGACATCGCCCATGCCGTGGGCTTTCTGGCCTGTCCCAGTGCGGGATTCATCACTGGTGTAACACTCCATGTCAATGGCGGTATGTACATGGTTTGAGTTGTAACGGGAAATCAATACCTTTTTGCTAAACTACGCGGGTTCATAACACCCGCCTTCACAGGGAAGGAGCAACCACAATGGATAACATCGAACAGCGCGTCAAGAAAATCGTTGCCGAACAACTCGGCGTTAACGAAGCGGACATCAAGATTGATTCCTCATTCGTCGATGACTTGGGCGCCGATTCGCTCGACACGGTTGAGCTCGTGATGGCGCTCGAAGAAGAGTTCGAGTGCGAGATTCCGGACGAAGAAGCCGAGAAGATCACCACCGTCAAGCAGGCGATTGACTACGTCAATAACAACCTGAAAAAGTAATCTCCCCGGGCCCGATTTATCGGGCCCCTCTCTTTTTTCCTTAGCCCGCCTCTAGTCTAGGAGACTGCCTTGTCACGTCGCAGAGTCGTCGTGACCGGTTTGGGACTCGTCTCGCCGGTCGGAAATAACGTTGCCGATACCTGGAATGCCATCCTTGCCGGCAAGAGCGGCATCGGCCCTATCACGCGCTATGACGCATCCGCTCACAAGGTGAATATTGCGGGTGAGGTCAAGGGTTTCGACATTGCCGAATACCTGTCGGCCAAGGAAGCCCGCCGTATGGATACCTTCATCCATTACGGCATGGCGGCTGGCTTGCAGGCTTTCCGCGAATCGGGGCTGGTGATTACGCCGGAAAATGCAGACCGTATTGGCGTGAATATCGGCTCCGGCATTGGCGGTTTGCAACTGATCGAGGGAACGCATGACGATTACCTCGCCGGCGGTCCGCGCAAGATTTCCCCCTTCTTCATTCCCGGCACGATTATTAACATGATCTCCGGCAATCTGTCGATCATGATCGGAGCCAAGGGTCCCAATCTGGCCGTGGTGACCGCCTGCACGACAGGTTTGCACGCCATCGGTACGAGCTTCCGCATGATTCAGTATGGCGATGCCGATGCGATGGTCTGTGGTGGTGCTGAATCGACCGTCACGCCGTTGGCGATTGGCGGTTTTGCCTCCGCGCAAGCCTTGTCGACGCGCAACGACGACCCTGCGACAGCGAGTCGTCCGTGGGACAAGGATCGTGATGGTTTTGTCCTCGGCGAAGGTGCCGGTGTGATGGTGCTGGAAGAGTACGAGCACGCTAAGGCACGTGGTGCGCACATCTACTGCGAGCTGGCCGGCTTCGGCATGAGCGGCGATGCCTATCACATGACCGCGCCGGATACCGATGGTCCGCGTCGCAGCATGGTCAATGCGCTCAAGGACGCCGGCATCAACGCCGATCAGGTGCAGTACGTCAATGCGCATGGCACGTCGACGCCGCTGGGTGATAAGAATGAAACCGAGGCCATCAAGCTGGCCTTTGGTGATGCGGCAAAGAAACTGGTGGTGAATTCCACCAAGTCGATGACCGGTCACCTTCTGGGTGGCGCAGGCGGTCTGGAGTCGGTGTTGACCGCCTTGGCCGTGCATCACCAAGTGTCGCCGCCGACCATCAACATCTTCTCGCAGGACCCGGAGTGCGATCTCGACTACTGTGCCAACGCGGCGCGGGATATGACGATCGATATCGCCGTCAAGAATAACTTCGGTTTCGGCGGCACTAACGGCACACTCGCCTTCCGGCGCGTTTAAGCGAGTGGGCAGTGCAGCTGCCCGTTGTCATTCCCGTCAGATCATCGCGCCGCTGGCGTGCCCTGTTGTGGGGCGCGCATGCGGTGGCGATCACGTCGGTTCTCCCGCTTGATCTGGCTTGGGCAGTGCGGCTCTGCCTGGTGGTGCTGATCGGCTTTTCTCTCTACAGGAGCTTGACTCGTCCTCAGGAAATCACCCAACTGAGCTTGGGTGCCAAGGGTGAATTAACGCTTGCGACAAAAGTCGGCGCTGGCGGGACGGCACTGATTCTGCCTGAGACGGCTGTGCTGCCCGGCATGGTTGTGCTGGTGCTGCGCTTCGAAGGAAAACGCACGCCGCTGGTGCTGATGGCGGATGCGCTCGATCCTGAGGATTACCGTCGCTTGCGGGTCTGGCTGAACTGGCGCGCCAAACGATCTGAATTTAACGCCTTGGTTTGAGTACGGTGTCCCGTGCCGTCGGCAGCATGTCGGGATAGTCGCGGCTGAAATGCAGTCCGCGGCTTTCCTTGCGTTTCATGGCGCATTCGACAATCAGGTGGGCGGTCAGCACGAGGTTGCGCAACTCGATCAGGTCATTGCTGACCCGGAAGTTGGCATAGAACTCCTCGATTTCCTGCTCCAGCAGACGGATGCGGTGATGGGCACGCTCCAGGCGCTTGCTGGTCCGTACGATGCCGACATAGTCCCACATGAAGCGACGCAGTTCATCCCAGTTGTGGGAAATGACGATTTCTTCGTCGGCATCGGTGACACGGCTGTCATCCCAAGTGGGCAATTTCGGCGATTTGACGGTTTTTTGTGCGCGGATGTCGGCAGCCGCTGCATTACTGAAGACGACGCATTCAAGCAGCGAATTGCTGGCGAGGCGGTTAGCGCCATGCAGGCCGGTATTGGCGGCTTCACCAAGGGCATACAGGCCGGGGACATCCGTCCGTGCCGCCAGATCAACGACGATGCCACCACAGGTGTAGTGGGCGGCAGGAACGACCGGGATCGGTTGCTTGGCGATGTCGATGCCGAGCTCACGGCAGCGTGCAAATATGTTCGGGAAGTGCGTGCGCAGGAAGCCATCTCCCTTGTGCGTGACATCGAGGTACACACAGTCGAGGCCGTGCTTCTTCATCTCGTAGTCGATGGCGCGGGCGACAATGTCGCGCGGCGCCAGTTCGGCACGCTCATCGTGGGCGGGCATGAAGCGCATCCCGCCCATTTCCGCAGGGAGGCGTAGCAGGCCGCCTTCGCCGCGCATGGCTTCGGTGATCAGAAACGACTTTGCCTGCGGGTGATAAAGGCAGGTCGGATGGAACTGGATGAATTCGAGGTTGGCGACGCGACAGCCGGCACGCCAGGCCATGGCAATCCCGTCGCCGGTGGCGGTGTCCGGGTTGGTGGTGTAGAGGTAGGACTTGCCGGCACCGCCGCTGGCGATGATGGTGTTGGGGGCACTGAGGGTCAGCACCTGATCACTGTCGATGTCCAGCACATAGGCACCCCAGCAACGCTGGGTCTTGAGGCCGAGTTTTGCACCCGTGATCAGGTCGACGACGATATGGCGTTCGAGTACCTCGATATTGGGATGCTGACGCACGTTTCGGGTCAGGGTTTGCTGCACCGAGGCGCCGGTAGCATCGTCGACATGGATGACGCGGCGGGCGCTGTGGCCGCCTTCGCGGGTCAGGTGGTAGCCGCCGCCGCTATTGTCAGTGTCACGGGTAAAGGGCACGCCCTGCTCGATCAGCCAGTCGATGGCTTCACGGCCATGTTCGACAACGAAGCGCGTGGCGACGGGGTCGCAGAGTCCGGCGCCAGCCGTGAAGGTGTCCTGAATGTGGGATTCGATCGAGTCGGTGTCGTCGAGTACGGCAGCAATGCCGCCTTGCGCCCAGTTGGTGGCCGAGTCGTCGATCAGGCGCTTGGTGACCAGCGCCACTCGATGCGTCTCGGCCAGGCGTAGGGCGAGAGATTGTCCTGCCAGGCCACTGCCGATGACGATGGCGTCGAAGCGACGCAGATAATCCGTTTTGGGTTGTTTTTTAACCATGTCTGTTTCGACTATATCACGCCGGATATGGAACTTATTCAGGCATTTCCAGTCAGTTGCGCATGTGTTGAGCGGAGTAAATACAGGAACAAATGGCACAAAATAGAAGGCGGCTATACTGATGACCCAACGTATTCAGATAAGAAAACTATCCATCCATGGGAGAGCGCGAAGCCGATCTGCAACTGGTCGAACGGGTCCAGGCCGGCGACCGGGAGGCGTTCAGCCTGCTGGTGGTCAAATACCAGCGCAAATTGCTGCGACTGGTCATGCGCTTCGTGCGCGATGCGGCCGAGGCAGAGGATGTAACGCAGGAGGCGTTCATCAAAGCGTATCGCGCCTTACCGAACTTCCGTGGCGAGAGTGCCTTCTACACCTGGCTCTATCGGATTGGCGTGAACACTGCCAAGAACTGGCTGGTTGCCAATGGGCGGCGTATGCCGACCGTGACGGATGTCACGGATGAGGATGGTGAAAGCATTGAAGGCGGCGGTTTGTTGCGTGACGATGAAACGCCGGAGCAGATTTTGTTGTCGAAGCAGATTGGAACAACGGTGAACGCGGCGATGGATGCCTTGCCCGAGGATATGCGTACGGCCATTTCCTTGCGTGAAATCGAAGGACTGACCTATGAAGAGATTGCCCAGGTAATGGATTGTCCAATTGGGACGGTGCGCTCGCGCATTTTTCGCGCACGGGACACCATCGCTGAAAAATTACGCCCGTTGCTGGATACGGCCCCGGATCGACGCTGGTGAGTGAGGTGATGGCATGAGAAAAGATTCTGAACTTTCGGCACTGTTCGATGGCGAACTGGAAGATCACGAGGTGGCGACCATCGTGCGGGCTGTACTGGCGGACGAGAAACGGTTGGCTGACTGGCAGGCTTATGCCCTGATCGGCGATCAGTTGCGTGGCGAGAAAAATTGTGCGCCCGACTTTGTCGAGAATGTCATGGTTCGTGTGCGCGAGGAGCCCCAGGTGCTTGCCCCGCGTAATCTGGTGCAACGACCGTCTCATCACCCGCTGCTGGCCCTGGCCGCTTCTGTCGCCGGTGTGGCTGTGGTGGGGTGGTTGGCCCTGATAGGCTCGCCACAAGTTCAAGGGCCGCAGATTGCCTATGTTGCCGTCCCGCTAGCGCCGACTTTTGCCAAGGCCGAACCGAAGAGGCCGACAACATCCGAGGTACAGCAGGTTCAGGCCGATCATGCCGAGATGGGGGAGTATCTGGTGGCGCATCATGCCCATGCTTCAGCGTTTCATTTGGGTGAGGGGGTTCAGCATGTCCGCTCTGTCTCCATGACAGGGGATGCGGGACGCCCATGAGGTTTTTCACGCGAACAATCCTCTTGTTGGTGGCGGGCAGTCTGTCTGCCAGCGTGCAGGCACAGATAGCGCCGGGGCAGGGCGAAGCTTTGTCTTGGTTGCAAAAGGTCTCTACTGCCGCGCGTCAGTTGAGCTATAGCGGTACTTTTGTGTTCCAGAACGGTACACGCAGCGAAACCTCGCGCATCGTGCATGTGGCGGCGGGAGGCAACCAGTTCGAAAGGCTGGAGGTGCTGGATGGTAGCCCGCGCGAGGTGATTCGCCATAACGACGAGGTGACGTGCTATCTCCCCGAAAAGCGTCTGGTGGTTATCGAACAGCGTAGCCCACGCAACAGTTTTCCCGCCTTGCTGCCTGCAAGTCTGGCTGGTTTAGGGGAGCACTATCAGATTCGCAAAGGCGCAAATGTTCGGGTGGCCGGTCGCGAAAGCCAGCTAATCAGGCTGGAACCGCGCGATGGCTGGCGTTTCGGACGGCAATTCTGGATTGACCAAGAAAATGGCTTGCTACTCAAAGCAGAAGTTTTGAGTGCGCAAGGTGAGTCTTTGGAGTCGCTTTCCTTTACCGAGCTAAATATCGGCGTACCGGCTGGAGCCGATGCGGCGAAGCTGAGCACCGCCAATAGTGAGCGTGTGCGTGACTGGACGATTCGCAAGCCCCGCGTGCAGGAGTTGCGTGACGAATTTCGCTGGCAGTTTCGTTCGGAACTGCCGGGCTTCCGTCGTCAGTCGGCGATGTTGCGCAGTTCAGGTCGCCTGAGTGATGGCGATGTACGCGATGTAAAGCATTGGGTTTTTTCCGATGGACTGGCCGCAGTATCGGTATTTATTTCTCCGCTGACAGGGGGGGGGGAGGTTACAGACGGCGAGATGGAAACAATGGGGGCCATCAGCGTGATCAAACGCGTGATTGATGGCCACAAGGTAGTGGTGATGGGCGATGCCCCCCCGACTGCGATCCGGCACTTTGCCTCTGGCATTGGAACGCGTAGCAAATGAATGAGATTGATGGGGTCGTCGTGCGCGTGGAAGATGATTTTGCCTATGTCAGCACGGCGGGTGTGGCCAGTGCCTGTGGTTCGTGTTCGAGTCGAGGCGGTTGCGGCAGTGCGGATGTCGAGCTGGGTGCGCAAAAGAAGGCGCATGTATTGCGCTTGCCCAATCTGATTCATGCGCGAGCGGGGGATCAGGTGGTGATTCAGGCTGCGCAAGGGGCCGTACTGCGTGCCGTTTGGTGGGTCTATTTGTTGCCCTTGTTGCTCGCGGTCGTTGGTGCTGCGGGGCTGCTTGCCATGACCGGCAACGAAATGGTCGCCCTGTTGGGATTGCTGGTCGGGCTGGCTGCCGGATTTCTTGGCTTGCGACGGCAGAAACCCAGTTGCAATTCGCGACAGCCAATCTTATCTATTGCTTTCAAGGTTTGAATTAGGGGGTATCCGATGATCAGGAATTGGTTATTGACGATTGGTTTGGCGTTGTTCCCCAGTCTGTTGCTCGCCCAGTCACAGCTTCCCGACTTTGTCGATCTGGCCGAGAAGCAGGGGGCTGCGGTGGTGAATATCAGCACCACACAAGTTGTGCGTGGGCACCGTTTTGGACAGGGATTCCCCTTTGATGAGGATGATCCGGCCTTCGAATTTTTCAAGCGTTTTGCGCCGCGTCAGTTTCCTGGCCCCAATGCGCCAAATGTTCCCAATGCGCCGCGTGAGTTTGAGAACAAGTCGCTGGGCTCAGGTTTCATCATCAGCGCCGATGGCTACATCCTGACCAACGCGCATGTGATCGATGGGGCGGATGAGGTGGTCGTTAAACTGGCCGACAAGCGTGAGCTGAAGGCCAAGGTGATCGGTGCCGACAAGCGTACGGATGTGGCGTTGATCAAAATTGATGGCAACGGTTTTCCTTCCGTCAAACTGGGTGACACCACCAAGCTGAGAGTCGGTGAGTGGGTAGTGGCGATTGGATCGCCCTTTGGCTTCGAGAATACGGTGACAGCAGGCATCGTCAGTGCCAAGGGACGCTCTCTGCCGCAGGAAAACTTTGTGCCTTTCATTCAGACCGATGTAGCCATCAATCCGGGCAACTCGGGCGGTCCCTTATTCAACATGAGGGGGGAAGTGGTTGGCATCAACTCCCAGATATACAGCCGTTCCGGCGGTTATCAGGGAATTGCCTTCTCCATTCCGATTGATGTGGCGATGGAAATCCAGACCCAGTTGCGTAGTGGTGGCAAGGTCAGTCGCGGTCGCATCGGGGTGGTGATTCAGGAGGTGAGTAAGGAACTGGCAGATTCCTTCGGCCTGTCCAAAGCGCAGGGTGCCTTGATTGCGTCGATCGAGAAGGGTGGTCCGGCCGACAAGGCTGGACTCGAAGCCGGTGACGTGATTCTTGAGTTCAATGGCAGGCCCGTCGTTCAGTCAAGCGACCTGCCGCGCATGGTGGGCAACACCAAGCCGGGTAGTAAGGCCAAGCTGGAAATCTGGCGCGGGGGTGCGTCGAAAGCGCTGAGCATGACGGTGGGCGAGATGCCGGATGAGCCGCTCAATGGCAAGGCATCACGGCGCGGCAAACCTGCCGATCCGGCGCCGGCCAACAAACTTGGGCTGGTCTTATCCGAACCCAGTGCTGAACAAAAGCATCAGATGGGCATTCATCATGGCCTGATCATTCAGGAGGTGCGCGACGGCGGTCGTGGTGAGTTGCGCCAGGGCGATGTGATCCTGGCACTGATCCAGCGCGGCGTTCAGACCGAGGTGCGTTCCGCTGATCAGTTCAACGATCTGCTGGCCAAGCAAGGGAAAGGGGCATCGATCACCCTGCTGGTGCGCCGCGGCGACAGTCAGACCTTCGTGACGATTCGGGGCGCTCAAGATAAATAAGCCACACTTCATTCTCCATGGCCGGTCGCACTGCCATTTGTGTGATGACATGCTCGTTGCGCTCAAGCGCTTGCGCAGCGAGCATGATTTCGAGGTGTCCGTGCAGGATATCGATGCCTGCCCTGATAAACGCGAGTCATATGATCGGCTTGTGCCCGTTTTGACCTTGGATGATGGAGAAATTTGCCATCATTTTCTCGACGAGGTGAAAGTGCGTGAGGTTTTAAGCCGCTTTCGCTAAAATCCGTCTCCCGATTGATTGAAGGCGCCGATCCTGGCGCCTTTGTCTTTGTTTTGGTACCTTTCCGTGCAGCACATCAGAAATTTTTCCATCATTGCGCATATCGATCACGGCAAGTCGACGCTGGCTGATCGCATCATTCAGCGTTGCGGCGGTCTCTCAGACCGCGAGATGGAGGCGCAGGTGCTCGATTCGATGGATATCGAGCGCGAGCGAGGCATTACCATCAAGGCCCAGACGGCGGCGTTGCAATACAAGGCGCGTGACGGCAAGATCTACAACCTGAATCTGATCGATACCCCGGGGCACGTCGACTTTTCCTACGAAGTCTCGCGCAGCCTCTCGGCTTGTGAAGGTGCGTTGTTGGTGGTCGATGCCTCGCAAGGTGTTGAGGCCCAAACGGTGGCCAATTGCTATACCGCTATTGAACTTGGTGTCGAGGTGGTGCCGGTACTCAACAAGATGGATCTGCCGCAGGCCGATCCCGATGGTGCCCGTCAGGAAGTCGAGGAAGTGATTGGCATTGATGCCACCGATGCGATTCCCTGTTCGGCCAAGACCGGCATGGGCGTCGAAGACATTCTTGAAGCCGTGATCGCGCGCATTCCCGCACCCAGAGGAAAACTGGATGCGCCGCTCAAGGCCTTGATCATCGACTCCTGGTTCGATAACTACGTCGGGGTGGTGATGCTGGTGCGGGTTGTCGACGGCTCGCTCAAGGCCAAGGATAAGATCAAGCTGATGTCGACCGGCACGGTGCATCTGTGCGAACAGGTCGGCGTGTTTACCCCGAAATCGCTGCCCCGGCCAGAACTACGTGCCGGCGAGGTGGGATTCATCATCTCCGGCATCAAGGAACTGCAGGCGGCCAAGGTCGGTGATACGGTCACGCTGGTGGATCGTCCCGCGACGGAGGCGTTGCCCGGGTTCAAGGAAATCAAGTCACAGGTGTTTGCCGGCCTTTATCCGGTCGAGTCGAATCAATATGACAGCCTGCGCGATGCTCTAGAGAAGTTGCAACTCAACGATGCCTCCTTGCATTACGAGCCCGAAGTTTCACAGGCGCTGGGTTTTGGTTTTCGCTGTGGCTTCCTTGGCCTGTTGCACATGGAAATCGTGCAGGAGCGTCTGGAACGTGAATTTGACCAAGATCTGATTACGACGGCCCCGACCGTGGTGTATGAAGTTTTGATGCGCGACGGCAGCGTGGTGCAAGTCGAGAACCCCGCCAAGCTGCCGGACAGTCAGAAGGCCGAGGAAATCCGCGAGCCGATCATTACGACCAAGATCTTCGTGCCGCAGGATTATCTGGGTGCGGTGATCATGTTGTGCGAAAGCAAGCGCGGTTCACAAGTCAATATGGCCTATCACGGTCGTCAGGTGCAACTGACCTACGATATGCCCATGGCCGAAGTGGTGATGGATTTCTTCGACAAGCTCAAATCCGTGTCGCGCGGTTATGCCTCGCTGGATTATGAGTTCAAGGAATATCGTGCAGCCGATGTGGTCAAGCTGGATGTGCTGATCAACACTGAGAAAGTCGATGCCCTCTCGCTGATTGTCCATCGTGCCAATGCCCCTTATCGTGGTCGAGAATTGGCTTCCAAGATGCGCGAACTGATTCCGCGCCAGATGTACGATGTGGCGATTCAGGCCGCGATTGGCTCAACCATCGTCGCGCGCGAGAATGTCAAGGCGATGCGCAAGGATGTACTGGCCAAGTGCTACGGCGGTGACATTTCGCGCAAGAAGAAGCTGCTGGAAAAGCAGAAGGCCGGCAAGAAGCGCATGAAACAGGTGGGCAGCGTCGAGATTCCACAGGAGGCCTTTTTGGCGGTACTGCGGGTTGGGGGCAAGTAGATGAACTTCGCCCTGATCCTGTTCATCCTGCTGGTGGTGAGTGCCGCGCTTTGGGTTGCCGATCACTTTGTCTTTCGCAAAAAGCGCGGGCCGAATGCCAAAGAGCCTTGGTGGGTCGAGTATGGCGCCAGTTTCTTCCCGGTGATCCTGATCGTCTTCGTGTTGCGCTCATTCATCGTCGAGCCCTTCAAGATTCCCTCCGGCTCAATGATCCCGACGCTGCTGGTTGGCGACTTCATTGCTGTCAATAAATTCACCTATGGCATTCGCTTGCCCGTGATCAATAAGAAGGTGATCGACCTGAATCTGCCACAGCGTGGCGACGTGGCGGTTTTTCGCTACCCCCCCGACCCTTCGCTTGATTACATCAAGCGTGTCGTAGGCGTGCCCGGCGATAGGGTGGCCTACCAGAACAAGCGTCTCAGCATTAATGGGCAGGCGGTCTCGATGGAACGCGATGGTGATTACTTCGATGCAGAGCGACTGTTCTATACGCCGCGATTTATCGAGAAGATCGGCAATGTCGACCATCAGGCGCTGGTTGAGGAGGATGTGCCCGGTTTTGTCCCGCACGCAATGCAATTCCCGTATCGGGATAAATGCCTCTACAATAACGAAGGTGTCATTTGCGAAGTACCTGACGGCCATTATTTTGTGATGGGCGATAATCGGGATAACTCGCAAGACAGTCGGGTGTGGGGTTTCGTGCCCGAAGAGAATCTGGTGGGCAAGGCATTTTTTGTCTGGTTCAACTTTAGTGACTTGAAGCGAATTGGCGGATTCCGTTGATCGACTGGCGCTTCGGACAAGGGGAATGATGAAAAGCAAACAGTGGGGTGTGAGCCTTTCGGGTTTGTTGGTATCGGCAGCGATTCTGGCCGTTGTGGCGCTCTTGGGTATGAAGGTTGGCCCCGAGGTCGCGGAGTATTACCAGATTGTCAAGACGGTAAAAAAGATCGCCGGCGGCGGTGCTGAGACTGTCGCTGATGTCCGCAAGGCCTTTGATAACCAGGCCACTATTGACAACATCAAAGCCATTACTGCGCAGGATCTTGAGATCAGCAAGGATAGCGGGACGCTTGATGTCTCCTTTGCCTACGAAAGTCGTGTCCATCTGTTTGGTAATGTGAGCCTGTTGCTCGAGTTCCAAGGATCCTCCGGAGGCTAGTGGTTGTCGGGACAGTTGGGGCGATCGGGACAGTTGGGGCGATTAGCGCTGGCGCTCGGATATCAGTTTAATCAGCCAGAACTGCTGCGTCAGGCACTGACGCATCGCAGCCACTCATCTCCCCACAATGAACGTCTGGAGTTTCTTGGCGACAGCGTGCTGAACTGCACGGTGGCAACATTGCTTTACCAGCGTTTTCCGAATGTCAATGAAGGCGATTTATCCCGCTTGCGCGCCAGCCTTGTGCGCCAGGAAACCCTGGCGGAAATTGGCGAGAAGCTAGCCTTGGGCGATGTCCTGCACCTGGGCGAGGGGGAGCTGAAAAGCGGTGGTTTTCGCCGTCCCTCCATCATCGCGGATGCGCTGGAAGCCCTGTTTGGGGCGATTTATCTGGATGCGGATTTTGATGCGGCCCAGCGCGTGATCGGTGATCTGTACCGTTCGCGCCTTGAAGAAATTGATCCACGCAAGGCTGGCAAGGATGCCAAGACCAGTTTGCAGGAATACCTGCAGGCACGCCATCTGCCAGTGCCTACCTACACACTCAAAGCTACCCACGGGGATGCCCATGCTCAGCAGTTTTCTGTCAGTTGCACCATCCCCACCTTGCAGATCGAAACCCAGGGCAATGGCCCCAGTCGCCGTGCTGCCGAACAGCAAGCCGCACAAGCCGTGCTTGATGGATTGGGGCAGGCATGACTGATCCCTTGATCACGCGTGCGGGCTACATCGCCATTGTGGGCATTCCCAATGTCGGCAAGTCGACGCTGATGAATCGACTGATCGGGGCGAAGCTCAGCATTACCTCGAAAAAAGCCCAGACGACACGTCATCGTATTCACGGCATCCTGACCGTAGATGATTGCCAGTATGTATTCGTCGATACCCCCGGATTCCAGACCGAGCATCGCAATGCGCTGAATCGGGCGATGAACCGCTCGGTGGTTGGCGCACTGGGTGATGTCAATGTGATTTTGCTCGTCATTGAGGCGGAACGCTGGCGCGAGGCCGATCAGGCGGTGCTGGCGAAGTTGCCAGAAGAGGCTTCCGTTATCCTGGTGGTCAATAAGTCCGATCGCCTGGCCGACCGGAGTCGGCTGTTGCCGTTCATGGAAAAGCTGTCGGCCGAGCCGCGCTTTGCCGAGATCGTCCCGGTGAGTGCCGAGCGGGGCGAGAACATCGATACGCTCCTGAAGGTCATTGCATGCTATCTACCCCAGTCCGAGTTCATTTTCGAGCCGGAAACCCTAACCGATCGCTCCGAGCGTTTTCTGGCGGCGGAACTGTTGCGCGAGAAGCTGTTTCGCAACCTTGGCGAGGAATTGCCCTACGGCATTGCCGTCGAGATCGAGAAATTCGAGGAAGTGGATGGCGTTCGTCGTATCCATGCCGCGATCATTGTGGATCGTGAAGCGCACAAAGCAATGGTCATCGGCAAAGGCGGCAGTCGCCTGAAACGCATTGTCAGCGATGCCCGCAAGGACATGGAAGCTTTGTTCGGTGGCAAGGTCTGGCTGGAGACCTGGGTGAAGGTCAAGAGTGGCTGGGCCGATGACGAACGTGCCCTGCGCAGCCTGGGCTACGAATGACGCCTCCGCATTCGCGGGTGACGCAGCAGCGTCAGCGTGTCGACGGCGCAGCCGCGTTTCTGCTGCATGCGTATCCGTATAGCGAAACCAGCCTGATTCTTGAAGTATTTGCACGGGACCATGGTCGTCTCGCGATTCTTGCCCGTGGTGCCCGGCGGCCGCGTTCCGCATTGCGTGCGGTGTTGGTGTCCTTCCAGCCCCTTGAACTTGGCTGGTTTGGTGGCGGTGAGGTCAAGACGCTGGCCAAGGCCGAATGGCTGGGGGGCATGCCGCTGCTGGCCCGGGAGGGCCTGCTGCTCGGGTATTATCTGAACGAGTTGCTGCTGAAGTTGCTGCCGCGTGAGGATGCCCATGCCAACCTGTTTGACGCCTATGCGGCGGCCCTGGCGGCCCTGTCGCGCGGAGCGACCGAGACCGCCGAACTGCGGCGCTTCGAGAAGGCCATGCTGCGCGAGTTGGGTTATGGCTTGCTGCTCGACCATGATGGGGCTGGCAATGAGATTGATGTCGCCGGCCGTTATCGCTATCTGGTGGAGCGGGGGGCGATGCCGGAAGCGCTGGCCGAAAGCGGTGTGTTGGTGACAGGCAAAACCTTGCTGGATCTGGCGGCCGACGATTACAGCGATGCGCGCAGTTTGGCCGAAAGCAAACAGTTGATGCGGCATCTGCTGTCCCATTATCTTTCCGGCCAGCCTTTGCAGACGCGTCGGGTGTTCTTGGAATTACAGGATGTGTGAGGGAATGAAATGATCGATCTCGGTGTCAATATCGACCACGTGGCGACCTTGCGGCAGGCGCGCCGTACCTATGAGCCAGACCCTGTCTGGGCGGCTGCAGCGGCCCATCTGGGCGGCGCAGACTGCATCACAGTGCATTTGCGCGAGGACCGTCGCCACATCGTGGATCGCGATGTCGAACTGCTGCGGCAGAGTGTGCAGGCCAAGCTCAATCTCGAAATGGCGGCTACCGACGAGATGGTCGGCATCGCCTGCCGGCTCAAGCCGGAAATGGTCACGCTGGTACCCGAAGGACGCCATGAGGTGACGACCGAAGGCGGCCTGGATGTGGCCGGGCAGCGTCCGCGCATGCAGGACGTCGTCGCGCAACTGCAGGCGGCAGGCATTTACGTCAGCCTCTTTATTGACGCAGATCAGAAGCAGGTCGAAGCATCCGCGCAGGTCGGCGCCAAGGCCTGTGAAATTCATACCGGCCCGTATGCCCATGCTTTTTATGAAGGCGGGCGCGATATCGAAATGCCGGCGGCGCAGGCGGAGCTGCGAAAAGTCGGCGCTGCCGGGACGGCGATTGTCGGCCTCGGCATGCGTTTCAATGCCGGCCATGCCCTCAACTACTTCAATGTCCAGCCGATTGCCGCCTTGCCTGGTGTGCGTGAGTTGCATATCGGTCATGCGATTGTCAGCCGCGCGGTGTTTGTTGGACTTGAGCAGGCGGTGCGTGAGATGAAGCGTTTGATTCGCGAGATTGCTGCAGGATGATTTATGGTGTCGGCACCGATCTGGTGGCCATCAGTCGGCTCACGGAAATGTGGCAGCGCCATGGTGAGCGGGCGCTAGGGAAATTGCTGGCGCCCGATGAGCGTGCCGATTGCCGCGCCAGTACCGATCCCGGCCGCTTCCTGGCCAAGCGTTTTGCTGCCAAGGAAGCGCTGGGAAAGGCGCTTGGAACGGGCATTCGTGCCCCGGTCCTGTTGCCCGCGATCGCCATCGTGCATGACGAACTGGGCAAGCCAGGCTTCCGTTTTACCGATGCGCTTTCTGATTGGATTACTGCGCGAAAACTGGTCTGCCATCTGTCGGTGAGTGACGAGGCGGATTACGCG
This sequence comes from Rhodocyclaceae bacterium, assembly GCA_030681195.1. Taxonomy (GTDB): domain Bacteria; phylum Pseudomonadota; class Gammaproteobacteria; order Burkholderiales; family Rhodocyclaceae; genus Sulfuricystis. Next base: position 195,593 of record JAUXXJ010000005.1, read on the forward strand.
CAGGCATTTGTCGTGGTGGAGGAAATATGAACGGCCCCTTGATGATCGATATCGCAGGTACTGCGATGACCGAAGATGAGCGCGAACGGCTGCGTCACCCGCTGGTGGGCGGCGTCATCCTGTTCAGCCGCAACTATGCCGATCCGGTCCAGTTGAAGGCCTTGTGTACCGAGATTCATGCCTTGCGTTCTCCGCCCTTGTTGATCGCTATCGATCATGAGGGCGGGAGGGTGCAGCGTTGTCGCACGAGCTTTACCCATATCCCGCCCATGCGCAAGCTGGGCGACTGGTGGGATCGCGATGCCACGGCGGCGCTGGCTGGCGCGCAAGCGATTGGTTTCGCCCTCGCGGCGGAGCTGCGCGCCTGCGGGGTGGATCTTTCCTTCACTCCCGTGCTGGATCTCGATTACGGCGCCAGCGGCGTGATTGGCGATCGCGCCTTCCATCGTGATCCTCAGGCCGTCATCGCCCTCGCCGGTGCGCTGATCGACGGCCTGCATCAGGCCGGCATGGCGTGCTGTGGCAAACATTTCCCCGGGCATGGTTTCATCAAGGCCGATTCGCACTTGGCAATCCCTGTCGATGAGCGGGTTGATGCCGACATGGGCGATGATCAGTTACCCTACCGTCGTTTGAAGCTCGACGCCGTGATGCCGGCCCATGTGATCTATCCGCAGATTGATGCCCGGCCGGCTGGATTCTCGCCTGTCTGGATCAGCCGTCTGCGCCAGGAGTTCGGGCATGAGGGCGCCATCTTCAGCGACGACCTGTCCATGGAAGGGGCGAGCGTGGCCGGCGGTATCGTTGGGCGTGCCGAGGCAGCCTGGCAGGCAGGCTGCGACATGATGCCGGTATGCAACAAGCCGGAAACGGTGATTGAACTGCTGGCGCAATGGACACCTACCCTCGACCCAATTCGCAGTGCGCGGATTGCACGCCTAGTGCCGGCAAGCCCGCTGGAGGGCATCGATACCATGCCGATGTGCCTTGCCGGGCGTGAAGCCTGTCGGGCCCTGGCCTAGTGATAACGTGTGGAGCGGCACATGACCCCGGAAGAGAAGCAGCAACTGGCTGAACAAGTTTACGAAAAAGCGGCACAGTACGAACTGGACTACGGCTGCTGTCCGCAGTGCGTGCTGGCGACTATCCAGGAAACGGTAGGCGGTATCGATGACGCCACGATCAAGGCGGTGCACGGTCTTTCTGGGGGCGGCGCGCTGATGTCCGAGGGCACTTGCGGCGCACTGACCGGTGGGCTGGTGGCCATATCCGCAAAATATGGCCGTGACCGCGACAAACTCGACAAGGGCCGCTACATCAATAACTTCAAGAAGTGCAAGACGCTCGTCGAACGCTTTCGTGAGGAATTTGGCGGTGTGACCTGTAGCGAGTTGCAGCAGCAGTTCACCGGCAAGACCTACGACATGTGGAATGCCGAGGAATACAAAGCCTTTGATGAAGCGCGTGGCAAACAGTGTGCGCATGCCACGGGCAAGGTCACCCAGTGGGTGATCGAGATGACGGCCGAGAAATAAAAAAGGACAGCTTCGGCTGTCCTTTTTCGGTGGTGCGCTTGTCTTACTTGACGCGGCTCTTATATTCGCCGGTGCGGGTATCGATTTCAATCTTGTCGCCGGTCGCCACGAAGATCGGCACCATGACTTCCAAGCCGCTCGGCTTGATCTTGGCGGGCTTGAGCACTTTGCCCGACGTGTCACCCTTGATGGCCGGCTCGGTGTATTCGACTTCGCGTACGACGCTGTTGGGCATTTCGACCGAGATGGCCTTGCCTTCGTAGAACACCACTTCCACCTGCATGCCATCCTCGATGTAGGGAATGGCGTCTTCCATGTTCTCGGCCTCAACTTCGTACTGGTGGTACTCCTCGTCCATGAAGACGTACATCGGATCGGCGAAGTAGGAATAGGTACATTCCTTGCGCTCGGGGATGACCTGCTCGAACTTGTCGTCGGCCTTGTAGATGGCTTCGGACGGGGCACCGGTCAGCAGGTTCTTGAACTTGAACTTGACGACGGCCGAGTTGCGGCCGGACTTGTTGTATTCGTTCTTGGTGACGACGAGCGGGGCGCCGTCGATCATGATGACATTGCCGGAGCGGAGTTCTTGAGCGGTTTTCATGGGAAATGCCTGATCTGTAAAATAAAAGCGGCGAATTATAGCCGCGCCACACAAAACTTGACCAGATTTCCAGCAAGATCGCCGTGTGCCTGAATTTTGGCGGCCCATTCCGGTGCATGAGCGGTGAGTGCCGGCAGGGTAGCGGCGAAAGCGGGCCAGTCGAGGGCGCTATCGCCATTCCAGGCTTGGAAGAAGCGCCGCGCTGCCGGTTCGTTCGTGTAAACGCTCAGGAAGGCGTCGAGTTTGGCGAAGTGCGCATCGTCCGCCTGCGGATAGATTTGCCAGACGAAGGGCCGCTCAGCCCATTGCGCACGCACGAAAGAATCCTCGCCGCGCACGAAATTCAGGTGGCAGCGCGCAAGCAGCGCGTCGTATTCCGTCTGCGGCAGAAAGGGCAGCGCCTCCAGGCGCAGATGGCCGCGCGCAGTTGTTGTCATGGCCGGCAGGGATACGCCAAGCCAAGCCTCCACCTGCCGACGCGGCAGGCCGTCGCAGACATGGCAGACGATGGGCCGCTCGCCATCGCGCCAGGCTTCGAGCAGTGCGGGCAGTTGCGGGTTGTCGTAGCAGAACAGGGAGATTTCGAGGTTCTCACCAAAAGTCGGTGCTGGCGGGACGGCATAATCCTTTTCACGCAGCAGCCCGCCGGTGCCGGCAACAAAGCCGGGGAAAAAGAAATGCTTCTCCATGTCGACCTGCGGCGAAGGCAGACCGTGACAACTCGTCACCCAATCTTCGGCCGACAGATAGTCGAGATTGAGCCAGACCGGCGCTTTTTCCCGAACGAGCATCGACCGGATGTAGGCCGGCGGCGGGTTGCAGGCGAAGGCCTCAATCACCACATCGACCGGCTCGACTGCCTCGAAGTCGCCTTCCCATTGACGTACTTCCACCGTGTGCTGGCCGGGGGCAAGCAGGGCGATGGGCGTGGGATCGTCGATGAGCAGCCGCACGCGCCAGCCATGCTCAACCGCCAACTGCCGCGCCAGCCGCCAGCAGACGCCAGCATCACCGAGGTTGTCGATGACGGTGCAGAAGATGTCGCAGGAACATGGAGGGGAGACCACGATTTCAAAGTGTCGGCGCTGGGACGACGGCCATTATCCATGACCTTTGACGGCGCGATTGACATTGCTTGCTCTCTCCGGTATTGTTTATACATTGTATAAACAATAGGTGCGATCATGGCCGAGGCGGTTCTGGATATCAAGCATTGGGGCAACAACTTGGGCGTACGGTTGCCGGCGGCGGTGGCGCGGGCGGCGCATTTGCATGCCGATCAGCGCGTGCGGGTTGAGGTTCTGGAGGGGCGGGTGGTGATTACACCGCTGACCGACGCGCCCGCGACGCTCGAACAGCGGCTGGCCCGCTTTGATCCCGACCGCCACGGTGGCGAGGCGATGGCGGCGCCTGCCGTCGGAGCCGAGCGGTGGTAGCGGCGCGTGCCGGGAAAGGCTGGGCGCCGGAACGGCGGGACATCATCTGGATCGACTGCAATCCGCAGGCCGGCCGCGAGATGCGCGACCGGCATCCCTTCCTGGTGCTGTCGCCGCGCAATTTCAACGAGCGCACTTCGCTGGTGATCGGGCTGCCGATGACCACCGCCGCCTACAACGCGGACAATCCCTTCGCCGTGGTCGCAGGACGGGCCGGTGGGGCGAAGACCGGCAAGACCAGTTACGTGCTTTGCCACCAGCCGAAATCTTTCGATTGGCGCATACGCGATGCGGCACCGCACCCGCTGAAGCAGCTCGACGCTGCGCGCTTCGCCGAGGTGTGTGGCGTGCTCAACCAGATTGTGCAACTGACCTGATGGGGCCTGACAGCGCGCCGTCCCGCCAGTCCCGCAAAAGGGATTTCCTTCGGTCACGCTGACTTTTGCGATGAACGAACCGAGCTTCGACAGCAAATCCTTCCTCGCCTCGCTTACCGAGGCGCCGGGCGTCTATCGCATGCTGGCCGCCGACGGCGGGGTGCTGTATGTCGGCAAGGCTAAGAATCTCAAGAAGCGGGTTTCTAGCTACTTCAACAAGTCCGGCCACAGCTCGCGCATCGCGCTGATGCTCCAGCAAGTGGCGGGCATGGAGACGACAGCGACGCGTTCCGAGGCCGAGGCGTTGATCCTCGAAAATACCCTCATCAAGAAGCTCAAGCCGAAGTACAACATCCTCTTCCGCGACGACAAGTCCTACGCCTATATCGCGCTGTCGAGTGGCGCATTTCCTCGGCTGTTCTTTCATCGCGGCGCCTTCGAAAAGAAGTCGCGCTACTTCGGGCCGTTCCCGAGCGGGCTGGCGGTGAAAGAGGGCATCCATCTGATCCAGAAAACCTTCCTGCTGCGTACCTGCGAGGAGGCCGTCTTTGCGCACCGTTTACGCCCCTGCATGCTGTACCAGATTCAGCGCTGCAAGGCGCCCTGTGTCGGGTTGGTGTCGGCAGGCGCATATGCGGCAGACGTGCGGCTGGCTGAGTTGTTCCTCAAGGGCAAGCATGGCGAGGTGATCGAAAAGCTGACGCAGCAAATGGAGGCGGAATCGGCCGCACTGCGCTTCGAGCAGGCGGCCGCCTTGCGTGATCAGATCAAGGCCTTGCAGGCGGTTTTGCATCGGCAGTATGTGAGTTCGACCAAGGATGCGGATGTCGATATTGTCGTCGCGGTCGTGGAGCGCGGCGAGCTGTGCGTCAATTTGGCGATGGTGCGCGGCGGGCTGCATCTGGGTGATCGCGCCCATTTTCCGCAATCTGAACTTGAAGCGAGCCCGGAGGAGGGGTTGGCGGCTTTTCTTGAGCAGCATTACGTCGAGCAGGATGCGCCCCCGCGTTTGATTCTTGATCCCTGGCCGCTGGACGATCTCCCGGAAAGCCTACCCGGCAGCGCAGCGCGAAACGAAATGGAGCGTGCCTGGGTGGACATGGCGCTGAATAATGCCCGGCTGGCGCTGACGGCGAGGCGACAAAACCGCACGCGTGCCAGCGGCCGGCTGGAAGCCTTGCGTGCAGCGCTCGATTTGCCAGAGTTGCCGCGCCGCATCGAATGCTTCGACATCAGCCACACGATGGGCGAAGGTACGGTCGCTTCGTGCGTGGTTTGTGTCGATGGGGCGATGAAGAAGAGCGATTACCGGCGCTTCAACATCGAGGGCATTACGCCCGGCGACGATTACGCGGCGATGCGTCAGGCGCTGACGCGGCGCTATGAAAAAGTCGGCGCTGGCAGCACGGCAGAATGCGCGGCAGCCCCTGATCTGGTGCTGATCGATGGCGGCAAGGGGCAGCATGGGGTGGCGCGCGAGGTGTTCGCCGAGTTGGGCTTGAGCAATTTGGCGAGCATCGGCGTGGCCAAGGGGGATGCGCGCAAACCCGGACTGGAAACGCTTTTCGTCCACGGCCGGGCCAAGCCGCTAGAATTGGCCATGGACAACGCCGGCTTCCACCTGATTCAGGAGATTCGCGACGAAGCGCATCGCTTCGCCATCGTCGGTCATCGGGCGCGGCGTGCCAAGCTGCGCGGACGTTCGGCGCTGGAGGATGTGGTCGGTATCGGGCCGACGCGGCGCCGCAATCTGCTGGCGCAGTTCGGCGGATTGGATGGGGTGAAAGCGGCCACCGTCGAAGATTTGTGTCGCGTTCCCGGCATCAGCCGCAAGCTGGCCGAAGATATTTACAGACAGTTGCACTGATGCCGCTGAATATCCCCAATCTGTTGACCTGGGCGCGTATCGTGCTGATTCCGCTGGTGGTCGGTGTCTATTACCTGCCCTTGCCGGTGCATGAGCAGAACCAGATTGCGACGATAGCTTTTGTCGTTGCAGCTGTCACCGACTGGTTTGACGGCTGGTTGGCCCGGAAATTGGGCCAGACATCAGCTTTTGGAGAATTTCTCGATCCGGTGGCGGACAAGCTGATGGTGGCGGCCGCACTGGTGATGTTGGTGCAACTGGACCGGACCAATGCCATCGTCGCCTTCATCATTGTCGGCCGCGAGATCGCCATTTCGGCCCTGCGCGAATGGATGGCCAAGATCGGTGCGGCCCGCAGCGTGGCGGTTTCTTTTGTCGGCAAGCTCAAGACGACAGCGCAGATGATCGCCATTCCATTGTTGCTTTACCACGATCCCTTGTTTGGCTTGCCGATCGCCGTCATGGGCGAGTGGCTGATCTGGCTGGCAGCGCTCCTGACCGTCTGGTCGATGGCGTATTACCTCAACAAAGCCTGGCCGGAGATTCGCAGCCGGGGTTTTTGACGCCGGTTTTGCTATGATTCGCCTTTCCCGTTACTGCAGTCGCCATGACTAAATATGTCTTTGTTACGGGTGGTGTCGTGTCCAGTCTGGGCAAAGGCATCGCCGCCGCGTCGCTCGGCGCCATTCTTGAGTCCCGCGGCATCACGGTTACCCACCTCAAGCTCGATCCCTACATCAACGTCGACCCCGGCACGATGTCGCCCTTCCAGCACGGCGAAGTGTTCGTGACGGAAGACGGTGCCGAGACCGACCTTGACCTGGGCCATTACGAACGTTTCACCAGCGCCAAGATGGGCAAGCGCAACAACTTCACCACCGGCCAGATCTACGAGTCGGTGATCAAGAAGGAGCGGCGTGGCGAGTATCTCGGCAAGACGGTGCAGGTCATCCCGCACATCACCGACGAGATCAAACACTACGTCAAGCGCGGCGCCGAAGGGGCCGATGTGGCCATCGTCGAGGTCGGCGGTACGGTGGGCGACATCGAGTCGCTGCCCTTCCTTGAGGCGATTCGCCAGATGGGCTTCGAAGAGGGCAAGAACAACGCCTGCTACATCCATCTGACGCTGGTGCCTTACATTGCGTCGGCCGGCGAACTCAAGACCAAGCCGACCCAGCACTCGGTCAAGGATCTGCGCGAAATCGGTATCCAGCCCGACATCCTGCTATGCCGAGCCGACCGGCCGATTCCCGATGATGAACGTCGCAAGATCGCGCTGTTCACCAATGTCCAGCCGGAAGCCGTGATTGCCGCGCTCGATGCAGATTCGATCTACAAGATCCCCGGCATGCTGCATGACCAGATGCTCGATGCGATTGTCTGCCACAAGCTCGACATCCTCGCCAAGTCGGCCGACCTGTCGGTGTGGAAAAAGCTGGTCGATGCGCTTGAACATCCCGAGCACGAGGTCAATATCGCCTTTGTCGGCAAGTACGTCGATCTGACCGAATCCTACAAGTCGCTCTCCGAGGCCCTGACGCATGCGGGCATCCACACGCGCAGCAAGATCAAGATTCATTACCTCGACTCCGAGGAAATCGAGAAGCATGGCCCGGCCTCGCTCAAGTCGATGGATGCCGTGCTGGTGCCCGGCGGCTTTGGCAAGCGCGGTACCGAAGGCAAGATCGTGGCGATTCGCTATGCGCGCGAGCACAAGGTGCCTTACCTCGGCATCTGCCTCGGTATGCAGTTGGCGACCATTGAGTTTGCGCGCCATGTCGCGGGTCTCGACAATGCCAACAGCACCGAGTTTGATGCCGACACGCCGCATCCGGTGGTTGCCCTGATCTCGGAATGGGCTGATCGCGAGGGATGCATCGAAACACGCGATGCCAATTCCGATCTCGGCGGCACCATGCGGCTTGGCGCACAGAAGTGTCCGATCAAGCCGGGGACACTGGCGGCATCCATCTACGGCAAAGATGTCAATGAACGCCACCGTCACCGCTACGAAGTCAACAACGCCTACGTGCCCAAGCTCGAAGCCGCCGGGCTGGTGATTGCCGCGCGGACGCCAACCGAGAACCTGCCCGAGATCATGGAATTGCCGCAAAGCATGCACCCGTGGTTTGTTGGCGTGCAGTTCCACCCGGAATTCACTTCCAACCCGCGTACTGGCCATCCGCTGTTCATCGCTTTCGTAAAGTCGGCGCTGGCGAGACGGCAGGGAAAGCCGCAATGAAACTCTGCGGATTTGAAGCCGGCCTCGACCAGCCGCTATTTCTGATCGCCGGTCCCTGCACGGCTGAGTCCGAGCAGTTGTGCCTCGATATTGCCGGCCGCATGAAGGAAATGACCCAGAAGTTGGGCGTGCCGTACATTTTCAAAGCCTCCTACGACAAGGCCAACCGCAGTTCGGGCAAGTCGCCGCGTGGGCCGGGTATGGCGCAGGGGCTGGAATGGCTGGCTCGCGTGCGTCGCGAGATTGGTGTGCCGGTGCTGACCGATGTGCATACCGAGGCGGAAATTGCATCGGTTGCGGCGGTCGTCGATGTGTTGCAGACTCCTGCCTTCCTCTGTCGCCAGACCGATTTCATTCAGGCCGTGGCGACCTGCGGCAAGCCGGTGAATATCAAGAAGGGCCAGTTTCTCGCGCCGGGCGACATGAAGCAGGTGGTGGCCAAGGCCAAAGAAGCCAATGGCGGAGCCGACAACCTGATGGTTTGCGAGCGCGGCGCATCCTTCGGCTACAACAACCTCGTTTCTGACATGCGCTCACTTGCGATCATGCGTGAGACACAATGTCCCGTTGTCTTCGATGCCACACACTCGGTGCAGTTGCCGGGCGGGCAGGGCACCTGTTCCGGCGGGCAGCGCGAGTTCGTGCCGGTGCTGGCGCGGGCTGCCGTTGCGGTCGGTATAGCGGGACTGTTCATGGAAACCCATCCGACGCCCGAAACGGCGCTGTCAGATGGACCGAATGCCTGGCCGCTGGGACAGATGGAGCGGCTGCTGGAAACCCTGCTGGAAATCGATGCTGTCATCAAACGGCAAGGTTTCGCGAATGGAATGTGAAGTTTAACGATCTGAAAGGAGTTACAAATGAGTGCCATCGTTGATGTCGTTGCCCGTGAAATTCTGGATTCCCGTGGTAACCCGACTGTAGAAGCCGATGTCCTGCTGGAAAGCGGCGTCATGGGCCGCGCGGCGGTGCCGTCCGGCGCGTCGACCGGTTCGCGTGAAGCCATCGAACTGCGCGATGGCGACAAGGCGCGCTATCTCGGCAAGGGCGTGCTCAAGGCCGTCGAAAACGTCAATACCGAAATCTCCGAAGCCATCATCGGCCTGGATGCCGAAGAGCAGGCTTTCATCGACCGCAGCCTGATCGAGCTGGACGGCACCGACAACAAGTCGCGCCTCGGCGCCAATGCCACGCTGGCGGTTTCCATGGCCGTTGCCAAGGCGGCTGCGGAAGAGGCCGGCCTGCCGCTCTATCGCTATTTTGGTGGCTCGGGCCCGATGAGCATGCCGGTGCCGATGATGAACGTCATCAACGGTGGTGCGCATGCCAACAACAACCTCGACATTCAGGAGTTCATGATCCTGCCGGTGGGCGCGCAATCCTTCCGCGAAGCGCTGCGCTGCGGTGCCGAGGTGTTTCATAACCTCAAGAAACTGGTCGACAAGAAAGGCTACCCGACCACGGTTGGCGACGAAGGCGGTTTCGCGCCGAACGTTGCCGGCAACGACGAGGCGATCGAACTGATCCTCAAGGCCATCGAGGCTGCCGGCTACACCCCCGGGCAGGATGTGGTGCTCGGCCTCGACTGCGCCGCTTCCGAGTTCTTCAAGAATGGCAAGTACATCCTCGGATCGGAAAAGCTGGAGCTCGATTCTGCCGGCATGGTCGATTATCTGGCGACGCTGGCCGGCAAGTACCCGATCATCAGCATTGAGGACGGCATGGCCGAAGGCGACTGGGAGGGCTGGATCAGCCTCACCAGCAAGATTGGCAAGAATATCCAGATCGTCGGCGACGACCTTTTCGTCACCAATCCGAAGATCCTCAAGGAAGGCATCCAGCGCGGTGCCGCCAACGCCATCCTGATCAAGGTGAACCAGATCGGGACGCTGACCGAGACCTTCGCCGCCGTCGAGATGGCCAAGCGCGCGGGTTGGACCAACGTTATTTCGCACCGTTCGGGCGAGACCGAGGATTCAACCATTGCCGATATCGCCGTCGGTCTGAATGCCGGCCAGATCAAGACCGGTTCGCTGTCGCGTTCTGATCGCATCGCCAAGTACAACCAGTTGCTGCGCATCGAAGAGGATCTTGGCGATACCGTCGTCTATCCCGGTCTCGGCACCTTCTACAACTTGAGGAAATAAGCTGCGGCCATGAGGTGGCCGACCTGGGTGCTGATCGCCCTGCTCATTGCACTGCAATATCCATTGTGGTTCGGTAAGGGCGGTTTGCTCCGGGTGGCGGATCTGGAGCGCCAGCTCGATGGGCAGCGCGAGGTCAATCAGTCGCTTGAGGCGCGCAATGCCTCGCTCGATGCGGAAGTGCGAGACTTGAAGGCAGGGTACGAGGCCATCGAGGAGCGGGCACGCTACGAGCTTGGTCTGGTCAAGGACGGTGAAGTTTTCGTCCAGACGCCGCAAAAACGAAATTAAGGCAGTCAAAGATGAGCAAGTTAAAGCAGTGGGCGCTGGTCCTGGGCATCATGCTCAGCACGACCGCCTTGGCCAGTGGCGGTGGTGGGGAAGCCGGCGGTGGCAACTTCCTCAAGCTGGAGCCTGTGATCGTCAATGTCAAAGTCGGGAATGGTTCCGGTTACCTGAACTTTGTGCCCCAGCTCAAGCTGGCCGATCCGTTGGATGCGGAATTCGTCAAAGCGCATACGCCAATCCTGCGGCACATGCTGATCAAGACACTCCTTGGACAGGATGGCACCACCCTGCAGTCCACCGAGTTCATGGGCAGCTTTTCGCACAAGGCAGCCGAAATTCTCAACAAGGTGCTGGATGGCGAATACGTCAAGGACGTATTCTTCGACCGCTGGGTGATTCAGTAAGCGCGAGTAAGCGTTTTACTCGGCCAGTTCAATCTGGCCGTTGATATTCACCGTGATGTTCGACTCGCCCGCTTCGACGGGCATCGGGGCTGATTCGGCCGCCATCAGCATCGCACCGCGAGCGACCGGGTAGGGCTGCGGGTACTGGTGGCTGCCATTCACGCTCATCTGACGGATGCGGTAGGGCTTCTTCATCGTGGCGGCGATGCGTTCGGCCTTGGTGCGGAAGGCGTCGATGGCTTCCAGCGTGGCTTCATCCTCTGCCTTGCGCCGCGTCTCGGCTGCGGGCGAAAAGTTGATGTTGCTGACGGCCAGCGACCCCTGAAGTTTTCCCACGGCCGTGGATAGGGCTCCTGCGTCGCGACTTTCAAGAATGATTTCCGAGCGCATGCGCCAGCTTTCGATGGTGCGACCGCCCTTGCTGTAGACCGGATAGGTGTGGGTGTTGCCGCTTTTCACCGTAACGCCCGCTTGCGCCTTGGCGGTGGCAAGGCCGTCGGCAATCGCCGCTTTGACTTTGCGCGCTACCTCGGCGGCGTCGCTGCCAGTTATCTCGCTGTAGGCCGTGGCACGTCCCAGGTCGTTGGCGACGCTTTTCTGCACATCGACACGAAAATCGATCAGCGTACCGGCGGGTTTGGTCGGTTCGGCAGCCCAGACGGGCAGGGTGGCGAATGCAAACAGGAGCAGGGTACGTTTCATTGGACAACCTCCATGAGGGACTGTTGGTAGCGTTGGACGTTTTGCACGTAATGCGCCGCCGACTGAACGATGCGCGCGACCTGTTCATCCGTCAGTTCGCGCACCACCTTGCCGGGCGAGCCCATGACAAGTGAGCGGTCGGGAATGACTTTGCCTTCCGGGATCAGCGTGTTGGCGCCAATCAGGCAGTGTTTGCCGATTACGGCGCCGTTGAGAATCACGCTTTTGATACCGATCAGCGAGCCATCGCCGATGGTACAGCCATGCAGCATGACCATGTGGCCAACGGTAATGTCGCGGCCGAGACTCATCGGTACGCCCGCGTCGGTATGCAGTACCGAACCATCCTGAATGTTGGTGTTGGCGCCGATGCTGATCGGATCGTTGTCACCGCGCAGCACGGCGTTCCACCAGATGCTGACGTTGGCGGCGAGGTGAACGTCGCCGATCAGGGTGGCATTGGGCGCGAGCCAGACGCCTGGGCCAAGCTGCGGCAACTTGTTGCCTAGGCGATACACAGGCATCAGAGCATCTCGCCGAGCTTGATCTCAACCATCAGATCATCGGACAATTTTTCCAGTGCCGCCTTGAGTTCGCGGGCATTGAAGTCGGGTGAAGCGGTCAGTTCGGCTTCGCAGTGGAAAAGGATTTCCGCCGACATCGGCGCGCTACTGGTGCGAGTTTGCAGGTCCTCGACGTTGACGGCATGACTGGCCAGCACCTGCGAGACTTCCCTGACGATACCAATGCGGTCGTGTCCGACGAGATTCAGGCTCAGGCGCCGTCCTGCCAACGCCGACTTTTGCGCAGCGGCGCTTTCCACGCTGACCTTGAGGCCCTTGAGCCCGGAGAGCGTGGTTTTGAGCTCGGCGGCCTCGGCAGCGGGAACGGCCACTTCGACAATGCCGGCGAATTTGCCCGAGAGCTGGGACATCGAGGCTTCGAGCCAGTTGCCACCATGCGTGGAGATCGCGATGGCAAGTTCCTCGACGAGGCCGGGGCGGTCGTCGCCGATGACGGTGAGAATCAGGCGTGTATCAGGCATTTGCATAGTCCTCCATGGGGACGCAGGCACAGAACAGATTGCGGTCGCCATACACGTCGTCGATGCGGTTCACCGATGGCCAGAACTTGTTGGCGGCGACCCAGGACAGTGGGAACACCGCTATTTCCTGCGAGTAAGGACGGTTCCATTCCCCGCCGATCACGTCGGCCTGTGTGTGCGGCGCATGCTTGAGCGGGTTGTTGTCCGCCGGCCATTCGCCAGCTTCGATCTTGCGAATCTCGTTGCGGATGGCAGTCATCGCCTCGATGAAACGGTCAAGTTCAGCCAGATTCTCCGATTCGGTCGGCTCGACCATCAGCGTGCCGGCGACCGGGAAGCTTACCGTCGGCGCGTGGAAGCCGTAGTCCATCAGGCGCTTGGCGATGTCGATCTCGGCGATGCCGGTGGCGGCCTTGATGGCGCGGATGTCGAGGATGCACTCGTGGGCGACGCGGCCGTGGCTACCGGTGTAGAGCACAGGATAGTGCGGGGTGAGGCGCGCGGCGATGTAGTTGGCGTTGAGGATCGCCACCTCGGTGGCCTGTTTGAGGCCGCTGCCGCCCATCATGGCGATGTACATCCATGAGATCGGCAGGATCGAGGCCGAGCCGAAAGGCGCGGCGCTGACGGCACCTTGTGCGCCGACGCGGTCGGCGGCAAAGACGTGGCCCGGCGCGTGGGGTGCCAAATGTGCTTTCAGGCCGATCGGCCCCATGCCTGGGCCGCCGCCGCCATGCGGGATGGCAAAGGTCTTGTGCAGGTTGATGTGCGAGACGTCGGCGCCGATGTGGCCGGGCGAGGTGAGGCCGACCTGGGCGTTGAGGTTGGCGCCGTCCATGTACACCTGACCACCGTGGGAGTGGACGATGCGACACATCTCCATCACCGCCTCCTCGAACACGCCGTGCGTGGAAGGATAGGTGAGCATCAGGCAGGAGAGCTTGTCGGCGTGTTGTTCGGCCTTGGCTTTCATGTCGGCGACGTCGACGTTGCCGCTGTCATCACAGTCCACGACAATGACTTGCAGGCCGCACATGTGTGCGGTAGCGGGGTTGGTGCCGTGGGCGGATTTCGGGATCAGGCAGATGTCGCGATGGCCTTGGCCTTGCGCTGACTGATAGCGGCGGATCGAGACGAGGCCAGCGTATTCGCCCTGCGCGCCGGAGTTGGGTTGCACGCACAGTGCATCGAAACCGGTGATGGTGCACAGCCATGCGGACAGTTCGCCGATCATCTGCGCGTAGCCGGTCGCCTGTTCGGCGGGCGCGAACGGATGTAGCGCGCCGAAAGCGGGCCAGCTCACCGGCATCATTTCGGCGGCAGCATTGAGCTTCATCGTGCAACTGCCGAGCGGGATCATCGCGTGGTCGAGGGCGAGGTCCTTGTTCTGCAGCGACTTGAGGTAGCGCAGCATCGCGTGCTCGGTGTGGTGGGTGTTGAACACCGGATGCGCGAGGATGGCGTCGGTGCGGCGCAGGCCGTCAGAAATCGTGTCGGGGCAGGGGACGTCAAGATCGGCGCTCTTGCCGAGCAGGGCGAGCAGGGCAGCGATGTCCTCGCGCGTCGTCGTCTCGTCGAGGCTGATGCCGACGGTCTCGGCGTCGATGTGGCGGACGTTGAAGGCAGAAGCCTGCAAGGCTGCCGTCCCGCCAGCGCCGACTTTTGCGATGATCGTATCGAAGAAGCCGCCGGTGACGTTCAACGCCTTGGCCAGCAGGCAGGTCAGGCGATGGATGCGCTGGGCAATTCGCTGCAAACCTTCCGGGCCGTGCCAGACGGCGTACATGCCGGCCATGTTGGCCAGCAGCACCTGCGAGGTACAGATGTTCGAGTTGGCTTTCTCGCGGCGGATGTGCTGTTCGCGCGTTTGCAGCGCCATGCGCAAGGCCGTTTTGCCGCGCGCATCCTTCGAAACGCCGATGATGCGGCCCGGCACCGAGCGCTTGTGCTCATCCTTGCAGGCGAAGAAGGCGGCGTGCGGGCCGCCGTAGCCCATCGGAATGCCGAAGCGCTGCGAAGAGCCGAAGGTGATGTCGGCACCCATCTCGCCGGGAGATTTTGTCAGCACCAGCGCCATCAGATCGCAGGCGACGGCGGTGACAGTGTTCTTGGTCTTCAGCGTGGCGATGAGGTCGGTGAAGTCCTTTATTTCCCCCTTGGCGTTGGGCGTTTGCAGCAGTGCGCCGAAGACGTCATGGTCGGCTGCCGTCTCGCCAGCGCCGACAATTAGGTCGAAGCCGAAATAGCCGGCGCGGGTGCGGATGACGTCGAGCGTCTGCGGAAATGCATCCGCATCGACGAAGAAGGCATTGCTCGCCGATTTGCTGGAACGGCGCGCCATGGTCATCGCTTCGGCGGCGGCGGTCGCCTCGTCGAGCAGCGAAGCGTTGGCCAGTTCCATGCCGGTGAGGTCGATCACCATCTGCTGGTAGTTGAGCAGGGCTTCAAGGCGGCCCTGCGCGATTTCGGCCTGATAGGGGGTGTAGGCGGTGTACCAGCCAGGATTTTCCAGGACATTGCGCTGGATCACCGGCGGCAGGTGGGTGCCGTAGTAGCCGAGGCCGATCAGCGACTTTTTGATCTGGTTCTGGTCGGCTAATGCTTTGAGTTTATTCAGCGCGGCATGCTCGGTCATCGAGTCGCCGAGCGGCAGATCAGCGGGGAGACGGATGCCGGTCGGCACCGTCTGGGCGATCAGTTCGGCGCGATCCTTGACGCCGATGGCAGCGCACATCGCGGCCTGTTCGGCGGGATTCGGACCAATATGACGCGCGACGAACTCGTCGCGGCCTTCGAGTTCGTCAAGCGTCATCATCATCAGGATTCCGTGGCGATTTTTTCGTAGGCGCTGGCGTCGAGCAATGCGCCAAGGTCGGCGGCGTTGGCCGGCTTCAGCTTGAACAGCCAGGCGGCGTAGGCGTCCTGATTGACGCTTTCGGGCGCATCAATGGCGGCATCGTTCTTCGCCACGACTTCGCCGGCGATCGGCGCGTAGATATCAGAGGCGGCCTTGACCGACTCGACGACGGCGCATTCTTCGCCGGCCTTGACCGTGCGGCCGGCATCGGGCAGTTCGAGGAAGACGATGTCGCCGAGCGCTTCCTGCGCATGGTCGGTGATACCGATGGTGACGGTGCCATCGGCTTCAAGCAGTGCCCACTCGTGGGACTTGGTGTATTTCAGGTTAGCGGGAACGCTCATCTTCATTGACTCCTTAAAGTTGGGATTTGCCGTTGCGGGCGAAGACCGGCTTGACGACTTTCGCCTTGAGTAATTTGTCGCGAATCTCGACCTGCACCTCGTCGCCGATGGCAACACCAGCGGGCAGGCGGGCGAGGGCGATGGACTGGTTCAGCGTGGGCGAGAACGAACCGCTGGTGGTCTCGCCGTTGCCGTGCGCGGTGACGACTTTCTGGTGGGCGCGCAGGATGCCCTTGTCGAGCAGCAGCAGGCCGAGAAAAACCTTGAGCGATCCGGCCGCTTGCCGTCCCACGAGCGCCGACTTTCCAATGAAGTTGCGGTTAGCATCTTTGAAATCGACGGTCCAGCTCAGGCCGGATTCAAGCGGGTTCTGTGTTTCGTCCATGTCCTGACCATAGAGGTTCATGCCGGCTTCGAGGCGCAGCGTGTCGCGCGCGCCCAGTCCTGCCGGCTTGACGCCCGCTTCGATGAGTTTTTGCCAGACCGTGGCGGCTTCGGTTGCGGGGATGGCAATTTCGAAGCCATCTTCGCCGGTGTAACCGGTGCGGGCGATCAGCCAGCCGTCCCACTCGGCGGCCTGGAAAACCCCAAGGGTGACCGAGTACGAACGGGCGACGGGGAAGGCGGTCCAGAAACGCTCGCGTGCCTGTGGGCCCTGCACAGCGATCATCGCCAGGTCGCGACGTGGCGTCAGGCTGACGGCAAAGTCCGCGGCCTGCAGCCGCATCCAGGCCAGGTCTTTTTCCGAGGTACCGGCATTGACGACGATGCGGTATTTCGTTTCTGTGAAGAAATAGACGATGAGGTCGTCGATGACGCCGCCGTCTTCCTGCAGCATGCAAGAGTAGAGCGCCTTGCCGGGCACGGTCAGTTTCGCCACGTCGTTGGCGAGCAGACGACGCAGGAAGGCCTGCGACTCGGCACCGACGAGGTCGATGGCGAGCATGTGCGACACATCGAACATGCCGGCATTCGTGCGAACGCAGTGGTGCTCTTCAATCTGCGAGCCGTAGTTGATCGGCATCTGCCAGCCGGCAAAATCGACGATTTTTGCGCCGGCGGCAACGTGGGTCTCGTAAAGCGGTGTTTTCTGGATCATGGTGTGATGTCGGCGCAGTGGCAGTCGGCCCAGCAATTGGGGGTTTCGTAGAGGCGCACCTGTTCGAGGTGCAGGTGGTTTCCGTAGGTGTCCCGATAGGCCGGGTCAAGAATCTCGAAGGCGATACGCGCAAGATTCTCAGCCGTCGGTACGCGGTCGAGCGCGACGGTTTTGTGGCCGGGCAGGGTGGCCAGAAACTGCACGATCTGTGTGTCGCCGCGATAGACGAGGAAGGCGTGATCCCACACCTCGACCACCTGGCGCATGGCGATCTGCTTGACTTCGGAGAAGTCCATCACCATGCCGTTGTTTGGCTGGCCGGCGGCCTCAATGACCTCTCCGGCGAGGGTGATTTCCAGCACATACCGATGCCCGTGCAGATGGCGGCACTGACTTTGATGGTCGGGAATGCGGTGGCCGGCGTCGAATTCGAGGCGGCGGGTGATTTGCATGAGAAGGGGGATAATCTGAGAGTCCAGAATTATAGTCTCGCCCTTCCCTCTTATGTCCCGTCTATCCGTCCAGGATCACAACCGTAATGCCACCGGAATGACCTACGTCTATCCGGTCATGTCGCGTCGTGCCGGCGGGGTATCGGTGGGGATCAACCTCAATCCGAACAATGCCTGCAACTGGCGCTGTATCTACTGTCAGGTGCCTGATTTGCAGCGTGGTGGTCCGCCACCCATTGATTTGGCGCGACTTGAGGCAGAGTTATTCGACATGCTGTCGCAACTCTATCGAGGTGACTACATCGCGCGGCACGCACCGCCAGAGGCACGCCGGGTCGTGGATATCGCCTTTTCCGGCAACGGCGAACCGACCAGTGCCGCCGAGTTTCCCGCAGCGGTGGACATGGTTGGCCGACTTTTGGACAGTTTTGCCTTGCCCGAGCCACCCCGGATTCGACTGATTACCAACGGTAGCCTGCTGGATCGAGAGGACGTTCAGGCCGGTATTGCCAATATTGGCTTGCAACGCGGCGAGGTTTGGTTCAAGGTCGATGTCGTCGATCCGGCCCGGATGAAGCAGATCAATGGCGTTGGCTACGAGCCGGCCACGGTGCTGCGACGTCTGAAACGCTGTGGCGATCTGTGTGAAACCTGGGTGCAGACCTGTTGGTTTGCCTTGGATGGTCAGCCGATCATGGCGGCAGAATCGGAGGCCTATCCCGATTTCCTGACAACTGTTAAGGACTTTGTGGCCGGGGTCCATCTTTACGGGCTGGCGCGTCCCTCTTTGCAAGCAGAAGCCTCTCGGCTATCGGCCCTGCCAGCAGCACAACTAGAACAGTTGGCGGCGCATATCCGCAAAAAAACAGGGCTGACCGTTCAGGTCAGCCCTTGATGCACCAACTCAGCCTGCCTTTTTCAGTGCCTTGGCCTCTTTCTTGAATTCCTTGAAGAGGTCCGATTTCTTTGCCTTCAGATACTCGACGACCTCGTAGTCATCGCGCTTGATTTTAGCGATGTCGATCTGCTCCACATGAACCAGACGCAACAGATGCTGAACGGGGCGCGGCATATTGCGGCCACTCTCATAACGTGAACCGCCGCTTTGGGTCACGCCCAGTTTCGACCAGAATTGCTGCTGGTTCATGCCAAGCTTGCGGCGAATCTCGCGGGCATCGATTTTGTCCATACTCTTCATGATGGTGTCCTTTTTGGTTGAGTGGTTATTACAACGGAAGTTATATGACTTGCAGGATAGCGAATATTTGTATGCCATACAAGCGGCTGTCATCATTTTTTGTGCCGTAGTGGATAAGCTTCGGCTAAAATTCGCGCCTTTCCGAAATTGGACGAAATATGGCGCTAATTGTTCAAAAATATGGCGGCACGTCGATGGGCTCTCCCGACCGCATTCGGGATGTGGCCCGTCGCGTTAAGCGCTGGCAAGCTCAGGGTAACCAGGTTGTGGTCGTCGTGTCGGCCATGAGTGGCGAAACCAACCGCCTCATCGGCCTGGCCAAGGATGTGTCCCCCCAGCCGCATCCGCGTGAGCTGGACGTGATGATTTCCACCGGCGAGCAAGTCACCATTGCCCTGCTGGCCATGGCGCTGCAGGATATAGGTGTTGTTGCCAAGAGCTATACCGGAGCACAGGTCAAGGTTCTGACCGACAGTACCTTCACAAAGGCGCGCATTCTCTCTATCGACGAACAGAATATTCGCCGCGATCTGGAAAGTAACACTGTGGTTATCGTGGCGGGCTTCCAAGGGGTGGATGAACTCGGCAATATCACTACGCTCGGTCGCGGCGGCTCCGATACCTCCGCCGTCGCGCTGGCCGCTGCGCTCAAGGCAGACGAGTGCCAGATCTACACCGATGTCGATGGCGTCTATACCACCGACCCGCGCATCGTTCCCGAGGCCCGCAAGCTGGATCGCATTACCTTTGAGGAAATGCTTGAAATGGCCAGCCTGGGCTCGAAAGTCCTGCAAATCCGCTCGGTCGAATTTGCCGGAAAATATAAAGTCAAACTGCGCGTGCTCTCCAGCTTCGAGGAAGAGGGTAAGGAAACCCCCGGCACGCTGATTACCGTTGAGGACGACATCACCATGGAACAACCGATCATTTCCGGCATCGCATTCAACCGTGACGAAGCCAAACTCACCGTGCTGGGCGTCCCTGACCGTCCTGGCATCGCCTCGCAAATCCTCGGCCCGATTGCCGAAGCCAATGTCGACGTCGACATGATCATCCAGAACGTCGGCCATGACGGCCTGACCGACTTCTCCTTCACCGTCAATCGTGGTGAATATGCCCGCACCCTGAAAATCCTTGAGGAACAGATCAAGCCGCATATCGGTGCACGCGCCATTGAAGGCGACAACAAGATTTGCAAGGTCTCGGCGGTCGGTGTCGGCATGCGCTCCCATCCGGGCGTGGCAAGCAAGATGTTCCGTGCGCTGGCCGAGGAAGGCATCAACATCCAGATGATCTCCACGTCGGAAATCAAGATTTCCGTTGTGGTGGACGAGAAGTACCTGGAACTGGCCGTGCGTGTGCTGCATCAGACCTTTGGTTTGGACAAGGCTCCAGCCTGATTTGACCCAGACATAAGGAGGCGAGTATCATGCGCCTCCTTTGGAGACGTGGCCGAGTGGTCGAAGGCACGCCCCTGCTAAGGGCGCATCTGGGCAAAACCTGGATCCAGGGTTCGAATCCCTGCGTCTCCGCCAGAATTTCTGGCTAAACCAGTCTCTGACTGGGCGATAACCCCACCGAGCCACGCGCTTTGTGGGGTTTTTCGTTTATGCCTGTTGACTACGAGCATCTCGGTTCAGGTTTTCAATCGACCATCTGACAAGGGTTTCCGGGCGGTCAGGATCGAGTTTGTATTACGATATCGCCTTAACGTTTCGGTCTAGAGTTGCCGGATAATCTCGGCAATGGCGGACGTCGCCAACGTGAAAATTGCTGCGATCAAGGGATACCAGCAGTCGAGGGAGTCATGAATGAGCCATACAAAATCGCAGGAAGTCGTTCTCGCCATCAAAATCACGGAAGATCTGCACAAGGCGCTCAACGCACTGCGCGCTGCCTGGAAGCAGGATGCCCATTCAGTGCCCAAAGGCCTGTCCTGTTCAGAATCCAAGGAAGGGCAGTTCGTCCTGATGGCTGCTGAAGCGGCTTTCGTCACGTTGCCCGGTGCCTGCGTCATCAAGGGCCTGGGGGCGATCGAGCTGGCCGGCGCCGAGCCCGTCTTCGAAGACGGCGCGAGTTCGAAGACGCTGGTGCTGCGGGATACCCCGGATGGCTGGAAGTTTTCTGTAAAGTTCGTGCCGCCCATCGTGCGAGAACGAAACTCGAAGAAATAGTCCAATGGATACCCAGCCCAACAATCCTCTCCATGGCACCACCCTGGAAGCGCTTCTGAATGAACTGGTGACGTATTACGGTTGGCATGACTTGGGACGGCAGATCGACATTCGCTGCTTCCGCTTCACCCACGACCCCAGTATTCCATCGAGCCTCAAGTTTCTCCGTCGTACCCCGTGGGCAAGGGCGCGTGTGGAGTCGTTGTATGTCGACATGCTGACGCACAGTAAGAAGGCCATCTGATTGGGATGAGCTCTGAGGATCTCGAATTGCTGGTCACTCGCGAAATGCCCTTCGGCAAGCACAAGGGCACGCTGATTGCGGATCTTCCTGGCAACTACCTCAACTGGTTTGCGCGTGAGGGGTTTCCAAAGGGGGAGATCGGCCGTCTGCTGGCCCTGATGCAGGAAATGGATCACAACGGTTTGCGGCCCTTGCTCAACCCTCTGCGGAAGAATCTTCGATGAGCGACAGCCGTGTCTGGGGCCTAACTTTCAGATGGATCAGCATGTTTGGCTAGCTACTATTCGTTGCTGACCCACTGCCGCAACAGCGTAGATGATTTGTGTCGGTTACTTGTGGCGGATCTTCAGGAACAGCACGGTTCCGGCCAGTGCCAGCGTGATGG
The DNA here is from genome assembly GCA_030681195.1 of Rhodocyclaceae bacterium. Lineage (GTDB taxonomy): Bacteria > Pseudomonadota > Gammaproteobacteria > Burkholderiales > Rhodocyclaceae > Sulfuricystis. The sequence goes on from JAUXXJ010000005.1 coordinate 216,993, forward strand.
TGTTGGCGATAATAATCGGCCAGCTTTCCAGTACCATGCCGTAGAGCAACCATAGGGCGACGCCCAGCGTGAAGAGACTGTACATGCTGAGCGAGACGCCGGAAAGATCACGTGAGCGCCAGGAGTGAAGGGTTTGCGGAATGAAGGCGAGGGTCGTAAAAGTCGCAGCGGCGTAGCCGATCAGGTCATGCATCAGGTTCAAGGTTTTCTGAACTCCAGAAAGTAATTATCTTGCAGAAAATCATGCGTGCGATCCAAATGGAAGCCTGCTGCAGTAATTTCTGCAATCACCGTCTCGCGGTTGGCGCGCACATGGCTCATCACCCAGGAGCTGGAACGTCCCGGGATCTTTTCGTAGTCAATGACGATCAGGCGTCCGCCCGGCTTGAGGGCAGAACGAAGCGAAGCCAGCATCGCCTGTGGATATTCAAAGTGGTGATAGGTGTCGCTGGTAAAGATCAGATCAACGCTGCCAGCAAGCAAGCGCGCGTCCTTTTCGCCGCCTAGCAGTGTGCGCACCTGTGAAAGCCCGGCCTTTCGGGCACGGTCCTCGATGCCGCGGAGAAATTCCGGCACAATGTCCTGCGCGATCGCCGTCCCGCCAGCGCCGACTTTTTGCGCGAACAGCAAGGACAAGACACCGGTTCCCGCGCCGACATCGGCAATGACCATGCCCGGCTTGATTGCCAGCGCATCGACGATCGCGTGACGCTGCTCGAAGATTTCGCGCCCCTCGGTTTCGAAGGCGACTTGCCAGCGTGCGTACTCCGGGTTTTCGTAGGCGCGGTTGACGCCCGGGGAGATGCTGCGCTCCTGCGCGCCAGCCAAGGCTGGCAGCAGAATTATCAGGAGGGTAAGAAGGAGTCGGCTATGTTTCATCGTGATAGGTTATGAACGCGTTGGTAGTGATCGCGAGTGAAGTCGCGTTGCCGGTATCATCTCATAAGCTTGTTTATACCTATTACACCCCGGACGCGTCCAAGGTGATTGACAAGGATGTCCAAGTCAAAACTGAATCCCCATCAATGACGGCCTCATATCAGGCTACGCTGCTGCCAAGTCTGCCCCCTGAATTACGGTTATCATTGATCGGTGCCAGCCCGGCATCATGCGGGCTGACGTTCTTTTACCGCCGCTTATCGAGAAAGATTGCATGGGAATTCTGACCAATATCATCGCCGCCGAAGAGGACGAAGTTGAAGCAATCGGCGAATCGTTGCAGCCCATTGATGAATGGAGCGGCATTGCGCTGCGCGATGTCACCATTCCCAAAATCGTCACGCTGCATTGTTTGCTGACCGGCGATCTGTTCGATGATGCCTGCGAGCTTTACGAACCGATTTATCTGTCGGCTGCCGAAGGTGCCTTGGTGCTGCGGATGTCTGAAGAGGCCGTGGCGCGCTTGGCTGCGCTCGACGAGGATGCCCTGGCGGCGGTGGCGGCGGAACTGACGGCGACGGAAGAATTCGAGGATGCCGGCTGGCCGGAAGAGGATATTGGCGATATGCTGGCTGCTCTAGGTGATCTGGCCCGGTTGGCGGAATCCCAGGGCCAGACCTTGTTTGTCTGGATGCATCCGCTGCGGACCTGAGGGGGCAGCATTGATTCGGGATACTTTGGAGGCCAAGTGATGAACAAGGTACGTGCATGGGCGGCGCATGCCGCCGGAGCGAAGCTGGAACGCTACGACTACACGCCGGGCCCGTTGGGCGAGGAGGAGGTCGAGATTGCCGTCGAGTATTGCGGGGTATGTCATTCTGATCTGTCGATGATCGACAATGCCTGGAACTTCACCACCTATCCGCTGGTGGCGGGTCATGAAGCGGTTGGCAAGATCGTTGCCATGGGGGCGCAAGTCAAGGGACTGAGCATTGGACAGCGGGTGGGGGTGGGCTGGACCAACAGCAGTTGCCTGCATTGCGCGCCCTGCGTGGGCGGCGATCACCATCTGTGCGGAGATTCGCAAGCGACGATCTCCAATCATCCCGGTGGTTTTGCCGAGCGCATGCGTGCCCAGTGGATATGGGCGGTTCCCTTGCCGCCAGAGGTACGGCCTGAAATTGCCGGCCCGCTTTTCTGCGGCGGCATTACGGTATTCAGCCCCTTCGTGGAGTTTGGCGTTTCCCCGACCAGTCGGGTCGGCGTGATCGGCATTGGCGGGCTCGGGCATCTGGCCGTCAAGTTTGCCAAGGCATGGGGCTGTGAAGTCACTGCATTGACCTCCAGTGCGGCCAAACATGCCGAGGCCAAGGCGATGGGCGCCCATCGCGTGGTCTCCAGCAGCGACGCGGCGGAAATCGCGGCCATGGCCGGCAACCTCGATCTGGTGATCGTCACCGTCAATGTGCCAATGGATTGGGAGGCGGTCATTGCAACCCTGGCCCCGAAGGGACGTTTGCATTTCGTCGGCGCCGTGTTGGAGCCCATCCAGGTCCAGGCTTTTTCCCTGATCGGCGGGCAACGGAGCATTTCCGGTTCGCCCATCGGCTCGCCGGCCAACATGGCGAAAATGCTCGACTTCTGCGCCCGCCACGGTATTGAACCCCAAGTCGAGCATTTTCCGATGCGTCGTATCAACGAGGCACTTGATCACCTGAGGGCTGGCAAGGCGCGCTACCGCATCGTGCTCGATGCTGATTGGGAATAGTGGGTCATGCGTTTATTGAAATCAATCGGCTTGTTTATTGTCTTGGTTGTCCTCTTCCTGACGGTGCCAATCCTTTTTACGGACAAGCAACCGCCCGTGAATCAGGAGACCGCCGATGGCTTGCCCTGGCAGATCGACGTGCTGCCAGGCGGCGGCTCACGCGTGTTCGGCATTACACTCGGTCAGTCAACGTTCAATGAGATACGGCAACAGTTTGGTGATGAAGGCAAACTGGCCCTGATCGTTGCGCCGGGAGAGTCTGGTGCGGTCGAAGCCTATTTCGAAAAGATCAATGCCGGTTTTGTGAGCGGGAAACTGTTGCTCACCATCCAAAGCAGCCTGCCGGAGCGCGAAGCCATGCTGCAACGCGCCGTCAAGGCTGACTACATGGACAGCACCACCAAGCGGATTACCCTGAATGAGGTGGATATCGAGGCCATGCAGAAGTCACCCATCATCGGCGTGAGTTTCATTCCTGCGGCCAATCTCGATGAGGACATCATTCAGCAGCGCTTTGGCATGCCGGCAGAGCGGATTCGTGGCAGTGAACACACCGAGCATTTTCTCTACCCGGATCGCGGGCTTGATTTGGTTCTGGATCGTAAAGGCAAAGAGGTGCTGCAGTACGTTGCGCCGAAAAACTTCGCCAGCCTGCGTGATCCCCTGATCGCTGCCGTGCAAGCAGCAGCGGCGGGACCAGCAAAGTAATGCCCCGACAGCTTCACGCGCTGTGGCTAGTCCTCACTGGGCTAGCCAGTTTCAATGTCAGCGCCAGTGGCTACTATTTATGCCAAGACCCCAAGACGGGCAAGAAAACGGCGCAGGATTCTCCCTGCCAGCAAGCCAAACAGATCGGTAACTATCCGCAGGTGTCCGACGAAGAACTCAAGGCGCGTGAGGTGCAAAGTCGCAAAAGCCGGCGTGAATTTGAGCAGAAGCACCCGGGCACTTACCGTCCTGAAGAGTACATGACGGACGAGGAGCTTGCCGAATACCAGAGCAAGGCCATCGAACGCGAGGCCGAGCGCAAAAAGCGCGAAGACGAAAAGACCTTGCAAGACGCCAGTCGGCGCGCGGTGGAAGCAGAATTGCGCGCCAAGGAGGCCGAACGGGTCGCGCATGAAGCAAGCGCTCGGGCCGCCGCTGCCGAGCAGGCTGCACAGGAGGCGGCTGCACAGGCACGTCAGCCGCTCATTCTGATGCCATCGCCGAATTATCCGCGGCCGGTCATGTCGCCGCCCTATCTGCCTCGCAAGCGGTCGTCCTGTGATGACGGCAAGTGCAATGCCGATGGGACTCGGAAAACGGAGTTATCCAAGGATAAGCGCCTGGGGGAGGCTCAAAAGCGCTGCAAACCGGGTGGTGTCGAGGCCTGTCTTTGAGGGAGGGGTGGCGGAAGCGGTGAGATTCGAACTCACGGAGGACTTGCATCCTCGCCAGTTTTCAAGACTGGTGCATTCAACCGCTCTGCCACGCTTCCAAGCGCCGAATTATAAACTGCCCAAGGGCCTCAAGCCGTAACGACGGCGCGCATCGTCACAGGCTTCGTCGCCGCTGCCGATGGCCGAGAGCGGGGCGAAATCCCGGCAGGCGGCGGGGCGTTGCGCATAGATCGTGCAATGGACTTCACTGCCGACTTCACCGGCCAGTGCAATGCAGCGGCCGGGATGGTCGGGGTGCTCGCGCATGCAGGCAGTCGTGGCGGTGTAGAGCTGGGTGAGGCCGGCGGGCACCCAGCCATCTGCACTGCTATCGAGGTCGACGCGGGGTAGGGTGATGCGATAGGTGGCGCAGCAGGCGCCGCAGCTTTGGCAAACCGAGTCGGCCATGCATCAGAACAGCTCGATCTTTTTCTCGGTCGACATGGCGGGTTTCTTGGGCACGTTGAGCGATTTCTCGTAATCGCTCTCGGCCTTGACCATCGCCACCACATCGGGCTGGTTGATCGGGTTGCGGCGACAGAAGGCATCGCCGCTGACCGGGTCGATGATCACCTTGCGCGACCAGGCGCCGCCGAAGTCGGAGGCGACCAGCGGAACCTTTTCACGTTCGAGCCATTCCTTGGCAAACTCGGCGTTGCGGGCGCCGATCGCCATCTGGATCGAGTTAACGATGTTGCCGCCACCGAAGGCCTTGGCGATCAGTCGGGCGGGCGAGGCGCCTCTGGCGTACATGGCGTTGCGCAACACTTCCATCGCATAGTCGCCGTTCAATACCACGTCCTCATCCTGCATCTTGCTGGAGGCACGGCTGGGCAGCAGGAAGTGATTCATGCCCGCCAGCTTCAGTTTGGGATCGTAGAAGCAGACCGCGACGCAGGAGCCAAGCAGAGTCGCAATCGGCCGCTCGGTCTGCACCGACCAGCCGCCGGGATTGATGTTCAGGGCAAGGCGTTCAAAATCCTTGCCGGTTGTGGTGGGAGGCATGCCTTAGCGTCCGTACGCAATGATTTCCTGCGGGATGCGGTCAAGCGGCACGATCTTGTCTACGCCGCCCATGTCGATGGCCACCTTGGGCATGCCGAACACCACGCAGGTCGATTCATCTTCGGCCACTGTTTGCGCGCCGGCATCGTGCATTTCCTTCATGCCACGGGCGCCGTCGTCGCCCATGCCGGTCATGATCACGCCGAGGGCATTGCGGCCGGCAATTTGTGCGACAGAGCGGAACAGCACGTCGACAGAAGGCTTGTGACGATTGACCACGGGGCCGTCGGCGACGGTGACGTAATACTGGGCACCGCTGCGCTTGAGCATCATGTGACGGCCGCCGGGGGCGATCAGCGCACGACCGGGCAACACGCGGTCGCCATCCTTGGCTTCACGCACTTCGAGCTTGCACAGGCTGTTGAGACGCTCGGCGAACATCGCCGTAAATTTTTCCGGCATGTGCTGGACGACCACGATGCCCGCCGTAGTGGCTGGCAGTTTGGTCAGCACGGCTTCCAGTGCTTGCGTACCCCCGGTGGAGGTGCCGATGGCGATGACCTTGTCGGTGGTGTTGGCCATGGCCACGCCGCTCGCCGCCTGGGCGGCCAGCATGGCATCCGCCGTCAGCTTGGGACGCAGCGTCGGCGGCAGGCTGGCACCGGGCGTGACGCGGCGCATGTTGGCGCGGGCAGCAGCGCGCACCGCACTGACGATGTCGTCGCCGGATTCCTGCAGGAACTGTTTGACCCCCATCTTCGGCTTGGTGATGATCGAGAGCGCCCCGGCGGCCAGCGCTTCCATGGTCGCCGCAGCGCCCTTCTCGGCCAGCGAAGAGCACACCACGAACGGCGTCGGGTGCTCGCTCATGATCTTCTTGAGGAAGGTGATGCCATCCATGCGCGGCATTTCGATGTCGGTGACGATTACGTCCGGCCACGACAGCTTCATCTTCTCGATGGCATAAAGCGGGTCGGCCACGGCGATGACCTCGATATCGGCTTCCTTTTCGAGTGTTTCCTTATTGACCTGCCGGACGACGGCCGAGTCATCGACGACGAGAACCTTGATTTTTGCCATGGGATTAGTTGGGCAAGCGATAAATGGTGGGTTTGACAGTTTTCAGCGTCTCGTTGATGCCATTAAGGCTTTCCGAGTGGCCGACGATGAAATATCCGCCAGGGCGCAGTTTTTCAACCATGCGGGCGACGACTTTGCGCTTGGTGTCGTTATCGAAATAGATCATCACGTTGCGCAGAAAGATCACATGGAACTTGCCGATTTCGGGCAACGTGGTATTCAAGTTGATCTGCATGAAGCGCGCATGACGCCTTAGGCTCGGGTCGATAATGAAGCTGCCTTCCTGGGCGCGCACACCTTTGAGGCAGTATTTCCTGAGATATTCCTTGGGCAGGCCGCGTGTGCGGTCGAGCCAATACTGGCCGCGTTGTGCGATGCCGAGCACATGGGTGCTGATGTCCGAACCGAGAATCGACCACTGGGCATCGGCCCCGAGTTCATCGGCCAGCACCATGGAGAGCGTGTAGATTTCCTCGCCGGTAGACGAAGCGCCGCTCCAGATATCGAGCGACTGGCCGGCCGGATGCTGCGGGATGACCACCTGGCGCAAAAAATCGAAATGCGCCTCTTCGCGGAAAAAGTAAGTTTCGTTGGTGGTCAGCAGATCCACCATCGTCTGACGTTCGTGCGGATCGTTGCCGTTCACCACGTACTTGTAATAGGCGCCGAAGCTGGCCAGATTCAAGGCTGTCAGGCGCTTGCCGAGGCGGCCAACCAGCAGCACCTTCTTCGAGTCAGCGAGGCTGATGCCGGCGATCTGGTAAATCAGGCGCTGGAACTGGGCGAACTCGGCATCGTTGATACTGGGGTGCTCAAGCATAGGGTAGTCAAGTCATTTCGGCAGGCAAGAGTCTACCCGTTTGCCGTCCTGCCAGCGCCGACTTTTCTGAAAAAAACTATGACGCCTCGTTGATCTTGAAGAAGGCCATCAGATCGTGCAGCTTTTCCACCTGGCCGCCCATTTCCTCGGCGGTGGCGGCGAGTTCCTCGGAAGCGGAGGCATTTTGTTGTGTTGCCTTGTTGAGCTGGCCCATCGCGCCGTTGATCTGGCCGACGCCCTGACTTTGCTCCTGCGAAGCGGCAGCGATTTCCTGGACGAGATCGGAGGTCTTCTTGATCGAAGGCACCATCTCGTCGAGGAGCGCGCCCGCCTTCTCGGCCAGTTTCACCGAACTGGTGGCGACCTGACCGATTTCCTGCGCGGCGACCTGCGAGCGTTCGGCCAGTTTGCGCACTTCAGCCGCAACCACGGCGAAGCCCTTGCCGTGCTCGCCGGCACGGGCGGCTTCGATGGCGGCGTTCAAGGCGAGCAAATTGGTCTGGTAGGCAATATCGTCGATGATGCCGATCTTGCCGGCGATCTGCTTCATCGCCTCGACGGTTTGCTTGACCGCCCCACCGCCCTCGACGGCCTGATGCGCCGCACCCGAGGCCATGGTGTTGGTGACATTGGCATTGTCCGTGTTCTGGTTGATGCTGGCCGTGATCTGCTCGACACTGGCCGATGTCTCCTCGACCGAGGCGGCCTGTTCGGAACTTGATTGTGACAGTGATTGTGCCGTGGCCGAGACCTGGCTGGCCGAGTTGAGCAGCATGTCCGAGGTCTGCGAGACTTCACCGATGGTGTGGGAGAGTTTGTCGATGGTGTAGGCCAGCGATGACATCAACTGACCCATTTCGTCCTTCGAGTCAATCTTTGCCTGCACGGTCAGATCGCCCTGCGAGAGTGCCTTGGCGAGTCCCACCGCGTGTTGCAGGCGCCGCAGCATGCCGTTGAGCAGCCAGAAGAAGGCGATGGCCAGCATCACCACCACCACGGACGAGGCGGCTGAAAACGCCACGCCGAACAGCGCCTGATCGCCATAATTCTTGACCGTGTGTTGCAATTCCGTGGCGAGCGCATCTTCAAACACCTTCATGGCGTCGATCTTGGCGGTGATGGTCGAGAACCAGACGGGTGGTTCGATGCCGAAATTGCCTTCGAAGGCCTTTTCAATCACCGATGCGCGCATGCGGGCGGTTTCCTGCGCTGGCTTGTCGGCAAAGAGCGCATCAAGTGCCTTGAGGGTTTCTGCTGAAGCCAGCGTGCGGAAGGTCGCGAGATTGACATCCTGGGCGGTGACAATCGTTTGCAGACGTTGGAAGAGGGCGACATTCAGGCTGACGTTGGCGGCCAGGGTGCCATTGACCGTCGCCCGCTCACGACCCGCCTGCTCCTTCGCGTTGATGAACATCGTGTAGGCCATCACGCGTTTCGCAATCCCCGCTTCGTCGGTGACAGCGGTAGAGAGGCCGAGCATGGCTAGCAGCCGGTCGATTGCCGAGGTATAGAAACCGAAGGATTCGGGGCCGGTCGCCTGCTGCGCGGAAACGCGACTGCGGGTATCCGCCAGCTTGCCGAGGTTGGCAATGCCCTCGTCGAGGGTACGCCGCAGGTTCTCGGGCATTGCCGCTACTTCGCCGCTGGCGAGGAGCTGGGACAACGCCTTTTGCTGCGTGTCGGTGAGGGTACGTTGCTTATTCAGTTCGTCGGAAAACTTGGCACCCTTGCTGCCGATGAAGCCGGCCGACAGCCCGCGTTCCTTTTGCAGTTCATGCACCACGCCGCTGACGGCAATGCCAGTGCGGACGATGGCGGTGACTTGCTGCGATTGCTGCAACTCCCGCCAGTCACCCAGCAGATTCACAATCGAGTAGTACAACGTACCGGCCAACACCAGGCCGAACAGCAGCAGCAAACGACCCCGCAGGGTAGTTAAAAATCCCTTCATTACAGCCTCCTCGCTCTTGGCTTATTGTGTCAGCCTCGACGCGGGCGGTCTTTGATATCTGTCAAGTTTGCGGACGCCACCCCCCCCCGGCGCCGGCTGTTTACTTCTGCAATTTGAAAAACGCCATCAGATCCTGCAGTTGATTGACTTGTCCGTTCATTTCCTCGGCGGTGGCCGCGAGTTCCTCGGAGGCCGAAGCATTTTGTTGAGTCGACTTGTTCACCTGGCCCATGGCACTATTGATCTGGCCGACGCCGGCGGATTGCTCGTTTGATGATGCAGCAATTTCCTCGACCAGATCGGCCGTCTTGCGAATGGTCGGCACCATTTCGTCGAGCAGCGCCCCGGCTTTTTCGGCGCGCCGGACGGAGGAGCCCGCCAGCCCACCGATTTCCTGCGCGGCCACCTGCGAGCGCTCGGCCAGCTTGCGCACCTCGGCGGCGACCACGGCAAAACCCTTGCCGGCATCGCCCGCACGCGCCGCTTCGATGGCGGCATTGAGGGCCAGCAGATTGGTCTGGTAGGCGATGTCGTCCACGATGCCGATCTTGTCGGCAATCTGCTTCATGGCCTCGACGGTTTGCTTGACGGCGTCGCCGCCTTCAACCGCCTGCACCGAGGCATTGCTGGCCATGCTGTTGGTGAGCTTGGAATTCTCGGTGTTCTGCGAAATGGAAGCGGTCATCTGCTCAATGCTCGCGGAGGTTTCCTCGACTGAGGCGGCCTGCTCGCTGGCGGATTGTGATAGCGATTGCGCCGTTTCCGAAACCTGATGGGCGGCATTGCCGATCTCGTTTGCCGTGGTGCTGACATCGGCGATGATGCTGCGTAGCTTGTCGATCATCTCCTGCATGGCGGAACCCAGCGACGCCAGTTCGTCGTGGCCGACTGGATGGCACTGCACCGAGAGATCACCTTGTGCAAGTCCATGGGCAGCATCTACCGCGTGTTTGAGCGGTTGGGTAATCGAGCGCACGATCGCATAACCGAGTGCGATGGCAATCAGGACCGCCAGTGTTCCCGCACCGAGCACCCAGGCGCGCGCACTGCGGTAGGTCGCCGCAGCCTCGGCATTGAGCATTTTGGACTCTTCCTCAAAGCTGCGCGAGAGTGCGTCGGCATGCTTGTTGAAAGCGTTCTGGTTCGGGTTGACTTTCTTCAGCAGCAGGATATTAGCTTCGCGATATTCGCCCTTGACCATGGCGGCGAGTGTTGGCTTGAAGCCTTCTTCGATCAGCGGTTTCTGAACTTCGCGCAAGGCATCCAGAATCTTCGCTTCCTCCGGGTGGTCGGCCTCACGAGTGGTGAATTTTGCCCAGATGGCTTCGCTTTCCTTGAGCCGGTTGGCAATGTTGTCGGTGTGCATCGTCGCCGGGTGGTCGTGCATCGCCAGGAAAGGGCTATCCGGTGCATGCTGGAGCGTCAGCAGGATTTGCGTCCGAATTTCGCCATAGTGGTTGACGACCTCGGCCAGTTGTCCCTTGGGCACGATGTTTTCGTTGAAGGAGTTCTCGCTTTGATGCACCATGGCGTTCAGGTTCCACAGGCCGATGCCGGCAATGGTGCACATCAGGGCGATGACCAGGGTCAGGAGGAAGCCCAGGCGTGGGCCGATACGGATATTTTGCAGTAGGTTCATTGGGCTATTGCCTTAGGTTAGCTGGCCGGGGTGGCTTCTGGACTGCTTTCGGCGACATTGGCAAGCAGCGCCATTTCATCGACGGAGAGGACGCGGTCGATCTGCAGGATGATGACGAACTTGCCGGCGACTTTGCCCATGCCGGCGATGAAATCGGCGCGAATCTTGGCGCCGAAGGAAGGCGCGGGTTCGATATCCTTGACGCCGATCTCGAGGACTTCGGACACTGCATCGACCATGATGCCGATATCGTGCTTGGCGTCATCCTGCGTCACCTCGACGATGACCACACAGGTACGGCGCTGCACGGCAGAGATCTTGCCACCGAAACGGGCGGCCAGATCGACGACCGGAACCACCGCACCGCGCAGGTTGATCACACCGCGAATGAAGCTAGGCATCATCGGAATCTCGGTGAGATTGCCGTATTCGATGATCTCCTTCACATTGAGAATGCCGACGGCGAACATCTCGCTGCCGAGTGTGAAGGTGAGATATTGATGGGTATCGCCACCGCCGGCGCCCTGCTTGGCGACGGCGACTGCGCTGTTCTGCGACTTGATGAGATCAGACATAGTGATGGCCTCCCGGATCAGAAGCGTTCGAAATCGGACTCGTCGGCTGCGGCCACGGCCGCCTGGAAACTGCTCTTGCCCGGGCGGGCGGCGGCCTTGGCGGCCGGCTTCTTTGCCGTCCCGCCAGCGCCGACTTTTTTACCGGTGCTGTTGTCGAGGCGGAAGAAGCTCATCAGTTCGGTGAGCTGGGCAGCCTGACCACCCATTTCTTCAGCGGTAGCCGCCAGCTCTTCGGAAGCCGAGGCGTTTTGCTGGGTGGCCTTGTTGAGTTGGCCCATGGCGCCGTTGATCTGGCCGACGCCCTGGCTTTGTTCCTGCGAGGCAGCGGCGATTTCCTGCACCAGATCGGAAGTCTTCTTGATCGAAGGCACCATCTGGTCGAGAAGGTTGCCGGCCTTCTCGGCGAGCTTGACGGAAGAACCGGCCACCTGACCGATTTCCTGCGCGGCGACTTGCGAACGCTCGGCCAGCTTGCGCACTTCTGCCGCGACGACCGCGAAGCCCTTGCCGTGTTCACCGGCTCGGGCGGCTTCAATGGCGGCGTTCAGGGCGAGCAGGTTGGTCTGGTAGGCGATGTCGTCGATGATGCCGATCTTGTCGGCGATCTGCTTCATCGCATCGACGGTTTCCTTGACGGCGCTGCCGCCGTCTTCGGCCTGATGGGCGGCCGAGGTGGCCATGCCGTCGGTGACCTTGGCATTCTCGGTGTTCTGCGTGATGCTGGCGGTCATTTCTTCGATTGAGGCGCTGGTCTCTTCGACCGAGGCAGCCTGCTCGGAAGAGGACTGCGACAAGCTCTGCGCCGTGGCCGAGACCTGACCGGCGGCGTTGTTGAGCGCTTCGCTAGCCACATTGACGTCGGAAATGATGCTGGTGAGCTTTTCGACCATGCTCTTGACGGCAAACAGGGCGCTGCTGGTATCGCCGGCACGCGTGGTGACTTTGACGGTCATGTCGCCTTCTGCCACTTGACTCACCACCGCCGCCAAGTCGCGCGGCTCGGCACCGAGTTGGGCGAACAGGGAGCGCACGATCCAGAAACCGAGTAGCGCCGCGAACAGGATGCCACCGCCGATGATGCCGATATCGATGATCAGGCTTTCCTCGTAGTATTCGGTGGCGGAGTCGAACTCATGCTTCGCGACATCAATTTGAAGCTGTAAGAGCTTTTCGGCTTCTCCTCGGGCATCCGCAAATAATGGGCCGACTGATCGCACCAGATGCGCATTACCTTCGGCATACTGGCCATCCTTGAAGAATTTCATCGCCCCCTGCAGACCCTCCTGCACAAAGCGTGCACGTTTGCTTGCATAAGCTTCGGCAAGAATTTTTTCATCGGGAGTCAGGTGGGTTGCCATGAACTCTTTCCATATCTGGCCGATTTCCCCGATATTTTTATCCACGACATCAAGGTGCAGCGTGATCGGGTGGTCATGCAGGGCGTGCTCGGGCAGGCGGGGGTCGTGCATCGACGCCAGATGCAACTGGCGCACATTTTCCAGCATCAGCAGATTGATTCTCGCAATCTGGCCGGTTGGCACCAGTCGGTCGTTGTAAACGGAACCAAGGCTGGTGTTGATGGAACGCATGCCCATCAAGCCCTGTACGCCGATCCCGAGCAACAGCAGGCACAGGATCGACAGTATCGAGATTAATCGCGTCTTTATCGTCATATTGTTGAGCATGAACCTTCCCCCGATTATGTGGTTATGTAGTTCTCAAATTACGCTGCGTTGATTGCTTCTGGACTGGCTTCGGCGACATTGGCAAGCAGCGCCATTTCGTCGACGGAAAGAACACGGTCGATCTGCAGGATGATGACAAACTTGCCGGCGACTTTGCCCATGCCGGCGATGAAATCGGCGCGGATCTTGGCGCCGAAGGAGGGCGGCGGCTCGATCTCGCTGGCCTGAATTTCGAGCACCTCGGAGACCGCATCGACCATGATGCCGATATCGTGCTTGGCATCTTCCTGCCGCACCTCGACGATGACGATACAGGTGCGGCGCTGCACCGCCGAAATCTTGCCGTGGGTGAAGCGGGCGGCCAGATCGACCACCGGGACGACGGCGCCGCGCAGATTGATCACGCCACGAATGAAAGCGGGCATCATCGGAATCTCGGTGAGATTGCCGTATTCGATGATCTCCTTCACATTGAGAATGCCGACGGCGAACATCTCGCTGCCGAGTGTGAAGGTGAGATATTGATGGGTATCGCCACCGCCGGCGCCTTGCTTGGCGACGGCGACTGCGCTGTTCTGGGACTTGACGAGATCAGACATGGTGGTGGCCTCCCGGATCAGAAGCGTTCGAAATCGGTCTCATCGGCAGCGGCCACGGCCGCCTGGAAACTGCTCTTGCCCGGGCGGGCGGCGGCCTTGGCGACCGGCCGCTTTGCCGTCCCGCCAGCGCCGACTTTTCTAGCGGTGCCGCTGTCGAGGCGGAAGAAGCTCATCAACTCGGTGAGTTGCGCCGCCTGACCGCCCATTTCCTCGGCGGTAGCGGCCAGCTCTTCGGAAGCTGAAGCGTTCTGCTGGGTGGCCTTGTTGAGCTGGCTCATCGCGCCGTTAATCTGGCCGACGCCCTGGCTTTGCTCCTGCGAGGCAGCGGCGATTTCTTCGACGAGGTCCGAGGTCTTCTTGATCGAAGGCACCATTTCGCTGAGCAGGCTGCCGGCACGCTCGGCGAGTTTGACGGAAGAACCGGCCACCTGACCGATTTCCTGCGCGGCGACTTGCGAACGCTCGGCTAGCTTGCGCACTTCCGCAGCGACGACGGCGAAGCCCTTGCCGTGTTCGCCGGCACGAGCGGCTTCGATGGCGGCGTTCAGCGCGAGCAGGTTGGTCTGGTAGGCGATGTCGTCGATGATGCCGATCTTCTGGGCAATCTGCTTCATGGCCTCGACGGTGTCGCTCACCGCTTGACCGCCTTCAGTGGCTTCGGCGGACGATTTGTTGGCCATGCCGTTGGTGACCTTGGCGTTTTCGGTGTTCTGAGAGATCGAGGCGGTCATCTGCTCGATGGAGGCGGTGGTTTCTTCGACCGAAGCCGCCTGCTCGGAGGAGGACTGCGACAAGCTCTGCGCCGTGGCCGAGACCTGCCCCGCCGCGTTGTTCAGTGCGTCGGAGGCGACATTCACCTCGCTGATGATGCTGGAAAGCTTGGTGATCATCGCCTGCATCGCGGCCATCAGCATGCCGACTTCGTCTTTGCTGTCGGCATTGACCTTTACCGTCAGGTTGCCTTCGGCCAACTCTTGTGCGGCAGCGGCGGCTTCGGAGATCGGGCGGGTGATTGAGCGGGTGATAAACCAGGCCAGCATGATCGCCAGCAGGATTGCAACGATTGATAGCGTGACAATTAGATTTTCGGCGGCAGTTGCCAGCGCGTCCGCGTTCTTGCCGTTTTGCGCCATCAACTCCGACTGATAGGCGACCAAGTCGGTGATCGACTTGATGTAATCGCCCTGACTCTTGCGCATGTTGCCCATCATCAAGACCGTGGCCTCTTCACGCTTGCCGGCGATAATGGCTTCTCTAAGCTTGTTCAAGTCATCTACATATCCTTTACGCGCGGTCTGGAGCGCGGCGATCAATTCGCGGCCCTTGGCGCTTTGAATGGTTTTGTCGAGTTGCTCAATGCGCTCGCTGATGATCTTGCTTTGCGCGGGTATACGATCCAGTTCGCGTTGGCTGTCGGCAGGATTGGTCAGCAAGATGGCATTGCGCGTTGAGCGCGCAACGATGTTGACGGCATCGACAATGTCGTTGGCTTGCACTGTTTTGGGAAACAGATCTTGAACGAGAGCGGTCACTTCACTATGCAGTGCGACGACACGGGTATAGCTCACGACAGAAATCGCGATCAGCAAGGCCAGAACGACGGCAAAGGCGATGCCAAGACGGACACCAATTTTTAGATTTTTAAACATGGTTTGCTCCTGCGGGGGTTGCAATACGAAAACTCGGCGTCCCGTAAAGGGGACTTCCTTCGGTCGCTGGCGGGGTGGCATCAGCCGGGAGGTCGCGTGGTATGGGGGTGGGGGTGGTCATGTTGTGTCGCCTTTCTTGCGCCACAAGCGCGCGAAATCAATGGTGAAACGGCATGGGCCTAAGTCGAATTCGAAACTTTCGTGCGTTAGGTCGGCCTGCTTCACATAGCGGCCCTCGTGCAGTCGATAGATTTTCAGCACGCGATCTTCGGGATGGATCAACACGTAGTATCGAACCCCCTCGGATTCGTAAAGCCGCATCTTGACGCCTTCATCCTTCGAGGCGGTGGAGGGCGAGAGGATTTCGAAAATAAGGGCTGGCGCACGCGTCAGGTAGTTCTGGTTCTCAGGTTCGTGACAGATCACCAGATTGTCCGGACAGACTACCGTGGATTCGTCGATCTTCCAGTCGAAATCCTGAATCGGCTGGCAGTGAGGGCAATCTTCAAGGGCTTCCTTGAGCAGGACATGAAGATCGCCGTAAATCCGCTGATGCTCGAAGCTAGGCGAGGGCGACATGGCATACGCAACGCCGTCAATCAGCTCCCAGCGCCCTTCCCACCGCGCGTAGTCCGCGTAGGTGTAGTGAGGCAAGTCTTCTTTGCGCAGGGCGAGGCTCATGGTTGGCAAAAAGTCGGCGCTGGCGGGACGGCGATCATGCGTACATTAGCTTTCCAACTGGCTCGGGGATATGGCGGCCCAGTTGATGTGCAGTTTCCAGCCATTCCTCAATGACGGTTTCGGCGTTCTGAACAGACTCTATATAACTGACACCATCGGCCATGCATCCCGGCAGTTCTGGCACTTCAACGATGAAGCGCTGATCGGCGTCGCTCCAGTAGATAACAAGTTCATATCGGCTTTGCATGTCTTTACCTCGCCAGCTTGTACTTTACGATCAGGTTACGGACTTGTTTTACCTGATAGGCTTTTGCTTTGTTACCCAAGGGTTGCAGATTGATAATTTCTGATACGCCGTTCTTGCTAAAAATGAAGTGATCTCCTTTGACGCGTTCGTCAAACTCAAGCACGGTTAGTAGGTGACGTAAGTCAGAAAATGAAAAGTTGTTGTCTGACGTCCCGCTCAGTAAGGCAGCAAAAAGCTTGTCTAAATTTCCCACAGTTGTTTAGTTAAAGAAGCCACGTTTTTAAACACGTCATCTGAAAAGTCGGCGTTGGTGAGACGGCGGCTTAATGCGATTCCAGGGCCGGTGCGCGTTGGCCACCCGGTAGCTGGCGGCGCTCTTCGGTTTGGCCGGCCAGTTGGGTGAGGGCGGCGACGTCGAGGATCAGGGCGACTTCACCGGTGCCGAGGATGGTCGAGCCACCAATGCCGCGCAGGTGTTTGAACAGGCTGCCGAGCGGTTTGATGACGGTCTGGAACTCGCCGAGCAACTGATCGACAACGATGCCGGCCTTGCGGCCGCTGGCGGAGATGACCACGACGTTTTCGCGTTGCGGCCGTTCGCCTTCGACATCGAAGAATTCGCGCAGACGGATGAAGGGCAGCACTTCGCCCCGCAGGTTGAGCATGTGGCCGCGCGTGTCGTCGTCACGCAGTTCGAGACATTCGACGACGCTGTCGAGCGGGATGACATAGGAGGCATCGCCCACCGAGGTGAGGAAGCCGTCGATGATGGCGAGGGTGAGCGGCAGGCGGATGATGAAGCGCGAGCCGACCCCCACTTCGGTGCGGACATCAACCTGGCCGCGCAGGGCCTGGATGTTGCGGCGCACGACGTCCATGCCGACGCCACGGCCGGAGAGATTGCTGACCTTCTCCATGGTGGAGAAGCCGGCTTCGAAGATGAGGTTGACGATCTCTTGCTCAGACAGGGTCTGCCCCGGCTGGATGAGGCCTTTTTCGATGGCTTTGGCCTGGATGCGGTCGGCTTTGAGGCCGCCACCGTCGTCGACGACTTCGATGACGATGCTGCCCGAGTCGTGGAAGGCGTTGAGTTCGACACGGCCCTTGACCGGCTTGCCGTTGGCGGCCCGTACTTCAGCCGGCTCGATGCCGTGATCCAGCGCGTTTCTGACCAGGTGCATGAGCGGATCGCCAATTTTCTCGACCACCGACTTGTCGAGTTCGGTTTCGGCACCGGTGATGACGAGGTCGATGTCCTTGCCCAGTTCCTTGGAGACATCGCGGACGACGCGATTGAACTTGTTGAAGGTTTCGCCAATCTGCACCATGCGCAGTTGCAGGGCGGAGTCGCGGATGTTTTCAACCAGACGGGAAAGTACCGAGGTGGCTTCGACCAGCGTGCTCTGGCCGCTTTTCTGGGCGAGCAGGTTAGCGCTGGCACCAGCGATGACGAGTTCGCCGACCAGGTCGATGAGCTGGTCGAGCTTGTCGGCCTGGACGCGGATGAGGCGGGCTTCGGCGGTTTTCTTCTCGGCCACCTGTTTTTGCTTGGCAGCGGCGGCCTCGACGATCTCGGGCTGCACCATTTTCCGCTCGACGAGGATGTCGCCGAGTTGTGGGCTGGGCTGCTCGGTGGCTTCGGCAATCCTCGCGGCGGCCTTCTGGCGCCGCAGACCCTGATCCAGTTCTTCCTGCGTCAGCGCGCCGGAACGGACGAGGATTTCGCCGAGGCGCAGGCTTTCTTCGGGCAGGCGTTCGATCAGGCCCAGATAATCGTCCATCTTGCTGTTGGGCGGCAGGATGTAGAGATCGCACTCATCGCGGCAGAAGCTGAAGACGTTTTCGATCTGTTCCTTGGTGGCATGCGAGCGCAGGGTGATCTCGAAACCGAGGTAGCAGGACTCAGGGTCCATGTCCTCAGCCTGCGGCATGCCATCGCACAGGGTGGCGAGGTGGGCGATTTCGCCGAGGTTGAGCAGATAGCGCAGGAAAGCAAGGGGTTCCATGCCCATTTTGAGCACGTCGCGGCCAAAGCGGATGGAGATGTGCCAGCAATCGGAAATGGCCTGATCGCCGCCCGCGCGCTCGACGTTGGCGACGCTGGGTTCGACCATGCTGCTCTTGGTCTCGGCGGCGCTACCACCACTGGTGAAGGCACGCAGGGCGTCGGCACTGGCTTCGCCTTTTTGCTTCTGCTCCGGGTCTTCGTCCATGTTGCCTTGATCAACGCGGTCGAGCAGGGCGCCGATGTGGTCGCAACCTTGCAGCAAGGCGGTGATCATCTCGCTGCTGACCTGTAGCTCGCCATTTCTCAGCTTGTCGAGCAGGTTTTCGAGGATGTGGGTGAATTTCTCGATGTGGTGTATTTCGACGACGCCCGAGGCACCTTTGATGGTGTGGGCGGCGCGGAATATTCCGTTGATGGTTTCTGCGTCGTGGTCACCTTGCTCCATGCGCAGCAGGCCGTCTTCCATGGCCGTGAGCTGCTCGCGGGCTTCCTGGGCAAAGACGCTAACGATCTCTTCCATGAGCTAATCCTTTATGTGGTTCGATCCGTGTTCGGCGGCTCAGTGTTCAGCCGGAATGATCATGGGGTCGCCAAAGAAGACGTCCATGTTGTAGAAGTCGATGACATCGCGCACCGGCTGGCTGTGCGCGACGATGCGCAGGGTGTGGCCGAGGCGCTGGCTTTCGCGCTTGGCCATGACCAGCAACTGGAAGCCGGCGGTGTCCATCTCGCCGACGTGCGAGAGATCAATCTCAAGGATGCTCGATGTGCTGAGCGCGCCCATCAACTGCGCCTTGATGTCGCCGGCGTTGTAGATGGTCATCGGGCCATCGAGGATCAGGTGCAGCGCACCGTCGGTGGTGGTTTGGGTGGCGAATTCGGTCATGCAACATCCTCCTTCAGAAGAGTTCTACTTTGGTGCCGCTAGACTCGACAGCCTTGACGCCCGTGTTGAGCGACGAGTTGTGGCTGTCACGCTGAGAGTTCATGACGTAGCTGCTGTAAATCTCGTCGAGGTGAGACGACAGCGGACGCATTTCGTAGTTGGGATCTTCGAAGGCAGCCAGCCGTTCGGCCAGCATCGCTGTGTGCCCGTCGAGACGTTCGAGTGCACTATTGACCTGTTCGATCTGCTGGCGGGTGCAATCCTGGAACTGCACGCTCGCCATGGCATCCATGAACATGGCGGAGAGTGTCTGACTGCTTTCGCGCACCTGGGTCAGCACGAGGGCATCATGCTCGGTCATCTCCTGATAGTTCTTGCCGAGGGCGTTCAGCTGAGCAGAGAAGCCCTGCAGGGCTTCACGCTCGGCCTGGATGTTGTTGTGCGTGAGTTTGTCCTGAAATTGCGACTCGATCGAGGTGGCAACGCCCCGGATGCCCTGATTGATCTGGCTGACGGCTTTGTCGGTTTCGGCCGAGAGCTTGCGTACTTCGTCGGCAACGACGGCGAAGCCACGACCCGCTTCGCCCGCCCGGGCGGCTTCGATGGCGGCATTCAGGGCGAGCAGGTTGGTCTGGCCGGAGATGCTCTTGATCAGTTCGACCAGCTTGGTGAGTGAGCGCGCCTCTTCGACGACCAGACCGATGCGTTCTTGATCTTCTTGCGCCTCTTTCACCCGCTGAACGATGTAGAAGTCCAGTTTCTCGATCAGGGTGCGGTTCTGGGCAATACGTTCTTCGGAGGCACTGATGAGTTCGTCGGTTTGATGGGCGCTGGAGTCGACGAAGTTGCTCAGCTTCGTGATGACCTCGTCAATGCCCAGCAGCCGCGAGGTGATGTCGTAGGCGGCTTTTTCTGTTTCGGTCACGATGGTGCCGAGTTGGCCGCGTACGACATCGTTGAAGGTTTTGACCTGGATGAGTTCGTCGCTGACCTGGTCGGCCACCGAGATGAAGGTGTCGGAGCGATAACTTTGCTCGGCGTTGTATTTCGTCATGCCGAGCATCCAGTCGCGGAAGATGGCGATGGAGAGCAGGCGCTGCGTGGCAAAGCCGAGGATGACGATGAACAGCGTGCCGATCGCATCACCGACGGCGGCAGAGACACCCATCAACGGCAGGACGGTTAAATGGTACCAGTCATGCATGAAGTAGACGGAGATGCTTGCGCCCAGACCGACCAGTATGGCAACGAGCGTGGCCCGTCGCAACAGCATGAGGAAGTCCACAGTTTTACCTCAGGACGAGTTTGATGGTGTTGAGCAGTTCATCCGCAGTGGCCGGCTTGACCAGCCAGCCGGATGCGCCTGCCGCCTTGGCTTCAGCGCGCTTCGATTGTTGCGATTCGGTCGTCAGGAAGAGAATGGGCATGAATTTGTAGGACGGCAATTTGCGCACTTCCTTGATAAATTCGATGCCATTCATGCCCGGCATGTTGAGGTCGGTGATGAGCAGGTCAACCTTGACGCCGCCTTGAAACTTCTTGAGACCCTCTTGGGCATTGGCAGCTTTTTCGACACCGTAGCCGGCCTTGCTCAGAATGTTCGAGATGGAAAGTAGGATGGTGGCAGAGTCATCCACCAGCATGATGGTCTTCATGTTTTATTTCCTCTAACAGTTGTTGTGCTGCACGACCCCTGTGATTATGCCTGAGTTAATACACAGGTACAGTGTGTGAATTTACGTAATAAAGCTTGAGAAGTCGATGTTTAACCACGATAATGTGGGCATAGTCGTAATTCCGGCAAACCGGAAGCGTTTCGGACGGCGGTTCGATTCCGCCCACCTCCACCACTAAAAGTATCATTTTTACGATATGGGGGTGCACTGGCTTCGACGGGGCGAAAGAAGGCTAGCAGGCGACTCGTCAGGCGATCGACGTTAATGAAGCAAATCTCTAAACGCCAACGATGAGCGTTTTGCACTGGCCGCTTAAGGTCTATGCCGAGGCCGCTTTAGCCTTGTAACCCAAGAAAAGCCGGCGGGGACTCCATGAAAATGGAGTCCCCGTCGTCATTCCAGCCTTGTGGAAGCTTATCGTTCCTGCTGAATCTTGTTGAGCATGCGGGCACGCCCTGAAGCTTCGGCTTGATTGGCAGCGGAAACCTGGCGACCGTATTGGTCGCGTTCTTCCTTGGAACGCTTAACGGCTTCGATGCTCTTGACACAGCGCCAGCGCGACCCGGTTTTGGTGATGAGCAATTTCATTTCCTCAACTGGGTGATGCGTGCGGCAGTGGTAGCAGTAGCGGGTAGCGGGGGAGTTGTTTTCGTCTCTCATAATGCCCGCACATTATAACAAGAGATGGCTATGGCATGACGCGCCGCGCCGCGCTGATTATGACAGGTGGAGTATTTCCCGATGGCAGATTAAGCGGCCTTTCGGGTTGCGGTGACGCATGCCTTGACGAGTTCTGGGCCTTTGAATACCAGGCCGGAATAGATCTGGACGAGTGCGGCGCCCGCATCGAGTTTTGCTTTCGCTTTTGCCCCGTCCGTCACACCACCGGCAGCGATGATCGGTACTTCCCCGGCCAATGCACCGACGAGTTTGCGGACAACTTCTGTCGAGGCTTCGAACAATGGCGCACCGGACAGGCCGCCGGTCTCGTCAGCATGCGGCAGCCCCGCGACTTTGCTGCGATCAAGGGTGGTATTGGTGGCGATGACGGCGTCGATGCGGTGGCGACGCAAAGCATCCGCAATGGTGCTGATCTGGGTGTCATCAAGGTCCGGCGCGATTTTCAGGGCCAGTGGGATGTAGCGCCCGTGCTGTTGGGTAAGCATGGCCTGGCGATGTTTGAGGGCTGCCAGAAGGGCATCCAGTTCGTTTTCGCCTTGTAGCGCACGCAGGTTCTTGGTGTTCGGGCTGGAGATGTTGATCGCGATGTAGCTGGCATGCGGATAGGCCTTGTCGAGGCCGATCAGGTAGTCGTCGGCCGCACGCTCGATTGGCGTATCGGCGTTCTTGCCGATGTTGATGCCGAGGATGCCACGGAATTTGGCGGCCTTGATGTTGGTGATCAGGGCATCGATGCCATGGTTGTTAAATCCCATGCGATTGATGATGCCTTCGGCTTGCGGCAGGCGGAACATGCGCGGCTTGGGATTGCCCGGTTGCGGGCGCGGGGTCACTGTCCCGACCTCGATGAAGCCGAAGCCCCAACTGGCCAGTGCATCGATGGCTTCCCCATTTTTGTCGAGTCCGGCGGCGAGGCCGATACGGTTCGGGAAGGTGATGCCCATGACATCGGTTGGCGTGTCGGGGAGCGGCTTACCGGTCGGCAGCAGGGCGCCGGTGAGGCGCATGCCGGCAATGGCCGTTTCATGGGCGATTTCGGGATCGAGGGCGAAAACGAAGGGCTTGAGCAGGCAGTAGGGCAGCATGGGTAAAAGTCGGCGCTGGTGGGATGGAATGCCCCGTATGGGGTACGGCGAGGATATCAGACGGCGACTTCCTTGCCGTCCAGGCGTTGCCATTTGCTTTGACGCAAGGCTTCGAGCGGTTGGAAGTTGGCCTTGTAGCTCATCTTGCGACTGTGTTCGATCCAGTAGCCCAGGTAGAGATGAGGCAGGCCGAGGTGCTGGCATTGCGCGATTTGCCAGAGCACCGCATAGGTGCCATAGCTGGCCGTACGGATCGCCGGGTCATAAAACGTATAGACAGACGAGAGTCCGTCGGCAAGCACGTCGATGATACAGACCATGCGTGGGATGTCGTTTTCGCAAAACTCGATCAGTCGCGTGTCGACATGCGTTTGAAGCAGAAAGTGGCCATATTGTTCGCGGTTGTCGTTATCCATGCCGCCGCCACTGTGTCGGGCCAACTGGTAGCGCTGATAGAGCTGGTAATGTTCTTCGCGATAAGCCAGCGGGCGTTCGTGCGCAATTAATTCGGTATGACGCGCCAGTGCGCGGCGCTGACTGCGATTGGCGGTGAATGCCTGCACCGGCACGCGTACCGGAATACATTCACGACAGTTGTCGCACCATGGACGATAGGTGAATACACCGCTGCGCCGAAAGCCGATCTTAACCAGTTCGCTGTAGGTTGCCGCATCAATCAGGTGCGTGGGGGTGCTAACTTGCGAACGGGCGACCCGGCCTGGCAGGTAGGAGCAGCCATACGGCGAGGTGGCATAGAACTGCAGCAGCGGAAAAGGCGGGAGATCGCGTAGATGCGTCATGTCGGCCGCCGGAAAACACCATCGATCCCCTTGGCGGGCCAGCGTTCAAAAGGCGCTTTGTCATCAACGAGCGCGGTGATCCGCGCGACGAACACATCGCGGGGGATTGGCTGCGCGCCGAGAGAGGCAAGGTGGCTGGTTTCCATTTGGCAGTCAATTATGCCGAATCCGCGCGCATCCAGAAAAGCGCAGAGGTGCGCCAGTGCAATTTTTGAGGCATCGGTGCGGTGTGAAAACATCGATTCGCCGAAAAATGCGCGGCCCAGCGCAATACCGTAGAGTCCGCCGACCAATTTGTCGTTATGCCATGTTTCGACGCTGTGGGCGATGCCGAGCCTGTGCAACTGCTGGTAGGCCGCGATCATTTCAGCCGTGATCCACGTGCCCGATTGCCCGTGACGAGGGGTGGCGGCGCAGGCTGAGATGACTTGATCGAACGCTGTATCAAGCTGCACGGTGTAATCGGCATGGCGCAGTGTTTTGGCGAGCGAGCGTGAAATCTTGAGGGCGCTGGGGGCCAGCACCATGCGCGGATCGGGGCTCCACCACAAGATGGGCTGACCGGGCGAAAACCAGGGAAAGATGCCGCGTCGGTAGGCAGCAATCAGCCGTTCAGGCGACAAGTCTGCACCGGCCGCCAGCAGACCGTTCGGCTCAATCAGGGCAGTGGCAAGCGGCGGAAACGGGGTGTCGCGTTCCAGCCAGGGAATCATGCGATCTGGCGAAATGCGACGACATGGTCGACATCCAGACGGATGCCGATATGTTCGCCGATGGCATGGTTATGGTGGGAGGGCACCAGCGACAGGACCTGGGCGCCGGAGGCAAGTTTCAGGGTGTACAGGAAGTCGGCGCCGCGAAATGCCTTGGCGGCGACTTTAGCCTGTGTGGGGGCATTGTCGTCATGCACGATGTCGTCCGGCCGGATCAGGATGTCCAGTGCGCAGCCTTTGCCGCAGGTCATGCAGGATTGCGTGCATTCGAGGGGTAACTGGCTTTTCAACATGCCCAGTTCAATCGCAACCGTGTCGCGGTCGATTACCTGGCCTGGTAGAAACACGCCCTGTCCGACAAAGTCGGCGACTTGGCGGGTAGCAGGGCGGTGGTAGAGGTTATAGGGCGTATCCCACTGCTCAATGCGACCGGTGTGC
The DNA here is from genome assembly GCA_030681195.1 of Rhodocyclaceae bacterium. Classification (GTDB taxonomy): domain Bacteria; phylum Pseudomonadota; class Gammaproteobacteria; order Burkholderiales; family Rhodocyclaceae; genus Sulfuricystis. The sequence goes on from JAUXXJ010000005.1 coordinate 241,279, forward strand.
ATGATGCCGATGACATCGGCGACGGCAAATGCCTCGTGCTGGTCGTGGGTGACGAGGATGGCGGCTGTCCCGGTCTGCTTGAGAATGTTGCGAACTTCGAGGGAAAGGCGCTCGCGCAATTCGACATCGAGGTTCGAGAAGGGCTCGTCAAGCAGCAGCAGATGCGGGCGCGGGGCGAGTGCCCGGGCGAGAGCGACGCGCTGCTGCTGGCCGCCGGACAGTTCGTGGGGAAATTTGTGGCCCAGGCCGGCAAGTCCGACGATGGCCAGCAGCTCCTCGACACGGGTGTTCGCCTTGTCTGCGGCGTGGTCACGCAGACCAAAGCCGATGTTTGCGGCAATATTAAGGTGCGGGAAGAGGGCGTAGTCCTGGAAGACCATGCCGATGCGACGTTTTTCCGGGGCGACTTGGCGCTCGTGTGTCGCGATCAGTTCATCGCGCAACAGGATGCGGCCTTCCGAGGGTGTTTCGAACCCGGCGATCAGTCGCAATACGGTGGTTTTGCCACAACCGGAGGTGCCGAGAAGGCAGCCAATTTCACCCTCGCCCAGCTTGAGCGACAAGTCCTTGACCACCGCAAAATGGCCGTAGGCATGGCTGATGTGGTTGAGAACCAAGAGTGACATGGCTCTATTATAATTGAGAAAGGTTCTCAAATAACTCCGCCAATACTTTCCCTCTTTATGCGCTCTCCCCTGGTTGTGATGGCCACGCTGATTGGCGTGCTGGTGGCATTGCCCGTCTTGTCGGTCGGCGCCAATTTGCTGGCCGGTGATACCGGTTCGACCTGGTCACACCTGGCGTCGACGGTGTTGCCGGAGTATGTGCTGAATTCGCTGCTGCTTTCCTTGGGGGTTGGCCTGGGCGTGGCCTTGCTGGGCGTCAGTACCGCCTGGTTTACCGCGATGACCGATTTTCCCGGCCGGCGCGTTTTCGAGTGGGCGCTGTTATTGCCCTTGGCGATGCCGGCCTACGTTATGGCCTACGTGTACACCGATCTGCTGCAATTCGTCGGGCCGATCCAGACCTTTCTGCGCGAGAGTTTTGCGTGGCGCCGTGGCGACTACTGGTTTCCTGAGATTCGCAGTCTGGGCGGCGCAATGCTGATGTTCATCTGCGTGCTCTATCCCTACGTCTATTTGCTGGCACGCACGGCGTTTCTCGAACGTGGCTCGGGCACTTTCGAGGCGGCTCGTTCATTGGGGCTGTCGCCGTGGGGTGCGTTTTATCGGGTGTCGCTGCCGCTGGCGCGTCCGGCTGTGGCGGCGGGTGTTGCGCTGGTCTTGATGGAGACGCTGGCCGATTACGGCACGGTGGCCTATTTTTCGGTGCCGACGTTCACGACAGGCATCTATCGCGCCTGGTTTTCGCTGGGAGATCGCGTGGCCGCAGCACAGTTGGCTGGTGCCTTGCTGATGTTCGTGTTGCTGCTGTTAGCCATGGAGCGTTTGAGCCGCGGCCGTGCCCGTTTTCATGAAACGGGGCGGCGCGTGGGGGTGCGACGGCCGCTTGCCGGCTGGCATGCCTGGGCTGCGCATGCCGTTTGCCAGTTGCCCTTGTTGCTGGGTTTTTTGCTTCCCGCCGGCTTGTTGCTGAAGCTTGCGCTTGAAGAGGGGGATAGCGAGTTTGGTGTCCGCTATGCGGTGCTGGCGCAAAATAGTTTGCTGGTGGCAGGGATCAGCGCCGTCTTGGCAGTTTTGCTCGCCATCCTGCTGGCGTATGGTTTTCGGCTCGCGCAGGAGCAGCGCGGCGCTGGCGGGCGTGGGGCAGCGTTGTTTGCACGCATGGCAAATCGCGTGGTCGGCTTGGGTTACGCCGTACCCGGCTCGGTGATCGCGGTGGGCGTGCTGATTCCGGTGACGCGTCTCGACCATTGGCTGGGTGCGCGCTGGCTGGAGTGGTTTGGCACGAATCCCGGACTGATTCTCACCGGTACGGTGGCGGCACTGATTTATGCTTATCTGGCGCGTTTTCTGGCGATTGCCCTGCACACCATTGATTCGGGGCTGGCACGCGTCACGCCAAGCATGGATGCGGCGGCGAAAAGCCTCGGCTGCGGGCCGCTGGAAACCTTGCGCCGTGTGCATGTGCCCTTGCTGAGCGGCAGTGTGTTCTCGGCCGGCTTGCTGGTGTTCGTCGATGTGATGAAGGAACTGCCGGCGACGCTGGTGATGCGGCCTTTCAATTTCGATACGCTGGCGACGCAAACCTACACGCTGGCCGCTGACGAGCGTCTGGCCGAAGCCTCGACGGCCGCATTGGCCATCGTGGCGGTCGGGTTGTTACCGGTCATGTTTCTGGCACGGCAGGTGGCAAAAGGCAAAGCCGGTTCAGCCTGCTAGCAAAAGTCGGCGCTGGCGGGACGGCCCTTGCCCTTCCCGTACGGGAAGGGCAAGGGCTAGGGTTACTTCCAGCCGGCGCGGTCGTAGATCTTTTGTGCCAAGACGGCGTTTTTCGCCAGCGTCGGAATCGGCAACGTGTCGGCCTTGAAGTTGCCCAGGGCAGCGAGTGCCGGGTTATCCGTTTTGACGCCGGGAACGGCTGGCCACTCGTTGTTGCCATCGGCAAAGTAGCGCTGCGCTTCGTCTGCCGCGAGGTACTCCATGAACTTCACGGCAGATTCCTTGTTGGGGGCCGTCTTCAGGATGCCGCCACCGGAGACGTTCATATGTACGCCCTGCGTTTTCTGGTTCGGCCAGATGACGCCGAGATTGTCGATAATCTTTTTGTCTTCGGGTTTGGTCGAGCGCATCAGGCGGGCGAAGTAGTACGAGTTCGAAATGGCAACGCCGCACTCACCGGCAGCCACGGCCTTGATCTGATCGGTGTCACCGCCCTTGGGGCTGCGGGCAAAGTTGGCCACGACACCGCGCGCCCATTCTTCGGCCTTCTGCTCACCCATATGGGCAATCAGCGAGGCCAGCAGCGACAGGTTATAGGGGTGCGAACCCGAGCGGCTGCACACTTGGTTCTTGAGTTTCGGGTTTGCCAAGTCTTCGTAATTCTGCACATCCTCTGGCTTGATATTGGCCTTGTTGTAGATGATTACCCGGGCGCGAGTTGAGAACGCGGCCCAGTCGGCCGAGCGCAGGTGTGCCGGAATGCGCGCTTCAATGACTTTTGATTGCAGCGGCGCAAAGATGCCCAGTTCATCCGCCTTGGCCAGTCGCGCCGCATCAACGGTCAGGAAGATATCCGCAGGACTCTGGGCACCTTCATTCTTGATGCGCTCAAGCAGTTCGTCTTCCTTCGCCTCGATGCGATTGATTTTGATACCGGTCTGCTTGGTGAAGTTGGCGTAGAGCGCTTCGTCTGTCTGGTAGTGGCGGGCAGAGTAAAGGTTCAGCACGCTCTCCTGGGCAATGGCGCCGCTGCTGATCAGGGCCGAAGTCAGAAGGGTGAGGCGGGCAAGCTTGGTGAGTGACATCGCAATCTCCATCGTTAAAAGGTGCATCCATTATACAAATAAGAATGATTCTCACAAGCTTATATGTGCGAGCATGGAAAGGGCTGTGGCTCTGGTCATAAGGCATACTCACATGGCTATAATCCAGGTAAATCAACAAGGGGAGGTTGCATGAGCTTCAAGGCTTACTTGGTCCGTCAGGACGGAGATAAGGTGGTCTCGGCTTTTACCGAGATGTCCGAGGGGCAACTCGATGCGGGTGAGGTGACCATTGCCGTGGCCTACTCCGGCATCAACTACAAGGATGCGTTGGCGGCGACGGGTGCCGGTCGCATCATCCGGCGCTTTCCCTGTATTGGCGGCATCGATCTTTCCGGAACAGTGATTCAAAGCGACAGCCCGGATTTCAAGCCGGGCGATCAGGTCCTGGCGACCAACTTTGATATTGGGGTAGCGCATCACGGAGGTTTTGCGGAGCGCGCACGCGTGCCTGCCGCCTGGGTTAGAAAGTTACCGGCAGGCTTGGGTTTGCGCGACGCGATGGCGCTGGGAACTGCAGGATTTACGGCGGGCTTGGCGATCATGCGCATGGAGCGCGAAGGCTTGAAGCCCGGCAATGGCCCGGTCATTGTCTCCGGGGCCACTGGCGGTGTCGGCAGTATCGCCATCGAGATTCTCGCCAAGCAAGGTTATGCTGTGCATGCGCTGACTGGCAAGGTCGAGTCAGCGGACTATCTCAAGGCGCTTGGTGCGCATGAAATCATCCTGCGCACCAGTCTTGATCTGACAAAAATCCGGCCACTGGGTGCGGCCATGTGGGCAGGCGCGATCGACAATCTGGGCGGCGATGTGCTGTCCTGGATGGCCAGCACGATGCAACCGAATGGCACGATTGCCAGCATCGGTTTGGCAGCCAGCATGGAGTTCAAAACTACTGTGGCACCTTTCATCCTGCGCGGGGTATCGTTGCTGGGCATTGACTCCGGCGCGATCGGCGAGCCTCTGCGCAGCGAGGTCTGGCGCAAACTGGGCGGTGAGTGGCGGCCCGATAAGGTGATTGCACAGGCGCGTGAAATTGCATTTGACGAGTTGCCAGGTGCATTCGATGATTTTTTGAAGTCCCGCATTACCGGGCGCGTCATCGTGCGCGTTCAGGATTAATTCTTAGAGGGGAGTGAAGCAATGAAATACGCGGATTTTCACCGTCGTTCCATCGAGGATCGTGATGGCTTCTGGGCCGAACAGGCGCAACTGGTGGACTGGCAGACGCCACCGCAAACCATTTGCGATTACAGCAAACCACCGTTCGTCAAGTGGTTCTCGGGTGGCAAGATCAATTTGTGCCATAACGCGGTGGATCGTCACGCCGCCCAGCGGCCGAACGACCGTGCGTTGATCTATGTCTCCACCGAGACCAACGAAGAGAAGATCTACAACTTCGCCGAGTTGAAAGCCGAAGTGATGCGCATGGCGGCGATCTATCAGGGCCTTGGCGTTAAGAAGGGCGACCGCGTCCTGATCTACATGCCGATGATCGCGCAGGCAACATTCGCCATTCTCGCCTGTGCCCGCATCGGCGCTATCCATTCTGTGGTGTTTGGCGGCTTCGCTTCCGGCTCGCTCGCCACCCGCATCGACGATGCCAAGCCCGTGCTGGTCGTGTCCTCCGACGCCGGCATGCGCAACGGCAAGGCCGTTCCCTACAAGCATCTGCTCGACGAGGCGATCAACCTGGCCGAGTACAAGCCCGCCAAGGTGCTCATGATTGACCGTGGCCTGGACAAGGACTATCCCAAGGTGGCCGGTCGCGATGTCGACTACGCCAACCTGCGCAGCCAGCACATGGATGCCGACGTGCCGTGCGAGTGGATGGAGTCTTCCGAGCCGTCTTATATTCTTTATACCTCTGGCACGACCGGCAAGCCCAAAGGCGTACAGCGGGATACCGGCGGTTATGCCGTGGCCTTGGCCGCGAGCATGAAAAACATCTACTGCGGCAACGCGGGCGAAACCTACTTCTCCACCTCCGACATCGGCTGGGTGGTCGGTCACAGCTACATCATCTACGGCCCGCTGATCGCCGGCATGGCCACGATCATGTACGAAGGCACGCCGCTACGTCCAGATCCGGGCATCTGGTGGCAGATCGTCGAGAAATACAAGGTCAACGTCATGTTCTCGGCGCCGACCGCAGCCCGCGTCCTGAAGAAGCAGGATCCGGCCTACATGCACAAATACGACATCTCCAGTCTCAAGCACCTGTTCATGGCCGGCGAGCCGCTCGACCAGCCGACCCACGAATGGATCATGGGCGAGCTTGGCATCCCTGTCATCGACAACTACTGGCAGACCGAGACCGGCTGGCCAATGCTGTCCTCCTGCCCCGGCGTCGAGAAGACCAAGCTCAAGTTCGGCTCGCCCAGTTTCCCGGTGTATGGCTACAACCTCAAGATCTTCCGCGAGGACGGCTCGGAGTGCGGTCCCAACGAAAAGGGCATCGCTGCGGTGATTCCGCCGTTGCCCCCAGGCTGCCTGACCACCGTATGGGGTCAGGACGAGCGCTTCGTCAGCACCTATTTCAGCCTGTTCAAGGATCCGCTGGTGTATTCCTCGTTCGACTGGGCGATCAAGGATGATGAGGGCTACTACACCATCCTCGGCCGCACCGACGACGTCATCAACGTTGCCGGCCATCGCCTCGGCACGCGCGAGATTGAGGAAGCCGTGCAGAACCATCCTGCCATCGCTGAAGTCGCGGTGGTCGGTGTCGAAGACAAACTCAAGGGTCAGGAGCCGATGGCCTTCGCCGTCGTCAAGGATCCCGCGAAGATTGCCACACCGGAACTGCGTGCCGCGCTGGAAGCCGAAGTCAAGAAGACCGTCGATGGCATTCTCGGCGCCATCGCGCGGCCGAAGCATGTGCATTTCGTGAACGGCCTACCCAAGACACGCTCCGGCAAGATGCTGCGCCGCTCCATCCAGGCGCTGGCGGAGGGCCGTGATCCGGGTGATCTAACCACTCTGGATGATCCGACCACGCTAGAACAGATCAGAAATATCCTGAAAGGCTGAAACTGGTAGACGTAGGGCGTGTTTCATGTAGAATGCGCCCCTCTTTGCTTCACTGCAGGCGCGTAGCTCAGCTGGTTAGAGCACCACCTTGACATGGTGGGGGTCGTTGGTTCGAGTCCAATCGCGCCTACCAAATTCATCGTAAGAATTTGGTAGTTGAGAGTAAAGATAAACCGCCTCCGGGCGGTTTTTTCTTGGTGCGCCCGGCAGGGCGCACTTACTTGGAGGTGGAAGTCCTCTACTCGCCCGACAAGGGGAAGAGTTAGCTGAACGGCAAGGGTGTTCTGGGCGACTGAAAATCTGGAGGAAGCCGAAGGCAAAGCGCTGGTCTGACGAACAGGAAGCGGATACGAGGCGGCACGGAGGGGTAAGGCGGCCAATATCGTCGAAGCCCGAAACTTGTACGGAACGCCGTGACGTATATCCGACAGGCATAAGCGTGAAGGTGAGTGCGCAATACCCGGGGAGATCTGCACGGGTGCCGAGGGGAACCTCCGTGCTACCGCCATCGAGAGGAGAAATTCTTCGATCGCGTCAATCACGACCTGCTGATGCAGAAACTCTCGACGAAGATCGATGATGGGCGAATGCTTCGCCTCATCCGCCGGTATCTGGAAGCAGGCATGATGGCCGACGGGATGGTATCCCAACGGACCGAAGGCACACCGCAAGGCGGGCCCTTGAGTCCGCTGCTGTCGAACATCCTGCTGACGGAATTGGATCCTGTGGCGACAGTGGAAACGCCCCTATACTCGCGCCAAGAACTTGATGAGGGCAGGACTGAAGGAAGAGCGGGCATTTTGCTCGGCGTTCAACCAACGTGGGCCGTGGTGGAACAGTGGCGCGAGCCACATGAACCAGGCTTTCCCGAAGTCCTTCTTTGATCGATTAGGTCTGCTGTCGCTGCTCGATACGCTGCGACGACTCCAGTGTGTTCAATGAACCGCCGGATGCGGAACCGCACGTCCGGTGGTGTGAGAGGGCGACGGGGGTGACCCCGTCCCCTACTTGATGTGCGCCCGGCACCTTTGAGGTGGTCGTATCGACAAAGGCGATGTGCATGTTGGTGCCGTCGTTGGTCGTGCCAACAAAAATTCGCGACAGATAGGGCTAAGTGTCTTGAAATCTTGTAGTTTTCTGGTTAGAATCGCCGGCTTTTCATCCTTGCCCAAACCGTACGCATGCGGGAGGGCTCAACCACTGACCCAAAAGGAGCGTGCATGCGACATTACGAAATCGTTTTCATCGTCCATCCGGACCAATCCGACCAAGTGCCGGCCATGATCGAGCGTTACAAGGCGCTGGTCACTGCCAAAACGGGCGCCATTCATCGTCTCGAAGACTGGGGCCGTCGCCAGTTGGCCTACCCGATCCAGAAGGTTCACAAAGCACACTATGTGCTGATGAACATCGAATGCGATGGCGAAACCCTTGCAGAGCTCGAAAATGCATTCAAGTTCAACGATGCTGTGCTGCGTCACCTGACCGTCAAGATGGATAAGGCTGAAACCACCCCGTCGCCGATGATGAAGGAAGAGAAGTCGCGCTCCCTGACCAGCGAAGGCCAAGGCGAAGCCCGTACCGAGGAGGCTGCGGCTGCCGCTGCCGCTTGAGATTAATCGCTGCGCGCTTTCCGGGCAGCTGATCGAGCGAGGCCAGCTTCGTTACACGCCTGCCGGGATTCCGGTCATCGAATTCCGCGTTGGGCATGTTTCAGAGCAGCAGGAAGCCGGCAATCCACGTCGGGTCGAATGCGAAATGCCTTGTGTGGCTGTGGGACCTTCCGCCCTGATGCTCAAAACAGCCGATCCCGGAATGGCACTGGAACTCGAAGGTTTCCTCGCCGCCCGCAGCCTCAAGCAAAAATCAGTCGTGCTGCACGTTACGCACATCGAATTTACGGAAAATTGAACAAAGGACTTTGAAATGGCATTTAAGCCCGGCAACAAAAAAAAGGACGACCGCAACAAGAACCGCAACATGTTCAAGCGTCGCAAGTTCTGCCGCTTCTCGGCCGAAAAGATCGAGCAGGTGGATTACAAGGATGTCGATATCCTGAAAGACTTCATCACTGAAAACGGCAAAATCATGCCGGCCCGCATCACCGGCACCAAGACGCGCTTCCAGCGCCAGTTGTCGACCGCCATCAAGCGAGCACGCTTCCTGGCCCTGATGCCCTACACCGATCTGCACCAGTAAGCGAGGAGAACCACGATGCAAATCATTCTGATGGACAAAGTTGTTAACCTCGGCAACCTCGGTGATGTCGTCAAGGTCAAGCAGGGTTATGCCCGCAATTTCCTGATCCCCAAAGGTTTTGCCAAGCGTGCTAGCGCTGAGAACATGAAAGTGTTCGAAACGCGTCGTGCCGAGCTCGAAAAGATTTCTGCCGACAAGCTCACTGCAGCGCAAGCCAAGGCCGCCAAGCTCGAAGGCTTCAAGGTTGAGATCGTGCGCAAGGCTGGCGTTGATGGTCGTCTGTTTGGTTCCGTAAGTCCGGCTGATGTCGCCGAGGCGCTGACCGCCAAGGGTATCGAGATCGAGAAGAGCATGGTGCGTATGCCGGATGGCCTGCTGAAGGTGATTGGCGAGGTGGTGCTTGAAGTGGCGCCGCATGCCGATGTAGTTGCCAGCGTCACGGTTAGCATCATCGGCGAGCAGTAATCCTGCCTGCACTTGACAAAAAAAATGGCTGCTTCGGCAGTCATTTTTTTGTGCACACATCGCCCACAATTAACTCACAGCTTTTCCACCGGTTTTCGGTCAGATTTCCACAGCTTGTTCTCTCGCCTTGCCGGACGGTGACGAGTAGACTCCTGCTGCTCGAAAAAAGATAAAACGAGGAGTTCCGCGTGGCCCAGCTTCAATCTGTTCCCTCCTTCAATCCTTACGCCGGCAGCAACGATAGTCAGGTTGCTGCGCTCAAGTTGCCACCGCATTCCATCGAGGCCGAGCAGTCCCTGATCGGGGGCTTGTTGCTCGACAACCAGGCATGGGATCGCATTGCCGACATCGTCAATGAGTCCGACTTTTATCGCGATGATCATCGGCGAATTTTCGGGCATATCCGCAAACTGATCGAAACCGGCCGGCCAGCCGACGTGGTCACGGTCTTTGAGTCGATTGAGAATGCCAACCAGGCCGATCAGACGGGCGGTTTGGCCTATCTGGGCGAGATTGCGAATGCCACGCCATCGGCAGCCAACATCCGCCGCTATGCGGAAATCGTCCATGAGCGTGCCGTGCTGCGCAAGCTCGTGACGGTAGGGGATGAGATTGCCGGTGCCGCACTGAATCCCTCTGGACGGGATGTCAAGCAACTGCTCGACATGGCTGAGCAGAAAGTGTTTGAAATTGCGGAGACGGGCAATCGATCGGTACAGGGTTTTGCGGGAATCGACAGTCTGCTGGGCCAAGTGGTCGACCGCATCGAGGTGCTTTACAACCGCGAGAATCCCTCCGATATCACTGGGACGGCGACCGGTTTTCATGACCTCGACCACATGACTTCGGGGCTGCAGCCGGGTGATATGATCGTCGTCGCAGGGCGTCCTTCAATGGGTAAAACGGCGTTTGCCTTGAACATTGCCGAATACGTCGGCATGGAGCTGAAAAAGCCGGTGGCGATCTTCAGTCTGGAAATGTCGGGGCCACAACTGGCAATGCGTTTTCTCTCGTCTGCGGGACGGCTCGACCAGACCAAGATCCGTACCGGGCGCTTGTCCGACGAGGATTGGGAAAAGATGTCGATGGCGCTTGGCAAGTTGCACGAAGCGCCGATCCACATTGACGAGACCGGTGCGATCAACGCCTCTGACTTGCGCGCGCGTGCGCGACGTCTGCATCGCCAATGCGGGCAGTTGGGCTTGATCGTCATCGACTACCTACAGTTGATGACCTCAGTCAAGGATAACGAGAACCGTGCGACAGAAATCTCCGAGATTTCGCGCTCGATCAAGGCGCTGGCCAAAGAGTTGAAGGTGCCAGTGATCGCGCTCTCGCAGCTTTCACGGAAGGTTGAAGAGCGCAACGACAAGCGCCCCTTGATGAGCGACCTGCGCGAATCCGGCGCTATCGAGCAGGATGCGGACATCATCCTGATGATGTATCGCGAGGAGTATTACAAGCAGGATACTACCGAGAAGGGCATTGCCGAAGTGATCATCGGCAAGCACCGTAATGGCCCGACCGGCACGGTGAAACTCACCTTCCTCGGCGAGTTCACCAAGTTCGAGAACTTTGCCGCGCCGGGCTCGTACTGATTACAGAACTTCAGCGGCGTGATCGGCGAGGCGCGAACGCTCACCACGCTGCAGGGTAATGTGCCCGGAGTGCGGCCAGCCCTTGAAACGATCAACTACATACGTTAAACCGGAACTGCCTTCGGTCAGGTAGGGGGTGTCGATCTGCGCGATGTTGCCGAGGCAAACCACCTTGGTGCCCGGTCCGGCGCGCGTGATCAGCGTTTTCATCTGCTTGGGCGTCAGGTTCTGCGCCTCGTCGATGATCAGAAACTTGTTGAGAAAAGTGCGGCCGCGCATGAAATTGAGCGACTTGACCTTGATGCGACTCCTGATCAGGTCCATGGTGGCGGCACGTCCCCAGTCACCGCTATAGCTACCGGCGGCTTTTTCGCCTTCCTCGGCGGGCTTGTTGAGTACGTCGAGGTTGTCTTCCAGCGCACCCATCCACGGCGTCATCTTCTCTTCTTCAGTACCGGGCAGGAAGCCGATGTCTTCGCCGACAGGAACGGTGACACGGGTAATGATGATTTCCGCGAAGAGCTTGCGCTCCAGCGTTTGCGTCAGAGCGGCAGCGAGGGTCAGCAGTGTCTTGCCGGTGCCGGCCTGGCCGAGCAGGGTGACGAAGTCGATCTCGGGATTCATCAGCAGGTTGAGCGCGAAATTCTGCTCGCGGTTGCGGGCCGTGATGCCCCAGACGGCATTCTTGGTGTGGCTGTAGTCGATCAGGGTTTCGAGTTCTGCCGTCTTGCCAGCGCCGACTTTTACCCAGGCCTGCAGGGGTTGCGGCCCATCCTGCCAGACGAACTGGTTAATCAGCAGATCCGGGCAAAGCGGGCCTTGAACGCGGTAATAGGTGCGGCCTTCCTTCTTCCAGGATTCAAGTCCTTTGGCATGGGTGTCCCAGAAGTTGGTCGGCAGTTCCAGGCTGCCGGTGTAGAGTAGGTCGGTGTCTTCCAGTACCTTGTCGTTGAAGTAATCCTGTGCATCGAGGCCCAATGCGCGGGCCTTGATGCGCATGTTGATATCCTTGGTGACGAGGATGACCGGGCGCTTGGAAAACTGCTCGTGCAGGTGCATCGCCACGCCGATGATCTGGTTGTCGGCGCGGGCAGTCGGCAGGGAACTTGGCAAAACGTTGTTGATCGCCTCGGTCTGCAGAAACAGTCGGCCGGTCGCCAGTTCGTGTGAAGAGACCGTCAGGTCGATGCCGTGCTTGATGGATTCCTCGCTGCCGCTGACGATTTCATCGAGTGTGCGGCTGGCCTGACGGGCATTGCGTGCAACTTCCGACATGCCCTTCTTGTTGGCGTCGAGTTCCTCAAGCGTCATCATCGGCACGTAAATGTCGTGCTCCTCGAAACGGAACAGACTCGTGGGGTCGTGCATCAGCACGTTGGTGTCAAGAACAAACAGCTTGGTGATCTTGCTTGCTTTGCCTGACTTGGCGGGGACGCGTTTGGCGTTCATGATGCTCCGATCGGGTCGCGTTAAAGAGATTTCACGGCGTCGAGAACAACGGCGGCATGGCCTTCGACCTTGACGCCTCGCCACTCTTGCACAAGTCGTCCGGTACGATCGATCAAAAAGCTGCTGCGTTCGATGCCTTTTACCTGTTTACCGTACATATTCTTCATCTTGATGACATCAAACAGTTGGCAGGCCAGTTCGTCGGCATCGCAGAGGAGTTCGAAGGGCAGGCCGAGCTTGGTTTTGAAGTTCTCGTGCGACTTGAGGCTGTCGCGCGAGACACCCCAGATACTGGCACCGACCTTGACGAATTCATCATGCAGGTCGCGAAACTGGCCGGCCTCGGTGGTGCAGCCGGGGGTGCTGTCTTTCGGGTAAAAGTAGATGACCAGCGGCTGGCCGCGCAGCGCTTTCAGCTGAAAGGTTTTGCCGCTGGTGGCGGGCAGGGAAAAGTCGGGAACTTCGAGGCCGATGGCTGACGGGGCAGTATTCATGATGGAAACTCCGTGAGGCGATTGATGCCTCACAGTGTAATCACGAACGTGCGATCAACCAAACGCCCAGGATGATGAAGCTGATCCCCAGCAATTTCTGGGCACCCAGCGGTTCGCCCAGCCAGGCCCAGGCAGCAAAGGCGTTGATTAGATAGCCAATCGCCACCATCGGGTAAGCCACACTGACGGGGACGCGTGAGAGGGCCATGATCCAGACGATCAGGCTGATGGCATAGCAACTCAGGCCAGCGACGATGGCGGGCTGCTGGGCCATCTTGGCGGCGACCGGCAGGGCATTTTGCCAATGGAAGTCAAACTGGCCGACGGCGTTGGTGCCCGCCTTCAACAACAACTGGGCGGCTGCGCCCAGCAGCACGCCGACCATGATGAGGGACAGACTGACGGCGCTCATGCGGCTCCGTTGCCTTCAATGATCAGTGCGGCGCAGGCAAGGCGGCCTTCTGCAACCAGCAGGTTGTAGGTGCGGCAGGCCGCCGGCGTATCCATGATCTCGACGCCGCGTCCGGTTTCGTAGATGGGGCGCAGCAGGGCTGGGGGCGGAAAGTACTGGCGCTGCCCGGTACCGAGCAGCAGCACGTCGCACGACGTGTGGGCGAGAATTTCGATGTGTGCCTGTGTCAGGGCGGCGAAACTGGCTGGCCCCCAGTTTTCGTCGAGATATTCAGGCAGCAGCAGCAGGCTGCGCTGCAGTTTGCGCCCATTGACGGCAACATGGTCAACGCCGCAGGCGGTGATGCTCAGGTAAGGTGTGCGCGAATCGGCTTGAAGTTTCACGGTAACATTATAGGCTTCGACTTTTAAGCGATTGATCGCCATGCAGCCCATCCTGAAATCTGCCAAGCTCGCCAACGTTTGTTACGACATTCGCGGGCCGGTCATGCAGCGTGCCAAGCAGATGGAGGAGGATGGCCATCGCATCATCAAGCTGAACATCGGCAATCTGGCGCCCTTCGGTTTTGCGCCGCCGGATGAGATTGTCCATGACATGATCGTCAACCTGCCGGCAGCAGCAGCCTATTGCGATTCCAAGGGACTCTTCTCGGCGCGCAAGGCGGTGATGCACTACACGCAGCAAAAAGGCATCAAGGATGTCCAGCTGGACGATATCTACATTGGCAACGGCGCTTCCGAGTTGATCGTGATGGCGATGAATGCGCTGCTGAATGTCGGTGACGAAGTCCTCGTGCCGGCACCGGACTACCCGCTGTGGACAGCGGCGGTGAGTCTTTCCGGCGGCACGCCGCGCCATTACCTGTGTGACGAGGGCGCCGGCTGGATTCCCGATCTGGCGGATATCCGCGCCAAGATCACGCCGAATACGCGCGCCATTGTCATTATCAACCCGAACAATCCGACCGGAGCGCTCTACCCCGACGATCTGCTCAAGGAAATCATCGAGATCGCGCGGCAGAATGATCTGATCATCTATGCCGACGAGATCTACGACAAAGTGCTATATGAGGGTGCCAAGCACACCTCGATCGCTTCACTGGCTGAAGATGTCCTGTTCATTACCTTCAACGGCTTGTCGAAGAACTACCGTTCTTGCGGTTTTCGTGCCGGCTGGATGATCGTTTCCGGTGAGAAGCGCCATGCACGCGACTACATCGAAGGGCTGACCATGCTGGCATCGATGCGGCTGTGTGCCAATGTGCCAGCGCAAAATGGTATCCAGACCGCCCTAGGCGGCTATCAGAGTATTAACGACCTAGTGGGCGAAGGCGGTCGTCTCAGGCGCCAGCGTGACCTGGCTTATGAAATGATCACGGCCATCCCTGGGGTGAGTTGCCACAAGCCGCAGGCGGCACTGTACCTGTTCCCGCGCCTCGATCCGAAGATCTATCCGATTGTCAACGATCAGGAATTTGTCCTGGAGTTGCTGCAAGAGGAAAAAGTCCTGTTGGTGCAAGGGACTGGTTTCAACTGGCCACACCCGGATCACTTCCGTATCGTCTTCCTGCCCCATGAGGATGACTTGAAAGAAGCCTTTGGCCGCGTGGCCCGCTTCCTCGAAAATTTCCGCAAACGCCACAATACTTAATTCAAAGAAACCCTATGAAACCCATTAATGTTGGTCTGCTTGGCATCGGCACGGTCGGTGGCGGCACATTTACGGTCCTGTCCCGCAACGAAGCTGAAATCACCCGGCGTGCCGGTCGGCCGATTCGCATCGTGCAGGTGGCCGACAAGAATATTGAACTGGCCAAGCAAGTCACTGGTGGCAGCGTGGCCGTCACGGATGATGCTTTCGCTGTCGTCAACAATCCCGAGATTGACATTGTCGTTGAGTTGATCGGTGGCTATGGCGTGGCCAAGGAACTGGTCATGCAAGCCATTGCCAACGGCAAGCATGTCGTCACGGCCAACAAGGCGCTGCTGGCCGTGCATGGCAACGAGATTTTCGCCGCTGCACAGAAGCATGGCGTGATGGTGGGATTCGAGGCAGCCGTGGCGGGCGGCATTCCCATCATCAAGGCCCTGCGCGAAGGCCTGACGGCTAACCGTATTCAGTGGATTGCCGGCATCATCAACGGCACCACCAACTTTATTCTTTCCGAGATGCGTGATAAGGGCCTCTCGTTCGATACCGTGCTCAAGGAAGCGCAACGCCTCGGCTATGCCGAGGCTGATCCAACCTTCGATGTCGAGGGTGTCGATGCGGCGCACAAACTGACCATCATGTCGGCGATTGCCTTCGGCATTCCCATGCAATTCGACCAGGCGCACATCGAGGGCATCAGCAAGCTTGAGGCAGTCGACATCAAGTATGCCGAGCAACTCGGTTATCGCATCAAGTTGCTCGGCATTACCAAGCGTCGCAGCGAGGGCTTCGAACTGCGTGTGCATCCGACGTTGATCCCGGCCAAACGCCTGATTGCCAATGTCGAAGGGGCGATGAACGCCGTGCTGGTGCAGGGCGATGCTGTGGGTTCGACGCTCTACTATGGCAAGGGTGCGGGGGCCGAGCCGACTGCCAGTTCAGTGATCGCCGACCTGGTGGATATCACACGCATGCATACCGCCGATCCCGAGAATCGCGTACCGCATCTCGCCTTCCAGCCGGATGCCGTGGCCGACATGCCGATCCTGCCGATGGCCGAGGTCGAGTGTGGCTACTACTTGCGTATGCATGTTGAAGACAAGCCGGGCGTATTGGCTGACATCACGCGCATCCTCGCCGACCAGCAGATTTCCATTGATGCGATGATCCAGCGTGAGCCCGCTGAAGGGGAGCAGCAGACCGATATCATCATGCTCACCCATGTGACACGCGAGAAGCAGGTCGATGCGGCTATTGCCAAGATCGAGGCATTATCGGTCGTGACAGGCAAGATCATCCGCCTGCGCCTGGAAAACCTGAACTGATCATGAAGTACATCTCCACCCGTGGCGGCGACACGCCGCAGTCTTTTTCCGACATCCTGCTCGGCGGCTTGGCGCCTGATGGCGGGCTTTATCTGCCGGAGCAGTATCCGCAGGTTTCTGCTGCCGAGTTGGCTGAGTGGCGCGAACTGCCCTACCACGCGCTTGCCTTGCGCATCCTGCAAAAATATATCGACGACATTCCCGCCTGCGATCTCAAAACACTGTCGGACCGCACCTACACCGAGCACACCTACCGCTGGTGTCGGCCGGGTTGTGATGCGGCGGACATCACGCCGCTGACAACGCTGTCGCCGGGTTTTCATTTGCTCGAACTTTCCAATGGGCCGACGCTGGCCTTCAAGGACATGGCGATGCAGTTGCTCGGCAACTTGTTCGAGTACGTGCTGGCCAAGCGTGAAGAGACGATCAACATCCTTGGCGCAACCTCGGGCGATACGGGGTCGGCTGCGGAATATGCCATGCGCGGGAAAAAGGGTGTGCGCGTCTTCATGTTGTCGCCGCACGGCAAGATGTCCGCCTTTCAGCGCGCGCAGATGTACTCGCTGCAGGACGAGAACATCGTCAACATTGCCATCGAAGGCATGTTCGACGACTGCCAGGACATCGTCAAAGCGGTATCCAACGATGCCGAGTTCAAGGCCCGCTACAAGATCGGCGCAGTGAACTCGATCAACTGGGCACGAGTGCTGGCCCAGATTGTCTACTACTTCAAAGGCTACTTTGCCGCCACCCGCAGCAACAACGAGCGGGTCGCCTTCAGCGTGCCGTCCGGCAACTTCGGCAACATTTGCGCCGGCCATATCGCGCGCATGATGGGCTTGCCGATTGCCCGGCTGGTCATGGCCACCAACGAAAACGATGTACTCGACGAGTTCTTCCGCACCGGGGTCTATCGGCCACGCGGCACCGCCGATACTTACGTCACCTCAAGCCCGTCGATGGATATTTCCAAGGCCTCCAACTTTGAGCGCTTTGTGTTCGATCTGGTCGGCCGTGATCCTGCTGTTGTGCGTGACCTATGGAAAAAGGTCGATGCGGGGGGAAGCTTCGATTTACGCGACACGCCCTATATAGCGAAGCTGGCATCGTTCGGTTTCGTTTCAGGCAAGAGCACGCATGCCGATCGCTTGGTTACTATTCGCGATGTCTGGCAAAAGCAGCAGGTGATGATCGACACCCATACGGCGGATGCCGTCAAGGTGGCGCGTGAACACCTGATGGCCGGCGTGCCAATGATCGTGCTGGAAACCGCGCAGCCAGTGAAGTTCGCCGAAACGATTCAGGAAGCACTCGGCTGTGAGCCGGGGCGGCCGAAGGAACTGGAGGGAATCGAGTCGTTGCCACAGCGCGTGGAAGTCATGCCGGCCGAGGCGGGCCGCGTCAAGGCGCTGATTGCCGCACGCTGCTGATCGGCGTGCGGACCGGCGGTAGTCCTCTACAGATAGATGACCGCCGGGAATACGGTAACCGCTAGTGCCAGAACCAGCCATTCAAGGTTGTAGCGGGCCAAGATGCCGGTGAAATGCAGCACCAGCACAGTGATGGCGATGACGTAGTACAGGATGAACAGCATGGTGGGTCTCCCAAGAGCGGATGGCGCCTTTTTCTTGGGGCGATTATAGGGGTAAAGCCTGAGGCGTTGCTCAGCTGCCAGGCCTCGAAATAGCGGGGTGTTCCCGAGGAAAATCGCGCTAGCCCCTTGACGGCATGCGTAAATATCCAGTTAGAATCAGCGCAGGCAATTCAGCCTTTCCAATATAAGTGAGGAGCAGATCAATATGAATAAAGGGGATCTCATCGAAATCGCCGCCAAGGAAGCTGCCATTTCCAAGGCAGCTGCCGGCAAGGCACTGGACGGCATGATCGAAGCTATCGTCAAGTCCGTCGCCAAGGGCAATCCCGTGACCCTCGTCGGTTTCGGTACTTTCAAGTCTTCAAAGCGTGCTGCGCGTACTGGTGTGAATCCCAAGACCGGCGAGAAGATCAAGATTGCCGCGACGACTGTCGCGCGATTCACCGCTGGTGCTGGTTTCAAGACTGCCGTTGCCGGCAAGAAAAAGACGGCTGCCAAGAAGTAACTCTGGTTTTCGAGCGCCCCGAAAAAGCACAGCCAAGGCTGTGCTTTTTAGTTGGTGTTATTGATGTGCCTGGCGCAACAGCCACGCATGGCGTGCACTCAGCAACAGGGTGAGCAAGGCGCAGCCGAGCAGGGTGCTGCGCACGCCAACTGTTTCGGCAATCACACCGACCACCAGACTGCCGAGTGGGGCGATCCCGAGGAAGGCCGTTGAAAAAATCGCCATAACCCTTCCGCGATAGGTGTCTGCGACGCTGATCGAAATCAGGGTATTGCTGCCTGCGACGGTCAGTACCACGCAAAAGCCAAGCAACATCAACAGCGGATAGGCCCAGACGAGGCCGGGTGTCAGAGCGAAGCCGCCCAGTGCGACACCGCCGCAAAGCGCTGCTCGGGCGACGAGTGTTTCCAGTCCCTGTGTGGTCGTGGCTGTTCTGCCTGCACGGAGAGCCAGCCAGAGTGCGGCGCAGAGTGACCCGGCGCCAGCGCTGGCAACCAGAAAGCCATAGGTGTCGGCCGCGCCGGCGAAGATCTCGCGGGCAAACAGGGGCATCAATATCATGTAGGGCGTGACGAACAGGCCAAAGCCGGCGACCAGCCAGAGCGCGCGACGAATGGCCGCGTGTGTGTGCGCGTAGTGAAGTCCTGACTTGAGCGATAACCAAGCGGATTCATCAGTCGGCTTGTCTGCCTTGGGCGCAACGCGAATGGCGCGCAGGGCCAGCAAAACAGCGCCGTAGGACAGCGCATTGAGCAGGAAGCAGAATGCCTCTCCCCAGGTAGCGACCAGCAGGCCAGCCAGCGCCGGGCCGACGAAACGGGTGCCGTTCATCAGGAAGGAATTGAGGCCGATTGCATTGGCGAGGTCCGTCTTGTTGGTGACCAGTTGGGCGACGAAGGCTTGGCGTGCGGGCAGGTCGATAGCGTTGATGCAGCCCAGTACAAAAGCGAGGGCCACCAGCCATTCGGCCTGGATGGCGCCGAAAAATGTCAGGGTGGTCAGCAGCAGGGCTTGTGTCAGCGCGGCCGTTTGCGTCCAGATCAACAGGCGGCGCCGGTCCACTCGGTCATTCCAGACGCCGGCCACCGTGCTGAACAAGAGGATCGGGATCTGGCTGGCAAAACCAACCAGCCCGAGCATGGCAGCGGAATCGGTCAAGCGATAGGCAAGCCACACCATCGCGATCTGTTGCATCCAGGTACCCGTCAGCGATACCAGTTGGCCGGCAAAGAACAGGCGGTAATTGCGCGAGCGCAGAGCGGGCAGAGATGGCATCTGCGCATTTTCGCCGATCATGGGGCGAATTGCGCGTGGATGCCCTGATTCAGGCATACAATTCCCCCTGTTCCAAGAATACTGATCCTCTCCCGATGCCAAGCGCCCGCGGCAAACCTGTCGTGTTAATTGTCGATGACATGCCCGAGAATCTGGCCGTTCTCGGCGAGTCTCTGCAGTCCGAATTTCACGTGCGCGTTGCCAACAATGGCCGACGTGCGCTGGAGATCGCGACCAGCGATCCGCGACCGGACCTAATTCTTCTTGATGTCATGATGCCCGACATAGATGGCTATGAAGTTATCCGTCGCCTTAAGGAAGACTGGGCGCTGCGCGAGATTCCCGTGATCTTCGTTACGGCGATGGACTCTGATGCCGATGAGGAAACCGGACTGGCACTGGGCGCCGTCGATTACATTCACAAGCCGATTCGTCCGCCGATTGTGCTGGCGCGGGTGCGCACCCATTTGGAGCTCAAGGCGGCGCGCGATGCCATGGCTGCACGCAACCTGAATCTCGAAATCGAAGTGCAGCGGCGCATGCGCGAAAACCAGCAGATTCAGGATGTCTCCCTGCGCGCACTGGCAGGCCTGGCAGAAACGCGCGACAACGATACCGGCAACCACATTCGCCGTACACAGTCCTATGTCGACTTGCTAGCCCGTCATCTCAGCGAGCATCCCGACTTTGCCCCGCTGCGTGCCGACGGCATCATCGAACTAATCGTCAAGGCGGCACCGTTGCACGACATCGGAAAAGTTGGCATTCCCGATCACATCTTGTTGAAACCGGGGCCGCTTGATCCGGAAGAGTGGCGCATCATGCAGACGCATGCCCGTCTCGGTGCCGAGGCCATCGAATCAGCGCTGGAGGGAGAGGATGATCAAGCTCCCTTGGCCTTCCTGCATATTGCGATGGATATTGCTTACTCGCATCACGAAAAATGGGATGGCACGGGTTATCCCGAGGGCCTCAGCATGACGGCCATCCCGATGCCAGCCCGCCTGATGGCTGTGGCGGATGTATTTGATGCCTTGATTACCCGGCGCGTTTACAAGCCGGCCTTCCCGATCGATAAGGCGGCGGCGATTGTGCGTGAAGGCAAGGGTAGGCACTTCGATCCGTCAATCGTCGACGCCTTTGATGCCTGTTTCGACCAGTTCGTCGAAATCGCGCATCGTTATGCGGACGATTGACGATACAGTGAATCAATCCAGCATGTTCGCCTTCCTGTCTGCGGAGGTGATCGCGATTAGTTTGACGGTTGTGCTGGTGTTGCTGCTCGTATTGGCGGTTGCCACCATGCGCCTGCGCGTTGCGCTGCGGCGTGACCGTGAGACGATACAGCGCCTTGTCGATGAGCGCGGGCGCTTGCGTGCCCTGATCGAAACACTTCCCGATCTGGTCTGGCTGAAAGACACGGAGGGTGTCTACCTCGCGTGCAACCCGGTTTTTGAGCGTTTGTATGGTGCCAAAGAAGCTGACATCATTGGCAAGACTGACTACGATTTTGTCGATCGGGAGCTGGCTGATTTCTTCCGTGCCAATGACCGTGCGGCGGTCGAGCAGGGCGGTTCGCGCAGCAACGAGGAGTGGCTGACGTTTGCGGCTGATGATTATCGTGGGCTGTTCGAGACGATCAAGACACCGATGAGGGCGGGCGATGGTCGGTTGATTGGCGTGCTGGGCGTGGCGCACGATGTCAGCGGGGTGCGTGCCGACCAGTATGCCCTGCGCGAGCGCATGAAGGAACTGGCCTGCCTGTATGCCGTGTTTCAGCTCACTGAAAATACGACGCTGGCGCTGGATGACATGCTCCAGGCGGTTGTTGATCGCCTGCCGGGGGCAATGCAACATCCAGAACTGGCGGTGGCCTGCATCGAGGTGGATGGACGCCGTCTTGCCAGCGCCGACTTTTACGAAACGCCATGGCAAATTGCGGTCGACTTTGATGGCTCGCCGGCGCATCCCGATCGCATCATCATCGCCTATCGCAGTGAGCCACCCAGCCTGCGCACGCCGCATGCCGATCCGTTCTTCCCTGAAGAACATGAACTGCTGCATACCATTGCCGAGCGCCTCACCGGAGTGATCGAGAACCACCAGGCACGTGCGGCACTAAAGCGCTCCGAGGAGCATATGCGCATCCTGTCGCTGGCGGCCGATCAAAGTCCGGCGATGGTCGTGCTGACCAATGCGATGGGCACGATTGAATGGGTCAGCCGCAACCTGTTTGAATTTACGAGATTTAAAGAAACGGAAATCATCGGCCAACCGGTATCGGTACTGGGTGCGACGGTGGCCGACGAAAAGCCGATCGGTATCTGGAAAACCCTGCGTAGCGGCCACACCTGGCAGGGCGAATTCATCAATCGCTGTGCGGATGGTAGCGACTACATCGCCTGGGCGCAGATTGCCCCGGTGCGCCAGGACGATGGCACGGTGACGCACTTCCTCTCGATCATGGAGAACATCACCGAGCGCAAGCGCATTGGCCAGGAACTCGACCAGTATCGTCATCAACTTGAACAACTCGTCGCCGATCGCACCGCCGAGTTGGAGGCCGCCAAGACGGCTGCCGAGGCGGCCAATCTGGCGAAGAGCACCTTCCTCGCCAACATGAGCCACGAGATTCGCACACCGATGAACGCCATCATCGGCATGACCCATCTGCTGGCGCGCGACATTACCGAGCCCCGCCAGCAGATGCGCCTGACGCGCGTCAGCGATGCGGCGCAGAACCTGCTCGGCATCATCAACGACATTCTCGATCTGTCCAAGATCGAGGCCGGCCGCATGAACCTGGAGGCGACTGACTTCGGGCTGTCCAAGGTCATCGACGATGTGGGCAATCTGATGCGCGATCGCGCCATGGACAAGGACGTGAACTGGCAGGTCGAGGTCGATCCGCAACTGCCCGCGCGTCTGCATGGCGACCCGTTACGATTGGGGCAGGTGCTGATGAACTTCGCCAGTAATGCGGTCAAATTTACCGAGGTGGGCAGTGTGACCTTGTCGGTGATGCGACTGTCGGTAGCAGAAGACGAACGGCTCTGGTTGCGCTTTGCCGTGCGCGATACGGGTATCGGCTTGAATCAGGATGCGGTTGCGCGCCTGTTCCAGCCATTTGAGCAGGCCGATAGTTCGACCACACGGCGTTATGGCGGCACAGGGTTGGGTCTGGCCATCGTCAAGCGCATTGCCGACCTGATGGGGGGGCATTGCGGCGTGGAGAGCACGCCGGGCCAGGGCAGTACCTTCTGGTTCGAGGCGCCATTTGCCAGCGCTGTCGCGAACGTGGCTGACGCCAAAACCGCAATCACCCTTACTGCGCTGGCTGATCGTTTGGGGGCACGCATTCTTATAGCGGAAGACAACCCGGTTAATCAGGAAGTGGCACTCGATCTGCTCGAAGCGGTCGGGCTGGCGGCTGATGTGGCTCAGAATGGCTTGGTGGCGCTCGAACAGGCCAAGGCACAAGCGTATGACCTGATCCTGATGGACATGCAAATGCCGCTAATGGATGGCGTCGAGGCAACCCTCGCCATTCGCAGTCTGCAAGGTGCGTCGACTTCCTCGCAAGTACCCATTATTGCTATGACCGCCAATGTGTTTGCCGAGGATTGCCAGCGCTGTCTCGATGCTGGTATGAATGACCACCTTGGCAAGCCGGTTACCCCAGAGCGTTTCTACGCCATTCTGCAGCGCTGGCTTCCCGTGCATGATGGTGGTGCTCTGGTAGTGCCGGCTACCACGTTAACCCCTGCCGTACCCACTGTTCCGGCTCATGGTGCGTTACCGAGTTTTTCAGGGCTGGATACGCTAGTTGGTTTGTCCAGTGTGGGTGGTCGGGTGGCCAGCTATCGGCGTGTGCTGGGCATGTTCATCGAACATCATACCGATGATCTGGCGCTTATCCGTGCTGCATTGGCCGACGGCAACCAGGATGAGGCGCGCCGCCTCGCGCATTCGCTCAAGGGGACGGCTGCAACGCTGGGCGCCGAACCCTTGCGGACGGCTGCGCTGGCGCTGGAAACGGCCATCAAGTCGCGGGCGGATACCGTTACGATCGAGGCCGAGATTGCTGCGGTGGCGCCTGTGCTGGAGCGTTTGCTGGATGCTTTGCGTGCCCACTTCCAAGAGACGAACAAGATCGAGGATCAGGTTCCCAATGTTCGTGCGGTCGATGCGGCTGATCGGGCGCTGCTGAATCAGTTGAGGGTCTATCTTGAGGGCGACGACCTGCGTGCCAGCACGCTCTGGCAGGAGCAGAAGGTGCGCTTGACCGAATTGTTCGGGATGACCGCGTCCAAGATTCACAAGGCCATCGAGCGCTATGATTTCGCGTCGGCACTCAAACGCTTCGACGAAGCGCAGCCTTAAAATACGGCTCCCTTTCTCGTTCTGTCTGCCATGACTGCCAAGAATCACTCCGTCAAGACCCGTTTTGCCCCCAGCCCGACCGGCTATCTGCATATCGGTGGCGCACGCACCGCGCTGTTCGCTTGGGCCTATGCCCGGCGTCATGGTGGCACCTTCGTGCTGCGCATCGAGGATACTGACGTGGCGCGTTCCACGCCGGAAGCGGTGCAGGCGATTCTCGATGGCATGCAGTGGCTTGGGTTGGCCCATGATGAAGGCCCCTACTACCAGATGCAGCGCATGATGCGCTACAAGGAAGTGATCGGTCAGATGCTCGCGGCCGGCACCGCCTACCATTGCTATACCTCGAAAGAAGAACTCGACGCCCTGCGCGCCGAACAGGAAGCGAAGAAGGAAAAACCGCGCTACGACGGAACATGGCGCCCCGAATCTGGCAAGACGCTGCCGACACCGCCTTCGGGCATACACCCCGTGGTGCGTTTCAAGAACCCGACCGCCGGCGTGGTTGCCTGGGATGATCAGGTCAAGGGCCGCATCGAGATCGCCAACGCCGAACTCGACGACTTCATCATCGCGCGCGCCGACGGCACACCGACCTATAACTTTTGCGTCGTGGTGGATGACTGGGACATGGGCATCACCCACGTCATTCGCGGCGACGATCACGTGAACAACACGCCGCGTCAGATCAATCTGCTCGAAGCGCTCGGTGCGCCGGTGCCGCGTTACGGCCACCTGTCGATGATCCTCGGCGACGATGGCACCAAGCTCTCCAAGCGCCACGGCGCCGTCTCGGTGATGCAGTACGATGAAGATGGCTACCTGCCCGAGGCCGTGCTCAACTACCTGGGCCGTCTCGGCTGGTCGCACGGCGACGAAGAAATCTTCTCGATGACGCAGTTCGTCGAATGGTTCGATCTTGATCACATCACCAGTTCGGCCGCGCAGTTCAACACCGAGAAACTCAACTGGCTTAATGCACACTACATCAAGCTCGCCGACGATGCGCGGTTGGGGCAAGAGATTCACCGGCGCCTTGCCCGCCAGGGCGTTGAAAACACGGCCAGCCCCGATCCGGGCGAGATTGCCGCGCTCTACAAGGATCGCGTCAGTAACCTCAACGAACTGGCCGACAGCGCCCATGCCTTCTATGTGGCACCGCATGCCTCGGCAGAGCTCAAAGCACAGCACCTGACGGAAGCAGCGAAATCGGCCTTGAAAGATTTGAGAAGCCGTCTCGCCAGCGCCGACTTTTCACCGGAAGTGCTCGGCAAGACCCTCAAGGAAACCTTGGCCGCCACCGGACTGAAAATGCCGCAAGTCGCCATTCCGCTGCGTGTCGTCTTGCTCGGCCAACCGCAAAGCCCCGCCATTGACCGTGTGCTGGCGGTGCTGGGACGGACCGAAGTCTTGCGGCGTCTCGATCAGGCCCTTTGAAATCCGCCGTCGCGCTCGCCGTCGGTAGCTGCCTGTTATTGGGCGGCTGCGCGACTTCACCCGATTCGAAGCGGACGCGTCTGGTGGTTCCGCGTGATCTTGGCGCGATTTATTCCGATGTGGAAATGCAGGCCAGGCTGGCCTTCGTGTCGGAGGCACCCTTGTGTCAGCCGCTGGACTGCACAGCCACTGACGAATTTCGCGGCCGAGTCAGGCGACTGACCGAGCGCCTGATGCCGGCGGCGCTGCAGTTAGCCCGCGAGGAGAAGACGGGTATCCCGCGTATGACGGTTACGGTGCCAAGCAAGAGCGACATCGGCACGATGTCGAGCGCGAGTGGCAGCATCGTGGTTTTCGACGGCTTGCGCCTGCTGGAATTGTCCGACCCTGCGCTGGCCTTCGTCATTGCCCGTGAAATCGGCCATGTCATTGGCGAACACCACGAGGAAAATACGGCGACCGGCATTGCAGTTTCGGTCACTGTGGCGCTCCTGTTTCCGCTGGCAGGCATATTGCAAGGCGTGGAGGCGGCCTATGCCGCTTCCACGCTCGCTTCTACGGCGACATCTTTTGCGGGAGCTCGAGTGGTACGTGCCTTTTACGAAGAGGATCAGCGCCGCGAGGCAGATGCCTACGCGCTGACGATCCTGACGCATGCGGGCTGGCGTGCACATGAGGTTGCGCATGCTATTCGTGAAGCGACGCCCCGTTTAGTTGGCGCTGGCTGGATGGCCGAGTTGCGCGACTCGCAGCGCTGGCTTGACGAGATCATGCCGACGCTGGTTGTGGCGACCCCCGCTGTGCCGAGCGTGTCTGAGATCCCGTACGAACATTATGGGCCGGTAGGTGGTGCGGCAATCCAATGGGTTCAGCAACAGGGAACCAGTGGTCGTGAGTATCAGTGCCCCGGGTTGTCATATGCCGCGATCCGGCACGCCAAGGTGGACACTGTCAAGCCGACGAGCCGGCCGGTGTCTGTGAAAAAGCCGGGAAAGGTATCGAAGGGGAAACGCTTGCTCAAGCCAAAACTCCGTTCCGGGCGCACCGCTTCGCAGCGCGCCCGCCTGCATTGATCAGTTAGCGGTAATCAGTCGGCCATTGTCGAGCTTGACGCGATCACCGATGCGCCAGGCCGGGACGCTATCCTGGCTGACCGTACGGAATGAGCCGTCTTCCATGCGTACGCTGATCTCATAGTTGGTGGTCTGCTTGCGCGTCTTCTCGACCTGGTGACCGGCATAGGCACCGCCAGCGGCACCGAGCACGGTCGCAATCTTGTTGCCACTACCGCCACCGACCTGATTGCCGAGTACGCCCCCGAGTACGCCGCCAACGACGGCACCAAGACCACTGCCTTCGCCTTCCTGCATCACCTCACGCACATTGTCGATCGTGCCGCAGTTGAAGCAAGTCGGTGCGGGGAGTGCGGCTGGCGCTGCGGTGAGTGGGCCGGTCGCCAGCACAGGCGAGGGCGGGGATGGCGTTGTCTCAAGTGGCGGCACCGCTGGTGGCGTGGATACCTTGGCGACTTTGGGCGCCGAGCGATACACTGGCTTTTCCACGATCACGATGTTCTCCACCACCTTGGGTGGGCTGACTGGCGTGGTTTCAGCAATAGTCGGCGCTGGCGAGACGGCGCTCACCGCCGGTAGTGGTGCGGCGGCCTCGCTCATCGGCAGCCAGCCGCTCATGACGGCGATGCCGGCGAGCGAAACCGTGGTGACGGCAATGGCGGCCGTGGCCAGCAGGGGGTGCAGACGGGGTGAATGTGGCGCTGGGGCGGTTGGCGTGTTCATGATGTCCTCTCAAAAATGGGGTTGCACCGCCAATAACGCAGCGGACAGCCCGGTGGGGACACCTGCAACAGTTGCTTACACTCTGGCTTGTGTCTTGAATCGTCCCGGCGACACGGCAGCCACCAGATCGGCCTCCAGCGGCAGCGGCTCGCCACTGATCTGGCAGGCCAGCAGTTCGGCGCAGATGCTTGCAAACACCAGCCCGCGCGCACCAAAACCGCCGCTGATCCACAAGCCTTCACTGGCCGAGAGCGGCCCGACAATCGGCAGGCGGTCGGGTGACATCGGGCGGAAGGAAACGCGGCCATTCAGCGTGGCCGGGTCGAGTGCCTTGCCGAAACCGGGCAAGAGCAGGTCGAGGCGTTGCAGATTCTCGATGTGGTCGCCCCGTCGTGGCGCGGCATCGAGATCATCGAGCTGCGAGGTGGCGCCGGCACAGCGGATGCCGTCGACGGCCGGGGTGACATAGCCGAGCCGCGTGGCGACAATGTGGAACGGTGGCGTTGTACTTTCCGGTACATGGCTGACCAGACCGCGTCCGGCGCGGATCGGTAGCTTGAAGTCGGGGACCAGCGCCGGTGCCTCATAGCCATTGGCCAGCACGATGTCCTCGGCGTCGATGTCGGCAAGGCGGTCGATGCGTTGATCGTAGCGCACATCGAGGCCGGCGAGCAACGCGTGCACGAGGCTGGGTGGATTGATCCAGCCGGCCTGCGGAAACCACCAGCCGCCGAATTCGACCGGCCAGCCGGCGAGTTCGCTGGCCGCTTCGCGCGTGACGAAGCGGCAGAAGTCGGCCGGCTGCCCCGCTGCAATCCGCTGCTGGGTGGCTTCATGTTTCGGATCGCGGGCAATGTGCAGTGCGCCGGTCCAGCCCAGTCTTGCCTCCGGCAGCGTGGCGAACAACTGGTGACCGCGCAGAAAGCCGGCGCGTAGCAAACGCGAGAGGCGGCTGTCATCCAGCGAGGGCAGGGGGCGGAACACGCCGACATGATTGCCGGAGGCGCCTTGCGCCGGTGCGTCGGCCGCTTCGAAGATGGTGACCGCGTGGCCACGTTGCGCCAGCGCATGGGCAACGGATGCACCGGCAATGCCGGCGCCGATGACGGCAATCGAGCGTGCCATATGCCGTCCTGCCAGCGCCGACTTTTTATTCCGGCCGCATCTGCGGGAAGAGAATTACGTCGCGAATCGCCGGGGCGTTAGTGAGCAGCATCACCAGCCGGTCGATGCCGATGCCGCAGCCGCCGGTGGGCGGCAAGCCGTATTCGAGTGCACGGATGTAGTCAGCGTCGTAGTACATCGCTTCTTCGTCGCCAGCATCTTTTGCTTTCATCTGTTCGAGGAAGCGCGCGGCCTGATCTTCGGGGTCGTTCAACTCGGAGAAACCGTTGGCAATTTCGCGGCCGACGATGAACAACTCGAAGCGCTCGGTGACATCCGGGTTCTTGTCCGAGCGGCGCGCCAGCGGTGAGACCTCAGTCGGGTAGTCGATGATGTAGGTGGGGTCCCACAACTCGGCTTCGGTGGTCTCTTCGAACAGCTGCATTTGCAGCGTGCCGAGGCCGGCGGTGGGGAACACCTCCACCTTGAGGTCGGCGAGCTTCTGACGCAGCCAGCCGGCATCGTTGAGCATGGTCAGGCTGTAGCCGGGATGGTGATAGTGGATCGCCTCGACCGTGGTCATGCGGCGGAAGGGTTTGGAGAGATCGAGCGTGCGGCCCTGATAGTCGAAGGTCTCGGTGCCGAGCGATTCGCGCGCGGCGTGGCGAATTAGCCCTTCGGTGAAATCCATCAGGCTTTGGTAATCCGCATACGCCTCGTAAAACTCCATCATGGTGAATTCGGGATTGTGGCGCGGCGAGAGGCCTTCGTTGCGGAAGTTGCGGTTGATCTCGAAGACCTTCTCGAAGCCGCCGACGACGAGGCGCTTGAGATATAACTCCGGCGCGATGCGCAGAAACAACTGCATGTCGAGTGCGTTGTGATGCGTGGTGAAAGGCTTGGCCGAGGCGCCGCCGGGAATCGGATGCATCATCGGCGTTTCGACTTCGAGGAAGCCGTGGTGCGTCATGTGGCCGCGGATCGAGGCAATCATGCGGCTGCGCGCGACGAAGGTGAAGCGCGTTTCCTCGTTGGTGGCGAGGTCGAGATAGCGCTGGCGGTATTTCTGCTCGACGTCGGTGAGGCCGTGGAATTTTTCCGGCAGCGGGCGCAGACACTTCGACAGCAAACGAATTTCCGCACACTGCACGGTGAGTTCGCCGGTCTTGGTCTTGAACAGTGAGCCGACGCCACCGACGATATCGCCGAGATCCCACTTCTTGAAGTCGTCGTAAACCGCCTCGCCGACGCCGTCTTTCTGGACGTAGAACTGGATGCGCCCGGACAGATCCTGAACCGTGATGAAGCTCGCCTTGCCCATCACGCGCTTGAGCATGATGCGGCCGGCCACCTTGACCTGGATCGGCGTGGCTTCAAGTTCTTCTTTGGTTTTTTCGCCGTAAAGCTCGTCAAGCTTGGCGGCGAGGTTTTCGCGGCGGAAGTCGTTCGGATAAGCTTTGCCGGATTCGCGCCAGGTCTTCAGCTTCTCGCGACGCTCGGCGATGATGTGGTTCTCATCTACTTGCAGGGCGGCTGGGGTTTGGGTGGGTTCGGTCATGATGATCTTCGGCTTTTTTTCAATAGGCCACATTCTACGAGTTGTGGCCATCGATGTGCAGTGTGCGCCAACGCACAGACCCTGCTTGCTCACGAAGTTACAGTAGTCATCAAGCTTGCTTCGCGCCATGCGTGGGAGTGATTACGATCCGACTCACTTCAGGAGATAGATATGACTTCAATGTTAAAGAAAATGCTATGTCGCTTTATGGCGATTGCTATCATGATGGCGTCATTTCAGACGGCCCATGCAGGCATGATTGGTACTGATCTGGTGAATTCCGCCGCCCCCGTCCAGGCGGATCGGGCTTTGGTCATCAACTACCTGACCCGCGCGGAGACCGTGAGCGAGTTTCAGGCCTTGGGAATGGACGCCCAGCAAGCCGTCGAGCGCGTCGGTGCCATGACCGATGCCGAAGTCGGTACGCTGGCCGGCCAGATCAATACCGCACCAGCGGGCGGACTGGTGACGCTGATACTGGTGGTGTTCGTGATCTGGTATTTCGCCTTCCGTCGCTGAACGCCGACGACTGTTCTATCCGATGCCGGACTTCCTGGCTCGACATCAGCGCGTTTGCCGCAAGGTGGGCGCGTTGTTTTTTCTGGTATCCGCATTGAGCGGATGCGCCTCGCTGGTGCCGCAAACCATGGGCTTGCGCGACAATTGGCCGCAGGGCGTTGCCGACCGCGCCGATATCCGCGACGTGCCGTTTTTCAGTCAGGAAGAATTTCAATGCGGCCCGGCCGCGCTGGCCACGACACTGGTGCATGCCGGGACTGCCGTCACTGCCGACGATCTCGTACCGCGGGTCTATCTGCCGGCGCGCGAAGGCAGCCTGCAAGTCGATATGCTGGCCGCGCCACGCCGCTACGGCAAGGTTGCTTACCGACTGGCGCCACGTTTCGACGATCTGCTGCGCGAAGTGGCAGCGGGCAACCCGGTGATTGTCTTGCAGGACAACAGTGTCGGCGCGGTCAGCGCCTGGCATTACGCCGTCGTGGTGGGCTTCGACTATCCCGCTGGCGAGTTGTATCTACGCTCGGGTGTAACCGAACGCCTGGCGATACCGTTTACAGTGTTTGAATACACTTGGAAGAAATCCAATTACTGGGCGATGGTGACGATGCCGCCAAATCGCCTGCCGGTGACGGCGACTGAAGCTGCGTATCCGTCCGCGATTGCCGCCATGGCGCGTGTCAGCGAACCAGCGGATGCGCTGCTGGCCTATGCCACCTTTCTCGTCCGCTGGCCAGGAAACGAGGTGGCGAGCATTGCCCTGGCCAATCTGCATTACGCGCGCGGCGCGCTGGCCGAGGCTGAAAGCATCCTGCGCCATGCATTCGTGCAGCATCCGGATTCCGTGCCTGTCGCCAACAATCTTGCCCATACGCTGTCCGAGATGGGGCGTAACGCAGAGGCTCTGGAACTGATCAGCGGTATTGGTTCGACCCCCGGCCCGTATGAAGCTGCAGTGCGAGATACGCAGTCATCCATCCGGCAGAGTCTTGCTCGGGAGTCTGCGGATAAACGGCCATGAGCGCAGTGTGGCCCGAGCGACGGACAACTTCGAACGAAAGGCGTCACGCTGGCCGACGCCATGTGGGCCGGCGCAGCGCCGAACGGGGCCGGTTTGCGCCGGATCTATCCACCACGGAGCTGCTGCGCCGGGCGAACGAGAAGCTCGTCATCGCTTCGTTGCGTGCGCGGGAGGTCAGCGATGTGGCGGTGGCGGCGGCGGTCAAGATGACCCATCAGGCCAAGCATGATGGGCTGACCGGTCTGCCCAATCGCATGCTGCTGCGCGAGCGACTGGTGCAGTCAATTGCGCTCGCCCAGCGGCATGGCAAGCGGGTCGCGCTGATGTATCTGGATATCGATCACTTCAAACAAATCAACGACACCCTCGGGCATACCGTTGGCGATCACTTGTTGCAGTTGGTCGCCCGGCGCTTGCAGGCTTGCGTGCGGCTTTCCGATACCATGTGTCGCCAGGGCGGTGATGAGTTCGTGATTCTGCTGGCCGAAGTCGACACGGTGCACGATGTTGCCCTTTCCGCCCAAAAGCTAATCGAGGCCATGGCCGAACCGCATCTCATCGACGGGGACATGCTCCAAGTGACCCTGAGCATCGGCGTCAGCGTTTTTCCCGACCATGGCCTGGATGCGGAAACGGTGGTCAAAAATGCCGACATCGCGATGTACTACGCCAAGCGGGGCGGGCGCAACAACTACCAGATATTCAACCGGCAGATGAAGGGGCGGGAGGTGCCAAGAGCCTGATTGCGCCGTCCCGCCAGCGCCGACTTTTACACGCCTTGCTTCAGGCTGGCCTCAATGAAGGGATCGAGGTCGCCGTCGAGCACCTTCTGTGTGTTGGAAATTTCGACGTTGGTGCGCAAATCCTTGATGCGGGAATTGTCCAGCACATAGCTGCGGATCTGGTGGCCCCAGCCGACGTCGGTCTTGGTGGCTTCCAACTTGTCCGCTTCGGCCTGACGCTTGCGCAGTTCGAGTTCGTAGAGGCGCGCTTTCAGCATCTTCATCGCTTCGGCGCGGTTCTTGTGCTGCGAACGGTCGTTCTGGCACTGCACGACGATGCCGGTGGGATTGTGGGTGATGCGGATCGCCGAGTCGGTCTTGTTGATGTGCTGACCACCAGCACCGGAGGCACGGAAGGTGTCGACGCGCAGATCGGCCGGATTGATGTCGACCTCGATGGAGTCGTCGATCTCGGGATAGACGTAAAGGCTGGCAAAGGAGGTGTGGCGGCCGCCGGAGGAATCAAAGGGCGATTTCCTTACCAGACGATGCACGCCGGTTTCGGTGCGCAGGAAGCCGTAGGCATAGTCGCCTTCCACCTTGATGGTGGCGCTGCGGATGCCGGCGACATCGCCATCGGTCTGCTCCAGCAGTTCGGTCTTGAAACCCTTGCGTTCGCAATACTTGAGGTATTGGCGCAACAGCATGCTGGCCCAGTCGCAGGCTTCGGTGCCACCGGCGCCGGCCTGAATGTCGATAAAGCAGTTGTTCGGGTCGGCCGGGTTAGCGAACATGCGGCGGAATTCAAGGTCGGCGACCTTCGCCTCGACGCCGGCTAGATCGGTTTCGACCGAGACCATGGTGTCCTCGTCGTCCTCTTCCTTGGCCATGGCGAAGAAGTCGCGGGCATCGGCAAGCGCGTTTTTCACGCCTTCCAATGTCAGCACGACGGCTTCGAGGGATTTCTTTTCCTTGCCCAGGGCTTGCGCCCGTTCGGCATCGTTCCAGATGCCGGGGTCTTCCATGAGCTGGTTCAGCTCGGCGAGTTTCTCCGACTTCGCATCGAAGTCAAAGATACCTCCGGAGTTGATCGCCGCGGCCTTCGAGGTCGGCGATGTGATTGGCGACGGCGTTGATGCGTTCTGCTTCCATGGGGCGCGTTAACTCGGTTATTTGTTGCCCCGGATTATAGCGGGGCAACCGGTATGCCCGTGATGTGGCCCGGGTTTATGTTATGGTTCGCCTAATTTCAACTTGTATCATTTTCGATGTCCGAAAATCTGTCCAATACCGATTTTTCCGCCGGGGATGATGACGACACCGTCCCGGTGCGCGATGTGGTGTATGCCGAGTACCACGAAGCGGCCGAGCTGATCGGTAATGTGCGCGCCAGCCTGCATCATCCGGGCATGGATAAGGTGCGTTCCTGGTCAAAGCCAGCCAGCCAGATCAGCGGCGACTTTCTCTGCTCGGCGGAACACCCCAAGCTGGGCTGGTGTGCCCTGCTGGGCGATGCGGCGGGTCATGGTTTGGGTGCAGCAGTGTTTGCCCTGCATATCCCCATGCTCTTCCGCGAAATGGTGTTGCTCGGCATGTCGCTGCCCGGCATCCACGAACAGATCAATCAGTTTCTCTTGAAGCAGGAAATTTCCGGCTACTACGTTTGCGGCATCCTGATTCGCGTCCATGGGCGCGAGGTCGAGATCATCAATGCGGGCATGCCCGATGCGCTGCTGTTCGCCAGCGATGGCCGTTTGTGCGAGGCGTTCTCCTCTCAGCATCTGCCCTTCGGCGTTGATCGGCATATTCAGGATGATCCGCCGCAGCGCTATCGCCTGGCACGCAATGAATCTGCGGCCCTGCTGGTCTATTCCGATGGCCTGACCGAGTTGCGCCTGGCCAATGGCAATTATTTTGGCCGCGCCGGGGTGCTGACCACAGCCGAGGGTGGTGCCGACGAGATTTTTGACCGTCTGGTAGTACGCGTGGAGCAGGAGGGTGCCGCCCTGCATGACGATACCAGCCTTGCCCTGATCCCCATCCCGCTAGGCCAGCATGAGGGCGAGAGCATGGTGCAACTGGAAGAAGATCAAGTCACGCTGGATCGCGCCAGTCAGATCGGGGCGGCACTGTGCATCGTCGAGAACTTCGAGCGCGGGCTGGTGCTAACCGATGCCGATCAGCGCATCCTGTTTGTCAACCCGATGTTTACCTCGATTACCGGGTACAGTATGGAGGAAGCGATAGGGCAGACGCCGCGCCTGCTGAATTCAGGACGTCACCCGCCCGAGTTCTATCGGGCGATGTGGAATGATCTTCATGTGGATGGCATGTGGCGCGGTGAGGTCTGGAATCGCCGCAAGGATGGCACGCTCTACCTCGAATGGCTCGACATTCGCGCCCTGCGCAACGCGGCCGGCCAAATCGCGCATTATCTGGCCACCTTCACGATGATCGATCAGCAGCAGGGGCAGGACACCCGCCTGCGCTTCCTCGCCCTGCACGATTCCCTGACAGGTCTGGCCAATCGCATTCTGCTGACCGACCGGGGCGAGCAGGCGCTGCGCCGGGCTGACCGTGCTGAGCGCGCTTCGGCAATCTTGTTTGTCGATCTTGATCGCTTCAAGACCATCAACGACAGCCTGGGACATGACATCGGTGACGAGGTACTGGTCAGCGTGTCGCAACGCCTGTCTGCCGTGTTGCGTAGCGACGATACCCTGTCGCGTTTCGGCGGCGATGAATTTGTTTGTCTGCTTCCCGATATCGCCGATCGTCATGATGCCGGCATGGTGGCAAACAAGCTGCTGGCCGCACTGGACAAGCCGATCGACATTGCCGGCCACAAGTTCAAGGTGGGGGCTTCGATCGGCATCAGCGCCTACCCCTCGGATGGGCATACGCTCGATGACCTGATCGTCGCGGCCGATCGCGCCATGATGCGGGCCAAGCAGGCGGGCGGCAATCTGGTCAAATTCTTCTCCGCCGAGATGGCCGTGGCGGTTGAGCGGCAGCTTGAGATGGAGGCGCAGCTTGACGATGCGCTGCGCTCGGGCCACCTTGAACTGCATTTCCAGCCGAAGATTGATTTGGCCTCACGCACCGTGATCGGGGCAGAAGCCCTGGTGCGCTGGCGCGATCCGGTGAAGGGCCTGATCGCACCGGGCGTGTTCATCCCGGTGGCGGAACGTAGTGACCTGATTGCGAAAATCGGCAACTGGGTGCTGATGCAGACCTGTTCGATGCTGGCCGAACGCGAAGGTCAATTGCCAGAAAACTTCCATGTCGCGGTCAATGTATCGCCGATGCAACTGGAGCGCTGCGACCTGCCGGGTGAGGTGGCGCGCGCCCTCGAATACACCGGCATTGCGTCGAGTCGCCTGCAGCTTGAGGTGACCGAATCGATGTTCATTCGCGACGAAGGCGGCGCTGCCGATGCCCTGCGGCAGATTGGCCATATGGGCGTTTCGGTGGCGCTTGATGACTTCGGTACGGGTTATTCGAATCTCGGTGTCTTGAGCCAGTTGCCGCTCGATACCTTCAAGCTCGATCAACGCTTTGTGCGCGGGATCGACCAGAATGCCGCGAACATGTCTATTGCCCGCTCGGTCTGGCATCTGGCTGATGGTCTGGGCAAGGAAGTCGTCGCCGAAGGCATCGAGACCTGTGCAGAGTGCGTCAAGATGATGTCCATGGGCTATCGGGTTGGTCAGGGCTACCGTTTCGGCAAGCCAATGCCGGAGAAAGAGTTCTTTGAATTCCTCAAGAACTGGCATCCCGACAGTTATCCATGCCTGCGCGAGGGTGAGTTGTCGCCTTGTCGGGCGGTGCTCTGAGGGGCTGGCTGCCCGCTGAATCTATCCTGAATTTATCCTCTGAGTGCCTGCAGTTCGGTGATGGTGGCGTGCAGGCGCGTCGAGAGGTTGCGGGCAATGTTGCCAAAGAAGGCCAGCATCAGGTCGCCGTGTTCGACGGCCAGATATTCGAAGCGCTCACGCTGCAGCACATAGACTTCGCAATCGTTCACCGCCAGTGCGTCGATGGCATGCTGGGCGGATTCGATGAACCCCATGTCGCCGATCAGTTCGCCTGGCCCGCAGGTGGCGAGGTGGTAACTCTCCTTCTTGCGCAGCGGCACCATCAGTTTGACCGTGCCGCGCCGGATGATGAACAACTCGTCGCAGGCGTTGCCAGCCTTGAAAATGCGCTTGCCGGCTTTGATGTGGCGGGTTTCCACGGCCGCTTCCAGTGCCGTGAGGGCATCCGGCATGCAGCCGACCAATAATGGCATGGCCCGTAACTCAAGTTGCTGGTCGGCGTTCAGGCTTCCAGTGCTGGCGTGTTCCTGGCCATCGAGCCATTCCAGTGCATCATCCAGTTGGCGGAAGGCGAAGGCTTTGTTGGTCGGGCGCACCACACCGGTTTCCTTGAGGAAACGCTTCATCTTCAGCCCGCTGGGCAGTCCCTTGGGGATGTCACAGAACACCAGATAGGCATTGTTTTCCTCAAGGCGATCCTTGATCTGCTCCAGCACATGGGTGGCAGTCACGTCGAGCGATTGCACGCGACGCATGTTGAGGATGACGTATTTTTGTTTACCGGTTTCGGGTTCCAGTGCCGCATGCAACTGGTTGGCGGTGCCGAAGAACAGGCTGCCTTGCAGTTCGAATACCACTACGCCGCTGCCCTCGCGCTCGATGCGTTCGACGTCCTCTGGCGAGCGGGCGCGTTTCGTCAGGATTTCGCTGCCTTCGATACGGCTGCGGACGACCGAGCTGCGTGTCTGCTCGCGGATGAAAAGGATGATGGCGAGCGCCACGCCGACACCCGAGGCGGCGATCAGGTTGCCGAACACGGCGACCAGAATCACGGCGAGGATGACGAAGAAGTCGATGCGCGTGGAGGCCGAGAAGAAGAAGCTCAGGCTGTGGGTGTCGATCATGCGGAAGCCGATCACGATCAAAATCGCCGCCAGCGCGCCGACGGGCACCCAGGCAATCAGCGGTGCCAGCAGCAGGAAGGCGGCCAGCGAGAAGACACCGGCCATCAGCCCCGCAAGCTTCGTGGTGCCGCCGCTCGACACATTGATCAGCGAGGCGCCCATGGTGCCGGCGCCAGGGATACCGCCGACCAGTGAGGACGCCATGTTGCCGAGTCCCTGGCCGATCAGTTCGCGGTTGGAGTCGTGGTGCGAGTTGGTCATGGCGTCGATGACCAGACAGGTTTTCAGGGTGTCGATGGACAACAGTACGGCCAGGGTGAGCGCGGGCACCAGCACCTGCACGATGTTTTTGAAATCGATTGCCTTCAACGCGTTTAGATTCTGCTCGATGCTGGCACCGAGGCTGCCCTCGCTGCTGGCGAGTGTGCCGACCAGCAGCGGATTGTCATCCGTCACCAGCAGTTCGGGATTGAACCAGCCGAGCACAAGATAGGTGGCAATGCCGGCCAGCAGGGCGAGGATGGCGGCCGGAATTGCTTTTGTAATACGTGGGGTGAGCAGCATCGCCAGAATCACGACCGTGCCGACCACGATGCTGGGTAGGGCCCACAGCGCAGGGCTGACGAGGGACTGCCATAGCGTCATGCCCTCCGGGGCGCCCAGCCATTTGGGCACCTGGCTGCCGATGATGATCAGCCCGACGCCAGAAAGGTAGCCGCTGACCACCGGGTAGGGAATGTATTTGATCAGTCGGCCGATGCCGGCCAGACCGAGGCCAATTTGCATGGCGCCGGCCAGAAGGCTGATCAGGGCCAGCAACAGCAGGGCGCTGGCGGGGGCGATGCCCTGCGCGCTGAAACCGACGGCGAGGGCGGCCAGCACGGCAGCGGCCGGTGCGCAGGGCGCCGTGATCAGGCGCGAACTGCCGCCGCAGAGCGGTGCAATCAGGCCGAGTGCCGTGGCGCCTAGGATGCCGGCCATCGCGCCCTGCGCGGCCAGCGAACCACCAAGCGGCGCGAAGATGGTGACACCGAAGGCAATCGCCGAGGGCAGGGCGACCAGCATGGCGGCCAGTCCGCCCCACATGTCGCCGGTGAGGCCGGCACGATCGATTGGCAGGCGGGTGGCGAAAGGGAGGGGCATCAATGTTTAGTGAATTTCCCGAGTTTCGAGAAACACGATACCGGGATGCCGCTCCTGTGTCATCTGCAAATTCACCCGGTTGGGGGCGAGGTAGACGTAGTCGCCTGCGCCATCGAGCGCCAGGTTGACGCCGGCCTTGTCTTCCAGTGCCCGCAAGTCTGCCTCCGAGCCGCGCAGCCAGCGCGCCGTGGCGACGTTGACCGGCTCGAAGAAACAGTCGACGCCATATTCGAATTCCAGCCGGTGGGCGACGACGTCGAACTGCAGGGTGCCCACGGCGCCGAGAATCAGGTCGTTTGAGCCAATTGGTTTGAACAGTTGCGTCGCACCTTCTTCGGCGAGTTGCTGCAGGCCTTTTTGTAGCTGCTTCATTTTC
This sequence comes from Rhodocyclaceae bacterium, assembly GCA_030681195.1. Classification (GTDB taxonomy): domain Bacteria; phylum Pseudomonadota; class Gammaproteobacteria; order Burkholderiales; family Rhodocyclaceae; genus Sulfuricystis. The sequence goes on from JAUXXJ010000005.1 coordinate 279,721, forward strand.
ATCGGATTGCGAATCTGCGCGCGGCGGAAGTGCTCGGGGGCGAAGCAGGGGATGCCGGTGAACTTCAGATCTTCGCCCTCGGTAAATGTGTCGCCAAGCAAGACGGTGCCGTGGTTGGGAATGCCGAGAATGTCGCCGGGCCAGGCCTCGTCGGTGGTGCTGCGATCCTGCGCCATGAAGGTGATGGCGTTGTTCACCGCCAGCGTCTTGCCGGTGGACAGTTGCTTGAGCTTGATGCCGCGCGTGTAGTGGCCGGAGCAGACACGCACAAAGGCGATACGGTCGCGGTGCTTGGGGTCCATGTTGGCCTGGATCTTGAAGACGAAGCCGGAAAACTTCGGTTCCAGCGGTTCGACTTCGCGTGTGGCAGCGGCACGGTGCTGCGGCGGCGGCGAGAGGTCGACGATGGCGTCGAGCAGGCTCTGCACGCCGAAGTTGTTGATCGCCGAGCCGAAGAACACGGGCGTCTGCTTGCCGGCCAGATAGGCGTCCTTGTCGAAGGTGTGCGAGGCACCGCGCACCAGTTCAATCTCGCCACGCAATTCGGTTGCCTGATAGCCGAGCAGTTCGTCGAGCAGCGGATTGGCCAGACCCTCGATGGTCTGCGAGGTGCCTTTTTCGGCTTGCGGGTCGAAGAAATAGATACAGTCGTCGTAGAGATCATAGACGCCGCGGAAACCCTTACCCATACCGATTGGCCAGGTCATCGGCGCGCACTGGATTTTCAGCACGTCCTCGATCTCGTCGAGCAGGTCGATGGGCGCGCGGCCCTCGCGGTCGAGCTTGTTGATGAAGGTGATGATCGGCGTGTCGCGCAGGCGGCAGACACCCAGTAGCTTGATGGTCTGCGCCTCGACGCCGTTCACCGAGTCGATCACCATGGTCGCCGAATCGACGGCGGTGAGCGTGCGGTAGGTGTCTTCGGAAAAGTCTTCGTGGCCGGGCGTGTCGAGCAGGTTGATCATGTGCTCGCGGTAGGGGAACTGCATCACCGAGGAGGTGACCGAAATGCCGCGCTGCTTTTCCAGTTCCATCCAGTCCGAGGTGGCGTGGCGGGCGGCCTTGCGCGCACGCACTTCGCCGGCCACCTGAATGGCGCCGCCGAACCACAGCAGCTTTTCGGTCAGCGTGGTCTTGCCGGCGTCGGGGTGGGAGATGATGGCGAAGGTGCGGCGGCGGGCGATTTCGTGGGCGAGTTTGGACACGGCGTTAACCAAGAAAAAACGGGGATTATAAAAGTCGGCATCCTACAAAAGGGACTTCCTTCGGTCGCTGGCGGGACGGCAGCGCCCTGTCGGGAGTGGCTATTTTAGGCAGCCGGCGAGGCCGTTCTTGCTGCCCGAGCGGATTACGCAGTCATTGGCCGGATCGGCGGTGTCGATGTGCGTGGGCTGCACCGGTGGCGGCGCGGCTTTGGTGGCCGCAACGGGGGCGCGCTCGGCAAGGGTGTCACGCAGGTCGGTCAGCTCCTGCTCCATTGCCTTGGTGACCTTGCTCATCTTGCGCATCTGATCTTCGAGGTGGGAAACGTCGCTGGAGAGCGAAACCAGCATGAGCAGCGAAATGATTGCCAGGAGTGCCACCAGCGTGGCGCCAACGGTGACCGCGATCAGGATGGCCGGATTGATCCGGCTCAATAGATCCGTTGTCTCTACTTCTGGGGTCTCTGGTGCTGCCTGTTTATCTTCGCTCATTGCTTGCCGATTTGGATGTCTTTGCCGTAATCCGGGGCCGGGTAGTGGAAGGCCACCGGGCCGTCGGGTTGGGCATCAATGAATTGTCGCACGGCAGGATCGCCGGTGGTCTTCAGTTCTTGCGGCGTGCCTGCGGCGACTACGTGCCCATCGTGGATGAAGTAGGCAAGGTCCACGACCTTCAGCGTTTCCGGTACATCGTAGGTGACGATGATCGAGGTGGTGCCGATGGCATCGTTAAGGCGGCGGATCAGTTCGGCAATGACATTGAGCGAGATTGGATCGAGTCCGGCAAACGGTTCGTCGTACATCGCCAGCATCGGGTCGAGGGCAATGGCGCGGGCGAGGGCGATGCGGCGCGCCATGCCGCCTGATAGCTCGGCCGGCATCAACTGGCTGGCACCACGCAGGCCGACCGCGTTGAGCTTCATGATCACCATGTCGTGGATCAGTTCTTCCGGCAAGTCGGTCAGTTCGCGCATGGGAAAGGCGATGTTGTCATAGACACTCAGGTCGCCAAACAGGCCGCCGGCCTGGAACATCATGCCCATCGAGCGGCGCATGCGATAGAGCGCGTCGTTGTCGAGTTCATGGACGACCTGGCCATTCACGCGCACTTGTCCGCGGGTGGGGCGCAACTGCCCGCCGATCAGCTTGAGGATGGTGCTCTTGCCGGCACCGCTGACGCCCAGGATGCCGATCAGCTTGCCGCGCGGCACGATCAGATTGAGCCCATCGAGCACTTGGTTGTCGCCATAGGCGAAGCTGAGGTTGTCGATCTGGATGAGGGTGTCGGCGGGAGCTTGGGTGGGTGTCATGGTGTCGGGAAGGCCGGTAGCAGGCGTGGGGTCAGTGTCGAGGCGGGCTCGGGTTTGCCGAACAGGTAGCCCTGTAGGGTATCGCAGCGGTGGACCGTGGCCAGGAAGTAACGCTGCGCCTCGGTTTCGACGCCTTCGGCGACGACTTCAAGGCCGAGCGTGTGCGCCAGCGTGATGGTGGCCGCGCAGATGGCGGCGTCGTTGGTATCGGTCTCGATGTCGCGCACGAAGCTGCGGTCGAGCTTGAGCGTCTGGATTGGCAGGTTCTTCAGATAAGCGAGTGAAGAATAGCCGGTGCCGAAATCGTCGATGGCCAGCCGCACACCCAGCGCGCGTAAGGCGTGCAGTTGATCGATGGCCCGCTCGGGGTTGGTCATGGCGACGGACTCGGTGATTTCCAGTTCGATGTCATCTTCGCGCAGGGTGTGACGGCACAGCGTCAGGCCGACCAGATTGATCAGGTCGGGTGAGCGTAGCTGGTGGGCCGAGAGATTCACCGCCATGCTCAGATTCAGGATGCCGGCGGCACGCCAGGCAGCCAGTTGTCGACAGGCTTCGTCGAGCACCCAGGCACCGATCGGTTCGATCAGGCCGGTTTCCTCGGCGAGTGGAATGAAGTCGAGCGGGGAGACAAGTCCGCGTGTCGGGTGGCGCCAGCGGATCAGCGCTTCGACACCGCAGATCGTGCCGGCCTTGGCGCAAACCTTCGGTTGGTAATGCAGTTCGAACTGATTGTCCGTCAGCGCACCACGCAGGTCGTGTTCAAGTTCGAGGCGACGGCTGGCGGCGGCGTTCATTTCCGCCCTGAAATACTGCACATTGTTGCGGCCCTGTTCCTTGGCGTGATACATCGCCGCATCGGCGTTTTTCATCAGGGTGCCCGGATCGCGACCGTCGTGCGGGAACAGGCTGATGCCGATGCTCGGGCTGGAATGCAGGGCGTGGCCGGTGATTTGATAAGGTTCGCCGAGGGCATGCAGCAACTTGCTGGCGACCGAGGCGGCTGCCAGGTCTTCGGCGATGCCGGTGACGGCCACGACAAACTCGTCGCCGCCGAGGCGGGCGACGATATCGGATTCACGCACGCAGGTCGTGAGACGTTGCGCCACCTCGATCAGCAACAGGTCGCCAACATGGTGGCCGAGCGTGTCATTGATGAGCTTGAAGCGGTCCATGTCGATGAATATCACGGCGACTTCCGTACCCTTGCGTTGCGCGTCGGCCAGCGCCTGCTCCAGCGCGATGGACAGGTGCAGACGATTGGGCAAGCCGGTCAGGGCGTCGTGGTGGGCGATGTGGCGGATGCGTTCTTCGGCAGCTTTTTGTTCGCGGATGTCGGAGAAGCTGGCGATGTGGTAATCGATCTCGCCACGCACGTTTTTGACCGTCGAGATGGTCATCAGCTTGGGATAGATATCGCCTTCCTTGTGGCGATCCCACATCTCGCCCTGCCACACACCTTTTTCGATGAGCACCCGCCACATCGCCTGGTATTCCTCTCGCGTGGTGCGGCCGGACGACAGCATGCGTGGATTCTTGCCGCGTACTTCGTCAATGACGTAGCCGGTCAGGCGGGTAAAGGCCGGGTTGACCTCGATGATCTGGTTGTCGCGATCGGTGATCAGGATCGCTTCGCCGCTGTAATCAAAGACGTGGGCGGCGAGGCGCAACTGACGTTCGGTGCGCTTGCGCGCCAGCAGGTTCTTCACCCGCGCCCGCAGCACGGCGCTGACCACCGGCTTGGTGAGGTAGTCGTCGGCGCCACCTTCGAGGCCGTCGAGCTGGCTTTGTTCGGAGGTGTCCGCCGAGACGAAGATCACCGGGATGTCGCGGGTGGCGTGGTCGACGCGTAAATGGCGCAAGACCTCAATCCCGCTCATGCCGGGCATCATGACGTCGAGCAAGATCAGTTCGGGACGATCGGCGCGGGCGACGAGGTCCAGTGCTGCCGCGCCGCTGGTGGCAGTTTTGAGGCGATAGTCAGCCTTGAGAGCGGCGGCCAGTACATGCAGGTTTGCCGGCATGTCATCGACCAGCAGCAGCAAGGGTTTTTCTGCGTCGGACCTGGGCTGTTCGGGGGCGAAAGCGGGGATCATGTCGACGAGTGTAGCGGGAGTTCGAATTGCGCGGCAATCTGCGCGAGCGAGGCGAGGGTGCCATCGTGGTCGAAATCGTCGATCTGGCGCAGCAGACGGGCAAACGGGGCGCCGCGCAGACCGGCACGAGCCAGCGCGGCCAGGGCTTGCAGCGCGTCATCCGGCACCAGTTCGCGTTCTTCCAGATAGGGTCGCAGGCGTTCGATCAGAGCAGCAATGGCGGCGGTGTCCGGTGGTATCGCGGTGTGGTTGTCGGTGCTGACTTCCAGCGTGGCAATGGCTTGTCTTGCCTCGCCAATCTTCAGGGCCAGCGCATCCAGAGGCGGCATGTTGCCGGCGCGTACTTCCGATTCCATCTGGCGGACGGCTTCGGCCAGGTCGGTCATGCCCAGATTGCTGGCGACGCCCTTGAGGGTGTGCAGTTCGCTCGCAGCCTCATGCAGGCTGCCTTGCGTGAGGTGGGTGGCGAGCGCTTCGGTGAAATTGGTGTGCGTCCGGGCAAAGTCGATCAGCAGGCGTTCGAGCAGGGGGCGATCACCGCCGACGCGACGCAGCGCGGCCGGCAGGTTGAAGCCGGGCAGGTCGGGCAGCGGAGCGGTGGCGATTTCAATCATCCCAGCCGCCGGTATGGGTGCGTCTGTCGCGTTCAGATAGTGGCCGAGCACGCGGATCAGTTCGTCTGGATCAACCGGTTTCGGAACGAAATCATTCATGCCAGCGGCGCGGCAGCGCTCGCGATCCTCTTCCATCACGGCGGCGGTCATGGCGATGATCGGTACGGTGCTGCCCTCGGGTAGCACGCGAATGCGGCGTGTTGCTTCGAGGCCATCCATCACCGGCATGTGCAAATCCATGAGGATCGCATCGAAGGCGGCATGGCCTGCCATCGCAAGGGCTTCGCTGCCATTGTCAGCGAGCGTGACGGCGATGCCGAGTTTCTCAAGGAAACCGGCGGCGACCTGCTGGTTGTAGCGATTGTCCTCAGCGACGAGGACCCGCGCCCCGCCGAAGTGCCGTCCCGCCAGCGCCGACTTTTGGCGCACCTGGCTGGCGTGTGGGTGGTCTGCCTGAGTGCGGCTGCCCATCAGTGCATCGAACAGCAGCGAGGGCGTTACCGGCTTGGTAAGGATGCCATCGAGGCGCAGCTCGCCAGCGGCCTGGATCAGTTTGTCGCGGTCATGGGCGGTGACCATCATCACCTTCAGCGCGTTACCGTAACTGTTCGGGGCGGCAACAAGGCGGCGCGCAATGTCGATGCCATCCATGTCAGGCATCTGCCAGTCGAGCAGCACGATGCAGTAGCCGTCCTTGCGAGCCTGGGCGGCTTCGATCATGGCCAGCGCTGTCTGTCCATCGGCAGCGGTGTCGTACTCAACGCCCCAGGCCGCCATCAGCCTGCCGAGAATGTCGCGGGAACTGCCCTGATCGTCCACCACCAGCACCTTCATGCCGGCGATTTCCTGCAAACGAACATTCGAGTGATCCTGGTGCGAGCGGCCAACCACGAGGGTGAAGGTGAAGGTGGCGCCCTGGCCTTCATGGCCGGATGCGGCAATCTGGCCGCCCATCAGCGTGACCAGGCGATGGCAGATGGCAAGGCCCAGCCCGGTGCCGCCATACTTGCGGGTGATGCTGCCGTCGGCCTGGGTGAAGGGTTCGAAGAGATGCTGCGCCAGTTCGCGGCGAATGCCGATGCCCGTGTCGCGCACGGCAAAACGCAGGGTCAGGGACTCGGTCGCTTGGTTGGCAATTTCGGCCTGGACGCGAATTTCGCCCCGCTCGGTAAACTTGATGGCGTTGCCAATCAGGTTGGCGAGCACCTGATGCAGGCGCAGCGGGTCGCCAATGACCTCGATCGGCAGGTCGGGCGCAATATCGAAGAACAGCTCGATACCCTTTTCGGCCAGGCGCGCCGAGAACAGGTCGCCGATTTCGCGCAGCACCTCCTCGACGGAATAAGCGGTCTTGTCGATGTCGAGCCGCCCGGCCTCGATTTTCGAATAATCAAGAATGTCGTTAAGGATGCCGAGCAGGGCACGACCGGAACTGAGCGCTTTGCCGAGGAAGTCACGCTGGCGTGCTTCAAGCGGCGTGTCGAGCACCAGTTGCGTGAGGCCGAGGATCGCGTTCATTGGCGTGCGAATCTCGTGGCTCATGTTGGCGAGGAATTCGCTCTTGGCGCGGCTGGCGGCTTCGGCAGATTCTTTGGCACGGTAGATCTCGGTGACATCGATACGGAAGCCGACGGTGTGACCTGAGGGAGTTTTCCGTTCGCGGATGCGCAGCCAGTGGTCGTCGCTCGTTTTCTGTATCAGTTCGGAGTTGCCGCTGCGGTGAGCGGCCATGCGCTCCTCAATCCATGCTTCCTCACGTCCGCAGGCCGCCGGGTACTGGCCGTGTTCGAGGCCGTAGCGGATGATGGCCTCGAAGCTGTTGCCCGAGAAGATGGCTGGTGCGCTATGGCGATAGAGTTCGCGATAGCGGTCGTTGCAAATGACGAGGCGATCTTCCGGATCGTAAACGACGAAGGCTTCGCCGATCGTATCGATGGATGAACGCAGCAGCTCCTCGCTCTCCCTGAGAGCAAGCGCGTTCTCGGTAATCCGGTTCTCGAGTAGTCTTTGTTTGCGCCCCAAGATCAGGGCAAACGCACCCGAGAGCAACAGTAGTGTGGCCAGGGCGCCAAGGCTGTAATGACGTACGTCTTGCAAGGGCGCAAAGGCCTCGCTGGCATCAATTTTCACCACCATGCCCCAGCCCAGCGCGGGCAGATGGCGCCAGGCTGCCGCGACTGGCGCGCTGGCGTAATCAACAGTGAGGCCGCGCCCCTGATGGCCGGTCAGGGCTGCCTGCATCGGCGGCGGGGTGTTGATGACCGGAATGATGCGCTGAAACGCCGCATCCGGGATGTGGCGGAGCGGGCCGACATACAGGGCTTGGTCACTCTCGACCTGAGCCAGCACGGTTTCGCCGGTTTCGCCAAGGCCGGTCTTGTCAGTGGTGACGGCGGTGAGGCGATCCAGATCGAGTTGCAGGGCGACGGTGCCGAGCAGGTGGCCTTGATCGATGATCGGCGAAACGAAAAAGATGGCTGGCTTGTTACCCGATGGGGTGTAGCGACCGGCACGGGTGACCTGACTGTCGAGCAGGGCGAGCGCTTCGCGGTGGGCGTGGGCGAGGCGGGTATCGCGGTAGGGGCCGCTGTTCAGGTTGGTGCCTAGATCGTCTTCGTGGCGGATCGAGAACACCACATTGCCGCTGGTGTCGATCAGCAGCAGGTCATGGTAGCCGGCGTTTTCAAACAGGCTGAGGAAGTAGTTGCGGTAACGCTGGAGGTCGTCGGCCCTGCCCGGGCGGGTGGTGCTCAGGGTGCGGAGGGCCTCGTGGGTTACCGAGGATTTGGCGAGCAGGCGGCCATTGGCGAGACGCTCGTCAAGATAATTGTTGATCTGGTCGCTTTTCTTGTCGGCCAACGAGGCCAAACTTTCCAGCACAGTGTTTTGCAGGGTCCGTTCGAAGGCCGATAGATGCAGCCAGGCGAGCCCCCCCAGCGGTAGCGGCGAGAGCAGCAGGAAGGCCATGAACAGGCGCGGGATGCTGCGGCCAAAGCCGATGCGCAGCTCGGTCATGGTTGCACCTGGATCAAGGCCTGCCATTCCTCGCGACTGCGGTAAACCGGCCAGGGCGCAGGACGAATGGTGTGGCTCGACGCATAGACTTCCGAGAACTGACCGTCCGCTTGCACCTGCCCGATACGTACACGCTTCCACACGTGGCGCGTGGCGGCGTCTACCGAGGTGATGCCACCGGGGCCGGCAAAGCTCTGGCGCAGCAGTGCTGCGGCATTGACATGCAGTGGCTCGGTGCGCCCGACGTCGCGCACGGTGTTGGCCCACAGATGCACGCCGACATAGCTGGCTTCGATGGGATCGCTGGTGCAGGCATCGGTCCCCTGCTGGCGCTTGAAGGCGGCGACAAAGTGCTGGTTGGACGGGCCGGCGGTCGACTGGAAATAGTTCCACACCGCATAGTGGCGCATCAGACGACCACCGCCCCAGGCGAGCATTTCCGGTTCGGCAACGCTGAAGGAGACAATCGGCAGATGGCTCAGACCGGCGGCGACCAGCGCATCGAAAAACGCCGCATTGCTGTCGCCGTTGAGCGTGTTGAGCACCACTGCCGGTGTACGCCGCTGGATGTCGGCGATCAGGGCGTCAATATCGCGACTGCCGAGCGGCAGATACTGTTCGGCGAGCACGGTGCCGCCACTGGCATCGAGCAGATCGCGGATGATGCGGTTGGCGGTGCGCGGAAAAATGTAGTCCGAACCGATCAGGTAAGCGCGCGGGCCAAACTGTTGCATGGCCCAGCGTGTGCCGGGCACGATCTGCTGGTTGGGCGCCGCGCCGGTGTAGAGGATGTGCGGCGATTGCTCCATGCCTTCGTATTGCACCGGATAGAACATCAAATGCTGGTGGCGCTCCACTACCGGCTTGACGGCCTTGCGGCAGGCCGAAGTCCAGCAGGCGAACAGGGCGCTGACCTTTTCCTGCACGATCAGGCGTTCGGCTTCGCTCGCAAAGACATCCCAGTCGGATTTTCCATCGGCCAGCACGATCTCGACCGGACGACCGAGCAGACCGCCGCCGGCATTGATTTCCTGGATGGCCAACTCCACCGCGGCGACCAGCGGTTTTTCGCTGGCGGCCATGGTGCCGGTCAGGGAATGCAGGACACCGATGCGGATCGGCGGCGCCTCGGCCGGACGTTGTTGCAGCCAAAGGATGCCGACGGCCAGCGCCACGACCAGCAGCAAGACGAATCCGGTGCGCAGCAGAGAGGGGGCGGGGATAGGCAGGGGCACAGGGCGATTCTAATGGCGAGCGCCCCTTCTGCGCCGTCCCGCCATCCCGCAAAAGGGATTCCCTTCGGTCGCGCCGACATTTTGGGGTGCTAGGCGCTGACCTGGGGTACCGGGACCTTCGGTTTCTTCGGTGGCATGATGACGCCTTCCGCTTCGAGGACACGCACATCGTTCTGGTTGGTGCCCCAGGCCTTGAAGGTCATGCGGTTTTTTTCGAGATTGAGCTCGACGGCTTCGACCACCACCTCAATCGTGTCATCGATGTACACCGGCGCGAGGAATTTCATTGATTGCGAGACGAAAATCGTACCGGGGCCGGGCAGTTGAGTGCCCAGCACGTTCGAAACGAGGCTGGCGGTCAGCATGCCGTGCGCGATGCGGTGCTTGAAGAAGGTCCGCTCCGCATACGCTTCGTTGATGTGCGCCGGATTGAAATCGCAGGTCACCGAGGCGAACTGGTAGACATCGGTTTCGGAGATGGTCTTGGCGAAATACGCCCGGTCACCGACCTGGATGGTGTCGATCGTGCGACCGAGAATGTTCTGGAATGCCATGTTCTGATCCTTTCCTTACTCGGCGTCGAGGACGCTGGGCGGGGTGACGACGCAGCTGCCCTTGAGCACGTTCTCGCCTTTCTGGTTTGTTCCCCAGCAATCGAAGCTGGCCTGGTTCTGCGCCTTGTCGATGGCGGTGACGCGCACGCCGATTTCCACCGTATCGTTGAGATACACCGGCGCGGTGAAGCGGAACTTGACGGAGCGCAGCATGGAGCCGAAGCCGGGCAGTTTCATGCCGATCAGGTTGGCAATGAAGCTGGCGGTCAGCATGCCGTGCGCCACGCGTTTGCCAAAGCGGGTTTTCTTGGCAAATTCCTCGTTGGTTGGCAACTGGTTGTGGTCGCCAGTGATGCCGGCAAACAGCAGCATGTCGGTTTCGGTCATGGTCTTGGCGAAGTAGGCTTCGTCGCCGACCTGCAACTCGCCGATGGTCTTGCCGATACGTGCCTTCATTGTCCGGCTCCCGTCATTTCCGGTGGAATCACCTCGGTTTCACCACGGGCGACCACCTGGTTGTTTTGATTGACGCACTCGATGTCGAACCAGACGCGGTGGCGTTTGCCATCGATGCGCGTGACGGTCACGGTGCATTCCAGCGTATCGCCGAAGAAGACCGGGGCGAGAAACTCCATTTCCTGGGCGACGTTCACCGAGCCATTGCCGGGCAACTGCGTACCGATGATGCGGCTGACCATGCTGGCCACCAGCATTGAGGGAATGATGCGCTGACCGTTGGGGGTTTTGGCGGCGAATTCCTTGTTGACATGGATCGGATTGAAGTTGCCGATGACGCCGGAGAACTGGTAGGCATCGGCTTCCGTCCAGGTGCGGGCGAAGGAGGCCTGGTCACCGATGCGGATGGCCGTGATCGGCAGGCCGGGCAGGCTGCCGCCAATGGGAGTTGCGTGGGTCATTTCACTCTCCGCGCGCTCAGGCGCCGACCAAACTCAGGCCGTTGTCGACGTAGTAGGTGTAGCCGGTAAGGAATTTGGCCGCATCGCTGACCAGGAAGGCCGCCAGGTTGCCAATGTCTTCCTGCGACATCTCGGCATAGTGCGGCACTTTGTTGTTGGCCATCTGGATCAGCCCGTCGAACTCCTTGATGCCACTGGCCGCGCGGGTGCGGATCGGGCCGGGCGAGATCGATACGGCGCGAATGCGCTTCTCGGCGAGTTCGATGGCGATGTAGCGGGTCATGGCTTCGAGCGCGGCCTTGACCGGCCCCATAACGTTGTAGTTGGGGATGACTTTTTCGGCCCCGTAGTACGAGAGGTTGATCAGCGCCCCGCCGTTTTTCATCAGCGGCTCGGCCAGCTTCGCCATGCGTGCGAACGAATGGCAGGAGACATTCATCGCATGGGTGAAACCTTCCAGCGAGCAGTCGACGACGCGGCCGTGCAAATCCGCCAGCGGCGCATACGCCACCGAGTGCACGACGAAGTCCAGCGTGCCCCACTGCTCGGTGACCTTGGCATAGAGCGCGTCGAGTTCGCCGTCGACCAGCAGATCGCAGGGCATGAAGATTTCGGCGCCGAGTTCGTCGGCCAGCGGCTTGACGTGCTTTTCCGCTTTGGCGTTGAGATAGCTGACGGCCAGGGTGGCGCCGGCGGCTTTTGCCTTCTTGGCAATGCCGTAGGCAATGCTGTCCTGGTTGGCGATGCCGATGATCAGGCCTTTTTTGCCGGTGAGATCGATGATGGGGTTCATGGTTGGGTCTCTTTTCTTGAATGTGGGGAAATCAGAGGAGTTCGGCCGTGTGGCGGGCGATCATCCATTCTTCGTTGGTGGGCAGCACCAGCACATCGACGCGACTGCCCGGTTGGGAGATGCGCGTGGCTTTCTGTTCGTTGGCGGCGGCGTCGAAATCGATGCCGATCCAGCCGAGGGTACGGCAGACCTTCTCACGGACCGGCGCGGCATGTTCGCCGATGCCGCCGGTAAAGACGAGGGCATCAATGCCACCGAGCGCAGCGGCGAGCGAGCCGACTTCGCGCTGGATGCGATAGCAGAACAGGTCGACGGCCTCTTGCGCTTCGGGGCGGTCGGACGCGAGCAGCTCACGCATGTCCTGCGAGATGCCGGAGACGCCGAGCAGGCCGGATTCCTTGTAGAGCAGATTGGTCAGCGCCTTGGCGTCCATCTGGTGGTATTCCATCAGGTAGAGCAGCACGCCGGGATCAAGCGCGCCGGTGCGGGTGCCCATCATCAGGCCTTCGACGGCGGTAAAGCCCATCGTCGAGGCGACACTCTTGCGTTTATCCATGGCGCACATCGAGGCGCCGTTGCCCAAATGGGCGACGACGATCTTGCCGTCCGCTTTGGCCCCCAGATGCTTGGGCAGCACGTCGGCAATGAACTCATAGGAGGAACCGTGAAAGCCGTAGCGGCGCACGCCTTCGGCGGTGTATTTGCGCGGCAGGGCGAACAGTTGGGCGACCGCCGGCTGGCTGCGGTGGAAGGCAGTGTCGAAGCAGGCGGCCTGCGGCACATCGGGCAGGGCAGCGCGCATGGCATCGATGCCGGCGAGGTTGTGCGGCTGGTGCAGCGGGGCGAGCGGGATGAACTGGCGCAGCGCTTCGATGGTGGCGTGGTCGAGGCGGATCGGTGCGGAAAAGCGCTCGCCGCCATGCACGACGCGATGGCCGACGCCGGCGATCTTCCAGCCGGCTTCGTGGGTCTGCAGCCAGTCGACAAGGAAGGCCATGGCGGCCTTGTGCTGCTGGTCGGCGGGGCCTTGCAGGCTCAGGTCGGTATCGTCGAGGGTGGTGCCGTGGGCGTTCTTGGCTTTGAGATGCGGCTTGGCACCGATGCCGTCGATCTGACCGGACATGACCGGCAGGGCCGGAATATCCTTGTCGTTGGGGAACAGGGCGAACTTGATCGAGGACGAGCCTGCGTTGAGGACGAGAAGGGCATCAGCCATTGTTAGCTCCGGTTTTCTTGGCGCGCTGGGCGTGGGCCAGCACGACGGCGAGGGCGGTGGAGGCGGTGCGGGTCTGGGCCGAGTCGGCTCGCGAAGTCAGCACAATCGGCACGCGGGCGCCAAGGACGATGCCGGCACCGAGGGCGTCGGCCAGATATTCGAGCTGCTTGGCGAGCATGTTGCCGGACTCGATGTCGGGGACCAGCAGGATGTCGGCCTGACCGGCGACCACCGATTTGATGCCCTTGGTGCGTGCGGCGACGACGGAGATGGCGTTGTCGAAGGCCAGCGGGCCATCCAGCAGGCCGCCCTTGATCTGGCCACGGTCGGCCATCTTGCACAGCGCGGCCGCATCGAGTGTGGCGATCATCTTGGGATTGACGGTCTCGACCGCGGCAAGGATGGCGACCTTCGGATCCTTGATCTTCAGGCAGAGCGCCAGGTCGATGGCGTTCTGCACGATGTCGATTTTGGTCACCAGGTCCGGGGCGACGTTGATCGCCGCGTCGGTAATCAGCAACGGCCGCGGGTAGGTGGGCACGTCCATCATGAAGACATGGCTGATGCGGCGCTCGGTGCGCAGACCGGTAGCTTTGTCGATCACCTCGCCCATCAACTCGTCGGTGTGCAGGGATCCTTTCATCAGCGCCTCGACAGCGCCCTCACGCGCCAGGGCAACCCCCGACTCGGCTGCGGCATGACTGTGCGGCACGTTGAGGAAGGTACAACCATGCAGGTCGAGCTTGAGCTCTTCGGCGAGTGCACGAATCTTGTCTTCCGGGCCCACCAGGGTTGGGTCGATCAGGCCACGGTCGCGCGCCTGCAGGGCACCTTTGAGGGATTCGCCGTCGCAGGGGTGAATCACCGCCATGGGAATGGCCGAAAGGCCACTGGTGATTTCGAGCAGATGCTCGTAACGCGATGATTTGGTGGCCGACAGCCTGAGTTCCGGCAGGGCAACCTTGGCGCGTTTGATCTTCTCGGTCGGGGCAATTACTTCGGCGGTACCGTAGATAACGCGCTCGTCGTCCTGGTTCTTGCAGTCGCAATCAAAAATGATGTGGTGATTGTGGTCGAACTTGCGTTTGCAGGTGACGGTTACCGTGAGCGTGTCGCCGACGCGTACCGAATGCTCGAAATGCAGGCTCTGGTCGATATAGACCGTGCCTGGACCAGGGAACTGGGTACCGAGCACATTGGAGAACAGCATGCCGCCCCACATGCCATGGGCGACGACCTCGCGGAACTCCGAGGAGCGCGCGTATTCAGGATCGACGTGGGTGGGGTTCATGTCGCCGGACAAAATGGCGTACATCTGGATGTCTTCGGGACGCAGGGTGCGGATCAGCGTCGAGGTGTCTCCCTCGTTGATTTCGTTGTAGACGCGGTTTTCGATGTATTCGAGGAGTTGGGGCGTGCTCATGATGACTTTCCTGTCGATGTTATGGGTCCATTTTTACCAGAGAATTGTTGCAATGCAATAACGGATAAACAGGGTAGTTCCTGTGCCGTCCCGCCAGCGCCGACTTTTAGAGCGGCTTTTGTCGGTAAAACAGGCACAACTGCGCATAAACAGCAGGGTATGCGTCGTGCAACAAGTCAGGGGCTTCGAAAAATACTTCGCTGGCGACAGCGAAGAATTCAGCCGGATGCTCGGCGCCATACGGATCAATCGTCGTTTCTTCACCCGCATCGACCCGTCGGCAGAAATCCTCGTAGGCGGGGGCGAAGGCCGAAATCCAGTCGTTTGCGGACATGTTGGCGTGCAATGGAGGCATGCCATCCGTTTCGCCATTGCGCATGTCGAGCTTGTGGGCGAACTCGTGGATGACGAGGCTGACATCGCCGATTTCATTCAAATTATCAAACCACGACAGCAGCACCGGGCCGCCTTCCCAGGCTTCGCCAAGCACCTGATCGTCGAATTCATGGACTACACCCGATTCATCAACGATCTGGCGCGGAATGACGAAGTCGCCGGGATAGACAACGATGCCCACCCAGCCGTCGTACCAGTCCAGCCCGAGATTGAGAATCGGCAGGCAGGCCTGCAGGGCGATGGAAAGCTGGATGGCGGGCGTGAGTTGCAGGCCTCCGGCAGCGCTCCATTCCTTGGCGGCGATGAAGGCGGTGGCGAGTTCACGCAAGCGCTGGCGTTCATCTGCCGTGAGGCGGTCGAGGAAGACCAGCGGGTATTCGGCGTCCTGCCATTGAGCATCGTCAATCAGGACAGGTTTGCCGCGCCATCGCGCAAGTAGCCAGTCGATCATTTGGGCGACACCGCCGTCAACTTAGGCATCCAAGTCATTGAGCCAGGTGCCGGCATGGCGTACCTGAATTCGGCCGTGCTGGCTTTCTTGATGCAACTGGGCAACCAGTTGCACGGCGCCGGCTTGTGGAAACTGTTCCGCAAAGCGCAGCAGTGGCCTATGCAGAGCGGCATCCGCCCATTTGCACTCGACCAGTTGAGAAATTGCGCCATCTTCGCTTAGGGCGAAATCGACCTCAGCACCGTCCTTGGTGCGGATGTAGTGCAGCCCGGTCTCACGGCCGAGGGCATCGCGGCGGAACTGGCAGTGCTTGAGCAGCATGCCGGCGACGGTATTTTCGAAGCGTACACCGGCGTCGCCGCGCACCATGCCATTATCGTAAAAATAGATTTTTGGCGTTTGTAACATGGCACGGCCGATGTTGTGGTGCCAGGGGCGTACCGCGAAGACGATAAACAAGGCTTCGAGAATGTCCAGGTAGCGCTTCAGGGTGGCGGGTGCGACGGCCAGATCGCGCGCCAGCGAGGCGAGCGAGAGCGGTGAGCCAACCCGTTCGCGCAGCATGTCGAGGAACAGACGCATCACCGTGACCTCTTGCAAGCGCGAAAACTCCAGCACATCCTCGCGTACCAGATCGGTTGCGTATTGCAGGCGCCAGCGTTCGGCCTCCTGGTCACTGGTCGCGAGACAGGGCTCGGGAAAGCCGCCGCGCTGCATCAGGTGCGCTAGCGCCAGTGCGGGTGTCACGCCGGCATGCTGACACCACTCGCGCACGGAAATCGGGTGCAGGCGCCAGGCCAAATATCGGCCTGCCAGCGACGCGCCGCTCTGGCGAAAGGTTTCCATGCGCGCGCTACCAGTAACGAGCAGGGTCTGGTCTGGACTGCGACCATCGACGACACCCTTCAGCCAGGACTTCCAGTCGGGCATCTTGTGAATCTCGTCCATCACCAGCAGGCGCGTGTCCGTGCGCCACTGGCCTTGCTGGAGAATCTGCCGGTCGGTGGCGATATCCCAGTTGAGGTATTGGGACGGAACCCTGCTCATCATCAGTTGTCGCGCCAGCGTCGTCTTGCCGACCTGACGCGGGCCGGTGAGAATGACCATTTTTCGCGCCAGATCGGTGTCAATGACGGTATCGAGGTAGCGTTTCATGCGACCATATTAAACAATATTTCAAAAAAGTCGCGACTTTTTTGAAATGTTCGTTAAAAAAGTCGCTAATTATTTTCTGGTCGTGAGGTAAATGCCACCAAAGATCAGCGCCACGCCGATGAAATGGAAGCCGAGCAGGCGTTCGCCGAGGAACAGGGCGGCCAGAAGGATGCCGAAGGCCGGCAGCAGGTGGATGAAGTAACCGGCGCGCGCGGCACCGACTTGTTCGACCCCCTTGTTCCAAAAGATGTAGCCGAGCAGCGCCGGGAAGATGCCGGTGTAGGCAATCGTCAGCCAGGCTTGCGGCGAGGCGATGATGTGTCGTCCGCCGGCGAGTTCGATCACGTAGAGCGGCGCGAGGCCGATGACGCCGATGCTTGCACAGGCGAACAGCAGTGAGAAAGGATGCACGGCGGGGCGCTTGGGCAGTAGCAGCGTGTAGGTGGCCCAGACGAATACCGAGACCAGGATCAGCAAGTCGCCGAAATTCAGTGAGAGATGAAGCAGCGTGGCCGGATCACCGCGCGCCACGATGGCGAGCACGCCGATGAAGGAGGCGGTCATGCCGATGCCCTCGATGGCGCGCAGTCTTTTGCCCTGAAAGATCCAAGCCAGGGCGACGATGACGACCGGGATGAAGGAGTTGAGCAGCACCCCGTTGACCGCCTCGGTCTGCTGCAGGCCGGCATAGGTCAGTGCGTTATAGAGCGCGGTGCCAAGCAGGCCGAGGAGGGCGAGTGGACGCCACGCGGCGCGTAGGGCCGGCCAGTCCTTTTTCAGATACGGCCAGGCGAAGGGCAGCAGACAGAGCAGGGCAACGATCCAGCGCCAGAACGACAGGGCCATCGGCGGTACATCGGCGCGCATGCCGCGGCCAATCACCCAGTTGCCCGCCCAGAACAGGTTGGCGAGGATCAGCAGCAGGTAGGGTGAAACCTTCACTGGTGTCCTCCAAAAAGTTCGGGGGCCTTGGTGGCCCCCGATGTAGTGCGTTACGCCGTCTTACCAGCGCCGACTTTTACTCGACCTTGGCCTTGGCGCGCAGGTCGAGGATGTGCTTCTCGACCGCCATCTGGCGCATGCGCTGCACGATCTGCGGCTTCACTTCGTCGATGGGGGGAGCCTTCAATTCGCGCGTGTCATCAAGCTGAATCACATGCCAGCCAAACTGGCTTTGTACCGGTGCTTCAGTGTATTGACCCTTGTTTAGCTTGGTCATGGCTTCCGAGAAGGGTTGCACGTAGCTGGCCTTGTTGCCCCAGCCGAGTTCGCCACCACGATCCTTGGAGCCGGGGTCTTTGGACGCCTTGGCGAGGTCGTCGAACTTGGCGCCGCCCTTCAGCTTGGCGATGATGTCCTTGGCTTCGCCCTCGCTCTCGACGAGGATATGACGGGCCTTGTATTCGTTCTTGCCGACGGCGGCATTGATAACGTCGTATTCCTTCTGCACGTCCGCATCGGAAATCTTGACGTTGCGGGCATATTCGTTAAGGTAGGCGCCGATCATCACGCCCTGACGGGCCAGATCGAGTTGTGCCTGGACATCTGGCTTCTTGTCGATGCCCTGCTTGGCAGCTGCCTGGGCGAGCACTTCGCGACGAACGAGTTCCTCCTTCACGGCGGCCTCAAGCTCGGGGGTCTTGGCCTGGCCCTGGGCGATCTGGTTGGCGATCAGCACTTCGGCACGGTTGGCGGGGATGATCTTGCCATTGACCTTGGTCACAGGACCGGCAGCGAGGGCAGGGGCGGAGAAAATGGCCAGCAGGGAAAGGGAAAGCAGCGCGCGTTTCATGGTGTCCTTGGGCATAAAGTAGTTGTTTAGAGTTCAGTGGGTGCCTTGGCCTTGATGCTTAGCGCATGAATGCCAACGGCCTTTAAATCGCCAACGGAATCATACACCAGGCGATGGCGCTGCATTGTGGTCAGGCCCACAAAGCGCGGCGATATGATCGACAGCTTGAAATGACCGCCTTCGCGGGCGCCGGCATGGCCGGCATGCTGGTGGCTGTCGTCCTCAATCTCGATTTGTGTGGGTTCCAGTACGGCCAGTTGCTGGCGCAATGTCTCAATCACGCTCATGCGGGCAGCACCTTCTTGAAGGGTTTGACGGTGACGCGCGCATACACGCCGGCCGCCACATACGGATCGGCATCGGCCCAGGTCTGGGCATCGGCCAGCGCAGGGAACTCGGCGACGATCAGGCTGCCGGAAAAGCCGGCCGGGCCGGGATCGGGGCTGTCGATGGCCGGGCAGGGGCCGGCAAGGATCAGCCGGCCCGCTGCCTGCAGGGCCTGCAGACGTTCCAGATGGGCCGGGCGGGCAGCAAGTCGCTGGTCGAGCGTGCCCGGCGTGTCTTCGCCGTGGATCATGTAGAGCATCAAGATTTCTCCTCGGATTTTTCGTCAGGAATGTACGGGGCCAACAGGATGCCCTGCAGAATGATGAAGGCGAACATCAGCCCCATGCCACCAAGCAGCTTGAAATTGACCCAGTCGGCCTCGCTGTAGTTGTTGGCGACATAAAGGTTGAGTGCGCCCATAAAGGCGAAGAAACCGACCCAGGCGAGGTTGAGCTTCGTCCACAGGGATTCGGGCAGGGCGACTTGCTGTTCGAGCATGCTGCGAATGAGATTTTTCTTGAAAGCCAGCGCGGAGACGAGCAGGGTCGTGGCAAAAACCCAGTAGAGGATGGTCGGCTTCCACTTGATGAAGGTGGGGTCGCGCAGGATCAGTGTCATGCCGCCGAAGACAACGATCAGCCCAAGGCTGATCCACAGCATCTTGTCCACCTTGCCGTGACGGAAATGCACCCAGGCGATCTGGCCGAAAGTGGCGACGATGGCAATGCCTGTGGCGATATAGATGTCGGCAAACTTGTAGGCGGCGAAGAAGAGGATGACCGGAAACAGGTCGAAGAGGAATTTCATGGGGGCTGCCTATAATCGTCGCTCGTTCGCTCGATAGGAATCGGAATGCGTATTGTAGTGCTGGGCGCAGGCTTGATCGGTGTCAGTTCGGCCTGGTTTCTTGCCGAAGATGGCCATGAGGTGATTGTGGTTGATCGCCAGCCGGGCCCGGCGCGCGAGACCAGCTTTGCCAATGGCGGGCAGATTTCGACCAGCCATGCCGAGCCGTGGGCCAATCCGGGCGCGCCCCTGAAGGCGCTCAAATGGATGGGGCGTGAGGATTCGCCGCTGCTTTGGCGCCTGCGCGCCGATCCGGCGCAGTGGGCCTGGGGCTTGCGCTTTCTCATGGAGTGTTGCCCGCAGCGTACGCGCGCCAATATTCAGGCCATCCTGGCGCTGGCGCTCGACAGCCGGATACGCGTCAAGGCACTGCGTCACGAACTGGGTCTGGAATACGCTTGCCTGGAACGCGGCATCCTCCACTACTACACCGATCCGGCCGAGTTCGAACATGCGATTCCGCAGGCTGCCTTGATGCGCGAATTTGGGTGCGAGCGTGTCGTCAAGACGGCGGCCGAGTGTCTGGCGATCGAGCCGGCGCTGACTAACTCGCGCGCTCCCATCGTCGGTGGCACCTTCACGGCTGGGGACGAGTCGGGCGATGCACAGCGTTTCTGCAGCGAACTGGCCGAGCGGGCGGTGCAGCGCGGGGTGGTCTTCCGCTACGACACGCCGCTCACCGGCTTGACCAGCGATGGCATGGTCGTGCGCGGCGTGCATCTGGCCAGTGGCGAGGTGCTTACTGCTGATGCGGTGGTGGTGGCCCTCGGCAGTTACACACCGCGTTATCTGGCGCCGCTGGGCATCGCTGTGCCGGTCTATCCGGCCAAGGGTTACTCGATCAGCATTCCGCTTGACGATGCAGTGTCGGCTCCCACCGTGAGTCTCACCGATGACGGCGCAAAAATCGTCATTTCGCGCCTCGGCCAGCGTCTGCGTGTGGCGGGCACCGCCGAGTTCGCCGGTTACGACACGCGGATTGCGCCACAACGCATCGCGCCGTTGCTGCGGCGGGTGCGCGAAGTCTTCCCGCAACTTGATTTCGACGAAAACACCATCGAGCCGTGGACTGGCCTGCGCCCGGCGACCCCTGGCAATGTGCCGCTGATCGGCCGTACGCGCCTGAAGAATCTCTATCTCAATACGGGGCACGGAACGCTGGGCTGGACCATGGCGGCAGGCTCGGGGCGTCTGCTGGCGGATCTGCTGAGTGGTCGGCCGCCGGCCTTCGACCCAAGCCCCTACCAGCCTTGAAGTCCGCGATCATCATCGGGGCCGGCCCGGCCGGGCTGATGGCCGCTGAGGTGCTGGCCAATGCCGGTGTGACTGTCGATGTCTATGACGCGATGCCCTCGGCCGGACGCAAGTTCCTCATGGCCGGCAAGAGCGGGCTGAACCTGACCCATGCCGAAGCCTTCGATGCCTTTGTCGGTCGCTATGGCGCGCAACGCGCGTGGGTGCGGCCGTGGCTGGCCGCGTTCGACGCGGCTGCCTTGCGCGACTGGGCACGCGGGCTGGGCGTGGAGACCTTTGTCGGTTCATCGGGGCGCATCTTTCCGGCGGAGATGAAGGCTGCGCCGCTGTTGCGCGCGTGGCTGCATCGGCTGCGCGCAGCGGGCGTGCGCTTTCACATGCGCCATCGCTGGCTGGGCTGGGAGGGTGATGCCTTGGTGTTCGATAACGGCGTAAAAGTCGGCGATGGCGGTACGGCGGTAATTTTGGCTTTAGGCGGTGGCAGTTGGGCCAAGCTTGGATCGGATGGCACCTGGGTGCCGCGCTTGCAGGCGCGGGGTGTTGAGGTCGCAAACTTGCGCCCAGCCAACTGCGGTTTTGACGTCGACTGGTCGCCGCATTTCCGCGACAAGTTTGCCGGCCAACCGGTCAAGACGGTGGTGGCTTCATTCGCCGGGCAGCAACGGCAGGGCGAGTTTGTCATCGCCTGCGATGGTGTTGAAGGCGGCCTGATTTATGTGTTTTCCGCAGCGCTAAGAGATGCGCTGGAGGCGACGGGCGAAGCGGTGCTGTCGCTCGATCTGGCACCGGGCAAGTCGCTCGAACGGCTGACGCAGGAGATTGCCCATCCGCGTGGCGCTCGCTCGATGGCGAGCCATCTGCAAAGTCGGGCCGGGATTACCGGTGTCAAGGCCGGGCTGCTGCGCGAGTGCGCTTCAAAAGAAGACTATGCCGATCCGGCTCGTCTCGCGGCGGCGATCAAAGCGCTGCCGCTACGTCTTGTTGCACCGCGTCCCCTCGACGAGGCGATCAGCAGCGCCGGTGGCGTGCGTGCCGAAGCGCTCGACAGCACGCTGATGCTGGCGGCCCTGCCCGGCGTGTTTTGCGCCGGCGAGATGCTCGACTGGGAAGCACCGACCGGTGGTTATTTGCTCACCGCCTGTTTTGCCAGCGGCCGTGCCGCAGGGCAGGGCGCGCTGGCGTGGCTCCAGAGTCGAAGGATGGCAACCGTACGATAGGTTTTCATGGGATTCATTACTCTTTGAATTATCTTTTAATACAGTGAAAGATGGTTGATAAATATGAAACCAAGTGATATATTTTATCATGTTATTTGTTGAATCGAGCGATGACGCGCTATGGCCTATCACAACCGAATTCCCAAGACATTTTGCACGACGCGCGAGGCGGCAGAGATGCTGGGTGTCTCTTTGCGCACTGCGCAGTTATGGACGGAAAGCGGCCTCTTGGAAGCATGGAGAACGGAGGGGGGGCATCGACGTATCTCACGTGAGTCCATTGAGCGCTTGTTGGTAGTACCTTCGCGGCGCGGCAAGACAAAAATCTGCAAGTCATACAAGCCTGTTACCCATACGGTTAAAGCGCGCCAGTTTTCGATTCTGGTGGTGGCAGATGGGGATGATCTGCGCCAATGCTACGAGACATCCTTGTCGTGCTGGCCGATGCATCCGAGTGTGACCGTTGTACCGCATGGTTATGCAGCCCTGATTCGGGTGGGAATGCAACAGCCGGATATGGTGATTGTTGATCTGGCACAGCCAGATCCGGGTGGCTTACAGAAGGTTCAGTCAATACGCAGCGTGCCCGAATTGGCAAAAACGAGCATCGTCATGGTGACCGACAGTTGCCTGGAAGATATTGAAGGGCAGGGTGGCATTCCTGCAGATATTCCGGTGCTACCCAGGCCGGCACCTTTCGAGCAGTTGCGTGGTATTGCAGAGCGGGTCGCCTTCGCGCGTCTTTGATCCGTGCAGGCTTGATTTTCGCTACCTTCTTAATAGGAAAAATGCAGCTAAGGCATGCAGTCGGCTGGTGAATTTGATAACATCCGACAAAACTGATATGCAACTGAGGCGGTGTTCAATCCCGATGCGATAAGCCATGTTCAAACGAGAGTTTTGTACTACCCGCGAAGCAGCCGAGGTGTTGGGCGTATCGCTGCGAACCGCCCAGTTGTGGGTGGATAGTGGCATTCTCCAGGCTTGGAAGACCGAAGGCGGGCATCGTCGTATCAACGTGGATTCGGTTGAAAAGCTGATGCGCACAGGTAGCTCTGCACAGTCGGGCAATGTGAGCGGGACGAAAGCCGGTGTCCCCGTCGATCTGACGCGCCTGAAAATTCTGGTGGTCGAAGACGACAACACGCTCATCAAGCTGTATCGCACCTACATCGGTTCATGGAACCTGCCCTTGCAGATTTCCACGGCCTTGAATGGTTACGAAGCCCTGATACTGATTGGGCGCGAGCAGCCCGACCTGATGATTGCCGACCTGAGTATGCCCGGCATGGATGGTTTTCAGATGATCCGCACCCTGGCGGGATCTTCATTCCGCGAGGGTATGGAAATCGTGGTGGTGACCGGCATGGAAGACGAAACCATTGCCGCACAGGGCGGCCTGCCGGAAAACATCAAGATCCTCCACAAGCCGATTCCCTTTGTCGAACTGCGGACGATGGTCGAGGCAATGATGGCCGACCGCGCCGCGCTGGTTCAGGGCTGAACCAGCTTATTCACGCTCGCTGTAGGTGGGCAGCGTGATGCGAAAGGCCATCGCCAGCAGGCGGGCCAGCAACACAATGGCCATGCCGCACCAGGCGGCCGTCACCGCTGAAACTTCAAGGCGCTGCAGACCGATCATGCCGAGTGCGCCCATCCAGGCGGCGGACGCGTAAAGTTCGCCACGCACGAAAATCAGCGGCACCTGATTGCATAGCATGTCGCGCAAGACCCCGCCGACCACGCCGGTAATCACGCCAAGCAGACTTGCCACCAGCCAGGGGGCATCCCATGCCAGGGCAATCTGTGTGCCAACGATGGTGAATAGCGCCAGGCCAATCGCGTCGGGGATCAGGAACAGGCGCGGCGGCAACTTGAGACCGCGCACGACAAAGAACACCGCTACCGAGGTAACGAGGGCGACGATCAAGTAGGTCTGGTCGCTGATCCAGAACATCGGCCGATCAAGCAGCATGTCGCGAATCGTGCCGCCCCCGAGCGCGGTGGCGCAGCCAACAATGACGACCCCGACCAGATCCATCTGCTTGCGCCCGGCATCCAGCACGCCCGTGAGTGCGCTAACCGCGACTGCGGCGAGACCGATCCAGTAGAGCAGGGCTTCCATGGTGTGCCTTTGGCGCGTTATCGGACGACTCAGTTGTTACATGATTGTCGACGAGTTTAGCGTGCTATGGCGGGCAGCAGCTCACATTGATACGTCTTCGCAGGTTGGTCGCTTGAATATGACATTAGGAGGTGATTCAAATGTACCGAGTAATT
The DNA here is from genome assembly GCA_030681195.1 of Rhodocyclaceae bacterium. GTDB lineage: Bacteria > Pseudomonadota > Gammaproteobacteria > Burkholderiales > Rhodocyclaceae > Sulfuricystis. The sequence goes on from JAUXXJ010000005.1 coordinate 303,814, forward strand.
CTGCTTAGCCGGAAGCTGTGCCCTGGAGTAGACTGAACACCGATACAACAGCGAGGAGGGGTTGGTGATGGAAAATGCAAATGAGTTACTAAAACATCGGGTCATGGTGCTTGATGATGAGCAGGGGATTGTGAATGCTGTGCGTCGGGAACTGAGTACCCCCCCGCTGGGCAAGATGAACTACGAGATTGAGACTTTTACCGATCCGCAAGCCGCTTTGGCGCGGGCGCGCGAAGTAGAGTTCGAGGCGGTGCTTTCGGATTACCGGATGCCGCAGATGACCGGTCTGGAATTTCTCACCGAGCTGGGCAAGATCCAGCCCGACTGTGTCCGCATCGTGCTGTCCGGTCAGACCGATTTCGATGCGTTGGTGCAGATGATCAACGAGACGCACATCTATCGCTTCATTCCCAAGCCCTGGAGCAGCTACTTCCTCAAGAGCACCCTTTCTCAGGCGATCACGTTCCGCCGGACCACGGTCGAAAACCGCAAGCTCGCGAAGCAGTTGCGCGACAATGGCATTGAGCTGCCTGCCGGTTCAGTAAATGAGATTGATCAAGTGCTGGTGGTCGATGATTCGGAGAACGTGGCCAATGCCGTGGCACGCAGCCTGACGCGGCGCAGTGCGCTTGACGATGTCTTCCGTGAAGTGCATGCGGAATCGCAGGGTACGCGGCTGCCCGATCTCAACCCGCAGCGCATCAGTGTCCAGGTGAGCGATTCACCCCAGCACGCTTTGAAGATGGCCGATGAGGTCACCTTTTCCTGTGTGATCGCCGATTACCGCATGCCGGTAATGGATGGCGCCGAGTTTCTCACCCAGTTTGCCGAGAAACAGCCGGATTGCGCCTGCATCCTGTTCTCAGGGGCCGCCAACATGGAGAGCGTCGTGATCGCCCTCGACCTGGCGCACATTCATGCCTTTATTCCCAAGCCCTGGAACGATTACGAGTTGCGTGCCTCCGTGGCGCAGGCGCTGGCACGTCGCCGTCTGATGATCGAAAATCGCATCCTGGCGCAGATGTGCAAGGCCCGTAATCTCTGATCCATTGACTGGGCGCGGTGACGCGTAATCGCCATGACCGTTAGTGAATATCAAGACGGTACGATGATTCTGATCGTTGACGACACGCCCGAAAACCTGAGCGTGTTGGCGGAGTTGTTGCAGCCGCACTATCGGGTGCGCGCCGCCAATGGTGGGGTGCGGGCCCTACAGATCGCCCAGGACGAGCCGAAGCCCGATCTGATCCTGCTCGACATCATGATGCCCGATCTGGATGGTTATGCGGTGATCGAGCGCCTCAAGGCCGACCCGACGACGCGCGATATCCCGGTGATCTTCGTGACGGCGCTCGATGCCGGTGAGGATGAGCGGCGCGGGCTGGCACTGGGGGCCGTGGATTACATCACCAAGCCGATCCAGCCGCCCACCGTCCTGGCACGTGTACGCACCCATCTCGAACTCAAATATGCGCGTGACCGCCTGCTAGAGCAGAATCTTTCGCTGGAAGCAGAGGTGGCGCGGCGCAATCGCCAGCGCGAATCGATCCTGATGTCGACCGGGGAGGGCATCTACGGGACAGACCCGGATGGTCACATCAGTTTCGTTAACCCTGCAGCGGCGCGCATGCTCGGTTATCAGCGCGAGGAATTGCTTGGCCGCCATGCCCATGACACGTTCCATCGCTATCGGCCGGATGGGAGTCCCTATCCGGTGGCCGATTGCCCGATGATGGGATGCCTGTCCGGCAATCTGAGCGTGCATAACCTGGAAGAGATGTTCTGGCGCAAGGATGGCATGCCCCTTGAAGTTGAAGTCAGTTGTGAGCCGATGCTGGAGGCTGCAGAGAATCTCGGCACGGTGGTGACCTTCCAGTCAATCGGCGAGCGCAAACGCTACCTGGCCGAGATCGAACGCAAATCGAACTTTGACGATCTGACTGGTCTGCCCAACCGTAATCTGTTGAATGATCGCTTGACCCAGGCCGTCGAGCGTTGCCGGCAGAGCGGGCAGGTTTTCGCTGTGATCCTGCTGAATCTCGACCGTTTCAAGGGTATCAACGACACCTTGGGGCATGCGGCGGGAGATGGCGTTTTGATCCAGGCGGCTGGACGCTTGCGTGACCATGCGGCAGAGATCGAGACCTTGGCACGTACCGAAGGCGACGAGTTCGTGATGGCGGTCGAGGTGGCCGATGCCAACGCGGTGACGCGTCTGCTCCAGCCAATGCTGCGTGCGCTCGCGCAGCCCTTTATGGTGGGCGAACACGAGTTCTATCTTTCCGGGAGTATCGGTATTGCCATCGCCCCGGTGGATGGACATACGGTTGAGGCGCTGCTGCAGAATGCCAGTGCCGCGATGTATAAGGTCAAGTCGGGGGGCGGCGACAACTTTGCCTTTTACACGACGGAGATGAACGCCCGCGCGCTCGAACGACTGGATATGGAGAATGGCCTGCGCCGGGCCCTCGAACGTGACGAACTGATCCTGCATTACCAGCCGCAGTTGAACCTGCACAGTGGCCTGATCTGCGGGTGTGAGGCTCTCGTCCGTTGGCAACACCCGGTGCGCGGGCTGGTGCCGCCGAACGACTTTATCCCGCTCGCCGAGGAATCCGGGCTGATCGTGCCGCTGGGCGAGTGGGTGATGCGCAAAGCCTGTCAGCAAAACAAGGCATGGCAAGCAGCCGGACTGCCCCCCGTGACCGTTGCCGTCAATCTGTCGGCGCGCCAGATTGCGGTGCAGAATCTTGTAGTGCTGGCGGGCGACATCCTCAGGGAAACCGGTCTGGAGCCCAAGTATCTGGAACTGGAACTGACCGAAAGCGCCGTGCTGGCCGATGCCGAGGCATTCATTGAGGCTACCGAACGGCTCAAGGGGCTTTCCATCACCCTGTCGATTGACGATTTCGGCACCGGCTTTTCCTCGCTCAGTTACCTCAAGCGGTTTGCCATCGACCGCCTCAAAATCGACCAGTCCTTCGTCCGTGACCTGACGCAAGACCCGAGTAGTGCCGCCATCGCGATGGCGATCATCTCGCTGTCGCACAGTCTCGGCCTTTCCGTGATTGCCGAGGGTGTCGAAACCGAAGCGCAACTGAATTTCCTGCGTGTGCGTCATTGCGACGAGATGCAGGGCTTTTTCTTCAGCAAGCCCCTCCCGCCCGATGAGTTTGCGGCCCTGTTGCGCTCCGGGCGCAAGCTGGCGCCGGTGGATGATGCCGTGTGCAACGGTCGCAGCCTGTTGCTGGTGGATGATGAACCCTCAATCCTGGCCTCGCTGCGGCGCCTGCTGCGCCGTGAGGGCTACACGATTTTTGCCGCCGAGAGCGGCGCGGAAGGATTGGAATTGATGGCCGGCCACGACATTGGCGTGGTGATTTCCGATGCCCGCATGCCCAACATGACCGGTGCGGAGTTTCTTGGCCGGGTGCGCGAGATGTACCCCGACAGTGTGCGCATCATGCTCTCGGGCTATACCGATCTCGAGTCGGTGACCAGCGCGGTCAATCGCGGCGAGCTGTTTCGCTTTCTGACCAAGCCCTGGGACGATGCCGAACTGCTCAATGTCGTGCGCGATGCCTTCCATCACTACGAGGTGCGTCGCACTGCTCACAGTGGTGGTGCGGCATCGTGACGCCGCCGCGCTCACTCTTTGCCGACTTGCCGCCCGCTACGTTGCACGCCATCGTGCGCATTGTGCTGCTTTACGCCCTGTTCGCGGGGCTGTGGATCTTTCTGTCCGACACGGCCGTTGCTCTCCTGTTTCCCGGCCCGGTCAGTATCCAGGTCGCCAGCACGCTCAAGGGCCTGCTGTTCGTCGCGGTCACTGCTGCGTTGCTGTTCTTCCTCATCCTGCGCTTCGCCGTGCGGCAGGAGAAAACGGCGACGGACACAAAAGTCGGCGCTGGCGGGACGGCGCCCCTGCCGCAGCGGCGCGGCCTGATCGTCAGCCTGGCGCTGCTTACCGCCGCCTTCGTGCTGCTCGGTGCTACCGGGCTACTGCAAAGCTGGAACTTTCACCGTGAGCAGCAGAACGAACAGTTGCTTTCCGTCGCCCGGCTCAAGGTCGAGCAAATCGAACGCTGGTTGAGCGAACGTCACCGCGATGCCGCGGTGATCCGCAGCGCGCCGGTCTTTTCCGATGGCCTGGCCGAATGGCGCAGGAGTGACGATCCGCAACTACGCACCCGTATCTTGAATCGCCTCGAAGACTTTCGCCACATGCTCGGGTATCGCGAAGCTGCCATCGTCGATGCCCAAGGCCGCTCTCTGCTGCAAACCGACAGCACGCATAGCCATGACACCGATCTCCAGGCCAGGATTGTCGAAGTCGCGCTCGCCGGCGACGCCACAGCGACGACCGATCTGTTCTACTTGGACGAACCGGCGCCGGGGCACCCGCATCTGGATTTTGTCACCCCGCTGCCGCGTCCAGTCGGCGCGGCGCGTGCCGACGTCGCTGTCGTGCTGCGCGTCGATGTCGAAGCCGACCTTTACCCCCTTCTTGCCGTGTGGCCGTTGCCGACCGCGAGCGCCGAAACCATGCTGTTCCGCCAGGAGGGCGACACGCTGCTATTCCTCAGCGAACTGCGCCACGAAAAAGGCAGCATGCTGAAAAAACGCGTGCCGCTGGCCGAGAGAACCGTGCTTGCCGCGCATGCGCTCGCTCCCGGCTACGCACCCGGCATGCTGATCGAAGGCACCGATTACCGCGGCCACCCGGCGCTTGGCGTCGCGCTGCCCGTGGCGGGCACATCGTGGTGGCTGCTCGCCAAGGTGGATCGCGAGGAAGTGTTCGACGAGGCGATGCGAGATGCGTTGTGGATACTGCTTGCCAGCCTGTTCATCTGGCTGGCCGCCGGCGCCCTCGCGGTGCTGTTCTTCCAGCGCCGCGAATTGCTGCATGCGCAACGGCAGCAGATGGAACATGCCGAAAAGCTGAGCGTTTTGCGGCTGTTGGCCGCCGTCGCCGACAGTTCGCTCGACGCCATCTATGCCAAGGACTACCAGGGGCGCTACACCCTGTTCAATCGTGCGGCCGTCAACTTCGCCGGCAAAACCGAGGCCGAAGTTCTCGGGCAAGACAACAGCGCGCTGTTCAGGCCTGATGAGGCGGCGGCACTGGATGCCCATGACCGGCGCGTGATGGACGGCGACCAGTCGCTGACCTACGAGGAAACCGTTACGACCAATGAAGGGGTGCGCACCTTCCTTGCCGTCAAGGGCCCGCTGCATGATGAGATGGGCGCGGTGATCGGCATGTACGGTATTTCACGCGATATCACCGAACTCAAAAGGGCCGAAGAATCCTTGCGCGAGAGCGAGGAAATATTCAGACATTTCATGGAAAACAGTCCCATCTACGTTTTCTTCAAGGATGAAAACATCCGCCCGATACGCCTGAGCCGGAACTACGAGCAGATGCTGGGGAAACCCGTGAGCGAACTGCTCGGCAAGAGTATGGACGAATTGTTCCCTTCCCCCCTGGCGAAAAGCATGGTGGCCGATGACATGAGAATCCTGCGCGAGGGCCAAGTCATTACGGTGGATGAAGAATTCGCTGGCCATTTCTACACGACCATCAAGTTCCCGATCCTGATCGACGGCACGCCGCGCTATCTGGCCGGCTACACCATCGATATCTCCGAGCGCAAGCTGGCCGAGGATCGCCTGCGCAAGCTCTCGCTCGCCATTGAACAGAGCCCGGAAAGCATCGTCATCACCAACATTGACGCCGAGATCGAGTACGCGAACGACGCCTTCCTACAGGTCACCGGCTATACACGCGAGGAAGTGATCGGTCAGAATCCACGCCTCCTGCACTCAGGCAAGACGCCGGCCACCACTTATGCGTCGATGTGGGACGCCATGTTGCGCGGGCAGGCATGGAAAGGCGAGTTCATCAACCGGCGCAAGGATGGCAGCGAGTACGTCGAGTTTGCGATTGTGACACCGCTGCGCCAGCCTGACGGTCAGATCACGCACTATGTTGCGGTCAAGGAAGACGTTACCGAGAAGAAGCGGATCGGCGAAGAACTCGATGCATACCGCCTTCACCTTGAGGATATGGTGACCCAGCGCACGGTGGATCTGGATGTGGCGCGGCAACGGGCGGAAGCGGCCAGCCAGGCCAAGAGCACTTTCCTGGCCAACATGAGCCATGAAATTCGCACCCCGATGAATGCGATTGTGGGGCTGGCCCACCTGCTGCAGCGCCAGATCGACGAACCGGGGCAGCGTGATCGGCTCGACAAGATCATTGAGGCCGCGCATCACCTGCTGGCGCTGATCAACGATATTCTTGACCTGTCGAAGATCGAATCCGGGAAGTTTACCCTGGATGAGAGTGAGTTCGACCTGACGCAGGTGCTCGAAAATGTCGCTGCATTGGTCGCCGAGCGGGCGCAGACACACGGGCTGGAACTGATCGTCGATATCGATCCGGTGTTGACCGAAGCGCCCTTGTTGCGCGGCGATGTGACGCGTTTGCGTCAGGCCCTGCTCAACTACGCCGGCAATGCCGTCAAATTTACCGAGCGAGGTTTCGTCATCCTGCGTGTGCGCCAGATCGAGGCGGGAGAGCACGACATCCTGTTGCGCTTCGAGGTGGAAGATAGCGGCATCGGCATTGCGGCGGAAGACCTTGCGCGCCTGTTCCGCTCATTTGAACAGGCGGATTCATCAATTACCCGCCGCTATGGGGGCACCGGGCTGGGTTTGGCGATCAACCAGCATCTGGCCGAGCTGATGGGCGGCAGCGTGGGGGCCGAGAGTACGCCGGGCGTGGGCAGCCGGTTCTGGATGACCGCACGCTTGCGGAAGGGCAGCCGCCGCGGGCGGCAATCGATTGCACATTCGTCGCGCGACAAATCGAAGACGCAGGTCGATGCCAGTGCATCGCACAGCGAGAAAGCTTTGCAGCAAGCGATTCGGGCGCGCGGAAGCGTGCGCCTCCTGGTGGCCGAGGACAACCCGATCAATCAGGAGGTGGCACGCGATCTGTTGATGGAAGCCGGCATGACCGTCGATCTCGCCGATACCGGCGTCAAGGCGGTCGAGATGGCGCGTGTGACCGCCTATGACGCCATCCTCATGGATATGCAGATGCCGGAAATGGATGGCATCGAGGCGACGCAACAAATTCGCGCGCTGCCGGGTTACCGGCAAACGCCGATTGTGGCGATGACGGCCAATGCGTTCAGCGAAGACCGTGAGCGCTGTCTTGCCGCAGGCATGAACGACTACATCGCCAAGCCGGTCGATCCCGAAACGCTGTTTGCCACGCTGCTGCGCTGGCTACCGGCATTGGCCTCATCGCTCCCGGCAATGCCCTCCGCGTTGCCTGACGACAAGACACTGCCGTTGCAGCGGCGTCTTGCGTCGATTCCGGGTCTCGATGCGGCGGCAGGTCTGAAAACGCTGAGCGGCCGAGTGGCCCGTTATACCGAGATGCTGGAGCGTTTTATTCAGGCACATCGCAAGGATGGCGAACAGTTGCATGCTTTGCTGGCGGCAGGGGAGAACGAAAAGGCCATGCGCCAAGCGCATGCGCTCAGGGGCGTTGCCGCGACGCTGGGGGCGCGCAATGTGGCCACAGCCGCTGCGCGTCTTGAACGGGGTTTGCGCGACGCGCCGGCAAACGACACTGCCCTGGCCGCGCTCGGCGAGCTTGAACGTGCGCTGGATGAGTTGATGCGCGGCCTGCCGCTTGCATGGGTCGAAGAGGAGAAATCACCATTGCCTTCGATTCCGCTGCCTGCAGCGGACAACCTATTGGAAACACTTGAAAACCTGCTGGTAGGTGATGATCCCAGCGTGAATCAACTGTTTGCCAGCGCAGCAGTGCATCTGCGTCCGCTGCTGGGCAGCGATTACGCCCGGCTGGAAAAGGCGATTGCCGCTTATCAATATCCAGCAGCCCTTGTACTGGTGCGCGCTTTGCGGGCACAGAAGCAGGCGGGTGACCCGACATGAATTCCCAGACACTAACTTCTCTGCAAGGTGACGATTCCCGCCACACGCTATTGGAAAAGAGTCTGGCATTCATGGCCCGGCGCGCCATGTATATGCTCGAATTGCCAAGGATCGCCGATGCACTCGATGAGGCGAGCTTCATGCAACGCGGTCTGGAGATGGCGGAGGAACTGACCGACAGCAAGGTTTCCTTCATCCACTTTGTCAATGAAGACGAAAAAACGATCGAACTGGTGACCTGGTCGCGGCGCACGCTTGAAAGCTATTGCCATGCGGCCTTTGATCGCCACTATCCGGTCAGTGAAGCCGGTATCTGGGCGGAAGCCCTGCGCCACCGCCAGCCGGTGGTGTTCAACGACTATGCCACGGCCCCCGGCAAGCATGGTCTTCCAGAGGGACATGCGCCCTTGCAGCGGCTGATTTCACTGCCAGTGATCGAGCAGGGCAAGATTGTCATGCTCGTCGGTGTCGGCAACAAGGCGAGCGATTATGGCGATCAGGACATTGAAACCCTGCAATTGGTGGCGAATGATGTCTGGCATTTGGCCCAGCGCGGTCGCGCGCAGCGACAAATTGCCGAAAACATGCAAGGTCTGCGTGAGTTGAATCAGAAGCTGGAAGCGGCCCACAGCCAGTTGCTGCAGTCGGAAAAGATGGCCTCCATTGGCCAGTTGGCTGCCGGCGTGGCCCACGAGCTGAATAACCCGATCGGCTTTGTCACCAGCAATCTCGGTTCGCTGGAAAGCTATCTGCAGGATATTTTCAGCATTCTCGATGCCTATGCCGTGGCTGAGGCGGGGATGCAGTCATCTTGTCCCGAACTCAACCAGGCGCGTCAGCTCAAGCTCGACCGGGATTATGATTTTCTGCGGTCCGATATCGTCCAGTTGCTAAGTGAGTCACGCGAGGGCCTCGGCCGCGTGGCGAAAATTGTCAGGGACTTGAAGGATTTCTCGCGCGCCGGCGAGGCGAGCATGCAGTGGGCTGATCTGCATCAGGGCATTGAGACGACGCTCAATGTCGTGTGGAATGAGCTCAAGTACAAATGCACGGTGGTGAAAGACTATGGCGACCTGCCGCAAATCTGGTGCGAGCCTTCGCAACTCAATCAGGTGTTCATGAATCTGCTGGTGAATGCCGGCCACGCCATTCAGGAGAAGGGCGAGATCACCATTCGCACCGGACGTCAGGGCAGTGAAGTCTTTGTGGCGATTGGCGATACCGGCACCGGCATTGCATCGGAGCACCTGAACCGCATTTTTGAGCCCTTCTTTACCACCAAGCCGATTGGCAAGGGGACAGGGCTGGGGCTCTCGCTGGCCTATGGCATTGTGCAGAAGCACCATGGCCGTATCGAGGTGCAGAGCAAGTTGGGCAAAGGCACGACCTTTACCGTGTGGCTGCCCATTGATCCTGTTGCTCCCGCTGCAGATGCCGTCCCGCCAGCGCCGACTTTTGCATAGAGGGTGTCACATGACCGGGACAGATACGGATTCCAACCTTCTGGTCAGCAGTGATGACAGGTTTCGCATCATCTACGACGCGATCAACGATGCCATCTTTGTGCATGATCCGGTCACAGGCCATGTTCTCGATGCGAATGCCCGTGCCTGTGCCATGTATGGCTACACGCGAGAGCAATTGCTGACGCTCGATGTCCCTCGGCTCAGCGCCAATGTGCCGCCCTATACGCTGGTTGAAGTGCAGAGGCTGATGACGCGCTGCATGGAAAAGGGATGGGAGGCATTTGAGTGGCTGGCCCGAGATAGCCAGGATCGGCAGTTCTGGGTAGCGGTGAATCTGAAGATGCTCATGCTCAATGGCGAACAGCGGGTGCTGGCCGTGGTGCGTGATATCGACAAGAGCAAGAAAACCGAGGAGACGCTGCAGCATGCACTAACCGAGGCCAAGGCGCTTAACGCCAAGTTGACCGAGGCCCATAACCAGTTGCTGCAATCGGAAAAGATGGCTTCGATTGGACAGCTTGCCGCTGGGGTGGCGCACGAACTGAACAACCCGATCGGCTTCGTGCATAGCAATCTGGGCACGCTGAAGACCTATCTGGACGATATCTTCCAGATCGCGGCGGTGTGTGAGGCGGCAGCCGCCGAGGCGGGCAATCCCGAGGATTTTGCGCGCATCCAGACGATCAAGGCGGAGAAGGATTTTGATTTCCTTAAGACCGACGTCTATCAGTTGCTGGCCGAATCGACTGACGGGCTGCAGCGCGTGAAGAAGATTGTCCAGGACTTGAAGGATTTCTCGCGCCCTGGCGAGGCCGAGTGGCAATGGGCCGATCTGAACAAAGGGATCGAATCGACCCTGAACATCGTCTGGAACGAACTCAAGTACAAGTGCACTGTCAAGAAAGAATATGGCGAATTGCATCAGGTGCGTTGTCTGGCCGCGCAGCTCAATCAGGTGTTCATGAATCTGCTGATCAATGCAGCGCAGGCGATCGAGACCAAGGGCGAGATCGTCATCAGCACCTGCGCGCTGGATGCCGATACGGTACAGATCAAGATTGCGGATAGCGGCAAGGGCATCACGCCAGTCCACATGAATCGTCTGTTCGAACCATTTTTCACCACCAAGCCGGTGGGGAAGGGCACCGGGCTTGGCCTCTCGATTGCCTGGAGTATCATCGAAAAGCACCACGGCAAGATCGAGGTGGCCAGCGAGGTGGGCAAGGGAACAACCTTTACGATTACCTTGCCGGTGGCGCCGCCTGAAGATAACAAGCAAGTAGATGGCATGGCTGGCTAACATGAAAGAACTTAACGAAAACGGCGGTAATGAAACTAATGGAGCAGCGCCCCCCTCACGGAAATCCTTGAGTGGATTGGGTGATTTGTTCAAACAGTTCAGCCCGAGCTTTATGGCGACCGGGCGCTTGGATGAGCCAGAGTTGGCACGCCGTGAAGTCGTATGCGCCGTCTCGCCAGCGCCGACTTTTGAAAAATCATGAATACACCTGAAGAAAAAACCGCTGCCCCGGTCCCACGCGTGCTCTGCGTGGATGACGAGCCGTCGATTCTGTCGGCGCTCAAGCGCGTGTTTCGGCCACACGGTTTTACGGTTTTTACGGCGACCTCCGGCCAGGAGGGGCTTGCGCTACTTGAAAATGAGCCGATCGACGTGGTGATCAGCGACATGCGCATGCCCGAAATGAACGGGGCGCAGTTCCTCGAACAGGTGTTCGCCAAGTGGCCGGCAACCAAGCGCATCTTGCTCACTGGCTACGCCGATGCGGCGGCGACGATCTCGGCGATTAACCAGGGCAAGATCTGGCGCTATGTGGCCAAGCCGTGGAACGACAGCGAGCTGGTGATGACCGTCGAACAGGCGCTTGCCCATCGTAATCTGATGGAAGAAAACGCGCGGCTGACGCAGCTCACGCTCTCACAAAACGAGGAGCTGAAGGGTCTCAATGCCAGCCTCGAAGAGAAGGTGGCGAAGCGCACGGCCGAGTTGGCGAAGGCGCTCAAGTCCCTTGAAACGGCGCATACGCAGTTGCGCGGCAGCTTTCTGGCCACCGTGCAACTGTTCTCCGGGTTGGTCGAATTGCGCGGCGGACGGCTGGCGGGACATTCGCGGCGCGTGGCAGATTTGTCGCGGCGCCTGGTGGAACATCTGGGCATTGCTGATGCCGATCAACAGGATGTTTTTCTGGCTGCATTGCTGCACGACGTGGGCAAGCTGGGGCTGCCGGATAATTTGCTGAATGCCCCCTTCAATGCCCTGACGCCGCAGGGCAAGACCGAGGTGATGCACCATCCGGTCAAGGGCCAGCAGTTGCTGATGTCGGTGGAGCAGCTCGCGAATGCTGCCAAGATCATCCGCCATCATCACGAGTGTCTTGATGGCAGTGGCTACCCGGATGGGTTGGTCGGGCTGCAGATTCCGCTCGGCGCACGCATCCTGTCGGTGTGCAATGATTACGATGCACTGCAGGCGGGGGCGCTGACCTTGCATACGCACACATCACTCGAAGCGCAGCAGTATTTACAGAAGGAGCGCGGCCGTCGCTACGACCCCGAGGTGATCGATGCCTTTTTTGCCATGCTCAAGGAGGAGGCGGCCAAGCGCCCGCTGGAATTGCAACTGGCTCCCGCTCAGTTGAAGCCTGGCATGGTGCTGACGCGCGATTTGACGCATGCCGACGGCTATACCCTGTTGCCCGCCGGACGCGTACTGAATGCCGATGTAATTGGCAAGCTGGTGGCGCTGGAGCAGACGGAAAAGCGCAAGCTGTTGCTGCATATCCGCAACGATGTCTCCAGCAGCGTCCTGCGTGACAAGCAGCCCGAGCCGCCACCGCGTACCTGGAAGGAAGTGGTGATGTCTTCGGAGCGCCTCAAGCCCGGCATGGTGCTGACGCGCAATATCAACCACAAGGAAGGCTATCTGCTGCTGGCGCGCGGCAGCATGCTGGACGAAGGGGTCATCAAGCAGTTGCGTGAATTCGAGCGTATCAACGGCGAGCCGATGACGGTCTACATCCGCATGGAAAGTCGCTGAGTCATGGAAGCCTTTGCCTGGAACGACCGGTTTATGACCGGTTTTGCCACCGTGGATGCGCAACATCAGCAGCTGTTCGAGCTGATCAACCAGATCGGCCAGGTACTGGGTAGCCGATCGGTTGCGCCGGCGAGCGAGGTTGAGCACGTCTTCCGGGAACTGGCGGCCTATGCTGCCACCCATTTCAAGGAAGAAGAGCGCCTGATGCAGGAGGCCGGGGTGCCAGCGACTTATTTTGAGCATCATGTGCATATCCACCGGAATTTCGTTGTCCAGTTGAAAGCGATGTGGGCACAGCGCAGCGTGATGAGTTCGCCGGGCGACACCGTTCAGGGTTTCCTGGCCGCCTGGCTGAGTTCGCACATTTTGGGCGAAGACCAGGAAATGGTGCGCCAGATCCGGCGTGCCAGCGGCCAGCCAGTGGCGGAGGACGCTGCGGCCAGTGGTGCGGTGGTGGTGCAGGTGCTGCAGCAGGCGCTGCGGGTGCTTTACAAGGAAATGTCGCGGCTGAACAACGACCTGGCCGAGAGCAATCAGGCCTTGGAGGTCAAGGTGGCCCAGCGCACGCAGGAGTTGCTGCAATCCGAGAAGATGGCTTCCGTCGGTCAGTTGGCAGCAGGGGTGGCGCATGAGATCAATAACCCGATCGGCTTCGTCGTCTCCAATCTGGGGACGTTGGGCCGCTATGCCGAACAGTTGCTGAAGCTGGCCGAACTGGGCGCAGCGACACCGCCGGGTCAGGCCCTCAAGCGTGAGATCGACCTTGATTACCTGCGCACGGATGTAAAAGACCTGCTGAAGGAATCGCAGGATGGTCTTGATCGTGTGCGCAAGATTGTTATGAATCTGAAGGATTTTGCGCATCTCGACGAAGCGGAGTGGCAACAAGCCGACCTGCTGGCCGGTCTCGAAAGCACGCTCAACGTAGCGCTGCATCGGTGGAAGGACAAGGCTGAGGTGGTGCGTGAGTTGACACCCTTGCCCGCCGTGCACTGCATGCCAGCGCAGATCAATCAGGTCTTTCTCAACCTGCTGGTGAATGCAGCGCAGGCCATTACCGGTCATGGCACCATCACCTTGCGCAGCGGTAAGGCTGATGACGGCTTTGTCTGGGTCGAAGTGGCCGACACCGGCTGCGGTATGGATGAGACCACGCGCCAGCGCATGTGCGATCCATTTTTCACCACCAAACCAGTGGGAACCGGCACCGGGTTGGGTATGGCCGTGACCTACGACATCATCAAGAAGCACGGCGGTCGGCTCGACGTCGACAGCGTGGTGGGGAAGGGCACGCGCATGCGCGTCTGGTTGCCAGTGACGGGCCCTGCGGGCGGGGCAGCCTGATCGTGTTGTGTCGCGTACTGCTTGTCGATGATGATCCGCTGGTGGTGAGTGCCCTGCGCCGCGAATTGTTGCGCAAGCCCGATCTGGGCAATGAGGGGATCGAGATCGAGTCCTTCCCGGATGCACCATCCGCATTGAGTCGTGCGGCGGAGTCGGATGGTTTTTTCGATGTGGCGATTGTCGATTACCGTATGCGCGGGATGGATGGCATTCGTTTTCTCGAAAAGTTGCGTGTCGCACAACCCGATACGATCCGGATTCTGCTGACCGGTCTGCTTGACATGGAGGGGGCCATTGCCGCGATCAATGATGCGCGGGTCGATCAGGTCGTACTCAAGCCTTGGGGTGAGTACGATCTCAAGACGCGCATTCTGCTCGCCATGCAGCAACGCAAGCTGCTGCGCCGCCTGAGTGAAATGCCAGTTGATGCGCCGGCGAGTCCATCCCGTTATTCGATCTTGTTGGTGGATGACGAAACCTCGCAACTGCATGCGCTGGAACGTGAGCTTTCCTTGCAGGGACGGGCGACGCGCGGTGCAAATCCCCTGTTCGACATCATGACCGAGTCCACACCTGCCGCTGCGCTGGTGATGGCCTTGCAACGCTGCCCGGATATCGTGATTGCCGATTACCAGATGCCGAAAATGGACGGTGTGATGTTGCTTGAGAAGGTGCAGGAGGCGTGTCCCGGTTCGGTGCGCATTCTGATGTCCGGTGTGCCGGCCACGCAGGTGCTGGTCGATGCGATCAACCGGGCGGGGGTGTATCACTTCGTCAGCAAGCCTTGGGAGGCCGTTGCCCTGCGCGCCGTGATTGCCGAGGCCTTGCGCTATCGTGACCTGATTCTCAAGGCTGGCTAATCATGCGGCACATTGATCTTCCTGCCCCGTTGCTTGAGGCGAGACCCCACCTGTTTTCGCCGGCCACCATGGCGATTCCTCAGACAGATCTGGTGCGCATGACCACGATTATTGCGGCCATCGAGTCTGTCATTGCACTTCCTCAGTGGGCCGAAATGGTCGGCGTTGGCAGGATGAAATGCCCCGAAGCGGGTACAGCACCGTCTGGCGTTTTCATGGGCTACGATTTCCATCTGACCGAAGCCGGCCCACAACTGATCGAGATCAACACCAATGCCGGCGGCGGTCTGCTCGCCGCCTGGCAGGCGGGGCGCGAGGATGTGCTGGATGCCTACGTCGCGATGTTCCGCACCGAGTTTCCGGGCGAATTGAAGACTATCGCCATTGTCGATGAGGCGCCGGAAGCCCAGTATCTCTACCCGGAGTTTCTTGGTTTCCAGCAGTTGTTCGCGGCGCACAGTATTCAGGCGCTCATCTGCGCGCCGGAAGATTTGATGTTGTGTCACGGCAACCTCTGGCATGAGGAGACGAAGGTCGACCTCGTCTATAACCGGCTCACCGATTTTGCTTTCGCCGAACCGGCACAGGCGGTGCTGAGAGAGGCTTGGCGGCAGGGCGCGGTGATCACACCGAACCCGACGCATCATGCGCGCTATGCCGACAAGCGGAACCTGATCGCACTGACCGATGATGAGTTGCTGGCTAGTTGGCGTGTGGCTGCAGCGACGCGTAACGTGTTGCGGGCAGGCATTCCGCGCACCGAGGCGGTGATGCCGGCGCGTGCCGAGGATTTCTGGCAGCGGCGTCGTCAACTGTTCTTCAAGCCGGCCACCGGCTATGGTTCGAAGGGAACGTATCGCGGCGACAAGCTGACAAAACGGGTGTTCGACGAGATTCTTGCCGGTGATTATGTCGCCCAGGCGCTGGCCTTGCCCTCAACCGTTTCTGTATCGGTGGCGGGCGAGTTGACCCCGTTCAAGGCGGATGTGCGCAATTATGTGTATCGTGGCACTGCCCAGTTCGTCACGGCACGCTTGTATCAGGGACAGACGACGAACTTCAGAACTCCAGGAGGAGGATTCGCCAAGGTGATCACACCATGAAGGTATTCGGGTTGGCCGGCTATTCCGGTTCTGGCAAAACGACACTGATCGAAAAGCTGATTCCGCGATTTATCGCACGCGGTCTGACGGTATCACTGATCAAACATACCCATCACAACTTCGATGTCGATCAACCGGGCAAGGATTCATACCGCCATCGTGCCGCCGGGGCGAGCGAGGTGCTGCTGACCTGCGATACGCGCTGGGTGCTGATGCACGAGTTGCGCGGCGCGCCCGAGGCGACGCTGGAGGAGCAACTGGCGGTTTTGTCGCCTTGCGATTTGGTGTTGGTGGAGGGGTTCAAGCAGACGCCGATTTCCAAGCTCGAAATTTATCGTCCGGCGCATGGCAAGCCACCGATCTGGCCGGAGAATCCGAGTGTCGTGGCGGTGGCCACCGATGCCGCCATCGATTGCCCGCTGCCGCTGCTGGATCTCAATGATCCGGCGGCGATTGTCCAATTCATTCTTGATTATGTGGATCGACCATGCTGAGTTACGAAGAGGCCCTTGAGCAATTACTCGCTGCGGCTTGTCCGGTCAGCGAATCCAAGTCGGTGCCGCTGGTGGCGGCGCGCGGTCGCGTGCTGGCGCAGGCGCAGGTTTCGGCTATCCATGTGCCACCGCTCGACAATAGCGCGATGGATGGTTATGCGCTGCGCTGTGCGGATGTTGCGCAGGCTGGCGTGGCTTTGCCGGTGACCCAGCGCATTCCGGCGGGTACGGTCGGCCAGCCGCTACAGCCGGGAACGGCCGCGCGCATCTTTACCGGTGCGCCGGTGCCGCCGGGGGCTGATGCCGTGGTGATGCAGGAGAAGTGCGCGGCGGGCGACGGTTCGGTGACGGTGCAGACGGTGCCGAAGCCGGGCGACAACATCCGCCGTGCCGGCGAGGATATCCTGGCCGGTGCGGCAATCCTGCCGGCGGGGGTGCGCCTCGGTCCGGCTGAACTTGGTCTGGCGGCCTCGGTGGGACTGGCGACGCTGCCGGTGTTGCGCCGCCTGCGCGTGGCCTTGCTGTCTACCGGCGATGAACTGGTGGAACCCGGCGAGCCACTGCCACCGGGCGCGATCTACAACTCCAATCGCTATTTTCTGCGCGCGCTACTCGAAGGCTTGGGCTGTGTCGTGACCGATCTTGGCCGTATTCCCGATACGCTGGCGGCGACGCGAGAAGCCTTGCGTACCGCGGCGGAAAGCAACGACCTGATTCTGTCGACGGGAGGCGTATCGGTGGGCGAGGAGGATCATGTCAAGGCCGCCATTGAGGCAGAAGGTCGGCTTGATCTGTGGAAGATTGCGATCAAGCCGGGCAAGCCGCTCGCTTATGGAAAAGTCGGCGCTGGCAGGACGGCATCCTTTATTGGTTTACCCGGTAATCCGGTGGCAGGCTTCATCACCTTCCTGATCCTGGTACGTCCCTTCATTCTGCGCAGCATGGGTACGACACCGCTGCCCTTGCCGGTACAGCGCCGGGTTTGCATCTCGGATTGGCCGAAGGCCGATCCGAAGCGGCGCGAGTTTCTGCGCGCACGTTTGTTGCCCGATGGCCAGGTCGAACTGCATCCCCGTCAGGGCTCCGGCGTGCTGAGTTCCTGTGCCTGGGCGGATGGGTTGATCGATACGCCAGCCGGTGGGGTGATTCGTGCCGGCGATGAAGTTAGTTACATCGCGCTGGATGGGGTGTTGTCATGAGCGTGAAAGTGCTTTATTTCGCCGGCCTGCGCGAAGCGATGGGGCGCAGTGCCGAGTCCGTCGACCTGCCAGCCGGTGTCACGACCGCTGGTGGCTTGCGCGACTGTCTGGCCGGGCAGCATGAGGCGATTCGCACAGCGAAGAATCTGCGTGTGGCGGTCAATCAGCAGATGGTGGGCCTCGATGCGCCGGTTGCTGATGGCGACGAGGTGGCTTTTTTCCCGCCCGTAACGGGGGGCTAGCCATGACGGTCTCTGTTCAGGAAACTGATTTCGATTGCGGTGCCGAGGTTGCCGTACTGTCGGCCGGTGATGACGAAGCAGGGGCCGTGGCGAGTTTTGTCGGCCTTGTTCGTGGCGGTGAAATATTGGCGATGACGCTGGAACATTATCCCGGCATGACCGAGCAGGCGTTGCAGAAGATTGTCGATCAGGCCCGGCAGCGCTGGGAAGTTCGTCGGGTGCGGGTGATCCATCGGGTCGGGCGACTGGCCCCAGGCGATCAGATCGTCTTTGTCGGCGTCAGTTCGCGCCATCGCGGCGATGCGTTCGCTGCCTGCGAGTTCATCATGGACTACCTGAAGACGCAGGCACCCTTCTGGAAAAAAGAAGAAACGCCATCAGGAGGCCGTTGGGTCGATGCGCGCGAGTCGGATGAAGATGCCGCCCGACGCTGGTCAGGCGGCAACTAAACTCGAAATTACTTTTTACGGCCGGTGCTTTTCTGTGCCATGTCCGTCATGTTGGTGAACGCGGACGAAGACACCTTGGCCATTTGCTCGAAAGCGCCGTTGGCCGTGGCCATTGCCTGCTGCATGACTTCCATCATGTTGCCGCCCTGGCCGGGCATGGTCTTGAAGAAGCCCTGAAAGGCGTCGGCCATTTCCTGGCTGCCGGAAGCGAGTTGCTCGGTGAGCATGCGCGAGAATTCAACGCGAGCATCATTGCTGATCGCAGCGACTTGCTGTGCGGTCTGCATCATCTTCTGCGCGGTTTCCTGCGCGTAGACGCTGCGCAGGCGCAAGACATCCTGCGGATCCTTGGCGGCGGCCTGTGCCTTGGCATTTTCGACGCCATCGGTGAATAACTGGCGCGCCAATTCATTTTGCAGCGTCATGACACGCTGCGAATTCTCGATCGACATTTGAGCTAGCCGCATGGCGGCTTCCATGTTTTTGCGATTGAGTTCGTTCAAGTTTTCGTTCTTTGTCATATACCGCTCCCGTTGAGGTTGTTCGTGTTTGAAATCTAGCACGTTCTGTTTACATTTGTCTGACTGCGATCAAGAAGTATCAAGAAGCCAGGGGGTGATCAAGTTGGCGCAGCGCTTCATCCGCATTGGCATAGAAGTGTGGCGAGACGCGATGGTTTTCCAGTGCCTCGCCAAGCTTGAGGCGCAGGAAGCTGCTGTTGGCATAGCGGGTGACATGCCGGTAATGCCGTTCCATGAGGCCCGACACCATGTCGATGTAGCTGTCGACCAGTTCGGGCGCGATGCTGAAACGGTCGTAATTGACGATGGCATCGACGTGATGGCCCAGCGGGGTAAGGCAGGATTCAACCGATTGGCGGATGTGTTCGACGTCGGCCGGCGTACGGACGTTCAGGCCGGCAAAGTCGACGAAGAACAGGTTTTGTGCTGCGTCGTAACTGAGACGATCCTGTATCGGGCGATCCATAAAACCAGTGCGCAGGTTCATCGGCTCTTCGGCAAAAATGCGCGCATCCATCAGGACCGGGGTGCCACGCATGATGGGCTGGAAAGCCATGTGGGCAAGGATGTCGCGCTCAAGGTCGATGCCCGGCGCAATCTCGATCAGCTCGATGCCCTCGGCGACCAGTCGGAAGACGCAGCGCTCGGTGATGTAGAGCACCGGCTGCCCGCGCTTCAAGGCCTCCTGGCCGCTGAAGGTGCGGTGTTCGACTTGCTCAATAAACTTTTGCGAACGACCTTCCTGCAGGATGCGCAGTTGCCCGTGCTCGATGGCGATTTCGAGATTGCCGGCGGTGAAGGTGCCGACGAAGACGACCTTGCGGGCATTTTGCGAGATGTTGATGAAGCCGCCGGCACCGGCGAGACGCGGGCCGAACTTGCTGACGTTGAGATTGCCATCGCGGTCGGCCTGGGCGAGGCCGAGAAAGGCCAGGTCAAGTCCCCCGCCGTCGTAGAAGTCGAACTGGCTCGGCTGGTCGATGATCGCCTGGGTGTTGGTGGCCGCGCCGAAGTTGAGGCCACTGGCCGGAATGCCGCCGATCACGCCCGGTTCGGCAGTGAGGGTGAGCAGGTCAAGCACTTTTTCTTCGGTGGCAATGGCCGCGATGCCTTCCGGCATGCCGATGCCAAGATTGACGACGGCGTTGGGGGTCAGCTCCAGCGCGGCACGGCGGGCGATGATCTTGCGCTCATCCATGCCCATGGTCTGGATGGCGGAGAGCGGCACGCGAATCTCGCCGGAAAACGCCGGACTGTATTGCTCGATGAAGGTCTGCATGTGGTATTCGGGCTTTTCGGCGACGACAACGCAATCGACCAGCACGCCTGGAATCTTGACGTTGCGCGCATTGAGCGTGCCCGAGGCCGCGATGCGCTCGACCTGCGCGATGACAATGCCACCCGAGTTGTGGGCCGCCATGGCGATGGCGAGCGCTTCCAGCGTCAGCGCCTCTTTTTCCATGGTGATATTGCCTTCGGGATCGGCGGTGGTGCCACGGATGATGCCGACGTGGATCGGCATGGCCTTGTAGAACAGATACTCTTCGCCGTCGATTTCCATCAGCCGCACGAGGTCTTCGGTGGTCTCGGTTGTTCTGGCGTTGAGCTTGCCGCCACCGTGGCGCGGGTCGACGAAGGTGCCAAGGCCGACGCGGGTGAGGGTGCCCGGCTTGCCGGCAGCGATGTCGCGGAACAAGTGGGTGATGACGCCTTGCGGCAGGTTCCAAGCTTCAATGCGGTTGCCGATGGCGAGTTCTTGCAGGCGCGGGGCGAGTCCCCAGTGGCCGCCGATGACGCGTTTCAGCAGTCCTTCGTGGCCGAGGTGGTTGAGGCCGCGCTCCTTGCCGTCGCCCTGGCCGGCGGCATAGACCAGGGTAAGGTTGCGCGGATGGCCGGCGGGTTGCGGCGCCTTGTCGCGCGTATCGAGGAACAGTTCTTCGAGGGCAACAGCGATGTTTTCGGCAAAGCCGATGCCAACGAAACCACCGGTTGCAATTGTGTCGCCATCGCGGATCAGGCGGACCGCTTCGCGGGCGCTGACGATCTTGCCGCTATCAGAACCCCGCAAGGCGGACAGCATCGGATGCTGGGCGCGTGTACTCATCTTCTCTCCCCTCTTTTTTGCCGATTATGCACCGGACGGGGGCGGCAGTGGTCAATCGTGTCTGGCGCTACTTCGCGGCACGGCGTAACTGAGCGCGCTCGAAAGCAACCACCAGCGGCAGCGATATCGCCAGTGGAATCAGCAGGTACATCAGGCGCCAGATCAGCAAAGCGGCGATCACGTTTGAAGGGGCGACGCTTGGCAGTACCGCGAGGAACACTGCTTCCATGACACCGATGCCGCCCGGGGTCTGCGAAAGCAGGCCGGCCGAGAATGACAGCAGGAAGGCCCCGAGCACGATGATAAAGCCGGGGTTGCCGGCCTCGGGCAGGACGAAATAGATGATGCCGGCCGCAGCAATCAGTTCCAGCGGCGCGGCCATCAGTTGCCGTACGACAACGGGCAGGCGTGGATAGACGATGTGCACCGAGCGGAAGTGCACGGGCTTGAAGTGCAGCCATGAGCCGAGTACGTAGAGTGCGCAGAGCCCGAGCATGATTGCGCCGATCATCTGTACCAGAGGAGCGGGCAAGTTCAAGCGGGGAACCATTTCCGCCAGTGGTTGAACAATGTCGGGTTGGACGACAAAGACGAAGCCGGTGAGCAGTATCGTGCCAAACGCGAAGGTAAACGAGCAGAGTGCGACCAGGATTGCCACTTCACCGGCGCCCAGGCCGCAGGCGCCGTAGGCGCGCAAGCGCACCAGCCCACCGGACAGCACCGAGGCACCGAGGTTGTGGCCAAGCGCGTAGGTAACGAAGGAGCAGGAGGCGATAAATGGCCAGGAGATTTCCTGCTGCCGGTTCAGGTGGATGAGTGCGATGCGGTCATACCAGGCCAGCGCGATATAGGCTAATAGCGCAGATAAGGCCGCTAGCGCGTAGCCGGTGCCCGGCACGTCGCGGATGCTGTTGCCGATGGATTCGGCGATGATCTTGAGGCTGAGCCAGAAGCCGCCGGAAGCGAGCAGTTCTTTGGCGACCGGATCTGCGGCGACTTCCCCACGCAACTTTGAGTAGAGGAGCCACAGCGACCATGCGATCACAAGACCGACGCCAGTCAGCCAGAGTACCTTCTTGGCGAGTCGAATCCAGGGGCGAGAGTCCAATTGGGCTGTCATGAGCTGGCGGTTTATATCACGAAAGAAATGGCGGGCCTTTGTTGTGGCTCAATCGCGAGCGTCTTGGCTGGTGTCGGCAGGTCTATCAGGCTTTCTTATACTGGAAAATTGTGTTTGAATATCGAGAATAACTACATCTATCCATACCGAGGGGAAAATTCATGGCGGATCGCAGGCTCCAAGTCTTTCACGCCGTCGCCAGACAGTTGTCGTTTACCAAGGCTGCTGAGGTGCTGTTCATGACCCAGCCGGCGGTGACTTTTCAGATCAAGCAATTGGAAGAGCACTTCAATACGCGTTTGTTCGATCGCGGCCACGGACGCATCTCACTCACGCCGGCCGGCGAGTTAGTCCTGCAATATGCCGAAAAGATACTCGGCCTGTCGGGCGAGATGGATGTGCGCTTGTCCGAGATGACTGGCGAAGTGGGCGGCTCCCTGCTGGTCGGCGCCAGTACGACGATTGCTGAATTCCTGCTGCCGCGCATCCTCGGCGAGTTCAAGTCAAAATACCCCAACGTGCGCCCCCGTCTGGTGGTGGCCAATTCCGAGACGATCGAAACGCGGGTGTCGGAGCACACCATTGATATTGGCTTCATCGAATCTTCTTCGCGCCAGCCCAACCTGCAGACCGAGATCTGCTGCGAAGATGAGTTGCAGGTGATCTGCAGCCCGAAGTTTCCGCTGGCCCGTCTCAAGGAGATTGCGCCGCAAGCCCTGGTCGAGCATCCCTTTGTTTCGCGCGAGCCGGGCTCAGGAACGCGTGAGTTCGCCGAGGGGTATCTGCGCAAGCATGGTATTGATATCGACCACATGCAGCCGGTGATGGAACTGGGTAGCCCGTTGGCGCTGCTCGAAGTGGTGGAAACCGGTCTGGGCTATGCGATTGCTTCGCGTACCTCGGTGATGAAGTCGCTGCGTCTTGGCGATCTGGTCTCGATCCCGCTCAAGCCGCGCCTGACACGCAAGCTGTCGATGGTCTACCCGAAGGAAAAATTCCGCTCGCGCCTGGTAACAGCGTTTGTCGATTTCGTTACCGAGCGCCTCAAGGAGTGCAAGAACAAGGTTTGACCAACTGAGCCTGACCGACTGACCGGGTGATGAATACGTCGCGGCCGATCCGCGCCATTATTGACTTGGCCGCACTGCGGCATAACCATGCCGTTGCACGTCGGCAAGTCGGGGCCAATAAACTCTGGGCCGTGGTCAAGGCGAATGCCTACGGTCACGGGTTGGAGCGTGCCGTGACTGCCTTGGCCAAAGAAGCTGACGGTTTTGCCCTGATCGAACTCGAACGCGCGATTGCTCTGCGTCAGTCCGGTCTGACGCATCCGTTCCTGATGCTGGAAGGTTTTTATGACGCCAACGAACTGGCCCTGTTTATCCGGCATCGTCTGATCCCGGTTGTTCATCGTCCCGATCAGGTGCGGGCACTGTTGGCCGTCGACTGGCCGGCGGATCTGCCGGTGTATCTGAAGCTCGACTCCGGCATGCACCGCCTCGGTTTTGATACTGTCGGTGTTGCCGAGGCACAGCGTGCCTTGGCGGGCCGCATGCCGCTGGTGCTGATGACGCACTTTGCCGATGCCGATGGTCCGCGTGGCATTGATTGGCAGCTTGAACGATTTAACGCGATGACGCCCGACATGAATCATCCCCGTTCGCTGGGCAATTCGGCGGCGATCCTGCGCTATCCCGACAAGGTCGGCGACTGGGCGCGGCCGGGCATCATGCTCTATGGCGGTTCGCCGTTTGCCGAGGTGACCGCAGATGCCCTCGATCTCAGGCCGGTGATGACCCTGCAAAGCGAGATCATTGGGATACAAAGCATTGGGGCCGGCGAAAGCGTCGGCTATGGTTGCACCTTTACGGCGGACAAGCCAATGCGCATCGGCGTGGTGGCCTGCGGTTATGCGGATGGTTATCCGCGCCATGCACCGACCGGCACGCCGGTATTGGTCGATGGCCAGCGCACCCGCACGCTGGGGCGCGTGTCGATGGACAAGCTTTGCGTCGATCTCACTCATCTAAAAGTCGGCGTTGGCGGGACGGCGGTGTTGTGGGGTGAGAGACTGTCGGCTGACGAAGTGGCCATCGCCGCCGGCACAATCAGCTATGAATTGTTCTGCGCACTGCCACCGCGCGTGGCCATCGAAGTGAGAAGCTAATGGCTAGAAAAAATAGTGTCTACAGTTGTACCGAGTGCGGTGCGACCGCGCCCAAATGGCAGGGGCAGTGTCCTGGCTGCGGCCAGTGGAATACGCTGGTGGAGGCCATCATGGAAGCGTCCACCCCTGCGGCCAGTCGTTTCGCCTCGCTGGCCGGCGCGAGCAAGTTGCAGACGCTGGCCTCGATCAAGCCGCGCGATGAACCGCGCCAGCCGACCGGCATTGAGGAATTCGACCGCGTGTTGGGCGGCGGTCTGGTGGCCGGCGGGGTGGTGCTGATCGGTGGCGATCCGGGTATCGGCAAGTCAACCCTGCTGTTGCAGGCCTTGGCGCGGCTGGCCGAGGCGAAGCAGAATGTGCTCTACATCTCCGGCGAAGAATCCGGCGAACAGGTCGCCTTGCGTGCCCAGCGCCTGCAACTGGATGCCGGCGAACTGCAACTGCTGGCCGAGATCAATCTCGAAAAAATTCTCACCGTGTTGGGCAGTTGTCGACCGGCGGTGGCGGTGATCGATTCGATTCAGACGCTGTGGTCGGATGCGTTGCAATCCGCCCCCGGTTCGGTGGCGCAGGTGCGCGAGTGTTCGGCGCAGCTGACGCGCTTTGCCAAACAGAGCGGTACTTGCGTGATCCTCGTCGGCCATGTGACCAAGGATGGCAGTCTGGCCGGGCCGCGCGTGCTCGAACATATCGTCGATACCGTGTTGTATTTCGAGGGCGACACGCATTCGAGCTTCCGCCTGGTGCGCGCTATCAAGAATCGCTTCGGCGCGGTGAATGAACTCGGCGTGTTCGCCATGACCGACAAGGGCTTGAAGGGCGTATCGAACCCGTCCGCCCTGTTTCTCTCGCAACATGCGCAGGATGTGGCGGGCAGTTGCGTTATGGTGACCCAAGAAGGCACGCGGCCGCTGCTGGTCGAGATTCAGGCGCTGGTCGATGGCGCCCAGTCGGGCAATCCACGTCGCTTGACGGTCGGCCTTGAGCAACAGCGTCTTGCCATGTTGCTGGCGGTGCTGCATCGTCATGCGGGCGTGGTGTGCAGCGATCAGGATGTGTTCGTCAATGCCGTGGGTGGTGTGCGCATTCAGGAACCAGCGGCTGACTTGGCGGTATTGCTGGCGATTGTCTCGTCCTTGCGTAACAAGCCACTACCCGGCAAATTGGTGGCCTTTGGCGAGATTGGACTGGCCGGCGAAATCCGTCCTGCGCCGCGCGGTCAGGAACGCTTGAAAGAAGCTGCCAAACTCGGTTTCACCCACGCGCTGATTCCCAAGGCCAATGCGCCCAAGCAGCCGATCAAAGGCATTGAGGTCATCGCGCTCGAACGCGTCGAGCAGGCCATTGAGCAGATGCGGTCCTGGTAGCGCCGTCCTACCAGCGCCGACTTTTCTCCTGGGGGGCTACAATCGTTCCGTCCCCAAATCGCATGATTGATTCCTATGGCTGCTGCAAAATCTTCCGGTTTAAGCGTCAATCTCGGCTTTGAACAAACCCTCTGGGCCACCGCCGACAAGCTGGCGCGGCTGGAAATGGCGATCCGCGCGAACTTGAGCTTGATGAGAGCTGCCGAACAGGGAACGCCAGCATGACAATACAAAATCCATACCTCGTCGTCGTGGATGAAACCTGTAACGTTGAAGAAAGCGAACAACCTTTCGGCAAGCGCTGGGGACAGCACCTGATTGAATTGTCTCCGGAGCATCTCGATGCGCTACATGCTGGAAAGCTTCTGGCGCTGGATGTGCAGGAGGAATACGTGGTTTTTGTGGGGCTGAAACGTGAGGGGTAACGCGAGAGTCACCTTGTTTGATGGCGTCGCCGTCCCGCCAGCGCCGACTTTTTTGAGAAACTGGAAAAGAACCACGCTTGGTGCCTTTGTCAGCCTTCAACGGGGCCATGATCTGACTGAAACGGAGCAAAAGCCTGAGGTCATTCCAGTGATGTGGTCAGATGGGCAAAATGGGTTTCATGACACCGCAGGAGCGAAGGGGCTTGGCGTTGTTATTGGCCGAAGTGGTGCGTCGTTTGGGCAGGTTCACTACAGTGCTGGTAATTACTGGCCGCACAACACATGTCTACATGTGACGGATTCCGACTGCTTCAACGGCGACCTGTTGGCTCTTCCTCCACCAGAAATTACCGCTGAGTTTGGGGTATTTGCAGCAGGCACGATTCGGAAAATAAAAGCCAACGACGAACAATCCCGCACCCTCGCCACCCTGCGCGACGCCCTGCTGCCCAAACTGCTTTCCGGCGAGATTCGCGTCGGCGACGCCGAGCGAGAAATCGCGGAGGTGCTTTGATGACCGAGAGCGGCATGGATATTCAGACCCTGCGCGAACTGGCTGAATCCGTCGAGCTGGAATGCAAGGCGGCGCAGGGGCGCGACCGTCTTGGCGAACTGCCAGGTGACTTCTGGAAGACCTACAGCGCGATGGCGAACAGCCAGGGCGGAGAGATTTTGCTCGGGATCGAGGAAAAGCCCAAAGGAACTTTCCGGGCGCTGGGTTTGGCCGAACTGGAGCGGGTACGCAAGGCGTTGTGGGACAACCTGCACAACCGCAAGCAGATTAGCCTGAACCTGCTACGCGAGCAGGACGTTGCGCCGATTGTCATCGACGGGAAAACGGTGCT
The DNA here is from genome assembly GCA_030681195.1 of Rhodocyclaceae bacterium. Taxonomy (GTDB): domain Bacteria; phylum Pseudomonadota; class Gammaproteobacteria; order Burkholderiales; family Rhodocyclaceae; genus Sulfuricystis. The sequence continues at coordinate 330,552 of JAUXXJ010000005.1, forward strand.
GCGTGTGTGCGTACCCCGTTCCGAACGGCAGCAGCGCCCCATTCATCTGGGCGAAAACCCGTTCGGCGGCACTTATTTGCGCCGTCACGAGGGCGATTATCCGGCCGACGATGAAACGGTGCGGCGGATGCTGGCTGAACGGGTTGAAGATAGCCGGGACGAGCGGATTCTGGATGGCTTTGAGCTTGCTGATCTTGATATGGATTCGGTCGCGGCCTACCGCAATCGCTTTTCGGCGGTGAAGCCCGGGCATGTCTGGCTCGATCTCGACATCCCCGAGTTTCTGGTACAGATCGGAGCGTGGGGCAGAGACCGGGAGCGCCGGGTTTCGGGGTTGCGCCTCGCCGGTTTGCTGATGTTCGGCAAACTGGGGGCGATTCGGGATGCGATCCCCCATTACATGGTGGACTATCAGGAGCGGCCGGAGCCCAAGGCCGAAAAGCGCTGGGTGGATCGTCTGGTACCAGATGGTACGTGGTCGGGCAACATTTACGATTTTTTCCGTCGAGTCCATCAGAAGCTCACCGATGGACTGAAAGTGCCGTTCCAGTTGCAGGATGGTCAGCGCATTGAGGACACGCCGGTACATGAGGCCCTGCGCGAAGCCTTGGTCAATACGCTGATTCATGCAGATTTCTCGGGGCGGGTTTCGGTGCTGGTGGTGAAGCGGCCGGATATGTTTGGCTTTCGCAATCCCGGCCTGATGCGTATTCCGTTGGATATGGCTGTGCAGGGGGGTAATAGTGATTGCCGTAACCGGCGGCTGCAAACCATGTTTCATCTGGTGGGCTATGGCGACCATGCGGGGTCGGGAATCCCCAAGATTTATCGCAACTGGCAGATCGAGCACTGGCGGCGCCCGCAGTTGTATGAAATTCCAGAGCCTGAGCAAACTTTGATGGAATTGAGGATGGTCAGCCTGTTCCCAGAGTCGACTACACGAGAACTCGATCAGCGCTTTGGGGAACGTTTCCGTTCGATGCCAGAGTTGGAGCGGCTGGCTTTGGTTGCAGCGGCTACCGAACAGACGATCAATCATCCCCGCCTCAGGGAAATTTGTGCGGATCATTCGGCTGATATCAGCAAGGCACTGACTAATCTGGTCCGTGGTGGTTTTCTCGATTCTGATGGCAGCGGGCGGGGTATGGTCTATTTTCTGCCCGGTACGACATTCCCCCGGTTGGATGAGGCTTTCGGCGAGGCAGGTCAGCAAGCCGGAGTACCTCAAGCGAACTCCGGAGGTTTGGCGGGGAGCTCCGGAGGTTTGGGAGAGAACTCCGGAGGTTTGGTGGATAGCTCCGGAGGTTTGCTGGCAGCTCTGAAAAATAGGCTACTGGGGCGTTTCCCGGATGGAGCAGTACCCGGTAAGTTGCCGAGAGAGCAGATGCGGGACATAGTCTTGGCACTTTGCAGAGGCCACTATGTGCCCCTCAAGGTGTTGGCTGAGGCGTTGGGGCGCTCTGAAGATGCCTTGCGAAAAGATCACCTGAATCCGCTGGTTGCTGATCGTCTGCTCGAACGCCAGTATCCAACCCAGCCCAATCATCCGGGCCAAGCCTACCGTATGGTGGAGTAGCGAGCCATGTTCAACGAAGACACCATCGAATCCGCAGCGCTCGATTATTTTGAGTCGCTTGGTTATGCCACGCGACGTGGCGGCGACGTCGCCACGGCTTGCCGGTTGCCGTCAAAGTGATGACGGAAGGCGTCCGAGCCAAGCTACGGGTGCTGGTCAAGCGCATCCTGCGCAAGTATGGCTACCCGCCGGACAAGCAGGAAAAGGCAGCAGAGACCGTCTTGCAGCAGGCGGAATTATTTTCGGCAGAATGGGTTTCTTCATGAACACACTTCGACTTACCGCCCGCATGCTGCGGCGCGACCTGCGTGCCGGCCATCTTAATGTGCTGGTGTTGGCGCTTGTGCTCGCCGTGGCGGCCTTGACCGGTGTTGGCTTTCTGGCCGAGCGCGTGCAGCGGGCCGTGGAGAGCGAGGCGCACCAGTTGCTCGGTGGCGATCTGCTGCTTTCGGCCGACCATGCCTGGGATGAGCGCTTCCGGCGTGCTGCTGTTGAGCATGGACTGCAGTTCGCCGAGAGTGCGAGTTTTCCCAGCATGGTGTCGGCTGCGGATGGCGTGCAACTGGCGGAGATCAAGGCGGTGTCGGCCAACTACCCCTTGCGCGGCGAGTTGCGCATTGCACCGCAACTGAATGCGCCCGATCGGCCGGCGACGGGGGAGGAACGCACGCCCAAGTCGGGGCAGGTTTGGCCCGATGAGCGTCTGGCGGCAGCCTTGGCGCTAGCGCCCGGCCAGCGGCTAAATGTCGGCGCTGGCGAGACGGCCGTGGCGGCGATTGTTACGCATGAACCTGATCGTGGCATCAATCCATTTTCCCTGGCGCCGCGTCTGATTTTGCCGCTGGTTGATCTGCCTGCGACGGGACTGGTCCAACCGGGCAGTCGCATTACCTGGCGCCTCCATCTGGCGGGCGAGCGTGCCAATGTCGTGCAGTTCCAACGTTGGGCGAAGGCTAATCTTGGACGGGGTGAGCGACTCGAAGCGCTGGACAATGCCCGGCCGGAAATTCGCAATCTCATCGAACGGGCGCAGCGCTTCCTCAGTTTGGCCGCCTTGCTGACGGTGGTGTTGGCGGCGGTTGCGGTCGGCTTGGCGGCACGGCGTTACATGCAGACGCATCTCGATGCCTGCGCCGTGATGCGTTGCCTCGGCGCGAGCGAACGGCAGATCCTGCTGATCCACGGGGGCGAGTTCATTCTGCTCGGCCTGATGGCGACGCTGCTGGGCGGTGCGCTCGGCTATGGCTTCCAGCACCTCCTGCAATCCTTGTTGGCTGGGTTGGTGGGCACGCGCCTGCCGGCGCCGGGCTGGATGCCGTGGTTGCATGGACTGGCCGTTGGAACGGTACTGGTTGTCGGCTTTGTGTTGCCGCCCTTGCTGCGGCTCAAGTCGGTGCCGACGGTACGAGTGTTGCGGCGCGAATGGGGCGACAGTGCGCCGCTGTCGATCCTTTCCTACGCGCTTGGTTTGGGCTGTCTGGCCGGCCTGATGTTCTGGATTGCTGGCGATGCACGACTGGGCGGTGTGGTGCTGGGTGGCTTCATGGTTGCGATTGCCGTCTTTGCGCTGGTCGGTCGGCTGCTGCTGTTTGCTGTCTGGCGTGTGCTGGGCACCCGGGCGACGGGTGGTTGGCGAATTGGCCTGGCCAATCTGCGGCGGCGGGCCGATGCCTCGCTCGTCCAGGTAGTAGCACTGGCGCTGGGGCTGACCACCTTGCTGTTGCTGACGCTGGCCCGTGGCGATCTCCTCGATTCATGGCGTTCCAATGTGCCGGTCGATGCACCGAATCGCTTTGTCATCAACATCCAGCCCGACCAGCATCCAGCCATCGCCGACTTTTTTACTGCGCGTGAATTGACCCCGCCGCGACTTGAACCGATGGTGCGTGGGCGTTTGACACGGGTCAATGGTCGCCCGGTGGCGCCCCGTGATTACGTCGATAATCGTGCACAGCGTCTGGTCGAGCGTGAGTTCAATTTGTCTGAGCGCAATGACTTGCCTGTAGGCAACAAGGTGATCGCCGGGCACTGGCATGCAGAATCCAACGGCGCTGAATTTTCGGTGGAGAAGGGGCTGGCGGAAACGCTCAACCTGCATATCGGCGACGAGCTCGAATTCAGTGTGGTCGGCCAGAGCTTGACGGCGCGCATTACCTCTCTGCGGCAACTGAACTGGGATTCGATGCGGGTAAACTTTTTTGTTATCGCGCCGCAGGGCCATTTGGCCAACTATCCAAGCAGCTACATCACCAGTTTCCATTTGCCGGCGGGCAAGGAATCGGTCATCAGCGAACTGGTGCGGCAGTTTCCGAACCTCACGGTGGTTGATGTCGCCTCGCTGATGCGCCAGATTCAGGAGACGCTCGATCAGGTGATCGGTGCCGTGCAACTGGTTTTTGGCATTGCCCTGCTGGCGGGACTCGTGGTGCTGTATGCCGCCTTGCAGGCGAGTGCCGGCGAACGTCGCCATGAACTGGCGGTATTGCGTGCGCTCGGGGCGCAGGGCGCCCAACTGCGCGCGGCGCTACTGGCCGAGTTTGCGGCACTGGGCGGGGTGGCGGGCCTGCTGGCCGGCATTGCAGCGACTGCGATGGCAACAGGACTGGCGCGCTGGGTTTTCCAACTGGACTATCTGCCGACGCCGGACATCATGCTGGCTGGGATCGTCGTCGGCAGTCTCGGTGTGATGGGTGCCGGGCTGGCGGCAACGCGACGGGCGCGCGGGGTGGCGGTGACAGAGGGATTGCGTGAAACCTGACGGCAGGAAAAGCGCATAATTAATGCGACATGAACGACATTACTACAACCGGTATGAAGATGCAGGTCGTCCAGCGATATGGGCAGTTGGTGGCTTTGTTGTATCTCGGCTCTGCGGTTTTCTTCGTGGCGCTGGGTGTCCTTGAATGGCAGCGGGTATCCGATAATACCGATGTGCTGGCACGGGAACGTGGGCGGGTGTTGTTTGGCCTGGTCGAGATGGCGCGCGAATGGAATGCGGGTCATGGCGGTGTGTATGTACCCGTCACCGAGGCGACCCAGCCGAATCCCTATCTGGTGCATCCGCAACGCGATCAGACTACAACCGAAGGGCGAGCACTGACGATGATCAACCCGGCCTTCATGACGCGTCAGATTGCCGAACTGGCGGCGCAGAAGTCGGGTTTGCGTTTCAATATCACCAGTCTCAGGCCAATTCGCCCCGGTAACGCCCCCGATCCATGGGAGAGCGAGACCCTGCGCCGGTTCGAAGATATCGGACTTAAGGAACGAATCGAGTTCTTCCCGGCGTTTCCGTTTGGCGACAAGGCTGGTCCAGCCCATCGCTACATGGCTCCCCTGCATGTCAAACCACCCTGTATGGCCTGTCATGCGAAGCAGGGTTATCAGGTTGGCGATATCCGGGGCGGCATCTCGGTGACGATGCCCGCCGAGGCCTTGCTGGCCATTCGTGATCAGCAGCGCCGCTCCAGCTTGCTGATTATCCTTGGGGGCTTCATTGTGACGGTGGCCCTGCTGCATTTGCTGGCTGCACGGGCACGGCGTCATTATCGGGATCTGCAGGCGCAAGCCGCACGGCAAGAAGACGTTATCGCGGCGCGCACGGCAGAACTGGCCGAGCGCAATGTTGCCCTGAAGCTGGAAGTGGAAGAGCGTCGCCGTAACGAGCGAGAATTACGGATTGCCGGTGCGGTGTTCGATAGCGCGGCTGAGGCGATCATGGTGACGGATGCGCAAAATCTCATTCTGCGGGTCAATCCGGCTTTTACAGTGATCACTGGCTACACGCCGAAGGAGGTGGTTGGCCTGAATCCCACCCTGCTCAAGTCGGGGCGACATGATGCTAGTTATTACGCCGTGATGTGGGATGCCCTGCAGTCACGTGGGCACTGGCAGGGCGAAATATGGAACCGCCACAAGAATGGCAATATCTATGTGGAGTGGTTGTCAATCTCGCGCATTGAGGCCGATGAGACGACCGGCGGACATTATCTGGCGGTATTCAACGACATCACCCAACGCAAGGAAGCAGAGGAGATCTTGCGCCACAGGGCCAATTTCGATGCGCTGACCGATCTGCCCAACCGCAGCCTGTTCTATGATCGTTTGCAGGCGGCGATCAATCAGGCACATCGCTATCACCGCATCTTCGTGCTGTTGATGATCGACCTCGATCACTTCAAGGAGGTCAACGATACCTTCGGCCATCCGGCCGGCGATGAGCTGCTGGTTGAGGCGTCGCGCCGGCTGATCAGTTGCGTGCGCGAGTCGGATACCGTGGCGCGCCTCGGTGGCGACGAGTTTGCCGTGATCCTGTCCGAAATCCTTCATGCTGGCGAAGCCGAGCAGATTGCCCAGCGCATGGTGCGCCTGATGGCGGAACCTTTCCATCTCGATGCGGGCACCGCGCATGTTTCTGCGAGTATTGGCTTGGCGGTTTATCCGCAACATGGCGCGGATAGCGAACAACTGCAGCGTAATGCGGACAAGGTTCTTTATCAAGTGAAGGAATCGGGGCGCAATGCCTATCGGGTGTTCTCGCCGAAGCGGCACAGTCAGGATGGGCAGGGCGATCTCTTGTAGCTCAGATACAATCGGTCATCGATTACGGAGGAATGCATGCTGCAGACAGGGCAGAACGCACCGGCCATCAGCTTGCCGGATGCAGATATGGAACTGTTCGAATCGGCCAGCTTGCTGGGCAAGCGGCACGTGGTGCTGTTTTTCTATCCGAAAGACGGCACACCGTACTGCACGCTTCAGGCTATCGATTTTTCAGACCACGAGAGTGAGTTCAATCGGCTGGACTGCGAGGTCATCGGCGTGTCACGCGACGATTGTCTGGCGCATGCCGATTTTCGCGACAAGCATGGCCTGTCGATCCGGCTGTTGGCGGATGAGGAGGGTGAGATTTGTCGCAAGTTCGGCGTGATGCATTTTCGGGAGCATGACGGCCACAAGAAGTTGTGCCTGATCCGCTCCACCTTCGTGATCGACAAACACGGCGTGATTCGTCACGCGCTTTACGACGTGCCGCCGAAGGGGCACGCCGCTGAAGTTTTTCAGCTCGTCAAACAACTCGGCAAACATTAGGCCGACTTGCAAATTCAGGAGATTTCAATGCAGATTGGCCCGAATACCGTTGTGACTCTTACGTATCGAGTGACCGATACTTCCGGTAATGTGATTGACGCCGGCGAAAAGCCGCTGATTTACCTGCATGGCGGGCATGGCGGTATCTTCGAGAGGATCGAAACCGAACTGGAAGGCCAGACCACCGGTTTCCAGAAGGATGTGCGTCTGCAGCCCGAAGAAGCCTTTGGTGATTTTGATGCCGAGCTGGTCATGGTCGAGCCGCGCGAACTGTTCCCGGACAACATCGAAGTCGGCATGCAGTTCGAGCGCGCTTCGGAAGATGACGAGGAGGACGGCATGCTCTACACCATCACCGACATTGCCGATGGCAAGGTGGTGGTCGATGGCAACCATCCGCTGGCAGGCATGGCACTGGTATTTTCCTGCACCGTGGATGAGGTGCGTGCTGCGACGGCTGAGGAGATCGGTCATGGCCATGTGCATGGCGAAGGTGGCCACCTGCATTGATTTTCCTCTGACGGGTTAAACGCTGACTTGGGTGACCGACGCCACACGGCGCGCCACTTTGTTGAGGCTGAGGGCGGGCAGGGCGGCGGACAGGCGTTCCGGATGTACGGTGGCCTGCAGGCTAATTTTTCCGTCGGCATAACTGTCGCCGCGCAGACGCAACACCTGACGCGCCACGGCGTCGGCGACATCGACGAGCTGGGCGCGTCCCTCCAACAATGGCTCGATGATCGGGATCAGGAAAGCGTAATGCGTACAGCCGAGAACGATGCGGTCAACGCCGGCATCCAGCAGGGGACGGATTTTTTGTTCGACCTCTGCTCGAAACGCTGGTGTATCCGGTTGAAGTGTTTCAACGTGGGTGGCCCAGCCGGGGCAGGGAACGACATCCACCTTGACTTGGGCGGCATGGGTGTCGATCAGGTGGGCGAGGCGCTTGCTGCGTGCGGTGGTTTCGGTGGCCAGGACTGCGATATGCCGTTTGAGGGAACCCTGCGCCGCTGGTTTGACGCCGGGTTCGACACCGACGACTTGAATGTGTGGGAGGTGCTCTCTTAGCGCCTGGATGGCCGTGGTGGTGGCGGTGTTACAGGCAGCGACAATCAGCTTGCAGCCCTGATCGGCGAGATGCTGACCGATGGCGAGCACGCGTCCGGTAATGAAGTTATCCGGCTTGTCGCCGTAGGGAACATGGGCGGTGTCGGCCAGATAGATCAGGTTCGCCTGCGGCAATTCGCGGGCGATGGCAGCCAGTACGGAAAGGCCACCGAGTCCTGAGTCAAAAACTCCAATCACTGGAAAAGTCGGCGCTGGTAGGACGGCATAAGATCAATGCGTTGCCACGGGAATCTTGCCAATGATGGCTTGCCATGCCTGAGGCCCGGTCTCATGCACCGAGGTACCGCTGGAATCGACCGCCACGGTGACCGGCATGTCCTGTACGTCGAACTCGTAAATGGCTTCCATGCCGAGATCGGCGAAGCCCACCACCTTGGCGGTCTTGATCGCCTTGGCCACTAGGTAGGCGGCGCCGCCGACGGCCATCAGGTAAGCCGACTTGTGCTTCTTGATCGCCTCGATCGCCGTCGAACCGCGCTCGGCCTTGCCGACCATGGAGATGAGGCCGGTCTGGGCCAGCATCATCTCGGTGAACTTGTCCATCCGCGTCGCCGTGGTGGGACCGGCCGGACCGACCGCCTCGTCACGCACCGGGTCCACCGGGCCGACGTAGTAGATGACGCGATTGGTGAAATCCACCGGCAGCTTCTCGCCCTTGGCTAGCATGTCCTGGATGCGCTTGTGCGCGGCATCACGGCCGGTCAGCATCTTGCCATTCAGCAAAAGCGTCTGGCCCGGCTTCCAGGCGGCGACTTCGGCGGCGGTGAGCGTATCCAGATTGACTCGGGTGGACTTCTCTGTGTCCGGCGTCCAGGAGACTTGCGGCCAGTCGGCGAGTGACGGCGGTGTAAGCACGGCCGGGCCGCTGCCATCGAGGTGGAAGTGGGCGTGGCGGGTCGCTGCACAGTTGGGGATCATCGCCACCGGCAGGCTGGCGGCATGAGTCGGGTAGTCCATGATCTTGACGTCAAGCACGGTGGTCAGGCCGCCCAGCCCCTGAGCGCCAATACCCAGTGCATTGACCTTCTCGAACAGTTCAAGGCGCAGTTCTTCGACGCGATTGCTCGGCCCGCGCGCGATCAGTTCATCGATATCGACCGGCGCCATCAGCGATTCCTTGGCCAGCAGCATCGCCTTCTCCGGCGTGCCACCGATGCCGATGCCGAGGATGCCGGGCGGGCACCAGCCGGCGCCCATGGTCGGCACGGTCTTCAGCACCCAGTCGACGATGGAATCGGAGGGATTCAGCGCGTAGAACTTCGACTTGTTCTCCGAACCACCGCCCTTGGCCGCGCAGATCACCTCGACGTGATCGCCAGCGACCATCTCGTAGTGGATCACCGCCGGGGTGTTGTCCTTGCTGTTGGTGCGTTTTCCGGCCGGGTCGAGCAGCACCGAGGCGCGCAGCTTGTTGTCGGGGTGGTTGTAGGCGCGGCGCACGCCTTCATTGACCATCTCTTGGATCGTCAGTTTGGCGTCCCACTTCGCGTCCATGCCGATCTTGAGGAAGACCACGGCGATGCCAGTGTCCTGGCAGATCGGGCGTTTGCCTTCTGCGCACATGCGGCTATTGGTCAGGATCTGGGCAATCGCATCCTTGGCCGCCGGGCTTTGCTCACGCTCGTAGGCGCGGCCCAGCGCCTGAATGTAATCAAGCGGGTGGTAGTAGCTGATGAACTGAAAGGCATCGGCGATGGACTGGATGAAGTCGTCTTGCTTGATCGGTGCGGACATGGTCGATTCCCTCTGGCTGTTGTTTTTACAGTGCTTTTCGTTGGGGTGCAGCAAAGCAAAATTTTACACGGCTAGATGGACATCACCATCATCAGTGATAGGGGCAAAACACGCTTGCGTAAGTGGTACGTAAGCTGCGCTGGCTGTAATACTGGACTAAACTCCAAGGCTCAAAAAAAGACCGGTCAGCGCATGTTTTGGCAGGCCGACAAGTTGCAAATTCATCAAAACTGCCAACCGCATTTGGGTTGGTTTCTGGTTTCACCAATGTCATTGCGAGAGGAGAAAATCTCAATGAGCGCTATCGAATCAGTCATGCAGGAACACCGTATCTTTCCGCCCTCTGAAGAAACCGTCAAACGGGCCACGATTTCCGGCATGGCCGCCTACGAGGCTCTGTGCAAGGAAGCCGAGCAGGACTACACCGGTTACTGGGGTCGTTTGGCCAAAGAGCATCTGGTCTGGAAAGAGCCTTTTAATACCGTCCTCGACGAGTCCAACGCCCCGTTTTTCAAGTGGTTCCCGGACGGCAAACTGAACGTTTCCTATAACTGTCTGGACAAGAACGTCGAAGCCGGTTTGGGCGACAAGGTTGCGCTGATTTTCGAAGCCGATGACGGCTCCGTCACCAAGGTGACGTACAAGGATCTGCTGACCCGCGTTAGCAAATTTGCCAATGCCATGCGTGCGCAGGGCGTGAAGAAGGGCGATCGTGTTCTGATCTACGTCGCCATGTCCGTCGAGGGCATCGTGGCGATGCAGGCCTGTGCGCGTATCGGCGCGATTCACTCCGTCGTCTTCGGTGGCTTCTCTGCCAAGTCGCTCGAAGAACGTATTCTGGATGCCGGCGCTGTCGCCGTCATCACCATGGACGAGCAGTGTCGCGGTGGCAAGTCCATCCCGCTCAAGCCTGCGGTTGATGAGGCGTTGTCGCTGGCTCAGGGCCATCAAGTCAAGAACGTGTTTGTGATCAAGCGCACCGGCGGCGCCTGCAACATGGTTGCCGGCCGCGACTTCTGGTACCACGAGGTTTCTGCCAGCCAACCCGATACCTGCGAGCCCGAGTGGGTGGATGCCGAGCATCCATTGTTCCTCCTCTATACCTCCGGTTCGACCGGCAAGCCGAAGGGTGTCCAGCATTCCACCGGTGGCTATCTGCTGCATGCCATCCTGACCATGCGCTGGACCTTCGACATCAAGAAGGACGACGTGTTCTGGTGTACCGCCGATATCGGCTGGGTCACCGGTCACACCTATATCACCTATGGCCCACTCGCTTGTGGCGCCACTGAAATCGTTTTCGAATCCGTGCCGACCTATCCGGACGCCGGCCGTTTCTGGAAGATGATTCAGGATCACAAGGTTTCCGTCTTCTATACGGCGCCGACGGCGATTCGTTCGTTGATCAAGGCCTCGGAAGGCACGCCGACCACTCATCCGCGCAACTACAACCTCAAGTCGCTGCGTATCCTGGGCTCGGTTGGCGAGCCGATCAACCCCGAAGCCTGGATGTGGTACTACGAGAACGTCGGCGGCAGCCGCTGCCCGATCGTCGATACCTTCTGGCAGACCGAAACCGGTGGTCACATGATTACCCCGTTGCCGGGTGCGACACCGCTGGTGCCGGGTTCCTGCACGCTGCCCTTCCCGGGCATACAGGCCGCCATCGTCGATGAGACCGGTGCTGACGTGCCGTGGGGCAATGGTGGTTTCCTCGTCGTCAAGAAGCCCTGGCCGTCGATGATTCGTACCATCTGGGGTGATCCTGATCGCTTCGTCAAGTCCTACTATCCGCCCGACTTCAGTGGCAAGCTCTACCTCGCCGGCGACGGTGCGGTGCGCGATGCCAAGACCGGCTACTTCACTATCATGGGCCGTATTGACGACGTGCTGAACGTTTCGGGTCACCGCATGGGCACGATGGAAATCGAATCCGCGCTGGTTTCCAACCCGCTCGTTGCCGAAGCGGCTGTGGTCGGTCGTCCGGATGACCTGACTGGCGAAGCTATCTGCGCCTTCGTGGTGCTGAAGGGTTCGCGTCCGTCCGGCGAAGATGCCAAGAAGCTCGCCAACGAGTTGCGCAACTGGGTCGGCAAGGAAATCGGCCCGATCGCCAAGCCCAAGGACATCCGTTTCGGCGAGAACCTGCCGAAGACGCGTTCGGGCAAGATCATGCGCCGTCTGCTGCGTTCGCTGGCCAAGGGCGAGGAAGTCACGCAAGACGTATCGACACTCGAAAATCCCGGCATTCTGGAGCAGCTCAAACAGGGCATTTAATCCAGAACAAAACCGGAGGAGGGTAACGAATGGGCACCTGCCACAAGCCGGTGCCCTTTTTCTTTGGTAGGCGGATTAGCGGATTCGTTTGCAGCGAGATCATCAAGTAGCAGGGGTTTTACCTCCCTCCTTTCGCTTGAGTCCACCTCTCCCAAGGCGCAGGATAGCGACCATTGTTCAACTCATGTGTCGAGGTGTTTCATGATCATCCAGTCGGTCGAACTGGTTGCGCTCCCAAATGCGCCTACCTATCAGGAAAAGATCTACCGTGCCCACTTGGATACGGGAGAAGATGTGGATCTCTTCCAGCAGCATTGGGATGTGCCCCTGCCGCCCGAATCGCTGGTTGGACTGACGCCTGACGAGGCTCGCCGGGTGCGTGCCGAGAAGATGCTCTCAATCGCGGTCGGCATGCACTGAATCCCTTGATAGGCAAGGGAGAAGTGCCATTTATAGCCTCAAGCTTTTAGCATTTCTGCCGTAACTCCGCATATCCGCAAGCCTTATGGGGGATATGCCGTGGTGGTTACCAATCTTCAACGCAGTACCGCGATTGTCATTCGTAACGATGGTCACAAGGTGACCCTGGTGCCCATGAAAAGTGGCAAGCTTTCCGCCAGGACGGTCAGCTTTTCGGAATTCAGGGATGAATGGTGCGAAACTGGCTATGGCCTGTCGTTGGCCTTGACGACTTTTCTCTCGCACATCATGAAATGGGGCGCGTCGCTCGAAGCTCAAAAGGGTCTGGCTCGCCTCGCTGCCCGTGATCGCTTCGTCGTCGCCAGCCTCTTTTAACCCCACTGAAACGGTCTAAGCCAGGATCGGGGAAATCCCCTGATCCTGCGCGTATTTGGCTCAGGCAGCCTGACTGAGCGGTGGGATCCCCTTGCGGAGGCCAAAATTCTGCGCCGACTTGCGCGGGCATCCCGTTTCATCGACGGACGACAGAACTTCGTACCGGGTAATGCGCGCATCTGTCATGTTGATCCCATAAAGCTCGATTAACGCTCTGTCGAACTCATTGACGATCCGGAGTCCTTCAAATTTTCCTACTTTGCTCATGTTCATGATCAGTTCCTTCATGCAGTGCAATATTGATCTAAGACAAGTAACGGAGAAATGACCCAAAGGTTGAATCAGTGCCGCATGAAATATAGGGAAACAGCTTTCCTTTATTCGAATTATCGCATATTGCAATGCAGCAAAACGATTTACCCTTTCAGGAAATAAGCGGGGAATCCCCTGTTGATCTGAAAGTTCGGTAAAAGGCTGTCAGAGAGTTGACGGGGGCCAAGAAAGTCCCTAAAATCCTGCCCTTCATTCCTCGATAGCTCAGTCGGTAGAGCGCCGGACTGTTAATCCGTAGGTCCCTGGTTCGAGCCCAGGTCGGGGAGCCAAAAAAGCACGTTGTTGGCCCAGCCAAGCATGGCTGGGTTTTGTGCTTTGTGGATTGCAAACTTTTGGTCGAATAATTTTTCAGGAAACCGCCATGCAAACCGCCCAGCACACCGCCCCCATCCTCCAGCATCTGAAGAAGTATGGTCAGCTTCTGGACTCCGAAATTGCCGCAGCCACAGGTATCCCCCTTCAAAAGGTGCGAACATCCCTGATCGAGTTGTCGGACAGGGGGGAAATCTCCCGTTGCAGCGTTACTCGTTTCCACAACGGCAAGTCCGTTGAGGCGATGCAGTGCCGCGTTTCGGGTTATGTACCGCCTTCCGCTCCCGGCAGAAAGCCCGGCGTCAAGTCCTGATTCCCCCTTATTACGTCGAGATAGAGTATGAGTGACACGGCCTACTGCTACCACTGCGGAAAACATCATCCCATTGAGGAAATGCGCCAGTTGACGACCAAGACCGGGAAGCGCTGGCGTTGCATCAAGAGTATTGAAGCCACCAAGGCGGATCGCGAGACACGCGATGCGTTTGGCAAGAAGATTACTGCCAACAACAAGGCCGACTCCCAGAGTCGGGCAAGAATCACGCTGAACGCAGGGCGCACATAAGTTGCTCTGTGCCGCTCACGAGCGTTCTGCTCGTGAGCTTTTTTAGCTCGGTATCAACCCCGTTGGTTTGATTTTCGACGCGATCTGTTGCCCTTTGCGGGCACGATTGCCGAGATGACTGCCTAGCTCTTTCGCGGTCATCCGATACTCTCCAGGTTTTCCGCCACGTACGTTCCCCAGTACGGTAAAAGCACTACCGTCGCCGATAGCGACGGCGGCAAGCTCGTCCTTGGCGTCAATCGCCTGGATGATGGTGCCGCGCCCCTTGGCCATGGTTTTTAGCTCGGCGAGGGGAAATAGCAGCAGGCGACCACTGGCCGAGACCGCTGCCGCTGTATTCGCCGTCCCGCCAGCGCCGACTTTTGCCGGGACGAGCGGTTTCTCACCTTTGTCGAGCGACATGAAGGCTTTGCCGGCGCGATTGCGCGAGATGAGATCCGCGATGCTCGCGATAAAACCATAGCCCCCTGAGTTGGCGAATAGGTATTGCGCTTCGGGCGTATCCGTCAGCGCATGGGCGAGTTTTCCGCCGTCCTGGAGTTCGATAAGTGTCGCGAGCGGCACGCCATCGCCGCGTCCGCCGGGCAGGTCGGCAACGCGCACGCTGTACGCCCTACCATTCGTGTCGATGACGACGAGCGGCCAGATCGTGCGGCTTTCCTGCACCAGATAGGGGAAATCGCCGGTCTTGTAGGCGATGCTGTTCGGGTCGATGCCGTGGCCCTGGCGCGTGCGCACCCAGCCGTTCTTCGAGACGATGACGGTGACCGGCTCGTCGGGGATCGCCACCTCGGCGGTGCAGATTGGTGCGACGGCCTCAATCAAGGTTCTACGGTCATCGCCGTATTTCTTGGCGTCTTCGGTAATTTCGCGTACGACGAGTTTGGTAAGTTCCTTGCGGTCTTCAAGAATGCGGCGCAGTTCCTTCGCTTCCTCGGCGAGGGCCTTCTGCTCCTGCTCGATCTTGATGCCTTCAAGGCGGGCCAACTGGCGCAAGCGGATTTCGAGGATGTCCTCGGCTTGAATCTCGCTGAGCTTGAACTTGGCCATCAATTCGGCCTTGGGTTCGTCGGCCTCGCGGATGGTCTTGATGATCTTGTCGATGGAGAGGAAGGCGAGCAGGCGGCCTTCCAGGATGTGCAGGCGGCGCTCGACCTCGCCGAGGCGATGCGCGGTGCGACGCTCGACGGTGGCGTGGCGGAAGGCGATCCACTCGTGCAGCATCGCCATGAGGGGTTTCTGCGCCGGGCGACCATCGGTGCCGATCATCGTCATGTTGACCGACACGTTGGCTTCGAGGCTAGTGCGTGCGAGCAGCACGGCCATGAACTCGTCCTGCGGGATGCGCGACGAGCGCGGCTCCAGCACGATGCGCACGGGATCCTTCTCGTTGGACTCGTCGCGTACGGCGTCGAGCACGCCGAGCATCACTTGCTTGAGGTTCTTCTGTTCCTGCGACACATCCTTCTTGCCAGCGCGCGGCTGCGGGTTGGTGACGGCCTCGATTTCCGAGAGCACTTGCGCGGTGGAGACGCCATGCGGCAGTTGATGGACGATGACGCGCCACTGGCCACGCGCCAGTTCCTCGATGCGCCAGCGGCAGCGCATGCGGATGCTGCCGCGCCCTGACTCATACGCGGCACGGATGTCGGCGGGGCCGGCGATGATCTGGCCGCCACCGGGGAAGTCCGGGCCGGGCAGGACGGCGAGCACTTCGTCGAGCGGGACGGTTGGCTTGCGGATAACCAGCTTGATCGCCTCGGCCACCTCGCGCAGGTTGTGCGGCGGAATCTCGGTCGCCATGCCGACGGCGATGCCCGAGGCGCCGTTGAGCAGGACAAACGGAAGTCGGGCAGGCAGCAATGATGGCTCGACCATGGTGCCGTCGTAATTTGGAACAAAAGCAACCGTGCCCTTGTCGATTTCGGCGAGCAGCAGTTCGGCGATCGGCGTCAGGCGGCATTCGGTGTAGCGCATCGCCGCTGCGCCGTCGCCATCGCGCGAGCCGAAGTTACCCTGGCCGTCGACGAGCGGATAGCGCAACGAAAAGTCCTGCGCGACGCGGACCATCGCGTCATACACACTGGTATCGCCGTGCGGGTGAAACTTGCCGATGACGTCGCCAACGACGCGCGCCGACTTGACGTGCTTCGCCGTCGACGGCAGGTGCATCTCGTTCATTGCATGCAGGATGCGGCGCTGCACGGGCTTAAGGCCGTCCTCGACCTGCGGCAAGGCGCGCGATTTCACCACGCTCATGGCGTAGGCGAGGTAAGCACGCTCGGCGTAGCTGTCGAGGGGGAGCGCGTCTTCGGGAAAAATCGGCGCTGGCGGGACGGCAGGTGGAGCTGGTGGAGCGGTTTCGAACAGGTCGGGAGTTTCGTGATTCATACGTCAGCCTCGGCAAGGTGGCCCTTGGATTCCATCCAGGCGCGGCGGCCGGCAGCCTCGCCCTTGCCCATCAACAGGTTGAAAAGTTTCAATGTTTCGTCATGGGCATCGCCACGTTCGAAGACCGGCAGCACGCGGCGTGTGGCCGGGTCCATCGCGGTTTCACGCAGCTGCTCGGGATTCATTTCGCCGAGGCCCTTGAAGCGGCCGACCTCGATCTTCTCGGGTGCAAAGCCTTCCTTGGCGAGGCGGTCCTTGATCGCGTCGAGTTCGCCGTCGTCGAGCGCGTAAAGCCGCTTGGCCGGTCGCTTCTTGCCGCCCGCCGGCACATCGACGCGATAGAGCGGTGGCTGGGCGATATAGACATGGCCACGCGCCAGCAAAGCGGGGAAGTGGCGGTAGAAGAGGGTGAGCAACAGCGTCTGGATATGTGCGCCATCGACGTCGGCGTCGGACATGATGACCAGCTTGCCATAGCGGAGGTTAGAAAGGTCCGGGTTGTCCGTGGCAGCATGCGGCTCGATGCCCAAGGCGACGGCGATGTCGTGAATCTCGTTGTTGGCGAACAGGCGGTTGGCCTCGATCTCCCACGAGTTCTGCACCTTGCCGCGCAGCGGCAGGATCGCCTGCGTCTCGCGGTTCCTGGCCATCTTGGCTGAGCCGCCGGCGGAGTCGCCTTCGACGAGGAACAGCTCGTTTTCTGAAATGTCGGTGGATTCGCAGTCGGAGAGCTTACCTGGCAGCACGGCGACGCCGGACTGCTTTCTCTTCTCGACTTTCTGTGCGTTCTTTTGGCGGGCTAGCGCCTGCTTGATCGCCAGTTCGGCGATGGCCTTGCCGGCCTCCACATGCTGGTTGAGCCAGATTTCAAAGGGGTCGCGCACCATACCGGCGACGAGCTTGACCGCTTCGCGCGAGTTGAGTTTTTCCTTCACTTGGCCCTGGAACTGCGGGTCGAGGATGCGCGCCGAGAGCACGAAGCCCATCTTGCCGCAGATGTCCTCCTGCTGCAGCTTCACGCCGCGCGGCAGGAGCGCGTGGTGTTCGATGAAAACCTTGATTGCGTCGAATACACCGGTGCGCAGACCGGATTCATGGGTGCCGCCGGCTACCGTCGGGATCAGGTTGACATAGGACTCGCAGGGCGCGGCTTCGGACCACCAACCGAAGGCCCAGGCGGCGCCTTCGCCTGGGGCAAAACTTTCGTGATCGGCACCGGCGTAGTTCTCGGCGGCGAAGAGTGGGGCGACCGCCAGCTCTTCGCCAGCGATTTCCTTCAGATAGCCAGACAGACCATCCGGGTAACGCCAAGTCTTCTCCAGCAACTTGCCATCGGCCTGTTCGATCGCCAGTGCGACCTTCACGCCGGGCAGCAGCACGGCCTTTGAACGTAACAGACGTTCCAGTTCAGCCTGCGGCGCCTTCGGTGCATCGAAATACTTGGGATCGGGTACGACACGCACCCTTGTGCCGGTCTGCCGGCCGCATTCACCCCGTACTGCCAGCGCCGATATTTTCTCTCCGCCCTCGCTGAAGCTCACGGCATGAACTTTTCCTTCGCGTCGGACTTCGACCTCGACCGAGAGCGAGAGCGCATTGGTCACCGCGACGCCGACGCCGTGCAGGCCGCCGGAGAAGGCGTAGGCCGTGTTGCCGGATTTCTTGTCGAACTTGCCACCAGCGTGCAGGCGCGTGAAGGCGAGCACGACGACAGGAATCTTCTCCTCGGGATGCAGACCGACGGGAATGCCGCGGCCGTCGTCGGTGATCGTGACGGCGCCATCCTTAGCGACAAGCACGTGGATGTTCTTGGCAAAACCACCCAAGGCCTCGTCGGCGGCGTTGTCGATGACTTCCTGGATGATGTGGGCCGGCGAGTCGGTGCGGGTGTACATGCCCGGTCGCTCGCGCACGGGTTCGAGTCCCTTGAGGACGCGGAAACTGGATTCGTCGTAATTCTGTTTCATGGTGGGGTGCAAGCTTGCCTTGTCAGTCAGTGGCAGCAAGGCGAGAAATGAATGGGGGAAGTGCCTGTTATCAAAATAAACGAAAACATACTTTACGCCGCCGCACGTTTCCGCTATAGTGCGCGCCTTGTTTATGCGCGCCCGTAGCTCAGCTGGATAGAGTACTTGGCTACGAACCAAGGGGTCGGGCGTTCGAATCGCTCCGGGCGCGCCACAAAATCAAGGGGTTAGCGAAAGCTAGCCCCTTATCATTTGTGCCTGGCTAGCACCGGGCTAGCAAAACCACCAAACTGATAGCCCGTCTAGCGCCGTCTCGCCAGCGCCGACTTTTCATGTCTTGCTTTGCTGGGAGCCCCTCTGGGGCGGACGGGAGCGTGGCGGCCGAGGCGGAACGAGCAGCGCAGCGCGAGCCGCCGCAGGCCGACCGCAGGGCGGGCGGGGATCAACACCACAAAACGCGAAGCGCTGAATAAACCACCGCGCAGCGCCGTATAACGATCTTGGGACGGCCGGGGGCGCAAGACATAACAGACCATTACCCGAACCCGTAGGGCGCGCAGCGGTCGGCCACCAAGCGAAGCCCTGCGCAGCGACTGGCCGACTTTGGGTAATGCGCTGTTATGTTAAAGCTCGACGCGCAGCGGCGAATTTACCCCCGGCCGGCCAGGGTGCAATCGAGCACAGCGAGCAAGCCGGGGTTGCGGTAGCCGACGGAGCCGCGAGCGCAGCTGGCGGCGCAGACGGCGGGCAGCGTGCGATAAGGCCAGCCAAGACCAAAAGTCGGCGCTGGCGGGACGGCGGTAGCAGGAGAGGCAAAGCCAGTGGCGCAGCCTCTGGCGTGGTGGAGCACACGACACGGTAGCCGCCTGCAAGCCGCAAGCCGGCGAGCAGACTTACCGCTGGCCGGAGCAGTGGCGCAGCGGCGGCGGGGCAGGAGGTGCGGCGGTGATCGTGGGCACTGAGCCAGTGCGCGGCTTCATGCGCGCTGGCGTGGTTCAGGATGCGACACGGCAGCGACGGCGCGGGGCTTGCGTGCGCAGCCAGCAAGCGCCGTGACGGAGCGGTCCAACAGGCAAGTGAAAACACTTTCCGCTGACCAGTGCAGATGGGACCCATTCCGCCATACCGCGCAAAGAAACGAAGTACCCCCGGTCATTTCCTCCACCGGGGGATAGTCTATCGAGCGCGTAAATTCAGGCCAGTTTCCGGAAAAATCCCATATGATTTCGATGTCGGGATCGTTTTCGAGGGAAACATGGGCGCGAAACGCGAGGTGATCGGATCGAGGTGCAGCGTTGATATCCGCAGCCTCACTCGCGCCGGCTTGCGGCAGCCGGGTGAATGTCTGACGATAAAATGGCACTCAAGCCATCAAGGGGCGCTGCCCGGCAAGGCGATGGTGACAATGCTCGACGCCGAGCGCCTACATATCGTCCATTTCGAGTCAGATATGCCAGAGGAAATTCTTGACCTGTCCTACACGGCAACTGCTTTTGGCGGCCGACGTGCTTGGTTCCAGTGCACAAAACTGGGCTGTGGCAGGCGGGTTGCGGTGCTGCATACGACACCGGAGGGATTTCGCTGCCGGCACTGCACCCACCTCGTTTACGGTTCCCCGTTTGAGCAACCCTATGACCGGCTACTGCGTCGGATGCGCCGAATTCGGCACCGCTTGGGTGGCGGCAATAATCTGATCGAATCACCTCCGGTCAAACCCAAAGGGATGCACTGGAAAAGATACGGCGAACTAATCAGGACTGAAGCTGAACATTGGCAGGCAATTGGCAAGCTACTCTACACGCCACGAGACTATCACCATAGGTTCCCCACCAAATGAGGAATGGTCGCTAGAGCTTGCAGCAGTCCGGTATTCACGTGGTTGCAAACCCTTATCCGATACTGCCGAAGATTTACGATATCCATCTGTAAGAAGCTTTAATTCCATGGCTTTTGCTTCCTGCGGGCTAAGAGTTTGTGTGCGAATCATCATTTTCGTTTAATTACTCAGGTATTGGAAACCCATTTAAGAAACCGTACAGGGGGGTAAGTTCACGCGATCCGCTACCATGGTGTCTGTTGATCGACTAGAGAGGAAACCACTTAGGAAACGCGGAAATAACCCCGCACAACACATGCCAATGGTATAATATGGGTATTGATGTGAAGCGTGTGAGGAACATTATGGGTGAGCGCAAACAGATCAGCTTCAGCGAGATGGAATACGGCGCCAAGAAGAAGCAGAC
>JAUXXJ010000006.1 GCA_030681195.1 Rhodocyclaceae bacterium
CTGCAACTGGAACTTGGCGTCGTTGGCTGCGCTGGAAAGGAACTGCAGGCCCGAGCCGGCGGGTTTGGCCGCTGCTTCAATTTTTTTGAGCGAGCGCTCCCCTTTCTCACCGATCTCGGCCAGTTCGGCCTTGACCTTGCCGCCGTCGACCACGGACAGGCGGATGGAGAGCTTGCGTTCGGCCATGGCGGGTTCTGATCAGATCATTCGTATTGAGGTCGGCGACACGGCATTTGGCCGACGCTTTGCAATAGAAAGCATGTTATATTTCCGTATAATTCATTTCATGAGGCGCATCATGCACACCACCAATCTCCGCAAGGTCGGCGGCTCCGTCATGTTGGCGGTGCCGCCGGCATTCCTCGATCAGCTCCACCTGCAGGCCGGTGCAACCGTTGGCCTCGCTGTCGATCACGGGTGTCTCGTCGTCAAGCCGAAGGTACGGGTGCGTTATTCGCTCGCGGAACTGCTCGCTCAGTGCGATGCATCGGCCGAGACCAGCGTCGAGGATCGTGCCTGGCTCGATAGCAAGCCCGTCGGTAACGAGTTGCTGTAATGGAGCGGGGGGACATCTATCTGGTCTCGCTGGATCCGACCTCCGGCCGAGAACAGCAAGGAACACGGCCGGTTCTCGTTGTCTCGCCCAGCGAATTCAACCGGCTCACCAAGACCCCGATCGTGTTGCCGATTACCAGCGGCGGCAACTTCGCCCGTACGGCGGGCTTTGCCGTGTCCCTGATGGGGGCCGGCACGTCCACATCGGGCGTTGTCCGCTGCGACCAGCCGCGCGCGCTCGACCTACCGTCGCGCCACGCCCGGAAGCTGGAGAGCGTGCCAGAGGCCATCATGGACGAAGTACTGGCCAAGATCGCACCGCTCTTCGAGTAGCCTCCCAGGGCTTCTTTGTACCGTAGCCCGACAGATGAAGTGAGACGGCATCCGGGCTACGAATCGTCGGTCACAATCGCTGACATCAGGCCCGCCTCAACCGCCGGAAACAGATCCAGCGCCGTAGCCTTGTCCAGCCCCGTGCTCTCGCAGGCCAGCAGCCAGGCATTCAGATCCAGCCCCACCACCCTGCCCTGCGCCATGCGCAACTGGCTGGCACAAACTTCAATGGCACTGGCCGCTTGCCAGCCTTCGAGGCTCTCGGGCGCATTCATGGTGTAGGGGCACTCGGGACAGGGCACAGGACAGCTTTGAAGGCAGGCGCTGCAATAGCTCGGCCCGCCACCGAAGTGCCACGCGGTGCGGGCCCTCAGACGTTTTTTTCTGAATCGAGGGCGTAGAGGCCGGCCAGGTATTCGCGTTCGAAGGCATCGGCCAGCAGCCAGTGCTCCATCAGGGCGGCGACACCCTCGGGCGTGACGGCAGCGGGTTTGCCCTTCTCGTCGGCCACCCCTTCCCAGGCGAGTACCGCCAGCTTGGCGAGTTCAGTGATCAGGGTGGCGGTACGTTGTCCTGCAGCAGCGGTGTCGGTACCGGCCACTTTGGCGGCGGCATGGCGGGCGGCCATCACCAGTGCGGTGGTGGCGGGACGCACCTGCAGGCGCACGCCGGCGGCCAGCGTGATCCAGTGCGGCTCGCGCGGGAGATTCAGTTTGATCATGGGGGTTGTCCTTAATGGGTGATCAGTACGTGGTCACGTCATTGACCAGTTCGACGGTGAACATGCGGGCCACACTGCTGGCCTTGGCGGCCTGCCACTCGAAGGTGGCCTGGATGCCGCCCGGTCCGGAGATGGACAGCTTGGGCTTGGGCAGATAGACCTCATGCGCGATGAAGGTCAGACGGTGATCGGCATCGATGGCGTAGCCGAAGGTCAGTTCCAGCGGCGTGTTATTGGTGGCCGCATCGATCAGCGTCGTGTCCGCAAAGCGCACTTCCAGGTTGCCGGTGAGACTGGCCACTGTCGGATCCGCACCGTCGATCTTGCCGTCTGAGCGGATGGTCTCGATGCGCTCCAGATTGTTGGAGTACGTGAACTGCGCCGAGACCACGTTGCCCAAGGCCTGGCCCTCACGCAGGATTTGGCCCTGGAACTGGTTGAAGCGCTGCAATTCCAGGGTGCTCGGGGTGGCGTCCAGCGTGGCCGTGCGCCGCACCTCGCCTTGGGCGATCAGCCCGACCGTGGCATTGGCTGCGCCGGAGCGGGCAAAGCCGACCTGCAGGCTGTTGACCATCACGCCGGAAGCCACGAACCAGGCCGGAATATCGGGCAGGCCGGTTTCCAGCGTCAGGCTGGGCAGGTTCGGCTTGCCTGAAGCAAAGGTGTGGGTCACCACGCCCGTGCCAGCCGATACCGGCTCACCCAGCAGGGCCTTGAGCCACAGGCCGATGTGACGCACATCCAGCGGCACGACCATGTCGCCTTCGACCTTGATCACATCGCGAATCGGCGCACTCGGGTCGCGCCCTAGGCCGATCAGGTCATTGGCGATCAGCCCCTGCTCGGAGCCGAGCGAGGTGGACACAAAGGGCAGTTGCCAGTAGTCGCCTACCGGGGTACTGCCATAGATGGTTTCGAACGCGGCCAAGAGGCTGGCGTTCGCGCCGTAGGCACGGGCCATACAGAACTCCTTTTGGATGTGATTTCAGGAAAGCGGTCCGGCACTGCTGTAGTGCAGGACCACGGGCAGCAAGCACGCCTTGATGCCGGTGCTGCCGTCGGGCGCCAGCTCGTCAAACTTGGGGGGACCGATTTCGGCGTACTCGAGGACACCGGCGAGCGTCCGGTCGGCTTCGATCAGGGCAGCGAGTTCGGCGAGCAGGCCATCCATGCGTGCATCGCGCACGCTGGCCTCCGGATCAGCCACAAAGAGTTCGATGGTGACCTGGTGTTGCCAGTGGTAAGTCAGTGGCGAGAGCGACACCTCGGGCTCACCCATTTCGCCATCGCGCAAGATGGCCATGGCGTGGTCCGCAATGCGTTCGGGCAAGGCGGCGTTGCGTTTGACTACCGTGCCAAGGGATAAGCACCGCCGCGAAGTCCGCATGGACGTCGATGCCGAAGTGGCCGCCGATCAGATCGAAGATGTCGCCACCGGAGTCGTCGGCACGGTCGGTCCAAAGGCCCTCGGAACGCCACCGCTCCAGGGTGGCCTCACTGAGTTGCCAACGATCTGCCAGCTGACTCTGTGAGATGTGTGTAACGGTTTCGGACGCTTGCACGTGAATCTCCTTGATGATTGATGAGCCCTGGTTTCTGGCCACTTGAGAGCAGCGCTAACCAGTGCTGGCATTGCATCAATCGAGATTCCACAAACCGGTCCGCAGAGTCCGCAGAAACAGTCCACAAACCTGCAGCGTGTGCACCCGCCCATCCCCAGAGCGGTGTGGCATATCTTGCGTGTTGTCAGATATAGATATAAACTTCTGACATCTGGAGTGATCCCATGAGCACGTTGAACGAGTCCATCCTGTCTGCCGCCGAGGCCCTGCCTGAGGGAGGCTTGCTCTCGCCCAAGGAGTTTTTGCACCTAGCCAGCCGTGCGGCGGTGGATCAAACGTTCTCCCGGTTGGCCCGTGAGGGACACCTCCTGCGCGTTGGGCGCGGGGCCTACACACGTCCGGTCAATGGACGATTTGGCGTACGCCCCCCATCGACAGAGGCCATCATTGAAGCCATTGAATCGACCAGTGGCGAACTGGTTGTCAGCCATGGCGCTGCCGAGGCGAACGCACTGGGCTTGACCACCCAGGTGCCCACCCGAGAGGTGTTCTTGACCTCAGGTCCGACGCGCAACCTGCAGTTGGGCAAACGACAGATCGAACTCAAACACGGTAACCGTTGGCAGCTGGCGTTGGGTAAACGCCCTGCTGGCCGGGTCATTCGAGCTCTGTCCTGGCTTGGTCCCGAACAAGCAGGTACAGCGTTGAAATTCTTGTCCAATCGGCTCTCGACCGAGGAATGGCAAGCCATGCGGGCTGCACGCGCAACCTTGCCAGGATGGATGGCTCAAGCCGTCAGCGAAGTGACCGAACATGGCTGAGTCTTGGTTCAAACTTGGCCGAAACGACCAGTGTGAAGCCCTTGAGGTCGCTGCCAGCGCGCTGGGCAGGCCAGCTCACCTGCTGGAGAAAGACATCTGGGTTGTGTGGACCTTGGATGCCGTCTATCAATCCACGCTGGGCGACACTCTGACCTTCAAGGGTGGCACATCGCTGTCGAAGGCCTACAAGCTGATTGAACGGTTTTCCGAAGATATCGATCTCACCTATGACATTCGCGCTCTTGTCCCCGATCTGCTGCGCGAAGGCAACCCCATCCCGTTGACGACGAGCCAAGAAAAAAAGATCAGCACAGCCGTTCGGGCGCGATTGCCGCAATGGATCACCGAAACTGTTGTTCCGATATTGCACGATGCGCTGCAGACGGCCGGAATCGACGCTCAGTTGGTCATCGGCGGCGAAGCTAAAGACAAATTGCTGTTGACCTATCCGGTCCTCAAGACAGGCACCGGTTACGCGGCTGCCAGTGTGCTACTGGAATTTGGCGCCCGTGCCACAGGCGAGCCGCATCAAACCCGGTCAATCAGTTGTGACATGGCCGACGTGATCAACGAGGTGGCGTTTCCGATCGCCGCCCCAAGGGTGATGAAGGCCGAGCGAACCTTCTGGGAGAAGGCCACGGCTGCGCATGTGTACTGCGCACAAGGTCGCTTGCGCGGCGAGCGGTATTCCCGTCATTGGTACGACATTGCGGCATTTGCGAAGTCCCCTCTGCTGGAGCAGGCGGCAGAAGACCATGTGCTGGCCAATCAGGTGGCCGAACACAAGTCGATGTTCCAGGGACACACACGCTTGACAGACACGTGTCTATTGGATATCTTTTAGATATCTGTTAGGAGGAACAAGCATGACTGCCGCCACTGCTCAAATTCCCTTTCGCTACCGTCCACAGGACAGCGCGACAGGCGTGACACGAACCACCGCGAAGCGCTTGGCTGAAGTGCTGGGCGTGGATGAAACCCAGGTTATTCACCTCGCCTTGCATGAGCTAGCTACCAAGGTGCTGCCTCAATACGAGGCCGATGAGGGGGGGCTCACCAAATCCCAACTCAGCCAAATCAAAAAGTCGGCGCCAAAGGCGAAGGGCGGAACTGTCCGCAGCAGTCTCTTTGAAATGGAAGGCGTCTGATGCGTTGGTGGCCAGAGCCAACGGCAGGCGATATCGCCTGGTGCCACTTTCCTGACAACGTCCACCCAAAACCCAAACCACGCCCGGGCCTCATCACTTCGACCAAGGAAGACGACGAGGGCAGGATCTTCGTGAGCGTAGCCTACGGAACGAGTCAAAAGACCGATCGTCTCTACAGCGGCGAATTTCGGATCACCAAGGGCGATCATCCTGCCGCTTATGCCAGTGCAGGCCTTAGCTACGACACCAAGTTTGACTTGAGCAAGATGCTCGAGCTTCCATACAACGACGACTATTTCTCGGTACCGCCCCATGCTCCGCACGGGCAGATCCCCAAATTGGGTACCTTGCACCCGAGCATGGTCCGGATTGCTGCCGCTGCTTTTACGGCCACCCGCAAATAGAGACCATGAGCAGTGACACTGCCTCCGCTTGGGCTTAAGAATTTGCGGACTTCGTGGCTACCCCAGCAACTGCATACCACAATATTTCACCGCATCGCGATCGAACGTCATCACCCGTGCGCACGCGGCTTCATCAGCAAAACATTTGATCAGACAGTCGGCGAAATCGGCCTTGCCCTGCCGGAACATCCGTAATGCCTGCCACACCACATCGGCGTGGGCTACCACAATGCCTTTGGCCTGCAACTTCTGCATTTCAGGGCACAGCCCATCACTCGCTAATTGAACCGCTAGTGCAACCAATTCCTGCAGTTCTTTGAGTGACGCAGGAGATGGAGAAAGACACGGTTTCGCGCATGGCGCATGCTCAGGGCCACGTGCACCTCTCTACTTCCAGTCAGAAAGGCTCGCCGACAAGAGCCCGCCCCAGTCATTCGGTGGGTGCCCGCGTTCCAGCATGCGCTGAAATACGACATAGGGATCGCTTTTGCTGCCGGAAGCACGCAGGGTGTTTTCGTCATTGACCCAGGCGAAAATGATGATCCGGGTTTTCGAGTCAAACCGAAAAAACAGTCGAAATCGACGACCTATCTTTGCGCGCCGCCAGTGCCGAAATGCGGCACCCATCGTATTGCCCTGGCGATATTCTTCGCGGTTCGGATCACCGGGTACGGTCTCAAAAATCAATTTCGACAACGCGGCAAACAACCTGACGTTGGCGTTGGACTCTGAACCCTGCGGATCTTGCTTTTTTGCCCGTTCAGTAGCGGCATGCAGTTTTTGTAGCTGCTCAACCAAACATTCGTGAAAGAGCAGGTTCCACCCGTTACGCTGAATCACAGCGCAACTTCGCCTTCAATGTCTGCGGTAAGGTCAACGGATTTAGGTAGCGTTGCCAACATGGATTGCACGAGATCGTCTGGCAGACTCGACAGGTGACGACCGTTTCGGATGTCTGCCTCCAGCAATTCCAAAAAACTGCCGATCGCCGGATCTTCATGTCTAGCGTCCTCGGCTCGGGTCACGACAACTTGTGAGCCGAGCAGGTCAAACGCCACCTTGCCGCCGCAGTCCACGCCAAGCGCCTGACGGATGGGCTTCGGTAGCGTAATCTGGCCTTTCGCGGTGATGGTGGCTACTTCATGAATAGTCGGCATTGCAGCTCTCCTTTATCTGACTCAATGGTAAGGATTATTCCTTACCACGTCAAGTGCTGTGCCGGGGTTTGTCGCCGAGGTTTTGTGCCGAGGTTTTCAGGAAAGATTCGGGTGATTGTCCACGTCTCCGACGCATCCTCCGGAACACGATTTAACGTTGGAATGATCAGCTTCAATGCGTTTGATCTTTGGCCCCTGACACATGCCTGGCCAGATCCATGCTGTCATGTAGCAATCGCAGGACATCAATGATCTGCCCCGTCACTTCTTTGAAGACCACAAAGTGGCGACCTTTTCTGCCATTGCGCGCGACATGTAAGGTGCGAATGTCTGGTCCGATGTCGTCCCACTCTTTGGCCCCAAGAATTTCCGGACCATCATGCAAAGCTGCAATTGCCAGCGTCAGGGTCTCGACGTAGTACTCGGCCTGTCGAGCGCCAAAATTCTCGGCGGTCCAGGTGTCGATATCGAGCAAATCCAGTTCGGCTTGGTTCGCCAGCCGAACCTGCCAAACTTGACTCATACCGCTGCGATCGCTTTAGCCGTGATGGACTTAAGGTGCGCCCGCAGTGTTTCCTTTGAGTCAAAGGTCTTGAATCGACCAGCTTCGATGTCCGTGATGCCTATTTGCACAGCGGACCGAAGCGCATCAAGACGGTAAGCATCTTCCGCCTCGCGTTGCTCAACAAGACGAAGTCCCTCGCGTAGAACTTCACTGGCGTTTTGATAACGGCCGCTAGTGACCAGTTGCTCGACTAATGAAGCCTGATGATCGGTGAGCACAACATTCCGCGTGGGCATACTAACCCCCCTCTAAATCTATTGGCAGATTATGCCAACCCAGCCGGCGCAGGTCAATTCGATACCTTCCAATCCAGTGGGGCAGTGGGGAAAGATTCGGATGATTGGCCAGATTTCCCGATCCACTCGCACGCACGCTTACAGGTGGAGCAGCATCATGCGATGGGGGGATATACAGCTCGGCGTTAGCAGACGGCCAAACTCAGTGTAATGCCGCCAGCGCGGGCTGCCAAATTTCCGAATCAGGCGAATACCACCCGGGTAAAACCCTCAGCCCGCGAGCGAGAGGGTTTGCGAATCACGATCTCTACGTCGCGTCCCAGCCGGTTCAAGCATTCGAGCATCTTGGCTTCGCTGATACCACGAAACTGACCACGCAACATTCCGGAGAGCTTAGGCTGGGGCATACCCAGAATTTCGGAAGCCTGCACTTGCGTGAGATGGCGATGCTTGATGATTTCACCGATCTTGGCTGCTAGGGTGGCTTTGACTTGCATCTCTCCAGCGTTTGGTAAGCCAAGATCCTCGTAGACATTTCCCGAGCCTTTTTCGATCACATCCATTTCACTCTCCTTTGGCATGCGCCAACGCAATCTTGAGCCGTTCCCTGATGAGATCCATGTCACGCTTCGGCGTTTCGATGCCATGCTTGGATTTCTTCTGGAAGCAGTGCAGCACATAAACTACCTCAGCAATTTTCACCGTGTAGACCGCCCGATATGTGTCGCCCAAATGGTCTTCCACCACTTCCAACACCCCCGTTCCACCAAATCCTTTCAGCGGCTTTGCCTGATCGTGCTTCTTCCCCGCTTGGGCAAGATGCAGTGCGAAACCAAACACATCGACGACCTTATCAGGCATCACGAGCAGGTCTTTCTTCGAAGAACCCACCCATTGCAGTGGTTTGAGGCGATCGATCATTGCTGAATTATATCCATATAGGTCTAGCTTGCAACCTACAGCCTACCGGCACGGCAACTGGAGCGCGACAGCCCGCTTGCCTTTCCCCGCAAACAGAGCCTTCATCGTACTCCTGTCACCCCCTGCAAAAGGATTCTCAACATGGACGGACGATGCATGACGCAAACCGAGTTGGCCAAGCGCTGGCAGATCAGTGAAGCAACGCTAGGGAAACGCGGAAATAACCCCGCACAACACATGCCAATGGTATAATATGGGTATTGATGTGAAGCGTGTGAGGAACATTATGGGTGAGCGCAAACAGATCAGCTTCAGCGAGATGGAATACGGCGCCAAGAAGAAGCAGA
>JAUXXJ010000007.1 GCA_030681195.1 Rhodocyclaceae bacterium
CTTCTTCGCCGTGGTCAGGTGCTTCATGATTTCCTGCTCGGCGTTGGCCTTGCCTTTGTATTCCTTGGCGGTCTTCTTCAGCGACGGGCCTTTCTTGTTCTTCTCGGGGTTGTGGCACTTGCCGCATTCGTTCTGCTTGAACAACAGCTTGGCGGCATCTACGTCCACTTCCTGGGCAAATGCAGGGGCGGATAGCAGCAAACCAATAGAGGCAATCGACGTTAGTACGAAACGGTGGATCATTTTCACGACTCCTTCAGGAAAAATGCGGCGATCATTGCTGAGCGCCGCATATAAACGAAACCGCCCGACGTATCTCTGTCAGGCGGAAAGCATCATCAGTTCAGCTTGACGGCCTGGATATCGGCCTTGACGCCGATGCCCAGTGTCTTGTTGTAAGACACATGGTGGCCACGGCCGGTCATGTTGTCGTCATGGATGGCGAAACCGACGTTATAGACGCCGCCCGGCTTGAGGGTTTTGTCGTCATCGTTCGTCAGGTTGAGCGGGCGGACAAAGACGACCGTCTGGACACCGTTGTTCCAGCGGCTGAGGGCCTTGTTGTCAGCGGCCGAGCCCTTTGCATCTTCACCACTCAGCACATACTGCGGGAGGATGTCGCCCTCTTTCCAACTGGCATTCGGATCGAACGGCACGGCATTCACGCCCTTGATCAGGATCAGCTCCTTCTTGCCGCCCACATCGCCAGCCGCATAAGCCTTGCCACCAAACTTGGCCGGATCGAACATGAACTTCGGCTGCTTGGTCTTGCTGTCCATGTTGGAAGCGAAGTGGTTCGCGCCCTTGTCGAAGTTACGATACTCGAGCACAAAGCCATCATCGGCACCCCCCACCTTGTCGCTGCGGTGGGCGCGCCACTGCATCAGATCGAGAAATTCGCCGCTGGCCTTGAGCTTGGCAATCTCATCAAGTGGCTTGCCGGTTTTCCAGTCCATCGAATCGGTGCGCGTGGCGGGCAGGTACTTGCGCACATCGTTTTTCTTGATGGCGGCCATCAGTGCGTTGGCCTGAACCTCTTCTCGCGTGGGCTCCTTCTGCATGTCGCGCTCGCCATCGTGACATGTCAGCCAGCAACCCTGATTGGCGAAGCCAGGCACCTTGCCGTCGTCAAGCATGATGTTGAGGCGGTTTTCATAGATCACGGGCGTCTTGCCGGCCAGCACATTCTTGTTCAGACGCATATGGCCGTAGGACTTCCATTCCTTGCCATCGAAGCGGTAGGCGGGATAGTCGTTGCCCGGATGGCTCTTGTTGTCGGTCTTGTACTGGAAGCGCAGGTAGGCGTTCTTGTCATCGTAGGCCGCCTGCACAGTCATGTCGATATGGCCGCTCTTGCCCTTGAGCTTGTCGGCATGCGGCTCAAGCGGATGTTTGCCGCTGAGTATCTTGGCGCCCTGCGTGGCCTCTTCGGTTTCGTCGTCGTGGCACGAGGTGCAGGCATCGCCACGCGTTGTCTCCTTGTTAGCGCCCTTGTGTGCTTCGCTGCGCAGCCACTGGTAGGAGGATTGGCCCGGATAGAACAAGGCAACCTTGGTCACCGGCACCTTGGGAAACGCGGAAATAACCCCGCACAACACATGCCAATGGTATAATATGGGTATTGATGTGAAGCGTGTGAGGAACATTATGGGTGAGCGCAAACAGATCAGCTTCAGCGAGATGGAATACGGCGCCAAGAAGAAGCAGACCCGGCGAGATGTATTTCTGGCCAAGATGGAGAGCGTCGTGCCATGGGCGCGCCTGAAAGCCGTCATCGAGCCCTTCTATCCAAAAGGGCAGCGCGGTCGTCCGCCAATCGGACTGGAACGCATGCTGCGCATGTACTTCGTGCAGCAGTGGTACGGTCTGGCCGATGAAGCAGTGGAAGACGCGCTCTACGACAGCCAGGCCTTGCGCCGCTTCTGCGGTATCGACCTGGGCATTGAAAGCGTGCCGGATGCCACGACACTCGAGAACTTTCGTCACCTGTTGGAGAAGCATGCACTGCCCCAGGCGCTGCTGACCGAAATCAACGCCCTGCTGCGCGAGAAAGGGCTGCTGATGAGCAAGGGCACCCTGGTCGACGCCACCTTGATTGCTGCACCGCCCAGCACCAAGAACAAGGACCATGCACGGGATCCGGAGATGCACCAGACCAAAAAGGGTAATCAGTGGTACCACGGCATGAAAGCCCACATCGGTGCCGACGAGGAATCCGGGTTGGTGCATACCGTCATCAGCACGGCAGCCAACGTTTCCGACATCAGCCAGACCGCAGGACTGCTACATGGGCAGGAAGAACGCGTTGGGGCTGATGCTGGGTATGTCGGCGTGGAGAAGCGTGCCGAGATGAAAGCGAAGCTTGAGGCCATCGGTCATCCGGTTGTGTTTCGGATTGCCAGACGTCGTGCCCCGATCCGCAAGATGGCCGATGGCTGGCAGAAGACCATGGTTCTTGCAGCCGAGAAGATCAAGGCCAGCATCCGGGCGCGCGTCGAGCACCCATTCCACGTTGTCAAAAACATCTTCAAGCACAAGAAGACGCGCTACAGGGGTCTGGCTAAGAATCACAACCAACTGACCATGCTCTTTGCGCTGGGCAATCTGTACCTGGTCAGGGATAAGTTATGCACGTAGCAGGAGAGGTGCGCCCGAAATGGGCAAAACGAGCACCGGAACAGCGGTGCACGGGAGAAAACCGCCCAGAAACAGAGTTTCGAAGCGGTTTTAGTCAGAAATTTAATGAGCGTGCAGAATCAGATCGCCTTCGAGGCGGTTGTTCCGCGTTTCCTTAAGAATCTCCGTCGCCGCATGTTCGGCGGCACCCCGGTCTACGACGGCACGGGCGCTGGTCGCCGCGCCCTGGCCTGGATGCCCGGCAACCCGGGCGCCGTGGCGGCCCTGTCGCTGACCCAGGACGCACTGCGCGCCAAGAGCCGCGATCTGGTGCGGCGTAACGCCTGGGCCGCT
>JAUXXJ010000036.1 GCA_030681195.1 Rhodocyclaceae bacterium
CTGCAACTGGAACTTGGCGTCGTTGGCTGCGCTGGAAAGGAACTGCAGGCCCGAGCCGGCGGGTTTGGCCGCTGCTTCAATTTTTTTGAGCGAGCGCTCCCCTTTCTCACCGATCTCGGCCAGTTCGGCCTTGACCTTGCCACCGTCGACTACGGACAGGCGGATGGAGAGCTTGCGTTCAGCCATGGGGAAGAAACACTCGGTTCAGGAAGGAGAATCAGTCGTCGTTTTGAAGGGTGCTCATCAGGCCCGCCTCGACCGCCGGAAACAGATCCAGCGCCGTCGCCTTGTCCAGCCCGGTGCTCTCGCAGGCCAGCAGCCAGGCATTGAGATCCAGCCCCACCACCCTGCCCTGCGCCATGCGCAACTGGCTGGCACAAACTTCAATCGCACTGGCCGCTTGCCAGCCTTCGAGGCTCTCGGGCGCATTCATGGTGTAGGGGCATTCGGGGCAGGGCACAGGACAGCTTTGAAGGCAGGCACTGCAATAGCTCGGCCCGCCACCGAAGTGCCATGCGGTGCGGGCCTTCAGACGTTTTTTTCTGCATCCAAGGCGTAGAGGCCGGCGAGGTATTCGCGTTCGAAGGCATCGGCCAGCAGCCAGTGCTCCATCAGGGCGGCGACACCCTCGGGGGTGACGGCAGCGGGTTTGCCCTTCTCGTCGGCCACCCCTTCCCAGGCGAGTACCGCCAGCTTGGCGAGTTCGGTGATCAGGGTGGCGGTACGCTCCCCGGCCGCAGCGGTGTCGGTGCCGGGCACTTTGGCGGCGGCATGACGGGCTGCCATCACCAGTGCGGTGGTGGCGGGGCGGACCTGCAGGCGGACGCCGGCGGCCAGCGTGATCCAGTGCGGCTCACGCGGAAGGTTCAGTTTGATCATGAGAGACCTCAGTGGGGGAATCAGTAGGAAGAGACGTCGTTCACCAGTTCGACGGTGAACATGCGGGCCACACTGCTGGCCTTGGCGGCTTGCCATTCGAAAGTGGCCTGGATGCCGCCAGGGCCGGAGATGGACAGCTTGGGCTTGGGCAGATAGACCTCATGCGCGATAAAAGTCAGACGGTGATCGGCATCGATGGCATAGCCGAAGGTCAGTTCCAGCGGCGTGTTGTTCGTGGCCGCATCGATCAGCGTCGTGTCCGCAAAGCGCACTTCCAGGTTGCCGGTGAGACTGGCCACTGTCGGATCCGCACCGTCGATCTTGCCGTCGGCGCGGATGGTCTCGATGCGCTCCAGGTTGTTGGCATAGGTCAGCTGCGCCGAAACGACATTGCCCAGGGCTTGGCCCTCGCGCAGGATTTGGCCCTGGAACTGGTTGAAGCGCTGCAGCTCCAGGGTGCTCGGGGTGGCGTCCAGCGTGGCCGTGCGCCGCACCTCGCCTTGGGCAATCAGCCCGACCGTGGCATTGGCTGCGCCGGAGCGGGCAAAGCCCACCTGCAAGCTGTTGACCATCACGCCGGAAGCCACGAACCAGGCCGGGATGTCCGGCAGGCCGGTTTCCAGCGTGAGGCTGGGCAAGCTCGGCTTGCCGGAGCTGAAGGTGTGGGTCATCACGTCGACGCCAGTGGATGTAGGCTCTCCCAGCAAGGCTTTGAGCCACAGGCCAATGTGGCGCACATCCAGCGGCACAACCATGTCGCCTTCGACCTTGATGACATCGCGGATCGGCGCACTCGGATCGCGTCCCAGACCGATCAGGTCGTTGGCGATCAGCCCCTGCTCGGACCCGAGCGAGGTGGACACAAAGGGCAGCTGCCAGTAGTCGCCAACGGAGGTGCTGCCGTAGGTGGTTTCGAACGCGGCCAAGAGGCTGGCGTTCGCGCCGTAAGCACGGGCCATACAGAACTCCTTGTAGATGTGATTTCAGGAAAGCGGTCCGGCACTGCTGTAGTGCAGGAGCACGGGCAGCAGGCAGGCTTTGATGCCGCTGCTGCCGTCGGGGGCCAGCTCGTCGAATTTGGGTGCGCCGATTTCGGCGTACTCGATGACACCGGCAAGGGTTCGATCGACCTCGATCAGGGTGGCGAGCTCGGTGAGCAGGCCATCCATGCGTGCATCGCGCACACTGGCCTCCGGATCAGCCACAAAGAGTTCGATGGTGACCTGGTGTTGCCAGTGGTAAGTCAGTGGCGAGAGCGACACATCGGGCTCACCCATCTCGCCATCGCGCAGGATCGCCATGGCGTGATCCGCAATGCGTTCGGGCAAGGCGGCGTTGCGTTTGACTAACGTGCCAAGGGATAGCTGGCCCAGCACCGCGAACAGTGCGCCGATCGCTTGTTCACGCTGACTCATCATCGGACCCCTCGCCGCTCGGCCTCATCGAAGCGGTTGGCGATGCGCTGGGCCAGGGTGCTGATCCAGCGGCGTGTGGCACTGTCGATGTCGAATTTCTTTTTCAGGGTGACCTGGGGGACGAGCAGGAACATGGGGACCGTGACCAAGCCTCGGCCGGAGGCCTGGGCCTTTTGTGAAGCGGCGGAGAAACCACCGCGCTGGCCCTGGCGGGCACGCTGGTTCTCTGCGACGAGAAGGGAGGGTTGACCCCGGCGGTAGATGAAACGCAGGCGCTGGCCGCGGAGCTTTTCCCAAAGACCGGGGGTCATGCGTTTGCCCCTGGGACCTTTACCGGCAGTCGGCAAGGGAATCGCCAGCCAGAAGCCGTCTTTGGAACGAATCGTCGCGCCCTGGTCATGCGCACCGACGATGACGGGTGCGCGGCTGTAGACCAGGCCTGCGGCCTTGATGCTCAGCTGCCCCTTGGGATAGACCTCACCGCGCCAGGTGTTGGCCAGGCGCTGGCCGAGACCGGCGCTGGTGATCTGGCTGCGCAGTTCGGTTT
The DNA here is from genome assembly GCA_030681195.1 of Rhodocyclaceae bacterium. Taxonomy (GTDB): domain Bacteria; phylum Pseudomonadota; class Gammaproteobacteria; order Burkholderiales; family Rhodocyclaceae; genus Sulfuricystis. Next base: position 2,842 of record JAUXXJ010000036.1, read on the forward strand.
TGAGACCCTCAGTGGCTTCGCGAATGGCGTGCGTCACCGCCTGTTCGGCAATGTGTAATTCATCCGCCAGCATCTGGTCCAGATCGCCGGACAGGGCGGCGAGCAACCTCATGCCGGTGCGCCGGTGACGGTCCAGACCAGCCGGTCGCGGTCGGCCAACGGCTCACCCACCACCTGCCAGCCTTCCCCGTTGACGGTAAAACGATCCCCCGCCTGCGGGTCCGGCACATCCCGCGCGAGGAGATCGAAGCGCTGCGTCGCCATCACCAGCCGGGTGTCGCCGAAGGACGCGACGACATCCGGGGTTTTGGTGATGAAGCGCGTGGTGATCTCCGCCCCGTCGGCCCGCCGGTAGGTGCCCGGCACACCGAGATGCAGGAAGGTGCTGACTAGCAGGCGAACAAAGGGTTGCGCCATCACGCCATGATCAGCTTGACCAGCATCGCCGGACGATGGCACATCGGCAGTGGGTTGCTCTGCGTGTGCAGATCCGTGCCCCGGTCGAACTTTCGCGGCTCCTGCTTGGCGTAGATGGCCTGACCCAGCGTATTGACCGTCTCGTTGAAGTCGGCCGGCGCGAAGTAGGTGGCAAAGGTGTCCACCGTCCCCAGCGGGAAGACATGGGCTTCGCCCTCGGCAATGAAGTCACGCGTCTGGCTGGTGCCAGCCCCATCGAGATAGCTCGCCTTGCCGACATACTCCTCAAAGACGATGCCGCCAAAGGCAAAGCCATTGCGCACATCATCGCGCAGCATGGCGCCCTGGGCGTAGTTCTCGTAGGCCTTGATCACGCTGGCATGCTCCGTGAGCTTGGCAAAGAAGCTCGGCGAACATAGGCAGCGCACGCCGGTCATGAACTCGCCACGCAGGTTCTCGGTGATGTTGCGCACCACCTCGACGCACTTGCTGCGCACCTTGGTGCCGTCGGCATTGAGCTGGAAGTTCACCGTGGTGGGTGTAAGCTTGAAGACATCGAAGAGGTCATGCAGCACACTGCCATCGGCATCCAGTATCACGCCCTTCAAGGCGCCCATGCGCAGGTGCTCCAGGGTGATGGCGTGCTTGTTGCGCATCGACTCCAGATGCTGGGCCAGCACTTGGGCCACGGTTTCCATCTCGGTTTCGGACCCGAAGGCACGGACGCCCTGCACCTCTTCGGGCAACACCACGTCTTCCAGCGGGATATGCGGGATCACGAAGGAGTGCAGTTGGCGCTTGTCGTGCTTGTTCTGCGTGGCGGCACTGCCCAGCGGCAGGCTCGGCAGCAGGTTCAGCGTGCCATTGCGCGACTCGATCACCACCGAGCGGGTGCGCACCGGCTTGGCGGGGAACAGGTTGAGTTCTTCGAGCCGACCGTAGCGGTTGGGGATGAGGTTGATGGCCGCCGTGAGGCTGGCCATCGAGAACCCGGGATTCTGGAAAGGGTTTTGCATAAAGGCTCCAATAAAAAGGAACGGCCCGCGGGGTGAGCGGCGGGCCGAGGGGATGACGGAAAGAGAACAGAGGGAGGGCGGGAAATCAGACGGCGACACGCACCAGGATGCCCAGATCGCGCAGTTGCGCGATGGCCGCTGCCCTCTGTTCGGCAGTAATGGTTTCCGGCCAGATCAGGGCATCGCGCAAGACGACGGCGTGACGGACCACCACCAGGGCATCGGGGTTGTCGGCGCTGGTGGCATCGCAATCGTTGATCAGCACACCTGTCGCCTGGTTGAGTGAGCCAGTGTCAGCCGGATCGAGCGGGGCGATTTTGCCGGTGGCGGTATCGGTGGCGACCACGGTGCCCAGCGTCAGGTTGTGGCCGGCGATGAGGGTGACGCGTTCGCGGGAATAGCGGCTCTCGGCTTCAAAGCGCAGTAGGTCGGCAAGGTCCTTGGGTTGGAGGATGATGGACATGGGGGAGCTCCTTTCTTAGGCGGTGCCAGTGAGTTTTTTGACGGCAGCGACGATGGGCGAGGTCTCGGCATGCGAGGGGATCGCCGTGCCGGCATCGACGGTGATGGTCGAGCGGATGTCCGTCGCTTCGGTTTGTGCGGCACGCGCATCGATGAGCACGCGGCGTACCCCGGCTTCGGTCTTGCCTGCCGCGATGAATTCGGCCGCACGCTCGGGACAGCCGGCGAGCATGCAAACCTCGGCGATGGCCTGCGCTGTCTGGGTCACTTCGCGGCGTGCTTCGGCCACCCGTTCGGCTAACTGAGTAGCCAACTGAGCGGCTGCTTCGTCGACACCGATAGTGTCAATCACTTTCTCTTCTTCATTCATGTTCAGATCCTTTCTCGGATGTGCCGCCTCAGCACGGGGGACGCCCCGTACCTGAGACGACGGACGGTTAAGGGCGTTGATGAATTGATGGAATTCGGACAGCGTGGTCTCCAGCGTCTGGACACCATCGGCGAGGCCCTGGCCGACCGCGTTGCTGCCGAAGTAGAGTCCCGCCTCGGTGGCGCGCACTGCCCCCGCATCCAGGCCGCGCATGGCCGCCACGTGCTCGGTGAAGATGGCGTAGAGTCGATCGACTTCGCCTTGCAGTTCCGTCCTGGCCGCATCGGACAAGGGCTCGTGCGGGGAGTAATCGTTCTTGTGCGCACCGGCGGTGATGGCGGTGAACCGGTAGCCCGCATTGGCGTCTTTGACCGATTGGTCGACATGCAGGGCGATGACACCGATCGAGCCCACCCCGCCGGTCTCGGTAACGAACAGGCGTTGTGCGCTGGCGGCGATCGCGTAGGCCGCCGAGTACGCAGCGTCATTGGCCACCGCCCAGACAGGTTTCACCGCAGCCACTTCGCGCACCCGCCGGGCCAATTCGAAACTACCCGAGGCTTCGCCACCCGGGGAGTCGATGTCGAGCAGGATGCCAGCGACCTGGGGATCGGCGATGGCCGCCTCGAGCATGGTGGCGATCTCACTGTAGGACGTGAGACCCGAGGCGGCTTCCATGCCCAGCGCGCGTTTGACCAGCGATCCGTGGATCGGGATCACGGCAATGCCCTCGGGGGCAGCAGCTGCGACCGGTCGCTGGAAAGCGGTCATGTCCATCGCGGGCATGGGTGGCACATCGGCCATGCCAATGCGCTGGCCGACCACGGACAAGATCACGTCGAGCTTGGGGCGGTGAATCAGCAGGGGCGTCCCGAGCAGGCGGGAGGCAAGGTAGGTCATGGTTGAGCGTCCTGGTTGTGGGGTAGCGCATCGACAGGATCGGCGGACTGCGGGTCGTCGGTCTGCGCGTTGTTGGGATCCGCAGGCATGGGGACGGGTGCCTGGTCGTGCCGGGCATCGGAATCGAAGACCAAGCCCAGTTCATCTGCGCGCCGGTTGTCAGCGGCAATTTCACGATCGACGTCTTCGGCGTCATAGCCGTTGCCGGAGATCGCTTCCGAGCGGCTCATGAGGCCGGCACGGATGGCCAGCTTCATGGCATTGAATTCCTTCTGCGGATCGACCCAGCTCCAGCCCTGCGGAATCCATTTGGCCGCCTGGTAGGTGCGGCGGTCCTTGCGGTAGCCGGGCAAGTCGATGGCGCCTTCGAGCACCGCCTGATCCATCCAGGCCCGCCAGATCGGCCGGCACAGCTGATGCACGATCACGCCGTGCTGCAGGGCTTCGCAGCGGCGGCGGAATTCCAGTAGCCCGGCGCGAATCGAAGAGTAGTTCACCTGGGTGAGATCGCCGGTGAGCATCTCGTAGGTGATGCCCATGGCGGCAGCCACCGCGCGGAACTGCTGGCGCATGAATTCGGCGTAGGAACTGCCGACATCGGCCGGTGCCGAGAACTTGATGTCTTCCCCCGGCTCGAGGATCTGCAAGGTACCGGGTTCCATGCCAGCGAGTGCCACACCATTGGCGTCGGCTGCTGACTCGCCCATCAGGTTGTCTTCTGGGGCCAGGCGGGTGATGAAGCCGGCGAACATCGCGGCGGTCTTCTTCCTGACCAGTTCGGCATCATCGTACTGGTCCAGCTCGTTGAGTTTCACCAGCGCCCGGGTGAGCCACGGCTCGCCACGGATCTGGCCAGGACGTAAGGGGCGGAACAGGTGCATGACTTCGCTGGCGTCCACGCGCACGGTGTCCATGCCGCCCTGGCTCGACATCGGGGAGAGCATCCCGTCATTGGGATGGGAGCGGTACAGGTGGTAGGCGACCCGGCGTCCCAACCGGTCGAACTCGATGCCGGCGCGGATGACGTTGCCCACATTAGAGACCCATCCGGTAGCGGGCAAATCCCGGTTCAGGGTAGTCGGCAGATGCTCGGCTTCCAGCACCTGGATCTGTAGCGCCACCGGCAAGCCATCTGCGCTGCGCCGGTAGCGCAGCCGCACCAGTGCTTCACCCCCCTCGAGCATGGCGCGCGTGGCCAGGGCCTGCAGGCCGTAGAAGTCAGTGAGGCCCGCAGCATCGGCTTGCTCGCACCAATCCCACCACAGGCGGTGGATGGCTTCCCGCGTAGCCTGGTCCTGCACCATGCTCTGCGGCTTGATACCCGTGCCGATGGCGTTCGCCACGAAGGCTTCGATGCCGGCAGCGGCCCAGGCGTTACGCCGCACCAGATCGCGGCTCTTGGCGCGCAGTGCGTCCTGGGTCAGCGACAGGGCCGCCACGGCGCCCGGGTTGCCGGGCATCCAGGCCAGGGCGCGGCGACCAGCGCCCGTGCCGTCGTAGAC
>JAUXXJ010000046.1 GCA_030681195.1 Rhodocyclaceae bacterium
CCTGGCTGCGCGATACCTTGGAGAAGCTCCCGACCTGCCTCAACCGCAACATCGATTCACTGCTACCGCTTCGCCAAACCCCATAACACTCTCGCCTGTCTCTTGTCGACGAGGTACGGCTGGCCGCTTACACTATGATCACTAATGACCATACCCATTATCAACGATCAGCAGGGATTGCGCATGGCAAAGGCTCAGTGGTTTTTCGGTCGTACCGTTTCATTACCCGCTTCGGCACTCGCCGATCCGAAGCTGAAGATTCGATCCAAGCTGATTCTGGCGGCGATTGCTGCCATAGCTGGACGAAGCGGACGCACGAAGCCCATCAGCAAAGGTGAAATCGCTGCAGCTTGCGGGCTTCCGGCCACAAACCTAGCGCGAGAACTGCGAGAGTTGGTTGCGGCTGGCTGGCTAGAGGTTTCACGCCAGCCAGGGTCGAGCAGTATTTATCGGCTCAATGAGCCGAAGCCACAGGCCATGGATGCGGGAGCGGTATCCAAACCCGATGTGCCAACCACTCAACCGAACACCCCAAACAAGCTGAGGATGTCGGACACCCGGGTGACCACCTGTATCGGAACAGTCACCAAGATGGAAAAGCACAACAACTCCTGGCTGGTGTCATTTACCCTCACGGACGAATCTACCGTCAGCACAATTTTCCCGGGAGTATTAAATCCCTGCGAAACGGGCGATTCAGCTCACCTGTATGTCCGCGAATGGCAGGGCCGTAAAATCATCTCCGGAGGATTTTCCACTGGAGTGCATTGGATCAACCATCACCCACCCGTCCCCGTCGATCTCAAGACCGTGGAGATCGTCGTATCCGAACTCGATCACTACGCTACACCGGCCGGCCGTGTTTATGTTTCCATCGTGGGCAAAAGCGACACAATGCAAGCCAAGGCAAGTTTTCCGGAAACTCAGGTTCCCAGAGAAATTGAAGTCGGTTCTCTGGTGCGCATCTCGCGCCGCGATGGAGGGCTGATGTCGCCAGACATCACCCAGAATGTGTTCTCGGGCCTCCCCCCAGTTTCGCAACTTGAAATCGCCGGGGAATCTTTCATCGTTGAGTCCATTGGGCCGCAGGGAACGGTAGCCTGCAAGAGGGTAGCCGGCGCTGCCTTCGCGAGCAGATAGCCGGCCAATCTCACTCGGCGGGAACCCCTCGAGGGCAAACCAGTTGAGGTAGTTGGACAATCCTAACGCCATTCCCCTATCGAACAGTCAGGTCAAGCCTGCCGTTCATGGAAAGCAATCAATACAACATCGGTGAAATTGACGAGTCGATTCGCCTTGCCGAGCAGGCGTTGAAACGGCTGGCGTCAATGCTCCGCGATGTCGCCGTGCTACACGACGGATTGGGCGCAGGTGCCTGTCGTTTGCTGATGTTTGCGTGGTGGAGGCGTGAGCGCCAGGCGTTCCCGCAGTTCGTCGCGGCAAATAACGGCGTCATTCAGCAGTTCTGCATCACGTCTCGGATTACACATCGCAATAATGGCTTCGACATCTGCAATCGCCTCCTTGATGCGATGATCCTTGACGAGCAAGCGGGCCCGCATGACGCGAAATGTGAGATCTTCAGGCGCCAGATCAATCGCGTGCAAGATGGTCTGGATGGCGGCCTTGGTGTATCCGGCTTTTTCCTCCGCCATGGCGACGAGCTGGTGGCCCGTTGCGCAAGTCGGGTTGCGGCGAACGTATTCTGCGGCCGAGCCGATAGCCTTGGTGAAGGCGCCCTTGTCGATCAGAGTCTGCACGTGGCGTTTGATCATCAATAACATTTGGAAACCAGCCCAAGATAGATGCCTCATTAACGACTGGGACAAGGAAAGCTTGATTCCTTCGAGGTGACAACGCCCCGTAAAATGCGGAAATGGAAGTAACCAGCAAAAGATACCGCTCAACAGTCATTGTCCGAACGGAGCAGGGAGTGCTTCTGGCGGGAGATCAATCCGGTCTGGTCTTGTTGCCAGGTGGCGGCGTTGATCATGGTGAGTTGCCAATCGCTGCCGCCGCGCGCGAACTCCACGAAGAAACTGGACTGGTCGCCACATCGCTTCAATTCCTGTTCCACTACGAATCGCCGACCAACTTGCACCATGTGTATTTCTGCGCAGCCGAAGGAACCCCCGTGGCCGCCGATGACGCTGAGTGCCTGGTGTTTCTGGATCAACCGGCCATTGAATCTTCTCTGAATCTGTCGCCGGCAACGCGGACGATCCTGACCCGCTTCGAGGCATGGTGGCAGGAATCGGACTGAGTCGATCATGTGCGGCCGATACGCCCTCAAAGCCACTCCAGCCGAACTTGTGACCCGCTTCGGTCTCGACGAGTGTGCTGACTTTGCCCCGCGTTACAACATCCCGCCCGGCACCGACATCCCGGTCATTCGCCAATCCCCGGAAGGCAAGCGCGTCCTGCACCTGCTGCGCTGGGGCTTGGTGCCGAACTGGTCAAAAGATCCGAGTATTGGTGCGAAACTCAACAATGCACGCGGGGAAACCGTGGCGGAGAAGCCATCGTTTCGTGATGCCTTCAAACGGCGGCGATGTCTGATCCCTGCCAACGGGTTTTACGAGTGGAAAGCCGAGGGCAAGATCAAACAGCCGTACTACATCAGCCTGCAATCCGGCGAACCCATGGCGATGGGCGGGCTATGGGAATCCTGGAAAGCGCCAGACGGCAAGATCCTGCGCACCGCATGCATCATCACCACCGGCCCGAACGCAGTCATGGAACCGATCCACGACCGGATGCCCGTGATCGTGGCCCCGGATAACTGGCAATCCTGGCTGAATGGTATGCCCGAGGAAGTGGGCGGAATGGTGGCGCCGTACAAGGATGGGGAGTTGCAGGCCTGGCCGGTCAGTCGGCGGGTGAGCAAGACGCAGGACAAGGATGAGGGCCTGATCGAACCGATCGAGGTGCCGGTATGAAGGTAATTTTCGTTCGGCACGGAGAGAGTGTCACGATCTCCATTACGGCAGCGGAGGAAGTGCGCGATAACGCTACCGGTGGAACTGTGGCAAGAACACTGCCACCAGAAATCGCCCGTCTGGCAGTTGCTGGATAGCCGAAGGTTCGTACAGACCATTGAAGGCGATGAACATGATGATGCCGGCAAACGTCACGAAGAAGCGGGCATTCGGCTGCGCCAGACACCCACGGCAAACATCAGCCACCCCAGAATGAAGGCACCGCCGCCCATCGGCGTGATGGCATGGAAGACATGGATGCCGGCGATGCTGCGGAGATAGAGATTGCCGCTAAACAGCACCATGCCGACAAGCATGAGCAGTCCCGATCCGGCGAGCCAGCGATTGGGAAGTATGCGACTCATCGCCAAGCCAATGGCCAGAAGGCCAAGTGCGTGGAGTTGGTGATAGTGCAGCGCCGTCTGGAACCAACCGCCAGGATCGTTGGCGGCGAGGTGGGCTTTTAATCCGTGCATCCCGGCAGCCCCAAGTCCGACAGTCAGTGCCATGTTGATAGCACCCAGAATGAGGAACCAGCGGGCGAGGGTAGGAAGTGGTTTCATCAGTCAGGAAGGCATGAGGGGAGGCAGGGGATCGAGTAACGCCGTATCTTCGTGGCAATACGCCGGGCTGCAACAGCACAGGATGCGGAGGGGTTCAGACCCGATAGCCTCGATGCAGTGGGGTGTTCCCGGCGGAATCAGGATCGAGTCGCCCGGACTGACATCGAACACCTCCTGCCCCAGCGTCATCCGGCCACACCCTGAGGTGATGTGATAAATCTCTTCCGTCCGGTGATGTTGATGGAGCAGGGTACGCGTCCCGGGAGGAATGGCAGCCTCCGCCAGGCTCTGGTTGCGGGCGCCATGGTGTGCGAGATGCAGCAACTCGCGGATCTCCGATCCGTCCTTGGTGGCGTAGGTGGGGATGTCGGCGTAACGGGTCTTCAATGTCGGTTTATCCTTCCGGCTGAGTATATCTGCCGAGCTACCAGGAAAATCCATGTCGAAATCCCGCATTGTTCTCATCACCGGCGTCAGTCGTGGCCTCGGTCGCGCCATGGCGCACAAGTTTGCTGCCCTCGGTCATGTTGTCATCGGGTGCGGCCGTTCCAAACAGGCGATCACCAGCTTGCAAAAGGATCTCGGTTCCCCTCATCGTTTCTCGATTGTCGATGTCACCCGGGATGCCCAGGTTGCCAAGTGGGCTGCGCAGATGCTTGAAGAAGTTGGACCGACTGATCTGCTCCTCAACAATGCTGCCCTGATGAACCCGGTGTCACCCCTGTGGGAGGTTTCCTGGAAGGAATTCGACGAGGTCATCGACGTCAATATCAAGGGAGTGGCCAATGTCATTCGCCATTTTGTCCCAGCGATGGTGAAGCGCAAGTCCGGCATCATCGTCAATTTCAGCTCCGGCTGGGGCCGGGAAACCGATGCCGGCGTTGCGCCTTATTGTGCAAGCAAGTGGGCCATCGAGGGCTTGACGCGGTCCCTGGCGCAGGATCTGCCCAAAGGCATGGCGGCGATCCCCTTGAATCCCGGCATCATCGACACCGACATGTTGAGGAGTTGTTTTGGGGATGGAGCAGGGCAGTACCCTACCGCCGAGGTCTGGGCCGAGACCGCCGTACCTTTTCTGCTCGGGCTGAAGGCGTCCGACAATGGCAAGCCGCTGACGGTGCCCGGGAGGTGAATGAGCGTCTGCTTTCCGGCGGCTAATCTGGCCTGGCCACTGACGACAGTGTGCCCACACCAGTCATCGGATTCTTCGGGATTTCAATAGCTGCTATCAGAGTGGCCCGTCGTGGCGCAACATCAAGCTCAAATCGACTCAGCCGATGGATTGAAGTGGGTGACTCGATTGCGCCCGTCTTTTTTGGATATATATAGCGCGAGGTCGGCACATTCAATCAGGTTTTCATGCTCGGTCCCATGATCCGGATACCCTGAAGCCCCCGCCGAGATCGTGAAGCGGATGTCGAAATGGCCGTGCCGCACCAGAATTGCCTCAACTTCCGTACGCCATTTTTCTGCACGCACGAGCGCAGCTTCGACATTCATGCGAGGCAACGCAATGATGAACTCCTCGCCGCCGTAGCGGCAGACAATGTCGCCTTCACGGGCACCCTGCCGGAGGATGGTACTCAAGGAACGGATCACCTCGTCGCCGGCGGAATGGCCGTAGGTGTCGTTGATCTGCTTGAAGTGGTCGATATCCACCATGATTAGTGCCAGTGGATAACCATCGCGCTTGGCGCGTGACAGTTCACGCGGCAGGGTTTCGTCAAGGTAGCGGCGGTTGAATAGCCCTGTCAAAGCATCGCGGATCGCCTGTTCCTGCAGACGAGATTGCAGCTCCTGAATCTCTTGCAGCTGCCGGGCCAACTTGCGATTCGCATCTTCTTCTGCAGCGATTTCAAGCTTCAACTGGCGGCTGAGACGGATGTTGCGTTGGACCAGGAATGACAACGCCAAGATTGTAAGTGCGGCGAAGATGGCGGTGGGTGTAAGCCAGGTGGGCAAGGGTTGTGGAGCGGCACCACTGTAGAGAAAATCATCCGGCAGCTTGCCTGCGGGCTGCATTTCCAGTTCGGCATAAGTATTGGCAATATGCTGCCAGCGGCCGGGATTCATGTAGCCAACCTCGACCAGCTGGGGTTGTATGAGCTGCTCGGTTCGACCGGCCTCGAAGGCCAGCATGCCGCGTTCCAGACCCTGAGTGTTGTAGCGGGCAAGGATCAGCGCGATGATTTCGTCCGGATGCTTCATTGCGTATTCCCAGCCACGCAGTGAGGCTGCGCGAAAGGCTCTTACGCGCTCCGGATGCTTACTCAACTCTTGCTGCGAAGTAAATAGGTTGTCACCGTAGAAGTCGATGCCGACAGCGCGTGGTGAGAACTCGATCGTGCGCAAACCGGCGCGGCGCACGAAGTAAGGCTCCGTGGTCGAATAGGCAGACATGGCGGCGATGTTGCCGTCGATCAGATCGCTGATGTTCTGGCTATGGGGCAGGATGCGCATTGACTCCGGCCTCAGACCTTCTTTGCGCAGATAGGCGAGGAGTTCCTCGGCATGGGCTTCGAGCATCACCTTCTGTTCTGCTAGTCGGTGAAGGTTGCCGATCTTGTCTTCACGTGCCAGCAGGATCAGCGGGGAATGCTGAAAAATGACGGCCAAAGCGACCACGGGCGACTGATGGCGGGCGAGCAGGAGTTCGCTGGTACCGACACCGTAGTGGGCGCGGCCTGCGACCACCTCCTCCACCACGTTGGTGGCTGGTGTCGCTTCGATCAGTTTGACGTCGAGACCGGCATCACGGTAGTAGCCCTTTTCCAAGGCTGCGTAGTAGCCGGCAAACTGGAACTGGTGGCGCCACTTGAGTTGCAAGGTGACGCTGTCGAGTGCTTGAGCTGCTCCTGATGCGAGAACCAGCAACAAAACAAGGGCTCGGAGCATGGGCGGCAAATCAGTGGCGGAAAGATTCACGGAATATCAAAACCCGAAGGGCTGGTTTCGAAGTGCTGCTGCCTGTCAGATGACCGGCTGCCGGAAGCATCGTGCGGCAGCAGTTGGCGGGGTGGCATCGATCTTTCATCCCCAGATGATAAGGTCGGGCTGGATAACCTACTTTTGCTAAAACCGCCAAAAGTTTTCCTGAAGCGGATTTATTTTTTCCCAAAACCAACTCTTCGCTGTCGTGTCTTTCGTCAGCCATCTCCTTGACCATCTGGTTAGTCAGATCAGGCCGGGGGACACGATTAGCCGACTTCGGAGAGAGCAGGGAAATGAATGGCCGGATTGGAGCAGAAAATCCAGTGGCGGCTGATGGCCGTATGCCGTCTTGCCAGCGCCGACTTTTCAGGTCAGCAGCTTGCGGAAGGTGTGTTCGTAGATGCGCGCCAGCGGCTCGATGTCGGCCAGTGCCACACATTCGTCGATCTTGTGGATCGTCGCATTGATTGGGCCGAACTCGACGACTTCGGGGCAGATGTCGGCGATAAAGCGGCCGTCGGAGGTGCCGCCGCTGGTGGACAGTGTTGGCGTGATGCCGGCTTCGTTCTGAATGGCATTGGTCAGGGCATCGACCAGCCGGCCAGGGGTGGTGAGGAAGGGGCGGCCACCGAGTGTCCAGTGCAGGTCGTATTCGAGGCCGTGCTTGTCGAGAATCGCATGCACGCGGTTCTGCAGGCCGTCGGCCGTGCTGGCGGTGGAGAAGCGGAAGTTGAAGAGGACTTCGAGCGTACCCGGCGCGACGTTGGTAACGCCGGTGCCGGCGTGGATGTTGGAAATCTGAAAGCTGGTGGGTGGGAAGTAGTCGTTGCCGGCATCCCAGTGGCTGGCGGCCAGTTCGGCCAGGGCCGGGGCGGCGAGGTGGATGGGGTTCTTGACCTTTTCGGGATAGGCAACGTGGCCTTGAATGCCCTTGACGATCAGCTTGCCGGAGAGCGAACCACGGCGGCCGTTCTTGATCATGTCGCCTTGTTGGGTGACCGAGGTTGGTTCGCCGACGATGCAGCAGTCGAGCGTTTCGCCGCGTGCCTTGAGCGTTTCGACGACCTTGACGGTGCCGTCGGTGGCATCGCCTTCCTCGTCCGAGGTGAGCAAGAAGGCGATGGAGCCGTTCGGTTGCGAATTGGCCAGTAGTCTTTCGACGGCAACAACTGCTGCCGCGACCGAGGTTTTCATGTCGGCGGCGCCGCGACCGTAGAGCATGCCGTCACGCTCGGTCGGCACGAAGGGATCGGATTGCCATTTCTCGACCGGGCCGGGCGGCACCACATCGGTGTGGCCGGCGAAGACGATCAGGGGCTTGGCGGTGCCCCAGCGCGCCCAGAGGTTGCGCACGAGACCGGTCGGGCCGGTGCTGTCGATGCGTTCGCAGGTGAAGCCAAGCGGTGCAAGGCGCGCGGCAATCAGGTCGAGGCAACCGGCATCTTCCGTGGTGATGGAGCGGCGGGCGATGAGGTTCTTGGCGAGAGCGAGGGTTGCCACGAGGCGCTAGTCCATCTTCAAGGTGAATTCGGAGAAGGTGGCGCCGCCTTCGGCCGTGCTGGCGGTGGCATCTGCCGAGGCCGATGGCGCCACCAGCGGCTTGTCGTCGGGCTTCTTCTCGACGGCAGCGTTGTTGATCAGCCAGTGCAGGTTGTTGGCCGAGTCGGCGTTGCCGAGCGCTTCTTCCAGCGAGATCGTGCCGGATTTGTAGAGGGCAAACAGCGACTGTTCGAAGGTTTGGGAACCGGGCGACATGCTCTGTTCCATCGCTTCCTTGACGCCGTTGAGGTCGCCTTTCTCGATCAGTTCGCCGATGTGACGCGAGTTAAGCATCACCTCGACGGCCGGCACGCGGCTGCCGTCCGGCTTCTTGACGAGGCGCTGCGAGATGATGCTCTTGAGCGTGACCGCCAGGTCGGCGAGCAGGGCCGGCCGGTTCTCCAGCGGGTAGAAGCTGATGATGCGCGACATCGAGTGGTAGCTGTTGTTGGCGTGCAGCGTGGCGAGGCAGAGGTGGCCGGATTGCGCGTAGGCAATCGCCTGGCTCATGGTTTCCTTGTCGCGAATCTCGCCGATGAAGATGCAGTCGGGCGCCTGACGCAGGGCGTTCTTCAGGGCAACATGGAAGGCGCGTGTATCGGAGCCGACTTCGCGCTGGTTGATGATCGACTTCTTGTTCTTGAAGATGAATTCGATCGGGTCTTCCAGCGTCAGGATATGGCCGGACTTCCGTTCATTCCGATAGTCGAGCATCGAGGTCAACGTGGTCGACTTGCCGGAACCGGTGGCGCCGACCATCAGGATCAGGCCGCGCTTTTCCATGATGACGTCGGCCAGTACCGGCGGCAGGCTGAGGGTTTCAAACCTGGGGATTTCTGCCGGAATGTAGCGCACGACCAGCGCCGGCGTGCCTTTCTGGCGGAATACCGAGAGGCGGAAGTTACCGACGCCTTCCAGCGCATAACCGGTGTTGAGTTCGAGTTGATCCTCGAACTCGGCCATCTGGTGCTCGGTGAGGATTTCGCCCAACAGTCCCATGATGGTCGCGGCATCCATCATCTGCTGGTTGACCGGCATGGCCACGCCGTTCAGTTTGATATTGATGGGCGCACCCACCGAGACAAAGATGTCCGATGCCTTCTTTTCGGCCATCAACTGGAAGAGTCTCTGCATCGCGCCCATTGTTATTCCCCTTAGTTGCGCCGAATTTAATCGCGTAAAAGGTCGTTGATGCTGGTCTTGGAACGGGTCTGTGCGTCCACCTTCTTGACAATCACGGCACAGGCCAGGCTGTACTTGCCATCGGCGGAGGGGAGATTGCCGGCGACAACAACCGAGCCTTCGGGCACGCGGCCATAGACGACTTCGCCGGTGGCGCGGTCGTATATCTTGGTGCTCTGGCTGATGAACACGCCCATCGACAGCACGCAGTTGTCTTCGACGATCACGCCTTCTACGACTTCGGAACGCGCGCCGATGAAACAGTTGTCGCCGATGATGGTCGGGTTGGCCTGCAGGGGTTCGAGCACGCCGCCAATACCGACGCCGCCGGAGAGGTGCACGTTCTTGCCGATCTGCGCGCAGGAGCCGACGGTGGCCCAGGTGTCGACCATGGTGTTTTCGCCGACATAGGCACCGATGTTCACGAAGCTGGGCATCAGCACCACGTTGTTGCCGATATAGGAACCGCGCCGCACGACGGCACCAGGGACGACGCGGAAGCCGCCCTTCTGAAAGGTGTGGGTGTCGTAGTGGGCGAACTTGGTGGGCACCTTGTCGAAGTAGCGGATCGGGCCGGCGTCCATCAGGGCGTTGTCCTCGATGCGGAAGGACAGCAGCACGGCCTTCTTGATCCACTGATGCGTCACCCACTGGCCGTCGATCTTTTCGGCGACGCGCAAGGCGCCCTTGTCGAGTTCATCCAACACGGTCTGAACCGCTTCGCCGAGACGGGCGGGGGAGGAGCCGGGCTTCAGACTGGCACGATCTTCCCAGTATTGTTCGATGAGGCTTTGCAGTTCGGCAGTGGCGGACATGAGGACGGTTTCCTTGTCAATAAAGTTGGTTAGTGTGATTCACAGAATTCGGCAATACGGTGGGCCGCTTCGAGGCATTCCGCCACGCCGGCGACGAGGGCGATACGAATGAAATCGCGACCAGGGTTGATTCCGCTGGCCTCGCGGGCGAGGTAGCTGCCTGGCAGGACGCTCACATTATATTGAGCGTGCAGACGGCGGGTGAATTCCGTGTCCGAGAGGCCGGTGGGCGCGGTATTCGCCCACAGGTAGAAGCCGGCGTCGGGCAGGGCGGTGGTCAGGTGCTTCGCCACGATGGGCGTGACTTGCGCAAACTTCTCGGCATACAGGCGGCGGTTTTCCTGCACATGCGCCTCGTCGCGCCAGGCGGCGGCGCTGGCGGCCTGCACGGGAGGCGACATGGCGCAGCCGTGATAGGTGCGGTAGAGCCAGAACTTCTTGAGGATCGCCGCATCGCCGGCGACAAAGCCGGAACGCAGGCCGGGCACGTTGGAGCGCTTCGACAGGCTGCTGAACATGACGATATTCTTGTAGTCGTCGCGGCCGAGCTTTCGCGCGGCTTCGAGTCCGCCGAGCGGCGGCTGGGCTTCGTCGAAATAGATTTCCGAGTAGCACTCGTCGGCGGCAATAACGAAGCCGTAGCGATCCGACAGGGCAAACAGCCTCTGCCATTCGTCGAGCGCCATCACCTTGCCGGTGGGATTGCCCGGCGAGCAGACATAGACCAGTTGGCAGTCCTGCCAGATTTCTTCGGGTACGCCCGCCCAGTCCATGCGGAAATCATTGCTCGGCAGGTTGTTGAGAAAGTAGGGGCGGGCGCCGGCCAGCAGTGCGGCACCTTCGTAGATTTGATAGAAGGGATTCGGCGAAATCACCACGGGTTTACCGTGCTTCGGCGCGATGATGGTCTGGGCGAAGGCAAACAGCGCTTCGCGTGAGCCATTCACGGGCAGCACCTGATGCGTGCTGTCAGGGGCCGGGATACCGTAGCGCTTGCCGATCCAGTCGGCGATGGCCCGGCGCAGGTCGTCGGAACCGTTGGTGGTCGGATAGTTGGCGAGGCCGCCGAGATTGGCCGTCAGCGCCTCCTTGATGAAGGCCGGGGTCGGGTGCTGCGGTTCGCCAATGTGCAGCTTGATTTCCTTGCGGGCGGCGGGCGGGGTGTTGCCAGCAAATAGGGCACGCAGCTTTTCGAAGGGGTAGGACTGCAGCTTGTCGAGATTGGGATTCACCGCATCAGCCCCGTGTATTGGATTGGGCAGGGAAGTCGGCCAGTTCGACGCGCGGCTCAGGCTTCCAGCCCTTCTTGCGATGTTCGGCCACGACATTGGTAAAGATGCCGCCGCGCACGTAGAAGCGTGCGGTAAGTCGCATGAAACGCGGTTTGGTGGCCTTGACCAGATCGTCGAGGATGCGATTGGTGACATCTTCGTGGAAATGGCCTTCGTCGCGGAAGCTCCACATGTAGAGCTTGAGGCTCTTCAATTCGACGCACAGCTTGTCGGGAATGGTGTCGAGCGTCAGCACGGCGAAATCCGGCTGGCCGGTCTTCGGGCACAAACAGGTGAATTCCGGGATTTCCATGTGGATCTGGTAATCCCGTTGCGGCGCAGGGTTGGGGAATGTTTCGAGGGTTTTGGTGGGGGCGCTGGACATGGCAATTTGATCGTAATTTAGGCCGCGCGATTATAGTAGTGCCGGCCTTGAAGGCGTGATCAGTCGAGCCAGCTACCAAGGGCGGCGACAAGATCGGCGAGTTCGCGACGCCATTGACGTACCTCATCCAGGGTGATGCGTTCCCCTGCCTTGAGGTGCAAATCGGCCGCCTTGAACTGCTCGGCCAGACGTTGCGCCCCGATCTGGAACATCAAGCCCTTCATGGTGTGGGTGATGCGCTGGACTTCCTTCCAGTCGGCGCGCTCAAACGCTTGTTCGAGGCGGTCGAGGTAGGGTGGCATGCCCTGAATGGCCGACTGGAGCATCATGCGCGCAATGCCGCGTTCGCCTTCAATCTGCTCCAGCATGCGGGTCTCATCGAAAATGGCGTGCGCGGTTTCGCCAGCACTGACGGCAGGAGCGGCAGTTTGCGGTGGGCTTGCAGGCGTACCTTTACCTGTCTGCAGCAACCGATCCAGAAGGTGGGCAAGTGGGGCAATGATAGGCGGGCGCCAGGTCAGGGCAAGAATAATGCGCATGAATTGAATGATTCGCGATTATGGCATGACCATTAACCCAGCCAGCGCAAAAGTCCTAGGGCGGCGAAGCCGGCGCCGATGGTGAGCAAGGTATTGCGCCAACGCGCCGCGACTGCAATGGCCACCAGTCCGGCCCAGAACTTGGGATTGTCGGCCATGCCGAGTTGGCCACTCATCAGCACCAGTTCCGGCACGGTGAGGGCCGTGAGCGCGGCGATGGGGACGAAGGGCAGCCAGCGCACAAACCAGTCCGGTGGTTTGTAATGGCCTTCCAAGGCAATGAAGGAGTAGCGGATGGCGAACGTGATGAGTCCGCAAGCGAGCCACAGTGGCCACCAGTTCACCGTTTTTCTCCCACGAAAGCGCCAGTGCCGAGCCCGGCTAGTGCGGCTGCGAACAGCCCGGTCTTGTAGGGCAGTGGCGCCAGCAGAACCGCCGTGGCACCGGCGACAAGCGCAGCGGCCAGGCGGGCACGGCTGTCGATCATCGGGACGACAATCGCGATGAAGGTCAGCGGCAGCGCAAAGTCGAGACCGAGGTCGGCGGGCAGTTGCGCACCGAGCAGCACACCCGCCAGCGTCGCGAGTTGCCAGCCGGCCCAAAGCGCGAAGCCAGCGCCGAACAGCACCCAGTGGGCCGTCGGCGACCGTGGGTGCGCAAGCAAATGCGGGATTGCGGCGGCATAGGCTTCGTCGGTCAGCAGGTAGGCCAACAGTAGCTTCCACCGGCACGGCAGGGCGCGCAGGATGGGTGCGACCGAAGCGCTGTAGAGCGCATGGCGCAGATTGATCAGGCCGACCGCGCCGACCGAGAGCAGCGCCGGAGCGCCCGCACCGACCAGTTGTGCGAGCAGGAGTTGCGCCGAGCCGGCGAACACCAGCGAGGACATCAGCACGGCGGCGAGCGGTGGAATGCCGCTTTGCAGCGCGACCACGCCGTAAATCACGCCAAATGGCATGACGCCGAGGTGCATCGGCAGCAGGGCACGCACACCGAGCAGGAAGGCAGCGCGTGGTGTCATGGTGCGCGGTGGCGCAGGTAGATCAACTCGTAGGTGAAGCTCGGCGCTGGACCGAGTTCGCGCAATACGCGGCGCAGTTGTGCGGGGGCGAGGGGTATGTGGCCCGCCGCTGCCGTGTCGGCGCCGATGGCACGCAGGCCGCGCAGGAAGGCCAGGCCATCCGCTGGGCGGTCGATCCAGTATTCGGTGTCGACGCGGTTGTCGCCGGGCGGCAAGGCGGCGCGGCAGCCTTCTGGCGTCGGCAGCGGTTGGGTGCCGGCAACGAGGTCGAGTCGGGTGTGGGCGGCCTTCCATTCGCGGAAGGTTTCGCCGCCGGGTAGCGACAGCAGCAGCGTGCCGCCGGGGGCGAGGTGTGCTGCCAGTCGTGCGCAGGCGCCGGGCAGGTCGTCGAACCACTGGGCGACGAGGTTGCCGCAGATCAAATCGTAAAAGTCGGCGCTGGCAGGACGGCATCCATCCATGACATTGAAACGAATACGTGAGGATTGGTTGAGACGTGTCTGACAGGCCGCAAGCATCGCGGGCGCAATATCGGTGGCAAGGATGTGCGCGCCGGGAAAGTGCCGCGCCAGTCGTTCGGTCAGGTGGCCAGTGCCGCAGCCGATTTCAAGGATGCGCGGACGCGGCGGCAGGCTGAGCGGCACGAGGTGCTCGACCAGTCGCTGGGCGGCGTGGCGCTGCGCGGCCGAGTGGGCGTCGTAGCTGCCGGCCGCCGCATCGAAGCGCGCGGCGACTTGCGCATCGAAACGCGTCATGCCGTCAGCCTTTCGATCCACTGTGCGCAAAGTTCGGGATGCGTGACGGGCAACAGATGACCTTGCGCGTCAATACTCTCCACGCTGCCGAAGGCCATCGCGCTCATGGCGGCGGGCACGATGGGGTCGTGCGTGCTGGCCAGCGCAATTACATCGGCACGGCGGGTGGCGAGGGTGGCGCGACCGTCCCACTGTGCCAGCCAGTCGAGGCCGGCGGTGAGGTGTTTTGTATTGGGCGTTCCGGTTGGTGCATGGCCGCCGCAGCGGGCATGGAAATCCGTCAGCACCGTCGCCGGATCGCGGGCGAACTGTTGCTGCATGCGCGAGAGCACACGCGGCGCGATGGCGGGCGCGTAGTCAGTCGTTTCGGTGAAGCGCGGGAAGCCGTTGATGGCGAGCAGTTTGGTCCAGCGGATGTTGGTTTGCGTCAGCCACCACAGTACGCCGAGGGAGTGGCCGACAGCGATGACCGGTTCTGCAAAAGTCGGCGCTGGCGGGACGGCACCGTAGAAGCCGAGGTCGATGGTCGCCGTGTCCACAGACAAACGCGCACGCACCGCATCCCAGAGGCTGGCGTCGTAACCCCATCCGTGCAGCAGTACGATCTGGCTCATAGCGTGGCGACGGCCGCGAGGACGCGCTCGAACTGACCGTCGGACAAGGCCGCCGAGAGCGCAAAGCGTAGCCGTGCGCTGCCGGCCGGTACCGTCGGCGGGCGGATCGCCACGACGAGGATGCCGGCAGTACGCAGCGCGTCGGCAGCCGCGAGGGCACGCGCTTCGTTGCCGAGCACGGCGGGGACGATTTGTGTGGACGAGGCCAGTGTGTCGATGCCTTTGGCCTGCAAGGCGGCGCGCAGCGCAGCGCCCATCTGCGCGAGACGGGTGCGTTCTGCGTCCATGGTTGGCACGAGGTCGAGCGCTGCGTCGAGTGCGCCCAGCGCGGCAGGGGCCGGTGCCGTGCTGTAAATGAAGCCGGCGCAGCGGTTTACCAGCCAGTCGATCAGCGCTCGCGAACCGGCGACATAGGCACCGGCGCCGCCGAGCGCTTTGCCCAGCGTGCCCATCGTCACGGTGGCGCGTCCTTCCGAGAGGCCTTTCCCTTGCGGGCCGAGTACGCCGGTGGCGTGGGCCTCGTCGAGGTAGAGATGCGCGCCATGCCGTGCCGCCAGCGCCGACAAGGCGGCCACGTCGGCGTGATCGCCGTCCATGCTGAAGACCGATTCTGTGACGATGAAACGAAACTCGCCTGGATGTTTGGTCAGCAATTCTTCGAGGTGGCCGAGGTCATTGTGGTGGAAGCGGATTTGCCGCAAGCCCTGGCAGCCCGCGTGCAGGCTGGCGTGGTTAAGGCGGTCGGTGAATACCAATGGCTGGGGCGCCAGTTCGAAGAGTGCGGGCAGCACCGAACTGTTCAACTGGTAGCCGGTGGCAAAAATCAGCGCCGCCTCGGTGCCCTTGAAGTGCGCAAGCTTTTCCTCCAGCGCCAGCAGTTCGGCGCTGGTGCCGGTGACGAGGCGCGAGGCACGGCTGCCGGCGCCGTGGTGCTTTGTCCATTGGCAGGCGCGTTCGATCAGCAGCGGGTGGCGTGAAAGGCCAAGATAGTCGTTCGATGCGACGTCGATCAGAGCGCCATCGACGGGGCGCAAATGTCGGCGCAGCCTCTTCGGGCCGCTTCCGGCCTGAAGGCCTCCCTGCTGGCGGGACGGCTCAAGCGCCGCCAGTTTCGGCAGAATCAGGGCGTCGAGATTGGGCATGGGGCTTGACTGGCAGATTCAGCAACCACTTCGCAGACCGCCGTGGTCAGCGAAGTCAGGTCGGCGTCGTCGATGACGAAGGGCGGCGCGAGATAGACGATATCGCCGAAGGGGCGCACCCAGACGCCGCGCTCGGCAAAGGCGGGGCGCAGGTTGGCAGCGACGGGGCGGTCGAGCTGCACCACACCGATGGCGCCCATGACGCGCACGTCGACCACGCCGGGTAGCGCAAGGCAGGGTTCGAGTTCGCGCTTCAGTTGCGTCTCGATGGCGGCGACTTGTTGCAGGCGCGGCTCGGATTCAAAGAGGTCGAGCGAGGCGTTGGCCGCCGCGCAGGCGAGCGGGTTGGCCATGAACGTGGGGCCGTGCATGAAGGCATCTTCGGCGCGTTCGGAGCAGAAGGCGGCGAAAACGTGATCAGCCGCGACCGTCGCAGCCAGTGGCAACGTGCCGCCGGTCAGCGCCTTCGAGAGGCAGATGATGTCGGGCACGGCCTCGGGCGGCGAGGCAAACAGCGTGCCGGTGCGGCCAAAGCCGGTCATGATCTCGTCGGCAATCATCAGCACGCCTTGCGCGTCGCAGGCGGCACGGATGGCCTGCAAAGTTTCCGCGTTGTGGAAGCGCATGCCGCCGGCGCCCTGTACGCGTGGCTCGACAATCACGGCGGCG
Source organism: Rhodocyclaceae bacterium (assembly GCA_030681195.1). Classification (GTDB taxonomy): domain Bacteria; phylum Pseudomonadota; class Gammaproteobacteria; order Burkholderiales; family Rhodocyclaceae; genus Sulfuricystis. The sequence goes on from JAUXXJ010000046.1 coordinate 16,405, forward strand.
ATGTTGCGATTCGACAGCAGTTCATCCAGCGCAGCGCATGTTGCGGCATCGCGTGGCAGGTCGGTGAAAACCTGCGGCATGCGGTAGCCGGCCAGCGCGTCGTGGAAGCCGCAGCCCGGATCGGTAACGGACAGCGCGCCGAGTGTGTCGCCGTGATAGCCGTTCCTGAAGGCGATAAATTTATTGCGCTGCTCGCCACGGTTGCGCCAGTACTGCACCGCCATCTTGAGGGCGACTTCGACGGCCACCGAGCCGGATTCGGAAAAGAACACGCGCTCCAATTTGCCCGGCAGCAGCGCGGCCAGTCGCCGCGCCAGCGTTAGCGCCGGTTCGTGGACGAGACCCGCGAACATCACATGCGAGAGCGTGTCGAGCTGCGCCGCCACCGCCTGCTTGATATGCGGGTGGCCGTAGCCGTGGCACATCGTCCACCACGACGAAATGCCGTCGATCAACTCGCGGCCGTCAGCCAGCCGCAGACGCACACCCTCGGCCCTTACCACCGGCAGCGGGGAAGGTGCGGTGGCCATCTGCGTATAAGGCAGCCAGAGGGAGTCGATACAGGCCGGGGAGGGCATGGGGTGCGGGAATGGACAGTGAAGAGAATGCGCTATTTTAGTTGCCGTCCCGCCAGCGCCGACTTTTGCGCATCAGCAACCGAATCGCGCTGCCAGCCCCTCCAGCGTGATGTTCTCCGCGATCTCATCGTGCGGAATCAGCACATAGCGCCACGGCTTGCCGCCATAACTTGCCGCGTGGTCTGAGGCATTCGCGCACCACTTGACGGCCGCCATTTTCTTGGCAATCACAATCGGGTCGTCAAGCTCCGTACGCTTCTTGGGTTCCAGCATGTAAATCGTTGCAGTCGTTTCGGCCACGAAGTCCGGCTGGTACTCCAGATGATCGGCGCCATGCTGGTAATAAATCTGGAACTGCCCCTTGGCGGGCTTGAACCACTTGCTGGCCTCGCGTTCCAGAATCACCGCCAGCTTGCGCTCCGAGTCGGAATCGAACTTCTGCACCGGATAGAGACAACGCTGGAAGCCGCCGAACAGGTACTTGGCCATGTTGCTCTTGTCGGCTGGCTCCACCCGGTAGTTGGCAGTCGGTTCCTGTGCGGAATAGGCTCTCTCCTTGAACTCGGTGAATCCCTTGGTGATGATCACCTCGCTCTCGTATTCATCAATCCAATAGTGCACCTGCATCTGGGCATGGATGAAGCGCGCAATGTCCCGCTGGTAGCAGCGAAGCACCTTGCGGGTGTCCTCTGCGGAGAGGTATCCCTTGAAATGCAGCACCGTCTGGGCGGCCAGGTCGTAGAGCAGATCGGCGTGCTCGTCGTAGGAAATATCGTCGAAATCCACCAGGCCACTGACCACATAGTCTTCCAGCCGCGCCTCGTCGATGCCGCCACGGCCCATCGACACCACTTCGAGCTGGTTCGTTCGCAGGTGCTGAATCCACAGGTCTTCGGACACCGCCGGGTACTTCAGCGCGGTCAGGTCGAGCGTGAAAGCCTTGAAGCCAGATTTCACCTCACCCTTGGGCACCACCAGAATGCGCGGGATGTCGATGGTCTGTTGCGTCACCAGCTCGCACGTTTTTTCAACCACGGCGGCAAAGTCCGGCTTCTCCGTCACGCCCTCCAGTTCCAGTTGGGTCGGCTGGTGCTGTTCCTCGACCGCCTTGACGATGGCGGCCTGGATTTCCGGCTTTTTCAGGTATTCGATGGTGGGCAGCGTGTGCGGCTCGTTTTCCAGCTTGCGAATAATGTCGTAGGTGATCTGCGCCACCCTCTGCTCTTCCGGCTTGGTGAAGGCAGGCAACTGATCCTGCCCGGCCACCGTCGTGCTGCTCGTAGCGTGGGAAGGCGTCAAACCCAGCTTGGTGGCCAGTTGCGATTGCGACACCACTGTGGTCATTTTCTGCCCAAGCGCATCCCCATCCAGCACCACCGTCTGCAAGTGGATCGCCGAGTCCGGCCGGTTGGCCTCGGCGATGATTTCCTGAAACTTGTCGTGGGCGACGATGTTCAGCCGATCCACAGCGGTTACGCCGGTGCGCTTGCCATAGGGCAGGCGCAGGCCGCGCCCGATGGATTGCTCGATGAGGATGCGCGCATTGGCCGCCCGCAGCGGCACGATGGTGTAGAGGTTGGTCACGTCCCAGCCCTCCTTGAGCATATTGACGTGAATCACGATCTCGGTTGGCTCGTCGGTGTGTTCCACCTTGAGCAGGCGCGTGATCATTTCCTCTTCTTCCGCGCCGGACTTGCTCGAATCCACCTGGATGACCTTGTCGCGATAGCGCCCCTCGAAAAATTTGTCGGACTTGATCAGCTCGGACAGTTGCCCGGCATGGGTGGTATCGCGGGCGATCACCAGCAGGAAAGGTTTGACGATGGGGTTGTCGCTCTCGCGGGCGTAGGTCTCCAGTTCCACCTTCACGCTCTCGTGCAAGCGCACGCCGTCCTCCAGTTTCAGGCGCTCGATCTCCTCGGCCGACATGCCGGCCGGGTTGAAGTTCTTGCGCGTGACCACGGCCGGTTCCTTGACGAAGCCGTCGGCCATGGCGCGCCCCAGCGGGTAGTCGACGATCACGTTCTTGAACGCCACCGCGCCGCGCGCCGTCTCGACAAACGGCGTGGCCGTCAGCTCCAGCCCCAGAATCGGCTTCAGTTCGTTGATAGCGCGAATGCCCGCGCTGGCGCGGTAGCGATGCGATTCGTCCATCAGCATCACCAGGTCCGGCAAGCCGGCCAGATAGTCGAAGTAGCTCTCGCCGATGTATTCCGACAGCCGCTTGATGCGCGGCGATTTGCCACCGCGCACCTCCGAATTGATCTTGGAGATGTTGAAGATGTTGATCCGCACGCCGCCAAAGAGTGTGCCGCTACGCGGGTCGTGCTGGTCGTAGTTGTCGCCGGTGATGATCGAGGGCGCGTCGATGGCGAATTCCGCGATACCCCGAAACACATACTTGGGATGATTGCGGTCGCTGAAGTCGGCAATCAGCTTGTTGTAAATCGTCAGGTTCGGTGCCAGCACAAAGAAATTGTCGATGCCGTGCGCCAGGTGCAGGTAACTGATGAAAGCCCCCATCAGCCGCGTCTTGCCCACGCCGGTGGCGAGCGCGAAGCAGAGCGAGGGAAAGTCGCGCTCGAAATCGGTGACCGAGGGGAACTCGCTGCGAATCGCCTCCAGCATGGCCGCAACATCCGCCCCCTTGCCGGGCGGGGCAATCTCGGTAATGCGGTCGAGAATCTCCAGCGAGCGGCGTTGCGGCGGGCGCAGGCTGAGGCGGCCGGCGATGGCGTTCACATGGCGGTTCATGCGCCCGCTCCTTTCTTTTTCGATGTCGGTTTCTTCGATCTGGGGGCAGTAGCCTTGCCTTCTGTTGGTGTCAGGAAGCGAAGTTCGCGGCGAAGCTCATCTTCAAGCTCCTCGACGGTCGGCAGATAGAGTTGATAGCGGCTGGTGAAAATATTGCGCTCCTGCTGCTCGCCCAGCGTGTACTTCACCACCGCATCGTTCTTGTCCGGGCACAGAATCAGGCCAATCGTCGGGTTGTCGCCCTCGGTGCGTCGCTCGCGGTCGTAGTAATTCACGTAGAACTGAATCTGGCCGAGGTCGGCATGGGTCAGCTTGCCGACCTTCAGGTCGATCAGCACGAAGCACTTCAACACGGTGTGATAGAAAACCAGATCAATATAAAAGTGGTCGCCGTCGAGCGTGATCCGCTCCTGGCGAGAAACAAAGGCAAAGCCCTTGCCCAGCTCCATGAGGAAGGTTTGCAGATTGCCAATCAGTGCCTGCTCCAGCTTGGATTCCACCAGTCGCGGCGATTCCGGCAGATCGAGAAATTCCAGCACCACGGGGTCTTTGAGTACGTCGATGGGCTGGGCAACCTCCTGCCCGTGACTTGCCAGTCGCAGTAATCCGGCCTTGTCGCGGCTCTTTGCCAGACGGTCGAACAGCAGGCTATTGATCTGTCGTTCCAATTCCCGCGCTGTCCATGCGTTGCGAACTGTCTCGATTTCATAGAAATTCCGCGCCTCACTGCGGCTGACGCGCAGCAGCGTGCGGTAATGCGTCCAGGAAAGATGCGGGTGCAAGCATCCCGGCAAACAGGCGGTAGCGGTCTGCGCAATGGCGGAGGATTGTCCACGCACTGCGTGGACAATCGACGTCAGAGAAGATTGTCCACCCGCTGCGTGGACAATCCCGTCTTCCGGCAGCAGCCCGGGATAGGCCAAATAGAACTGCTTCATGTAAAACAGGTTCTGGGCCGACCAGCCTTTTCCATAAGCGGTCGTCAGCTCGGCGGAAAGCTGCAAGACCAATTGCTGACCGTAATCCGCCCGCTTCTTGCCTCGCTGTTCCTCCTCAACGATCTCGCGCCCGATCAACCAGTTGGCGATCACCTGCGTCGTATTGACCGTGCGCGCAATGTTGCTGCGCGCGGCCTCCAGAATCTCCCGCACTCGGCCAAAGAGCGGGGGCGTGGTTGCGACCGCAACAGGCTTCTTCGTGGCCATGGCTTACGCCTCCCCGTCGAACAATGTCTGCTGCCCCGGCTTGGGCGCTTCCTTCGGCAGGTTCTCCACCTGCAAGGAGTAATCGTCGTGCCCCCACTCGCAGCGCGAAAGCACCTGCTTGGGAATTTTCTTCACCGTCAGATTGGGGTAGGCATCCGCCTTGGCGCGAAAGGCCGTGCACAGCACCAGCAGCGACCGATCCGGCCCCACTTCGTCGGCGAGCTGCTGCAACTGCTCATGGGTCAGGCTGGCGGTAGTCACATAGACAAAATCCCGCTCGGTGGAATGGCCGTGCTGCCAATACACCGCATCCGAAGGCGCGTAGCTGAAGCCCTCCAGCTTGCACAGCGCCTCGGCCAGCATGGCGGCGTTGTAGTCGTGGTTGATAACCCAGTTGCCCCACTTGTCCTTTTCCAGCAGCGAGGGCGCCAGGCGGTAGTAACGGAAGCCGCCGCCGCCCTGCCAGTCCACCGCCTTGCTAATGCCGCCCTGATCTTCGCCGTCGATGACCTTTTGCAGGCGCGGAATGATGTGGGTATGGCAATGCTCGCCCAGCTCGATCATGATCCAGCGCCGGCCCATCTTGTGGGCGACCGCGCCAGTGGTGCCGGAACCAGCGAAGGAGTCGAGGACGAGGTCGCCGGAGTTGGTGGCGAGCGTCATGATTTTTTCAAGCAAACGCTCAGGCTTAGGTGTTGCAAATATGTCCGAATTCGCTACGAGAACTTTCGATTCGCGTCGAGCTTCATCATTGTGCCCAAAATTCTGATAGTCCCACCAAGTGGTTGCTGGAACAGACTCGCTGACCTCATGCAAGAAACGCTTGAGTCGTGGAACATTGTTCCCTGTCTCTCCAAACCAAATACGATTCTCGGCTATCAGTTCTGCCATTCTTTCTTTGGTAAAACGCCAGCTTGTCCCCTTGGGAGGCCAATGTTCCTTTCCAGTATGGGGCGAGCGAATTGGGAAGATCGCATAGTCGCGAGCCTCGTTACGCTGCAAGGGGCCTGATGTCCACACACCTCGTGGGTCGTTATCAGGGTTTTTATACCGTGCGTCTTGAGCTTCGGTTCTACCGAACCGGTTGATTCGAAAATTCAGACGACTCTTCGCATACACCAAGATGAAATCGTGGGATTCAGAGAAAAACTCAGAATCACTTTTCACCGCGTATTTCTTCTGCCAAGCGAGCGTGGAAATAAAATTCGCCCGCCCAAACACCTCATCGCACAACACCTTGAGGTAGTGCGCCTCGTTGTCGTCGATGGTGATCCACAGCGAACCATCCTCGGACAACAACCGCCGAATGATTTCCAGCCGGTCACGCATCAGCGACAGCCAGATCGAATGCTCGACGCCATCGTCGTAATGCGTGAAGGCGCTGCCGGTGTTGTAGGGCGGGTCGATGAAGACGCATTTCACCTTGCCGGAAAACTCCGCCTCCAGCGCCTTCAGCGCCAGCAGGTTGTCGCCGAAAATCAGCCGGTTATCGAAAAAGTCGGCGCTGGTGAGACGGCGCTTGGCGTGGTAACTCTTCGACGGGTCTTCCAGCAGGATGCGCGGTTCGAGCTTGGGGCGGTTTTCTTTACCGATCCAGGTGAGTTCGAGTTTTTGTTTTTTGGTCATTCCCTGGTTTCCATTCGCTTGTCGCCCAACAGCCCGCCTGCCTCTCGCTCGTCGAGTTCCAGCTTTGGGGTGGCGCTTTTGAGGCGCTTTTCGACTTCCTTGATGTGCTCAGCGGGTGGAATATTCTCCAGCGGCGTACCACCGATGCGCTTGATCGCATCGCGTACCTCCTTGCCGACCTGCTCGTGGGTCTGGATCGCCTGCGCCTGGTTGCGCACGCCATCGCGGGCAAGCTTGTCGCGGGTCTGGGTCATGCGGAACTGGTTTGCCGCGAGTTCCGTCGCGTTCATGCGGTCGAGCAGGTTGTCTTTCTCGGGGATGGCCTTGCGTTGCTTGATGGCATCGCGCCCCAGACCGCCATACAAACCTTTGTAGCCGGCATCGTGAAAGACGCCGAACATCTTGCTTTGCACACCGGCATCCTGCGCCGAGCCCGAAAGCGCCTTGAATTCCTCGGCGGTCTGCTTGCGCAGTTCCAGCCGTTCAATATCGGCGGCGGCCTGGTCGTTCAGTTCCTGGCGGCGGGCCTGAACGGCGAAGTATTTCTGGGCCTGGGCGATTTCCGGCTTGCGCGGGTCGCCGTTCTGGGCAATGAGGTAGCAGGCGAAGCGGGAGAGGTGGTAGTCATCAACATCCCGCTGCCCGCCCTTGCCAACCTTGATCATTTTGCCGGCGCCGGCAAAATGATAGTCCGGCTTATTTCCCGACTGCTGACAAGAGCTTACGGCGCGCTCGATGGCCTGCTCGAAGCGCCGCCACTGGCTGTATCCCAGCAGCACTTGCAGGTCGCGGGCGCTCCAGTATTCAGCACCGTGCTCGTTGCTCAGCTTGATGGATTCGAAGGATTTGTCGCCGAGGGTCGGCAGTTGCTTGCTGTTCATCGTTACAGCTTCCTTTCGCTCGCGGCGGCGCGATTGCCAAATGACATGGCGAGTTTATCCGCAGCGAGGCTGACCAGGCGAGCCAATTAGAGAAGAACCCATCGCAGCACAAATAGCGGCTGCAATGTCGTGGACTGGTTCAGCTTGCCTTCTATCTGCTCAATCAGTTCGTCGCGCTGCCTGTCCACCTGGTCCTGTGCGTCGAACAGGGAACGGCGCTTCTGGTTGCGTTGGGCTTCGAGGGCCTTGATCTGCTTCTGCCCGGCCAGCTTTTCCTCCAGCGTCAGGGCAGTTACGGCGGCACGGCGGGCCTCTTTGATCTGGCGGTCGATTTCCTTGATTTCCCGTTCCAGGCCGACTTTCAGGTCGTCGGCCCAGCCGTCGAGCTTGTCGGCCTCGGCCTCGAAGAAGCGGGCGTTGCGCTCTGAAACGTCGCGCTGGATCGTGGCCTGGCGATGTTGGGTAACGCTATCAAGTGCGCCCTGAATCTTGTTTTCTGCCACAAGAGGACGGGGCGCTGATGCGCAAGGCAGCATCAGCAGGCGCTGCGCGACTTCTTCATCCAATGGCTGGCCGTCGTCGGTGACGGCCGAGAAGATTAGGTGATCTTCCGCCTGATCGAGCGCTTCGACACTGAAGAACGAAAGGGCAAGCCAGCCGGTCTTGCCGATCAAGGGCTCAAGGGACGTGACCTTGCCGTCATGCTGGCCGTAGTCGAAATGAATCTCCGCCGTCGGCAAGTCGCGGCCCTTCGCCTGCGCAACGATGGCTTCGGCGAGCGGATGGTTGAGGCGGTAGAGGTGGGCCTCGCCGGAACGGCGCGGCAGTTCGTACAGGCCCAGCGGGATGGCGGCGGCTTGCTGCGGGAACGGGTTTGCCGTCAGGCGAAACGACGCATCGCCCTGAAACTCGGCACAGGCATCAAGTTCATGCCGCGTGAGCTGCATCAGCAGGCGCTCGTAGCGGTTGAGGTAGGCCCGGGAGGCTTCATCGCGCACCTTGAGCTTTTCGCGCACTTCGTCATCGAAGTTTTCCAGCAGTTGCTGGCGCGTGCGCGTCATGGATTCGTTGATCTCCAGGCTCAGTTCGAGCTGGAGCTGGTTGAAGGCGGTGGCGATCTCCTCCGGCTTGCGGCAGTTCTGATAGATGGCGGCAATGCGCTTTTCGAAATCGACGCCGGATTCGATGGCGCCCAGCACTTCGTCGCTGGCGCCGAAAACGCCCTCGAAGAGCTGGAACTTTTCCGACAGCAATTCGAAGACGCGCTGGTCGGCGGCGTTCTTGCGGTTGAGGAAATTCACCACCACCACGTCGTGCTTCTGGCCGTAGCGATGGCAGCGGCCGATGCGCTGCTCGATGCGCTGCGGGTTCCAGGGCAGATCGTAATTCACCACTAGCGAGCAGAACTGAAGGTTGATGCCTTCAGCGCCCGCCTCGGTGGCGATCATGATGCGGCCCTGCTCGCGGAAGTAATCGACCAGCGCCGAGCGCATGTCGGCGGAGCGCGAGCCGGTGACGCGGTCGCTGCCCTGATGGCGTTCGAGCCACTGGCTATAGATCAGCTTGGAGCCATCGTCGGTGTTCGAGCCGTTGAACAGCACGATGCCGTCGCGAAACGGGCTGTCCGCCAGCACGCGCAGCAAATAACTCTGGGTGCGGCGCGACTCGGTGAAGATGATGGCTTTTTCTGCGCCGCCGAGTTCTTTTGCCTTGGCGAAAGCGACGCCCAGCGCCTTGAGCAGCGCCTTGCCCTTGGCATTGTGTTGGATGGAGGTGGCCAGTTGGGCGAAGGCGTCGAGGTCGGCGATTTCCTGCTCAAGCGCCCGGCGGTCGTCTTCGGTGAGGAGTTCGACGGGCTGATTGTTGGCAAATTCGTCTGTCCATTCCTCGGCGGTTTCATCCAAGGCCTCGTAGTCCCGATCCAGTTCGTCTTCCAGCGATTCGACCGGCTCCTGCTTGCGCAGCTTGGTTTTGAGCCGGTTGGAAATCGAAGTCAGCGCGCCGGCGATGGCAAAGGTGGATGAGGCCAGCAGCTTGCGCAGCACCAGTGTCATCAGGCTGCGCTGACTGGCCGGCAGAGCGTGGAGATTGTCCCGTTGCAGGTATTCCGATACGAGCTGGTAGAGGCGGTCTTCGCTTTCCTCCGGCGTGAATTCTTCGACCAGCGGCAGGCGCTTGGTGTAGGGGATGTAAGCGGTGACCTGCCGGCGCAGGGTGCGATGGCAGACGGGCTTGAGGCGCGACTTGAGCGTCTGAAACACCTGCTCCTGATTCAGATTGGCGAATTGCTCGCGGAAGCTTTTCAAGTCGCCGAAGGCGTGTTCGTCGATGAAACTCACCAGGCCGAACAACTCCAGCAAGGAATTCTGCAAGGGCGTCGCCGTGAGCAGCAGCTTGTGCTTGCCGGCCAACGCAAGCTTGAGCGTGTTGGCGATGACGTTCGACGGTTTGTAGACGTTGCGCAGTCGGTGCGCCTCGTCGATCACCACCAGATCCCACGGCACGGCCTGAACGTCGCCAGCTTTGCCTTTGGCGAACTGATAGGAACAGATGACGATTTCGGGCACTTCAAAAGGGCGGAACTGGCCTTGCCTGATCGCAGCGTTATAGGGCTTGGCTTCGAGAATCCGGCAGGGCAGGAAGAATTTTTCCGCCAGCTCCTGAAACCACTGCTTGCGCAGATTGGACGGCGTAATGACCAGAATGCGCCGCTTGCGTTCCGCCCATTTTTGCGAAATCACGAGGCCCGCCTCAATGGTCTTGCCCAAGCCCACCTCGTCGGCGAGCAGCGCCCCTTTGGATAGGGGTGAGTTGAAAGCAAACAGGGCCGCGTCAACTTGATGCGGATTCAGGTCCACCTGCGCATCCACGAGCGCACCGGCTAGCTTCTCGACGCTGTCCGGCGGGCAGCGTCGCGTCAGCTCGTAGGCGAAATATTTTGTGTGGTAGGCGGAGATCACTGGCTGGGCGGTGTCGGTTTATTGCAATTGTCCTGTGCAGTATGCCGGATAGGCAAGGTGGATCGCTAGAATGGCACGGATGAGCAAAGCCTATTTTATTACCGCCACCGGCACCGACCTTGGCAAAACCTGGCTGACTGCCGGTCTTGTTGCCGCCGTGCGCGCCCGTGGCATGCCGGTGCAGGCCTTGAAGCCGGTGATGAGCGGCTACGATCCGGCGCGTCACGCGGACTCCGACCTCGCAAAAGTCGGCGCTGGCAAGACGGCATGGGTTTATGCTGCGCCGCTCTCACCCGACCTCGCGGCGGCGAAGGAGGGCAAAACCATTGACTTCGCCGCGCTCGTCGACTGGTGCCGCAGTGAGATCGCGTCGCATGAGGGTCTGCTCCTGATCGAAGGCGTCGGCGGCGTGATGGTGCCGCTGACGGCGAGCCAGACGGTGCGCGAATGGATGGCTGCGCTGGGCGTGCCGGTGGTGCTGGTGTGCGGTACTTATCTTGGATCGCTCTCGCATACGCTGTCGGCGTTGGCCGCGCTGCGCGAGGTGGGCGTTGTGCCTGCCGTTATCGTCGTCAATGAATCCGCCGCCAGTACGGTGAGTGTGGAAGATACGTTGGCTTCGCTGGTGCCGCATATCGGCCCCATACCGCTTGTGCGCACGCGGCGCGATCAACCGGGCGATCTGAACAGCCTGGCCGAAACCCTGCTCAGACCGGCTTGAGCCCCAGCCGCTCGAACAGCGCCTCGTCGTGGGCCGCTTCGGGGTTGCCGCTGGTCAGCAGCTTGTCGCCGTAGAAAATCGAATTGGCGCCGGCAAGGAAGCACAGCGCCTGCAATTCGTCGTTCATTTCCTGCCGGCCGGCCGACAGCCGCACCCACGAAGTGGGCATGGTGATGCGCGCCACGGCGATGGTGCGGACGAACTCGAAGGGATCGAGCGGCGGTGCGTTTTCCAGCGGCGTGCCGGGAACTGCCACGAGGTGATTGATCGGCACCGACTCGGGCGGCGGGTTCATGTTGGCCAATTGGGCGATCAGCGAGGCGCGCACGCGGCGCGATTCGCCCATACCGATGATGCCGCCACAGCAGATTTTCATGCCGGCTTGGCGCACGCTGGTGAGTGTCTCCATGCGCGCCTGCTGGCTGTGGGTGGTGATGATCTGGTCGTAGAACTCGGCGCCGGTATCGAGGTTGTGGTTGTAATAGTCGAGGCCTGCGGCGGCGAGCTTCGCAGCCTGGCCCTCGCCGAGCAGGCCCAGCGTCAGGCAGGCTTCCATGCCGAGATCCTTGACCACGTGCACCATCTCGATCACCTGATCGAGATCGCCTTCCTTCGGGCCGCGCCACGCGGCGCCCATGCAGAAGCGGCTGACGCCTTTCTCCTTGGCGGCTTTGGCGGCAACCTTCACCTCCTCCAGCGCCAGCAGCTTGCCACGCTCGATCCCCGTCTCCTGGTCGCGCCGCGCCGATTGCGAGCAGTAGCCGCAGTCCTCCGAGCAGCCGCCGGTCTTGATCGACAGCAGCGACGAGCGCTGGACGGCGTTCGGATCGAAGTTTTCCCGATGCACCTGTTGCGCGCGGAACAGCAGATCGGCAAAGGGCAGAGCGTAGAGCGCCTCAACGGCATCGGTGTCGAGGGATGTGCGGGCGGCGGCGGTGGGCTGCATGGGGAAATCCGGTCTTCGATCTTGGGGAGGCGCGAATTGTACGTGGCCGGGGAACGGAATCCCTGTCAGGCGATTTACGGCCTATTATGGGTTACCCGATTTCCGGGAAGGAGATAAGCATGGCCAAAGGTCAATTACGCGGCAACAAGGAAGCTAAAAAGCCCAAGCAGGAGAAGAAGCCCACGCCACCGGCGGGCGGTTTTCACATCCCTACCACATCCGGCAAACCGGCTAACACCAAGTCCTGATTTTCCTGTCCCCCTGCTGACCGGCGTGGGGGCGTTGCTGGGTTCCGTGATGAATATTCAAGCGATTGCCGCACAGTTGGCAAGTATCGGCTATGTCGTTCTGGACCAGCCTTTGCTGGCGAATCTGGCGTCGCTGCTGTTGGCGCGTTGTCAGGACGATGGCCATGAAAGGTTTCAGGCTGCCGGGATTGGCCGGGGGCTGGCGAGGAAACAAATCCACGCAGTTCGTGGCGATACGATCAGTTGGCTGGACGATGCGGACAGCACCGACCATGCCTATCTCGACTGGATGGAAGCCCTGCGCTTTGGGCTGAACGAGGCATTGTTCCTGGGGCTGTTCGATTTTGAATGCCACTACGCCATCTACGGCGCGGGCGCGGGCTACGCCAAGCACTCGGATGTGCTGGATGGACACAAGAACCGTATTCTGTCCACCGTGTTGTATCTCAATGAAGACTGGCAGGCGGCCGATGGTGGCGAACTGGTGTTGTTCGATCCTGCCGGGGAGACCGTCATCGCGACGGTGGTACCGACATTCGGCACGATGATCATCTTCCTGAGCGAGTCGTTTCCGCATGAGGTGCGCATGTCGCATGCGCGTCGACGCAGTATCGCGGGATGGTTTCGCGTGCGCGAACTGGCCATCCACTGATCGGAACGCCGATTTTCTGAACTGCCCCACCGTTTATAATCTGCGGCCCACCCGAAACAGGTTCTTTTCCCACCGTGCGCCTTACCAAGCTCAAGATTGCCGGCTTCAAGTCTTTTGTCGAGCCGACGACCGTGTTGTTTCCCAACCAGTTGGCCGGCGTGGTCGGCCCGAACGGTTGCGGCAAGTCGAACATCATTGACGCGGTGCGCTGGGTGCTTGGCGAGTCGAAGGCTTCGGAACTACGCGGCGAATCGATTCAGGATGTGATTTTCAAGGGCTCGGGCAACCGCAAGGAAGTCGGCCGCGCCAGCGTCGAGCTGTTTTTCGACAACGCGCAGGGGCGCATGGTGGGGCAGTGGGGCCAGTATGCCGAGGTCACGGTCAAGCGCATTCTCGACCGCGAAGGCAATTCAAACTATTACATCAACAATATGCATGTGCGCAGGCGGGACGTGATCGACCTGTTCCTCGGCACCGGGCTTGGCCCGCGCGCCTACGCCATCATCGGCCAGGGCATGATTTCGCGCATCATCGAATCGAAGCCCGAAGAACTGCGCGGCTTCCTCGAAGAGGCCGCCGGGGTGACCAAATACAAGGAGCGCCGCAAGGAAACCGAGGGGCGGCTTGAGGATGCCCGCGAGAATCTGGCGCGCGTTGACGATATTCGCGGCGAACTGGAAGGGCAGGTAGGCCGCCTCGAAGTGCAGGCCGAAGTGGCGCAGAAATACCGCGATCTGCAGTTCCAGTTGAATCGCCGCCAGAGCCTGTTGTGGCTGAAAAAGCGCAACGATGCACAGGCCGATGCGCTGAAGTTGGAGCGTTTGGTTGCCGAGGCGATCAACAAGGTGGAGGCGGAAACCGCCTCGCTGCGCGAGATCGAGGCCCGCGTCGAGCAGGCGCGCGAGGCGCACTTTGCTGCATCGGATGCGTTGCATGCGGCGCAGGCCGAGATGTATTCGGCCAACACCGAGGTGAAGCGCCTCGAATCGGAAATTTCGCACCTGCGCGATACACGCCAGCGACTGGAGTCGCGCCTCGGCCAGTTGGACGGCCAGGAGCAGCACTGGTCGGCCGAGATGCGTCGCGTCGAGGAAGAGGATTTTCGCTGGAATGCACTGCTCGAAAACTCGCGCGATCGCGCCCTGACGGCGGCAGCGCGCCACGAGGAAGCGGCCGCACGTCTGCCGGAAGCCGAGGATGCCGTCAAGGAAGCCGAACATCAGGTCGGTGAAACCCGCAAGGCGCTGAACGTGGCCGAGCAGGGTTTGCGGCTGGCCGAGGCCGATCGCGGCCATGCCGTGCGCGCCATCGACAACCTTTCCCAGCGCCGCCAGCGGATCGACGGCGAAAAGGCTGGGCTGGTGGCGCCCGATCCAGTGCAGCTGGAAAGCGCCCGCGAGGCGGAAGGCTTGGCCGAGGCGTCTTTTGAGGAAGCCCAGGAACGTCTGGGCGCGTTGCAAGCACGCCAGCCCGAACTGGAAGCGGCCTTGCGTAATGCCCGCGAGGGACTGCAAACGGCCCATCGCAGCGTCACCTCGGCGCGCGCCCGTCACGATGCACTGGCCCAGTTGCAGGCACGCGTGGGGTCGGGTGATCTGGCCGGCTGGCTTGCTGATCTGGATCTGAAAGACGCCGAACCGCTCTGGCATGCGATTCAGGTCGAGGCCGGTTGGGAAACCGCCGTCGAGGCGGTGCTGCGCGAACGCCTGATGGCGCTGCCCGCCGGGGACGAACAACTGGCGCTGGCGCTGTCTTCGCCGCCGCCGGCCACGGTGGCGCTGGCCCTTTGCCGCGACGAGACTGCGGCCAACGCCCCTGCCGACAGCCTGCGTGCCAAGGTCAAATGCAGCGATGCCCGCTGGGCTGCTGTACTGGATGAATGGCTCGGCGAGGTGCGGATTGTCGACAACGACGACGCCCTGCTTTCCGCATCCGGCTGGCGCATCAGCCGCAATGGCCATCTGGCCACACCGCACGGGCTGACGCTGTATTCGCCGGATGCGAAGACGCACGGCGTGATCGAGCGCCAGCGCGAAATCGACGAGCTGTCCACGCAAATCATGGCCTTCGAAGAGGTCGAGCAGCAGGCACGCGAGACGCAAGGCGAGGCTGAAGCGGCGGTGAATGCCGGCCAACAGCTGCTGACCGAGACGCGCCGTGCGGTGCAGGAGGCGCAACAGCGTCTGCACGCCGCACAGGTGGAAGCGCTCAAGCTAACCCAGGCACAGGCCCGCTACGACGAGCGTGCCGGCCAGATGACGCGCGATCTGGAGGAGATTGCGCGTATCGAGGAAGAAGAGCGGATTGCCTTCGCCCGTGCCGAGGAAGAAGCGGCACGCTGCCGTGAGGCGCTCGAAGACGCACGGCAGCGCATGGATGGCGCGCAGGAGCAGCAGCGCCAGCGCGATACCGCCCTGCGCGAAGTGCGGGCGTTGGAACACCAGTTGGCGCGCGAGGCGCAGGACGCAGGATTCTCCGAGAAGGAGTGCCTCTCCAAGCTGACCGACAACGCCCGCGCCGCCGAAACGGCCAAGACCCAGTTGGCGCAGATTGCAGCTGATCGTGCCGTGGCTGCCGAGGAACTGGCCGCGATCAGCGATACGGTGATTCAGGAACAGTTGCAATCGGCGCTGACGGTGAAGAGTGGCCAAGAGTCGGCGCTGGCGGGACGGCGCGATGCGCTGGAAGCAGCGGCCGCCCAGTTGCGCGGTCTCGACGAGGAACGCCTGAAGCTTGAGCAGGGCATGCAGCCGGCGCGCGACAAGATTGGTGAGCTGAAACTCAAGGAGCAGGCGGCGCACCTCAACGTCGAGCAGTATCAGGAACGCTTGATCGAGGCGCAGGTCGTGTCGCCCGAGGACGAAGCGAAACTGGCCGAAGAATTGACGCCGGGCCTGCGCGACGGCACGCTGCAAAGCGACATCACCCGCCTGACCGGCGAGATCGACGCCCTTGGCCCGGTCAACCTCGCAGCGCTGGACGAGCTGTCCTCGGCCAAGGAGCGCAAGGGTTACCTCGACGATCAATCGAACGACCTGACGACTGCGATCAACACGCTGGAAGACGCGATTCGTCGCATCGACCGCGAAACGCGCGAGCAGTTGCAGGAAACCTATGAGGCGGTCAATCGCCAGTTCGGCGTGCTGTTCCCTGAGCTGTTCGGTGGCGGCGAGGCCAGGCTGATTCTGACCGGTGATGAAATTCTCGATGCCGGCATCCAGATCATGGCGCAGCCGCCTGGCAAGCGCAATTCCACCATCCACCTGCTCTCCGGTGGCGAGAAGGCGCTGACGGCGATTGCGCTGGTGTTTGCGATGTTCCAGCTGAATCCGGCGCCATTCTGTATGCTCGACGAGGTGGATGCGCCGCTCGACGATTCGAACACGGTGCGTTACTGTGACATGGTCAAGCGCATGTCGCGCCAGACGCAGTTTGTCTTTATCACGCACAGTAAGATCACGATGGAAATGGCGCAGCAACTGATCGGCGTCACCATGCAGGAGCAGGGCGTGTCGCGCGTCGTCGAGGTGGATATCGAGGAAGCGCTGCGCATGACGGAATCCGTAGCAGCATGATGGAGGTAACGAGGCGATGAGCGAGTTGCAGATGGCCCTTGTGGGCCTGGGTTTGCTGCTGGTGCTGCTGGTCTGGGGCTACAACCTCTGGCAGGAAAAAAAGATCAGCCGACAGGCGAGCGATATGTTGCCCAAGGCGGCACCGGATGTGCTGATGGCGGGGCGCGAGGCGAGTAGCGAACGCAGCGAGCGCGCTGAACCTTCCGTGTATGCGGATGAACCCGATGAGATGGTCGAGCCGACTTTTGCCCCGTCCGCCCCTAGCCCCGAAGTTGAGCAGGAAAGTCCTGTTTCCCCCCTGCCGGCCGAATGGGCGGATGGCGCGGCCGATTGTCTGCTACGCATCGAGTTCGTTGATCCCGTCCCAGTGGCCTCGCTGTGGGCGGAGCGTTCCACCATGGCCGCCGG
Source organism: Rhodocyclaceae bacterium (assembly GCA_030681195.1). Lineage (GTDB taxonomy): Bacteria > Pseudomonadota > Gammaproteobacteria > Burkholderiales > Rhodocyclaceae > Sulfuricystis. Next base: position 32,959 of record JAUXXJ010000046.1, read on the forward strand.
CATCGACAAGCCGATGCAATGGCTCGGGCTGGACGAGAAAAACGGACGCTGGCGTGCCCTGCTGCCGCAAGACCCGGGCAGCGTGATCCAGTTGGCGATTGCCCTGCAACTGACCGACCGGCGCGGGCCGATTGGCGAGACGACGCTGTCGGCCTTCCTCGGCGGCGCGCATCAACTGGCCCAGCGCTTTGCCGGGCTGGTCGAGTTGCCGGAAATTGAGCCCCTGTTGCGGCGGGCCAATGATCTGGACGGCTTCTGTGTCGATGTCGATTTGCAACTGTCCGTGCAGGTGATGCCGCGCAGCGGCAGCCTCAATGACATGATGGGCGGCAAGCTGGTGCCCTTGATCAATCAGGCGGGGCTGCGTGAGGAGGGGGAGCGCTATGTTTCGGTGGATGCCGATGGTGTGGAGCGCTTTGCCATGACTTGCGCAAACGCTACCGGGGCCGCAGTGACGCAGGTTGAGACGGCAGCGCTGGCCAGCGTTTTCTTCGCCCTCGATGTGCCGCGCGTGGCGGATGGCGCAGTCGTCTTCGATCAGATGATGGCGCTGGCCAACCAGTGCGCCGAAGCACTTGGCGGCCAGGTGGCCGATGCCCACCGGAATCCGTTGCCTGCAGCCAAGCTGACAGCGATTCGCGGACGCATTGCCGATGTGCAGTCGCAGATGGCCGTGCGCGGCATGCCGGCGGGCAGCATGAGGGCGTTGCGCCTCTTTTCCTGATGCATTCCGCTCCGCAAGAACGCGCCGCCTCGCTGCGCGCAGAGATCGAGCGCCACAACCACGCCTATTACGTGCAGGATGCGCCGACGATTCCAGACGCCGAATATGATCGGCTGTTTCGCGAACTGCAGGACCTCGAGGCGCAATACCCCGAACTGCGAACAGTGGATTCGCCCACACAACGGGTGGGCGGTATGGCCCTGCCGGCTTTCGGCGCGGTGCCCCACGCCGTGCCGATGCTCTCGCTCAACAATGCCTTTAGCGCCGAGGAGGTCAGTGCTTTCGACCGCCGTTGCCGCGAGGGGCTGGACAAAGAGCGCATCGACTATGCCTGTGAGCCGAAATTCGATGGGCTGGCGATTACCCTTCACTATGAGCACGGCGTGTTTGTGCAGGGTGCCACGCGCGGCGATGGTTTCACGGGCGAGGAGGTCACGCAGAACCTGCGTACGATCCGTAATCTGCCCTTGCGTTTGACCGGTAGCGATGTGCCGGAAAAGCTCGACGTGCGCGGCGAAGTGCTGATGTTGCGGCGCGATTTCGATGCGCTGAATGCGCGTCAGGCCACGGCGGAAGAAAAGCAATTTGTCAATCCGCGCAATGCGGCGGCGGGGAGCCTGCGCCAACTCGATTCGAAGATCACCGCCCAACGGCCGTTGCGGTTTTTTGCCTATGGGGTGGCGAGCGAAGAGACGGATGCCGTCTTATCAGCGCCGACATTTCATAGCGAGATGATGGAAAAGCTGGCGCGCTGGGGCTTCACCGTTGCACTGGAACGTGCCGTGGTGCAGGGCGCCGCCGGCCTGCTCGGCTACTACGAGCGCATTGGTGCCGCGCGCCGTACCTTGCCCTACGATATCGACGGGGTGGTGTACAAGGTCAATCGCATTGCCGATCAGCGTGCACTGGGCTTCGTGTCGCGCGCCCCGCGTTTTGCCATCGCCCACAAGTTCCCGGCTGAAGAGGCGCTGACGACCGTCGAGGCCATCGAAGTGCAGGTCGGGCGGACTGGCGCGATCACGCCGGTGGCGCGTCTGGCACCGGTGTTTGTCGGCGGTGTGACCGTGACCAATGCCACGCTGCACAACGAGGATGAAGTGCGCCGCAAGGATGTGCGGGTAGGCGATACGGTGACGGTGCGCCGAGCCGGCGACGTGATTCCCGAGGTCGTTTCAGTCGTGCCGGAAAAACGCCTGCCGCTGGCGCCCGAGTTCGTCATGCCGGTACATTGTCCGGTGTGCGGTTCGGCGGTGGAAAAACCGGCCGACGAGGCGATTGCCCGCTGCACCGGCGGACTGTTCTGTCCGGCCCAGCGCAAACAGGCGCTGCTGCATTTCGCCTCGCGCCGCGCCATGGATATCGAGGGGCTGGGTGAAAAGATTGTCGAGCAGTGTGTCGACAAGGGGCTGGTCAAGACGCCGGCCGATCTGTACTCGCTCGGCATGGGGGCGCTGGCGAATCTGGAGCGCATGGCGGAAAAATCGGCCAGCAATCTGCTGGAAGCGATTGAGAAGAGCAAGCACACCACACTGGCGCGCTTTATTTTTGCGCTGGGCATTCGTAATGTCGGCGAGGCCACGGCGAAGGATCTGGCGCGTCATTTCGGGGGACTGGATGCCCTGATGGCGGCCAGCGCTGACGCTTTACAACAGGTGCCGGATGTCGGGCCGGTGGTGGCGACGTCGATTGCTCACTTCTTCGCCGAAGCCCATAACCTTGCCGTGATTGAAGCCTTGCGCGCTGCCGGCGTGGTTTGGGAGGAGGGCGCGCCCCAGGCGATGGCACCCATGCCCATGGCTGGAAAGACGTTTGTCCTGACCGGCACCCTGCCGAATCTGAGCCGCGAGGACGCCAAAGCGATGATCGAAAAGCTCGGCGGCAAGGTAGCCGGCTCGGTCTCAAAGAAGACCCATTACGTGGTCGCGGGCGAGGCGGCCGGCAGCAAACTCGAAAAGGCGCGAGAATTGGGGCTTGTCATCCTCGATGAAGCGCAATTCAAGGAGTTGATTCACCATGAATAAAGTCACCAAAGCCGTTTTCCCCGTTGCAGGCATGGGCACACGCTTCCTGCCGGCGACCAAGGCCAGCCCGAAGGAGATGCTGCCGATTGTCGATAAGCCGCTGATCCAGTATGCGGTCGAGGAGGCGGTGGCGGCGGGTATTACGGACATGATCTTCGTGACAGGTCGGTCGAAGCGTGCCATCGAGGATCACTTTGACAAAGCTTATGAGCTGGAAAGCGAACTGGAGCGGCGCGGCAAACACGAGATGCTGGAGTTCGTGCGCAACCTGCTGCCGAAGAATATCAACTGCATCTACATTCGTCAGGCGGAAGCACTAGGGCTAGGGCATGCGGTGCTGTGTGCCAAACATGTGGTCAGTGACGAGCCCTTCGCGGTGTTGTTGGCGGACGATTTGCTCGATGGCGATCCGGCCGTAATGAAGCAGATGGTGGATGCCTACGACTACTATCGCTGTTCGGTGCTGGGGGTACAGGATGTACCGCGCGAGGATACGGCGAGTTACGGCATTGTCGCTACTGGCCCCCTCGGCGAGCGGGTTGAGCGTGTCAATGCCATTGTGGAGAAACCCAAACCGGATGTAGCCCCCTCAACCCTGGCGGTGGTCGGGCGCTATGTGCTGACACCACGCATTTTTCATTATCTGGAGAATGCCCAGCCTGGTGCCGGCGGCGAGATTCAACTGACCGATGCCATCGCAGCCTTGCTGAACGAGCAGCAGGTGCTGGCGTATCGCTATCAGGGTGTGCGTTACGATTGCGGTTCAAAGCTGGGTTATCTGCAGGCAACGGTGGAATACGCGCTGCGCCATTCCGAGGTGGGCACCGAGTTTGCCGCCTATCTCAAGAACCTGGACAAATTGCCATGACAATGACGCGTCAAGAAGCCCAGCAGATGCTGGATGAGGCCGATCTGATTTGTCCGGCCGAGATGATTCAGACCACCATTGATCGACTGGCGGGCGAGATTACTGCGGCCCTGGTTGATCGTTATCCGCTGGTGCTGACGGTGATGGGCGGTGCCGTGGTATTTGCCGGCCAGCTGTTGCCGCGACTGGCCTTTCCGCTCGAATGCGATTATCTGCACGCTACTCGCTATGGCAGCGAGTTGGCGGGCAGCGAACTGACCTGGATCGTCGAGCCGCGCAAGTCGCTGGTCGGGCGCACCGTGCTGGTGCTGGATGACATTCTCGACGAAGGGGTGACGCTGGCGGGGATCAAGGAAAAGCTGCTGGCCCAAGGTGCGGCGGATTGCCTGCTCGCCGTGCTGGCGGAAAAGGATCTCGGCCATGCCAAGCCGGTCAAAGCCGATTTCACCGGCGTGCGCCTGCCCAACCGCTTTGTGTTTGGCTGCGGCATGGATGCGCGCGGTGCCTGGCGCAACCTTCCCGCGATCTATGCAGTCAAAGATACATGAGTCCAACCAATCCCGACCTCCACTGCCACTCCATCGTTTCTGACGGCCTGCTGTCGCCGACCGCACTGGTCGCGCGTGCCCAAGCCAATGACGTCGACCTGTTGGCCTTGACCGATCATGACGAGATCGGCGGGCTGGATGAGGCGATGGCGGCTGCCAAAGACGCCGGAATGCGCTTCGTCACTGGCGTCGAGATTTCCGTTTCCTGGGGTGACGATCAGACGGTGCATATCGTCGGGCTGAATTTCGATCATCGCCTGCCGGAACTGGTGGCCGGGCTGGCGCGGGTGCGCGGCGGGCGCGACGCACGGGCTGGCCGTATGGCGGTCGAACTGGCCAAGGTCGGCATTGATGGCGCCTACGAAGGGGCACTCAAGTATGCCGGCAACCCGGCGCTGATATCGCGTTCGCATTTCGCCCGTTACATCGTCGAGCGTGGCTTTGCGCCAGACGTCAAGACGGTGTTCGATCACTGGCTGGCGAAGGGCAAGCCCGGCTACGTCAGTCATCCCTGGGCGGAGTTGCATGAGGCGCTGGGCTGGATCAAGGCCGCTGGCGGCATCGCCGTGATTGCCCATCCGTGCCGTTATCGTTTGACGCCGACCGAGCGCCGCGAACTGTATGTGGCCTTCAAGGAACTCGGCGGGCAGGGCATTGAAGTGGTGTCCGGTTCGCACAACGAAGCCGAGCAGCGCGAAATCGCCAGTGTGGCCCGTGAGTTCGGTTTCCTCGCGTCACGCGCCTCGGATTTCCACGGGCCGGGTGAGAGCTATATCGACCTGGGTAAGTTGGCAGCGCTGCCGCCGGATCTGACGCCCGTCTGGGCAGGGTGGTAAGAATGGCCCAGTTATTCGAGATCCATCCCGCCGACCCGCAGCCGCGCCTGATCGCGCAGGCCGCCGAGATGATTCGCAAGGGCGGCTTGGCCGCCTTTCCGACCGACTCGGCCTATGCGCTGGGCGGACATCTGGGCGATGCCGATTTGCTTGATCGCATCCGGCGCATTCGCGGCGTGGATGACCGTCATCACTTCACCCTGATGTGCCGCGACCTGTCGGAGATTGCCACTTACGCCCGCGTGGATAACGTGCAATACCGCATGCTCAAGGCCGCGACGCCCGGTAGCTATACCTTCATCCTCGAAGGCACCAAGGAACTGCCGCGCCGCGTGTTGCATCCGAAACGCAAGACGATTGGTCTGCGTATTCCCGATCATCCGGTGGTGCTGGCGCTGCTTGAGGCGCTGAACGAGCCGCTGTTGAGCTCAACTCTGATCCTGCCAGGTGACGACGAACCGTTGTGCGATACCGATGAGATACGCGAACGGCTGGATAAACAGATCGACCTCGTGATTGATGCGGGCTATTGCGGTTGCGGCATGACGACGGTGCTTAATCTGGTCGGTGGCAATGTTGAACTGGTCCGTGCCGGGCGTGGTCCGCTGGCGCTCTTTGGGTTGTCTGAAGACTGACGCATGGATAACCTGATCCAGACGTTGGCGATCTACGCCATCCCGGTGATCTTTGCCATCACGTTGCATGAGGCGGCGCACGGTTACGTGGCGCGCCTGTTTGGCGATCCGACGGCGCAGCAGCAGGGGCGCATCACGCTCAATCCCATCAAGCATATCGATCCAGTTGGGACGATGCTGGTGCCGGTGCTGTTGTTGTTCGCCACCAAAGGGGCCTTCCTGTTCGGTTGGGCGAAGCCGGTGCCGGTGGATTTCAGCCGTCTCCGCAAGCCCAAGCAGGATATGCTGTGGGTGGCGGCGGCCGGGCCGGCGGCCAATCTGTTCATGGCCTTGTGCTGGGCGGCCATGCTCAAGATGGCCGTGAGCATGCCGGAAAATGCGTATAGTCTGCCGCTGGCAGAAATGGCGCGCGCCGGAATCAACGTAAACGCGGTGCTGATGCTGCTCAACCTCCTGCCTCTGCCGCCGCTCGATGGCGGGCGCATTGCCGTGAGTTTGTTGCCGCATGCCATGGCGTGGCGCTTTGCCAAGATTGAACGTTTCGGTTTCGTGATTCTGCTGGCCCTGCTATTTATGGGCGGGCTGGAGTTGATCCTGACGCCGCTTTTGCGCAGCTTCCTTTTCTTCATCAAAAATCTGTTTGGCTTCTAACCATGTTTGCTGAAAAAGTTCTCTCCGGCATGCGTCCCACCGGGCGCCTTCATCTTGGTCACTACCATGGCGTTCTGGCCAACTGGATCAAGTTGCAGCATGACTATCCCTGCCTGTTCTTCGTGGCTGACTGGCATGCCCTGACGACGGCCTACGACGAGCCGGGCACGATTACACAGAATGCCCGCGACATGGTGATCGACTGGCTGGCCGCCGGCGTCGATCCGGACAAGGCGACGATCTTCGTACAGTCGATGGTGCCCGAGCATGCCGAACTGCATCTGCTGCTGTCGATGATGACGCCGCTGCCTTGGCTGGAGCGCGTGCCGACCTACAAGGACCAGCAGGAAAAGCTCACACACAAGGATTTGACCACTTACGGTTTCCTCGGCTACCCGCTGCTTCAATCGGCCGACATCCTGATTTATCGTGCCAACAAGGTGCCGGTGGGCGAGGATCAGGTGCCGCACATCGAATTCACCCGCGAGATCGCGCGCCGTTTCAATTTCCTCTACGGCCAGACCGGGCGCAAGTTGCCCGATGGCGAGCCGGACCTGAAACATATCCTGGTCGAACCGGGTGCCCTGCTCACCGAAGCGTCGAAAATGCCGGGACTGGATGGTCAGAAGATGTCCAAGTCCTACGGCAATACCATCGGCCTGCGCGAGGACGAGGAGTCGATTCGCAAGAAGATCAAGACCATGCGCACCGATCCACAACGGGTGCGGCGCACCGATGCGGGCGATCCGGAAAAATGTCCGGTCTGGCCGCTGCATCAGATCTACTCGAACGAGGAAGTAAAGGGCTGGGTGCAGCAAGGCTGCCGTTCCGCTGGCATTGGCTGTATCGAATGCAAGCAGCCGGTGATCGAGGGTGTGCTGGCCGAGCAGGTGCCGATGCACGAACGGGCCCGTCGCTTTGAGGAGAACCCGCAACTGGTCAAGGACATTCTCGCGGCGGGTTGCGAACGTGCCAGCAAGCTGGCGCGGGAAACCATGCGCGATGTGCGCGCAGCGATTGGCCTGAATTACGAATGACAGAGAGCCTCGAAGAAAAAGTCGGCGCTGGCGAGACGGCATCTGCCGATGCTCCGCACATCCCGAAGCTCTACGGCGAACCGATGCCGACGATGCCGCGTGATCTGTACATCCCGCCGGATGCGCTGGAGGTGTTTCTCGATAACTTCGAGGGGCCGCTCGACCTGTTGCTTTACCTTATTCGCAAGGCCAACCTCAGCATCCTCGACATTCCGATGGCGCCGCTGACGGCCCAGTATCTGGTTTACGTCGAGGCGATGCGCAAGACAAACCTCGAACTGGCGGCTGATTACCTGCTGATGGCGGCGATGCTGCTGGAGATCAAGTCGCGCATGCTGCTGCCGCGTCCGCCCAAGGCGGAAAGTGGCGAGGCAGGGGATCCGCGTGCCGAACTGGTTCGCCGCCTGATGGAATACGAGCGCATGAAACTGGCGGCCGCACGTCTCGATGCCCTGCCACAGGTGCATCGCGATTACGAATGGGCGTCGGTGTGGATTGCCGATCAAGTGGCGACGCGCCAGCCGGATGTGAGCGTGCATGATCTGCAAGTGGTCTGGCTGTCGCTGATGAAGCAGGCCAAGATGCACCAGCACCATCGTATTCAACGCGAGGAACTGTCGGTGCGCGAGCACATGGGCCTGATTCTGCGCAAGCTCCACGGCGGCAGCTATATCATGTTCGAGAACCTGTTCGAGGTGACGCCGGGGCATACCACCGTGGCCAGCATGATCGTGAGCTTCCTGGCCATGCTGGAGTTGGCGCGCGAGAGCCTGATCGAGATTACCCAGAGCGAAGCCATGGCTCCCATCTATGTAAAATTGCGTGATGCTGCAACTGTACAAGCCTGACGACTACAAGCGCGTGCTCGAAACCGCGCTGCTGGCCGCCCCCGAGCCCTTGCCCCTTGCCGAGCTGAAGAAGCTTTTCGAGGATCCTTTCGACGACGATACCTGGCGCACCTTGCTGGACGATCTGCGTTGTGACTGGGCTGAGCGGGGGGTCGAATTGGTGCAACTGTCTTCCGGCTGGCGCTTCCAGACGCGGCCGGAATATCAGATATTCCTCGACCGCCTGAAGAACGAGAGGCCACCGCGCTATTCGCGAGCCGTGATGGAAACGCTGGCGATCATTGCCTACCGGCAGCCGGTGACGCGCGGCGATATCGAGGATATTCGCGGTGTCGCGGTTTCCCCCAACGTGATCAAGACGCTCGAAGGGCGCGGTTGGGTCGATACTGTCGGCCATCGTGATTCACCCGGCCGCCCCGCCCTGTATGCTACGACGCGCAAGTTTCTGGATGACCTGGGCTTGCGCAGCCTTTCCGAATTGCCACCCCTGGCCGAAATTGAACGGATGATCGATGCCCAACCCAACGAAGCCAACGAAATCCCGGCAGAAGCCGTCGAGCCCAGCCAGCCCGTCACCGTCCAGTACAACGGGGCGGAAATCCCGGCACAAAGCGACGCCTTTTCGCCCCTCTACCAAACAGACTCAGCCCAGATCGGCCCCATCAGTTGATGCGGTAACGTCCCGCGCAGCGGCACCCGCCGAACCGACCGTCAAGCTGCAAAAGGCGCTGGCGGACGCCGGTCTCGGTGCGCGCCGCGAGATCGAGGAGTGGATTTCTGCCGGACGGATTCAGGTCAATGGCGAGCCGGCGCATCTGGGCCAGCGTGTGCTGGTCACGGACAAAGTCAAGGTCGGCGGGCGACTCGTCAATCTGCATTTTGCCGCCCGCGTGCCGCGAGTTTTGCTGTATCACAAGCCCGAGGGCGAAATCGTCTCACGCGACGATCCGCAAGGCCGTCCCAGTGTCTTCAATGCCTTGCCGCGCATGCGCGGGGGGCGCTGGATCGCTATCGGGCGTCTCGATTTCAACTCCTGCGGGCTGCTGCTGTTCTCCAGCGATGGCGCGCTGGCCAATCGCCTGATGCACCCGCGCTACAAGCTGGAGCGCGAGTATGCGGTGCGCGTGTTGGGCGAGATTGACGAAGCATCCTTGAAGAGGCTGACCGACGGGATTGAGTTGGAGGATGGCATGGCACGCTTCCTGCGCCTGCTGCCGGCGGGCGGGGAGGGGGCGAACCACTGGTATCGGGTGATACTGGAAGAAGGGCGTAATCGTGAGGTACGGCGCATGTTTGAAGCGGTCGGGGTGACGGTTAGTCGCCTGATGCGCGTGCGTTATGGCCCGATTCAACTGCCGGCCAACCTGAAACGGGGGCAAAGCCGTGAGCTGGACCCCAACGAGGTTCAGGCCCTGCTGAAGGTGCTCGACAAGAGCAGTGATAATTAAGAATTGCCCTATCGCACAGTCACTTGTATAATCGCCGGCTTTGATATTGCGCGTATCGCTTTTCGCGGTCTCGCGTAAAAAACAAATGGGCAGTTTGCCCATTTTTTATTTGTGGCGTCGGGTTGTCAGATGGCTGATTTGATGGGACTTGTTGAGCAGGCGGTGGTTGGCCTGGGTTTTGAACTCGTTGATTTCGAGACGAGTCCCCGTGCGCGCCTGTTGCGCATCTTTATCGATCGACCACCAGTTGAGGGTGAGGCGCTGACCAAGAGCGCGATTACCGTCGAAGACTGTTCCGCCGTCAGCCACCAGCTAACGCGCGTGTTGACGGTAGAAAACATCGACTACGACCGTCTTGAGGTTTCGTCGCCCGGCATGGACCGGCCGCTCAAGAAGTTGGCCGATTTTCAGCGTTTTGTGGGCTACGACCTGCAACTCAAGCTGCGCCTTCCTGAAATCGGGACAGCCTCCACGCCGCAGCGCAACTTTTCAGGAAGCATTCTGGGTGCGGCGGATGATCGCGTGCGCATCAACACGGAATCTGGCGAGCGCGAGTTTGCCTTGGATAACATTGACAAGGCACGTTTGGTGCCGAAGTTTTGAACCTACTATGAATTGTGATTTGAACGGGAGATTGGTATGAGCCGCGAGTTGCTGCTGTTGGTTGATGCCCTGGCACGGGAAAAGAATGTCGACAAGGACATCGTGTTTGGCGCCCTCGAACTTGCGCTCGCTTCGGCGACCAAGAAGCGCATTCATGACGAGGCCGATGTGCGCGTCGAAATCGACCGGGAAACCGGTGCGTACGAGGCCTTCCGTCGCTGGCTGGTGCTGGATGACGAAGAGGTCGAAATTCCCGCGCAACATCTTGGTTTGACTGAGGCCCGCAATGACGATGTCGATGTGCAGATCGGCGATTACATCGAGGAATCGCTCGAAGCCATCGACTTCGGTCGGATTGGCGCGCAGACGGCCAAGCAGGTCATCCTGCAGAAGATTCGTGATGCCGAGCGCGAGCAGATTCTGAGTGACTTCCTTGAACGCAAGGAACATCTCGTCACCGGCACCATCAAGCGCATGGAACGTGGCAATGCCATCGTCGAAGCAGGGCGTATCGAAGCGCTGCTGCCGCGCGATCAGATGATCCCGAAAGAGAATCTGCGTCCTGGCGATCGTGTGCGTGCCTGGCTGATGAAGATTGACCGCAATGCGCGTGGCCCGCAACTGATTCTGTCGCGTACCGCACCGCAGTTCATCATGAAGCTGTTCGAGCTCGAAGTGCCGGAGATCGAGGACGGTTTGCTGGAGATCAAATCGGCTGCGCGCGATGCGGGTGTGCGTGCCAAGATCGCCGTCAAATCGAACGATCAGCGGGTCGATCCGATTGGTACCTGCGTCGGCATGCGCGGTTCGCGCGTGACCGCCGTGACTAACGAACTTTCCGGTGAGCGCGTCGATATCGTGTTGTGGTCGGCTGATCCTGCCCAGTTCGTGATCGGTGCCCTCGCGCCGGCCGAGGTCAGTTCGCTGGTGGTGGATGAAGAAAAACACAGCATGGATGTGGTGGTCGATGAGGCCAATCTGGCGATCGCGATTGGGCGTAGCGGCCAGAACGTGCGCCTTGCTTCCGAACTCACGGGCTGGACGATCAATCTGATGACGGTTGAAGAGTCGCAGGAAAAGCAGGAAAAGGAAACGTCCAGTATCCGTCAGTTGTTTGTCGAAAAACTCGATGTGGATGAAGAGGTTGCCGAAATTCTCGTCCAGGAAGGTTTCTCGACGCTGGAAGAAATCGCCTACGTGCCGCTGGCTGAAATGCTCGAAATTGAGGCCTTTGACGAAGCGACTGTCAATGAATTGCGTGACCGTGCCCGTAATGTTCTTCTGACCGAGGCCATCGTCAATGAAGAAGAGCTTGAGAAGGTCAAGGATGACCTGCTGAGTCTCGACGGCATGGATCGCAAGCTGGCTGCCGAATTGGCGCGCCATGAGATCCTCGATCGGGATGGCCTGGCTGACCTGGCGGTGGATGAACTGATGGAAATGACCGGCATCGATGAAGATCGTGCCAAGGCCCTGATCACCGTTGCGCGTGCCCATTGGTTCGCTGATGAACAAAAATAAGGAGGCGACATGTCCGCACAAATGAGTGTTGCCCAGTTCGCGGCAGAATTGAAAATGCCGCCGATGGCTCTGATTGAACAGCTTGCCAAAGCGGGCGTGGTCAAGCAAGCCAGCAGCGATTTCTTGACCGAGCAGGACAAGACGCGTCTGCTCGACTTTCTGCGCAAGTCACACGGAGAGGCGGCGCCCAAGGCCAAGATCACCCTGACGCGCAAGCAAACTACAGAAATCAAGGCCGCAGATGCTACCGGCAAGGCACGTACGATTCAGGTCGAAGTGCGCAAGAAGCGCACCTTCGTCAAGCGCGATGCCGAGATTCCTGCTGAGGTAGTGCCAGCACCTGAAGCAGAGGTGGCGCCAGTCGTTGAAATGGTGGCAGCGCCAGAGCCAGTACCTGCACCAGTGCCAGTGCCAGAGGTGATTGTTGAGGCGCCTGTAGTGGTTGAGGCGCCTGTGGTGGTTGAGGCTGTTGTGGCACCGACACGCGCACCTGCGGGCACCCGTTCGGTCATCAATGCGGAACAGGTTGCCCTGCGTGAGCATGAAGCAAAGCGTCAGGCGACACTGTCGGCCATCCAGGCTGCCGAGCTCAAGGAAAAACAGGCACGCGAAGCCAAGGCCAGTGCGGCTCGGGCGGAAGCCGAGGTGCGCTTGAAGGCCCAGACAGAGGCGGTGGCGGCTTCACAAAAGACCGCCGCACCGGCCGATGGCGCCGGTGTTTCCGGCACCTTGCACAAGCCTGCGGCCAAGCCGGGTGATGACGCGCGCAAGGGTGACAAGAAGGCAAGCAACCTGAAGACCGAAGCGGATCGCAACCGTCGTACCATCAAGACGCGTGGTGATGCAGGCGGCGGTACGGCAGGTTGGCGTGGTGGACCCAAACAAGGCGGGCGCCATGGTCGTCATGGCCATGACGAGCGCGCGGCACCGCAGCCTGTCGATCAGGTGGTGCGTGAAGTGCATGTGCCGGAGACGATTTCGGTTGCCGATTTAGCCCATAAGATGTCGGTCAAGGCGACCGAGGTCATCAAGGCCCTGATGAAAATGGGCATGATGGTGACCATCAACCAGCAGCTCGATCAGGAAACGGCGATGATCATCGTCGAGGAGCTCGGCCACAAGGCTTTCGCCGCCAAACTGGATGATCCGGATGCCTTCCTCGACGAATCGCATGCCGAAGACCACAAGGATGTCGAGTTGTTGCCGCGTGCCCCGGTCGTGACCGTGATGGGTCACGTCGACCATGGCAAGACTTCACTGCTCGACTACATTCGGCGTACCAAGGTGGCTGCAGGCGAGGCCGGCGGCATTACCCAGCATATTGGCGCCTACCACGTGGAAACATCGCGCGGCATGGTGACCTTCCTAGATACACCAGGTCACGCGGCCTTTACGGCGATGCGTGCGCGTGGTGCGAAGGCAACCGATATCGTGATTCTGATCGTCGCTGCGGACGATGGCGTGATGCCGCAAACCAAGGAGGCAATTCACCACGCCAAGGCAGCTAACGTGCCTTTGGTAGTGGCGATCAACAAGATCGACAAGCCTGGTGCCAACGTGGATCGCGTCAAGCAGGAACTGGTGGCCGAAGGTGTTGTGCCGGAAGAATACGGTGGTGATTCTCCCTTCGTCCATGTGTCGGCGAAGGTGGGCACTGGTATCGACGAATTGCTGGAGCAAGTGCTGTTGCAGGCTGAGGTACTTGAGCTCAAGGCCACACGCGATTCGCTGGCCAAGGGACTGGTGATTGAGGCGCGCCTCGACAAGGGCAAGGGCCCGGTGGCTACCGTGCTGGTGCAATCCGGTACGCTGAAGCGTGGTGATGTGCTGTTGTGCGGCCAGGTGTTCGGTCGCGTGCGTGCCATGCTGGATGAAACCGGTCAGTCGGTGGATGAGGCGGGGCCGTCGATTCCGGTCGAGATTCAGGGGCTTTCCGATGTGCCGTCCGCAGGTGATGAAGCGATGGCGATGGCCGACGAGCGCAAGGCGCGCGAGATTGCCTTGTTCCGTCAGGGCAAATTCCGTGATGTGCGTCTGGCCAAGCAGCAGGCGGCCAAGCTGGAAAACATGTTCGAACAGATGGGCGAGGGCGAGGTCAAGACGCTGGCACTGATTATCAAGGCCGACGTGCAGGGCTCGCAGGAAGCACTGGCCCAAACGCTGGTCAAGCTGTCTACGGATGAAGTTAAGGTCAATGTCATTCATGCGGGGGTCGGCGGTATTTCAGAATCCGACGTCAATCTGGCACAAGCCTCCAAGGCAGTCATCATCGGCTTCAATACACGGGCTGATGCCGGTGCGCGTAAGGTGGCTGAAAGCACCGGTGTGGATATCCGCTACTACAGCATCATCTACGATGCGGTTGATGAGGTGAAGGCTGCGATGTCCGGCATGCTGTCGCCGGAGAAGCGCGAAAACATGCTAGGCATGGTCGAAATCCGTCAGGTCTTCAAGGTGCCCAAGGTTGGTGCCGTGGCGGGTTGTATGGTGCTCTCCGGCATCGTCAAGCGCGGTTCGCATGTGCGGCTGTTGCGTGACAACGTGGTGCTGCATACCGGCGAACTCGACTCGCTCAAGCGCTTCAAGGACGACGTCAAAGAGGTCAAGGAAGGCTTCGAGTGCGGCTTGTCGCTGAAGAATTTCAACGAGATTCAGGAGGGCGACCAGCTCGAAGTGTTCGAGATTCAGGAAGTCGCCAGAACTCTGTGATCTCTGTGATGACTCGGTAAAAATCGGCGATGGCAGGACGGCAGAAACCTCATGGTTTTTCACGCGGCGAGCGCGTGGCGGAGCAAATCCGCCGCGATCTTGCTGAGTTGTTGCGTCAGGTCAAGGACCCACGGGTGGCGCATCTGTTGCCGCTCGTGACCGTCACGGATATCGAACTCACTGCAGATTATGCGCATGCGAAGGTGTTCTACACGTCTCTGGCGGGCGAGGAGCGTGCGGCCGCCGTGGCCAAGGGCCTGTCTCATGCGTCCGGTTTTTTGCGCCGCGAGCTGGGACGCCGTCTGCATATTCACCAGATTCCCGAACTGCATTTTGTTTTTGATGCCTCGGTCGAGCGTGGCAGCCGGCTGTCGCAATTGATCGACGAGGCGAACAAGTCCGATTCGTCCGACGCGTCGAGTGAATAAGCCCAGAAGGGCGCCGCGTCGGTGTATCGACGGGGTGTTGCTGCTCGACAAGCCGATTGGCATGACATCCAACGGCGCCTTGCAAAAGGTGCGCTGGCTGTTCAATGCCGAAAAGGCCGGCCATACCGGCACGCTGGATCCGCTGGCGACCGGGGTGTTGCCCATCTGCCTGGGTGAGGCCACCAAGTTTTCTGGCGAGCTTCTCGATGCGGGCAAGGCTTATCGTGCGACGGTGCAGTTAGGCGTTATCACCGCGACAGCCGATGCCGAAGGCGTGGTGTTGGCAACCGCTCCCGTAACTTCCAGCGAGGCCGATTTGCGTGCGGTGCTGCCACGCTTTATCGGCGAGATTGAACAAGTGCCACCGATGTATTCGGCGCTCAAGCGTGACGGCAGACCCCTCTACGAATTGGCTCGGCAAGGCATCGAGGTGGAGCGCGCACCGCGCAAGGTGACGATTGAATCAATCGAACTGCTGTCCTGGCATGGCGATCACTTTGTCATTGATGTTGATTGCAGCAAGGGCACCTACATTCGTACGCTGGCAGCCGATATCGGCCATGCCTTGGGCTGCGGCGCACATCTCGCTGCCTTACGGCGCACCCGGGTCGGTCGTCATGATCTGTCCGGCACGGTCGACCTGTCATCCATTGAGTCGCTGGCCATCGAGCAGCGGGATGCGTTGTTGCTGCCCTGCGATATTTTGTTGTCCGGACTGCCTGCGGTGACGCTGGGCGAGCGTGAGGCCACCACCCTGTTGCATGGCCAGACAATCCGCTGGAGCGGAGTGCCGTCCCAGCAGCACCGACTTTATGGGCCGACGGGGTTTCTGGGCTTGGGAGAGTGTGTCGAAGATGGCTGGCTCAAGCCAAAAAGATTGATTGCCACCATCAGTCCAAGCATTTGATTCAGTTATAATCTGCCGCTTGTTTTACAGGTGCAGCGCTCTATCAAACCGGGGCCGCATCTGTTTTGTTAATCCAGCGTTTGAGAGAAAGATTTATGACTATTACAACCGCCGACAAGGCAAAGACTGTTGCCGATTACCAACGTGCCCAGGGCGACACGGGTTCCCCCGAAGTTCAGGTGGCCCTGCTGACCGCACGTATCAACGACCTGACCGGTCATTTCAAGACCCACGTCAAGGATCACCACTCCCGCCGTGGCCTGCTCAAGATGGTGAGTCAGCGCCGTAAGTTGCTCGATTACCTCAAGGCCAAGAATGCCGACAGCTATCGTACGCTGATCGAGCGTCTGGGTCTGCGTAAGTAATTTTTCCGGACCCGGATCGCAATTCGTGATCGCTACCCGTTCGAACTGCCGGCGCAGCCAAAAGCTGTGCCGGTTTTCATTTTGAGAGGAACATCCGTGCTGACACCCTTCAAGAAAAGCTTTACCTACGGCGCCCATACCGTGACGCTCGAAACCGGCGAAGTTGCCCGTCAGTCGACTGGCGCTGTGCTGGTGAATGTTGATGACACCGTCGTGCTGGCGACCGTCGTCGCCAAGACCACTGCCAAGGCTGGCCAGGACTTTTTTCCGCTGACCGTCGATTACATTGAGAAGGTCTACGCTGCCGGCCGTATCCCCGGTGGTTTCTTCAAGCGCGAAGGTCGTCCTTCCGAGAAGGAGACCCTGACCTCGCGCCTGATCGATCGCCCGATCCGCCCGCTGTTCCCCGAGGGCTTCTACAACGAAGTCCAGGTCATCATTCACGTGCTTTCCAGCAACCCGGAAGTCGATCCCGACATCCCCGCGATGATCGGTGCATCCGCTGCGCTGGCAATTTCCGGGATTCCCTTCGATGGCCCGATCGGTGCCGCACGCGTTGGCCATATCAATGGCCAGTACGTTCTGAACCCGACCTTCAGCCAACTGAACGATAGCCAACTCAATCTGGTGGTTGCCGGTACGCAGACGGCTGTGCTGATGGTTGAATCCGAAGC
Organism: Rhodocyclaceae bacterium; assembly: GCA_030681195.1. GTDB lineage: Bacteria > Pseudomonadota > Gammaproteobacteria > Burkholderiales > Rhodocyclaceae > Sulfuricystis. The sequence continues at coordinate 49,782 of JAUXXJ010000046.1, forward strand.
CCAGCAACTGTCCGAGGAAATCATGTTGGGCGCGGTGGTGTTCGGCCACGACCAGATGCAGACTGCGATCAAGGCCATCAATGAACTGGTTGAAGTCGCAGGCAAGCCTGAGTGGGACTGGCAACCGCCAGCCAAGAATGAGGCGCTGATTGCCAAGGTGGCCGCGCTGGCCGAAGCCGATCTGCGCGAAGCCTATCGCATCACCAGCAAGCAGGCGCGTACGGAAAAGTGCCGCGAAGTGACGAACAAGACCATCGAAGCGCTTTGCACCGGCGATGGCGCCCCTGATGCAACGGCCTTAAATGACCTGATTTTCCAACTTGAAGCGAAGATCGTACGCTCGCAGATTCTCAACGGCGAACCGCGTATCGACGGTCGCGACACGCGCACCGTTCGCCCGATCACGGTACGTTCCGGCGTGCTGCCGCGTACTCACGGTTCTGTGTTGTTTACCCGTGGCGAAACGCAGGCGCTGGTCATCGCGACACTGGGTACCGGCCGCGACGAGCAGATCATCGACTCCCTGCAAGGCGAGTCGCGCGATCGCTTCATGCTTCACTACAACATGCCGCCCTTCGCTACCGGCGAAACCGGCCGTGTCGGTACGCCGAAGCGTCGCGAAATTGGCCATGGCCGCTTGGCCAAGCGCGCGCTGCTCGCAGTGCTACCATCAGCCGAGGAGTTTGGCTACTCGATGCGCGTGGTTTCCGAAATCACCGAGTCGAATGGTTCCTCGTCGATGGCTTCGGTTTGCGGCGGCTCGCTGTCGCTGATGGATGCAGGCGTTCCCCTCAAGGCACATGTGGCTGGTATCGCCATGGGCCTGATCAAGGACGGCAGCCGCTTCGCCGTGCTGACCGACATTCTTGGCGACGAGGATCACCTCGGCGATATGGACTTCAAGGTGGCTGGCACGCGTGCGGGTGTCACTGCCCTGCAAATGGATATCAAGATTCAGGGGATCACCAAGGAGATCATGCAGGTTGCGCTGGCTCAGGCCAAGGATGCCCGTCAGCACATTCTTGGCATCATGGAAGGCGCCGTTACGGGTCACCGTGATGAGGTATCGAACTTCGCACCACGCATGATTTCGATCAAGATCAATCCGGAGAAGATCCGTGATGTGATCGGCAAGGGTGGTGCAACCATCCGTGCGCTGACCGAGGAAACCGGTTGCGTAATCGATATCGACGACGATGGTTCCGTAACGATTTCTTCGGTGAGTTCTGATGCAGCCCAAGTGGCCAAGAAGCGCATTGAGGACATCACGGCCGAAGTTGAAGTTGGCAAGGTGTATGAAGGTACGGTGCTGCGCCTGCTCGACTTCGGCGCGATCGTCTCGATCCTGCCGGGCAAGGATGGCTTGCTGCATATCTCGCAGATCGCCAACGAGCGCGTCAATGCCGTCTCCGACAAGCTCAAGGAAGGTCAGGTTGTGCGCGTCAAGGTCATCGAGACGGATGACAAGGGGCGTGTGCGTTTGTCGATGAAGGCCCTGTTGGCGGATGAACCTGCAGCAGCAGCACCGAGCGAACAGTAAGCTTGCTGGTTAAATAAAAAAGGACGCTTCGGCGTCCTTTTTTATTTTCATGGAGAAGAAGACGCGTTACTTCGCCATCTGTTTCTCGCGGCGCTCCTCCAACTCTTTGCAGTCGATGCAAAGCGTTGCCGTTGGACGGGCCTCAAGGCGCTTTAGGCCGATTTCTACGCCGCAGGCATCGCAGTAGCCATATTCGCCACTATCGATACGCGCAATCGATTCGTCGACCTTCTTGATCAGCTTGCGCTCGCGATCGCGGTTACGTAGCTCAAGGGCAATATCGGATTCCTGGCTTGCCCGGTCGTTGGGGTCCGCAAACACCGTTGCCTCGTCCTGCATCGTATGAACTGTGCGTTCGATATCGTCGGCAAGTTCAAGCTTGAGTGCATCGAGGATTTTGCGGAAGTGCGCGAGTTGCTTCGCGCTCATGTACTCCTCGCCCTTCTTGGGCGTGTAAGGAGGGAAGTGCTTGTGCAGGAGGTCTTCAGCCATCTCTAGTCCGCTCAGATTAAAAGTGTCGTTTATAAACGAAACATCAAATCGCTGCAAGATTTTTGACGCAAGGAATTGACCTTGGGATGATCGCTCAGTAGAATCCGCGCTCCTCGGGGCGTAGCGCAGCCCGGTAGCGCGCTTGCTTTGGGAGCAAGATGTCGTAGGTTCGAATCCTATCGCCCCGACCAAAGCTTTAAAACGAGGACGCTTGGCAGGCCGCCCGCCCGTAGCTCAACCGGATAGAGCACCGGCCTTCTAAGCCGGGGGTTGTGAGTTCGAGTCTCGCCGGGCGGACCAAAAAACCATTTTAAACCGACTGTTATTCGGTTTTTTCTTTACTGGTTGCCCCGGGCGAATGCATCCTGGCACAAAATGGCGTGCCAGAACGTCAGTCCGTTTTCGTTTTTATATCTAGGCGTCGTAGCTTTTCCCACAGCGTCTTGCGTGTGATGCCGAGTGCCTCGGCGGCGTGGGTCATGTGATTGCCGTGGCGTTCCAGCGTCATCGTCAGGTAGTCGCGCTCGCAGGCCATCAGGTAGTCGGCGAGCGATTCCGAAGCGGGTTGGCCGGCGTCTTCGCCGATGCCGTCGCCGAAGAAGGCTTCGGCCTCCAGTAACGGGCCGCAGGAAAGGATGCAGGCGCGCTCAACCGCGTGTTTGAGTTCGCGCACGTTGCCAGGCCAGGCATAGTAGAGTAGCGCCTGCTCGGTGCGCGGGTCGAGGCGGCGCTTCTCCTCGGGATGCTGGCGGTTAAATTCCTCGACGAAGTGGCGCACGAACCAGCGGATGTCCTCCAGCCGCTCGCGTAGCGGCGGAAGGCGCAGGTGAATGACGTGGATGCGGTAGTAAAGATCCTCGCGAAACTGGCCGGTGTCGACCATCGCCTTGAGGTCGCGGTGGGTAGCGCAGACGAGGCGGAAATCGCTCATCTGCAACTTCTCGCCGCCAAGCCGCGTGAACTGGCGATCCTGAAGGACACGCAGCAGCTTGGCCTGCATCGACAGCGGCATTTCGCCGATCTCGTCGAGGAACAGCGTGCCTTGGTGCGCTTGCTCAAAGACGCCGCGCTTGACCTTGACCGCGCCGGTGAAGGCGCCCTTCTCGTGCCCGAACAGTTCAGCCTCCATCAACGATTCGGGAATCGAGGCACAGTTGACCGCGACGAATTCGCCGCCGGCGCCGATGGCGTGGTGGTGAAACAGGCGCGCGACATGTTCCTTGCCGGAACCCGATTCGCCGGTGATCAGCAACGCAGCGACATGGCGCGCCAGACGCGGAAGCTGTTCGGCGATGCGCCGCATGGCAGGCGAGATGCCCAGGGTATCGTCCGCGCCCTCGCCGCCGACGCCGTAGCTTGCGGCGAGGCCACGCACTTTCTGCACCAGCACGTCAACGTCGAAGGGCTTGGTCACGTAGTCGGCCGCACCGGCCTTGAGCAGTTCGACGGCGCGGTCGATGGTGCCGTAGGCGGTCATGAACAGGAAGGGCGGCAGACCGGGGCACTTTTCCTTCAACGCGAGGAACAGGTCGCCGCCATCGCGGTCGGGTAGGCGGATGTCGCTGACCACGACGCCAAAGCGCTGCGCCACCAGGACGCGCTCCGCCTCGGCGGCGGTGCGGCACCAGGTCACATCGAAGCCTTCGAGCTGGCAGAGCTGCGTCAGCGATTCACCCATGATCTCGTCATCCTCGACGAGACACAGGCGCGGCGCGCTTTCATTGGGTTTCGGCATAGGGAATCTCGATGTGGAAGGTGGTGCAACCTGGCTCACTATCGACGGTCAGGCCGCCGTTAAGCTGGCGCACAATCTGGTAGACGACCCACAAGCCGAGACCGTGGCCCTTGGCGCGGCCGGTGACGAAAGGCTCGAACAGGGTGGTCATCTGTTCGTCGGGAATGTGCTGCCCGTCGTTGCAAACGGAAAGCCGTAATAGACCTTCCGCCGCCGCTAGTCCAAGCTTGACCGTGCCGCCCTCGTCCGCTGCTGCAATGGCGTTGAGCAGCAGGTTGAGGAGAATTTGCCGCAGCAGGGTAGCGGGCAGCGGCAGCGGCAGTGCCAAGCCGCCCTCGACCGCGACGCGCACCGCGCGCGCCTGCGCCTGGGCCTCGACAAGAATCAGCAGGTCGTCGATATCGGCTGGCTCGAAGGGGCGATCCTGCGTCTTCGTCTCGACCAGCAGTGCCGCCACGGTATTGCGAATCTGCGTCAGGCCGCGTTCCAGTAGCGAGAGCGTTTGCTCGGCCATCGGATCGCCGCCACCATGGCGCTGCCAGGTCTTGATCGCCGTCAGCATGCCACCGAGCGGGTTGTTGATCTCGTGCGCGATGCCGGCCGACAGGCGCCCAACGGCGGCGAGGCGCTCGGAAGCGACCATCTGGGTTTCGAGTTCCTGCTGGCGCTTCAGGTCTTCGATCATGCGCCGGAATGACTGTGCCAGCAGGCCGATCTCGTCGCGCGAATGCGGCAGGTCGGCGAGCCCGGCGGATTCCAGATTCGCCGGCACGCCCTCCATTGCCGTCGCCAATTGCAGCAACGGCTCGCCAGTGCGGCGCGCCCAGATCCACGACACCGGCAGCAGGATGATCAGCACCAGCAAGGTGACCAGTGCGGCGCGCGCAACAAGGTCAAAGTAGCGCGGCAGAAAAGCCGCCTTCGAGTAGCCCAAGGCAACGTGACCAAGCAGTTCGCCGTCAGTCACCAGCGGCGAGACGACGAAGTAATGGAGCGATCCTTCCGGCTCCAACACCTGCTGCGCGACGGCCTCGTCCCAAACAACGGTTTCACCGAGCTTGCCGAAACTGCCGCCGATATCCTCTGGTCGCGCGCCGACGGGATAGTCACGCGGCCGACTGGAGACGAACACCCGGCGCTCATTGTCCAGTACCACCATCATCTGCGCTTCCATCTCGGCGGAAGCCGGATGGGCCTCGCGCGCCGACTGGAGGATCTCGAAGGCGCGCCACAGGTCGTCGTGCAGTACCGGTGTAACCAGCGTATTGGCAAGCACGCGCCCGAGGCTCTTGGCATGTGCTTCGAGGTTCAGCCGCATATCCTCGTAATCCTTTACCAGCAGCGCCACCGTGACAGCTAGCGCGGTGCCGAGCACGGCGGCCATGACACGCAGCGGAATCTTCCAGCGCAGCGAAAGATTGGAAAAGAAGTTCACGAACGGCGCACCTTCTCAGCCATGCGTGCGATGCCGTCATAAAGATCCGGGCTGCCGGGCACGAAACCGTCGAGGCGCAGGCGCTGGAGCAACGCTGCGCCCTGCGCGTCGTCAGCCATGCCCAGCAGCACGGTGCGGAAGCGCTGCAGGTCGGTCTCCGGAATGTCGAGGCGGGCGACGAAGGGGGGGTAGCCGAGTGGCGGCGACTTCTCAATGATGCGCGTTACGCTCGTCAGTTCTGGATGTATCTCGGACAGCATCTCCCAGACGTAGCCATCCACCGCGCCACCGCTGGCGATGCCGAGACTCACCGCCTCGACCACCTTGCGGTGCGCCCAGGTGAAGAAGGTGCGTGAGAAATAGGTAGCGGGATTTTTCCCCGACTGCGTCAACGCGTATTGCGGATAGAGAAAACCGGAGTTTGAGTCGGGATCGGAATAGGCGAATACCGTGCCGCGCAGGTCGGCCAGGCTGCGAATGCCGATGTTGCGCGCGTCAGCGATCAGGTAGGACTGGTAGCGCGGCTGCCCGCGCCACTCCGGCACGGCGACGAGACGCATCTCGCGCCGGTGGCGCACATACGGAAAGCCGCAGAGCCAGGCAAAATCGATCTTGCCGCTGCGCACCAGATCAACGACTTCGCGATAGTTGCCGCGCTGAACAAAGATCACGGGCCGGTCAAGTTGCTCCTCCAGCCAGCGCCGCCAGCGCGCGGTGAAGCTCACCTGGTCGTCGAGGAATACGGGCGTCAGGCCGATACGTATCGCTCGTTTGGAAGCATTCGCCCAGGCTGTACCGGGCAAGACCACCCCCAGCGAAAGACCGGCCGCCCGCGCCAGGAAATCGCGGCGCGGCGGGCTGACGAGGGGGTGCGACAAGGGGCTCATGCGGGAGATGATAGTGCAGCAAAGCCGTCCCGCCAGCGCCGACTTTTTACGGTGTTACGCGCCCGTAGCACGCTGCACTGCAGCATTGAGCGCAAGTGTTACGCCAGCGTAACGCTACTGCACATCGCGCATGGAACCCCTTCGGATGCAAACCCTGACTATGACGAGGGTTGTAGGACAAACCCCGCACCGTGGCCCGGATGTTGCAGAAAGCACACCATGCGTACGGATATTTTGATCCCCCCCACCGAAAAAACTGCCGACCACCACCGCCCGGTGGGTGTCGATGCACGGCTGCGCTTTGCCGCCGCCGCTTGTCTGCCGGTACGCTTCCCCGAACAAGCCTGCGGCCTGTGCGCGAGCGCTTGCCCGACCCAAGTCATCGACTTGATCGCCGATGGGCTGCGGCTCAACGAAGGCTGTATCGGTTGCGGCCAGTGTGCTGCAATCTGCCCGACCGGCGCCTTGAGCGTCGATGGCTTTTCCCTGCCGGCCACGCTGTCGCCGAGTGACGCGCCCATTCATGTCGACTGCTGGCGTGTGCCGTTTGCCGAATCGCCCCCCGGGGCACTGCGCGTGCCCTGCCTTGCCGGGATCAGCGCCGGCTGGCTGCTCGCCTTGTTTGACCTGGCCGCGGCCAGCGCAGAGCGTCCCATTCTGTTACTGGATCGTGCCGCTTGTGGCGGCTGTACGGCCAGTGCGGGTATGGCGGATCTGCATGCAACGCTTGACGAAGTGGGTGAGTGGCTGCTGGCCTGCGGTGTCGTTGCGGAACGGCTGCCGCGTTTCGTGGCGCAAGCCGTACGCGGGCCACTGGCACCCAATATCCCGACATCGGCGGGCGAGGTTCGCTTAGATCGGCGTGGTTTCTTCCGTGGCCTGATGGGTGGTGTGGCGCGCCGTGCCGAGCAGATCGCAGCCGTTCAGTTCGGCGTAGATGACTCGACAGATCGCTCGATTGTGCTGCGCGAAACCGTCGCGCCGCTTGAACGCATGCGCATCGTTGCCGCATTGACGGCCATCGCCGCACGCCACCGCCAGGAAATTCCGGCGCAGGCGCTGCCCTATGTCTCGCTGGCTGATTGCAGCGCGCACGGCGTCTGCGCCCACGTCTGCCCGACCGGCGCGTTGGTGTGCGAAGAACAGGACGACACGGCTGAACTGAAATTTTTTGCCGCGCGCTGCATTGCCTGCGGTCAATGCGCGCGCATCTGTCCGGACCGCGCGCTACGCGTCTCCGCCACCGGCGGCACGGCCGTTGTCGAGGTGTTGGCACGTTGGCAGGCGCACGACTGCACGGGCTGTGGCGAAACTTTCTTCGGGGCAGGAGAAACCTGTCCCGGCTGTAGCAAGCATCAACAATTGTTTCAAGGAATGGCGGCGCTGTTTCGGCCGTCGGCATGATGTTTAACCAGGAGGAGAAGAGGATGGACATTCTGAAAACCAAATTGACGCGGCGGCGCTTCTTGCAAGCATCCGGAACGGCAGCAGGCGCTACCGCAGTCGCGGGTGGCGTTGGCTATGCCACGCTGGCGCCGGTCTCTGAAGCTCAAGCACAAAGCGGCGGCGGCACGACGATCACGAAGAGCATTTGCGCCCAGTGTCCGGCGCGCTGTGGCATCGACGTCTACACCACTGACGGCCGCGTGCATGCGATCTACGGCGACCCGGGTAACCCCATCGCCAACGGCAAGCTCTGCCCGAAGGGCCATCTGGGCACCTACTTCCTCTACGACGCCGACCGCTTCCGCGGACCGATGAAGCGCACCAACCCGAAGAAGGGGCGCAATGAAGATCCGAAGTTCGTGCCGATCAGCTGGGACGAAGCCTTCGGCACCGTCGCCAAGCGGCTGCAAGCATTACGCGACAAGGGCGAATCACACCGTTTCGCGCATTTTTACGGTCGCGGCTGGGGGCCGACCGATGCCGGTCTCTATGGTGATTTCGGCAAGCTCTACGGCACCCCGAACTCGGCCATCGGCCACGCCTCGCTGTGCGCCGAAGGCAGCAAGCGCGCCAAGCAGGCTACCGATGGCAACAACTCGTACAACGCCTACGATTACAAGAACACCAACTACATCCTCAACTTCGGTGCCGGCTTTCTCGAAGCCTTCCGCCCCTACAACAACCTGATGCAGCAGTGGGGCCACATGCGTACCAAGAGCCCGAAGACGCGCATCACCAGCATTGACGTGCGCATGAGCACGACGATGGCCGCCTCCGATCGTGCGCTGATGATCAAGCCGGCCACCGACGCGGCGCTGGCGCTCGCCGTCGCCCACGTGATGCTCGTCGAAGGCATGTGGGACAAGGAATTCGTCGGCGACTTCAAGGATGGCTTCAATCTTTTCAAGAGCGGTCAGGAAGTACCCGAGGGCAGCTTCACGGAAAAATGGACGCTTGGTTTGGCCGAGTGGTGGAATACTGTCGTCAAGGATGCCACACCCAAGTGGGCTGCCGAGATCACCACCCTGTCCGAATCCGACATCCTTGCCGTCGCTCGTGAATTTGGTTCGACACGCCCGGCCATGGCGATCATGGAGCGTGGCCCGACGGCGCACACCAATGGCACCTATGCCGGCATGTGCATCCACGCGCTGAACGCGCTGGCCGGCACGATGTTCGCCAAGGGCGGCATGTTCTATCAGATGGGCGTGCCCTACGGCGGCCTGCCGGTGAAGTCCGAGGACTTCATGGATGAATACGCCAAATCGCCCGACCGCAAGAAACCGCGTCTCGATCTGGCCGGCAGCGCCGACTGGCCGATGACCGGCACCATGATGCAGGAGTGCGCCAAGAACCACCTGGCCGGCAAGCCCTACAAGATGGACACGGCGATGTTCTTCTACACCAACCCGATCTTCACCGCGCCCGACGCCAAGTCCTGGGAAGAGGCCTTGAAGGACGTGTTCGTCATCGACACCTCGCCCTTCCCCGGCGAAACCGCAATGTATGCCGACATCGTCATGCCGGAGCACACCTATCTGGAGCGCTTGCAGGATTCGCCGACCTATCCCTTTGAAGGCTGGCCGATGACGGCGTTGCGGGTTCCCGCGATCAAGCCGCTCTACGACACCAAACACTTCGGCGACATGATCATCGAGATCGGCAAGCGCATGTCGGGGCCGATGGGCGAGTATTACAAGGCGCTCGGCAATGTCGAGAATATCGTCCGCGCCCGTGCCAAGGGTTTCGAGGCCAACCCCGGCGACAACGGTGTCAACAGCTACGAAAGCTGGGTGGAAAAGGGCGTCTGGTTCAAAAAGCCTTATCACTGGCGTCAATATCGCGGCGAGTTCTACGAGTGGGACGGCAAGGACTACACGAAGAAGATGACCGCGGATGACGTCAAGGCCAAGCTGATGAAGACGCCTTCCGGCAAATTCGAATTCAAGTCCGGTTTCCTCGAAAAGCATGCGGAATACATCCAGCGCACGCTCGGTGTGACACCCGAGCGCGTCGGCTTCCCGCAATACCTTCCGGCCAAACACACCGGCGGCGGTGGCGATCTGCACCTGGTCACGCCCAAGACGTCGATGCACGCGGAAGGTCGCGGCGCCAACCTGCCGCACGCCATCGCGCTGGCCCAACCGAGCATGGGCGGCAAGACCACTGTGTATCTGGAAATCCATCCGGAAACGGCCAAGAAACGCGGCATCAAGAACAACGGCAAGGTGCGCCTCAAGGCCAACCTCGGCACCATCGAGGCGATCGCCCGCTACTCGCCGGCGACGCGCCCCGACACGCTGATTCTGCCGCAGGAGTTCGGTCACTGGGCGCAAGGCCGCTGGGCGAAGGGTCGTCTGGCCGGCAACACCAGCGAAATTTGCGACAACGTATCTGATCCGATCTCCGGCCTTGCCTGCTACTACACCGGCAAAGTCACGATCGAAGCGGCCTAACCGAGGAGGAGAAGAAACATGGCTAAATGGGGAATGGTCATTGACCTGGATAAATGTACCGGTTGCACGGCCTGCACCACGGCTTGCGGCATGGAGAACAACCGCCTGCCCGGCGAGAACTGGCAGGACGTGCTGTTCTATCAGGAAGGCGAGTTTCCGAGCGGTACCATGAAGTGGTTCCCGCGTCCGTGCATGCACTGCGAAAACGCTTCGTGCGTCGAAGTCTGCCCGACACGCGCGACCTACAAGGATCCGGAAGGTGGCCTCGTGCTGATCGACTGGAACAAGTGCATCGGCTGCAAGTACTGCATGATCGCCTGCCCGTACGGCGTGCGTTTCTACACCGACGAAAAGGCACCGATCCAGCCCGACGTCAAGCAGGTCTTCAAGGGCGACGGCAAGCGTTCGTGGAATCCGCCCTGGCGCGCACCGGAAAACCGCGATGACTGGAAGCACGGCGTCGGCGTTCAGCCCAACGGCGTGGTCTCGAAGTGCACCTTTTGCTACCACCGCATCACCAAGGCGCCGAAGGGCACGCCCGATCTCGATCCGAACAATCCGGCGCTGCGTGAATTCACACCGGCTTGTGTGGTCACTTGCGCACCAACCGCTCGCTTCTTCGGCGATCTGGACAACCCGAACAGCGAGGTCAGCAAGATGATTGCCAACCAGCGGGGCGTACGGCTGCGCGACCACACCGGCAACAAGCCTCAGGTGTATTACCTCACGGGCGGTGCCGGCGGCGCCATCCCGACCGATCGTCGCGACAAGAAATCATAAGGAGGAATGACTATGTCAAATAACGCGTCAACAATGGCCGCCCCCTCGGGGCTGGTCAATACGGTATTCCTCGCCGGCATCGCCGGCGCGGTAATCAGCGTGGTGCTGGTCCTCGCGAGTTTGATGGGAGAGGGCCACGCTTCGTTCAACACCACCAGTGACGGCGTCGTCTGGGGCCTGCCGATCTCGAACTATCTGTTCTTCGTGATCATGTCGACCGGCCTGACCTTCGTTGCTGCCTTCGGCATGGTGTTCGGGATCAAGGAGTTCTATCCCGTCGCCAAACGCTGCGTGTGGCTGGCCCTGGCCACGCTGCTTGCCGGCTTTGCCTCGCTGGCCTTCGAGTTGGGACATCCGTTCCGCATGCTCTGGGCGCTGCCGACTTCCTTCCAGATCTATTCACCGATGAACTGGATGGGCGTGCTCTACGGCGCTGAACTGGTCTTCATCGTCTGGAAGATGCAGAAGCTCAATGCCGGCGACTGGGATAGCGGTGTCAGCAAGAAGCTCGGCATGGCCTCGTTTGTCGCGGCGATCCTTGCTGTGGCGATGCTTGGCTCGGTGTTCGGCATGATGGCGATGCGGCCTTACTGGTTCGGCGGCATGATCCCGATGTACTTCCTGCTCAGCGCCCTGCTGTGCGGCGTCGCCCTGACCGTGCTGATCAGCTACATCGCCTACGGCTTCGAACGCAACAGCATGCCGCCAGCGATGCAAGACCTGTTCAAGGGCACCACCTCGACGCTGTATGCCTCGATTCCAGTGGTGTTCGGCACAGTGATCGGCATCACGCTGGTTGCGCTGACCTTGCGCACCGCCACGGGGTTGTGGAGCCATCAGGACGGTTTCCAGGCTTTTAACTGGATGGTCGCATCGCCCTGGTTCACCATTGAGGCAATCGCCCTGCTGGCCGCCTTTGTCATGATGATGAATCCCGGTATGCGGGCGGGTCAGGGCGCGCAGATCGGTGCCGCAGTGCTGGTGCTGGTGGCGATGTTCATCGACCGCTATCTGTTCGTCATCGGTGGTCAGGTTGTTCCGGTCTTCAAGGGCGCCTGGGTTTCAGGCTTCGTCGACTACACCCCCTCGCTCACCGAGTGGATGCTGGTGGTGATGTCCATCTCCCTGTGTCTGGCCATTTACGCCTTTGGCGAGAAAAAGCTGCGCCTGACCGACGCGCCATCGTCCTGACAAAAAGTTATTCGAGGCTCCCAGTGCATGCACCCCTCGCAGCGCTGGGAATTTGGCGGGCACCAGATCTTCTTCCGGGTGCCTGCCGTTTTTATTTTTCGGGATAAGAGATGAACCAAGACAGCGATTACCTGCAATCCATGTCCGATCTTTTTCTCTGCCTGGCGCGCGCCTTCCTGGCGCCGACTGACAAAGATTTTGTTGCCGCCTTTCGCAGCGATCTCGTCGACGATCTCAACGACATTGCGGCCGAACTGTCCTTTGCCTGCAACGAACCGGCCGAACTGTTGCGCGACAGCCTGACGGACGTCGGCGACGACCTCCTGCTCCAGACCTATAGCGCCTTGTTTCTCCAGCCACCGATCCGCGTTTTTCTGAATGCCTCGGTGCACCTCGATGGCTCGCTGATGGGGCCAAGCGCCAAGGCAATCGACGATGTTTTTCGCAGCCACGGCCTGCAACCGGCCGAAAAGATGCGCGATCTGCCCGATCATCTTTCCCGCCTGCTTGAATTTACGGGGCTGCGCTACGCACACGCTGCGGAATCTGAAGCGCGAGGCCATTCCGCTCAAGCCTGCAAGGCATTCGAAGAGGCGCGCAAATTTGCTGCCGACTTCCTGCAACCCTGGCTGCCCGGCTTTGCTGTGGAAATTCGTACCGCTTGCGAAGAAATGGGTCTTCCGACGCCGTACCAGCATCTGGCCGAGTTGGCCGCCATCGCGGCCTGGGAAGGCGATGCCTGGCGCGAGATTGAAAAGGACAGCAAGCGCGATCGTCCGGAGCGCGAGCCCAGGCAGACGGCATGCAGTCAGTGCGGGAAAGCTTTCGCCGAAGACGCTGCCCTTGTCGCCGTGCAGCGAATCATGGAGAAACGCGGGCTGGACATTTCACACCTGGATCGCTGCCCGCACTGTCGTGGCCTCACTGACAACGGCAAGATCGAAGCGCTCGACATGGCGGAACTGGGTGTTGCAAACCGGCAATGAAGTTGCACTTTCTCGCCGTTGCAGGCATCGCATTGCCGTTGCTGGCAATGCCGGCGCGAGGAGAAATGGACCATCGGGAATATCTCCCGGTAGAAGTCGAGAAGCCTGCCGAGGCCCGGCTGCAACTGCAACGCCAGATCGAAACCGATCTGGCGGATGCCGCCGTGCGGGCAGCAAAGGAACGCGAGGCTGCTGAAGCGGCCCGCCTCGCCATGGAAGCAGAACTTGCCGCCCGCCCCCTCGGCGTGCGTCTCGCCGAAATACGCTGCGCCACGGTCTGCCACGGTCCCGAGCGCTTTGCCCTCAGCCGCCACACTAGGCTTGGCTGGCAGGCCGTCATCCTGCGCATGCAATACATGAACGGCGCCATTATCAAATCCGGGGAAAGCAACGCACTCGCCCGGCATCTGGCCGAAACGCAACCCGCCAGCCCGCTGGCATCCGTTCTGGAATACGCAATGCTGCCTGCCCTTCTTGCCATCCTCTGGATGGGCAGGCAGGGTTGGCAGCGCTGGAAAACCGAAATAAGGTGAACACGATGCGCTACTTGCGAACCACTGTCTTTCTTATGCTCTGCGCTGGCAGTAGCGCACACGGAGCGGAACCCCCAATGCCTGCCAAACCGGCAGTCAAAACGCATCCTCCCGCCACAGTAGGGAAGAATGACAAACCCCCTCCGGTAAAGCAGTCGCAACCGAAGAGAAAGCCGGCAGGGAGTACGCCACCGGCAGCCGGGCCCACACCACAGATCGACCAGAGCGACCATGGACTCGGATGCTCCGCCGACACATGAAATTTTACTAGCCAGTGCAATCAAGGCGAATGCGCAGTGTGACTTCTATGGCGAACTCGCCGATCTGGCCAGCCTGTTTGTTTCACAAGAAATGACTCGACTCAACGCTATTTCCAGTTAGAATTACGACTCTTCCATAATCATGGAAATGTTGTAATGGATATTCAGACTGCTGTTGGAAAGCTCGCCGCACTGGCACAGGAAACCAGGTTGTCGATTTTTCGCCTTCTGGTCGAGAAGGGGCCGGACGGCATGAACGCCGGGGCGATTGCCGAGACGCTTGACCTGGCCCCGGCCACCTTGTCTTTTCACATTGCCCATCTGGCACGAGCGGGCCTGGTCAGTTCCCGTCAGGAAAGCCGCTTCATTTTCTACTCGGCCAGTTTTACGGCGATGGACGACCTGATTGCCTACCTGACGGATAACTGTTGTCAGGGGCAAGCGCAATGCCTGCCAAAAACTGCCGCTAAAACCGCTTCCAATCCTCGTACCCGCCGCAAAGCGGCATAAAGGAGACCTCATGACCTTCAATGTTCTTGTTCTTTGCACCGGCAACTCCGCCCGCTCGATCCTCGGCGAAATGCTGTTCAATCACCTCGGCCAGGGCCGCATCAAGGCGTATTCAGCCGGCAGCAAACCCGGCGGCGTGGTGAATCCGGTGGCGCTCGAAACACTGACGAAGCACGGCGTCCCCTGCGAGGGATCGCGCAGCAAATCGTGGGATGAATTTGCCGTGCCGTCAGCGCCGACTTTTGACTTCATCTTCACCGTCTGCTCCAACGCCGCCAACGAAGTCTGCCCGGTCTGGCCCGGTCATCCGACCACCGCTCACTGGACGATTCCCGATCCAGCCCACGTCGAGCCGATGGCAGCGCGCCGCGAAGCCTTCGAAACGGCCTACCAGTCGCTACGCAAACGCATCGAAGCCTTCCTCGCCCTGCCGCTGGAAAGCATGAGCCGCGAGGAAGTGCTAGCCGCCGCGCGCCGGATTCACGAGGAAGCCTGAAATGTCAGCGCAATGCGAAGTCGCCGCCAAGCAGATCGCCGGTGCCCCCATCGGCTTTTTCGAACGCTGGCTGACGCTCTGGGTATTCCTCTGCATCCTCGGCGGCACAGCATTGGGTGTGGCCCTGCCGGCCGTCGCCCAGGCCGTGGGGCGCATGGAAATCGCCCAAGTCAATCTACCGGTCGGCCTGCTGATCTGGGTGATGATCATCCCGATGCTGATGAAGATCGACTTCGATTCGTTGCATGAAGTCCGCCAGCAGAAGGCCGGTATCGGCATTACCCTGTTCGTCAACTGGGCCGTCAAACCCTTCACCATGGCACTGCTGGGCTGGATCTTCATCCGTCACGTCTTTGCCCCCTATCTGCCGGCCGAACAGCTCGACAGCTACATCGCCGGCCTGATTCTGCTCGGCGCAGCGCCCTGCACGGCGATGGTCTTCGTCTGGAGCAACCTGTGCAAGGGCGACGCCAACTTCACCATCACGCAAGTAGCGCTGAACGATCTGGTGATGGTGTTTGCCTTCGCGCCCATCGTCGCCCTCCTGCTCGGCGTTTCTGCCATTCCGATTCCGTGGGACACGTTGTTCCTTTCGGTGGTGATGTACATCGTCATCCCTCTCACGCTTGCCCAGCTCTGGCGCAACGCACTGCTGAAAAAAGGCCAAGCGCATTTCGACGCGACGATGGCGAAGATCGGTCCGTGGACGATTACCGCGCTGCTCGCCACGCTGGTGCTGCTGTTCGCCTTTCAGGGCGAGGCTATCATCGAGCAACCGCTGATCATCGGCATGCTGGCGGTGCCGATCCTGTTGCAGGGCCTGTTCATCGCCGCGCTGGGCTATTGGCTCAACCGCAAGTTCCGCGTCGCGCACAACATCGCCGGCCCGTCGACGATGATCGGCGCCAGCAATTTCTTCGAACTCGCGGTGGCGGTCGCCATCGTGCTCTACGGCTTCGAATCCGGTGCCGCGCTGGCCACCGTGGTCGGCGTGCTGATCGAAGTGCCGGTGATGCTCTGGCTGGTGCGCATGGTCAATGGCACTAAACAATGGTATGAAAAAGGAGTGACATCATGAAAAAACTTGAAATCTTTGATCCCGCGATGTGTTGTTCCACCGGTGTCTGTGGCGTCGAGGTCGATCCCGTACTGGCCCAGTTTGCCGCCGACCTGCAATGGGTGGGCGAACAGGGCGTGGCGGTGAGTCGCCACAACCTCGGCCAGGAACCCGCCGCCTTCGCTGAGAACCCGACGGTAGTCAAGGAAATGGAAGCCGGCATGGAACGCCTGCCGGTGATCCTGATCGATGGCCAGATCATGTCGACCGGACTTTATCCATCACGTGCGCAACTGGCACAGAAGCTCGGTCTAAAAGTCGGCGCTGGCGAGTCGGCAGCGGCACCTGCACAATCCTGTTGCTCGCCGAAATCAGGTTGCTGCTGATGGCACTTCCCGCAGTCAGCACGCGCCACCTGTTCTTCACCGGCAAGGGCGGCGTCGGCAAGACCTCCCTTTCTTGCGCCACCGGGCTCGCGCTCGCCGAAGCGGGTAAGAAGGTGTTGATCGTCAGTACCGATCCGGCCTCCAACCTCGATGAGGTGCTGGGCATTCCGCTCGGGAGCATGCCGACCGCGATCCCCGGTGCGCTCAATCTCTATGCGCTCAATATCGACCCGGTCGCCGCTGCTGCCGAGTACCGTGAGCGTATGGTCGCCCCGTATCGCAACATCCTGCCCGCCGCCGCGATCCAGAGCATGGAGGAGCAGTTCTCCGGCGCCTGCACCGTCGAGATCGCCGCCTTTGACGAATTTTCCAAGCTGCTCGGTGATCCAACGGCAACCGCAGATTTCGATCACATCATCTTCGATACGGCCCCCACCGGCCACACCTTGCGCCTGCTGACCCTGCCTTCGGCCTGGAGCGGTTTCATCGCTTCCTCGACCGGCGGCGCCTCCTGTCTCGGTCCGCTGGCCGGATTGGAAAAGCAGAAAGCCCTTTACGCCGCCACCGTCGCCCGGCTATCCGACCCCAAGGAAACCACCGTCGTATTGGTGAGCCGGCCCGAGCAAGCCGCGCTGGCAGAAGCCGAGCGGACGCGTACCGAACTGGCCACGCTGGGGGTGAGCAACCAGTATCTGGCCATCAATGGTGTCTTCACGGCACAAACGCCCGGCGATGCGATTGCCGATGCCATGACCCGCCGCGGTGTGGAAGCGCTCGCCGCGATGCCCGCCGGTCTGACCGAGCTGCCCGGCAGTACCACTGCCTTTGTGCCCAAGGGCACCGTGGGCCTGGAATCCCTGCGCCTGCTGGCCAGCGAACCAGGCGAACAGTCTGCCACCCAACCGTTGGAAGACACCGACCCTCCCACTGGATTAATGCCCCTCGCCGAAATGGTCGATCAGATCTCCCGCAGTGGGCACGGTGTCATCATGACCATGGGCAAGGGTGGCGTCGGCAAGACCACGCTGGCCGCCGCCATTGCCGCATCGCTGGCGCGGCGCGGCCATGCAGTGCATCTGTCGACCACCGACCCGGCCGCACATGTCGCGCAGAGCATTGCCGAAGCGATCCCCGGCCTGACGGTGAGCCGTATCGACCCGGCTGCCGAAGTGGCGAAATACACCGCCGAAGTGCTGGCCAAGGCCGGCAATCAATTGGATCAGGCCGGCCTTGCCTTGCTGGAAGAAGACCTGCGCTCGCCCTGCACCGAGGAGATCGCCGTCTTCCGCGCCTTCGCCCAGGCCGTGCATGCGGGGAATGATGGCTTTGTGGTGCTCGATACCGCCCCGACCGGCCATACCCTGCTGCTGCTCGACGCCGCCGAGGCCTATCACCGGGAAGTTCTCCGCACCCGTGGCGAAATGCCGGAAAGCGTCGTCGAACTGCTGCCGCGCCTGCGCGACCCCAATTACACGCACGTCTTCATCGTCACGCTGGCCGAGGCGACCCCGGTGCATGAAGCAGAACGTTTGCAAGCTGACTTGGCCCGCGCCCGCATCAAACCTTACGCCTGGATCATCAACCAGAGTCTGTATGCCAGCGGCACCACCGATCCACTGCTGCACCAGCGCGGGCTTTATGAGCTGCCCTTCATCCGTCGCGTGGTAACCGCGCTTTCGCCCCAGACCGCCCTGTTGCCTTGGCTGGCAGAGCCGCCGGTGGGCAGCGCAGGGCTTGCACGCATCGTCCTCAGCGATAATCGCCGTCCCGCCAGCGCCGACTTTTCATGAACCGCATTTCTGCTACCACCGGTTGGGGTCTTCTGACGGCGGCCTGCGTGCTGACCGTCGGCGCAAGTTTCGGCCTGACGGTCTGGCTCAATCTGCATCCCTGCCACCTGTGCATTTTCCAACGCCTGCTGTTCATGGTGATGGCGTTGTTTGCGCTGGTGGCCACCCTCAGCAGCGCTTGGCCCCGGTGTGCGGCCGGCATGGGCTTCGTGGCCGCTGCCCTTGGCGGCATGGCCACGGCGGCCTCTCAAAGCTGGCTGCAATGGCAGCCAGCCGGTAGCGTCACCTGCGCCGGCAATCAGCCGAGCATGCTGGAACGCTTCGTCGAATGGCTCGGCCAGCTTCAGCCCGAGCTGTTTCTGGCGACGGGTTTCTGCGAGAACAAGGAACTGACGATTCTCGGCCTGAGCCTCGCCAATCTCGCTTTTATTTCCTACGCAGCGCTGGGTGCATTCGCGCTCTGGCTGTTGATGCGATATTCAATCCGGAGCAAATCAACATGAACCTGACGCGACGCGAATTCCATCGTCTGCTGCTGGCCGGCGGCCTGATCGGCGCTGGCCTATCGACGGTGGGGGCGGCGCCGGCCTTGCAAGAAGGCAGCGACTGGTCGCAGGTCAATCCGCCGCAACCGGGCGCGGATAGCCAGGTAGAACGCTGAGATGCGACGCTGGATTTTCGCGCTCTTCTGCCTGTTCGCGGCGTTCTCAGCGCGAGCGGACGATCTTTGGGTAACGACCGGCCCGGACGGTCAGCCGCAAATTCAACTGTACTTCTTCTGGTCGCTGACTTGCCCGCACTGCACGGTGGCACACCCGCATATAACGGCGATTCCGCAGCAGCGCCCGTGGGTTGCTCTGCATGAATTCGAGTTATCGAAAAATGATAAGAACATCGACCGCTTTGAGGCGCTTTCGCGTGCCGCCGGTGGCGAGGCGGCGTCGATGCCCAGCTTCATTTTTTGCGGCGAGCTGCATAGCGGCTGGGATGGCGCCGACGGGATGGGCAAGTTGCTGCTGCAGCGCCTCGACGCCTGCCGTGCACGCGGACTCGCGGAACAGCCGGCGGTCGATCCTGCCGTGGGCGTCGGACAAGTCGAGATTCCTTTGTTTGGCCGTGTTGATGCGGAAAGCCTCTCGCTGCCGGCGTTGACGCTGGTACTGGCCGGGCTCGATGCCTTCAATCCCTGCGCCTTTTTCGTGTTGCTGTTCCTGCTGTCGATGATGGCGCACCAGAAGAGCCGTGGCCGCATGCTCTTGATCGGCGGCATCTTCGTGACGATCTCCGGCCTGATGTATTTCGCCTTCATGGCGGCCTGGCTCAATGTCTTCCAGCTCTTTGGCCATCTCGGCTGGGTAACGCTGGCCGCCGGCGCACTGGCCGTGTTTGTCGGTCTGGTAAACGTGAAGGATTTCTTCTGGTTCGAGAAAGGTCTTTCGTTCTCGATTCCTGAATCGAAAAAGCCGGATATTTTCCGCCGGTCGCGCGCGATCCTGAGCGCCAACAACCTGCCGGCGATGATCGCCGCCACGGCCTTTCTCGCCATTGCCGCCAATTTCTACGAACTGCTGTGCACCGCCGGCTTCCCGATGGTCTACACGCGCTTGCTGACGCTCGCCGACCTGTCTGCGAGCGGTCGCTATGCCTGGCTGGCGATTTACAACCTGATCTATGTGCTGCCGTTGGCCGCCATCGTGGTCGTTTTCGCGCGCACGCTCGGCGCCCGCAAGCTGACGGAACGCGAAGGACGCCTGCTCAAACTCATGTCCGGGCTGATGATGCTGGGTCTGGGCACGCAGCTCCTCTTTGCTCCCGAACGTATCAGCCAGGTGGGTATTGCCTTCCTGCTGATGGCGCTGGCGATGGGGCTAACCTGGCTGGCCGCACGACTGACACGAAACAAGGAAAACACATGAATCCCCCTACTGAGGTTCAATGAAACTTTTCTCGACATTTTTTCTGTCCATCCTCGGTCTGATCACGTCTCCTGCACGCGCCTGGGATGCCGTACCGCAGCGCGTGCTTGAAGGGGTGTATGCCTTTGTCGGCGATACCGGCCCAAGAAGTGCTGCCAACGAGGGCATGAATGCCACCACGGGCTTTGTCGTGACCGGCGATGGCGTTGTGGTCATCGACAGCGGCAGTTCAAAACAGGTCGCGCAGAAGATTGAGGCGGCGATCCGTCAGGTGACGCCGCAGCCGATCAAGCTCGTCATCAACACGGGTGGCCAGGATCATCGCTGGCTCGGCAACGGCCATTTCGCTGACCAAAATATTCCCATCATCGCCAGTGCCGCAACCAAGGCCGATATCGCTGATCGCGGCGGCATGTGGGCCTCTGGTATGGAGAAGACGCTGGGGCCAGCCTTCGCCGGGACGCGCATTCAGTTGCCGACGCGCACCTTCATCCAGCGCGAGACCATTGCGCTCGGCAGCGAAACGCTCGAATTGATCTACGCTGGCGGCGGCCACACGCCCGGCGACATCATCGTCTGGTTGCCGGACAAGCGGGTCGCCTTCTCCGGCGATCTGGTGTTCGTCGACCGGCTGCTCGGTGTCTTGCCGGTATCGAAGGTGAAAGACTGGCTGGCTTCCTTCGATGCGCTGGCGGCACTCAATCCGCAGTGGATTGTGCCCGGCCACGGCACACCGACGCCGCTCAATAAAGCGCGCCATGAAACGCGCGATTATTTGGCCCTGATCTATGGGCACATGCAGAAAGCCGTGGTCGCTGGACAGAACATGCAGGAGGCGATTCGTACGCTCGAAGACCGCGCATTTGCTTCGCTGCCGATTTATCCTGAATTGCGCGGGCAGAACGCCAATCGTGTCTATCTCGAAGTCGAATCCGAATAACAACATCCCCCGGAGGATCCCCATGAAACAACTGTTCGCCCTGTTTTTTGCCCTGCTGGTTTCAGCAACTGCGTTGGCGGCCGACAAGCCCGATGTGCTTGTCGATGCCGACTGGCTGGCCAGCAAACTCAACGACCCGAAGCTGGTCATCCTCGAAGTACGCTACTACCCGCACCGCCACCACACGGTTGGTCACATTCCGGGCGCCGTCCAGGTGCAGCGCTTTGCCGATCTGGGCGCCAACGACGACATGCCAATCATGAAGTTTCCTTCGCGCGAGGCCTTTCAGGCGACGCTGCGGCGCTGGGGCGTGAATGACGATTCGACGATTGTCGTCTATGACGATGCGGTGACCGCACTGGCGTCGCGCGTGCTGTTCCTGCTCGATCTTTACGGCTTCGACATGCAGCGCGTCAAGCTGCTCGATGGCGGCACGGTGGGCTGGACCGGCTTTAATGAGTTGACCAAGACAGCTTCTGCGCCGAAAAAGCCGGGCAAAGTCACGCTCAAGACCCCGGCACCGACCCGCACGGTGGGCTGGACCGATGTCTATCGCCGCGTCGTCGCCGCGCGTGATGAGAAGATCACGCTGATCGACGCGCGTCCTGCCGACATGTACGACGGCACGCGCATCCAGCACTCGGTGCAGGGCGGGCATATTCCCGGCGCGATCAATATCGTTAGCCTGCAGGGCGCGGATGGGCAATCGCAGCAGTGGAAGTCGCTCGACGAACTGGCGGCGCTCTACAAGGCCGTGCCGAAGGACAGCACTGTCATCACCTATTGCCATGATGGCTTTCGTTCGACGCTCGCTTGGCTGCAACTAAAGTCTCTAGGGTATCTGGACGTACGCGTCTATAACGGCGGTTGGGCCGACTGGGATCGCACGCTGACGTTGCCGATCGTCAAGGGTAACAGACCGTTTGATGCTGACTTTGAACTCTGATGGAATATTTATCGAGATGATCTCGGGGGGGGCATAGACACATTTTCAGGAGCAATCGGGTTTACTGTTTCTTCAATTACAGGCCGATCATCCTCGCTTTCGATTGATCCGGGCTCTCCTTTCGCCGTATAATCGCCGGCCAGTAGTTGGATGTGTTTTGACGTAAGGTTACGCCTTGTTACTCTCAGCCTCGCGCGATTAGAGTCTGGCTGGGCGGTGCGGGATATGTTGTAATGTAGTTTCAGGTGGTGGCTATAGCTCAGTTGGTAGAGTCCCGGATTGTGATTCCGGTTGTCGTGGGTTCGAGTCCCATTAGCCACCCCAAGTTTCTCGTAGGAAGTTGCAAATCGCCCCCAAGCCCGCTCCCTGCGGGCTTTTTGCTTTCTGGCATCCGGCGTAGCGCTACGCCAACTCCACAAAGTACCTCGTTGTCTTTATAGGCCAAGAAATTTATATTGAAATCATGCGCCTAGTCCCAATGTTGGTAATAACCATAATTAGGAGTCTGCCATGCGCTTCGATAAATTCACCACCAAGTTCCAGCAAGCCGTCAGCGACGCTCAGAGCATCGCTATTGGTCATGACAACCAGATCATTGAGCCGCAGCACCTGCTGCTGGCCTTGCTCAATCAGGAGGAGGGTGGCACGACCTCGCTGCTACAGCGGGCGGGTGTCAATGTTCCACCCCTGAAGAAGGCCCTTGATGCGGCCATCGACCGTCTGCCGCAGGTGGAAGGGCATGGCGGCGAGGTGTCCATTGGCCGCGACCTGTCCAACCTGTTGAACGTCACCGACAAGGAAGCCCAGAAGGCCGGCGACCAGTTCATCGCCTCGGAAATGTTCCTGCTGGCGCTGGCCGGCGACAAAGGCGAGACCGGTCGCCTGTTCAAGGAAGCCGGCGCCCAGCGCAAGTCGCTGGAGGATGCCATCAAGGCCGTGCGCGGTGGGCAGAATGTCGAGAATCAGGAAGCCGAAGGCCAGCGCGAGGCGCTGAAGAAGTATTGCCTCGACCTCACTGAGCGCGCGCGCCAGGGCAAACTTGATCCGGTGATTGGCCGCGACGACGAGATTCGCCGCACCATCCAGATTTTGCAGCGGCGCACCAAGAACAATCCCGTGCTGATCGGCGAGCCGGGCGTCGGCAAAACGGCCATCGTTGAAGGCCTGGCGCAGCGCATCGTCAATGACGAGGTGCCGGAAACCCTCAAGGGCAAGCGCGTGCTGGTGCTCGACATGGCGGCGTTGCTGGCCGGCGCGAAATATCGCGGCGAGTTTGAGGAGCGCCTCAAGGCTGTGCTCAAGGAAGTGGCGATGGACGAGGGCCGCATTATTGTTTTCATCGACGAATTGCACACCATGGTCGGCGCAGGCAAGGCCGAGGGTGCGATGGATGCCGGCAACATGCTCAAGCCGGCGCTGGCGCGCGGCGAGATGCACTGCATCGGCGCGACGACGCTCAACGAATACCGCAAGTACATCGAGAAGGATGCCGCGCTGGAACGCCGCTTCCAGAAGGTGCTGGTCGATGAGCCGAGTGTCGAGGCGACCATCGCCATCCTGCGCGGCTTGCAGGAGAAGTACGAGATTCACCACGGCGTGGATATCACCGACCCGGCCATCGTCGCGGCGGCGGAACTTTCGCATCGCTACATCACCGACCGATTCCTGCCCGACAAGGCGATTGACCTGATCGACGAGGCGGCCGCGCGCATCAAGATGGAAATCGACTCGAAGCCCGAGTCGATGGACAGACTCGACCGCCGTCTGATCCAACTCAAGATTGAGCGTGAGGCGGTGCGCAAGGAGAAGGACGAGGCCTCGAAAAAACGCTTCGCCCTGATCGAAGAAGAGATTATCAAACTCGACAAGGAGTACTCCGACCTCGATGAAATCTGGAAGGCCGAGAAGGCGCAGGTACATGGCACCCAGCACCTCAAGGAAGAAATCGAGAAGCTTCGCACGCAGATTGCTGAACTGCAGCGGCAAGGGGCTTTCGACAAGCTGGCGGAACTGCAATACGGCAAGCTGCCGCAACTCGAAGCGCAGTTGAAGGAGGCCGATGCGGCTGCCGAAAAAGTCGGCGCTGGCAAGACGGCTAACAAGCTATTGCGTACACAAGTGGGTGCCGAGGAGATTGCCGAAGTCGTCTCGCGCGCCACTGGCATCCCCGTCAGCAAGATGATGCAGGGCGAACGCGAGAAGCTGCTGAAGATGGAAGAGAAGCTGCACCAGCGCGTGGTCGGGCAGGACGAGGCCGTGCGGTTGGTGGCCGATGCGATCCGCCGTTCGCGCGCCGGCTTATCGGAAGAAAGTCGGCCTTACGGTTCTTTCCTCTTCCTCGGCCCGACGGGCGTCGGCAAGACGGAATTATGCAAGGCGCTGGCTGAGTTCATGTTCGATGCCGAGGATCATCTGATCCGCATCGACATGAGCGAGTTCATGGAGAAGCATTCCGTTGCGAGGTTGATCGGCGCGCCGCCCGGCTACGTCGGTTACGAAGAGGGCGGCTACCTTACCGAGCAAGTGCGCAGAAAGCCTTACTCGGTGATCCTCTTCGATGAGGTCGAGAAGGCGCATCCGGACGTTTTCAACGTGTTGCTGCAAGTGCTCGACGACGGACGCATGACCGACGGGCAGGGGCGCACGGTGGATTTCAAGAACACCGTAATCGTCATGACCTCCAACCTCGGCTCGCAGATGATTCAGCAGATGTCGCAAAGCGACGAGAGTGACTATCAGGTCATCAAGCTGGCCGTGATGGGCGAGGTGAAGACGCATTTCCGCCCGGAGTTCGTGAACCGCATCGACGAGATCGTCGTCTTCCATGCGCTCGACCAGAAGCACATCACCGGCATTGCGCGCATCCAGTTGCAGTATCTGGAAAAGCGGCTGGCGCGGCTGGAGATGGCGATGGAGGTGTCAGACGCTGCGCTGGTCAGCATTGCCGAAGCCGGCTTCGATCCGGTCTTTGGCGCCCGGCCGCTCAAGCGGGCGATTCAGGAGCGCATCGAGAACCCGTTGGCGAAGGCGATTCTCGAAGGCAAGTTTGGTGCGAAGGATCGCATTCGCGTCGATGCAAAAGGCGGGCAGTTGGCGTTCAGCAAACTGTAAGCGCCTGGTGGCGCGGGCAGGTGACGAGATGAT
Source organism: Rhodocyclaceae bacterium (assembly GCA_030681195.1). Classification (GTDB taxonomy): domain Bacteria; phylum Pseudomonadota; class Gammaproteobacteria; order Burkholderiales; family Rhodocyclaceae; genus Sulfuricystis. Next base: position 74,708 of record JAUXXJ010000046.1, read on the forward strand.
CGTTCACCATGCCCGTCGCCTGCATGTGCGAGTAGATCACCGTCGGGCCGACAAAGCGGAAGCCGCGCCGCTTCAATTCCTTCGATAGCGCCTCGGCCGCTGGGGTGAAGACGGGTACCTCACTGAGTTGTTGCCAGTGGTTGATGACTGGTTGGCCGTCGACAAACTGCCAGAACAGGTTGTCGAGGCTGTTGCCGGCTGCATAAAGGTCCAACGTGGCGCGCGCGTTGTCGATGGCGGCGGCAATTTTCAGCCGGTTCCTGACGATGCCGGCATCGCCGAGCAGGCGCGCGACGTCTTTGTCGCCGTAACAGGCAATTTTGTGCACGTCGAAACCATCGAAGGCACGGCGGTAATTTTCGCGCTTGCGCAGGATCGTGATCCACGACAGGCCGGCCTGCGCGCCTTCGAGGATGAGGAATTCGAACAGGGTGCGTTCGTCGTGGCAGGGCACACCCCATTCGCTGTCGTGATAAGCAACATAGAGGGGATCAGTGCCGCACCAGGGGCAACGCGTGTTCTCGGTCATGTTGGCGGAAGAGAGCAGGTGTCGAACCTACCTGGGACTGCATGGCGGCCCCTCCCGATTTTGAAGATCGGGCATCCCACCGGGGAACGTTCTCTTCCATTGTTCATGTTGTGATCCAGTCGTGCTGGGCGCCCTCGTGACGCACCAGATGGTCGTCGCGCACGCGGCGAGTGTAGCCGATGCGGTCGAAGAATTCGAGGATGTGGATGGCGACCTTGCGACCACCGCCAGCATCGCCGTAAAGGATGTCGCGCAGCGCCGCAGCGCGCGCCGCCCCCTGTTCCTCATGCAGCCGGCGCACGATGGCGGCCAGATCGGCAACGGCAGCGGCCGTGAAATAGTGATCGTGGGCGACGGGATACAGTTCGCCCGCCCGCGCCAGGCGTTTGAACAACTGCCGCACGCTTTCTTCGGGAGTGCCGGTCGCCTTGAACACATCGCGTACCCGGGGCGGGTGATAGGGTGCGGCGTCGAGCAGGGGTTTGAGCGTCTGGAACAGCTCGCGGTCGGCAGTGGAGAGGCGCGCTTGATGTTCGGGTAAATGCAGCCAGGCGTGTGTCTGGGCGATGCGGCCTGCCGTGAGCAGTTCGGTGCACAGGGCATCGAAAGCGGGGCGGGGCAGGTGGGCGGCCGTCATGCGCCGCAGGCGCTCGCGTTCGACCCCGATCATGTCGGGGCTGCGTTCATGCTCATGGGTGAGGGCATCGAGTAATTGCGTAGTGAGGGTATCCCAGGTCGCGTTCGGGAGCCCAATCCGGATCTCGCCGGCGCGAATCACGCGCAGGGCGGCTTGTGCCCATAAGGCGTCCGCAGCCGCCTCGCTCAGGTTCCAGTTGGTGCTGAAACGGGTGAGGTCGATGCCGGTGGTGCTTGTTTCGGCCAAGCGTGCCAGTGTGATGGCCGGCTCATCGTGGCGCATGGATGACAATAGCGACAGGCGTGCCGGGCTGCGTTTGTGGCGTAGCGGCGGAAAGATGTCGAGCACGCGCCCGCCGGCGACAGTACGCCGGGCGCCGCTATCGCGCAGTATGAAATGATCGCCGCGCAGCGCCAGTGTTTCTCTTTCGAGCAGAACCTCGATAAGTGCCGTCTCGTCAGCGCCGACTTCTGCGCAGTCGAGTAGGGCGACGCGCCCTGGCATGTCCGCCGTGCCCAGATGTACATGGATCGGCTGGAGATGCTTGAGCGGTCGCCCGCCGGCAGGGACGCGCAGCTCGCCGTGGAAACGGCTGATCGGGATGGCCAGTGCCGGATCGACGAGCCACATGCCACGAGCAATATCCTTCTTTTCGACATCGCCCGTGAGCGCGAGGGCGCAGCGTTCGCCGGCCTGACCCGTTTGGGCGGGTTGATCCTGCACATGCAGGCTGCGCACGCGAACCTTGATGCCCGGCGGCGCAATGATCGCCGTCTCGCCAGCGCCGACTTTTCCGGCATGTGCGGTGCCGGTCACGACGGTGCCGACACCGCTGAGCGAGAAGCAGCGGTCGATGGCGAGGCGGAAACGTCCCGTGGCGGAGCGTGGTGGTAACTGGCTGGCTGTGACCTCAAGATGGCTGCGCAAGGGAGCCACGCCATCGCCGGTTTTACCCGAGAGCGGAAAGATCGGACTGCTCGCTAGCGCCGTGCCGGCGAGCAGTTGCGCAATATCACGACTGGCCTCCGCCAGTCGTTCGGGGCTGACGGCATCGATCTTGGTCAGGGCCACCGCCCCCAGCGACAGGCCGAGCAAGTCGAGCAATTCGAGATGCTCACGCGTTTGCGGCATCGGCCCGTCATCCGCCGCGATGACCAGCAGCACGAAGTCGATGCCGGTGGCACCGGCCAGCATGTTGTGGATCAGCTTTTCATGGCCGGGCACATCGACAAAGCCGAGCACCGAGCCATCGGCCTGCGGTGTGTAGGCATAGCCGAGGTCAAGCGTGATGCCGCGCGCCTTCTCCTCAGGCAGACGATCAGCATCAACGCCGGTGAGCGCCTTGACCAGCGTGGTCTTGCCGTGGTCGATGTGGCCTGCGGTGCCGATCAGCATGTTAGTTGCGCGAGGTCGGCAGCGAAGTCGGCTTCCTCGTGCGTAGCGAGGCAGCGCAGATCAAGCAGCAGCGCGCCATCCTCGATGCGGCCGATGATGGGTCTGGGACGCTTGCGCAGGGCGGCTTCGATGCGATTCAGTACGCCGCTCTTTTTTCCTTGCGGCCGGATGGCCAAGCCGGCCGATGGCAGGCGGTCGACCGGGAGGGAGCCTGAACCAATCTGCGAGTTGAGCGCAGTGATCGCCACGCTGACCGGCAAGCTGGCCATCGCCTGTTGCAGCGCAGGCAGCAGACGTCCGGCGGCGGCGCGGATGTCGGCTTCTGGGCGGATCAGTTGCTGCAGGGCCGTCAGCCGCTCGGCCAGACGATCCGGGTCGCGATACAGGCGTAACACGGCTTCGAGCGCCGCCAGGGTGAGCTTGCCGACGCGCAGCGCCCGCTTGAGAGGGTTCTTCTTGAGCTTGGCGATCAAATCCTTGCGGCCGACCAGCAGGCCGGCTTGCGGGCCGCCGAGCAGCTTGTCGCCGGAGAAACTGACCAGGTCCGCCCCGGCGGTGATGGCTTCCTGTGGGGTGGGCTCGTGCGGCAGGCCCCAGCGTTCCAGATCGGTCAGGGTGCCGGAACCTAGATCGACGATGAAGGGCAGACCGTGTTGGTGTGCCAGAGCGGCCAGTTCGACTTCGGGTACGACGTGGGTGAAGCCCTTGATCGCATAGTTGCTGGCATGCACCTTCATCAGCATGGCGGTACGCGGGGTGATGGCTTCGGCAAAATCCTTGAGGTGGGTACGGTTAGTGGTGCCGACTTCGACGAGTTTGGCCCCGGCGCGCTGCATGATGTCGGGCACGCGAAAGGCGCCGCCGATCTCGATCAGTTCGCCGCGCGAGACGATGACTTCCTTGCGCTGCGCCAGCGTGTTGAGCAGCAGAAAAACCGCTGCGGCGTTGTTGTTGACCACGGTCGCGGCCTCGGCGCCGGTGAGTTCGCACAAGAGCTCACTGACGATATCGTCGCGGTCGCCACGGCCGCCGGTCTCAATATCGTATTCGAGGGCGCAGGGATTGCGCGCGGCGCTGATGAGTGCGTCGACGGCTTCCTCGGGCAGGGGAGAGCGGCCGAGGTTGGTATGTAGCACGGTGCCGGTGAGATTGAACACCGGACGGAGGTTGGGCGTGGCGAGTGCCGCCGCGCCAGCGCCGACTTTTTGAATTAGCAGGGCTTCGTCCGGTAACAGGTGGCCAGCGCTGGCTGCTTCGCGCGCAGCCGCAAGCGTTTTGCGTACCAGTCGCGTGATGACATTGCGGCCGTGCTGCTGGATCAGGGGGGCGACCAGCGCATGGGACAGCAATCGGTCAACAGAGGGGAGTTGCGCTAATCGGTTCATGGTTTCACCCGACCGGGCAGAAACGAGGGATGAATGGATTCTAGCTGCCGCCGGCGCGGAATGTTTTCCAGTCGGTTTTCAGGTAGTGCTTTTCGGCGACAAATCGCTGAAGTCGCAGGGCTTCGTTCTTGTCCTTGATCATGCCGACCTGACGTGCGACTTCCTTGCCCGTACTATCGAGGAAAACCACCACCGGGCGGAACTTGCGCGGGTTGTGACGCTTGACCATGGCATGGCCGGGATCGTCGTCATCCAGTTGCAGTTCGCCGAAATCAGCTTCGGCGCCGACGAAATATTTTTTGTATTGGGCGGCAACTTCAGGGGTACGCAGCACACTCACGGTGTAGCGGCAGGCCCCTCAGTTCACATGGTCGCCAAAGTACAGCAGGACGTGTTTTTCTGGCGTGGCGCGCACTTGGGCGACGGCGGTTACGTCATCTTTGGCGAGCGGCAGGATGCCTTCAAGCTGTCCGGCTGCGGCAGGCAGGCTGAACAGGATGCAACAGATCATGGACAACAGACTTTTCATCGCGGGCTACTCCTCCAGTCAATTCAGTACCAGCACACCCTGCTTGAGACCCGGATCTTCCGGGTGCGGTGCCAGGACAAAGCCCAGGCTGGTCACAAACTGAATCATACGGCGGTTTTCAGAGAGGAAGTCGCCATTCATGTACTTGATGCCACGCGAACGCGCCGTATCGATGATGACGCCCATGAGACGGCGCGCCAGGCCCTTACCCTGCCAGTTGTCGGCGACCACGATGGCAAATTCGCAGGACTCCCCATCCGGGTTGATGGCATAGCGAGCCACGCCGATCTGAACTTCGAGACCATCGACGCGCTCGTGGTCGACGTAGGCGACAAAGGCCATTTCACGGTCATAGTCGATTTGCGTCAGGCGTACCAACTGGGTTTGCGACAGTTCGCGCAGCGTGTTCATGAAGCGGTAGTACTTGGTTTCAGGCGAGAGGTTCTTGACGAACTCCTGCTCCATGTCGGCATCTTCCGGGCTGATCGGACGAATCTTGACCGTCAGGCCATCCTGGGTCTTGTATTCGGTGACAAGGTGCGAGGGATACGGGTGGATCGCCATGTGGTCGTAGCGGCCGGCAGTGATCGGGATGTTCTCAATGGCAATGCGGGCATCGACCGCAACCGCGCCATTTTCATCGACGATCAGCGGATTGATGTCCATTTCGCGTATCCACGGCAGTTCGCAGACCATTTCCGAGACGCGCAGCAGCACAGCTTCGAGCGCCTCCATGCTGACCGGCGGCATGTTGCGGAATTCGCCGAGGCGCGCGGACGTGGTGGTCGAGGCGAGCATGTCGTCGACGAGGAACTTGTTGAGCGGGGGCAGGGCGACAGCGCGTTCTGTGCCGCAGGCCTCCGTGCCCGTACCGCCTGGCCCGAAGATGATGGTCGGGCCAAAGATCTGGTCGCGCGCCATGCCGACGACCAGTTCGCGGCCATTGACCTTCTGGATCATCGGCTCGATGGCGATGCCGTGGATGATGGCGTCGGGACGATTCTTCTTCACTTCCTCAAGAATCTCGTTGTAGGCATCGCGGACCTGAGCCAGCGTGTTGAGGTTAAGGCGCACGCCGCCGGAATCCGTCTTGTGAGTGATTTGTGGCGAATCGATCTTCATCACCACCGGCAGGCCCATTTCCTCAGCCAGCACCATCGCTTCGGACGGCGAGCGGGCAATCACGGTCTGCGCGATCGGAATGCGGAAGGCAGCGAGCAGGGCCTTCGATTCCATTTCATTGAGCACTTTGCGACCTTCCGATAGCGCAGTTTCGATCACCAGCTTGGCCGATTCAAGACGCGGCGGAATCTGGTTGGCAATCGAGGCCGGCGCCTGCATCAGCAGTTGCTGGTTGCGGTAGTAGTTGGAGATGTGCGAGAACAGCTCCACGGCCGGTTCAGGGGTGCGGAAGGTCGGGATGCCGGCGCCCTTGAACAGCAGGCGGGCTTCACGTACCTGATCCTCACCCATCCAGCAGGTGACCAGCGGCTTGTCCGTCTTCTTTGCGACTTCGATGACGGCGCGTGCGGCCTGGGTCGGGTCGGTCATGGCCTGGGGCGTGAGAATGCACATCACCCCATCCACATTGTCATCTTCCAGACAGGTGGTCAGCGCAGCGGCATAACGGGCCGGGTCGGCATCGCCGACGATATCGGCCGGATTGCTTTTCGACCAGGTTTGCGGCATCGACTCATTCAGTTTCTTGAGCGTTTCTTCGGATAACTGGGCGAGCGGGATGCCGATGTCGGCCGCGTGGTCGGCGGCCATGACGCCCGGGCCACCGCCGTTGGTAATGATCATCAAACGGTTGCCACGCGGGCGGAAGTGCGAGAACAACGCCTGGGCAGCGGCATACATCTGGCCGACGTTGCCAAGGCGTACCACACCAGCACGCCGCAGGGCGGCATCGAACACATCATCAGCACCGACCATCGCGCCGGTATGCGACAGGGCGGCCTGTTTGCCGGCCGGATGACGGCCGACCTTGATCAGCAGCACCGGTTTGCAGCGGGCGGCGGCACGCAGGGCGCTCATGAAGCGGCGCGCGTTCTTGATGCCTTCGATGTAGAGGAAGATGTTCTCGGTGCGCGGGTCGGCGACCATATATTCGAGCACTTCGCCGAAGTCGATGTCGCTCTCGGCACCTAGCGAAACGACGCTGGAAAAACCAACATTATTGGGTAGCGCCCAGTCGAGGATGGCAGTGCATAGCGCGCCGGACTGCGAGATCAGGCCGATGGTGCCGGGATTGGCGCTGCCATTGGCGAAGGTCACATTGATGCCGCTGCCGGGACGCATGATGCCGAGGCAGTTCGGGCCGAGCAGGCGCAGGTTGTGGCGGCGGGCGCTATCGAGCATCGAGCGCTCAAGATTGGCACCACGTGGGCCCATTTCGGCAAAACCACCGGAAATCACGATGGCATTACGTGTGCCGGCGCGACCGCAGGATTCGATGATCGCCGGCACGGTCTCGGCCTTGGTGCAGATGACCGCGAGATCAAGGCGCTGCGGGACGCTTTCCACCGTGGCATAGGCCTTTTGCCCAAACACGTTTTCGTGGCGCGGATTGACCAGAAACAGCTTGCCCTTGTAGCCACCGTCGATGACGTTGCGAACCAGCGTCGCGCCAATGGAACCCTGTGTTTCCGAAGCGCCAATGATGGCGATCGACTTGGGCTCGAAAAGCGGCATGAGATAGTGTTGTTCGTGGTTCATGGCGGTAGACTGGGCGACCAATCATTAGAATGTTGCAATGCAGCAAGAATACCATCTTCCATGACAGAAAAGCATGAGATCAGACCGGAACAATCGGTTGAATTGCTCAAACACCTGCACATCCTGACGCGTGATGGCAAACTCAACCAAGACAGCCGGCGCAAGTTGAAGCAGGTCTATCACCTTGTCCAGTTCATCGAGCCACTGCTCAAGGAAACGCTTGAAAAACATCAGGATATCAATCTTGTCGATATCGGGGCCGGAAAGTCCTACCTCGGATTCATCCTCTACGACCTGTTTTTCAAAAATCGTGCCGGTGCAGCCGCGTTGCATGCCATCGAAACGCGGCCAGCGTTGATTGCCCAGGCACGGGAACTGGCGGGAAAATGTAACTTTGGTGGTATGCGATTTCATCCGTTGGAAGCGGCCCAGGCACTTGAATCAACCGATCTACCGTCACGCATCGACGTTGTGACTGCTTTGCATGCCTGTAATACGGCCACGGACGATGCCATACGCTTCGCCCTTGGTCGCAAGGCGCAGTTTATCGTTCTGGTGCCCTGCTGCCAGGCCGAAGTAGCCGCCTTGTTGCGCAAACACAAGGGTCAGGCATTGGCCAATCCCATTGCTGAACTTTGGCGCCATCCGATTCATACGCGTGAATTCGGCAGCCATGTCACCAATGTGTTGCGCTGCCTGCAACTCGAAGCGCACGGTTACCAGCTCAATGTCACTGAGCTGGTGGGATGGGAGCATTCGATGAAAAACGAGTTGATCGTGGCGCGCCGTACCCCTCAGCCCGCTCGGCATCGCGCGGCGCGCTTACAAGAACTTCTGGGGATGTTGGGGCTGGAAGAGGAACTACGGGAGCGGTTTTTCGTGCCGGCCTGAAGGCCGGCGTGGCTGCTACGCCATGGAGGAGAGCGCGGCCAACAGGTCGGCGTTGTCGTCTTTGGGCGTAGAGCCGATAGAGGACTTATTGCCACTATGCAAGCCCGCAGCCACCTCGCTTTGTTTCTTCGCCGACCATTGGCACAAGGGTTGACCGGCAAGAAAAGCCTCGAACTGACTCCAGTCTTCGATTACTGCCTTGGGCATTTCACGCTCCTTGCTCTCTACATCAGGACATTTTGCGCCTCACGGCATGAATACGCATCGTCACTGTTTGATTTTTCGTCGCAACCTACGCGCGACTGTGGTTTTTGGCTTACGCTAGTCCAAAAGTTGATATTATTACAAGTGTAATAACATCTTAACCGGAGGCACCATGCACTTCACCCTGAAACTCACCCAGATCGGCAACTCGGTCGGCGTCGTCCTGCCAAAGGAGGCGCTGGCGGCGCTGCAAGTCGGCAAGGGCGATGCCGTATTCTTGACCGAGTCGCCAGACGGCTACCGTATCACCGCCTACGATCCAGAATTTGCCACGCAAATGTCGGCCGCTGAAGGCATCATGAAGCGCCGCCGTAACGTCCTGCGCGAACTGGCCAAATGAGCCTCGTCTGGATCGACGAGGCCGTCGTCTGGGCCGTGCATGAGGCTCAGCTTGCCGAACATGGCGGATCGGCGGGTGTACGCGATGCCGGTTTGCTCCACTCCGCGCTCGCCCGGCCGCAGAATCTCGTCGCTTACGGTACGCCAGATTTGGCCGATTGCGCCGCCGCCTATGGTTACGGCGTGGCGCGCAACCACCCCTTCATCGACGGCAACAAGCGCACCGCCTTCGTCTGTACCGAACTATTCATGGAACTGAATGGCGCGCGCCTGATGGCTGACGATGCTGACTGCGTGCGCACCATGCTCGCCGTCGCCGCTGGCGAAATCGAAGAGGCCGCATTCGCGGCCTGGCTGCGGGCCCACATCACGCCGCGCAACTAAGCTTACTCCACGCCCTGACTGGCGAGGTATTCCTCATAGTTACCGCGATAGTCGACGATCTCACCGGTGGTCTTGATCTCGATGATGCGTGTCGCCAGCGAGGAGACGAATTCCCGGTCGTGCGAGACGAAGATCAGCGTACCCGGATATTTTTCCAGCGCGTTGTTCAATGACTCGATCGACTCCATGTCGAGGTGGTTGGTCGGTTCGTCCATCAGCAGCACGTTGTTGTGCAGCAGGATCAGCTTGCCGAACAGCATGCGGCCTTGTTCGCCGCCGGAGATGACCTTGACGGATTTCTTAACTTCGTCGCCGGAGAACAGCAGGCGCCCGAGGGTGCCGCGAATCAGGGTTTCAACGTCCGAGCCTTCGTAGCCACCTTCACGCACCCACTGGCTGATCCAGTCGGTGAGGCTCATGTCCTCAGCGAAGTCGGCCGCATGGTCCTGGGCGAAATAGCCGGGGCGGGCTTTCTCGGCCCATTTCACCTTGCCATGCTCGGGGGCAAGGCCGCCCAGATCGGTGCCGGCGAAGAGCTTGAGCAGGGTGGTTTTGCCGACGCCGTTTTCGCCGATGATCGCGACTTTTTCGCCCGCTTCGATGGCGGAACTGAAGCTCTTGATGACCGGGGTGCCGGGCACATAACCGAAGTTGAGGTTATCGGTTTCGACGGCGAGGCGGTGCAGTTTTTCCTTTTCGCTATAGTCGAAGCCGATCCACGGATATTGGCGCGAGGAGGGCTTGATGTCCTCGATCTTGATCTTTTCGATCTGTTTGGCGCGCGAGGTGGCTTGGCGTGCCTTCGAGGCGTTGGCGGAGAAGCGGCGCACGAAGGTCTGCAGCTCGGCGACCTTTTCCTTGGCCTTGGCGTTAGCGTTTGACTGGCGCGTGCGCGCCTGCGTCGAGGCTTCCATGAAGTCGTCGTAGTTGCCGGGATAGACGGTGATCTTGCCGTAATCCAGGTCGGCCATGTGGGTGCAGACCTGATTGAGAAAGTGGCGGTCGTGGGAGATGATGATCATCGTGCTGTTACGCTCGTTGATGACGTTCTCCAGCCAGCGGATGGTGTTGATGTCGAGGTTGTTGGTCGGTTCGTCGAGCAGCAGGATGTCGGGGTTCGAAAACAAGGCTTGCACCAGCAGCACGCGCAGCTTCCAGCCCGGCGCCACTTCGCGCATCGGGCCGCTGTGCTGTTCGATGGGGATGCCAACGCCCATCAGCAATTCGCCGGCACGGGATTCGGCCGTGTAGCCGTCGTACTCGCCAAAATGGTGCTCCAGGTCGGCGGCACGCATGTAGTCGTCTTCGGTCGCCTCGGGGTTGGCGTAAATCGCATCGCGCTCCTGCATGCAGTCCCACATTTCCTTGTGGCCCATCATCACCACGTCGAGGACACGCACATCTTCGTAGGCGAACTGGTCCTGGCGCAGGAAGGCCATGCGCTCGTGCGCGTCGAGGCTGACGTTGCCGGCGGAGGAGTCAAGCACCCCGGCCAGAATCTTCATGAAGGTGGTCTTGCCGGAGCCGTTGGCGCCGATCAGACCATAGCGATTGCCCTCGCCGAACTTGACGGAAACGTTTTCAAACAAGGGCTTGGCCCCGAACTGCATGGTGATGTTGTTGGCAACGAGCACTGATAATCCTTCGTGATACGGCAGAGAAAGGCGCGCAGTCTACTCGCAATGAAACACGTAGGGCCGTCCCAAGTGTTTCATGCCCCTTGAGGGGAGATCGCCGCGCAGCGGCGATTGCGGGGTGGGCTCAATGTTAAAGTGCTGGTCTATGAAAAAACTGACGCTTGAAAAAATCCTGCAATCGCAGGGCTTCGGCACGAAGAAAAGTTGCCGCTACATGGTGCTCGACGGGCTGGTGGAAGTGGCCGGTGCGGTGGTCGATGATGTGAAAGCCGAGTTCGATCCGGCCGGATTGAACTTCAAGGTGGATGGCGAACCCTGGCAATATCGCGAACACGTCTATCTAGCCCTCAACAAGCCCACCGGCGTGGAATGTTCGCGCCGTCCGGCGGTGCATCGCGGTGTGCTGAGCCTGCTGCCCGATCAATTCACCGCGCGCGACGTGCAGCCGGTGGGACGGCTCGATCACGATACCACCGGCCTGCTGCTGCTTTCCGACGATGGCAACTTCATCCACACCCAGTCGCATCCCAAGCGCCATGTGCCGAAAACCTATGTGGCCACGACGCAAGACCCGGTGACGCCCGAACTGGTGGCGCAGCTTTCGTCCGGCGTTCAGTTGAACGATGAACCCGCGCCATTGGCCGCACAGGCGCGTCAGCTTGAGTCGCATCAGGTCGAAATTACCATCGACATGGGCAAATACCACCAAGTCAAGCGCATGCTGGCGGCGGCGGGACATCACTGCGTGGCGCTGCGTCGCACGGCGATTGGCGGGCTGACGCTGGAAGCGCTGGAGCTGGCCGAGGGCGATTGGTGCTATCTCGACGCGGAACAACTGGCCAAGCTGTAAAAGTCGGCGATGGCGGGACGGCAGCTTGCAATCATCCTTGAAATAGCTAATATGGCTATATTGCGTATTTCATCGAGCCGGTCATGATTACTATTACCTCCGTCGAAGCACAAAGCCGTTTTGGCGAGCTGATCGATCGTGCGCAACGCGAACCCATTGCGGTAACGCGCCGTGGCCGCACAGTCGCCTATGTCGTGTCCGAGCACGAGATGCGCGAATTGGCTGACCTTAAGCGCAGGGAAGGGACCGACAAGTCAGCCACGCTGGCGAAAACTCTCGCGGCATGGAACGATTTCAATGCCAAGCATGGCGCGTTCGCCGACGAACATTCGACGCTGTAACGCTTCGTCATGGCCCAGTTTGATGTTCATCGCAATACGGGACGACAGCGGGAGGCAATCCCCTACGTCGTTCTCGTCCAGTCGGCCTTGTATGACAGCTATCGGCGCCGCGTGGTGGTTCCGCTGGTGCGGCTTTCGGCGCTCGGGACGGTCGCTGGTCATCATCTCAACCCGGTATTCGAGGTCGAGAACGTGCCGGTCGTCCTGCACCCGTTGGAAATTGTCTCGGTGGCTAGCGATCAACTCGGCGAGTTTGTCGGTTCTCTCGCCGAGGATGGTGATCGCATCGCGGCAGCACTTGACGAATTGCTCACCCGGTCATGGGGATAAACGCCGTGCCCGCTGATGTTATTTATCCCACCGAGCCGTCTTCCTGGATTGCCCGCTTTGCGCCCCTGATTCCCGCGCAGGGCGACGTGCTCGATCTTGCCTGCGGCGGTGGTCGCCATGCACGTCTGCTCGCCAGCCTGGGACATCGCGTCGATGCCGTCGACCGCGATGGGGATGCGTTGGCGCTTCTTGCCGGCATTGAGGGCGTCACCACGCGGCAGGCCGATCTCGAAGGCGGGCCGTGGCCGTATTACGGCTGTGTTTTTGACGGTATTGTGGTCAGCCGCTACCTGTGGCGCCCCCTGATGCCGCAAATCTTCAACTGCCTTGGCGAAGGCGGCGTGCTGATCTACGAAACCTTCATGGAAGGCCAGCAGCTATTTGGCAAGCCGGAAAACCCCGCGCACCTCCTGCGTTCCGGCGAACTACTGGAAATGGTCGGCAAACGCTTCACCGTCGTGGCCTTCGAACAAGGCGAAATCGCCGGGGAAAAACCGCAGGTCATGCAACGCATCTGCGTGCGGCGAGGACGGCCCGAGAAGTTGCCGGTTTAGGCTGCCAGGATGTCGCGGGCCAACATATTAATGCTGGCCTGACTGAGATCATCGGCCGCAAAGACGGTCGCATCGGCGTAGCGGTAGTTCTTGTCCTGCGAGCGCTGGTAGAGCGGATCGTAATGGTTTTCCAGCAGGTCGGCGACGAGGGCAGGGAAATCGCCGGCTTCGATCTGGCGGGTCCAGTGGTCTAGCGTTTCGTTGCTTTGCAGGCCGTGCAGGCGGCTGAGTTGTTCGATCAGCCACTGCGGGTGTTGCAGGAAGTAATCGTAGTCGCGCAGCAAAAAGTCGGCTCTGGCAGGACGGCTGGCGTCGATGCGCAGGCAGGGCGCGGCGCGCAGGCCATTGATCAGGGCATCGGGCACTTGCAGTTTGCCGATGCGGCGGCTCTCCGCTTCGGCAAACACCGGACGGGCGGGGTCGAAGGTCTGCAGGGCGGCGAAGAGTTTCGACTCGAACATCTTCTGTGCCGGTTGCGGCGCATCGGGCAGGTTGCCGAGTACCGAACCCTTGTGCGCGGCCAGTTCTTCGAGATGCAGAATCTGCCCGCCGAGTTGGCCGATAGCTTCGAGGATGCGGCTCTTGGCGCTGCCAGTGGGGCCGGAAATAATTCGATATTGGAACTGCGTCGGCAGGCGGGTGAGTTGCTCGACCACATGCTTGCGCCAAGCCTTGTAGCCGCCTTCGAGGCGATGGGCGTCCCAACCGATCTCGCGCAGGATGTGGGCAAATGCGCCGGAGCGTTTGCCGCCACGCCAGCAGTAGACGAGGGGTTTCCAGTCTTTCGGTTTGTCGAGGAACAGGGTCTCGATGTGCGTGGCGATATTTTTGGCGACCAGCACCGCGCCGATCTTCTTGGCCTCGAAGGGGGAAGCCTGCTTGTAGAGCGTGCCGACGCGGGCACGTTCGTCGTTCGACAAGACCGCACAACTGGTGGCGCCCGGCAGGTGATCCTCGGCAAATTCGCCGGGCGAACGGGCATCCAGGATCGCATCAAAATCGCCGACCTGTGCTATGGTTGCGACGCCCTTATGTTGGCGTTCCGCCACAAATTTCTCCCATGGAAAACATCAAACTTACCCAATTCAGTCACGGCGGGGGTTGAGGCTGCAAGATTGCGTCGGCCGTGTTGTCGCGCATTATCGCCGAATCACCTCTGAAGACTTTGCCCGAAGCGCTCATGGTCGGTATCGAAACTGCCGACGATGCGGCGGTGTATCGCCTTAACGATCATCAGGCGATTGTCGCCACCACCGATTTCTTCATGCCGATTGTGGACGATCCGCGCGATTTCGGCCGCATTGCGGCGGCCAATGCGCTCTCGGATGTGTATGCGATGGGTGGACAGCCGATCTTCGCGCTGGCCATCGTCGGCATGCCGCTCGGCAAGCTGCCGGAAGAAACCATTCACGCCATTCTCGAAGGCGGTGCCTCGATCTGCGCCGAAGCCGGCATTCCGATTGCCGGCGGGCATACCATCGATGCGCCCGAGCCGATCTACGGACTGGTGGGCATCGGCATCGTCCATCCCGATCAGGTCAAGCGCAATGCCGGCGCCCATGCCGGCGATGTGCTGATTCTCAGCAAGCCGCTCGGCATTGGCATTCTCTCGGCCGCGATGAAGAAGGACTTGCTCAGTCCGGCCGGTTATGCCGAGATGGTACGCTGGGCCACCAAGCTCAACGTCACCGGCGCGCAACTGGCGCAGATTCCCGGGGTGCATGCGGTGACGGATATCACCGGCTTTGGTTTCGCCGGCCACTTGCTGGAAATCTGCAAGGGTTCGCAACTGTTGGCCGAGGTGGCATTTGAGCAACTGCCGCTGATCGAGGAAGCAGTCACGCATCTGAAGGCCGGCATTGCCACTGGCGCGTCGGCACGCAACTGGCAAAGCTATGGTGATGCCGTCTCGCTAGAGCCGACTTTTGAAGAGTGGCACCAGAAGATGCTGACCGATCCGCAGACCAGTGGTGGGCTGCTGGTGGCTTGCAGCCCGGACAGCGTCGAGGCGGTAATGGCGGCGTTTCATGCCGATGGCTTTGACCGGGCGCGCATTGTCGGTGCGATGCGCGAAGGCCCGGCGCGGCTCAGCGTGGTTTGAGCAGCGCCTTGACGGCCGGCCAGATGTGATCGCGAATTTTGGGTTGCGCGGCGGCGGTCGGATGCAGTCGGTCGGGCTGAAAAGCGGCGTCGTCGAGGGCAATGGGTTCGAGCAGGAAGGGCAGCAGGCCGGACTTTTCGGCCTTGGCGACGTCGGCAAACATCTGGCTGAATTGCTGCGTGTAGGCGGTGCCATAGTTGGGCGGCAAACGCATGCCGGCGATCAACACGCGCGCCCCGGCCTGACGCGAGGCTTTTGCCATCGCCTGCAGGTTGGCGCGGCTGGCCTCAATCGGCAGACCGCGCAGACCATCATTGGCCCCGAGCGCCAGCACCACCACGGCCGGACGATGCTGCTTCAGCAGGGCCGGCAGGCGCGTCCGCCCGCCCGCCGTGGTTTCACCACTGATGCTGGCGTTGACCAGTGCGTGGGGAAACTTTTCCTGTTTCAAACGATCTGCCATGAGGGACGGCCAGCTTTGCGCGAGCTCGATCCCATAACCCGCCGACAGGCTGTCGCCGAAGACCAGAATCGTCGGCGCGGCGTGGGCAGAACGCATCGCAAACAATGACAGTAAGAATAACCAGAAGAATCTCGACATGACAGAAACCGTTTTAAACGTCACAGGATTGGGCAAGACCGTCGCAGGTAGCAATGGGATGGACGGGGGACTGACCATTTTGCACGACATTGTCTTTTCAGTGAATGCCGGTGATGCTTTGGCAATCGTCGGGGCATCTGGTTCCGGCAAATCGACTCTGCTTGGATTGTTGGCCGGGCTTGATCTGCCGACGGCGGGCAAGGTGGAACTGGCGGGCCAGAACCTGAACGACCTTAACGAGGATGAGCGTGCTGCTTTGCGCGGGCGGGTGCTGGGCTTCGTGTTCCAGTCCTTCCACCTGCTGCCGGCGCTGACGGCGCGTGAGAATGCCATGTTGCCCATGGAGTTGCTGGGGCAAGCGGATGCGCGCCCGATTGCCGAGGCGATGCTGGCGCGCGTAGGGCTGACGGATCGGCTCGACCATTATCCCAAGCACCTCTCTGGTGGTGAGCAGCAGCGCGTCGCGCTGGCGCGGGCCTTTGCGGTCAAGCCAAAACTGTTGATGGCCGATGAGCCTACCGGTAACCTGGATGCCGCCACGGGCCAGCAGATCATTGACCTGATGTTTGAAATGAATGCTGAGCAACAGACCACCTTGATTCTGGTGACCCATGATGAATCGCTTGCGCGACGTTGTCAGCGCCAGATTCGCCTTGAGGCCGGGGGTATGGTCAGCGGCGTGTAGAAATCCTGCTGAGGATCGCACGCGCAGCAATCACGCCGCTCCGCACCGCTCCCTCGATCGTGGCGGGGTAATCGCCGGCGACATAATCGCCGGCCAGCCACACGCTGGGCACAGAGGTAATGGTGCTGGGGCGAACCAGTCCCGGTGTGCAGGCAAACGTGGCGCGTTTGTCCTCGATCACCCATCTCTGTTGTGGTGCGGGCCAGTTCGGCTGCATGGCCGACAGTTCGCGCTGCACGGCTTGGCCGAGTGCTTCATGCGACAAGGCTTGCCATGGCCCCGCACCACTGATCACCACGGCCATCAGGCCGTGCTGGCCCGTCAGTTGGCCACGGTCGAACACCCACTGGCCATGTTGGCTGGACATGCCCAGCATCGGGAAAGGCAGTCCAATTCCGGCTGGGTATTGGAGATAGACCGTCGCGATCGGTTGCCAGGAAAAATCCAGCTTGTCGGCAATCTCCGGCAACAGCGCCTTGAGGTGATACGGCGCCACGGCGACGACGCGCTGGTCGAATCCTTCCAGTTCCGCCAGCGCGCCAACGCGCCTTTCGCGATGGATCTGCCCGCCATGCGTTTCGATGAAGCGCGCGGCTGGTTCGGGGAACAGGGTGCTGAGGTCAGTGGCCGGAAAGAGCAGGTCAGACGCTGCCCGACCGGCCGCCAGGCTGTCCCGCATCACGTTGAGGAATACCTGGCCGGAAGCTTGTGCCACAGGGGTATTCAGCGCCGCCAGGCACAGCGGTTCCCACAGAAAACGGCGCAGTGTCGGTGGTTGATTGGCAATCAGTTGCTTGGCGGTGATGTCGCGTGGCAGGCGGAATTGACATTTTTCCAGGGCACGCATGAACCGCAAGGCAGCCAGTTTGTCACGCCAACGCAGGCCTTGAGCCATAAGCAGCGCCGCCGCCAAATGGAACGGGGCGGGCAGGGCGGGTGCCTGGAGTTTGAACTTGCCGGGGAACTCAAGACGCAGCCTTTCGCGCCTTAGAGCAGCAAGGACTGTCTGGTTTGCCTGCACCTGCAGGGCGCGTTCGCTGCCGCCCGTGGGCGGTGGCCCGCTGCGGATCGGTCCCGCCCCGACTTTCCACATCAGCCGCAAGGTTTCGCGGTAGGCGCCTACCAGCAAGTGCATGCCATTATCGACCGTCATGCCATTGAGTGTGACGGCGCGGGCGCGCCCACCAAGGGTGCGCGAGGCTTCGAAAACCTCGACGTGGCAGCCGGCATCGGCGAGTTCAACGGCGCAGGCGAGGCCGGCGTAACCGGCACCAACAATCGCTATGCGCTCAGCCATGTTTTTGCGGCCAGCCACAGTTTCAGCGGCGGCGTCAGCGAGGTGCGGCGGTCGAGAACGAGGAAATCGTCCTTCTCGATTTCCACCAGCAGACGGCGGTAGATCGCCGCCATAACCAGTCCCGGCCGCTGCGCCTTGCGATCCATGGCAGGCAGGGCGGCGAAGGCGCGTTCGTAATGTTCCTGAGCGCGGGCGGCTTGAAAGCGCATCAGCTCGACAAACGCCGTGCTGTGCTTGGACTGCAGGATGTCACGTTCGCTGACACCGAAACGGGCCAGTTCATCCTGCGGCAGGTAGATGCGGCCACGCCGGGCATCTTCGCCGACATCGCGGATGATGTTGGTGAGCTGGAAGGCCAGTCCGAGTGCGTGGGCATATTTGAGCGTCTGGCGATCCTGATAGCCGAAGATCTCGGCGGCCAGCAAGCCGACGACGCCGGCGGCACGGTGGCAGTAGAGCTGCAGAGCCTTGAAGTCGGCATAGCGCGATTGGTCGAGGTCCATCTGCATGCCGTCAATGATCTCGGCAAGCTGCTCGACCGGCAGGGAAAAGGTGTGGCGTGCGGTCTTGAGGGCCTGAGTGACCGGATGGCTGGGCGAGCCGGACTCCAGTTGGGCGAGTTCGGTTCGCCACCAGTCAAGCTTGCTGCGGGCGATGGCCGGGTCATGGCATTCGTCGACGACATCATCGACCTCGCGGCAGAAGGCGTACAGCGCCGTAATCGCCTGGCGCCGGGTCTGAGGAAGGAAACGGAAACTGCTGGTGAAGCTCGATTTGCTGGCGGCGAGTTTTTCCTGGCAGTAGCTGTCGGGGCTCATAGCGCTTTCCACAGAATGCGGGGCCAGTCCAGCAGGCCGAGCACGGGGCGATGCTTGAAAACGTCGTAACCCGCAGCCTCGATCTTGTCGAGAATGCGCAGGCCGCCGGCAACAATGGTGCGGATTTCCAGACCAATGCGGCCGGGCAGATCACGGCCGAGCGGGGCACCCGAGAGCATCAGGGCACGGGCGCGGTCGACCTGGAATTTCATCAGTTGGCAAAAGTCGGCGCTGGCGAGACGGCACCTGAGGGTTTCCTCGGTGACGCCAAAGTGTGCCATGTCGCCTTGAGGGAGATAGATACGGCCATCGGCGTTTTTACCCATGTCGATGCCGATATCCTGCCAATGGTTGATCAGTTGCAGGGCCGAGCAGATGGCGTCGGAGCGCTGGAGGTTTTCCGGTGTGGCCGCCCCAAACAGATGCAATAACAGACGTCCGACCGGATCGGCCGAGCGCCGGCAGTAGTCCATGAGTTCGGCAAAGTCGGCGTAACGGTCCTTTCTGACGTCCTGCGTAAAGGCATCGAGCAGGTCGCGAAACAGTTGCAGCGGCAGGTCAAAGGCGGCGATATGCGGGCGCAGGCGCAGGAAGATCGGGTGGTCGGTCGGTTCGCTGCGTTCGATGCGGTCGAGTTCGGCCTGATAGGCAGCCAGCAGGCGCAGTCGTTCTTCCGCCGGCAGGTCGCCTTCGTCGGCGAAATCGTCGGCACTGCGCGCGAAAGCATAGATAGCCTGCACCGCCAGCCGCAGATGCGCCGGCATCAACAGCGAAGCAACGGGGAAGTTCTCGTAATGATCCCGGTATGAATTGGCATGCATGGGGTGCCAGTATAGTGGGCGATTCCGTTAGAATCGCCCGACAAGAATTGCCAATCAAAAAGGCAGCCCAGGTGGCGAAATTGGTAGACGCAGCAGATTTAGGTTCTGCCGCCGCAAGGTGTGGGGGTTCGAGTCCCTTCCTGGGCACCAGATTAAGGTTGTCGTAGAGCATTACTTCACAAGGGGGCAAGAGACAGTTTATGTGCATCGATTTTTCGCTGGCCGGAATCCGTTTTGCCTTAAGCCGTCTTTTGCTGCTCTTGTTCTGCGCCTTGAACCTGTCATTCGGATCGGCGTGGGCTCAGGAAAAAAGCCTGGATGTTTCAGCGTTAGGGCGTCAGTCGGCTTCTCTCTCGAATTACCTCCAAAAATTTCACGATTCAGGTCAGGATCTGACGCCAACGGATGTTTTGGATCCGCGCGTTGCCCAACTGTTCAAGCCCAATGAGGCGAAGGCGAAGGTCGACATCCTGCGATTTCAGGATAAGGGTTCGGTGTGGTGGCTGCGGTTCACTGTACGCAATGACAGCGATATTGCCGTGGAACGTTGGCTTGAGTTAGCCACCGGTGATGTGCCCAAGTTTGACCTGTATCAGGTCGTGCGACAGAAGATCTCAGAGGAAAGTGTCGCCAATGTCGCCTTTCTGCCGCTGACACCGCCGGAGGCGAACCGCAATGCCGTCTTTAGCATTCATGTTCCCGCCCGCGCCGAACAAACCTACCTGTTGCGACTGCAAGCGGAGTCTGCCCGCCTGGTTCCCCTGAAACTCTGGACGCCCGCTGCCTTCCAGGCCGATGAGCACAAGGACTTTCTGGCACGTGCATGGTTTTTGGGACTGGTTACGGCGCTTATCTTTTTGAACTTGGCCCTGTCGCTTTTCATGCGCCGAGGCGCAACCAATCTTTTTTATGCGGGTCTTTGTGTCAGTCTTGCGCTCGCTTTTGCGGCGCATGGCGGATTATTGCAGGCGGGAACCCTCGTGCGTTGGTCTGCTGTCTTGACCATGGTCGGCCTTTCATTAAGTGCCGCTACGATGCTGATTTACTTGCGCCACCTGCTCTTCTTGCAGCAGAACATGCAAAAGTTGAATAAGGTCATCATCGGCGTAGCCGGCTTCTACGCGCTTTATCCGGCGCTGATCGTGGCCTCACCGCAAGTCTTCTTGCCGGTCACGCCGTGGTTGATTGCCCTGGCCGTGCTTTTTTCATTGGGATTCAGTGGGTTGGCTGCCTGGAAACGGGAGCGCGGCGCCTATTTTCACTTGGGTGCCTTGTTGGCCGGTCTGCTTGGGGCCACGCTGGCCGATTCCCAGTTCTGGGGAACCTTTGCAGCGTTGCTGAACCCGCTGTATGGCGGGGTGCTGTTTGAAATGTTGGTTGTGGCGCCTGCCAATCTTATTTCGATCAACGCCCTGGCGTTTGGCATGGGCGTGTTTCTGATCGTTCATGCCGTTGCACTCAGCGATCGACGTGATCGCCTGGGAAAACTGGCTGTGAGCAAGGAGACAGGCGAGGTTGAGAAGCTGACGCAGACGATCGTTCTGCTTGAAAAGGATATGGAGGGCCGCAACCGCCAACTCGATGAAGTGCGCCTGACGATTGAGGCGCTGAGTCAAGTTGGTCGCGATTTGACGGCCAGCCTGGACCGCGAAGCGGTTCATCAAGTGTTATCTGACTACCTGCTCGAAAATTCGAACAGCAATGTGCAGGCCGATACCTGTTATGTCTATCTTTTCGATGCAGATGGTCGCAATCTTCAGTGTGCCTTCAGAAAGGGGCCTGGGCGACCGAAGTTGCCGGAAACTATTTCCCGTGACGATCAGTTGTCCTACGTTGCACGGGTGGTTCGCGAGCGGCGGGATTTGATTGCCCGCGAACGCGACGAGCCGGGCAAAGAGAAAATGGTGGCGACCCCCGGTGCTTCTGGTAATAAACGCCCGTCGGCCATGTATTCACCCATGATGGTGTCCGGCAAGTTGTATGGTGTGCTGGTGGTGCAAACCATCGAACCCCTGGCCTATCACGAGCCCGAGAAGATGTTGTTCCGGGCGCTGTCGTCTTATGTGGCGATTGGCATCCACAACAGCAGCATGCTTGAGGCGCTTGAAGCTTCCTTGCAGGAAACCGCCGAAGCCAAGAAAAAGGCAGAAGAAGCCACCGCCTACAAGTCGGCTTTCCTGGCCAACATGAGCCACGAGATCCGCACCCCAATGAATGCCATCCTCGGCATGAGCCACCTCGCGCTCAAGACCACACTGGATGCGCGTCAGCGCGACTATCTGGTCAAGGTGCAGCAGTCGGGGCAACACCTGCTGGGTATCATCAATGACATTCTCGATATTTCCAAGATCGAGGCGGGCAAACTCGAACTTGATCCGCGCGAATTCAATCTCGAAGAAATGCTCTCCAAGGTCGGCAATCTGGTGGGCCAGAAGGCGCACGAGAAGGGGCTTGAGATGTTGTTCGATATAACGCAGGAGGTGCCGCCTCGTCTGATCGGTGATGATCTGCGTCTTTCGCAGATGCTGATCAACTATGCTAATAACGCCGTGAAGTTCACCGAGGCAGGTCAGATCGATCTGGTTGTGCGTATCCGGCAACGAGATGGCGATCGTGCCCTGGTGTATTTCGCGGTACGCGATACCGGCATAGGCTTGACGCCGGAACAGATGGGCAAATTGTTCCAGAGTTTCCAGCAGGCCGATGCCTCGACCACGCGCAAGTATGGCGGCACGGGTCTCGGCCTGTCCATTACCAAGGCCCTGGCTGCTCAAATGGGTGGCGAAGTGGGCGTCGATAGTGAAGTGGGCCATGGGTCCACCTTCTGGTTTACCGCCTGGATGGGCGTCGGTGCAGCCCGGATTGAGTTGTATCCCCAGGTGAATCTGGCGGGACGTCGCATTCTTGTCGTCGATGATTTGCCGGGCGCGCGTGCGGTGCTTATCGACATGCTGACCGGCATGAAATTCCAGGTCGAAGGCGCCGAGAGTGGTGAAGAGGCCGTTCAGAAAGTCCATGCCGCCGATGCCAGCGGCACGCCCTATGATGTCGTCCTGCTCGACTGGAAAATGCCGGGCATGGATGGTATCGAAACGGCGCATCAGTTGACGCGTTTGCCGCTCGGCCAGAAGCCCTCAATGCTCATGCTGACCGCCTATGGGCGGGACGGTGTGGCAAACGATGCGACCGAGGCGGGCGTGAAACTATTGCTGAACAAGCCGGTGGCGCCGACGCGCTTGTTCGACGCCATGGTCGAGTTGATCAGCGGCGTGGCCCCCATCCATCGGGACGAAGGGTCGGGTGATGTCACGCTCAAAGAGTTGGCGGTGATTCGCGGTGCCCGTTTGCTGCTGTGTGAAGACAACCAGCTCAATCAGCAGGTGGCCACCGAAATCCTGCGCGATGCCGGGATGATTGTGGACGTTGCAAGTAACGGTCGAATTGCGGTTGAGTCGGTCCGTGCCATGTCCGTCAAGCTGGCGTCTTACGACTTGATCTTGATGGATCTGCAGATGCCGGAGATGGATGGCTTCGAGGCAACGCGCATCATTCGCCAGGAGACCGTTTCGCAGCCAATTCCCGTGGTGGCCATGACGGCCAGCGCCATGTCGACAGACCGTGAGCAGTGTCTCGATGTCGGCATGGTCGACTTTGTGCCGAAGCCCATCGAGCCGGAAACGCTATTCCGTGTCCTGTTGCGCTGGATCAAGCCGCGTCTTGATCAACACGGCATGGTGCCCGATATGTTGCCGGAGATCGACATGGCTGCGGAGGCAGCGGAAGCGCAGGCCTTGCCAGAGATTCCGGGACTCGATCAGGTGGCCGGTTTGCGCCGTGTGCTGGGCAAGACGGATCGTTACATAGCCATGCTGCGCGGTTTTGTCGAGTCACAGGCGGGGGCCGTGACGGAAATTCGTCAGGCACTTGAAGCGCAGGATGCCAAGACCGCCCAGCGTCTCGCCCATACCCTCAAGGGCCTGGCAGGCAACATCGGCAGCGCCGAATTGCAGCAGGCGGCCAAGGCGGTTGAGGATGCCTTGCGTGAAGGCCACGAGGCAGCAGCCTTGATCGATGGCTTGATGACGATGCTCGATCGTCAGGTCGCGGCGATTGCGGCGGCGTTGCCCGAGGAGGCCGTGCTGGCCCAGGGCGATATCGATACCCAACTGCTCGGCCAGGTGTGCGCGCAGCTGGAATCCCTGCTGGCAGAGGATGGCAATGCCGAGCGGCTGCTTGGTGAGCATGAAGCGCTGCTCAATGCCGCCTTCCCGAAGCACTTCAGGCCCCTCAAGGCTGCCGTGGCACAGTTTGACAGCGAGGCGGGCTTGCGCGTGTTGCAAGAGGCCATGACGCAGGCACGTCAGGCTGGCTTGCTATCTGCTGCAGATATCCCGCCAGCGCAGGCAGAACATCAACCATCACCCGCACTTGAACCACGCTCCCCCGATCTGCTGTTTCCGCCGATAGAGATTCCTGCGGAGGGCCCGCTAGCGTTAGCGTCGGCGATTGCGGATATCGAAACGGTGACCCGCGAATTGATGGATCGCTTGTCGAATGACCGTAACGCCGAGCCCTTGCTCAAAGAGCATGAAACCATGCTCAAGCGCGCCTATCCCGAGCATTTTGAGGCCTTGGTCGAGGCGGTCGGCAACTTCGATGGCGAGCAGGCCTTGGCGGTGCTTCAGGAAGCCGTCGCCAAGACATCCCAAGGGAGCTAAAAATCAGCGAACCGGACAGCCAGGCGGTACGCCCCACCATTCTGGTGGTGGATGACACGCCGCAGAACCTGTCGCTGATGAGCGACCTACTGGAGCCGCATTACAACGTCAAGCTGGCCCCCAGTGGGGCGCGAGCGCTCAAGATCGTCGCGGCAACACCGCTGGATCTCATCATGCTCGATATCATGATGCCGGAGATGGATGGCTATGAAGTCTGTCGCCAGCTCAAGGAAAACCCGCAGACCCGACATATTCCAGTTATTTTTCTTACCGCCATGGATCGTATGGAAGATGAGGAAAAAGGCTTGGTGCTGGGGGCCGTTGACTACGTCACCAAACCGATCAGTCCTTCCATCCTGCTGGCCCGCGTGCGCAACCAACTTTCCTTGAAGGTCGCCACCGATCAGTTGCAGCTTCAGAATGCCCAACTGGCGGAAGAGAAGAAAAATGCCAACAATCTCCTTCATCGGGTCAAGGAGATCGCTGACAAGTTGCTGGCCCAGAATCGCCAGATGAAGCAGGAACAGGTGCGTTCGCGTACCTTGTTGCAGATGCTCGGAGAGTCTGTTCAGGAAGCCGGACAACTGGAGCGTATCTGGGAGAAACTGCGCCAGTTTCCGGCAGATGCAGCCCTGCTCGAAGATCTTTACAGTCTGGCACTCGAATTCGAGCGCAAGGGTTTGCAGGAGAAGATGCAATCCGTTCTGCGCTATATCGCCGAATGCGATGCAGGTTTTCGCGATGTTGCACAACGTCTTGCCATGGCAGGCGAAACGCCAGCCGCAGCTGAAGCCCTGCCTGCGGAAATTCAGTCGACTGGCGAACTGCTCACCCTCGGCCGCTATCAGATCCACAAGCCGCTGGGCAAGGGGGCAATGGGCGTCGTCTACCTTGGTTCCGATCCGGTGATTGGCCGTGTCGTGGCGATCAAGACCCTGTCGCTTACCGAGCAATCGACCGGCGAGGACCCCGGTGACTTCAAGGAGCGCTTTTTCCGCGAGGCGGAGAGCGCGGGTAGTCTCGCGCACCCCAATATTGTCGCCATCTTTGATGTCGGCGAGGAGCAGGGGTTGGCCTGGATTGCCATGGAACTGCTCAAGGGCGAGGACTTGGCTGCCTGGTCGCGGCCAGGCAATCTGCTGCCGCGTGATACGGTGCTATCCATTATCGAGCAGGTGGCCGGTGCGCTTGCGTATGCACACGAAAAAGGCATCGTGCATCGCGATATCAAGCCGGCCAATATCGTTTATCAACCTGAAACCGGTAGCGTGAAGGTGGCTGATTTCGGCATTGCCAGCATCACCGGATCAACCCGCTCATCCCGCAGTGATGAAGGGCTCTTGCTCGGAACGCCCACCTACATGTCGCCCGAACAGGTCGCCGGTGCCGTGGTCGATGGTCGTTCAGATCTCTATTCGCTGGGGGTCACGCTCTACCTGATGCTTGCCGGGCGCGCGCCATTCCACGCGGATTCACTGGAAGCCCTGATGTCGTGCATTCGCGAGATGCCCCCCGAAGATATTCGCCATCACGTTCTCGAATTGCCGGACTGCATCGTGTCAATTCTGGCTAAGGTGCTGGACAAAAATCCCGCGCAGCGCTATCAGACCGGTGCCGAAATGGCTGCGGCCATCGGCCTGTGTCGGCGCAGCATGAAAGTGTTTGCTTGATATGACCATAACTGAAACAACGGCCCACGTCCGTGCCACCATCCTCGTCGTCGACGACACGCCGCAAAATCTGTCCTTGATGAGCGATCTGCTGGAGAGCCTCTATACCGTCAAGCTTGCACCGAGTGGCGCGCGGGCGCTCAAGATTGCCTCGACCAATCCGCCGGATCTGATCCTGCTCGACATCATGATGCCTGAAATAGATGGCTATGAAGTCTGCCGCACCCTCAAGGCCAATCCTGAAACCAGCGACATTCCGGTTATCTTCCTGACCGCCATGCAGGCCATGGAAGATGAGGAAAGAGGCCTGCAACTCGGCGCCGTCGACTACATCACCAAGCCGATCAGTCCGCCCATTCTGCTGGCGCGCGTGCGCAACCAGTTGGATCTGAAGGCGGCGGCCGACAAGATGCGCCAGCAGAACCACCTGCTTGAACAGGAGCGCACGAAAGCACGCGAACTCTTGCATAACATCCTGCCGGTCGAGATTGCCGAGGAACTCTCCCAGACGGGAAAAGTAAAGCCGGTGCGCAACGAGTCGGTTTCCATCCTGTTTACCGATTTCAGCGGCTTTACCCAGGCTTCGGCCACCATGCCGGCTGACCGCATGGTCTCCGAGCTGAATGAGATCTTTTCGGCCTTCGATGATATCTGTGCCGAAACCGGGATAGAGAAGATCAAGACCATCGGTGATGCCTTCATGGCCGTTGCTGGCATCCCCAAGTCGTGTGATGACCATGCCCTGCGAGCCGTTCGCGCCGGGATCAAAATGGCTGACTACATGGCGCAGCGCAACCAGGAGTCCGCCTTCAAGTGGGGGATTCGTATCGGCATTCACTCCGGTTCGGTGGTCTCCGGTGTGGTCGGTAAGCGCAAATATACCTACGATATATGGGGCGATGCCGTGAATACCGCATCCCGCATGGAAAGTTCCGGCGAGGTCGGGCGCGTCAATATCTCGGCCTACACCTATGATTTGATCCGTGCCGAATTTGACTGCGAATATCGCGGCAAGGTCGAAGCCAAGGGCAAGGGGCCGGTGGATATGTACTTTGTTATAGGTTTAAAACAAGCGGCCTGAACATCTGGCTTGCCTAGCAGCTTGTTAGTACGCTAGCATGGCGGGCGATAGCGTAATTCGTGCATTTAATATAGGGAGTTTTCCATGGCAATTGGAAAAACGGAACAACTGGGTACAGCCCTGATCAAGCATGGTTTTCTCACCCAGCTCAAGCTCAATGAAGCCCTTGAGGAACAGAAGCGTACCGGCCGTATGCTTGGACGTGTGCTGGTTGAAAACAACTACATAACCGAAGAACAGATGGCCCGGGTCATCGCAGACCAGCAGGGTTTGCCTTTTGTTGACTTGCGTCGTTTTGAAGTTGATGCCGATGTAGTCAAGGTGCTGACAGAGGTTCAAGCGCGTCGTTTTAAGGCCTTGATTCTTGAGGATCGCGATGATTCCTACTTGGTGGGATTCGCAGATCCTTCCAATTTGCGTTCTCAGGATGAGTTGGCCGCATTGGTTGGGCGCCCGATTTACGTGGCGGTGATTACTGGGGATCAGTTCAGCAAGACGGCCGATCGTATCTATCGCAAGACCGACCAGTTGGATGAGTATGCCAACGAGGCCAAGCGCGAACTCGAAAAAGATAGCAACGTCGTCGATCTCAATCAGCTCAAGTTTTCCATTGATGATCTGGATGCGCCGGTCGTCAAGTTCCTGCAGACCATCTTTGACGAGGCCGTACAAATGCGTGCCTCCGATATCCATATCGAGCCTGAAGAGACCAAGTTGGTGGTGCGTTTCCGTATCGATGGCCAATTACACGAACAGGTGCAGACCGACCTGCGCATTGCGTCGGCGCTGACAGTACGGCTCAAACTAATGGCCGGCCTGGATATCGCCGAAAAGCGTTTGCCTCAGGATGGCGGTATCTCGATCCGTACGAGCAACAAGCGTATCGATGTGCGTTTGTCCACGATTCCTACCCTGCATGGCGAGTCGACCGTCATGCGCTTGCTGGTTCAAAGCCAGGGCATGCGCGATTTGTCCGGGACAGGCATGCCGCCCCATCTCTTCGAAAAATTCAAGAAGATGATCAGGTCGCCGCACGGCATTGTGCTGGTAACCGGCCCCACCGGTAGCGGCAAGACCACTACCCTGTATGGCGCTTTGGATATCCTGAATCAGCGCAATGTAAAAATTCTGACGGTCGAGGATCCAGTTGAATATCGGCTGCCCGGCATCAATCAGGTCCAGGTCAATGAGAAGATTGACCTGAATTTTGCGCGCATGCTGCGCTCTTTCCTGCGGCAAGACCCGGACATTATTCTCGTCGGCGAAATTCGCGATCATGAAACGGCTGAAATTGCGGCCCGTGCGGCGATGACCGGTCACCTTGTGCTGTCCACCCTGCATACCAACGATGCCGCCAGCACCCCGGGGCGTTTGCTCGACATGGGCATCCCCGGCTTCCTGATTGCCTCGACCCTGCTGGGAGTCGTTTCACAGCGCCTGGTGCGGGTGATTTGCGAAGATTGCGCAGAAACATACACACCATCGCCGGATGAACTTGCTTGGGCCAGCCATTTCTTTGGCGCGTCAGAGGTTGCAAAGATCAATTTCAAACATGGCCGAGGCTGTTCGCGCTGCAACAATACGGGCTATATCGGTCGTGTCGGCGTCTTTGAAGTGCTTGAAATGACCAACAATCTATCGGCCATCATTCACAAGGGAGATCCGGTTGAGTTCGAACTTGCTGCCCGCGATGCTTTGGGTGGCGAATCGCTGGAGCGCAATGCCTTGAATCTTGTGGCCAATGGCCAGACGACCATCGCCGAGGCGATGAGCGTCGTGGCAGCCGCAGAGTACTGATACTGATTTTCCGGGACCGGAAACCATGGAAGTCTTCGACTACAAAGGCCGTACCAAGCGCGGCGAAATTATGACCGGCACCATCGAGTCGCCCAGTCAGGATGCTGTTGCCGAGTGGTTGCTTACCTCGGGCATTGCACCCATCGCGATTACCCTCCAGCAGAGCGACTCGGGCGATCCTGCCTGGTTGCGCAAGCTCAAGGAGACCGGGACGCTAACCCTGCGCGATCTGCTGCTCTTTACGCGACAGATGTACACCATGGTCAAAGCCGGTGTACCGCTGATCCAGGCCTTGGCGGGCATCCAGAAATCCACCACGAATCCGGTCATGATCAAGATCATGCGTACCGTGCGTGCCGATCTGGAAAAAGGTGTCGTCTTGAGTACAGCGATGTCGCGGCACCCCAAAGTCTTTGATGAATACTACGTCAGCATGGTGCGTGTGGGTGAAGATGCGGGGCAACTGGAGGAAATCTTCAAGCGGCTTTTCGATCAGCTCGAATTCGAAAACCACATGAAGAAAAAGATCAAGAGTGCCCTGCGCTATCCGACCTTTGTTGTGACCGCGATTGCCATTGCCATCGGTATCCTGACGGTTTTCGTCATCCCGG
The DNA here is from genome assembly GCA_030681195.1 of Rhodocyclaceae bacterium. Lineage (GTDB taxonomy): Bacteria > Pseudomonadota > Gammaproteobacteria > Burkholderiales > Rhodocyclaceae > Sulfuricystis. The sequence continues at coordinate 103,691 of JAUXXJ010000046.1, forward strand.
TGTTTGCCACATTCTTTGCCAAGTTTGGCTCCCAACTGCCGCTGATGACCCGAATCCTGCTGGGTACCTCGGAGTTCGCCGTCACCTATTGGTGGATTGTCCTGATGGCCATTGCTGGCGCTATTTTTTCCTTCAAACTCTATACGGGTAAAGGTGCAGGGCGTTATCAGTGGGACCGATACAAGCTGCGCTTGCCAATTGCTGGCGGGATTTTGCAAAAAGCGACGCTGTCGCGTTTTTGCCGTTCCCTATCAACCGCCAGTCGCAGCGGTGTGCCCTTGGTGCAGGCCTTCACGCTCGTCTCCCGTGTCGTCGATAACGCTTTCTACGAAGAGCGCATCCTGCAGATGCGCTCGGGGGTTGAACGCGGCGAAAGCATGTTGAGCGTGGCGCAGGCAGCGGGCATCTTTACCCCGCTGGAATTACAGATGATTTCAGTCGGCGAAGATACCGGCGATATCGATGGCATGCTCGGTCAGGTTGCAGATATCTATCAGGAGGAAGTCGAGTACGAAATAGGCCGCCTCAGCGAAACCATGGAACCCATCCTGATGTCTTTCATGGGGGTATTGGTTCTGATCCTGCTGCTGGGCATCTTCATGCCGATGTGGCAATTGGGTGCGGCGGTCAAGGGCCAAGTCAAGTAGGCCTGCAGGTGATGTTGCTGGGAAGCCTGCTCGCCATCATCGGGATGCTATTGATCCTCGCGGGCAGGCCAAGTTGGCGGGCGTTGCAAAACAGACCGCAGCGCACATGGCGAGTTGATCGCTTTGTCTATCGCCATCACCGCCTGTTTGGCGCCTTGATTCTGCTGGGCGCCTCGATATTCCTGGCCCTGCTGGCCACCCACCACACGGCGATATTCAAAGCCGATCCATGGCTGCTCAAAGGGCTGCCGCTGGCCGTGGTCTTGTTGCAGGCCGCTGCGTGGCTGTTCGCCGTATTTTCGATGCTGATCGGCCTGTTTGTGTTGGTGCGCCCGAGCGCATTGAAACCGCTGGAGGCCAAGGCAAACCACTGGGTCGAACCCTTTCCGACTCCGCGCTTGAACGCGAGCGCACGCCCGATACGCTGGCTGGGCGGCGGACTGGTCGTGATCGGGGGCGCGATCATCCTGGCAAGGGTCTGGCTCAACATCGGTTGATGCGGCGCCACTCATCGGGGCGCATCTGTGCGAGTGGGCAATGCTTGCGCTACCGGGATGTATAGGGTAACTTATTACCTCAAGTCGCCTTATTTTAGATAATAAGATAATCCATGCCGAAAGTCAGAGCGTTCGAGATTGCACCCTTGCCCTTCGAGGTAACAGCCTCTTTGCAGATCCTTGGGCATCGCATTGCGGTTGGCCGTAAGGAACGAGGTCATTCTCAGCGGGAGTTTGCTGACATGCTCGGCATTGCGCCAAAGACACTTGTCTCGCTGGAGCGCGGTGCCCCCACGGTACAAATTGGCCATTACGCTCGTGCGCTGTGGATGCTTGAGATTCAAGATGCCATTCTGTGTGGTGTCGGTGTTGACGCGCAGGAGCCGTCATGACCATGCAGATTCCCGTCCATGTATGGCTACCGGGGCAGGTTGATGCGGTGCGGGCGGGCGATTTTGTGCATGAGCCAAACCAGCGAAGCGGACGCTTCCTTTATGCCCAAAGTTACCTGGATGCGCGGCATCCGCCGCTGGCGCCCGATATGCCATTGCGCGCCAAGCCCATCTTGGTAACGGGTGGCTTGGCCATCTTTCCACTCTTCATGGATGCCGGCCCGGATGCCTGGGGGCGTCATCTGCTGGCGAGACGCCAGGAGCGCGATATCAGCGAAATCGAAGCCCTGACGCTATGCCCGACCGACGGGGTGGGCAACATCGCTTTGGGCGAACTCACGCCTGAGCGCCTGCGGGTGGTGTCGATCAATGAATTTCTCTCGATTGTCGAGGAAGTCGGCGCTGGCGAGACGGCAACCACACTTGTCGAAGAGCAGGTGCTTGATGCCGTGCGCAATGGCACCAGTCTGGGCGGAACCAAGCCCAAGCTGACGCTCAGCCGGGCAGGGGTGCAGTACCTCGCCAAGTTTCCGGAGCCGGGAGATAACCCGTGGCTGCCACATATCGAATGTGCCATGCTCAAACTGGCGGCCGCATGCGGGTTGCGTGTCAGCCGGGCCGAAGTCTGGCGACTGCCCGGCGGCAAGCGTACAGCCTTACTGGTGGAGCGCTTTGATCGCCGCACGCTGGTCACGGGTGTTACCCGGCTCGGTTATGTCAGCGCCCATGCCGTGCTGCGCCTCGACCTGATGCCACCATCGCCTGCAGAAACCCTGCAGTTTGGAACGCTCGGCTATACCGCTAGCGGCCTGCGCAAGAGCTATGTATCACTCGCGGCTGCGATGGCGCGCTGGTGCGGCGGGCAGGCCTTGCATCGCGAAGAGCGCCGCGAGTTATGGCGGCGCATTGTGTTCAATGCCCTGATCCGTAACCTCGATGATCACACCAAAAACCACGGGCTGCTCTGTGACGACATGGCAACGCAGCGCTGGCGTCTTGCCCCGGCATTCGACCTGGTACCGGGTGCGAACGCCGGCGAACAAGCAGCGCTGGCCATGGCCTATCGCTTCGTCCCGCCGCAAAGAAAAGGCCGGCAAAGCAGCGCCTCACGATTGGTGACGCGCATCTCCCAGGTCGATTTGCTGGCCGCTGCCGTCGAACACTACGGCTATGCAGAACAAGAGGCCACAGATTACCTGCGCGACATCACAGCCCAAGTCTCCGAGAAATGGCGGCGCTTCATGGTCGAAGAGGGCATGCCGCAAGAGGAAATCGAGCGGCAGGCGCGAGCTTTTATGATTGCGCTATGATGAAAAACATACCGCCTGCAAAGTGGCGATCAGGACAAATACGTCGTGATGCGCGACAACCATCCCGCGTGTGTGATGTTGCCGATTGCCACCTATGAAGCGCTGATAAACGAACTGGAGGACATGCGCATCGACGCCCTTGCGGCCGAGCGTGCCGCGACCTTCGATCCGGCCACAGCGATAAGCCACGAAGAAATGTGCAAGCGCTTCGGCGTCGAGTCCTGATGGTTTGGCGCGTCATCTATCACGATCCGCACCGGCAGCACGCGCATCGTCTACCGGGTCAATAAAAAAGCCATCGAGGTACTGGTGATCGCCGTCGGCCAGCGCCGCGATGCCGAGGTGTATGCCACGGCCGAGGAGCGTTTTGCCATGACCCGTGAAGCCTTGCCCGACGTCAGAAATTCACAACTTCTCGATAGCAGCAGTCGGTAGCCATAACGTGAACGGGGAGTCCGGCAGTCGTTCAAACTCATAACGTTTATACCACTGCCGCGCCCGCTCATCCTTGGCATCCACAATTACGCCGATCATCCCGATCTCGGACGACAATCGCAGGCATCGCTGAAGTACGTCTGCCAGGAGCAGTTCGCCCAGTCCTTTGCGCTGATGGCGGATAGCCACGGCCAAGCGGGCCAACCGTGCGACTGGCAAAGGAAAATTTGGGAACCGCACGGCGAAGCTGATGGGTAAATTATCCTTTCGAATCGCTGACATGGCCAGGCTATAGAAGCCGCGAACCTCAGCACCCTCGGCAGCGACGTAAGTCCTGCTGACATTCGCGGAGGCGTGCTGTCGGGCGAAGCGCCGCAGATACTCATCCAAGGGATCGACGCCACAGGAGAATGAGCGTCTGTCGTGGTCCGACGAGAGGGGCTCAATGCTCCCCGAAAAATTCGAACTCAACGTTTGCCCTGCTGCCAATCACGGTGACGTCGGACAGCAGCGGAAAGCTTCGGTCTCGGTTTTTCTGTGTTGTCGAGTGCCTTGGCAAAAGCATTCCAGTCCCTGGCGGTCAGGGTAATCATTTCGGATTCCGCGAGGATTTGCTTGGCTCGCTCCTGGGCAGTTCCAAGGAGAAAGGCACTGACCGACATACCGGCAGTGGTCGCGGCTCGAACGATCAGTTCCTTGATTTCCGGCGATGTGCGCAGGTCAATGCGCTCGTGTGCTTGCGCGGTGGCCGACATGGCTATTTCCTTTGTACGGAAGAATTACGGATAATTGTATAGCTCAACCGGGAGGAAATGCAAGAAGCGGTGACCCCAGCACCGACTTTTGCGACAGACGACTGCGCAAGTTATCGAGCAAGCTTGAGGTCTTTTAGACTGGTCTATATACTAGTCTGAACGATTGATTTGCGGGAGATAGTCATGGCAATTTTTATTGAAATAGGCGCCTACGAAGCCAAAACCCATTTGTCTGACTTTCTGCGCAAGGTCAAGGCAGGGAACACCTATCGGATTACCCAGCGCGGCGAACCCATGGCCGACCTGGTACCCGCAGCTTTGGAGGAAAGACGTGCGCCTGTGGCAGCCGCAACGCGCATGCTGGCTTTCATGCGTGAGCAACCCGCGATTACAGGAATCGATGTCAAGTCGCTGATTGCTGAGGGACGGGATTGATGCGTTTTGTCATTGACAATTCCGTGACCATGCGTTGGCTGTTTGGTGACGGATCAGAGGCCGACCGTCGTTACGCCGAGACTACCCTCATCCTTTTGCAGGAGGAGGGTAAGTGCGCTGTCGTACCTGCCATCTGGCCGCTGGAGGTTGGTAACGTTATCACCCGTGCTGAGGCGAAGGGTTTTCTTTCGGAGGCGCGCAGCACAGCCTTTCTTGCATTGTTGCGAGAAATGTCAATCGAAGTTGATCGGCACTCCGACGTGCTTGCGTTGGGTGAGACACTACAGCTGGCGCGACGATACGGCTTGTCGACCTACGATGCCTCATACCTTGCCTTGGCGCTGCGCGACAACATCCCCTTGGCGACCAATGATGCAGCCTTGCGCAAGGCGCTGAAAAAAGCCGGTGGTATTGCGCTGTCAGGTTAACGCCGTCCCGCCAGCGCCGACCCCCGTTTTACCGCGCCATCTCGATCAACTCGATATCCTTCTTAAGCATGTCGTTGACCAGTTCGGCAAGGTCAATACCCTTGGCGTCGGCCTTGGCCGTGAGGTAGGTTTGCACCTGCTCGTCGAGATACACCGGCAGCCGGAAGACCGCCTCGGGCCGGTAGAACTTGCCGCGTTGGCCCTTGCTGAAATCGTATTGATCCTTCATCGCCGTCACCTTTAGCCGCTAGCGCGGCACCTGTTCGTAATCGCGCACTTCCGCCGGAACGATACCTCATGCTTCTTGAGATTCGCACGCGCTTTGTTTGCATCCCAATCGAAATCAAAAAACATCAGAAAGGGTTAAAGGGTCAAGGGTTAAAGGGTCAGGCTCGACTTATCGCTTGTTGTTCTACGCATGCTCAAACGCTCCATTCGCTACTGGCTAATCGCCGTCCCGCCAGCGCCGACTTTTGCGCCCTGCGGAATTATTCGATCCTAGCCCCTTTGATTCGAACAGAGGTGGCAGATCGGGCAACGCCAACAAGAGAATTGAGTGCCGCAATCACCGCTTCGTTGCTCGGAAATATTTTCGACAATTCAGGCGTAAGCAGGACCAGATTACTGCCCTTCTTGAACTCGGCATAGTGTTTCCCACGCACACCCTTGCCGATATCCTCCCGCCGATATTCGGCACGCATTTCTTCAACCTTCTTCATAAGTTTTCCTTTCCAACCTTGTGGCAATGCGCGCACTGATTATTCGGTATTTTCCTCTGCGATGCGTGTATATCACGGCGAGTACCCGATTCATGAGGGACAGGCCGAACATAAGCCAGCGTTCTTCGTCAATCGAATGATCCGGGTCGGCAAAAGTTTAGGACATCGGATCGCCAAAAACCGATGCGGCTTCCTCGAAGCTGACTTTGTGCTTCTTCAGGTTGCGCGCTGCTTTTGTTGGATCGTCATCAAACTCCACGGCGCATCACATTAACGTGAAATAACCCAAAGCTCGTCATTCCGGCGCAAGCCGGTATCCAGTGCGTACCCTCTGGATTCCGGGTCAAGCCCGGAATGGCGGATGTTTCGATGTAAACCCTACGCTTCATGATTTCAGCCTTGGCTCAGAATGCCGTGCCCCATCTTCACTTACTTACACCGCTCATTGTACGGGTAGCGCTTACCAACGCCGTCCCGCCAGCGCCGACTTTTGCGCCCTGCAGAATTATCCGACCCTTTGATTCTGCTCTCATCGATCAGGATGCGCATCAAGCGGCTTTTCTGTGCTCGACCAACAATTCGGCCTGACGTAGCGCTTCGATAGCCTGCTCGCGATTGATGGATGGCCAGGACTCCAGAATCTCATCCAGCGTCAGCCCGCCAGCCAGATTCTCGAACAGCACGGCAATCGGTACGCGAGTGCCGGCAAATACCGGGGTTCCCCCAAGAATCTCGGGATCAATCGTTACGAGGTCGTTATCCATTTCCATCTCCTTTGCCGTTCCATGAGCATAACGAGAATGATCGCTAATGGCAATCAAGCCGCCATTCCCAAGGGTTTAAAGGGTCAGGCTCGACTTATCGCTTGTTGTTCTACGCATGCTCAAACGCTCCATTCGCTACTGGCTAATCGCCGTCTCGCCAGCGCCGACTTTTGCGCCATGGGAATTATTCGACCCCTTTGATTCGTTTGACGGAGTGGACTGAACGATAGGGTGTTGGTCTTCCACCATAATCAAACCTAACGTGCGGCAATGGGCCTCTGCTGCCTTTGAGTAAGCTAACAGGTCGTTGTGATACTGATCCGCAAGGCGTTCTCGTGTAGCATGAATATCAGCAACAACGGGATCATGCCAAGGTGTGAGTGAATTCATTGCGGTACCTCCATCAACTCAAAGGGTGTCACGAGTTCCGGTAGTTTGTATCCCTTGGCGGCGCATAAACCGCGCATAGCGCTTACCAACGCCGTCCCGCCAGCGCCGACTTTTGCGCCCTGCAGAATTATTCGACCCTGGCCCCTTTGATTCTCTGGCCCCTTTGATTCTTATTCGAACCTGACCCCTTTTACCTGCTCGTGTAATCTATTCGAGCCTGCCCCCTTTAGCCACTAGGGATATTCACGGGGAAGCTCTGGCCGCCGTCCCGCCCGCGTCGACTTTTGGTTAGCGCACGACCTCGCTCCATCCGGTTCTTTTTGTTGACACGACCCCCAGCGTCCTGACAGTGTTTGGATCGACACCATTGACGCAGGCGAATCCGGATGCCCAGTCGTCTCCGCTGGTTATGCCATACAGGCTGAAGCTCATGCTGCCGGGTCCCCTGAAGAGGGCGCATACCCCACCGCAGATGTCCGCGTTGTTGAGATAGACCGGGCGGGACACGATCATGCTGGTACCCGATCCCGAAACGGCGGCGGTGCGCGCCAACATGGACGAGCCGCTGGCGACTGTCTGGCTGGGTGTCACGGTATATGTGTTCCCCGAGAGGACGGCGGTGATTCGCGTATCCGGCTTGACCTTGGTGCCAATCACGGCATCGCCTGCGTACAGGGCGGAGCCTGATGACACGGTCAGGGTCGCCGTGTTGGGATCGATGATGTCCGGGGCGATGCCGCCGGTAATGGAATTATGGGAGAGCGATCCGTTACCGGAAACAATGGCCAGCGCGGTGCCGGGCAAGGGGTCATAATTCGGCGAGTCAATGCCCGCTCCACTATAAGTGACGGCCGTATTGCCCGACTGCATCGCCGTAGTCGTGGTGATCGGTGTGGTGACTTGCGCGGGCAGCAGATAGTCTCCGGCGCCGCCCGTGCCCGCCGTGCCGCCGGTCACTTCGCTGGTGATACGGCTCACCGTCTGGCCGGCAAGGGCCCCGCTGATGATCGTGTCGCCGACGCCGATGGCACCGGTCAATCCGGTACTCTTCACATTGAGGACGAGGCTCCGGATGGTCAGGGCCACCGTATTGCTTGCCGGCGGTGGCGCGCTTCCCACGGTTTGGCTGTTGTTGACCGTGTAGGTTCCCGTTCCACCGGTACCGGTGCCAAATGCGGCAATCACGGTGCCAGTGGTCACCCCTGTGCCGGAAACACTGTCGCCAATCCGGATCACGCCGTCATTCGTCACGCTCGTCACGGTCAGTGTGGTACCGGAAATATAGCCATTGACCGCCGCTCCCACCGTTGCCTGAAAGCTGGCACCGCTGTTGGCAAGCACCGTTCCCATGGCCCCGGTATAGCTCGTGGGATAGAAGGCGTTGTTGTAGGCATACCAGATTTGCGAATAGATGTTGTCGGGAGGCGTGCCCTGGGTGCTTTGCATCTCAACCTGAAAGCGCAGGGGTACGGAGCCCAAGCTGACGCCGCTCAGCACGTTGTTTTGCGGGGCCGAGGAAAAACCGTACAACAACATGTTCGACCCCGCGGCTCGATTGGGATTCGCCGAACCATTGGCCTGCGCGCAGTTCCATCCCGTCGTCACGGAACCGCTGGTTCCGGTGCTGTTGGCGGTTCTGTTGCCGCCGGTATCCGCCGCATAGGTTCCTGTCCGTGAGACGCTGCCGCCGGTTGGAGGAGCCAACAGCACGCCAACCTGGACATAGTTGCGGTTGGCATTGATGCCACCACTGGTGGTCGTGAAGGTCTGCCCGATCTGGTATATGCCGGGGGTCAGATTGATGTCGGAGAAGATGCCCATGCCGCTCATGGCATTTGTCCCCGTCATTTGAATGTTCCAGCCGTCATTTGACGGCGTGCAGATCTGGGTGCCGCCGGTGCCCGTGATCTGACAGCTTCCGATCAACGCGTTCGACGTAAAACTGTCGGCACAGGCGGCGACGGGCTTGGCGCGGTAGGCCAGGTTGGTGAACACGCCCTGATTGTCAACGGTGGTGGTCAGGGCCAGCGATGGATCGTAACCGCAGGACGCAGTCCCCTGTGAATTTACCGATGAGACCTTGATTTTGATGCTGCGTTCGGCTGCATCCACGGTGCCCCTGACGGTAACATCGCACTCGCCACAAGGCGCTACTCCGGCACATGTCGCCTCGGTGATGGCGACCGTGCCCGATCCCAGCGTGAAGCTGCTGCCCTGCAAACCCGTGCAGGTTGCCGCCGCATAGTTGCCCGCAACATTTGCGGATTCGATGGTCGCCTTGGCGATCTCCACGCCGCTTTCGGCAAGGAAAAATGCCGCCGTGCTATCGCCCTGCGCCACATTGGAGAGGCTGGTATTGCCGATGATGTCGTAGGTTTTGCTGAGCCCGAAAATGACCGCGACGATCAGGATGATTGCCGCCATGATGCTTATGATGCCGCGCTGGCGATGGCGGGAGGGGCGGGGAGGCGTGAGGCTCATTGGATTGTATTCCTTAAGGCGATGCGCGTTCTCTGTTGTGTTGCGGTACTGATCGGGCTTTTGACGGTCAGCCCGATTTCAACGAAGCGCAGTGCGGCATTGCTGGTTGTTTCCGCGTTGTTCATGTCCAGAAAGTGCATGCTGAATGCGGTGACATGGTTGCTCAGGACTGCGGTGGTTCCTGCCGGTTTCGTCAGGCTCAGGGCGGTGCCGCTGAGACTGATGGTGACCGCCTCAACCTGGGTGTTGCAACTGTCTGTATCCGTGCTGCCGGTGATCGGTCGTTGAAAGGTGAATGTGGTGGCAGGATTGGCCAGGGTGCCGGTGCAGAAGGCGGTACCGACCCATTTGGCCTCGCGAATTTCGCGTTCCAGCCGTTCCAGAATGTAGCGTGCCTCGGCCGTTTTTTCATGGCTGGCATTGACCATGCGCGAGGTGTCGAAGCTGTCGTAGATCATGGAGACGCCGACGGCGCCGAGCAAGCCCAGCAGTACGATGGAGATGATCAACTCGATCAGCGTGAAGCCGCGCGCGCCGGGGCCGGGTTGTTTGTATGGGGCCTGCATGGCTATGATCCGACCAGCAAAAGGGTCAGCGGTGGGAGTGTGTCGCCGCCGGGGGTGTTGACCGATATGGTGACCAGTTTGCATTGGGCGCCGGCCGGGCAGCCTGTTCCCGTGTAAGGACTGGTTGTGGTGACCGCCGGAACCGAGAACCCGCTGAATGCCGGCAGTGTTCCACTTGGGCAGGCAGGGGTGAAGTTGGAAAAGTCGGCGGTGGCGCGACGGGTTGCCAGCACCTGCTCGGCACATTCCTGCATCAGCTTGATGCCCGTTTGCAGGTCTCTGTTGTCATCTTCGCCGTGGAAGATGTTGCCTGACAGGGTCGCGATGGAGGCGGCCGCGATGCTGAGCAGGACGAGCACGATGATGGATTCAACGAGGGTGAATCCGCGGGATCGGGTGGGGGGTAGGTTGTTATGCATCAGGGAGTGACCGTTACAAAGCCGGTGAGTGCCGCCACGCTGATGGTTTTGCTGCTGCCATCAATGGACAGTGTATAGGTGGCCGCAGCGGTTGGCTGGCCCAGGGTGCTGAAATGTACGCTGGTGGTGCCGCTCAGCGCGAGGCCTTTTTCGAGCGAACCGCTGAGAACCACGGGCGTGCAGACATTGCTCGCGTTGCAGCTCTTGGCGGTGTAGGTGATGTTGGTGCCATTGGGTGTTTCAAACAGCATCCGCTGGCCGGTGGTGTAGGCCAGTGTTTGCACCTGCCGGATGTCGCTGGCCATTCTCTCGGCCTGGGCGGGGAGGGTGAGTTCCGCAGGTGAAGCATTGAAAGTCGCATAAGCAGCAAGAATGCCCAGCACCACAATCACGATGATCAGCTCGATGAGTGTGAATCCTTTGATGTGCCGATGCGGTAAAGCTTTCACCATGGCCATTGAATGCTTTGTATGTGTACAGTTTCAGGAATAAAAAACGACGAAGCGCTATAGCGAGGACAGCCCCAGTTAACTGGGGTCTGTCCCCTATTTACCTTCTATTTGCCGATTGTTTTGTTAGGTGCAGCTTGCTGCTGACGTTCTTACACCTACGACGGAAGAACTGGCAGCACCATCAACAGTGACAACACAGCCCGTCACATCACCAACAGCAGTTCCAGTCAGCCCAGCTCCGGTCATCCCAGCCGCATTACATCCGGCTGATACGACAGCACCGGTAAGCTTGCCTTCGCACCTGGCATAGTTTGTTCCCGCCCAAGAGGCGAGCGCTCCTGCAGTACCATCCGCGACCCCCTTCTTTGCGTCGTCACTTAAGTTGGCAAAGTTGGGAATCGCCACGGCGGCCAGAATGCCGATGATGACGATGACGATGACGAGTTCGATCAGGGTGAAGCCGGTTTGTTTGCGTTGAATATTGCGCATTGTGATACCTCCTAGAGACGTTAAGGAATTCGAGCCGCAGCCCGTCAAGACGGCTCTCTGTACCGCAGTACATCTTGCTTATGGTCAAGGCGAGAACGCATCTTTGAAGCTTCATCATGGCATAAATTAATCGAAGTGTCTAATGAAATCGAGTCACAGAGTTAAGCGGTTTTTTGTTTTCAATTCCTTGCCTTGATGGGAGGGTTGTTGTGTATTCTGAGAGCATATCTCTTGCGGTTTCAGTGTTGCGATGTGTGGGCTAGTACTTTATGGTTAGTCATTTGTCCGTCGGTCTGGGAAATTTTCATATTGAGCTTGCATGAGTTGCAATTCCCGGTTTATATTGCGTGCCGCCTGTCTTAAAACATGATCGCCAATCAAGCACAATGTCATTCATAAATCGAATCCTTAAACCTGGTGGCAAGCAGGGCTGGTGTGCCGTTGAGGCGTCGCCGGATGGCCTCTTTGGCGTTTCGGTCGCGGCCCCAGCGCAGCCTGGCGGCAAGCCGGTCGTGGTGGCTTGTGCGCATGTGGCAGATACGCCGCTCGATGCGCAATCGCTGACCAGCCTCGCGACAGCGATGGACGTGGAGGGGGCGACATGGACAGTCCCCCTGGATCGCAAGTCCTACAGTATTCTGGTGGTTGAGGAGCCGGCGGTTCGCGCGGACGAGATGGAGCAAAGCGTGCGCTGGGCAATCAGCACGATGATCGATTTTCCGATCAATGACGCTGCCGTTTCCTGGATGCGCATACCGACTGACAAGCTTTTGCCGAATCGCCCGCCGCACATCTATGTCGTGGCCACCCGGCGCGAGCTCGTTGAGCAGCATCGCCAGATATTCAAGCAGGCCAAGCTTCATTTGGGCGCTATTGATGTCCAGGAAACGGCACATCGCAATATGGCTGCCTTGCTGGCAAAATCGGGCGAAGGTGTGGCGATGCTCTCGGTGGGCAAGCGTGGGGTGCAATTCACCATTACTTTTCAGGGGGAGCTGTATCTGGATCGTAATGTGGATGAGATGGTTTTTGGCAATGGCGCGGATGATGATGCCGTTCTCGACCGGGCGCGTGAGCGTGTGGTGCTGCAGGTGCAGAGATCGCTCGACTTTGTGGGGCGCACGCTGCCTTTTATCGATATTGGTCGCGTGGTATTGGCGCCCATGCCGGGCGAGACGCAGTTGCTGGAGCGAATTGCAGAAAACCTGCCTGTGGCGGTTGAGGCGTTGAATCTCGGTTCGATATTTGACCTTTCGCGCACCCCGACGTTGTTGGGTGAGGCCAGTCAGGCCGGTTATTTCGTGGCCCTGGGTTCGGCGCTGCGCTTTATGAGTACAACAGCATGAGCCAACAACTCAATCTATTATCTGACGATCGGCAGGGTGTCGGTCCTGTGGCGGTTGCCTTGGTGGTGTGGGCGCTTGTAGTCCTTGGACTTTTTTCGCTCTGGGGGGTGAATCAGTTCCGTCTGGCTGGAGCGCGTGAGGCAGAGGCAGTTGCAGCGCGCGAGCTGACGGAGGCACGTGCGGTGATCACGCAGCGCGAGGATCGCAGCAAGGCCTTGGTCGCGGAGATTGAAGCCCTGAAGCCGGTATCTGATGCTGCGCGCCAGTTGTTGGCTTTGGCGGATGGGCTGGGCAAAACACAGGGTTATGCGGAATATTTTTCCGTGATGGCTGGCGCGGTGGAGCCCAATCTGTGGCTCACAGACGTTGATATTGGGCAGGCTGGCAAAACAGTCAGGGTGGAGGGTTATGCGCTTGATAATGGTGCCATCATGCGCTTTGGTCACAACCTGAATGCAGTGTTTGCCGAGCGCGGCCTCAAGTTTGTTTCACTTGAGATGCAACCGCAAACTTTTGGTGACAAGGCAGCGGAAACGCCGCCTGTCAATGCAACAAAGTTTGTTTTCAAATAAGCTGTTTGCCTGGCGGATATAGTCAATGAAACTGTTCAAGCAACTGGTCGATGGTTTTGCTGCATTGCGCCTGCGCGACCGGGTGATCGCGATTGCGGCTGTGGCGGCCTGTCTCGGGTTGGGGGGTAATCTGTTGTTGATTAAGCCGCAACTGCTGCAGATCAATAAGCTTAAAGCACAGGAGCGTGCGCATATAAGTGAGCTCTCCGGTCTGCAAAAGGCTTTGAACGCTGTTCGAGAAGAAGAGAAAAGCGGGATTGACCCGCTTCAGGCGCAGCGAGATCAGCTGGAGACGATGCGCGCCGAGATTAGGCAAATTGAAACCTTCCTGGGGGGCGAGGATTCGAGTGTCTCGCAAGTGGGTATCTTGGTGCGCAGCCTGATCAAGTCCAATCCAGACTTGACGCTGGTGTCGCTGAAGACCCAGCCGAGCGCCATTTTCTATACACCGCCAGCGCCCCCCCAACCAAAGGCGGGGGTCGGTAGCGAAATCGATAAGGTACTCGATTCTGTTCGAAAAAATGAAGAGGTCAAGCCGCAACCTTTTGTTCTGGTCAAGAAACCAATCTACAAGCACGGTGTGGAAGTGAATGTGAAGGGGGGGTATCCCGCTTTGCTTTCCTACATGAAGGAAATGCAAAAGTTTCCCAAGCGCATCTTCTGGGCTGAAGCAAGATTGGATGCCAAAAAGCATCGTGAAGCAACGCTCAGGTTGGTCGTGTATACCTTGAGCGATCAATCTGTCGCGCCCTTGAACTAACTCTGGATGGGGACATGCATCGCTTGAATATGAAATCTTCCGTAAATAACCACGCTGGACGTAATAGGGCCCTGTATTTGTTGCCATTCCTTGCGGCGCAGTGGTTGTGGGCAAGCGCGGTGGTGCTGGCCAATGACAAGGATCCTACCGTTCCGCCCGCCGTCTGGCTGGCGGTGCAGCCTTCGGTAGCGGGGGATCAGGTGGTTCAGACTGGCGATGCCGCGCGGGTCAGGGTTTTGGTGGTGGGCAAGTCGCGTCGTCTTGCGCTGGTCGATGGTCATGTGGTTCAGGCGGGCGATGCCGTTGGCGATTCAAAAGTAGCGGCAATCGGGGGGGGAAGGTGGTTATGGAAGATGGCGAGAAAACGATCAGCCTGACCCCGAATGTTGAAAAGCGGCCACCAGCACCGGTGGTATTCAGGAAAAAAGTAGTGATACCGGAGGGCGGCATGCCCTCGTTGCAGACAGGGAGCAAGCAATGAAATTTACAGCCGATCACGGTTTAATGGCGAAGGCATTGGGTCTTGGTTTGGCATTGAGCTTGACGGCTTGTTCGTCGGCCTTTCCGCCGCGCGATACTGCCGCTATCAATGCCATTAATGCCCAAATGAAGCAGGCCGCCATGCCGAAGGAGAAGCCTGCTCCTGTGCCTGAAGCGGTGACGACATCGCTCTTGCCGCCGCTGAGAAACGATCTTCCCCGGACGTCGAAGAAGCAGCTTGAGCAGCGCTTTGATCTGGTGGTGACCGATGCGCCGATTACCCAGGTATTGATGGGGCTGGTGCATGGGACGAAATACAGCATCATGGTGAAACCGAAAAACGACATCGCCCGGCCCGTCGGCGCGGCAGTTGCGCCTGGCGCGGATCAGGGCGAGCGCATCACGGTGAATTTGAAAAATGTCACGGTCTTCGAAGCCCTCGATTCCATTCGCGAGGTCTACGGCTACGACTACACGCAGGAAGGTAACCGGATTTATGTGTCGCAGCCGGAGCTGCAAACGCGTTTGTATCAGGTCAATTACATCATCGGTCAACGGCGCGGTGTGAGTGATATTCAGGTGATTGGCGGTGCAACCATTGGTTCCTCGTCCAGTTCCTCGTCGGGATCAGGTTCGACCAGTGGTGGGGCGTCGGGTTCGTCCGGCACGGGCAGTTTTTCTTCCGTTCAGGCCTCGGGCTTGAGTACGATCGCCAAGTCCGATCTGTGGGGTGAGGTTGAGGACGTGTTGCGTACTACCCTCGGTTGCCAGATTCCGGGAAATCAGGCTGAGCCTGCGGCGGCTGGTTCGGGTGGTGCTGCGACCTCAACTTCATCAACTTCAAGCAATTCTGTAGGGCGTGCTGAATTGACTTTCCGTGGCGATACACCTAAGGGCGCTCGTCAGCGGGGGGTGGATGGCTGTAGCGACGGTCGCGCCATGTCGGTCAGTCAAATGAGTGGTACGGTGTTGGTCCGCGGCATGCCGCATGAGCATCGCACCATCGAGAAGATGCTCAAGACCTTGCAGTTGAATATCGAGCGCCAGGTGATCATTGAGGCGAAGATTATTGACGTCGAACTAAATGCAGGATCACAGCAGGGCATCAACTGGTCGAATTTCAGTCACGGCTTGCATCGCGCTTCGGTGGGGATTACTCCCACTAGCGTCACGATGAATCAACCCAGCACATCTGCGTTCACTGGCGGCATTATCGCGCCTGCTACCACACTAGGCGGGGCTTTGGGTACGACCCTGCTTGGTGCGGCGTCAGGTAATGCATTCTCCGCCGGCTTGGGGATTGCCATGCAGTTCCGCAACTTTTCTGCGCTGGTTAACTTCCTGGAGACCCAGGGCGAAGTGCATGTGCTTTCTAGCCCGCGCATCGCAACGCTCAACAGCCAGAAAGCGGTAATCAAGGTGGGCACCGAAGAGCCGTTTGTCTCCAGCATCGTGCCGGGTACGTCGGTGGTTGCTGCGGGCGCGGCATCGTCGGTTGCCACGCCCCCGTCACTGAACTATCAGCCTTTCTTTTCCGGTATCGCGCTGGATGTGACACCGCGCGTGGATGACAAGGGGGATATCACGCTGCATGTGCATGCCATGGTTAACAGCATTCAAGAGAAGGAAAAGATTGCCAGTCCGGATGCGGGTAGTGTGCGTGTGCCTTTTGCCGTGAATACCATCAATGAAACCGATACGGTCGTCAAGGCCAAGGATGGTCAGGTGATTGTGATCGGTGGTTTGATGACAGAGCGTGTCAGTGATAATCGCGGCAAGACCCCCGGTTTGGGCGATGTACCAGGTGTCGGTTCGCTATTCAGTAAAGGCGGGCAGCAAAAATCGAAGCGCGAGCTGGTTATTCTGCTGAAGCCGACTGTGGTGGCCGATGACGCTGTCTGGAATCAGGACATCGTTGCCTCGCAGGGCCGTATCGAAGCGATCGGTGCCGCAGGCGCTCCACCGGTGCAGCCTGCACCGGCACAATAACGGTACATGTATCTCCAGCACTTCGGCGTTCGGGAATTCCCCTTCAGCATCACGCCGGATACGAGTTACTTCTTCTCTTCTGAGGGGGCGCAGGATGCATTGAGTACCTTGCTGGTCGCTGCACGGACCGGCGAGGGCTTCATCAAAGTGACCGGTGAAGTGGGCACGGGCAAGACGCTGCTCTGCCGGAAACTGATGGCCAGTCTTGAAAAAGACTTCAAGATTGGCTACATCCCCAATCCTTATCTGGAACCGCGCACGCTGTTTCTTGAGCTTGCATCGGAACTTGGCGCTGAGTTGCCGCCAGATGCGCAACTCGATCAGCACCAGTTGCTGAAGGCGCTAACGGAACGTTTGCTTGAGATTATTCGGGAAGGCAAGCGCGTCGTCTTGTGTCTTGACGAAGTGCAGGCGATGCCGATCGAGACCTTGGAAGCGCTGCGTCTGCTGACCAATTTGGAAACCGAAAAGCGCAAGCTGCTTCAGGTCATCATTTTCGGTCAGCCGGAGCTGGAAGAGAAGCTCAATCACCCCTCGATCCGCCAGTTGAAGCAGCGCATCACTTTTGATTTTCATCTGACTTCGCTGTCGCGCGACGAACTGGATTTCTATGTGCATCATCGGCTGATGGTGGCTGGATTTCAGGGTGGGCGTTTATTTACACCGATGGCGATGTGGATGTTGCAGCGACGGACCAAACGCGTGCCACGCCTCGTCAATATCATTGCCCACAAGGCTATGCTGGCGGCTTACGGGCAGGGCAAGAAGAAGGTAAGTTTTTTTGACGTGCTGGCCGCGGCTAACGATACGGCCTCGACGCGCCAGCCGCGTTGGATTAAGAATGTGAAGCTGGCTTTGATGATACTGATCGGCGGGGGTCTTGCCGGGATGGGGTGGGTGTGGCTGCAATGAGTCTGATTGCCAAGATGTTGAAGGATCTGGATGAACGTGAGGCGACTGCTCAGCAGGAACGCCCGGTGTTTGCCGAAACGAGTCATCTCACCTACAAGCGAAAAAGTCGCACGAATTGGCCGCTGGTGGTGGCGGGTGTTGTGGTCGTAGCGGCGGCGGTTGCCTGGGGTCTGCAGAAATTTGGCAAACCGGCACCTGCACCCGAGCCCGTGCAACTGGCAGCAGCGCCTGTAGCGGCCCCAATTCCCCCCCAGCCCCAGGCGCCGGAACCGAAGCCGGAACCGAAGCCGGAACCAAAGCCGGTGCCGCAGGTTGAGGCAAAGCCGGTGGCCGTCCCGCCAGCGCCGACTTTCCAAGCGCCCGTTGCCAAACCAGCGGTGGAACCACCTATCGCCTCGTTCAAGGTGGTTAACCCACGGCAGAATTCAGACAACCTCTACAAGCAGGCCATCCAGTTGGCTCAACAGGGACAGATTGCCGAGGCCATTGAGCATTTGAGACAGTCGCTGGCCGCTTACTCGGCGAATCATGCCGCCCGCCAGATGCTTGCCGGACAACTGGTCGAGAGCGGTCGTGTGGAGGAAGCGGCGGGTGTGCTCCGCGAGGGGCTCAAGTTCTCGCCGGGGAATCCCGGCTTTGCCATGTCGCTAGCCCGCCTGCAAGTAGCGCAGGGCAGCAAGGCCAATGCCTTGGCGACGATGGAGGAATGGCTTCCGCTTGTGGGTAATGATCCTGAGTACAACGGTTTCCTTGCTGCCCTGCAGCAGGATCAGGGACATTTTGACGCTGCCGTGAAGCATTATCTGGTGGCCTTGCGGCATGACCCGGCCCGTGCAGCCTGGCTGGTGGGCATTGGTATTTCGTTGCAGGCCATCGGCAAGACCAGCGATGCGATCGAGGCGTATCAGCGCGCCCTCGATACCGGTGAACTTAAGCCGGACACGGCACGTTACGCCCAGCAACAGTTGATCAGGCTCCGCCAGTAACGATCTACCGCTGCGATGATTTTTCCGCTCTGATTCATCGATCCGGGCGGAAGCGAGGGCTGTGCTGTCGCGTTAGAATACGCAGTCAGCCTCAACTTCAATTAGCCCCGAATCTCTTGCAAGGACTTTCATGGAAACGACCCAGGACACCCAAACCACTACTGATGCAGCCCCCGCTGCGGCCAATCCCCTTGAGCGCCGCCTCGATATGACGGTGTTGCATGCCGATATCGAGCGCGAGGTCGGGCAGCAGCTCAAGCGCATCGCCAAGACCGCCAAGCTGGCGGGCTTCCGTCCGGGCAAGGTGCCGATGAAGATGGTTGAGCAGATGCATGGCGGCCATGCACGTTCCGAGGCGCTGGGTGCAGCGATTGAGAAGGCTTTTGGTCAGATGGTGCGAGAGCAGAAGCTGCGGGTTGCCGGCCAGCCGCGTATCGAGCCGAAGGCGGGCAGCAATGAGCTGCAGATGGAATTCACGGCGATCTTCGAAGTCTTTCCGGAATTTACGGTTGCTGAGATTGCCGATCGTTCGATTGAAAAGTCGGTGCTGCCCGTGACCGAGGCTGAAGTCGACAAGACCATTGACGTGCTGCGCAAGCAGCGCACGACGTATGTGCCGGCCGGCCGTGCCTCCGAGACGGGTGATCGTCTGGTGATCGACTTTACCGGCCGCAAGGATGGTGAAGAGTTTGCCGGTGGCAAGGCAACCGACTATCCCGTGTTCGTCGGCGGCGGCATGATGTTGCCGGACTTCGAGACGGCGCTGGTTGGTGTGACGGAAGGCCAGGAAAAGATCTTCGATGTGCAGTTCCCCGACGATTACCATGCCAAGGATCTGGCCAGCAACAAGGTCCAGTTCACCGTCACCGTCAAGTCGGTCGAGCAGCCCAAGCTGCCGGAAATTGATGCCGAGTTTGCCCGTTCGCTGGGCATTGCCAATGGCGACCTCGACAAGATGCGCGGCGAAGTGCGGACCAATCTTGAGCGTGAAGTGACCAAGCGTCTGCGTGCCCGCGTCAAGGAGCAGGCGATGAACATCCTCGTCGATGCCAATCCGATTGCCGTGCCGAGCGCGATGGTGCAGGCCGAAGCCCAGCAGATGGCCGAGAATGCCCTGCGTGACCTGAAGCAGCGCAACCCGCAGATGGGCAATATGCCGGTCGAGGCCAGCTGGTTTACCGATCAGGCATCCCGTCGTGTCAAGCTGGGCCTGATCGTGGCCGAACTGGTGCGTGCCAAGGATCTGCATGTCAAGCCCGAGCAGGTGCGTGCTGTGGTCGATGAGTTCGCAGCTACCTTTGAAGATCCGCAGGAAGTCGTGCGCTGGTACTACAGCCAGCCCGACCGCCTCGCCGAAGCCGAAGCGCTGGCGATGGAAAACAACGTGGTCGAGTGGGTGCTGAGCAATGCCAAGGTGACCGAGACCCCGGTGGCCTTTGATGACCTGATGGGAGGTAACGCGGCATGATTTTCCAGCAGGCAATGATGGAGCCACAGGCAATGCAGGAGCCGCAGGCGCTGGGCTTGGTCCCGATGGTGATCGAAACCAGCGGTCGTGGCGAGCGCGCCTACGATATCTACTCACGCCTGCTGCGCGAACGGGTGATTTTCCTGGTGGGGCCGGTCAATGACGTGACGGCCAACCTGGTGGTGGCCCAGATGCTGTTCCTTGAATCGGAAAATCCCGATAAGGAGATTTACCTCTACATCAATTCGCCGGGTGGGGCGGTGACGGCGGGCATGGCGATCTACGACACCATGCAGTTCATCAAGCCGGATGTGTCGACGCTGTGTATCGGTCAGGCCGCCTCGATGGGCGCCTTCCTGCTGGCGGCCGGCGAAAAGGGCAAGCGTTTCTGCCTGCCCAATTCGCGCGTGATGATTCACCAGCCGCTGGGCGGTTTCCAGGGGCAGGCGTCGGACATCGAAATCCACGCCAAGGAAATCCTGTATCTTAAGCAGCGCCTGAACGAGATGCTGGCCAAGCATACCGGTCAGCCGGTCGAGCGGATTGATCGCGATACCGATCGCGACAACTTCCTGTCGGCTGAGGGTGCGGTCGAGTACGGCATTGTCGATAAGGTGCTGACTTCGCGCGGCGAAGCGGCTTAATAAGGAGTACGCAACGATGGCGGATAAAAAGGGCACGACGGAAAAGCTGTTGTACTGTTCTTTTTGCGGCAAGAGCCAGCACGAAGTCAAGAAACTGATTGCCGGCCCATCGGTATTCATCTGCGATGAGTGCATCGATCTTTGCAACGACATCATTCGCGATGACACGACGGGTACCGAAGAGTCCGGCAAGGCCTCGCGCGATTTGCCGATTCCCAGCGAAATCCGCTCCGTACTCGATCAGTACGTGATTGGTCAGGAGCAGGCGAAGAAGATCCTCTCCGTTGCGGTTTATAACCATTACAAGCGTCTGCGCACGGATAACAAGGGCAAGGACGAGGTTGAGCTGTCCAAGAGCAACATCCTGCTCGTGGGGCCGACCGGTTCCGGCAAGACCTTGCTGGCCCAGACGCTGGCACGCTTGCTCAATGTCCCCTTTGTGATTGCTGATGCCACCACGCTGACCGAAGCCGGCTATGTCGGTGAGGATGTCGAGAACATCATCGCCAAGTTGCTGCAGACGTGTGACTACGAGGCCGAAAAGGCTCAGCAGGGCATTATCTATATCGACGAGATCGACAAGATTTCACGGCGCAGTGAAAACCGTTCGATCACACGCGACGTGTCCGGTGAAGGTGTGCAGCAGGCACTGCTCAAGCTGGTCGAAGGGACGATTGCCTCCGTGCCGCCGCAGGGTGGTCGCAAGCACCCCAACCAGGACTTCATTCAGGTCAATACCGCGCACATCCTGTTCATCTGTGGTGGTGCGTTCGACGGTCTCGACAAAATCATCCAGGATCGCTCCGAAAAGGCCAGCATCGGCTTTGGCGCGGATGTGAAGAGCAAGTCTTCCGCGAGTCTGAGCGATACGCTGGCGCAGGTCGAGCCGGATGATCTGGTCAAGTACGGCCTGATTCCTGAACTGATCGGCCGTCTGCCGGTGGTTGCCTGTCTGACTGAGCTGGATGAGCCGGCCTTGGTGCAGATTCTGATCGAGCCGAAGAACGCGCTGATCAAGCAGTACCATAAACTGTTTTCGATGGAGGGCGTTGAACTGGAAGTGCGGCCTTCGGCACTACAAGCCATTGCAAAAAAGGCGATCAAGCGCAAGACTGGCGCGCGTGGTCTGCGTTCGATCCTGGAGAACGTGCTGCTTGATACCATGTATGACCTGCCGGGCATGATCGGGGTGGTCAAGGTGGTCATTGACGAGAACATGATCGAATCAGGTAGCCAGCCGATCATGATTTATGCCGACCAACCGAAGGTGTCCGGCTCCAACTGAGCCGAATCAGTGAGCTAAATGGGGCCGCCGGCACGCTTGGCGGCTTGAATCCCTTGCACCTGGCCCAATCTGGCCAGCATCAGATAATTTATTAGAGGATACGTCCATGTCAGACGATCTCGATCTTCCCCAGGAAAACAACATACTGCCGCTCTTGCCCTTGCGTGATGTGGTGGTGTTTCCGCACATGGTCATCCCGCTGTTCGTCGGACGTCCCAAGTCGATCAAGGCGCTTGAGACCGCGATGGAAGACGGCAAGAGCATCCTGCTGGTGGCGCAGAAATCGGCTGCCAAGGATGAGCCGGACCCCGCTGATCTCTACAGCATCGGCTGTATCGCCAACATCCTGCAAATGCTGAAGTTGCCTGATGGCACGGTCAAGGTGTTGGTCGAAGGCACACAGCGCGCCAAGATCGAGCGCGTCGAAGACCGCAAGTCGATGTTTGTGGCCGAGATCACGCCAATCCCGATCAATGAGCGGGGCAGTCACGAAATCGAAGCGATGCGCCGGACCATCCTCGCGCAGTTCGATCAGTATGTGAAGCTGAACAAGAAGATCCCGCCAGAAATCCTGACCTCGCTGGCAGGCATCGAGGAAGCCGGGCGTCTGGCCGACACGATCGCGGCCCATCTGCCGATGAAGCTGGAGCTTAAGCAAGAGGTGCTGGAGATGTTCGGCGTCGATGACCGTCTCGACAAGCTGCTGGCCCAACTGGAAACCGAACTCGACATCCTGCAGGTTGAAAAGCGCATCCGTGGCCGCGTCAAGCGTCAGATGGAAAAGAGCCAGCGCGAGTATTACCTCAACGAGCAGGTGAAGGCGATCCAGAAGGAACTCGGTGAAGGCGAAGAGGGTGCCGACATCGAAGAGATGGAGAAGAAGATCACGGCGGCCGGCATGAGCAAGGAAGCCCTGACCAAGGCCAATGGCGAGATGAAGAAGCTCAAGCTGATGTCGCCGATGTCGGCTGAAGCGACGGTGGTGCGCAACTACATCGAGGCGCTGATCGGTCTGCCGTGGAAAAAGAAGTCACGCATCTCGAAGGATTTGTCGGCTGCCGAGAAAATTCTCGACAAGGATCATTACGGTCTGGAAAAGGTCAAGGAACGCATCGTCGAATATCTTGCCGTGCAGCAGCGCGTCGACAAGGTCAAGGCGCCGATCCTTTGCCTCGTCGGCCCTCCCGGCGTGGGCAAGACTTCGCTCGGCCAGTCGATTGCCAAGGCGACCAACCGCAAGTTCGTGCGCATGGCCCTCGGCGGCATGCGTGACGAGGCCGAGATTCGCGGCCATCGCCGTACCTACATCGGTTCTATGCCGGGCAAGATCCTGCAGAACATGACCAAGGTGGGCGTGAAGAATCCGCTGTTCCTGCTCGATGAGGTCGACAAGCTCGGCATGGACTTCCGTGGCGATCCATCCTCGGCGCTGTTGGAAGTGCTCGATCCCGAGCAGAACCACACCTTCCAGGATCATTACATTGAGGTCGATTTCGATCTGTCGGATGTGATGTTCGTGGCAACAGCCAATTCGCTGAATATCCCGCCGGCCTTGCTTGATCGTCTGGAGGTGATTCGTCTGGCGGGTTACACCGAAGACGAGAAAGTCAACATCGCGCTGCGCTACCTGCTGCCCAAGCAGATGAAGAGCAATGGTGTGAAGCGCGAGGAACTGTCGGTGACGGATGAGGCAATTCGCGATATCGTCCGTTACTACACACGGGAAGCGGGCGTACGTGCCCTCGAACGCGAGATTTCCAAGATCTGCCGCAAGGTGGTCAAGGCACTGGTCATGCGCCAGCGTAAGAACAAGATCATCGTCAATGACAAGTGCCTCGACAAATACCTCGGTGTGCGTCGCTACTCATTTGGTATGGCCGAGAAGGAAAATCAGATTGGTCAAGTGACCGGCCTCGCCTGGACCGAAGTCGGCGGCGAACTGCTCACCGTCGAAGCAGTGACGGTGCCGGGCAAGGGCAAGACCATGACCACGGGCAAGCTCGGCGAAGTCATGCAGGAGTCGATCCAGGCTGCTTTGACAGTCGTGCGTCGGCGTGCCAAGCAACTCGGCATTGCCGATGACTTCTATCAGAAGAACGATCTGCACATTCACTTGCCGGAAGGCGCCACGCCGAAGGATGGCCCGTCTGCCGGTATTGCGATGTGTACCGCCATGGTCTCCGTGCTGACCGGTATTCCGGTGCGCGCCGATGTGGCGATGACGGGTGAAATCACGCTGCGCGGCGAAGTGCTGCCCATCGGTGGTCTCAAGGAAAAGCTGCTGGCGGCGGTTCGTGGTGGCATTCGTCTGGCGCTGATCCCCGAGGAAAACGTCAAAGATCTGGCCGAGATTCCCGATACGATCAAGAACCGCATCGAAATCCTGCCTGTCAAGTGGATCGATCGCGTACTGGAGCTCGCCCTTGAGCGTATGCCCGTGCCGTTGCCCGATCCTGTGCCAACTGAAGCCGCAGCTTTACCCGCTGCTGAAAACAGCGTCAATGCGGGGCTGATCAAACACTGAAGCCAAGGCGGTCTGCTAGAATGCGGGTCGCCTGTTCATTTGCGAGATTAGCTCAGTTGGTAGAGCGCCTCCCTTACAAGGAGGATGTCGGCGGTTCGAGCCCGTCATCTCGCACCAGATACCGCTAGCGTCGTCCGCGTTTTTTATTGCTTGACGACCTTGAATACGACCCGGCGGTTTTTCGGGTCACGCGGGTCTACCCCATCCAGCAGCTTGGTCGAGCCCTTGCCGATCGATACCAGATACTTGGTATCGATGCCGGATTTTGCGGCAACATATTGCGCCACCGACTCCGCTCGTTCTTTTGAAAGCGATAGGTTATTGTCTTGCGTGCCACTTGCGTCGGTGTGCCCCTCGACGACGATGCAGTTATTCGATACGAGGCTGATCATCTTGGCAATCGAGTTGAGGGTTTCTTCCGATGAGGGTGAAATCTTGGCACTGCCAACTTCGAAATGAATCAGGTAATCAACAGATTGCATCTGAGCGTCAGCGGGTAGATTGGCGCAGTCAAGGGATGGTTTGACAGAGTCTAGATGGGATACTTTTCCTGCCTGGGATTTGAGTTTCTCGTTCAGTTCATTTACGGTGGTACGCAGTTTCTTGATTTCTTCGTTAGGGTAGTCTGCCGGATCGCTGGAACTGACAATCAGAGGTGGTGCATCTGAAAAATTCCTGGCATTCGTGTTGAGCGAAATAACGACGTACAGGGTGCAGGAGATAATCACCAGCGTCAGGAAAGCGCCGTATAGAAACAGATGTTTCTTCAGTGTGTAGAGAGAGATGTCGCTGTGAGTGCGCAAGTTGCTGAGTTCGTTTCGTAACTCTGCCTTGTCGGCAAGCAGCGGTTCAAGGCTGTTCGCCACCAGCATTTCGAGTTCCGATGTGTCTCGGCCCTTCTCTGGGGGGGCAGCTTGGGGCTCAGCGTCTGCTTTATGCTGATCGGGGTGGATATCTTCTTCTGAGAGTATTGGTGGCATGGCAGATATGAGTTGTATGGTTGATCGAGCACTGTGATCGTTAGCGCTCCATCATAATCGCTGACGTAGGGATGGTGCAATAATTTGCCTTCAGGCGATGCAATGTCGCTGTGCCTTGTCATAAGCAGCCAGCAGCCGCTGATGTGCGCCACACCCTTGAAGTGTTCCCCCCGGTGCAGCGATGCCAAAGAACCGATCGCTGCCTTCCAGCATGGCTTCTGCCTGGGCGAGGTTTTCGATACCGTACAAGGATTCCAGCGCATTGCGGCAATCGTCGAGGCGGTTGATTTCATCAAGCTGCAAGAGGGTTTCGATGCAGCGGTAGATGCGTTTGCGCTCCGCATTGATTTGCCCGAAGTGGGCGATCCAGTCGAGTCCCTCCCGCAGCGCTTCCTCATCGCCACAGGCGAGTGCCAGCAGGGTTTTCAACTCGCCGGTACGCAAGTCTTGCCATAGCGTGCCGGGATCGGCGACCAGGCCGATCAGGGCACGCACCAGTTTCTGGTCATCGACCTGGCTCTCGTTTAAAGCATCGAGCAGGTCGGCGCACGCGTCATCATCAAGCTCGGGCAGACGCAGAATGGCCGGACGCAGCGCATTGCCGACGCTGTTGTTTTCCCAGACGAGATCGTCGAGCGGATAGATTTCGGACATGCCCGGCACGAGAATGCGACACGCATAGACGCCAAGTTGGTTGAATTCGGCAATATAGACGTCGTGGCCGAGTGCGTGGATGCGCTCAACCAGCCAGTTGCAATCATGGCCAGTGGCGGTATCCGGCGTGCTGAAGTTCCAGTCGTGGAACGTAAAGTCAGGGGTGTCGCCGAGAAAATTCCAGTGCAGGATGCCGCTGGAATCGACGAAATGGATTTCGAGATTGGGCGAACTGGCCACCTCGTCGAGATCGGCGCCCGGTGGCGGGAATCCCCCAAGGGCATCGAGGGCGCGACCTTGCAGCAGTTCGGTCAGGGCGCGTTCGAGGGCGACCTCAAAGCTGGGATGGGCACCAAAACTGGCATAGCAGCCCTGGTCTTTCGGATTCAGCAGGGTCACATTCATGACCGGGTATTCACCGTCGAGCGAAGCATCGCGGACGAGGATGCCAAAGCCGGCGGCACGCAGGCTGGCGATTCCGGCAGCGATGCGCGGATAGCGTGCGATGACGGCCTCCGGGACTTCCGGCAGGCACAGACCCTCGGCGATGATGCGGAACTTGATGTGGCGCTCGAAGATTTCCGAGAGCGCCTGGGTGCGTGCTTCAGCCGCCGTGTTGCCAGCCGACATGCCATTGCTGACATACAGGTTGCCGATGATGTTGACCGGGAACCAGACCGTGGCGCCATCTTTCTGACGCGTGTAGGGCAGGGCGCAGATGCCGCGCGCCGCGTTGCCGGAATTGAAGTCGACGAGGGTGGCGGCGTCGATCTCGCCGTCGGGGTTGTAGAAAGCTTGCAGTTCGGATGTCAGCAGTCCCTTGGGCCATGCGCCATCTTCCGG
Source organism: Rhodocyclaceae bacterium (assembly GCA_030681195.1). GTDB lineage: Bacteria > Pseudomonadota > Gammaproteobacteria > Burkholderiales > Rhodocyclaceae > Sulfuricystis. The sequence continues at coordinate 130,313 of JAUXXJ010000046.1, forward strand.
CACGGGAAACCATTGCTCGCGCGGATCATGGACGAAAGGCGCTTGGGCAATGTCCTCGCCGAGGTAGTAGTGGTTCCAGAAGTAGCGCGTGGACAGACGTTCGAAAAATTCGCCGAGCGCGCTGGCGAGGCAGGCGAGTTTTGAGGCGCCCTTCCCGTTGGTGAACATCTGCGGACATTCCTTGTCGCGCACATGCACCGACCAGACGCCATCCACCGGGTTGAGCCAGGAACGCTCCTCGACATGAAAGCCGATCTGCGCCAGTCGTTGTTGCAGGGTGGCGATCGAGGTTTCGAGCGCGGCGTCCTTGCCGGGGATGAAGGTTTCGGTGTGCATGAGATTTCCTTGAAATTAGTCCAGCCAGCGGCGCCGCCAGAAAATGATGCCAATGCTGATGGCGACAGCCACCATCAGCCCAAAGGCATACAGGTAACCGTTCGGATCATCCAGCAGCGGCAGCAGCTTGAAGTTCATGCCGAAGATCCCTGAGATCAGGGTGGCGGGCATGAAAATCAGGGCGATGACCGTGAGTCCGCGCACTTCCTTGTTGACGCGGTTGCTGATCGAGGACAGGTAGATGTCGAGCATGCCGGCGATCAGGTCGCGGATGGCCTCCAGCGATTCGATCAGGTGCACCGTGTGATCATAAATGTCGCGCAGATAGAGTTGGGTCTCGGGCGTGAAGAAGCGACTCTCGTTGCGTACCAGCGTATTGACGACTTCCCGCAGGGGCCAGATGGCACGTCGCACGCTGAGGGTTTCGCGCTTGAGCTGGTGCAATACCTGCAGCTCGGTGGCGTCTGGATGGGCCAGCAGGGCTTCTTCGAGTTGTTCGGTGCGCTCGCCGATTTCTTCCAGCATCGTGAAGTAACCATCGACCAGAACATCCAGCAAGGCATAGGCGAGATAATCGACGCCGAGCTGGCGGATACGTCCCTTGTCTGCCCGCAGCCAGGTGCGCACCGGATCGAAGCTGCCCGTGGGACGTTCCTGAAACGTCAGGACGAAATCGCGTCCGAGTACGAAGCTGACCTGTTCGGTGGAGACGGTTAGCGTGGCGGTGTTGTAATTGAAGAAGCGGGCCACGAAGAAGAGGTAGTCACCGTAGTCGTCGATCTTCGGGCGCTGGTCGGTATTGAGGATGTCTTCGAGTACCAGCGGATGCAAGTGAAAGCGTTGGCCGATTTCCTGCATGACCTCGGGTTCATGCAGACCATGCACGTTGAACCAGAGCTTTGGGCCGGTCGGTTTGCAGGCTTGACAGTCGGCGAGCTGGTCGAAATGGGTTTCGGTCAGGCCATCGGGGCCGTACTCAATGAGCGTTATTGCCGCATGGTCGGTCTTGCGTTCGCCCAGATGGACCAGCGTGCCGGCCGGCAATCCCGATTTGCCCGAGCGCTTGGGGTGCGGTGTTTTGCGGTGGTTCTTGGTGGAGCTGCGGCTTGCCATCATGTCTCCCGCAATGAAAAGTGGGCCAGGGCGGTGTGTTTGTTGATCCGTACGTTCAACTCGCAATAGCTGTTCTGTATCTCGGGTTCATCACCGCAACTGCAGCCCGCCAGGATTTCGCCGAAGAAGATGCCGACTTCCGCCAGCAACGTGTCCGGTAGCTCGCTATAGCGCAGCACCGTTGCCTCGATCGAAGCATCGTCGACATAACCGCCCAGTGCACCGCCTTCGGCCAGCGGTAGCGAACCGGGGGGCAGGGCTTGAATTTCGGCCTTGAGGATGGCGGCAAACTGGCTGTCTGGCCAAGCTTGCAGGGATTGATGAAGGAAAAGCATGGAGTAGACGGCGTGTAATATGCGGCTGCTTGAATCTAGCACATGCGGCATCCATGTATGCTGCGCAAATCATACGAATGGAACTCCACATGAGTGAACAGGCCCTAGAGGCGAAAAATGAGCTGGAGCAAAAACTGCTCGCGGCAATGAATGGCGAGTTGGCGAGCGACGATTTCATGCACGCGTTGATGACCCAGCAAATCTTCATCCCGATCAAGGATGACAAGGACAGCGGCATCATTGGCTTTCAGCACACCACGAAAGCGACGCCACTGGTGATTCAGGATGAGGAGGGCGTCAACATTCTCGTCCTGTTTACCAGCCCGGAGCGCGCCAAGGATTTTCTGGCGGATACGCCCGGTTATAGCGGCGGCTTGCTGGAAAACTTTTCATGGATTGTCGAGCGCATGGAGCCGGGCTTTGCCATTGCCGTCAATCCAGGGATCGATCTGGGTATCGACATCGAACCCGAGAATGTGACCGAGATGGTGGCGTTGCTCGCCGAACAGGCCACGAAAAATTAATGACCTGACGCGCTACCGAGCCGCCACAGCGATGTAACTTCAGCCGATCGGGCCGCGTGCAGCGGGTCGTCGGGGTCGCCGGCCTTGGGGTGGTGGGGGCGGATGTCGTGGCGTTCGATGAGCTTCAGGCCGCCGTCGGCGATCCATTGCAGCAGCTCGGCGCGGGTGCGCAGGCTCAGGTGTTCGGCCAGGTCGGAAAGGATCAGCCAGCCTTCGCCGCCCGGTTCCAGATGCTCCGCCAGGCCGCGCAGGAAGGCGCGCAGCATGCGGCTTTCCGGGTCGTAGATGGCGTGTTCGATGGGGGCGTTGGCGCGGGCCGGTATCCAGGGCGGGTTGCAGACCACCAGCGGCGCGCGCCCGGGCGGGAACATATCCTGTTGCATCAGCTCGATCTTGCTTTGCAGGCCAAGCCGGGCGAGGTTTTCCTGCGCGCAGGCAATGGCACGCGGGTCTTGATCGGTGGCGATGATGCGCTGGATGCCACGCTTCGCCAGCAGGGCGGCAATGACGCCGGTGCCGGTGCCGATGTCGAAAGCGAGTTGCGTGCTGGGCAAGGGCGCCTCGGCGATCAGTTGCAGGTATTCGCCGCGTACTGGCGAGAAGATGCCGTAGTGGGGATGAATCCGTTCGCCGAGGGCGGCAATCGCCACGCCATTTTTGCGCCACTCATGGGCGCCGATCAGCCCCAGCAGTTCGCGCAGCGAGACGACGAAAGCCTCGCTACCCGGCCCATAGGCTTCAAGGCAGGCTTGCCGCACATCCGGCGCTCGCCGCAGCGGTACCGTGTAGTCGGCATCGAAAGGCAGCAACAGCATGCCGAGCAGTCGGGCGCGCTGGGCCTGGGCCATGCGGTGGCGGTGGAAGGCGTCGGCGGGCGTCAGTGTCGGGGCGACGCCCTTTTTCTTTGGCTTGCGGTCGATGCGGCGGGCCATGGCCTGCAACAGTTGGCGCGCATTCTGGAAGTCGCCACGCCAGAGCATGGCGGTGCCTGCGTTGGCGAGGCGATAGGCGGTGTCGGCGGTGATCGTGTCGTCGGCGATCACCACGCGCTGCGGCGGTGGGGCCTTGGCTTCCGAACGCCACCGGGCGGAACGGTTTTCGCCCGCTTCTTCCCAATGGATATATGCCGTCTCACCAGTGCCGACTTTTGCGTTCATGCTCACGCAGCCCGCCTTTCCTGCAGGGCGGCTTCTTCGCGCGAACGCTTGGCTTCGTTCAACAGGTAGCGCTGGTAATCGTCGAGATCGCCATCAAACGGCGCGATGCCGCCGCGCGACACCAGCCAGAATTCGTCGCACACGGCGCGCAGCAGCGCGCGGTCGTGGCTGACCAGCATCACGGTGCCTTCGAATTCGTTGAGGGCGACGCTGAGTGCCTCGCGGGTGGACAAATCCAGGTGGTTGGTCGGCTCGTCGAGCAGCAGCAGGTTGGGGCGCTGCCAGACGATCATGCACAGCACCAGGCGCGCCTTTTCGCCGCCGCTCATGGTGCCCACCGCCTGCTTGACCATCTCGCCGCTGAAGTTGAAGGTGCCGAGGAAGTTGCGCAGTTCCTGCTCGCGGCCAGGCACGCTGCGGCCGGCGGCGATCGCTTCCTTGGCCATGCGCATCATGTGTTCCAGCGGCGTGTCCTGCGGCCGCAGCACGTCGAGTTCCTGCTGCGCGAAGTAGCCGATGTTGAGGCCCTTGCCCTCGGTGACTTCGCCACTGATCGGCAACAGATCGCGGGCGATGGTCTTCACCAGCGTGGACTTGCCCTGGCCGTTGGCGCCCAATATGCCGATGCGCTGACCGGCATGCACCGAGCGGTTGATCTTGCGCACGATGATGGTGGGCGGCGTGCCGGCAGGCGCGTCTTCCGGCGGCGGATAGCCGATGGCGGTATCGACCATCGACAGCATCGGATTGGGCAGATTGGCCGGCTCCTGGAATTCGAAGGTGAACTCGGCATCGGCCAGCACCGGGGCGATCTTCTCCATGCGCTCCAGCGCCTTGACCCGGCTCTGCGCCTGCTTGGCCTTGCTGGCCTTGGCCTTGAAGCGGTTGATGAAGGATTGCAGGTGGGCAATCTTGTCGGCCTGCTTGGCCATCGTCGCCTGTTGCAGCAGCATCTGCTCGGCGCGCATGTCTTCGAACTTGCTGTAATTGCCGCCGTAACGCACCAGCTTGGCGTTGTCGATGTGCAGCGTGACCTGGGTGATCGCGTCGAGGAATTCGCGGTCGTGGCTGATCATGATCAGCGTGCCGCTATAGCGCTTGAGCCAGGCTTCGAGCCAGACCAGGGCGTCGAGGTCGAGGTGGTTGGTCGGCTCGTCGAGCAGCAGGATGTCGGAGGGGCACATCAGGGCGCGCGCCAGTTGCAGGCGCATGCGCCAACCGCCGGAGAAGCTGTTGACCGGATTGTTGAGCTCGGACACCTTGAAGCCGAGGCCAAGGATCAGTGCCTGGGCGCGAGAGACGGCATCGTGTTCGCCGGCATCGTTCAAGGCCATGTAGGCCTCGGCCATGCGCATGCCGTCGTCGCTGGCCTCGGCGTCATGTACCTCGTTGCGGGCGGCGAGCAGCACGGTGTCGCCGTCGATCACGAAATCGGTCGCGCTCTGCTCGGTCTCGGGCAAGTCCTGCGCCACCTGTCCCATGCGCCATTGCGCGGGGATCGAATAATCGCCGCTGTCCTCGTGCAGGCTGCCGTTGAACAGGCCGAAAAGCGTCGATTTACCGGCACCGTTGCGGCCGACCAGGCCGACCTTCTCACCGGGGTTGAGGGTAACGGAGGTTTTGTCCAGCAGCACCTTGGCACCGCGGCGCAAGCTGACATTCTTTAGCGTGATCATGGGGACGTACTCTGGACGGCTGCGCATGATAGCCAGCGACGACCGCGTCGCCAATGACTATTTTCTGTGTCGCAGCCTACACCCCAACATCGTGCCGCAAAAAGTCGGCGCTGGCAGGACGGCGCCTGATACTACTTAAACCGTGACGGTATCCACCAGCGCTAACAAAGATAAACACGAGGAAGGTAAGGCAGCAGTACGATAACTGGTAACGGATGGGCGCATCAAGAGCGCGGCGGTCGATCTGGAGCGAATCGCGGCCGAGCACGCCAAGCCTTTGAACCCTGATATGCTGTCCAGCAAGGAGATCAAACCATGGGCATTACCCGTACCACCCTTACCCTAGCCAACCCGATCAGGCGCGAACTCGAATCCATTGAAGTCATCGCACTGGCCGATACCGGTGCAATGCACTTGTGCATTCCCGAGCACGTCGCGCTACAGCTTGAGCTAGCCGAGAAGGAAAAGCGCGAAGTGACCCTGGCGGATGGCTCAAAACGGCTCTACCCCTACGCCGGCCCCGTTGAATTACGTTTCGGCAATCGTTCCTGTTTTGTCGGGGCGATGGTGTTGGGAGATGAGGTCTTGCTCGGCGCAATCCCGATGCAAGACATGGATTTGATCGTGCGACCGCTGACCCGTGAAGTACTGGTGAATCCGGCAAGCCCGAATATTCCTTCATCGCTGGCCAAGGGATTCCGATAGTTATCCACCGTTTATGTGGAGGGCGTTGTGAAAATGCCCGCGCGGATTTCTCGGTGCGGGCATTTGAAAAGTCGGCACTGGCGGGACGGCGATCAGTCCCGCCAAGTCGTATTCAAACCGTCACGCTATCCGCGACTTCCTTGAATTCAGCGATCTGGTCGAAGTTCATATAACGATAGACATCGGCCGACTTGGCTTCCAGCGTTTTCACCTGCGCCATGTACTCTGCAACGGTGGGCAGTTTGCCCATCAGTGCCGCGACGGCGGCGAGCTCGGCGGAAGACAGATAAACCTGCGTGTCGATACCCAGACGGTTGGGGAAGTTGCGCGTCGAGGTGGACACTGCTGTGCTGCCCTTCCTGATCTGCGCCTGGTTGCCCATGCACAGCGAGCAGCCGGGCATCTCCATGCGTGCGCCCGACTTGCCGAGTACCGAGTAGTAGCCTTCCTCATTGAGAATCATGGCGTCCATCTTGGTCGGCGGGGCGATCCATAGGCGTGTCGGCAGGTCGCTCTTGCCGTCGAGGATTTTGCCGGCGGCGCGGAAGTGGCCGATGTTGGTCATGCACGAGCCGATGAAGACTTCGTCGATCTTCTCGCCCTGGACTTCGGAGAGGACTTTCACGTCGTCCGGGTCGTTCGGGCAGGCGAGGATCGGTTCCTTGATGTCAGCGAGGTCGATCTCGATCACGGCGGCGTATTCGGCATCGGCGTCGGGCTGGAGCAGGGTGCCGTTGGCGATCCACGCTTCCATGGCCTGAATGCGGCGGGCGAGGGTGCGCTTGTCTTCGTAGCCTTCGGCGATCATCCACTTCATCAGCGTGATGTTGGAACGCAGGTACTCGACGATGGGTTCCTTGTTGAGGCGCACCGCGCAGCCGGCGGCGGAACGTTCGGCGGAGGCGTCGGTGAGTTCGAAGGCTTGCTCGACCTTGAGGTCGGGCAGGCCTTCGATTTCGAGGATGCGGCCGGAGAAGATGTTCTTCTTGCCCTGCTTGGCGACGGTGAGGTGGCCGGCCTTGATGGCGTAGAGCGGAATCGCATTGACCAGATCACGCAGGGTGATGCCGGGTTGCAACTTGCCCTTGAAACGCACCAGTACGGATTCCGGCATGTCGAGCGGCATGACACCCGTAGCGGCGGCGAAGGCGACCAGGCCGGAGCCGGCGGGGAAGGAGATGCCGATGGGGAAACGGGTGTGGCTGTCGCCGCCGGTGCCGACGGTGTCGGGCAGCAGGAAGCGGTTGAGCCAGGAGTGGATCACGCCGTCGCCCGGCTTGAGCGAGATGCCGCCGCGCGCGGTGATGAAGCTGGGCAGCGTGCGGTGGGTCTTGACGTCGACCAGCTTCGGGTAGGCGGCGGTGTGGCAGAAGGACTGCATGACGAGGTCGGCCGAGAAGCCGAGGCAGGCGAGGTCTTTCAGCTCGTCGCGCGTCATCGGGCCGGTGGTGTCCTGCGAGCCGACCGAGGTCATCTTCGGTTCGCAGTAGGTACCGGGGCGCATGCCCTTGCCTTCGGGTAAACCGCAGGCACGGCCGACCATCTTCTGGGCCAGCGAGAAACCCTTGCCGGTATCGACGGGGGTCTGTGGCAGGCGGAACAGGGTCGAGACGGGCAGGCCAAGAAATTCGCGTGCCTTGCTGGTGAGGCCACGGCCGACGATCAGGTTGATACGACCACCGGCACGGACTTCGTCGAAGATCACGTCGGACTTGACCTTGAATTCGGCGATGACCTTGCCGCCTTTTAGGGCCTTGCCTTCGTAAGGGCGCAGTTCGACTTCCTCGCCCATGCCCATCTGGCCAACGTCGAGCTCGATCGGCAGAGCGCCGGCATCTTCCATCGTGTTGTAGAAGATCGGGGCGATCTTGGTGCCGAGGCAGACGCCGCCGAAGCGCTTGTTGGGCACATAAGGAATGTCTTCGCCGGTGAACCACAGGACAGAGTTGGTGGCGGACTTGCGCGAGGAGCCGGTGCCAACGACGTCGCCGACATAGGCGACCAAATGACCTTTGGCTTTCAGGCCGTCGAGCTGCTTGATTGGGCCGCGTTCGCCGGCCTTGTCGGCGTCGATGCCATCGCGCGGATTCTTCAGCATGGCCAGCGCATGGAGCGGAATGTCGGGGCGGCTCCAGGCGTCAGGGGCGGGGGAAAGGTCGTCGGTGTTGGTTTCGCCGGTGACCTTGAAGATGGTGAGCTTTAGCGATTGCGGCACTTCGGGACGCGAGGTGAACCACTCGGCGTCGGCCCAGCTTTGCATCACGGCCTTGGCGTTGGCGTTGCCTGCTTTGGCTTTCTCGGCGACATCGTGGAAGGCGTCGAACATCAGCAGGGTCTTCTTGAGACCTTCGGCGGCGGTGGCACCGCATTCGGCATCGTCGAGCAGGTCGATGAGCGGCTTGACGTTGTAGCCGCCGAGCATGGTGCCGAGCAGTTCAGTGGCCTTGGCGCGCGAGATCAGCGCACATGCCGTCTTGCCAGCGCCGACTTCTGCGAGGAAGGCGGCCTTGACCTGGGCGGCATCATCCACGCCAGCCGGTACGCGATAGGTGATTAGATCAACTAGAAAGGCTTCCTCGCCCTTGGAGGGGGCCTTCAGCAAGGCAACCAGTTCGACGGTCTGCTGCTTGGTCAGCGGCAGGGGGGGGATACCCAGCGCGGCGCGCTCGGCGACATGGGCACGGTAGGCTTCAAGCATGGATTCTTCCTTTCGTGAAAAAACGGTTATTTGCAGTCGCCGACGCGGCGACCATTCATGGTCGAGTGCATTTCGCCCATGCCCTGATCGGGCGTCATGCGAATCTTCTGGTCGAAGGTGTAGGCGGTGGGGGAAACAGTGCCTTTGACGGAGCCGGCCATCTTGCTGCCGTCGGCAGCACAGGCCATGTCGTAGCTAACGCTGCCGCCAGAGGTCTTGAGGTTTGAGATCGTACACTTGCTGGCCTCGTCGCCCTTGTATTGCTTGCCGGACGAAATGTCCTGGGCGGTATAGCAATGGGTGAATTTTGCGCCGGGCATCTGCATGCCCTGCATCTTCATTGTCGTGGTGATTTCCCACAGGCCGGGTTTCATTTCCTGGGCGGAGGCCGGCAAGGCGACAAGCAGCAGCGAGGCGGCAATGATCGGCAGGCGAAGTGCGTTCATGGCGTTTCCTTTCCAGAGGGAGAATCGTTGAAAAAACGGTTACGGACGAAGGCGGGCAGCGCAACGCCGGTGGCGTGGGCGCGCTGGAGAAGTTCCCAGTAATAGCGGAACGAGGCGCGGTCGTGCAGGCGGCCATTGATCTGGATCGGGCCCCAGGCCGCATCGGCCGCAGCGCAGAGGATATTGGCGGCTTCGGTGGTTTCAGCAAAATCGGGACGCATGGCGGCGATGATCGGCTCAATCTGGTTGGGGTGGATGCTCCACATGCGCAGGAAGCCGAACGCCTCGCGGGCGCGACGCGCATCGTCCGCGACAACGCGGCTATCGCGAAACTCGGTGGTGACGTTGTGTGTCGGCACAATGCCGTGGCCGAGCGCCGCGTTGGCGATTGCGCATTTCGCCCGAGACACCAGTGGGTGGTCGAACTGTCCCGGCGAACGCATGGCGCTCGACGGAATCGCGCCATGGTGGGCCGAGACGAAGTCCATCAGGCCAAAGTCGAGCGATTCGATACCGGGTAGCGCGGCGATCTGCCAGACCTCGTGCAGCGCACCCGGCGTTTCGATCAGTACGTGCGCAGGAATTTCGCGCGTGATGGCGTGGCGCGCGCGGGCTGCGGCGATCTCATCAAGTTGCGTCTTGACGTCGGCCAGACATTCCGGCTTGGGCAGCACGATGTAGGCGAGGTGCTGGCCGGCGAGGCGCACAAACGTGTCGAGTTCATCGCGCCAGGCCGGGTGGTAAATATTATTGATGCGCGCACCGATGCGGTCGAAATGATTTTTCTCGCTGGCGATATGCCCGGCGAGCATGCTTGCGTGCGCGATCTCGTTGCCCGCCGCGGCGCCGTCCTCGCAGTCGGCAGTGATGTCGAACACCGGCCCGAGACGCTGTTGCAGTTCAATGGACTTGACCAGCAGTTTTTCGCTGCCGGCGTAATGCTCGCAGGCGGCCAGTGCCGGGAAAGGGCGGCCGCCTGCGTACAGCACTTCGGAAGGGTGAAGTGCCGTGGTCACGGTTTAGGCAAACAGGTGCTTGACGCCGTCACGCTCTTCCGTCAGTTCCTTGAGCGTGAAGTCCATCTTCTCGCGCGAGAAGGCGTCGATTTCAAGACCCTTGACGACTTCCCACTTGCCGTTGGCGCAGGTGCAGGGCATGCCGTAGATCATGCCTTCGGGGATGCCGTAGGAACCATCGGAAACGACGCCCATGGTGACCCACTGACCATTCGTGCCGTTGTTCCAGTCACGCATGTGGTCAATGGCGGCATTCGCAGCCGAGGCGGCAGAGGAGAGGCCGCGTGCTTCGATGATGGCGGCGCCGCGCTTGCCCACCTTCGGGATGTACTCGTTCTTGTACCAGGCTTCGTCATTGACGAGGGCCGGGGCGGCCTTGCCAGCGACGGTGGCGAAGCGGATGTCTGGATACATCGTCGGCGAGTGGTTGCCCCAGACGACCATCTTCTGGATGTCGGTGACGGAAGACTTGGTCCGCGTGGCCAGTTGCGAGATGGCGCGATTGTGGTCGAGGCGCATCATCGAGGTGAAAGCCGACTGCGGCAGGCTCTTCGCGGTGTTCATGGTGATCAGCGCGTTGGTGTTGGCGGGGTTGCCGACGACGATCAACTTGAGGTCGCGGGCGGCGACTTCATCGATGGCCTTGCCTTGTTCGGTGAAGATCTTGGCGTTCTCGAGCAGCAGGTCCTTGCGCTCCATGCCCGGGCCGCGCGGCTTGGCGCCGACCAGCAGGGCTTGTTGTGCGTCCTTGAAAGCGACCTTGGGATCGGCCGTGCCGATCATGTCGGCCAGCAGCGGGAAGGCGCAGTCTTCGAGTTCCATCATGACGCCCTTGAGCGCGGCCTGGGCCTTGTCGATCGGCAACTCGAGCATTTGCAGAATGACGGGCTGATCCTTGCCGAGCATTTCGCCGCTGGCGATGCGGAACAGCAGCGCGTAACCGATTTGTCCGGCTGCGCCGGTGACAGCAACACGTACAGGGGCTTTGGCCATGAAGTACTCCTTGTCTAAGGTGAGTGGGAAGTGAGTTAAGTCGAACGTGTGAATCTTAGGTTGCTTTGCAGCATTCTGTCAATAGCTATCTTATATCTTCTATAAGACATAAGATGGACTATAGACGTATTAATAATTTTGTGGTTCAATTGCCCTCCATGAAAGCAAGCCAAGTGGATTCCCCCACCTTCAGCCCGCTTTACCGCCAGATCAAGCGCCTGATCCTGCAGGCCCTGGATAGTGGTGAGTGGCGGCCGGGCGAAGCGATTCCGAGTGAAACCGAACTGGCGGGGCGCTTCAGTGTCAGCCAGGGCACGGTGCGCAAGGCGATCGACGAGATGGCCGCAGAGAATCTGCTGATCCGTCGTCAGGGCAAAGGCACTTATGTGGCCAGCCACAATGATCCGCGCGCGTTCTTCCGCTTCTTGCGGTTGGTGCCTTTGGCCGGCGGCATCGAACCGACGAAAAGCCTGCCGCTGGAGTGCTGGCGTGCCAAAGCTGGTCCTGAGGCAGGGCGCGTGCTGGGCTTGAAACTGGGTGATCCGATCATCATCGTGCGTCGCCTGCTGGAATTTTCCGATGCGCCGGTGGTGGTCGATGAGATCTACCTGCCGGGTGAGATATTTGCTGGCCTCAGTCTTGAGGTTCTGAAGGAGCATCAAGGCTCCGTCTATAGCCTGTTTGAGGAGAAATTCGGTGTGCGCATGATTCGCGCCGAGGAGCGTCTGCGCGCTGTTGCGGCGGATCGTTCGAGCGCCGAATTGCTGAAAGTACCCGAGGGCAGCCCCTTGCTTTCCGTCGAGCGGACCAGCTTTACTTATGGGGATCGTCCGGTCGAGTGGCGGCGCGGTTTGTATTCGACGGCAGCGCATTGTTACCTCAATGAGTTGGGCTGAAGGGCTTTTCTATGTGCTGAATCTCAGAGTATATTATTCAAATTATTAGGCCGAACAGATTTGTTTATAACCACGTTGTCTGCAGCAGAATTTTGCATCGCATCAAAATGAGTACCAGAACGGAGTGATTGATATGACAGAACTCACCAAACAGCGCCCGAAGTTTCTAAATCTGATGGCGATCAAGTTGCCCCTGCCCGGGGTGGCATCAATCCTCCACCGTGTCAGCGGGATCGGCCTGTTCCTCATGCTGCCGGTGCTGATCTGGATGCTGGATCTTTCGCTGACGTCGGCTGACACCTACAACACTCTGGTGGCCGTGACGGGACATCCGCTCGTCAAAATTATTTTGATTGGCCTGCTGTGGGCGTTCCTGCACCACTTCTGCATGGGCATTCGCATTTTGCTGATTGACATTCATGTTGGTGTCGAAAAAGAGGCGGCGCGCAAATCGACGGTTGCCGTACTGGCGGTCAGCCTTGTCATGACGCTGATTCTGGGAGCAAAACTATGGTGAATCGCAAGATTGTCGGGGCCCACTACGGCCTCATGGACTGGCTGGTCCAGCGCATTACCGGTGTGGTGATGGTCGTGTTCACGCTGATCGTCGCCTTGGGCCTGATCCAGGGTGCAGGCGCCAGCTACGAGAGCTGGCGCGGCTTCATGTCGGCTGGCCTGATGCGCTTTGTCAGCTTTCTGTTTATCGTCAGCCTGTGCTGGCACGCCTGGGTTGGCGTGCGCGATATCTGGATGGACTACATTCAGCCCGCTGGCATCAAACTCACCCTGCATGTTTTGACCCTGTTGGCCCTGATTGGCTATGCTGGTTGGGCCGTGCAGATCATCTGGAGGCTCTAAGAAAAAATGAGCGCAAAAGTAACTGTCCGTAAATTTGATGCCGTGATCGTCGGTGCCGGTGGCGCCGGCCTGCGTGCGGCGATTCAACTGTCCGAAGCGGGTCTCAAGACCGCCGTCATCACCAAGGTGTTCCCAACCCGCTCACATACCGTGGCGGCGCAAGGTGGCGTGGCGGCGTCGCTCGGCAACTCCGAGGAAGATCACTGGCACTGGCATATGTACGACACCGTCAAGGGTTCCGACTGGCTCGGCGACCAGGACGCCATTGAGTTCATGTGTCGCAAGGCCAACGAGTGCGTGATTGAACTTGAGCATTACGGCATGCCCTTCGACCGCACCGACAATGGCCGCATTTATCAGCGTCCGTTTGGCGGCCACATGTCGAACTTCGGTGAAAAGCCGGTGCGTCGTTCCTGCGCGGCGGCGGATCGTACCGGCCATGCCATGCTGCATGCGATGTACCAGCGCAACATCAAGGCCAATACGCAATTCTTCGTCGAGTGGATGGCGCTTGACCTGATCCGCGATGCCGAAGGTGAAGTGCTGGGCGTGACGGCGATGGAAATGGAAACTGGCGAAATCTATGCCTTTCATTCCAAGGCCACCATCTTTGCTACGGGTGGTGCTGGTCGTATCTACTATTCCTCGACCAACGCCTTCATCAACACCGGCGATGGCGTCGGCATGGCGGCACGTGCCGGCATTCCGCTCGAAGACATGGAATTCTGGCAGTTCCACCCGACCGGTGTGGCCGGTGCGGGCGTGCTGATTACCGAAGGCGTGCGTGGCGAAGGCGGTATTCTGCGCAATGCCAATAAGGAGCGCTTCATGGAGCGCTACGCACCGAATGCCAAGGATCTGGCTTCGCGTGACGTCGTTTCGCGCGCGATGGTGACTGAAATCAATGAAGGTCGCGGTTGCGGCCCCAACAAGGATTTCGTCTACCTTGACATTACCCACCTCGATCCGGCGACGATCATGAAACGCCTGCCGGGTATTCATGAGATCGGCATCCAGTTCGCCGGTGTCGACTGCCTCAAGGAAATGCTGCCGGTGGTGCCCACCTGTCACTACCAGATGGGTGGCATTCCAACCAACTATCACGGTCAGGTCGTGGTTCCCGGCAAGCGCACGCAGAATGAAATCGTGCCAGGCTTCTTTGCGGCCGGCGAGTGTGCCTGCGCTTCGGTGCATGGTGCCAACCGTCTTGGTACCAATTCGCTGCTCGACCTGCTGGTGTTCGGCAAGTCGGCGGGCGAAACTGCGGTCGACGAACTGAAGAAGTCGCCGAAATCACACAAGGAACTGCCGGCGGATGCGTTTGACCGCACGCTGGCGCGCCTTGATCGCCTCAATACCCAGAAGGGTGGCTCGAACGTGCATGAATCCCGTTTGGATATGCAGCGCAGCATGCAGAAGCATGCTGGTGTGTTCCGTTTCGACAATCTGCTCAAGGAAGGCGTGCAGAAGATTCTCGATATCCAAAAGGATGTGCAGCAGACCGAGATCAAGGACAAGTCAAAGGTGTTCAACACCGCGCGCATCGAGGCGCTGGAGCTTGACAACCTGATCGAGGTCGCTGTGGCCACCATGGTCTCGGCCGAGGCACGCAAAGAATCGCGTGGCGCCCATGTGCGCGACGATGCGCCGGATACCCCTGAGCGTCCGAATGGTCGTGACGACGCCAACTGGCTCAAGCACTCCCTCTGGTACAAGGAGGGCAATCGGCTGGACTACAAGTCGGTCAATCTGCGCCCCTTGTCGGTCGACACCATAGCGCTGAAAACGCGTGCTTACTAAAGAGCGAGGATGACATTCATGACAACTGCGCGCACCCTCCAGTTCAAGATTTACCGTTATGACCCGGATACGGATCAGAAGCCGACCATGCAAGACATCAGTGTCGAGATTGATGCCACCGACCGCAAGTTGCTCGATGCGTTGGTCAAGCTCAAGGCCAAGGATGATGCGATTGCCTTCCGTCGCTCCTGCCGCGAAGGCGTCTGTGGTTCCGACGCGCTCAACATCAACGGTCGCAACGGCCTCGCCTGTCTGACGGATATTGCAAGTTTCCCGGAGGGCAAGCCGATTGTGCTGCGCCCGCTGCCCGGTCTGCCGGTGATCCGTGATCTGATCGTCGACATGACGCAGTTCTTCAAGCAGTATCACTCAATCAAGCCCTACCTGATCAACAACGATCCGCCGCCCGAGCGTGAGCGCCTGCAATCGCCGGAGGAGCGCGAGGAACTGAACGGCCTGTACGAGTGCATTCTTTGCGCCTGCTGTTCGACGTCCTGCCCGTCGTTCTGGTGGAATCCGGACAAGTTCGTTGGCCCGGCCGGTCTGCTGGCAGCCTATCGCTTCATTGCTGATACGCGCGATCAGGCGACCAACGAGCGCCTCGACAACCTTGAGGATCCGTATCGTCTGTTCCGTTGCCACACCATCATGAATTGCGTCGATGTTTGCCCGAAGGGACTGAATCCCACCAAGGCCATCGGCAAGATCAAGGACATGATGGTGCAAAGATCCATCTGATGACGGCAGAACAGCAACGCGTTCGTACCGAGCGACTCCGCTGGCACAGCCGGCGGGCATTTCTCGAGAACGATCTGGTATTACAACGCTTCTGGCAAAAACAGCCGGAAGTTCTGGAGGAGATGCAGGCGGCGCTACTCGAACGCCTGTTGGTATTGGAAGACCACGATTTGTGGGAATTGCTGTCCGGTCGGCGCGCTGCCGCCGACCCGGCAGTACAAGGCTTGGTCGAGCTGTTGCGACAGCCGGCCGTTCAGTAATCCGATTTTTGACTGGGGACTGTTATGACGCAAAAAACCGCCACCTTGAACTTCAATGGCAAGACCACCGAATTTCCTGTTTACTCCGGCAGCATTGGTCCCGATGTCATTGACATCACCAAGCTGTATGGTCAGACCGGCGCCTTTACCTATGATCCCGGTTTCATGTCCACGGCGGCGTGCAAGTCCTCGATTACCTATATTGATGGCGACAAGGGCGAACTGCTCTATCGCGGCTATCCGATCGAGCAACTGGCCCAACAGTGCGACTTCATGGAAGTCTGCTACCTGCTCAAGAATGGCGAATTGCCGAACAAGGCGCAGTACGATGACTGGAATACCCGTGTGCGCAAGCACACCATGGTGCATGACCAGTTGACCCGTTTCTACAATGGCTTCCGCCGCGATGCGCACCCGATGGCGGTGCTGGTTGGTGTAGTCGGCGGTCTGTCGGCCTTCTATCACGACTCGCTTGACATCACCAATCCCGAACACCGCATGGTGGCGGCGATCCGCCTGATCGCCAAGATGCCGACCATTGTCGCCATGGCCTATCGCTACAACAGTGGCCTGCCGTTCATGTATCCGAAGAACGAGTACGACTACGCGACGAACTTCCTCTATATGATGTTCGCCAATCCCTGCGAGGAATTCAAGCCGAATCCGGTCCTTTCCCGCGCCCTCGACCGCATCCTGATCCTGCATGCCGACCACGAGCAGAATGCTTCGACCTCGACGGTGCGTTTGTCCGGTTCGTCCGGTGCCAACCCCTTCGCCTGTATCGCCGCCGGTATCGCCTGTCTGTGGGGCCCCGCCCACGGTGGTGCCAACGAAGCCTGTCTGCAGATGCTTGAGGAAATCGGCGATGTGTCGCGTGTCGGCGAGTACATCAAGCGCGCCAAGGACAAGAATGACTCCTTCAAACTGATGGGCTTCGGTCATCGCGTCTACAAGAACTTCGATCCGCGCGCCAAGCTGATGCGTGAGACCTGCCACGAAGTACTGAATGAACTTGGCCTGCACGATGATCCACTCTTCAAACTGGCCATCGAACTGGAAAGAATCGCCCTTGAGGACGAGTACTTTATCGAGAAGAAGCTCTACCCGAACGTCGACTTCTACTCCGGCATCGTCCAGCGCGCGCTCGGCATCCCGACCAAACTGTTCACCGGCATCTTCGCCATGGCGCGTACGATCGGCTGGGTCGCCCAGTGGCACGAGATGATCGGCGATCCCGAGCAGAAGATTGGCCGTCCGCGCCAGTTGTACCTGGGTGCCGAAAACCGCAATGTACCGGACATGAAGGCGCGTTAATCAAAAGTCGTAAAGGGGTTTCCGTGGAGGAGGCCCTTTTTTTCATCCATGCCTATAAACAGAGGTGATGACATGATGAAGCAAATGTTGTCCAACTCGTATCTCTTCGGTACGAATACGCCCTACGTCGAGGAACTGTATGAAAAGTACCTCGACAACCCGGGCTCCATCGACCCAACCTGGCGTGATTATTTCGACAAGCTGTCCAACCTGCCAGGGGCAGGTGCCTATCTCGGTCCGGATGTACCGCATGCGCCCGTCATCGCCTCGTTCGCCCAGCGTGCCAAGGAAGGTGCCTTGCGCGTCGCTCAGCGTTCGAGTGGTGCCTCGCATGCCGATAAGCAGACCAAGGTCTTGCAACTGATCAATGCCTATCGCTTCCTCGGCAACCGCTGGGCGCAGCTTGATCCGCTCAAGCGTCACACACGTCCCGAAGTGGCTGAGCTGGAGCCGTCGTTCTACGGTTTTACCGAAGCCGATTTGTCGACCACCTTCCGTACCGGCTCGTTCGACATCGGCATTGAAGAGGCCACACTACGCGAGATTCTTGAGGCCCTGCGGCTGCGCTACTGCGGCCATATCGGTGCCGAATACATGTACATCGCCGACGTTCAGCAAAAGCGCTGGATTCAGGCACGTTATGAACCGATGCGCGTGCAATCGCGCTATAACAACGAGGACAAGAAGCGCCTGTTGTCCACGCTGACAGCCGCTGAAACGCTGGAGCGTTACCTGCATACTCGTTATGTTGGCCAGAAGCGCTTTTCGCTGGAAGGTGGCGAGTCGATGATGGTCGCCATGGATCAGTTGATCCGCACGGCGGGCGGTCATGGCGTCAAGGAAATTGTTATCGGCATGGCGCACCGCGGCCGCCTTAACGTCCTGGTGAATACGCTCGGCAAGCAACCGGCCATGCTCTTCGACGAATTCGAAGGCAAGAAAAAGTCTGACCTGATTGCCGGTGATGTGAAGTACCACATGGGCTACTCCTCCGATGTCGCCACGCCCGGTGGCCCGGTGCATTTGACCCTGGCATTCAATCCATCCCACCTTGAAATCGTCAACCCCGTGGTCGCCGGCTCTGTTTTTGCACGCCAGAGCCGGCGCGGCGAAAATGGCAAGGGCGAGGTCATTTCTGTCCTCATCCACGGTGATGCCGCCGTCGCGGGGCAGGGCGTGAATCAGGAAATGCTCAACTTTTCGCAGACGCGTGGCTATGGCACGGGCGGGACGGTGCATATCGTCATCAACAACCAGATTGGTTTCACCACCTCCGATCCGCGCGACCTGCGTTCCTCGCTCTACTGCACCGACATCTTCAAGATGGTCGAGGCGCCGATCTTTCACGTCAATGGCGATGATCCGGAGGCGGTGGCCTTCGTCACCGAAATGGCGATGGATTTCCGCAAGGAATTCAAGAAAGATGTCGTGATCGACATCATCTGCTTTCGCAAGCTCGGCCATAACGAGGCGGATGAGCCGATGGTCACGCAGCCGCTGATGTACAAGAAAGTGGCGGCGCATCCCGGTACGCGCAAGCAGTATGCCGAGCGTCTGTCCAGCCAGGGTGTGCTGGTGGCCGGCGAAGACGAGCAGATGATCAAGGACTACCGTGCGGCACTCGATGCCGGCAAGCACCTGCATGATCCGGTGATTACCGATTACAAGAGCCAGACCACCATCGACTGGTCGGCCCATACCGGTGCCAAGTACACCGAACTGTGCGATACCACCGTGCCCGTCAAGGAGCTGCAGCGTCTCGGCGAGCGCCTGACCCATGTTCCCACAGGATTTACCCTTCATCCGCGCGTGCAGAAGATCATGGATGATCGCCGCTTGATGGTCGAGGGTAAGCTGCCGATCGACTGGGGCATGGCTGAAAACCTTGCCTATGCCACGCTGCTGGCGGCGGGCTATGGCGTGCGTCTCTCCGGCGAAGATGTCGGGCGCGGCACCTTCTTCCACCGTCATGCGGTGTTCCATGACCAGAACCGCGAAAAGTGGGATGAGGGCACCTGGGTTCCCCTGCATCATCTGCAGGACACGCAGGGCAAGTTCCAGTGCTTCGATTCCGTGCTGTCCGAAGAGGCCGTGATGGCTTTCGAATACGGCTACGCGACCGCCAGCCCGAATGACCTCGTCGTCTGGGAAGGCCAGTTTGGTGACTTCGCCAACGGCGCCCAGGTCGTCATCGACCAGTTCCTGGCCTCCGGCGAAGCCAAGTGGGGCCGTGGTTGCGGTCTTGTGCTGCTGTTGCCGCATGGTCTTGAAGGGCAGGGGCCGGAGCACTCCTCTGGTCGTATCGAACGCTTCCTGCAACTGTCGGCGGACTTTAACTGGGAAGTTTGTATGCCGACCTCGGCGGGGCAGATGTTCCACCTGCTGCGGCGCCAGATGCTGCGCAAGCAACGCAAGCCGCTGGTGGTGTTTACGCCCAAGTCACTGTTGCGCAGCAAGGAAAATACGTCAAGTCTGGAGGATCTCTCCGATGGCACGTTCCAGACCGTTTTTGGGGATGTCGATGATCTCGATGCAAAGAAGGTCACGCGGGTGATCTGCTGTGCCGGCAAGGTGTATTACGATTTACGCACGGCCCGCCGCGAACGCAAGCTCGATCACATCGCTATCGTGCGTATCCCGCAACTCTATCCGATGGATGACCGACGTCTGGCAGAGGAGTTGCAACGTTATCCAGGCATGAAGGAGTTGGTCTGGTGCCAGGAAGAACCGGAAAACCAGGGTGCCTGGTACGCCAAACACCATCGCTTGATGCACATGGTCAAGAAAGGCCAGTCACTGCATGTGGTGGCGCGCCCGGCTTCCGCTTCTCCCGCGGTTGGCAGTGCGGCCAAACATGCGGAACAACTGAAAGTTCTGGTCGAGACCGCCTTCGGCCCCCTCAAATAAACAACAACGGAGTCTGACATGATCATCGAAGTCAAAGTCCCGCAACTGTCCGAATCGGTCGCCGAAGCGTCCCTCGTCAGTTGGCACAAGAACGTGGGTGACGCTGTTACCCGTGATGAAAACCTGATCGACATCGAGACCGACAAGGTCGTCCTCGAACTGCCTGCACCCGACAGCGGCGTGCTGATCGAAGTCCTCAAGGGCAATGGCGACTCGGTTACCTCTGGCGAGTTGATCGCCCGAATCGATACCGAAGCCAAGTCAGCGGCAGGCGCGCCCGCAGCGAAGGCGGAAGCCAAACCCGCTGCGGCCAAGGCGGCACCAGCGGCTGCCTCGGCCTCGGCTGGCACAGGCCCTGCTGCCCGCAAGGCGCTGGCCGAAAAAGGCATTGATGCCGCGCAAGTGCAAGGCACCGGCCCCGGCGGCCGGGTCACCAAGGGCGATGTGCTGGTTACTACGGGCACCTCGGCCCCCAAGGCCGCTGCCCCTGCGGCCAGTGCCGTCCCGCCAGCGCCGACTTTTACACAAAGCCTGCCGCAACCCACCACCTTCAGCGCCGACGAGATCATCGCCGACCGTCCCGAGCAGCGCGTGCCAATGTCGCGCCTGCGTGCCCGCGTGGCAGAGCGCTTGCTGCAATCGCAGGCCACCAACGCCATCCTGACCACCTTCAACGAGGTCAACATGGGCCCAGTGATGGAGATGCGCAAGAAATATGCCGAGAAGTTCGAGAAGGAACATGGCGTGCGTCTCGGCTTCATGGGCTTCTTCGTCAAGGCCGCCGTGGCCGCGCTGAAGAAATTCCCGGTGCTGAATGCCTCCGTCGATGGCAATGACATCGTCTATCACGGCTACTTCGATATCGGTATCGCTGTCGGTTCGCCACGCGGCCTGGTGGTGCCGATCCTGCGTGATGCCGACCAGATGTCGCTCGCCCAGATCGAGAAGAAAATCGCCGAATACGGCCAGAAAGCCAAGGACGGCAAGATTTCCCTTGAAGAGCTGACCGGCGGCACCTTCTCGATCTCCAACGGCGGTGTGTTCGGCTCGATGCTGTCGACCCCGATCATCAACCCGCCGCAAGCCGCCATTCTCGGCATCCATGCCACCAAGGAGCGCCCGGTGGTCGAGAACGGCCAGATCGTCATCCGCCCGATCAACTATCTGGCCATGTCCTACGACCACCGCATCATCGACGGTCGCGAGGCGGTGCTCGGACTGGTGACGATGAAAGAGGCGCTGGAAGATCCGGCCCGCCTGCTGCTCGACGTCTAAGGGGAACTGACCATGGCCAACAAGCAATTTGATGTCGTCGTGATCGGTGCCGGTCCCGGCGGCTATGTGGCAGCGATCCGTGCCGCCCAGCTCGGTTTTTCCACCGCCTGTATCGAGATGGAGAGCTACGCCGATCCCAAGGGTGAAGTCCGCCTCGGCGGTACCTGCCTGAACGTCGGCTGCATTCCCTCCAAGGCGCTGCTGCGTTCCTCCGAACTGTATGACGAGGCCAATCACAGCTTCGTCATGCACGGCATCACGGCGGATAACGTCAAGATGGATGTCGGCACGATGGTGCGTCGCAAGGACAACATCGTCACCCAGTTGACCGGCGGCATCAAGGGCCTGTTCAAGAAGAACAAGATCACCCAGTTGACCGGCCGTGGCAGCTTTGCCGGTCGTGAAAACGAGCTGTGGCAGATCGCCGTGACGGGCAAGGATGGCGCCGCCGAAGTGGTCGATGCCAAGCATGTGATTGTCGCGACCGGCTCCAGCCCGCGCCATATCGAGGGCATTCCGGTCGATAACCAGGTGATCTGCGACAACGTTGGTGCGCTCTCGCTCGACGCGGTGCCGAAACGCCTCGGCGTGATTGGTGCCGGCGTCATCGGCCTTGAGCTTGGCTCGGTATGGAAGCGCCTCGGTGCCGAAGTGACCATTCTCGAAGCACTGCCCGATTTCCTCGCAGCGGCCGATCCGGCCGTAGCCAAGGAAGCCTGGAAGACCTTTACCACCAAGCAGGGACTAAAGATCAATCTTGGCGTCAAGATCACCAGTGTTAAACAGGGCAAGAAGGGCGTGACCATTGACTACGAAAGCGGTGATGGTGCGCAGAAGCTCGAGTGTGACCGCCTGATCGTTTCGGTTGGTCGTGTGCCCAATACGGCGGGGCTGGGTGCCGACCAAGTCGGTCTCAAGCTCGACAATCGAGGCTGCATCGAGGTCAATGACCATTGCCAGACCAATCTCGAGAACGTCTGGGCGGTTGGCGACGTCATCCGTGGCCCGATGCTGGCGCACAAAGGCATGGAAGAGGGCGTGATGGTCGCCGAACTGATCGCCGGTCAGGCCGGGCATGTCAATTACGACGCGATTCCCTGGGTCATTTACACGCACCCGGAAATTGCCTGGGTTGGCAAGACCGAGACGCAGCTCAAGAATGAGGGCGTCGAGTACAAAGTCGGCCAGATTCCCTTCATGGCCAACGGCCGCGCGCTGGGGCAGGGCGACACCACCGGCTTCGTCAAGATGCTCGCCTGCGCCAAGACTGATCGCGTGCTGGGTGTCCATATCATTGGCGCGAGTGCCTCCGAGCTGATTGCCGAAGCCGTCACGGCAATGGAGTTCGGCGCCGTGTCGGAAGACATTGCCCGTATCTGCCATGCCCATCCGACGCTGTCGGAGGTGATGCACGAAGCCGCGCTGGCGGTGGATAAGCGTCCGCTGCACTTCTGATTTGTATCTACTCGAAAAAATGGCCGTGCAAACCCCGGCCATTTTTTGGGTCTATTATGTCTATAATGGACTTCAGTGATAGACATAAAGGAGTGTGCCATGTCCTGGAACATTGCCCAAGCCAAGCAACAGTTTTCTGAGGTGGTTCGACTGACTGCTGAAGAACCGCAAATGATCTATAACCGTGACCGATGTGTCGCGGCCGTGATTGATGCCGAATCCTTCAAGGCCTTTGATGCGTGGCGCAAGAAAACGGCGAAGAAAACGCTGGGCGAGGCGTTTGCTGAGTTGAGGCGCATTGCTGCCGAAGAGAATTACGAACTGCCGATCTTGCCACGCTCGGCAGTCGGACGCCCGAATGCCTTTATTGAAGTGCTTGAAGAGTGGGACGCGGATGCCGAAAGCCAGCGTGCTGCTTGACACGAACATCATCAGCGAGTTGATGCGCCCAAGACCTGATGTGGGCGTGTTGGCTTGGGCGGATAGGGAAAACGAATGTCTGTTGTCTGCGATCAGCGTCGATGAATTGGCCTTCGGTCTGGCATGGCGGCCGAATCAACGAATCGCCGATTTTTTTGCGGCTTTCGTCGCGCTGCATACCGTGTTGCCGGTGACCGAAGAAATCGCTCGCCGTGCCGGCCAGCTTCGGGGTACTTTCCGCTCACACGGCATAGCCCGCAGCCAACCCGACATGCTAATCGCCGCAACGGCACAAGTGCATGCGCTAACGCTGGTAACCCGCAATACCGGCGATTTTTCCGGTTGCGGCATTCCGATACTTAATCCTTTTTCAACCTGATGCCTTACGACATTCTCAACGTCCCCCGGGACGGCATGATCCGCGCTTTCAACGACCTGCTGGCGGCACGCGGCATTAGCGCCGATGAGGCGCAACAGGCGGCGGCTGAACGTCTGCAGGCTTTCTACGACGCGCTAGTGTCCTTCAAGGCTGCACGGCGCACCAAGCTGCGGAAATTGCTGGTCCATCCGGCTTTGCCGAAGGGTGTCTGGTTTTGGGGCGGGGTCGGGCGTGGCAAGAGCTTCCTGATGGACTGCTTTTTTGAAACCGTGCCTTACCAGCGCAAGCGGCGCGTGCATTTTCATGCCTTCATGCGCGAGATACATGAGCGCTTGCAGTCGGTCAATAACGAGGCCGACCCACTCGCCAAGGTGGCCGCACAGGTCGCCAAGGAAACGCGCCTGATGTGCTTCGATGAGTTCCACATCTCCGACATTGCCGATGCGATGATCCTCGGTCGTCTGATGCAGGCACTGTTCGATGCCGGCGTGCTGTTTTGCATCACTTCGAACTATCCGCCCAGTGGCTTGTACCCCAACGGACTGCAGCGCGAACGGCTGCTGCCGACGCTGGCCTTGCTGGCAGAAAAACTCGATGTCATCAAGGTCGATGCCGGTATCGACTATCGTCTGCGGGCACTGGAGCAGGCGCAGGTTTATCTACTCGATGCAAACCCGGAACAGCACCTGATGCAGTTGTTTTCGGAGGTTGCCCACGGCGAAGGTCATGCCCGGCCAATGCTGATTGCCGGACGCGAAATCCCCGTGGTGCATCGTGCGCCCGGCGTGGCCTGGTTTGAGTTTGCCACCCTGTGCGGTGGGCCGCGCTCGCAGAACGATTACCTCGATCTGGCCCACAATTTTCATACGCTGGTGGTTTCTGGCATTCCGCGCCTGAGCGCTGAAATGGCCAATGCGGCACGTCGATTTACCTGGCTGGTCGATGTCTGCTATGACCACCGCGTCAAGCTGGTGCTGGCGGCTGAAGTACCGGCCGAAGCGCTTTATGTGACCGGCCCACAGGCCGGTGAATTCGGCCGCACTGTCTCGCGCCTGATTGAAATGCGCTCCCACGAATATCTGGCGAGCATCCACCGGCGCTTCGAAACCCACGAGCCGGCGTAGCAGCTACGGGGCAATTTTCCGTCTTAGGTAAAATCGCACCCACATGTCCCTACTGACCAGCCTCCTGATCCTGATTGTTGCCGCCCGCCTGCTGGGTAGTGTGTTTACACGTTTTGGGCAACCGGCCATGATCGGCGAGATGCTCGCCGGCATTTTGCTCGGCCCGGCCATCTTCGGCGTACTCGACCCCTCGCCCGCTCTGGCGGGGGTTGCCGAATTGGCGGTATTCCTGGTCATTCTTTCCGCCGGCCTTGAAATGCGCTTCGATGACATCGTGTCGGCGATGAAGGGCGGCGGTTTTAAGCTGGCGGTAATCAGCTTCAGCATTCCCTTTCTGGGAGGTGTCGGCATTGCGTGGCTTTACGAGCTCGATGCGATGCGCTCGATTTTTCTGGGCCTGTGTATTTCAATCACCGCATTGCCCGTGGCGGCAAAGATTCTCGAAAACCTAGGCCTGCTCGATACGCCGATCGGACGCTACACCATCGCTACCGCGATCATCAATGATGTGGCCGCCATGATGGTGCTCGGCATGGTGCTGGCCATGCCACACATGACCTCGCTCTCTGATGTGGCTTCATCGCTGGGCATTGCCATGGTCAAGCTCGTCGCCCTGATTGCAATGGTGCTGGCTTTCAACCACGGGCTGGGCTGGCTCGAACGGCGCGGGGTGAATGTCAAGGTCGTTCCTGAGCGCCTTGTCAGCTGGTTTGGCGCCGAGGCCTTGTTCGGCATTGTGGTGCTGTTTGTCCTGATCTTCGGTTCGGTGAGCGAAGCGCTCGGCTTCCACTTTGTCATCGGAGCTTTCTTTGGGGCCCTGTTGCTTGATAAACGCCATTTCCTCGCATCGCGTTATGACGAACTCAAGCTGACGCTGGGGTCGCTGACGGGGGGCTTTCTTGCCCCGGTATTCTTTGCCTATCTGGGGCTCGAATTCGACATGGATGCCCTGAAGTCGCCCGGGTTTGTCATCGCCGTGCTCGCCGTTTCTATCTTTACGAAGGTTTTTGCCGGCATGTGGGGCGGGCAGGCATTAGGCATGTCGCGCCGCGAGTCGCTTGGCCTCGGCTTTATGCTGAACGGCCGTGGCGTGATGGAGCTGGTCGTCGCCAGCATCGCCTACCAGAAGGGCTTCATCGGGCCGGGAATTTATTCCACGCTGGTGCTCATGGGCGTGGTGACGACGATGTTGACGCCTTGGCTTTTCAGCCGCGCAATGCCTGAAAGTCGGCTGGTGGAATACCGCCAGCGCCACGCGGTCAATCGTTCAGAATCTGTTTGAGGCGATAAAGCTGCTCAAGCGCTTCGCGCGGACTCAGCGCATCCGGGTCGAGGTGCTGCAAGGCATCGAGGGCCGGATGAGTATCGACCGAAAAAGTCGGCGGTGGCGGGACGGCAGGTGCAGGGCTTGTGGCGAACATGTCCGGCTGCGGGCCATTGGCGGCCTCGCGGTTTTCCAGTTCGACCAGCCGTCTCTTCGCCTCGCGCAACACCGCTGGCGGAATGCCCGCCAGCGCGGCGACCTGAATGCCGTAGGACTGCGAGGCCGGGCCGGATTCGACGGCGTGCATGAAGACAATGGTCTTGCCATGCTCGATCGCGTCCAGATGCACGTTGGCGCAGGTCGGGTGATCTTCGGCCAGCCGCGTCAATTCGAAGTAGTGGGTGGCGAACAGCGTCCAGCAGCGCGTTTTTTCGACTAGTTGGCGCGCGATGGCGAAGGCCAGCGCGAGGCCGTCGAAGGTCGAGGTGCCACGGCCGATTTCGTCCATCAGCACCAGCGATTTGTCGGTGGCGCCATTCAGAATGGCCGCTGCCTCGGTCATTTCCACCATGAAAGTGGAGCGACCCGAGGCGAGGTCGTCTGATGCGCCAATCCGAGTGTGGATCGCATCAATCGGCCCGAGCCGGCATTGCGTGGCCGGCACGAAGCTCCCGCAATGGGCCAGCAGCACAATCAGCGCGGTCTGGCGCATGTAGGTCGATTTGCCGCCCATGTTCGGGCCGGTGACGATCAGCATGCGGCGGTTGGGCGTCAGGTCGAGATCGTTGGCGATAAATGAATCGACTTGCCGTTCGACTACTGGATGACGCCCGCCGCGAATTTCGATGCACGGATGCTCGACGAATGCCGGCGCGCAGTAGTCGTAGCGCTGCGCCGTGGTGGCGAATGCGCACAGGCCATCGAGCATGGCCAGCGCCCGGGCAATGCGTTGCAGTTCGGTGATGTGGTCGGCCAGCGCGTCGAGCAGTTCGTCGTACAGGCGTTTTTCCAGCGCCAGCGCCCGGTCGTTGGCGGAAAGCGCCTTGTCCTCGAAGCTTTTCAGCTCGGGCGTGATGTAGCGTTCGGCATTCTTCAGCGTCTGACGGCGGCGATAATCGTCCGGCACCTTGCCGACATGGGCATGCGTTACTTCGATGTAGAAGCCATGCACCTTGTTGTATTCGACCTTGAGGCTGGGAATCTGCGTGCGTTCCTTCTCGCGTGCTTCGAGCGCCAGCAGAAATTCGCCGCAGTTCGACTGGATACCGCGCAATTCATCCAAATCGGCATCGAAGCCGCTGGCGATGGCACCGCCTTCGCGCAACAGGGCAGGGGGATCTTCCGCCAGCGTTTGTTCGAGCCGGGTCAGACAATCGGCCGGCACGGCGAGGTCGCCGCTGATCTGTTGCAGCAGGCCCTGCGCTGTGAGCGTGGCCGCCAACGCGGGCAGTCGCTGAAGGGTGTCGCGCAGGGCGGCCAGATCCCGTGGACGGGCGCTCTTGAGGGCGATGCGACTACCGATGCGCTCGACATCGGCGACACCCTTGAGCGAGCGTGCCAGCGTGTCGAGCATGCCATCGGTCTCCAACAAGTCGGCGATGGCGACATGGCGTTGGGCGGCCAGCTTGCGGTCGGCCAGCGGGTGATGCAGGCTGTGGCGCAGCCAGCGCGCACCCAGGGAAGTGTGGCAGGTGTCGAACAGACTCAGCAGCGTCGGTGCAGCTTCGCCACGCAGCGTCTCGGTAATTTCAAGATTGCGCCGCGTCGCCGGATCGAGGCGCAGCCATTGCGATTCGCGCTCCAGCGTCAGCCCGGTGACATGGCCGAGCGCCTGCAACTGGGTGGCCTGGGCATAACGCAGCAGCGCGCCGGCAGCACCGATGGCCAGCGGCGCTTCGTCCTCGCTGCCGACGAAAGCGGAGAGGTCGCGGGTGCCGAAATGCCCGGTGAGCAGTTGCACGGCGCTGGCTGTGTCGAAATGCCAGTCAGGACGCCGTCTGGCCAGCGCCGACTTTTCAGTAAGTGCTTCGGATTGAACACTTTCGCCTAAAAGAATCTCGGCAGGGCGCAGCCGCGTCAGTTGCGCGGGCAGGGCATGCGCGGCTGTTTCGAGCAGACGCAGTTCGCCGCTGGCGAGATTGAGCCAGGCAAGACCGATCCGCTGTTTCTGCTGGAAAAACGCCAGCAAAAGACTGTCGGTGCGATCATCCAGCAGGGCAGCATCGGTCAGCGTGCCGGGGGTGACAATGCGCATCACCTGCCGTTCCACCGGCCCCTTGCTGGTCGCTGGGTCGCCAATCTGCTCACAGATCGCCACCGATTCGCCCAGCTTCACCAGTCGCGCCAGATACTGCTCGGCGGCATGGTAAGGCACGCCGGCCATCGGAATCGGCTGCCCCGCCGACTGCCCGCGCTTCGTCAGCGTGATATCGAGCAGACGCGCGGCACGCTCGGCATCGTCGTAGAACAACTCGTAGAAATCCCCCATGCGATAGAACAGCAGCACGTCCGCATGCGCCGCCTTGAGGCGGAGGTACTGCTGCATCATGGGGGTGTGCTTGTCGAGTTGCATCGGTCTGACATTTTACTTGGGCAACCTGCATTGACCGGAAAGAATCGCCCGTTGTGTTCTGATGACTGGCAACGACCGGCCAGGAAGAGGCGCTGGGCTTCAGACTGATTGCGGCCCTTCAGGATTTAAGGCCGACTGAGTCTTTCGTGCCCTGAGCCGACTGTGAAGGGAAATGGAAGCGGCCGCCCAGAATTCATCGCGTATAACTCGTGCTGAACTCATGTGCAGCGGCTATTTGCACTACCACTTCACGAATCAAGAGGTGATCAATCCCCTGAGGTTAGCGTTGTACGCCACTAAGTACTTGCCTAATCGATGATGGTGCGTGAATCCGGCACACTGACTACGACCGTGTGCTCCCGGTGATCATCTGACAGGAAGATTGTTTGCCCATTCTGGGCGAGACCATCGACTGTCATGCTTGCCATGCCACACATACCGTCTGCGCCAGCCCGCGTTTGCGCGACAGCGATGTGATAGACGGTTTCCCGGTAGCGGTAGTGCAGCTTGAAACCCTCCCAGTGGGCGGGCAGACAGGGTTCGATGTGGAGCCGATCCGCTTCCAGCCGCAGGCCCAGCAGCGATTCGACGACGAGCCGATACATCCAGCCGGCGGAGCCGGTGTACCAGGTCCAGCCGCCGCGCCCCGTGTGGGGCGCCACCGCGTAGACATCCGCCGCCATGACATACGGCTCGACCTTGTAGGTGGCGATGGCCGTCGCTGACAGGGCGTGGTTGGCCGGGTTAATCATGGTGGTAAGTTCCCAGGCGCGCTGGCGGTCGCCGAGAGCCGCGAAGGCCATGGCCGCCCAGATGGCGGCGTGGGTGTACTGGCCGCCGTTTTCGCGCACGCCCGGCACGTAGCCCTTGATGTAGCCAGGGTCCAGATCCGACTGGTCGAAAGGCGGATCGAGCAACTGGATCAGGCCGTACTCGCGCCGCACCAGATGTTCGTCCACCACACGCATGGCCTGGCGCGCATGTTCCGCATCGCCGGCCCCTGACAGCACGGCCCAGCTCTGGGAGATTGAATCGATGCGGCATTCGGCGTTGTCCGCCGAACCCAGCGGGGTACCGTCGTCGAACCAGGCACGGCGATACCAGGCGCCATCCCAGCCGTGCCGTTCGAGGTTTTCGGCCAGTTGCGCGGCCGCGGCGGCGCAGAATGCGGCGAACTCCGGGTCGTCGTGCCGCTGCGCCAACGTACCGAACTGGCGCAGCACGTCATACAGGAAGAAGCCCAGCCACACGCTTTCGCCCCGCCCCAGGATGCCGACGCGGTTCATGCCGTCGTTCCAGTCGCCGGAACCCATCAGCGGCAGGCCGCGCTCGCCGAAGCGCAGTCCGTAACGGATGGCGCTTACGCAATGCTGGTAGAGGCTATCGGTGTCGGCGGAACGGCCGGGCAGGTCGTAGTAGGAATCGTCCTCCGGGTTGAGCGGGCGGCCTTCCAGGTAGGGCACAGGCTCGTCCAGCACGCCGGTGTCGCCGCTGCTCAGCACATAGCGGCAGGTGGCCAGGGCCAGCCACAGGTAATCGTCGGAGCAATGGGTACGCACGCCGCGCCCGGCGGGCGGATGCCACCAGTGCTGGACGTCGCCTGCGCGGAACTGGCGCCCCGCACACAAGAGCAACTGAGTGCGCAACAAGTGGGGTTCGCTATGCACCAGCGCCATGGCGTCCTGTAACTGGTCGCGGAAGCCAAAGGCGCCGCCCGACTGGTAATAGCCGCTGCGCGCCCACAGCCGGCACGCCAGGGTCTGGTAGAGCAGCCAGCCGTTAGCCAGCACATTGAGGGACGGGTCGGGCGTCTCCACCTGCACCGCGCCAAGGGTATGGTTCCAGTGTTGCCAGACCGCCTCCAGGACACACCGCGCGGCATCGGCACCGCGAAAGCGTTGCACCAGATGGTTGGCATCATCGCCGCCCGGGACGCCGCCCAATCCGAGCCGGAAGCTAATCTCGCGTTCCGCACCATCGGCCAGATCGAAGGCCACCTGGATCGCGGCGCAAGGATCGAGGCCACTCCCCACCTTGCCCGACAGATGGGTGCGCGCCAGTGCCGCCGGGTTCGCCAGACTGCCGTTGCGGCCGATGAACTCAGCCCGGTCGCAGGTGATGGTCCGACTCAAGGTATCGCCGGGGTCCGCGTCGAAGAAGGCGATCCGGTCGGGAAACTCAGTGTTGTAAGGGTTCCGTGCGTAGAGCGCGCCGCTGTCGGGATCGACTTCGCAACTTGTGTGCATGGCAGACTTCGGCCGCAGGTCGCCCAGCACCCATTCCACGTAGCCCGTCGCGGACAGCCGGCGCGGCCGGCCGGAGGCGTTGCGCAGCTTGAGAACGGAAAACTTGACCGCCGCATCCAGCGCCACATAGACCCACAACTCGGAGACGATCCCGGATTCGGTATGTTCGAACACGCTGTAGCCGAAGCCATGCCGGCTGACATAAGGCGTCGCGCCGCGTCGGGGCAACGGCGTCGGCGACCAGAACTGGCCGCTTTCCTCGTCGCGCAGGTAGAAGGCCTCGCCGCTGGTGTCGGAGACCGGATCGTTGTGCCAGGGCGTGAGACGGAATTCGTGGGCATTCTCACCCCAGGTGTAGGC
Source organism: Rhodocyclaceae bacterium (assembly GCA_030681195.1). GTDB lineage: Bacteria > Pseudomonadota > Gammaproteobacteria > Burkholderiales > Rhodocyclaceae > Sulfuricystis. The sequence continues at coordinate 161,180 of JAUXXJ010000046.1, forward strand.
TTGGCCGCTTTCCGAGACGACACTGCCGAAATGGGGATTGGCCAGCACATTCACCCACGGTGCCGGCGTGAGCTGCGCGGGCGTGGTGGTAATGACGTATTCATGGCCGTCAGTGGTAAAGCCGCCGATGCCATTGCCCAGGATCAGTTCGCGTTGGGGCAAGGCGAAGGCGGCGGGCGATTCGGCGCGCACGGGCTTGCCGGGTACCAGGCGCGGCACGCGCACCGCCGGCGTGGCGGGACGGTCGAGCTGTTCCGCCAGGGTGCCCAGGCTGTCGCTGAGGATGACGCGTGCGACGGCTTGGAACAGCTGGCGGTCCTCTGTCGAGATCTGCTCCACCGAGCGGATGAAGATGCCGCCCGGCCGGTCGATCACCTGGGTTTCCAATCCCACCGCCACCAGGCCGAGGATCTGATCCTGGAGCGCTTGCCGGTAACCGGCACGATCCTCGTTCCAGATCACCAGATCCACCACCAGCCCCTTGAGGCGCCAGTAGGCGTGGGCCTGGATGAGCTGGCGCACCAGTTCGATATTGGCCAGGTCGGCAATGCGCAGCAGAACGATGGGCAGGTCGCCGGAAATGGCGTAGCCCCACAGACCGGATTGGCCGCGCTGATTTTTTACCAGCACGCTGCTTTCGGCCCGCAGTGCAGGATTGGCGTAGAGGATCGAGTTGGCCAGGCGGCCATAGAGCTGTGCGTCCACCTCGCGGGCGTTGATCTGGCGCAGCACTATCTGGGCGTGGGTCCAAGCCAGTTCGAAAACGCGGTCGGCCAGACGTCGGTCCCGATATTTTTCGACCATGCCCAGAGCCGCGTCGCGGCTGGCGCCGATGCCATGGACCTGATCGAGCGTGACCGATTGCCCCGGTTCGAGGCTGATCCGGCAGCGAATCGCCGCCACCGGATCGAGCACGGAGCCCTGGCTGCCGGACAGCAGTGCCACGTCGGCGTCCAGCGCTACCGGCGCGGCGACGCCGCGACCGCGACCGATGAAGCGCGCGCGGTCGGTTTCGTAGGAAATGGCGTCGATGTCCGCGTCATGCACGGCGACGAGGTGGAACATCCAGGGCGCCTGCTCGTCACTGGAGCGCGGCCGGCGGGTGCACAGGATCGCCTGTTGTGCCGCGACGATCTCGGTCTGCACGAAAAGATTGCTGAACGCCGGGTGCAGGGCGTCGGCGGCGGCTGTGGCCAGCACCACCTCCGTGTAACTCGTGACCTCGATGCTACGGCGCGCGGCAGAACGATTGGTGATGCGCACCCGGCGTAGCTCGATGTCGTCTTCGGGTGAGACGACGATGTCGGTGTGCGTCTCGAAATCGAAGGCCTCACCTCGGGATTCGCCCGTGTCGCGGCGGCGAAATTCGGCGCGGCCTTCCGAGAAGATCGCTTCGTAGTGTGTCGCGCGCTGCAGGGTGGGCTGGTGCGCAGCGGACCAGAATGCGCCGCTGACCACGTCGCGCAGATAGGTGAAGGTGCCCCAGGCATCGCGGGTGCCATCTTCGCGCCAGCGCGTCACGGCGAGGTCGCTCCAGCGGCTGTAGCCGCCGCCCGCGTGGGTAAGCATGACGTGATAGCGGCCATTGGACAGCAGTTGCACTTCCGGCAGCGGGGTGTCGGGATTGTCCAGCACGCGCAGCGGCATCTGCGGGCTGACCGTGCCGGTCTGGATAACGTCGCGTTCGGCGCCGTGGGCATGGAGCGAAGAGGCTCTGGGGATGCGTTCCTGCAGCAACAACAAGGTGGCCTGAAACAGCGGATCGGAGATGAAACGCCGCTGCATCGGCTGGTCCAGCAGCAGATAGGCCAACGCGAGCAGGCTCATGCCCTGGTGATGGGCCATGTACGAAGCCACCATGGCTTGGGATTCGCCGCGCCGCTGCCGCGCCGGGGTGTAGTCGATGGCCTCATGAAAACCGTAGCGTCCTTCCGCGCCAGCAGCGGCGAGCCGTTGCAGGTTCAGGCAGGCCGCCTCCGGCGCCACCATCAGCGCCAGCGCCGACGCGTAGGGTGCAACGACCCTGTCCTCGGCCAGCCCGCGCTTCAGCCCCAGGCCGGGCACGCCGAAGGCGCGGTACTGGTAGTTGAGATGCAGGTCTACGGTGTTGTAGCCCGATTCCGAGATGCCCCAGGGCAGGCCGGTCTGCTGCCCGTAATCGATCTGCCGCGCCACAGCCGCCTTGCTCGTCTGGTCGAGCAGGGTGTGCTCGTAGCCGGGCATCACTAACTGCGGCATCAGGTACTCGAACATCGATCCGCTCCACGACAGCAGGACCGGCTCGCCACCGGCACGGGTGAGCAGCCGTCCAAGGGCGAACCAGCTTTCCTGGGGCAACTGCCCCTGTGCGATGGCGACGAATACGCACAAGCGCACTTCCGAGGCCAGCAGGTCGTAGTAGCTCGCATCCAGGCGCCGTTCATCCACGTTGTAGCCGATGGACAGCAGGCGCGCTGCCTTGTCGTACAGGAAGCCGTATTCCATCACCGCGAGTTCGCCGGCCTGCATGGCCAGGCGTTCGATGGCCGCGCAGCGCTCCAGCGCGCGCGCGCTGCCCGTCCGGATGTGCGGGTCTTGATTCGCCGCAAGGGCGCTTAGCGTCGGGATGGCGTCGAGCGTGTCGATGGAAGCCTCCGGCTGCCCGCTCCATGGTGCGAGAAAGACCAGTTCATCGCGCAGCGTCCGGCATTGCCGGGCCAGTTCGCCGGCCCACCAGCCTGCCTCACCGGCGGCTGCGCCGCCCAGTACCGCACCGAGCTCAGCAGTGCGCGCGGTCAGTTGGTCGAGCAGGCGTCGTGCCGCCGCCAACGAGGTTGGCCGGGATGCCAGGCCGATGTCGAGTTCCTGCCGGAGTTGCGACAGCGGCGTCAACATGGTCGGGATGGCTGTACCGACTGCCTCCTCCACAATACCCAGCGTGTCGACCAGCCCGTCCAGCCAGCGTTCTTCGAGGATCGGCCGGTCGAGCAGCGCCAGCAGGCCCGGGCGCAAGGTCAATAAGTGGCCGGCCAGATTGCCGCTGTCCACTGTCGAGACGTAAGCGGGGTGCAGGGGTTGCAGCGTCTGTGTGTCGTACCAGTTGTAGAAGTGGCCCCGATGGCGTTCCAGTCCCGCCATCGTCGCCAGGGTCTGCGCCGAGCGCTCCAGCAGCGGCCCGGCGGGGATATAGCCGAAGTCGTAGGCCGACAGGTTAGCCAGTAGCGCCAGCCCCATATTGGTGGGCGAAGTACGATGCGCCAGCGCGGCGGTGCGGTATTCCTGATAGTTGTCCGGGGGCAGCCAGTGGTCGTCCGGGCCGACGAGGCGGTCGAAGAATGCCCAGGTCTTGCGCGCGATCTGGCCGAGAAAACGGGTCTGCTCGACGCTCAGCCGGGCCTCGCGGCGCGTGATTGGTCGGCTGATCCACCAGGCGATGGCGGGCGAAGCCAACCACAGGATCAGGAAGGGCCACGCCACGAACAGCGCGGCCGGATTCAGCGTTGCTAAAGCGATGGTCGTGCCGGTCGCCAGGAGGGGGGCGCTGGCCATGCTGCGAAACGCGGCCACCAGATCGCTGCGGCTGGACAACTCCTGGTCGCCCGAGGGATTCCATTCCAGCAGCCGCCGATGCGTAAACAACATGCGTCCGAGCGTGCACAGGATCGCATCGAGACTGTAATACGCCTCGTGCGGCAGCGTCACCACGGCAAACCCAAGCTGGAGAAAGCGCTGGCCAGCGGCATGGGTGGCAGCGGCGAGATGTTGCCCGGGCCGCATGTCATCCGGCTTGCGCAGCGCATCCACCAGGGTGGATAGCACCGGTGGAATCAGCAGGATGCCGAGCACCGCCAGGGTCCATAAAGCGGCCGATGGAAACACCGTCCAGCCGAGCAGCAACAGCAGCGTCAATGCCGCCGGCACCAGACTGCGGCGCAGGTTGTCGAACAGTTTCCAGCGCGACAGCGCCGAAAGCGGGTTGTCGCGCTGCCACCCGGCGGGACCGGGCACCCACGGCAGCAGCCAGCCCGCGAGCTGCCAGTCGCCGCGTATCCAGCGATAGCGGCGGTTGACGTCGGCACCGTAGCGGGACGGATATTCTTCGTACAACTGTACGTCGCTCAACAAGCCGGCGCGGGCGTAGCAGCCTTCCAGCAGATCGTGGCTGAGGATGCGGTTTTCGGGGAAACGTCCCTTGAGCGACTGTTCGAAGGCGTCGACATCGTAGATGCCCTTGCCGATGAACGAGCCCTCCTGGAAGACATCCTGGTAAACGTCGGAGACGACCCGGGTGTACGGATCGATGCCCGGCTCGCCGCCATGCAGGCGCGCATAGCGCGACTGGCCGGTGCCAGACAGGCTCACGCTCACACGCGGTTGCAGGATGCCGTAGCCGGCGCTGACCCGCCCCAGGGCCGCGTCGTATACCGGACGGTTCAGCGGGTGGGCCATGGTGCCGACGAACTGGCGCGCGGCATCGCGCGGGAGTTGCGTATCGGTATCCAGGGTGATCACGTATTTCACGTCGGCGAGTGCGGCAGTGGCACCGACCACCAGCGCGAAGTCCTCGCGATTTCCCTCGCGCAGCAAGGCGTTCAGGTCCGCCAGCTTGCCGCGCTTGCGCTCGTAACCCATCCAGATGCGGTCGTGGGGATTCCAGCGGCGCGGTCGATGAAACAGGAAGAAGATGTCCTTGCCGCCGCCCGCGTAGCGCGCATTCAGGGCTTCGATCTGCTCCCGAGCCAGGCACAACAGCGCCGCGTCCTCGATCAGGACTTCCTCGTCCGCGTCGCGCAAGTCGGTCAACAGGCCGAAGTGGAGGTGCGCATCGCGGTTGGCGAGGAACCTGACTTCCAGCGCCTCGACCAGCGTTTCGATGTTGCGCGGGCTGGTGAGCATGGTCGGCACCACCACCAGGGTGCGCGCCGCCGCCGGGATGCCGGCGGAGAAGTCCATGCGCGGCAGCGGATGCGGCGATGCCAGTAAGGTGGCCAGCCAGTTCACCAAGGCGACCGCGAGCTGGCTGGTGGCCAGTAGCACCAGGATTCCCACCGGCAGCAGCGCCCACTCGGTCAAGCCGGCAGACAGAAGCTCCGACCGTGCCTCAGCCAGCAGGCCGCCGCTCAGCAGTACCGTGAGCAGCGTGATCGCCCCAAGGTACGGCAGCAACGGCGATCGTCCCGCCCAGCGCCGCAGTGCCGCAGCCGGGGCATGGCGCATCCGGGCTGTGTTTTCCAGTTCGGCCAGACCCCGGTCGATCAGGTAGTAGCCGACATGGGCGGTTCGATCGGTATCACCACGCACACCGGCCCGCGCCGCGCCCGCTTGCGCCAGCGCGATGGCATGACTGGCCACCGCCGCCTCGGACAGTCCGCTGGCCTTCGCCATCGCCTCGATGACATGGCGGTAGCGGTCGCGACTGGCAAAGTCCATCGCGGCGTAGGCCGCGCCCGGATCGGTGCGGAGCGTTTGTTCGACCACGCTCATGGTCTCGACGAACTCGCGCCAGTCCATCGTCCCGAGGAAGCGCAAACTGCCAATGCTGTTGCTGATGGAGACCTGGTCGGCCGCCTGCATCTGGTTGCCGGAGCGCACCAGCTGTTCGATGTTCAGCCCCGACTCGGCGAGGCGCTGTTCGATCCAGGTCAGCGGCAGTGCCAACGCGGGGCCCTGCCCTTGCAGGCGGCGCGCCAGTTCCGATACGAACGGCGAGCTCATGGGCGGACTCGAACGCGCCATGTCCGCAATCACCAGAATCAGGTTCTTCGGATCGCGATGCGCGATTTCCGTCAGTTTGCTGGCCCAGGCGACGGCCAGATTCCGATCCGTCCTGCCAGCGGAAATATGCGCAGCAACGCGGCGCAGGTTTTCGATCAGCGCCAGGCGCAGCATGATGGGGATGGCCCACAGCTCGCCCAGTCGCAAGGGCGTGACCGACTGGTAGGCAGCGACGAAACGACCGAGGCTGTCGGGGTCTACCCGTCCGTCGCCGTGGGCGATGGTCTCCAGGGCGATGTCATACACGCGCGGCAACCCAGCCGAGGGCCCGGTGGCCAGGCTCGGCAGTTCCTGGCTGTAGCCCTTGGGCAGGTGGCGCCGGGCTGTGCGGATCTGCTCCTCGACGAGATGAAAGTTGTCGAGCAACCATTCCCCGGCGGGCGTGATGCGCTGGCTCGCCACGACAGCCGCCGTCAACTGGTTGCATGTCTCGATCAGCCGGTTTTCGTTCGCCGCGAGCCGCGACAGCAAACGCTCGGGAATGCGTCCCGCCGCCAAGTCATGGGCCGCCGCGAGACGCACGCCGTGCTGTGCCATCTGCTCGGTGCTGAACAACTCCGCGCGCAGCGGCGGCTCATCCTTTTCGGGCGTGCCGCTACCGCGCCGGAATGTCCTTTTCAGCCCCGCATCGAGTAGGTGCCAAAGCTTGAAGAGCTTTGTGTTACCCGCTTGCCATGCTAGCCCCACGCTTTCCTACCACCCGCCCAGGTTTGCAACGGACGTGGTCAGCAAGGACCCCACCGACTTCATGAAATTTTAGCCAGCATCAGGTGGATGTCGATTCCATCTTGCACTACCGATTGAGGGGGGATCTCGTCCGGGACTTGGATAACGTCATTCATCTTCGTATCCTCATGTTTCGCGCCTTGTTCATTGGCGGCGGTCACGGTCACATGTGGCCGGCAACACGGGTAGCATGCGCTGTTTTTCAGGAATAGCCAGCAATATAAATAAGTAAAGCGCCTTGAATTTTGGTGATGCTGTCCCTCACTGGTAATTCAAGGGTGTGGAAAGTAATCAAATCGTCGCACACCATCTGCTGAGTTTTCCTATGGTCGCCGATCTTGTGAACACCCGACGCCCATTAACGTGTTTCCAAAATTGCATCAGCGGTAGGTCATGGCCGGCTACCGGGGTACGGTTTTGGCGTCAATGAGCGCACCACGGCATTACAGCAATTCGGACTCACCAAATCGGTGGCGGCGATTGAATGACGGCTTCGTAGAAATTTCTCATGTGAATGTCAGCTATGGAGGAGCAGATCAGCTGTCTCTTGCTGATTAGGGTTGTGCGATGCCTGCGGGCAGGCATCGCACAA
>JAUXXJ010000052.1 GCA_030681195.1 Rhodocyclaceae bacterium
GACCGTGGCCACCACCGGCCAAGCCATGCAAAAAGGCATTGGCTGGCGCAAGGCGCTGCGTGCGGCCTTGGCCGACAACCCCTTTGTCAAAGGCGAAGGCTTGTCGCCCAAAGCACGGCGCGAGTTGTTGGGGCACACGCAGCTCTCGCTGTCCCTTTGAGATGAACAACCCTAAAATGACCACACGTAGTCACAAAGGAACCCATCATGGAAACCATGCAAATACGCGAAGCCAAAGCCAGCTTCTCTGCGCTGGTGGCCGCCGCTGAAAAAGGCCGCCCCACCCTCGTTAGCCGCCACGGCCAGCCCTGCGCCATGATCGTGCCGGTGGCCGACGGCGCACGCCTGTACCCGCTGGAGATGCCCAACCTGGCCAACTACCTGCTGGCGCTGCCCGAACCGTTTGAGACCGAGCGCGACACCACACCGCTGCGGGGCATCGACTTTGAATAAGGGCTATTTGCTCGACACCAGCGTGGTGTCCGCGCTGGCCCCAGGGCGCGAGGCCTTTGTGCCCACACCCTTTGGGCAATGGCTGCAAGCGCATCACCAGGCGCTCTTTCTGCCCTCTGTGGCCATTGCAGAAATGGCGCAAGGCATTGGCAAACTGCGCCGCGCCGGTGGGGCCGAGCGGGCCGACCGGCTGGATCGGTGGCTGGATGGCCTGTTGGCCGCCTATGGCGACCGTATCCTGCCGCTGGATGCACAAGCCGCCCGGCTGGCGGGGGAAATGTCCGATGCGGCACAAGCCCAAGGCCGCCACCCCGGCTTTGCCGACGTGGCCATTGCCGCCATTGCGCAACACGCGGGCCTGCTGCTGCTCACCCGCAACCTGAAACACTTTCAGCCACTGGGCGTGGCCTGCGCCGACCCTCTGGCCGAACTGCCCGCTTAAAAACACCCATGCCCGCCTTCATTGAAACCCAGTTCCCCATTGCCCGCCTGTCGGCAGAAGCCTACAAAGAGCGCAAAGCAGGTGCCAGCCAAACCCTGACCGGTCTTGGCAAATGGTGGGGCCGCAAGCCCTTGATTTTGGTGCGCGCCAGCATCTTGGGCATGCTCATGCCCGCCAGCGACAACGCCAAAAAAGACCGCGAGATATTTCTCAAGGTGCTGACCATGGACGATGAAGGCACATCGGACCGTTGCAAAGACTTTTCTTCATCGGTGCCGTGGCTCACGGAAGACGGCCCCAGCCGCGAGCTGTTTGACGCCATGCCCTACGCCGAACGCATCAGCTACTGCGACAGGCCCGAAAACGTGGAAGGCCCCAGCGAAGTGGCCTGGGCCGACATCAACGCCCACCTGGGCACCACGGCCACCTGTTTGCCTGAACTCATTGAACAACTGGGCCAGCGCACTTTTGGGCACACCCCCCGCGTGGGCGACAGCTTTTGCGGCGGGGGTTCCATCCCGTTTGAAGCGGCCCGCATGGGCTGCGAAGCCTTTGGCTCTGACCTGAACCCCGTGGCCGGGCTGCTGACTTGGGCCAGCCTGAACCTGCTGGGCGGTGGCTCTGCGGTGCAAGAAGAGGTGCGCCATGTGCAGCAGCAAGCCTTTGCCGCCGCTGACCAGCAAATCACCGAATGGGGCATTGAACACAACGACCAAGGCGAACGGGCCGAAGCGTTTTTGTACTGCGTTGAAGTCAAACCCGAAGGTTGTGACTACTACATTCCCCTGGCCCCCAGTTGGGTGGTGGCCGAGAAGTACAACATCGTCACCCGTTGGACGCGCGTGGGCAACGCCGACCGGCTGACACCCGAGGTGCTGGCCGTTTCCGATGCTGAATTCAAGCTGTACAAAGACAAGAAGGGAGCCACCATCGTCGATGGCCGGGTGGTAGACCCGTTCAACCCCAACCGCACCTGGTCGGTGGAAGCCCTGCGCGGCACCGATGGCCTGCGCCGATGGACGAATGACGATGTGGTGCCCCGTGCGGGCGATGTGTTTCAAGAGCGCTTGTATTGCATCCGCTGGGCCAAGACTGTGATGCACAAGGGCCGCCCCAAGCTGGTGCGCCGATATGCTGCCCCCGATGCCGCTGACTTGGTGCGCGAAAACGAGGCGCTGACGCTATTGAGTGAACGGTTTGCGAATTGGCAGCGTGAGGGGTTTATTCCATCGAAGGCGATTGTCAGCGGCTACAACACAGACCAGCCGACCCGCGAGCGTGGCTGGTCGCATTGGCATCATTTGTTCACGCCACGGCAGTTGTTGATGCATGGCTTAATTTATTCTGCGGCCTTTGAACTTGCAGGCGGCAGTGTCGCTGCTAAATCCGCGACGATGCTACTTGTCGGGATGTTGGCAAATTTTGACTCTAAGTTATGTATTTGGGATAAGAGTTTGGCAAAAAGCGGGGGTATTGGCGCTTTTGTTCAAACATTTTCAAATCAGGCGCTCAATACGTTATTTAATTTTGGATCACGCGCCTTGTCTGGGCTCAAAGATTTTTCGATTGGTTCAGCTAACGCACTTATAGATGAAGCCAATCTATCAAGGCAAGTTCGCACGAATGATGCTCGTGATCTGCGGCAAACATGCGACCTCTGGATCACAGACCCCCCCTACGCCGATGCAGTCAACTACCACGAACTGGGCGATTTTTTCCTGGCTTGGTACGACAAGCAACTGGCCCAAACCTTTCCCGACTGGACACCCGATGCCCGCGCCGAGTTGGCGGTGCGGGGCAACGGCGAAGACTTTCGCCGCTCGATGGTGGAAATTTACAAAAACCTGGCCCGCCACATGCCCGACAACGGCTTGCAAATGGTCATGTTCACCCACCAAGACCCAGCGGTGTGGGCCGACCTGGGCATGATTCTGTGGGCCGCAGGCCTCAAAGCCACGGCAGCCTGGACCATCAGTACCGAAACAGCGGCAATGGGCCTTAAACAGGGCAACTACGTGCAAGGCACCGTCTGCCTGGTGCTGCGCAAGCGGGTGGGCAACGAGCCGGGGTTTCTGGACGAGGTGTACCCGCTGGTGGAAGACGAGGTGAAGCGCCAGATTGCCAGCATGCAGATGCTGGACGAGGGCGGTGAGCCCAACTTCAACGATGCCGACTACAACCTAGCCGCCTACGCCGCTGCGCTGAAGGTGCTGACGCAATACGGCAACCTGGATGGCAAAGACGTGGAGCACGAAGTGTTTGCCGTGCGCGGCAGGGGCGAAAAGAGCGACTTCCAGACTGTGATTGAACGCGCTCTGGGCATTGCCTGCGACACCCTCATTCCCCAGGGGCTGGACAACGCTTGGCGCGACCTGAGCTTGGTGGAACGCTACTACCTGCGCTCGCTGGACATTGAGAGCCGGGGCGAGCGCCGCAAGGGCATGTACGAGGAGCTGGCGCGGGGCTTTGGCGTGCAAGACATCAAGCCGCTGCTGAAAAGCGACAAGGCCAACGGCACCCGCGTAGCCACGCCCACGGGCTTGGCCGCCAGTGTGCTGGGGCCGGTGGCTGGGGCGCAGGTGGCCGCTGGTTTGCCCGCTGCCCGTGGCCGCGCCGCCGCCGCAGGCCCGCACCCGTTTGCCGCCGCCCCACTGCGCCACCTGCTGTTTGCCGTGCGCGAAACCGCCGCCGCCAACTTGCAGCCCGAGCCAGGCCGCCAATACCTGCGCGACACCTTTGGCCAGGGCTACTGGGGCAAACGCGAGGGCTTTGTGCATTTGCTGGACTGGTTGGCCGCCTTGGGCAACGCCGAGGGCATGCAGGAATGGGCCACCGATTCGCAAGCCGCCCGCCTGCTGGCCGGACGGCTGCGCAACGACCATGCCTGAGAGCGGCCCATGATGCAGCGCCACTCCAGCCGCCGCAGCCGCCTTGACCAGTCGGTGCTGGTGCAGCGCCTGAATGGGGCTGTGGCTTACGACCGCATTGCGGGGTACTTTCGCTCCAGCCTGTTTGAAGTGGCGGGCGAGGCCTTGGCCAGCGTGGCGGGGCCGGTGCGCGTGATCTGCAATGCCGACATAGACCCGCAAGACCTGGTCACCGCTGCCGCCGCGCAAGCCGCGCTGCGCCGCAGTTGGTGTGCGGGCAAGCCCGAAGATGCGCCGCCCGCTGCGCTGCCGCGTTACCGGGCGCTGTATGCCGCGCTCACCAGCAAAAAGCTGGAGGTGCGGGTGCTGCCCGATGCGGCGTTTGGCCTTATCCACGGCAAGGCGGGTGTGCTGCGCTACGCCGATGGCAGGGCCACCACGTTCATGGGCAGTGTGAACGAGAGCCTGTCGGCCTGGAAGCTGAATTACGAACTGCTGTGGGAGGACGACTCGCCCGAGGCGGTTGCGTGGGTGCAAGAAGAGTTTGATGCCCTGTGGAACGATGCGCGGGCGGTGGACTTGGCCTGCTGCCCGTTCATTGCGCAAGATGTGCAGCGCATCATTTCGCGCACGGTTATTGAGCCCGCTGACTTGCCAGCGATGGCCGACACGGCCCAAGTGGCCGCAGCGGCAGCGGTGGAAACCCCGGTGTACCGGCGTGAGCAGGGTTTGTGGCCGCACCAGAAATACTTTGCCCAACTGGCGCTGGAGCGGCACCGGCTGGGCGGCGCTCGCTTGGTGCTGGCCGACCAGGTGGGCCTGGGCAAAACCGTGCAATTGGCCATGGCGGCCCTGCTGATGGCGCTGGACGACCCGGACGGCGGCCCGATACTGGTGCTGGCCCCCAAGCCTTTGCTGCAACAGTGGCAGGACGAGCTGATGGAGTTGCTGCTGCTGCCGTCGGCCCGCTGGAATGGCCGGGCGTGGGTGGATGAGAACGACTTGGAATACCCGTCTGACGGGGCCAAGTCGCTGGGCAAGTGCCCGCGCCGCATTGGCTTGGTGTCGCAGGGCTTGGTGGTGCGCGGTCTGGGTGAGGCGGTCAACCAGTTGCTGAGCCGCCGCTACACCTGCGTGATCGTGGACGAGGCACACCGCGCCCGCCGCCGTAAGCTGCCCAAGGTGGACGCGGAGGCCGACGAGGTGAACGAGCGTGCCGAGCCGAACAAGCTGATGGCTTTTTTGCGCGATATTGGCCCGCGCACCAAAAGCCTGTTGCTGGCCACCGCCACGCCGGTGCAACTGCACCCGGTGGAGGCGTGGGATTTGCTGCACATCCTCTCGCAGGGTAACGACGGTGTGTTGGGGGGTCAGACACGTTCCAGCCCTTGGTACCAAGCCAGCCACTGCCTGGACATTGCAACAGGCTTGGCCGAGGTGCCCACGGCGGATGCGCGCAGCGGCTGGGAATATGTGCGCGACCCACTGCCCGCTAAAACAGAACACCCTGCGGTTGAGCGCATTCGGCGCAAGCTGGATGCCCGTGACACGCAGTGGCAGTTCGCCCCCGAGAGCGTGAACACCTTGTCGCCCGCCATTCGTGCTGTGCATTTGCAAAACGCTTTGCTGCCCGACTACGGCGCGCAGTTCAACCCGCTGCTGCGCTGCATTGTGCGGCGCACCCGCGCCTATTTGGAAGCCACCATCAACCCGGCCACCGGCGGTTATTTTTTGCCCAAGGTGGCGGTGAAGCTGTTTGGCGAAGACAACGCGGGTGCTTTGGTGCTGGGCAGTTATTTGCGGGATGCGTATGCCGAGGCGGAAACGTTTTCGCAGTTGTTGCAGCAGCGGGTGAAGGGTGCGGGCTTTTTCAAAACGCTGTTGCTGCGGCGCATGGGCAGTTCGATGGAGGCCGGACGGCGCACCGTGGCCAAGCTGCTGGGCGAGGAAGCCGCTGTGCAGGACGCACTGGACGACGAGGACGAGGACGACGCGGAAGAAGATGCACCGGTTCAGGTGGGGCGACCCGCGACGGGGAGCAGCGATTTCAAAAACTTCACCGACAAAGAAATGGATTCGCTGCGCCGCTGCCTGAACCTGCTTCAACAAGGGGGCAACAACGACCCCAAGCTGGAAGCACTGATCGGCTATTTGTGCGGTACCCAGCCGGGGCTGGGTCAGCGTTGGCTGGAGCGCGGGTGCATTTTGTTTTCGCAGTATTACGACACGGTGCGCTGGATGGGCGACGAAATGGCCAAACGCCCGGAGTTCGCGGGCATGGACATAGGCTTGTACGCGGGCAGCAACCGCTCGGGCTTGTGGCGCGATGGTCGGTTTCAGCGTTGTGACCGCAACGTGTTGAAGGGCCGCGTGCGGGCAGGCGACTTGCAACTGCTGCTGGGCACCGATGCCGCATCAGAGGGCTTGAACCTGCAACGCCTGGGCACGCTGATCAACATCGACTTGCCCTGGAACCCCACCCGGCTTGAGCAGCGCAAGGGCCGCATTCAGCGAATTGGCCAGGCACGCAACGAGATTTGGATTGCCAACCTGCGCTACCGCGATTCGGTAGAAGACCGCGTTCACCAAGTGCTGGCGGATCGGCTAGAGGCCATTCACGGCCTGTTCGGGCAAATACCCGACACGCTGGAGGATGTGTGGGTGCAAGTGGCTCTGCATGACGAAGCCGCCGCCCATCAGCTGATTGACCGCAGCACCGCCACGCGCAACCCGTTTGATGCGAAATACAGCAAGGTGGCCGATGCCGACTGGGAAACCTGCTCGTCGGTGCTGGAGCCGCAGTCGGTGCGGGAGCTGCTGTCGCGGGGCTGGTGATGTGATTGGCAGCGTAGGAAGGGACAAACCGAATGGAAAAAACCGCACCCAACCAACGGAGAACTACAGCTGCGTGGGCGGTAAACAATCTCAAAGGCCATAAACAATGACGCTTGTCTCCGGTCAGTGCCTTGACCACAAGTATGAGCTGCTACATCCTTTGGGCCGTGGCGGATTCGGTGAGGTTTGGCTGGCGCAGGACACTGTTTTAGGCAATCACCATGTTGCCATCAAATTCCTAACCGCCGCCACCGCGCCCGGTAAAGACAAAGAGTTTTTGGCTGAAATGCGGGCGCTTGCAAGTTTGAATTTGCCCGGCATTGTCACGTTCTACCACCACTTCCGACACCAAAAGCAACTGGCACTGGTGATGGAGCATTGCGCGGTTGGAAGCCTGGCACAGCGGCTGCACGAAAAGCGACCAGTGGAAGCACAAGCTTGGGTTAACCAAGTGGTGCAATGGATGCTACAGCTTTGCGACACGTTGACATCGGTACATGAACGAGGATTGGTTCATCACGACATCAAACCGTCCAACATTTTGTTGCGCAATGGCATGGCTGTCATTGCAGACTTTGGCATCGTGAACACCACGGGTGGCACGGTCATCTACAGTTCTCCCTGCAAAGGGCAGGGTCTGGCCCGCCGCGACGATGCACGGGAAGATATATATGCATTGGGCGTGACGCTGCTGGAGTTGCTTAACCATGAGCACCCATGGGCCATGCTGACCGGGAACGCACTCGAAACCGCCAAGCGACAACGTACATTACCGATTGGCTTAAAAGAGCCAACGTGGTTAATAGAACTGGCTCTGAAAGCGATCCATCCAGACTCTGCGTTGCGCTTTCAAACAGCCGCCAGCATGGCCGCAGCGTTGCGCGCCCGCAGCGTGCCGCTGAATGTGGATCGAAATGCTTTCAAGGCGCAACGGGCGGTGTTGTTGGGTGAACGTGCGTTTCAGCGTGGCAACTGGCGTAAAGCCGAAAACGCGGCGGCTGCTGCACAACGGCTGAGCCCCGCTTTACCCAGTGCGGTTTTATTGGCAGGACGCATCAAACTGTTGCAGCATCAAACCGATGCGGCATACAGTATTTTGAAAGATGCAGCGCACGGCCCAAGTGGCCATTTGTTGGGACTGGAATTGGGTTGGCTGTATCTACAGCGAGGTGAACTGCCGATGGCGCTATCCACTCTGGGTGACGAGGTAGCACGCAACCCATTGAACATAGAGGCTCACTGCCTGCTGCTGGAGTGCTACTGGAAGGTAAAACGCTTCGATGAAATGAAGAGACTCGCCGACATTTTGCGTGCGGAACAGCATGACAACAACACCGCCATCGAGAATGCAGGGCTCCTTGCGCGTCTGGGGCTACAAGAGTTGGATGATGCATGGCTGCACAAACAAGTTGAACGCGCGATGGGTGGTGCGTTTTCGATGTACAACGCAAAAGTTGCCCTGGCCGGGTCAGAAGATTTAGGTGGCTGGGATTATTTGATGGACAAACTCGTATTTCAGGAGCATCGATTTGGAGTACCCAGCGCACCCAAGCCTACGAACACGGTAGTGATTGAACATCGTGGCGACAAACGGTTTTTTACAGACAAGTTGATCGCTGCTGGAAAACTGGCCGCCAATGATTTCAAAATCGACGCACCCTCCGTGAGTCGGCGGCATGCTGTCATCGTGAATACATGCAATGAAATCTGGCTGCACGACCTGAACAGCACCGTTGGCACCTGGATTGATGGCATCCGCGTTCGTGGCAAACAACCGCTGATGGGTGTGCATGACGTGAAAGTAGGCAATGAAATGCTGCGGGTTTGGTCGCGTCATGATTTGATGGCCTGATTCAATTGTCATCACGTCTCCAAAAATACGAAAGCCCGCACCATGAACCAAAACCCTGGCATGTTCCAAGCCATCACCGACCCGCACATTGCCGCCACCATTGCCCAAGCCCAGCAGCGCCTGGTGTTCATGGCCCCCGGTGTGAGTGAGGCGGTTTCTGCCGCGTTGGTTACAAAAATTGCACAGGGCAATTGCCCGCAAATGGTGCTGATTTTGGACGGGGATGAGGAGTGTTGCCGTCTGGGTTACGGCC
>JAUXXJ010000003.1 GCA_030681195.1 Rhodocyclaceae bacterium
CTCGGGAACGGGTGCCGCCACAGGGACAGGGTCTGAACCGCCGCAACCGGCCAACAATGCGAGCGGCAGCAGACCAGCGGCCATGCATTGCCGCGAAAAGGTGAACTTCATGGGGACTCCTGTTGATTAAAAACAACCTGATGCTGAACAACCATCGTGACGCTGGTGTGAAGCCCTGAAGTCAGTTCACATGGAAATCGCTCAAAGCGAACCCTCCACATAAAGAGGTGTTCAGCGTTGAACCGGTTGGGTCTGAATGGCCCTTTGCAGATCGCGCCACGTTTCGCAAGCCTGTCCCTTGCACAGGTGCTCAATGTGCTGAAGTTGCTCGCGAGCAAGGTCTGGGCGACCCTGCATGAGATAAGCCTGACCCAGGTACGCTCGGGCTTGAACATGCGCCGGCTCCAGTCTGAGCGCCTGCTGGTAATGGTCCACCGCAGCGCCCAGGTGGGAAGGGCTGGCCTGGCGCAGGCTGTAGCCCATAAGGTTGTGGAACTCAGCATCGTCGGTAATTTCTGGCATCACGCGCGACAACTGCCGCAGAGCGTCCAGCGCCTGCAACCACTGCTGACTTTGCAACGCCTGCCGGGTTTCTGAAAAAACATCGGCCCCAGTGCTGTAAGGCTCGGGTCGGGGTTCTGCCAGCGCGGTTAAGCACGCCAACAGCAGAAAACTGGCAAACGCTTGGCCCATTCGCAGAGCCAGCCCATGAGCTTGTTGCTGGGGTTGGATCATGGTGGTTGTATGGATGTGGGTGGTTAAAAAAAAGAGCGGCCGAAGCCGCTCTGAAATCTCATGCAACTGAGAAAGGAGGCATTAGGTACCGATCACGCCGCCGTCTTCTTTGGTGATGACGAGGGTGGCCGAGCGGGCGTAGCGGCCCTGGTTGGGCCAGGTGCCGGTGAGCTTGCCAGCGGCAAAGTCGTCGGCGCTGGTGGTGGCTCCGGGGTGTTGCACGTTCACAAACATGGTCTTGCCGTCGGGCGTGGTGATGACGCCGGTGATTTCTTGACCCACAGGACCAACCAGGAAGCGCTTGAGTTCGTTGGTGCGCGGGTCGGCGCACAGCATCTGGTTGTTGCCAAACTGCGCGTAATCGCCCTTGTTCATCGAGCCTTCGCTGATGTCGGTCTGGATCCAAAGACGGCCTTGCGGATCAAACCACAAGCCGTCGGGGCTGTTGTGCATTTGGTCTTTGTTCAATGGCTTTCCAGCCAACAGCGAGTCGTTTTCTGGGCCAGCCAGCAGGAAGATGTTCCAGTTGAACTGGGTGGCGGCAGGACTGTTGCCGGCTTCGGTCCAGCGGATGATGTGGCCCCAGCGGCTCTTCTCGCGCGGGTTGGCCTTGTCGGTGGCGGTGCGGCCGCTGTTGTTGGTGAGCGTGAAGTACACCTGCCCGTTTTTGGGGTCGATGGCGCCCCACTCCGGGCGATCCATCTTGGTAGCGCCCACGGTGTCGGCGGCCAGGCGGGTGTTGACCAGCACGTCGGCCTGGTTTTGGAAGCGGAACGGGGTCAGCGGGGCTTGACCAAACACCAGCGGCAGCCATTCGCCCGAACCGTCGTCGTTGAACTTGGCCACGTACAGCGTGCCCTCGTCCAGCAAGGCGCCATTGGCCAAGCCAGCGGCCTTGCGGTACACGCCCTTGGAGACGAACTTGTAGATGTATTCGTTGGTGGCGTCGTCACCCGAATAGCACACCACCGGCTGGCCCTCTACACCAGGCTGGAACACCACGCCTTCGTGGGCAAAACGGCCTAATGCCGTGCGCTTGACGGGTGTGCTGTTGGGGTTGAACGGGTCCACTTCCACCATCCAACCAAAGCCGTTGGCTTCGTTGCGGTAGTCCTGCGCGGGGTTGGCACCCTTGGCTGTCACGTCGAAGCGGGCAAATTCGTCGGCACCGCTGTCGGCCAGTTCCCAGCCGTAACGCGAGGTGGCGGGTTTGCTGTCGTTGCTGCGAACGCCATAGCGCGACTGCTCGCGGGTGCGGCCATTGGCGCCCACCTTGTTGATGAAATAGCCGGCCCAGTTTTCCTCCGACATCATGTAGGTGTTCCAAGGGGTCACACCGTGGGCACAGTTGTTGAGCGTGCCGCGGGTGCGGGTGCCGTCGGGACTGTGCTTGGTCTTCACAAAGTCGGTACCGCGCACCGGACCGCTGATGTCCATGGGCGTGGCGCCGGTGATGCGGCGGTTGAGCTTGCCCGGCACCACGTCCCATTGGCCGTTGCCACTTTTTTTGATGTGCACCACCGACACGCCGTGGCCGTTGATTTCTTTGCGGCATTCGTCAGCTGGGCGCTTGCCATTGACCAGGGCAGGCACGGCACCGCGATCGAGCTTTTGTCCCACGGCGCTGGCGTGCATGTATCGCGGCTCCACGTATTCGTGGTTCATGACCAACAGGCCCTCGGTGGAGCTGCCGCTGTAGGGGTCTTTGCCTTCGATGGGGAAGAAGTGCATGCCGTCGTGGTGGCTGCCCAATTGGTTGGCCTGGTCGGCGCCGGTGTTATTCATGGGGTCGAACGCAGGCATGTTGCCGCTGATGGGCGTACCCCACGGCACAAAGGTCTGCACTTTGTAGCCCCTGGGCACCACCACGGTGTCGGCGCTGCTGACGGGCACGGCGTCAAAGCCGATCAATGGCCCGCCCGCGCTGCCCACGGCTGTGGCGCAGCCAGCCAGACCGACACCACCGAACAAGGCGGTGATGGAAGCACCCAAGCCGCCCTTGAGCGCCGAGCGGCGGCTCAGGTTGGCATTGAGCACGTCGGCAAAGTGGCGGTTGTGGCTAAGGTTGGACATCGGCTCGTCGCCGTCGCCGTTGTCGATGATCAGGTTGGAGGGCAGATTGGACATGAAGGCTTTGAAAGAGGTTGAGACACCGCGCAGCTTATGGGTGGACTTTGACAGTTGTGTGAATAACCGGGAGAGCGAGGAACGTTTTGGATGGGGATGTCGTTTGATTTTTGAGCGATGACAGGTTTTTTCTGCAAAATTTGTTGCATATGCACAACAAATCCATGTTTTTACTCTTGTGTCACAGAGATTTTTTACTACTTGGTTGGAATACACACACCTGATTGCACAAGGCAACGGGACACAGGAACAAGCCCTTGGGCAACCCTGACCTACCAACTCTCTGGAGAACTTCACATGAAAAAAACCCTGATCGCTCTGGCCGTTTTGGCCTCTACCGGTGCCGCACTGGCCCAGTCCTCCGTCACCATTTATGGCCGGGCCGATGTTGCAGTGGGCACTGAAAAGACGCTGGGCACTTCCAACAAGTCCCAAGTGTTTGACGGCGGCTTGACCACTTCGCGCCTGGGTTTCCGTGGCACCGAAGATCTGGGTGGCGGCTTGAAAGCCAACTTCCAACTGGAATCGCGTATCAACCTGTCCAACGGCGCTTACACCAATGCAACAACCTTCCACGGCGCATCCAC
>JAUXXJ010000011.1 GCA_030681195.1 Rhodocyclaceae bacterium
GCTGCGCTCACCACATCCTACGGGGGAGTTCGATGCCGGCTGTTTCACAGTAATACAAAAACTTAGCGTGAGAACAATTTTGCCGTGGGACCGGGATGGCCGCTTGCGTTCTGCCCTGAATCCCAACTTGAAGCCGCATGAACGCGGGATTGCGGGGGTGGAGGGCTGGATTCTGGGAGTGGGGTAATGCTGATGAGAACACCATGGAATGGGAGGGTTTCCACATGAATAGCGATGCGTTGTTTTGTACCCTGGCTTCCGCCGACGTTGCGCGCTTCATCGAGTCTGCTGGCCAATCTGTCTGCTACGCAGCGCCTGGGATACAGGATGATGTGGCGCGGGCGTTGTTGGCGGTGGTGGCGCGGGTGGGGCCGGAGATGCTGACGGTCTGCCTGGATTTCGACGAGCGCGTGATGCGCATGGGTTACGGCTCTTTTGATGCGGTTGCACGGTTGCGGGCGGCGGGCATTGTGGTTCGCAGCGCTCCCGGACTGCGCATGGCGCTGGTCGTCGCCGATGACACAGGTTATCTCTTCACGCCCACGCCGTTGTATCTGGAAACCGAACCGCCCCCCGGCGCGGCACCCAATGCCATGCGCATGTCGGGCGAACAGGTGGCGGAAGCCCTGGCGCGACTCTCCCCCGCCGCCAAGGCGATTGCCGTGGCCCAGGCCACTACGCCCTTGGAGAAGCAGCGCATTGCTACCTTGCCCGTGGATGTCTGGTCGGAGCAGATTACGGACGAGGATGTTGCCGTCGTGGGTATCAGCCTGGAAGAAGCGCCTCCCGTCAGCTTCAACCTGGCAAGACAGGTGCGAGTGTTCGAGCCTTACCTCCAATATGTGGAATTGAGCCTGAGCGGCGCGGCGATTCAGCGCCACCGTCTGGCCATCCCACCGAGCATTCAGAGGCTGGGCGGGAACAAGGACATCGAGGGTCGTCTGCGCACCACGTTCGAGTTGATCGAGAAAGGCGGCAAGCTCTCCTCCAAGCCGCTTGAAGATGCCCTCAATGAAATCCGCAAGAATTTCACGCCATCGCTGGGCAAGGATCATGGGCGGGTCGTGCTGAAAGCGGCAAAACCGCTCTTGGTCAGGCGACTGAATGAATTCTGCGAGCGGCTGGCGTGGCACCAGGTAGAGGTAGAGACCGAGTTGCAACAGCATCTCGACGATTCACGCAAACAGATCGTCGATTACTACGTCCCCCGTGTGATGCAGAACCCGCCCGATGCTTTGCTCGGGCGGTCGTTAACCGGCGATCCGACAGCAGAAGATGCCGGGCGATGGCTAGACGGGGAACTGAATCGAGTTTTTCCCGACGCGAAATCACTCATTCAGGAAATGAAGCTGGATGTGCGGTTCAAGGATGTGACGTATGAAACCCTGAAGCGCGAGGATTTTCTGGAATCGGTCAAGAAGGCGTTCCCGGATGTGGACTGGGATCATCCTTATGATGAATTCAAGGCGGCGGGCGAAGGCAGTTGAGACTGCGCCGCCCACCCCAGCATGTTGCTCCCGTCCGCCGTGATGCCCCCGAAAAATAGTTACCGCTGGTTTATTGCGGCTGCCGATTTTCTGACCCAAGCGGACAGAATTGCCTCATCGGCCAGACATACTGCACTCCAGGTTCGTGCGCGAAGTTGTTGTCGGCGCGGTCCTGGGCAGAGGTACGTTGCCGGAACGGCCCGAATTTCGTGCCGTGACAGCTACACCGGCCTGCGAGGAGTGGGAGCAAGGCCGAGAGGTGCCCATGCGGGAAGTGGGCCGCGATGAGCTGGGCGAACTGACTGATTACGAGGTCGAGACGATCTATGACGAGGAACAAGTGACGTAGGTTGGGCAAAGCGAAGCGTGCCCAACGAACCGGCGCGCTGTTGGTCACTACGGCGCTGACGCGGCCTTGTCGAGCTTCTTCATGCAACCACCCCCACCCCCGCCCGAAGTGCGGCGGCATGTAACGCGCCATCCTTCGCGGCAATCGGCAGGCCAAGGCGCATGGCCAGGTCGAGATAAGCCGCGTCGTAGCTGCTCAGGCCAAAACGGAGGGCAAGCGCCATATTTTCTGCCGTGGCGGTCGCGGTGTAGTCCACGGAGAGGGGGAGCTTTTCGGCTTCCGCGATGATCTCCAGCGCGCTTTCGGTCGCCAGCTTGCGGCCCATGACGGCTTAGCGCGGGACGTTGGAGAATTCCAGCACCCAGAGGGCGGGAACATGGGCGGTGTCGGCCTTGAGCCGGTCCAACACGCTATCGGTGTAGTCCGTGGTCTGACTTGGGAAGAACCACGCGACGACCACGGAGTTATCCACCACGAACGGCATCAGTCGCGGCCTTCTTCGATGGCCTCGCGGATATCGAAATCGCCGATGTCGCGGCTTACGCGGTGGCTTTTGATACGGTCGATCAATGCCTGGGTGGATTGATAGGTATCGCTTTGGCCGCGGGCGATGGTTTGGCGTTCGCGTTCCAGAAAGGCGGCCAGAGCCTCATTAAGCATATCGGCCTCGGCCCGGTGGGTTTCCTCGGCCAGGGCGTGCAGCCCGGCGCGGATGTCCGGGCGAATTTCCAGGGTATCGGTTTGCATGTGGCGGTCCCCCAAGTTGATGGGCCGATGTTACCGCCTGCCTACCGCCGCGGTAACCCCGCTGTCCCGCACCCGCAACGGCCTGACCGCCCAGTCCCTGGATTAGCGCCCCCTGACGTCGTGCCGACACATCGCCATCGCCATCGCCTTGGAACGTCGCCACCCCAACGCACCGTAAGCGACGCATTCGGCATCCGCCGGAAAAAATCCCTGGTGGTGTAGTGCCTGGCTGTCCCTCCCACGAATGCGGTAGCTCGGTACGTTTGGATCGTGCCGGGCCTTACGGTACATTCCCGCACAACCGCGCCACAAGAACGCGGGGAAATCATGGCCGCCGCCAAGACTGTTCGCTAAGCTTCCGCATAGCCCCCCAGCCTCAAGGCAGCGCGCCGGACGGGGACCAGCTTTTCTACAACACCGGCATCTTTACCTACATCTGGCTGCTGCGTAACGACAAGCCCGCCGAGCATCGCGGCCGCGTCATGCTGATCGACGCCCGCCGGCAGTTCGAGAAAGAGCCGAAAGCCTTCGGCAACAAGCGCAACCGGATGAGCGACGCGCACCGGCAATGGATCGAGCAACGCTACCAACAGGGCTGGAAGGCCGGCTTCGACGATGCCCAGGTGAAGATTTTCGCCGCCAAGGACTTCGCCTTCCACAAGGTCAAGGTCGTGTTCTGGCAGACCGACGAGAACGACCAGCCCGCGACGCTCACCGAGCCCTACGAGAAAGCCTTCACCGCCGCCAACCTCAAGAAGGAACAGGCGTTCCACGACAGCGACCTCAGCTTCCGCGTGACCTTCCGCCCACGTCCGCAAGCGGGGGCGGAGCAGGTGGAAAGGATCGCCGAAATTGTCCTCAAGCCGAGCGACAACGCGGCGAAGCAACTCAAGGCGGCGCTGGGCGAACAGCCCGAGATCCTCGCCGTCGAATGGACGCACCGGCACTACGTGCAGGACGACGAATACATCCCTCACGGCGAGGACATCGCCGCCTTCCTGGAGCGGGAAATCGCCAAACCCATCATCCGCTGGGAAGACAGCCCGCAACTCGGCTATGAAATCCTGCCGAACAAATACTTCTACCGTTACCAGCCGCCGACGCCGGCGAAAGACTTGCTGGCCGAGTTTTGGCGATTGGAGAAGGAGGCGGAGAAAATGCTGGCGAGCCTGGAACGGTAATCGACAGCATCCTGATCGCGCTTGTTGAAGGCGCCGAATAGCACTAAATTCAATGCCATATCAAACATCACTAGAGGCATGACATGACCCAGATCAGCCCTTCGGAAGACATCCGATCCGTCACCGACCTGAAACGCAATACGCGCGACATTCTCGACCAGCTTCATGCCACCAGGCGCCCGGTCATCCTGACGGTGAACGGGCGAGCCGATTCCGTGCTGTTGGATGTTCGCGCCTACGAAGCGCTTCTGCGGGCGGGCAATCTGGCCGAACTGCTGACCCCCGCCGAACGAGATATCGAACACGGGAAAACCCGCCCCATGCGCGAATTCATGCAAGCGTTCAAGCGTGACAAAAAAATTCAGGGTTGAAATCACGGCGACCGCCGAGGCGGATGTCACCGAAATCTGGGAATACATCGCCCAGGACAATCCCGTGACAGCGTCTGCTTTCATCCTGCGCATGGAGGAACAGATCGACACCCTGGAACACTTCCCCGAGCGTTGCGCCCGTGTACCCGAAAGTCACCTGCTGAGTGAACGCTATCGCCATCTGCTGTTCGGCCATTATCGGGCCATCTTCAAAATCGCCGGCGACCGTGTGATCGTCATGCGTGTGCTGCATGGCGCGCGCTTGCTGGATACCAAAATGCTGGAGGGGTTGGCGAAGTGAGTGCAGTTGCATCAAACGACATCTGGCTCGACAAAATGCCAGGCGATTGGCGGCGGAGTCGAATTCGCAACGTAGCTGTACTGTCGCCGAATTACTCCGATGGGGCACCGGACACAGATGAGACATGCACGGCAGTCCCGTAGGTTGGGCAAAGCGAAGCGTGCCCAACATCGCGGCGGT
>JAUXXJ010000013.1 GCA_030681195.1 Rhodocyclaceae bacterium
GAGATGGTGATGCCGGGCGACAACGTGCAGATGACGGTCAAGCTGATTGCCCCGATTGCGATGGAAGATGGCCTGCGCTTCGCGATCCGCGAAGGCGGCCGCACTGTCGGCGCCGGCGTCGTCGCTAAAATCATCGAGTAAGGCGGCTAATTTCGTAGGTGGGGCGGCATCTTTCGGGGTGTCGCCCTTTGTAGTCTGAAGCCGTAGGGGTATAGCTCAATTGGCAGAGCGGCGGTCTCCAAAACCGCAGGTTGGGGGTTCGATTCCCTCTGCCCCTGCCATCTAACTTGACAAGACAGGCAAAGCTGGACATGGCCGATAAACTGAAGTTCGTTGCTGCGCTGCTGCTGGTTGTGGCGGGTATTGCGGGCTTTTACATTCTTTCCGAGCAGGCGCTGGTGCTGCGCGTTCTGTCGGTTTTGCTCGGCCTGGCGGCTGGCTTTGCGGTAGCTTGGTTTACGGAGCCGGGTCAGCAGTTTGTTGTACTGGCGCGTGAATCCGTCGTCGAGGCAAAAAAAGTTGTTTGGCCCACCCGCAAGGAAACGATGCAAACCACGGGAATCGTCTTTGCATTCGTGTTGGCGATGGCCGTGATGCTGTGGATAGCAGACAAGAGCTTGGAGTGGGTGCTCTACGACCTCGTGCTAGGTTGGAGAAAATCATGACAAAACGCTGGTACGTCGTACATGCCTATTCAGGCTTTGAAAAATCGGTGCAGCGCGCATTAGTCGAGCGGATTGCTCGTGCTGGTATGCAGGAAAAGTTTGGTCAGATTCTCGTTCCGGTAGAGGAAGTCATTGAGATGAAAGCTGGCCAGAAGAGTATTTCCGAGCGCAAGTTCTTTCCTGGCTATGTGCTTTGCGAGATGGAGATGGACGATGAGTCCTGGCATCTGGTGAAGAGCACACCGAAGGTTACCGGTTTTGTTGGCGGTACCGCGACCAAGCCGACCCCGATTTCCGAAAAGGAAGTTGAGAAGATCATGCAGCAGATGCAGGAGGGCGTAGAAAAGCCGCGCCCCAAGGTTCTGTTCGAGGCGGGCGAGATGGTGCGTGTCAAGGATGGACCCTTTACCGATTTCAATGGTTTGGTAGAAGAGGTGAACTACGAGAAGAGTCGTCTGCGGGTTTCTGTGACTATTTTTGGCCGTGCGACACCGGTCGAGCTCGAGTTTGCGCAAGTCGAAAAAGCATAGTTCTTGAATCACCGCGCCATGGCGGTTCCGTGGCAAGAGGAGCGTTAATAGGTCAATTGGGTCGGTTGAAATTGGTCGAAAGCGCGCTACCACTCAATCAGGAGTAGATAATGGCAAAGAAAATCGTCGGCTACGTCAAGCTGCAAGTGCCGGCCGGCAAGGCGAATCCATCGCCCCCAATCGGTCCCGCACTAGGTCAGCGCGGCCTAAATATCATGGAATTTTGCAAGGCCTTCAACGCACAGACACAGGGTCTGGAGCCGGGTCTGCCGATTCCTGTGGTGATTACCGCCTATGCGGACAAGAGCTTCACCTTCATCATGAAGACGCCGCCCGCAACCATTCTGATCAAGAAGGCTGCAGGCATTCAAAAGGGCTCACCGAAGCCCCATACCGACAAGGTCGGCAAGATTACCCGTGCGCAAGCCGAGGAAATTGCCAAGACCAAGATGAAAGATCTGACCGCTGCCGATATGGACGCAGCGGTGCGCACCATCGCGGGCAGTGCTCGTAGTATGGGCATTACTGTGGAGGGACTTTGACATGGCAAAGCATTCCAAGCGTGTGACCGCGGCGCGTGCCAAAGTCGATCGCAACAAAAACTACGCCCTGACCGAAGCACTGGCGCTGGTGAAGGAAAACGCCAATGCCAAGTTTAATGAGTCGATTGACGTAGCCGTCAATCTCGGCGTGGATGCCAAGAAATCCGACCAGGTCGTGCGTGGTTCGGTCGTGCTGCCTGCCGGCACCGGCAAGACGGTCCGCGTGGCTGTGTTTGCACAGGGAGCCAAGGCTGAAGAGGCAAAGGCAGCAGGTGCGGATATTGTCGGTTTCGATGATCTTGCTGCAACCGTCAAGGCCGGCACCATGGACTTCGATATTTGTATTGCTACGCCCGACGCCATGAAAGTCGTTGGTCAACTCGGCCAGATCCTCGGTCCGCGTGGTTTGATGCCGAACCCGAAGGTTGGCACGGTGACGATGGATGTGACGACCGCCGTAAAGAATGCCAAGGCGGGTCAGGTGCAGTACCGAACTGACAAGGCTGGTATCGTCATGTGTACGATCGGCCGCGCTTCATTCTCGGTTGATCAACTGCAGACCAACATGTCGGCACTGATCGAGGCCCTGAACAAAGCCAAGCCGGCAGCCGCCAAGGGTCAGTACCTAAAGAAGGTTTCGCTTTCCTCGACGATGGGGGCGGGTGTCCGTGTCGACCAGGCAAGCTTGTCGGCGCAGCAGGCATAGTCGCGATTAATAGAACTTTGAGACGTCGCATACGCGCAAGTGTGGGCGGCGGATCGTCAAAGACCGCAGGTGCTGTAACGGGCAGCAGTCAGTATTTGCCCGGAAGGCTTAATAGCAAGGCAGTTTGCTTGCGACCTGCGCAGACGGTGTGCTCAGAAAAGGATTTCCGCCGTGGCACAAGCCATTGCAGTACTCCTGATCAAGGTCGCCGTGGGTGCGATGGAACCATTCATCGCGTGTTGACTTGAAAGGAGAAAGGATTCATGGGACTTAATCTCAACGACAAGAAGGCGGTCGTCGCCGAGGTGTCGGCAGAACTCGCCAAAGCCCAGACCTTGGTTGTCGCTGAATATCGCGGCATCGAGGTGGGTGATCTCACGGGACTTCGTAAGAAGGCGCGTGAGAGTGGCGTCTATCTGCGCGTGTTGAAAAACACGCTGGTACGCCGGGCAGTGGCTGACACTGCGTTTGCTGCACTTGCGGAACAAATGTCTGGGCCGTTGATCTACTCGTTTTCGGCTGATCCCGTTGCTGCCGCCAAGGTATTGCATGACTTTGCCAAGAGCAACGACAAGCTGGTGCTGAAGGCTGGCTGCTATGGTGGCAAGGTTCTCGACAAGGCAGGTGTTCAGGCGCTTGCTTCGATTCCCAGCCGCGAAGAACTGCTCGCCAAGTTGCTCGGCGTCATGCAGGCACCCGTTACGGGCTTTGTCTGTACGCTTGCTGCGCTGGCCAAGAAGCGCGAGGAAGAGAGCGCACCAGCAGCTGTGCCGGCCTGACCGATCGACAGAACGTAACAAAATTATTGAATATCAGACTTAGGAGTAATCGAAATGGCAATTTCCAAAGAAGACATCCTCGAAGCCGTCGGCGCCATGTCCGTCATGGAACTGAACGACATGGTCAAGGCATTTGAAGAGAAGTTCGGTGTTTCTGCCGCTTCAATGGCCGTCGCTGCCCCGGGTGCCGGTGCCGCTGCCGCCGCAGTTGAAGAGCAGACCGAATTTACCGTCATGCTGCTGGCTGCCGGTGAGAAGAAGGTTGAAGTGATCAAGGTGGTTCGCGCCGCCACTGGCCTGGGCCTGAAGGAAGCCAAGGACGTTGTCGATGGCGCACCGAAGGCTGTCAAAGAAGGCATCGCCAAGGCAGACGCCGAGGCTCTCAAGAAGCAACTCGAAGATGCAGGTGCGAAGGTCGAGCTCAAGTAATACAAGTTGTATGCAGGCTGGCTGCCATTAATCGGCGGCCAGCCTTTCTGTTTTTTAATGTATCACTGAAATTGAACGGTTCAGGTTTTAGTGATCAGTTATCCGCCCGTAGTTGCCTTGGCGGTAAATTGATCCCTGAATCCTGACTGCCGGAGCGAAAATGGCCTATTCGTACACCGAAAAGAAGCGCATCCGCAAGAGTTTTGCAAAGCGCGCTAATGTTCTGAATGTTCCCTTCCTGCTGGCAACGCAATTGGAGTCCTATACCCAGTTTCTGCAAGCAGATCACCCGCCCGGGCAACGCCGGGATCAGGGTTTGCAGGCAGCATTCCATTCAATCTTTCCAATCGTTGCACATTCCGGCGTGGCGCGCCTCGAGTTTGTCGAGTACCGACTCGGAGAGCCCGCATTCGATGTCAAAGAGTGTCAGCAGCGCGGTTTGACCTTTGCGTCACCCCTGCGTTCCAAGGTACGCCTAGTCATTCTTGATCGTGAGAGTAGCAGCGAGAAGATCAAGGAAGTGAAGGAGCAAGAGGTTTACATGGGCGAGATTCCGCTCATGACCACGACCGGTTCATTCGTTATCAACGGCACTGAGCGCGTCATCGTTTCGCAGTTGCATCGCTCCCCTGGCGTGTTCTTCGAGCATGACAAGGGCAAGACACACAGCTCCGGGAAATTGCTGTTCTCGGCCCGGATCATTCCTTATCGCGGTTCGTGGCTTGACTTTGAGTTTGATCCAAAGGATCTGCTGTACTTCCGGGTTGACCGCCGCCGCAAGATGCCGGTTACTATTTTGCTCAAGGCCATCGGCCAGTCCGTTGAGGACATCCTGTCCACCTTCTTCGAAACCGATACCTTCCATTTCATCAAGAAAGGGCTCCAGTATGAGGTGGTCCCCGAGCGCCTACGGGGCGAGGTAGCCAAGTTCGATATCTACGACAAGGCTGGCAAAGTCATTGTTGCCAAGGACAAGCGCATTACTGGAAAGCATATTCGCGAACTGGCCGATGCAGGCATCAAGAAAATTGCCGTGCCGGATGATTTCCTGATTGGTCGCATCATTGCCCGCAATGTTATCAATGGTGACACGGGTGAGATTCTTGCCAATGCCAATGATGAGATCACCGACAGCCTTCTGGCCAAGTTAGTGGAGTCAGGTGTCGAAGAAATTAATACGCTCTATATCAACGATCTGGATCGCGGCCCCTACATTTCGAACACGTTGCGCGCGGATGAGACAGCCGACCAATGGGCGGCGCGAGTCGCGATCTACCGCATGATGCGTCCGGGTGAGCCCCCCACGGAAGATGCTGTCGAGTCGCTGTTCCATGGCTTGTTCTACTCCGAGGATCGTTACGACCTTTCTGCGGTTGGCCGCATGAAGTTCAATCGCCGTGTAGGCCGCGAGGAGTCCGTAGGTTCCGGCGTACTGTCGAACGAAGACATCATTGATGTCATCCGTATCCTTGTCGAGTTGCGCAATGGCCGTGGCGAGGTTGATGACATTGATCACCTTGGCAACCGTCGCGTACGCTCGGTTGGTGAACTCGCCGAGAACCAGTTCCGCGCCGGCCTGGTGCGTGTCGAGCGTGCCGTCAA
This sequence comes from Rhodocyclaceae bacterium, assembly GCA_030681195.1. Lineage (GTDB taxonomy): Bacteria > Pseudomonadota > Gammaproteobacteria > Burkholderiales > Rhodocyclaceae > Sulfuricystis. The sequence continues at coordinate 5,254 of JAUXXJ010000013.1, forward strand.
AGAGCGCCTCAATCAGGCCGAGTCTGACAATCTGATGCCGCACGATCTGATCAACGCCAAACCGATCAGTGCCGCAATCAAGGAGTTCTTTGGTTCCAGTCAGTTGTCACAGTTTATGGACCAGACCAACCCCTTGTCCGAGATTACGCACAAGCGCCGTGTTTCAGCGCTAGGCCCAGGTGGTTTGACGCGCGAACGTGCCGGCTTCGAAGTACGTGACGTGCATCCGACCCACTACGGCCGTGTGTGCCCAATTGAAACACCGGAAGGCCCGAACATTGGCCTGATCAACTCACTTGCGCTGTACGCCAGCACAAACTCCTATGGTTTCCTGGAAACACCTTACCGCAAGGTTGAAAACAGCCATGTGACGGATGAGATCGTTTCTTTGTCTGCGATCGAGGAAGGAAAGTACGTAATTGCCCAGGCGAATGCTCAACTCGACAAGAAGGGCAGGCTGACCGACGAACTGGTTTCCTGTCGTTTCAAGGGTGAGTTTGAGTTGAAGGAACCGGCTGAAGTCCAGTACATGGACGTTGCACCGGGGCAGATTGTCTCCGTAGCTGCTTCACTGATCCCCTTTCTTGAGCATGACGATGCGAACCGCGCACTGATGGGGGCGAACATGCAGCGTCAGGCAGTCCCCTGCTTGCGTCCTGAAAAGGCGCTGGTGGGTACCGGTATCGAACGCACGGTAGCAGTTGACTCTGGTACTGCGGTGCAGGCGCTCCGTGGCGGTGTAGTCGACTACATTGATGCGAACCGTATCGTGGTGCGCGTCAATGATGCCGAAACTGTGCCGGGTGAAGTGGGTGTTGATATCTACAACCTGATCAAATACACCCGTTCCAACCAGAACACCAACATCAACCAGCGCCCGATCGTCAAGGTCGGTGACATCATCGCCAAGGGCGACGTGGTTGCCGATGGTGCATCGACAGACTTGGGTGAGCTTGCGCTCGGCCAGAACATGCGCGTGGCGTTCATGCCGTGGAACGGCTATAACTTCGAGGACTCCATCCTCATCTCCGAGCGTGTCGTTGCCGAGGATCGCTTTACTTCGATTCATATCGAAGAGCTGACGGTGGTTGCACGCGATACAAAATTGGGTGCCGAGGAAATTACGCGTGATATCGCGACTCTTGGTGAGGCTCAACTGTCTCGCTTGGATGACTCTGGTATCGTCTATATCGGCGCAGAAGTCGAGGCTGGAGACGTGCTGGTTGGCAAGGTAACGCCAAAAGGTGAGACCCAGCTGACACCAGAAGAAAAGCTGTTGCGCGCAATTTTCGGCGAGAAGGCTTCAGACGTAAAAGACACAAGTCTGCGCGTGCCTTCTGGGATGGCAGGTACGGTCATCGATGTACAAGTTTTTACCCGGGAAGGTATTGAGCGGGACAAGAGGGCGCAGTCGATTATTGATGACCAGTTGAAGAGCTACAAGTTGGATCTGGCAGACCAGATGCGTATCGTCGAGCGCGATACCTTTGCCCGCATCGAGCGTTTGCTGGCTGGCAAGGTCGCCAACAAGGGGCCAAAGAAACTGGCAAAGGGGGCGAAGATCACCAAGGATTACCTGGATAGCCTCGAGCATTACCACTGGTTTGATATCAGCCTGACGGATGAAGAGGTCCAACAGCAACTCGAGAGCTTGCGTGATAGTCTGGACCAGACCCGCAAGGACTTTGATGTCGCCTTTGAAGCAAAGAAAAAGAAGCTGACCCAGGGTGACGAGCTGCCACCAGGTGTTCAGAAAATGGTCAAGGTTTATCTGGCTGTCAAGCGGCGCTTGCAGCCCGGCGACAAGATGGCCGGTCGCCATGGTAACAAGGGTGTGGTATCCAAGATCGTCCCGGTTGAAGATATGCCGCACATGGAAGACGGTAGTCCGGTGGATATCGTGCTGAACCCGTTGGGCGTTCCTTCACGGATGAACATCGGCCAGATTCTGGAGGCGCATTTGGGTTGGGCGGCCAAAGGTCTGGGCGCAAAGATCAACCAAATGCTGGAACAGCAGGCGGCCATTTCTGAGTTGCGCAAGTTCCTTGATCGGATTTATAACGCATCCGGCCGCGATGCCGAGCTTGGTCAGTTGAGTGATCGTGAGGTCGTCGAATTGGCGAACAATTTGAAGGGCGGTGTTCCTTTTGCTACCCCCGTGTTCGACGGTGCGAAGGAAGAGGAGATCCGTGCAATGCTCGACCTGGCCTATCCGGAAGACGTGGCACGATTGCTGAACCTGACAGCAACCAAGACGCAGGCGACACTGTACGACGGGCGTACCGGCGAAGCTTTTGAGCGTCCCGTTACGGTCGGCTACATGCACGTTCTCAAGTTGCACCACTTGGTTGATGACAAGATGCACGCCCGTTCCACCGGTCCGTATAGTCTGGTGACGCAACAGCCGCTGGGCGGCAAGGCACAATTTGGTGGTCAGCGCTTTGGTGAGATGGAAGTGTGGGCGCTGGAGGCCTATGGTGCTTCCTATACCTTGCAGGAAATGCTGACCGTGAAGTCAGACGATGTGACCGGTCGTACCAAGGTCTACGAAAACATCGTCAAGGGCGAACATAAGATCGACGCTGGAATGCCGGAATCCTTCAATGTGCTGGTGAAGGAAATCCGCTCGCTTGCCATTGACATCGATCTGGAACGTTATTAATTCTCTCTTTCTGCGACAGGAGTATTTAACATGAAAGCATTGCTCGATCTTTTCAAGCAAGTCACGCAGGAAGAGGAATTTGATGCGATCACGATTCGCCTTGCTTCTCCGGAGAAGGTGCGTTCCTGGTCCTATGGCGAGGTGAAGAAGCCGGAGACGATTAACTATCGTACTTTCAAGCCCGAGCGTGATGGCCTGTTCTGTGCCAAGATTTTCGGTCCGGTAAAGGATTACGAATGCTTGTGCGGCAAATACAAACGGCTTAAGCATCGTGGCGTAATTTGCGAAAAGTGCGGCGTCGAGGTCACGCAGGCGAAAGTGCGCCGTGAGCGTATGGGCCACATTGAGTTGGCCTCACCTGTTGCACATATCTGGTTCCTGAAGAGCCTGCCAAGCCGTCTTGGCATGGTGCTCGACATGACTTTGCGTGACATTGAGCGTGTGCTTTATTTCGAAGCCTATGTCGTGGTTGACCCCGGAATGACCCCCTTGGCTCGTGCGCAGTTGCTGACCGAGGATGACTATCTCGCCAAGGTCGAGGAGTACGGGGATGAATTTGCGGCTGTCATGGGTGCGGAAGGTGTTCGCGAGTTGCTGCGCACGCTAGACCTGAGCCATGAAGTCGAGACGCTGCGGAATGATCTGCAGACGACTGGCTCTGAAGCAAAGATCAAGAAATTTGCCAAGCGCCTGAAGATTCTTGAGGCCTTCCAGCAGTCCGGCATCAAGCCAGAGTGGATGATTCTAGAGGTGCTGCCGGTACTGCCGCCTGATCTGCGCCCGCTTGTACCGCTGGATGGCGGACGTTTTGCTACGTCAGATTTGAACGACCTTTATCGTCGTGTCATCAACCGGAACAATCGCCTTAAGCGCCTGTTGGAATTGAAGGCACCGGATATTATCGTTCGCAACGAAAAACGTATGCTGCAGGAGGCTGTCGACTCGCTGCTTGACAACGGACGCCGTGGCAAAGCAATGACCGGCGCAAACAAACGGCCGCTGAAGTCGCTGGCCGATATGATCAAGGGCAAGGGCGGACGTTTCCGTCAAAACCTTTTGGGCAAGCGCGTCGACTATTCCGGACGTTCGGTTATCGTGGTTGGCCCACAGTTGAAGTTGCACCAGTGCGGTTTGCCAAAGAAGATGGCCTTGGAGCTCTTCAAACCGTTCATCTTTGAGCGTCTCGAAAAAATGGGGATTGCCAGCACCATCAAGGCAGCCAAGAAAGAGGTTGAAGCAGAAACAAGCGTCGTGTGGGACATTCTTGAAGAGGTTATTCGTGAGCACCCGGTGATGCTCAACCGTGCGCCGACCCTGCACCGACTCGGCATTCAGGCCTTTGAACCAACTTTGATCGAAGGCAAAGCAATTCAGTTGCACCCGTTAGTATGTACGGCGTTTAACGCTGACTTCGACGGTGACCAGATGGCCGTTCACATTCCTCTGTCACTTGAGGCCCAAATGGAGGCGCGCACGTTGATGCTTGCCTCCAACAACGTGCTGTCGCCGGCCAACGGCTCCCCAATCATTGTGCCGTCTCAGGATGTGGTGCTGGGCCTTTACTATGCGACGCGAGAGAATGCAGCTGCCCCGGGTAATGGCATGGCGTTCGTTGATGTATCCGAGGTGTTGCGTGCAGTCGATTCACGTCAGATTGACTTGCACGCACGCGTCTCTGTCCGTATTCGCGAATATGAGCATGCGGGAGATGGTTGGCAGGAAAAGATTACGCGCTATTCGACGACTGCCGGTCGCGCGATACTCTCGGAAATTCTGCCGAAGGGTTTGCCGTTCAAGGTCATCGACAAGCCGCTAAAGAAGAAAGAAATCTCGAAACTAATCGATGAGAGTTTCCGTCGTTGTGGCCTGAAAGAGACGGTGGTGTTTGCTGACAAACTGATGCAGTCGGGGTTCCGACTGGCAACGCGTGGCGGTATTTCAATTTGCATTGATGACATGCTGGTGCCGCCGCAGAAGCAAAGCATTATTGAGGCTGCCGAAGCTGAGGTGAAAGAGATCGAGAAACAGTACACCTCAGGTCTGGTGACAGTTGGTGAGCGCTATAACAAAGTTGTTGATATCTGGGGTCGTGCGGGTGACCAGGTGGCCAAGGCGATGATGGATCAACTGCAGCACCAAAAAGTGCATGATCTGAGCGGTAAAGAGATTACCCAGGATTCCTTCAACTCGATTTATATGATGGCCGACTCGGGCGCGCGTGGTTCTGCAGCCCAGATTCGTCAGCTGGCGGGTATGCGTGGCCTGATGGCCAAGCCGGACGGCTCGATTATCGAGACACCAATTACGACGAACTTCCGTGAAGGCCTTAACGTCCTTCAGTACTTTATTTCAACTCACGGCGCTCGAAAAGGCTTGGCGGATACGGCGCTGAAGACAGCAAACTCCGGCTATTTGACGCGTCGCTTGGTTGATGTGACGCAGGATCTCGTGGTCATTGAAGATGATTGCGGTACTTCCAGTGGATTTGCCATGAAAGCGCTAGTCGAGGGTGGCGAGGTTGTCGAACCCCTGCGCGAGCGTATTCTTGGGCGTGTGCTGGTGACTGATGTGGTTGATCCTGATTCACAAGCTGTACTTTTCACAACCGGGTATCTGCTTGACGAGGATGCGGTTGATGCCATTGAAAAACTCGGTATCGATGAGGTAACCGTACGTACTCCACTAAACTGCGAAACCCGCTATGGTCTGTGTGCGAAGTGCTATGGCCGTGATCTTGGTCGCGGTTCTATGGTGAATGCTGGTGAAGCGGTGGGTGTGATTGCTGCCCAGTCGATCGGTGAGCCTGGAACACAGTTGACGATGCGGACCTTTCACGTCGGTGGTGCGGCATCCCGGGCAGCAGCTCAGAGCCATATTGAAGCGAAGAGTGCAGGCACAATCCGTTTTTCCGCAACGATGCGCTACGTTACCAACCCGAAACAGGAAAAGGTAGTAATCGCACGTTCGGCTGAAGTGCTGATTACCGACGATCATGGTCGCGAGCGTGAGCGCCATAAGGTTCCATATGGCGCGACGATGCAGGTTGCAGATGGCCTACAGGTTAAGCCGGGTGCGCAACTAGCTACCTGGGATCCGCATACCCGTCCGATTGTTACCGAGTACGCGGGTATAGTTCGATTCGAGAACGTGGAAAAGGGTGTTACCGTTGCCGAGCAAATGGATGATGTAACGGGCCTGTCCACCTTGGTGGTGATTGATCCGAAGCGTGGTGCTAAGGCACAAGCGAAGGGATTGCGTCCTCAGGTTAAGTTGCTGGATGAAGCCGGCCAGGAACTTAAAATCCATGGTACGGATATCGCTGTTGCGATTACATTTCATGTCGGTTCGATTATTACCGTTAAGGACGGACAGACAGTTAGCGTCGGGGAAATTCTTGCCCGTATTCCTCAGGAGTCTGTCAAGACCCGAGATATTACCGGCGGCCTCCCCCGGGTTGCTGAACTATTCGAGGCGCGATCACCGAAAGATGCCGGCATGCTGGCGGAAATTACCGGGACCGTCTCGTTCGGTAAGGATACAAAGGGTAAGCAGCGCTTGGTCATTACGGAGTTAGACGGTGCGGCACATGAGTACCTGATTCCCAAAGACAAACACGTCATGGCGCATGATGGCCAAGTTGTTAACAAGGGCGAAGTCATCGTGGATGGTCCGGTTGATCCACACGATATCCTGCGATTGAAGGGTGTTGAGGAACTGGCCCGCTACATCATCGATGAAGTTCAGGATGTTTATCGTTTGCAAGGTGTGAAAATCAACGACAAGCACATCGAGGTCATCGTACGTCAAATGTTGCGCCGTATAGTGATTTCAGACCCGGGTGAGTCGCGATTCATTCGCGAAGAGCAAGTCGAGCGATCGGAAGTGTTGGATGAAAACGACAAACTTGTTGCGGAGGGCAAGCGCCCGGCGGAGTTCCAGTTTTTATTGTTGGGTATCACCAAGGCCAGCTTGTCGACCGATTCGTTTATTTCAGCGGCTTCCTTCCAGGAGACCACGCGTGTGCTGACAGAGGCTGCAATCATGGGCAAGCGCGACGAATTGCGTGGCTTGAAGGAGAACGTTATTGTCGGTCGCTTGATCCCGGCCGGCACTGGTCTTGCGTATCACAGGGCACGTCGGCAGCAGCAGGGAATCGGCGTAGAGGTGGTGCAGGGGGCTGGGGTTAGCGATGGCGAAAATGCGGTAAATGCTGAGGAGCAAGTCTGAAATTTAAGGATGACTTGACGCTATTCGCGAGCTTCCCTATAATTTCGCCTCTTTTTTGCGCTTGGTGTAACTCACGCAAGCGCGCATGTAAGTTTTGAGAATCAGGAAACGAGAGATATGCCAACCATCAACCAGCTTGTGCGCAAGCCGCGGCAGGCAGAAAAAACAAAAAGCAAGGTTCCGGCCTTGGAAAGCTGTCCTGCTAAGCGCGGCGTTTGTACGCGTGTCTATACAACGACGCCGAAAAAGCCAAACTCCGCTCTGCGTAAGGTAGCCAAAGTGCGCCTCACCAACGGGTTCGAGGTAATCTCATACATTGGTGGCGAAGGTCATAACCTGCAGGAACACTCAGTGGTCCTGATTCGGGGTGGTCGTGTTAAGGATTTGCCGGGTGTGCGTTATCACATCGTGCGCGGTAGCCTGGATACTCAAGGTGTCAAGGATCGCAAGCAGTCTCGTTCCAAGTACGGCGCCAAGCGCCCGAAGAAGGCCTGATCCACAGTTTAGTGAGTAGAGAGGTAAGCCATGCCCCGTCGTAGAGAAGTGCCAAAGCGTGACATTCTGCCCGACCCAAAGTTTGGTAATGTCGAGGTATCAAAGTTTGTCAATGTCATTATGACCAGTGGCAAGAAGTCGGTTGCTGAGCGTATCGTTTATGGAGCGTTTGATGCCATTACGAAGAAGAGCGGTAAAGATCCCGTGGAAGTTTTTGGTCTGGCGATCAATAACGTGAAGCCGATAGTCGAGGTAAAGAGCCGGCGCGTCGGTGGAGCTAACTACCAGGTTCCTGTGGAGGTTCGGCCTTCGCGTCGCTTGGCGCTTTCAATGCGCTGGATTCGTGAGGCGGCTCGCAAGCGTAGCGAAAAATCCATGGACCAGCGCCTTGCAACCGAGCTGCTTGAGGCTTCTGAAGGCCGAGGCTCTGCCATGAAGAAGCGTGAAGAAGTGCATCGGATGGCAGAGGCAAACAAGGCTTTCTCGCATTTCCGCTTCTGATTTTTAGCGCTACCGCATGGCGGTAGCTTCGTTGTCAATGCCTGCGCGGTCCAGTGTGCTTAGCACCTGACTGTGTTGGTTTGCATAAGAAAGACAGGTAACTCAAGTGGCCCGCAAGACACCTATCGAGCGCTATCGGAATATCGGTATTTCAGCGCACATTGATGCTGGTAAAACGACTACCACCGAGCGCATTCTTTTCTACACCGGCGTCAATCACAAGATCGGTGAGGTGCATGATGGAGCTGCTACCATGGACTGGATGGAGCAAGAGCAGGAGCGTGGTATCACCATTACTTCGGCGGCTACCACATGCTTTTGGAAGGGCATGGCAGGGAACTATCCGGAGCATCGCGTTAACATCATTGACACTCCGGGTCACGTGGACTTCACAATCGAAGTCGAGCGCTCGATGCGCGTTCTTGATGGCGCCTGCATGGTTTACTGTGCGGTGGGTGGTGTTCAGCCTCAGTCTGAAACTGTGTGGCGTCAGGCAAATAAGTATGGGGTGCCGCGTTTGGCCTTTGTGAACAAGATGGACCGTACCGGCGCCAACTTCTTCAAGGTGCATGATCAGATGCGTGAACGCCTGAAGGCAAATCCAATACCTATTCAAATACCAATTGGTGCTGAGGACAAGTTTGAGGGTGTTGTTGATCTCATCAAGATGAAAGCGATCATCTGGGATGATGCAAGTCAGGGCACAAAGTTCACCTATGGGGATATTCCGTCCGATCTGGTTGAAACCGCCAAGGAATGGCGTGAAAAGATGCTTGAAGCTGCTGCTGAGGCGTCTGAAGATCTGATGAATAAGTATCTCGAAGAAGGTGATCTGACCGAGGAAGATATCAAAAAAGCCCTTCGCCAGCGTACCATCGCTAGTGAAATTGTGCCGATGTTGTGTGGGTCGGCATTCAAGAACAAGGGTGTTCAGGCCATGCTTGATGCCGTCATCGAGTTGATGCCGGCCCCGACAGATATCCCCCCAGTTAAGGGGATTCTTGAAGACGAAACTGAGGGTGAGCGCAGGGCATCTGATGATGAGGCCTTTTCTGCCCTTGCTTTCAAAATTATGACTGATCCCTTCGTCGGCCAGCTGACCTTTTTCCGGGTCTATTCTGGCGCCATTAAGACGGGCGATACGATTTACAATCCGATTAAGGGCCGCAAGGAGCGCTTGGGCCGCATTTTGCAGATGCACGCTAATCAGCGCGAGGAAATCAAGGAAGTCTTTGCAGGTGACATCGCTGCTGCCGTGGGCCTCAAGGAGGCGACAACCGGCGAAACGTTGTGTGCTATGGACAAGGTGATTACCTTGGTTCGCATGGTGTTCCCTGAGCCTGTTATTCATGTTGCCGTTGAGCCAAAAACAAAGGCCGACCAAGAAAAAATGGGCTTGGCCTTGAATAGGTTGGCGCAGGAGGATCCGTCTTTCCGTGTGCGTACCGACGAAGAGTCCGGGCAGACAATTATTTCAGGTATGGGGGAGCTCCATCTCGAGATTCTGGTTGATCGGATGCGCCGTGAGTTCAATGTTGAAGCCAATGTTGGCGCGCCACAGGTGGCCTACCGCGAAGCCATTCGCAAGTCCGTCGAGCAGGAAGGTAAGTTTGTCAAGCAGTCAGGTGGCCGCGGTCAGTACGGCCATGTATGGATCAAGATGGAGCCGAATGAGATCGGCAAAGGCTTTGAGTTTGTTGACTCAATCAAGGGCGGGACCGTGCCACGTGAATTCATCCCTGCTGTCGAGAAAGGTCTGCTCGACACGCTGCCGAACGGAGTCCTTGCGGGTTTCCCGGTAGTTGACGTCAAGATTACTCTGTTCGATGGCTCCTACCACGATGTCGATTCCAACGAAAATGCATTCAAGATGGCGGCATCGATGGCCTTCAAGGACGCAATGAGAAAAGCAAGTCCTGTGTTGCTCGAACCGATGATGTCAGTCGAGGTGGAAACGCCTGAGGATTACATGGGTAACGTCATGGGCGATCTTTCAGGCCGTCGTGGCATGGTTCAGGGCATGGAAGACCTTCCGGGTGGAATCAAGGCTATCAAAGCTGAAGTGCCGCTGGCCGAGATGTTTGGTTACTCGACTCAGTTGCGTTCGCTGTCTCAGGGACGAGCCACCTACTCAATGGAATTCAAGCACTATAGCGAGGCGCCGAAAAACATCGCTGAAGCGGTGATTAACAAGAAATAACTCTGTTCTTTAAGGGAAGCAAAAAATGGCAAAAGGCAAATTTGAGCGTACGAAGCCGCATGTGAATGTGGGGACGATTGGTCACGTGGACCATGGTAAGACGACGTTGACGGCGGCGATCACGACGATCCTGTCGGCGAAGTTTGGTGGCGAGGCGAAAGCCTAC
>JAUXXJ010000018.1 GCA_030681195.1 Rhodocyclaceae bacterium
GCCGCCTTATCTTGCCAATCATGTTCATGGTGATCATCTCCAATGTTCCACTCGTTTATCGAGCGGCGAAGTGAATCACCCTGGTCAATTTTCAGCGCGCACTACCTTCAAAATCTGGTCAATTTTCAACGCGTAGCAACATCCCCGTGCTCATTGAGCATTACTTTTCCTTGCATGCGTTAGGTCTGATCTTTGGCATCAAAAAAAGATTTGGCGGTCCGGACCTGATGCGGCTTTTTGATCCAGATCTCCATCCAGTTGCGGTCGTTATGGCATGGCTGGATGAGGGTAGGCCAATTTCTCTGGTGAAATTGGCCTACCCTAAAACCACCGGCCCAGATCGGGACCAAGCGGAAAAGTGCCGGAAGTGGACCAAGGGAACAGACCTCCCTGATCGTCAGAGCATCATTCGATTTGCTGCGACGCTGAAAGCCACAGGCTGCGTTGAGGAGGAAATGCTGCAGAATCTGCGACGCTGGTTGATGGTTGCTCGAACCCTAACGCATTTGGAAAGGGAATCCCCTGTGCCGTTCCGGGGGGCGATGCGCCGGCATCTCTTACTTGGGATGCCAGATTTCGATATTGGTCGCCTCCTGTTTTTAGCTGTAACCGAATCGGGAAAGCGTTTTTCTTCGCTGACCATGCCGGCACTCATGCTTTATGAACGGCTGAAGCGCACGACGGAGAAAGATCTTGGCGACCAAGCAAAGATTGAGGCGGAGTTGGATCAGTTTGAACGCATGACTTCTGAGGTCGAACCGGAAGGTCGGACTCGATTTCATATCGAATGGATGCGTGGCCGCTGGCATGTGCTATCTGGAAATTCTGACCTAGCGCTGCCGCACTATGAAGCTGCGGCGGAATTGGCCAACTACCGTGCTGGAACTCAGCAGAAGCAGATTGTGGAGGAAGCTTTGGTATTGGCTGGACATCTCCGCAAAAAGGCGCTGATAAAGCGTCTCAAGCATCGGGCGGTAGCATTCGGCTTGTTCGCCGATCCCCGAAGTGATGATGTTGTCGAGGATTGGGAAATTGACCATTTCAGCCAACACTTTCACCAAGTGTTTCCGGTACAGGGCCGATTCCCTGAAGCAATAGTGGGCGGTGTCGAGAGAGGACCGCTACCGATTCTGGTATTCGATGAAGATGAACTCGCACAGGTCAAACTTGATCGCCGCACCCCGGATCGAGTGATTTCAATCAAGTTCCTGGATGGTCAGGTGAGGCGTTGGCCTCAATTGCGCTTCTTTGCTTCAATCAATCAATTTGAAGCAGTAAAGACATTGCTGGAGTTGGGTGCATCGGTTGAGAAATTAGATGGGTCCGGTGGTTCGGCGCTTCTCTGCGCTATCCAGCATGCGACCGACACTGGAGACCGTCGGGTCTTGGACCTGTTGCTGCAATGTCCACACACCGCTTCTGTGCTCGATAGCATTACCGCTAAGAAGCAATTAACCCCTTTGCTCTGCGCAGTCGACTTTGGGGAACCCGATGTCGTCGAGAAGTTGTTGGCAATGGGTGCATCTGCCGATTTGAGAGGGAATGTTGTCGACCAAACCCCGCTTTACTACGCGATGGAAAGGTTTGGAGCGATCCGAAATCCCGGTAAGTTCTATCAATATATTTGTCAATCGTTGGCAGGCAATCCAGACCTTGTTAAAAAGGAGGTTCTGCGGCGCTATAACGTCAGTTTGGCAGGCGTGTACGGGGACGGTGAAGAGCTTCAGAGGCTTCTTGAAAATCCTAGATATGCAGAGTTATTTGAGCGGTTGGCTTCGGCCATGGTGGAGGAGCAGATAAGGAGACAGTCTGTCCCGAAACTGATCCGCATTGTCGAATTGCTCCTGAAACACAGGGCGAATCCGAATGCCCCACACCGCTATCCTGAGCCGGGCCGGACACCGCTGATGTTGGCGACCGAAAGCAACTCGGGATGGGCCTTTGATCTGATGCTCCGGTATGGTGGAGACCCCTATCAATCAGACGAGGCAGGGATGAACTGCCCCAAGATTGCGATGGGTTTTAGATCGGCAGAAGTGGTCGGTTATATGCGTAGCAAGAGCATCATGTGAGCAGACACAATGCCGCCTTAAGCGAATTCGCAATATTTCGCACAATGCTGGCTGTGTTGGGGCAGAACTGCACCAGCTTTTGTTTACCCTCGTCTTCGCGGAAAGGCTAACCTCCATGGAAAAGTTCAAAGACTTTCGAAAATCAGGGTTGTTTAGTGTTTCATCCGATGTCGATGTCCCCGGTGAACTTTCGCTCAAGGGCGGTGCAACGTCGCTCGATCTCTACTCAACTTCGTTCTTCAATACACACGGATGTAAGGACATCGCCGGGACGTTTTACGATCGGAGTAAGGTGTCGTTGATCAACTGCATCACGATGTCGGGACCAGGCAGTGGTACTCGAGGCGAAGAACACTACCACTTCTCAAATGTCTTTCCGCACTTCGCCCTCTTCGGCGACGAGCACATCACGTCGGCTGACCGAAAGATAGTCGAGGTCAGCTTCGCGGTCGATGACGCGCCGACAGTGTTCTATGACTTCGATGCTTTCGGCTCGGTCATCAATGCACGCCCTCACATGGAAAGGATTGCCGACGCCGAGGAGAGCGGCCGGATGATCGAGATTGGGGAACATCCTCTCCTCTTTTACTTCACCGGCAAGCACGACATTTTTTCGGTCGACACCGTGCTCGGAAAGATCTCGGCAACGCACGGTATCTCTTACACCTCTCCCGGTCCCGAGGGGATTCATGTTCAAAACACGATCCGCGTGAGCATAACTTTTTCTACTGGCCAGACCGTGGACGAGGCTATTGCGGCTGTCCTCGACACGTTGCGGTTTCTGGAGGTTGTCGCGGGAAGGCCACAGAACATCGTGGAACTGGTTTTCCGCCTCGCTGCTTCGACCGATGAACGTCCGCGAACCCTCGATGCTTACTGGTGCTTGCCGCCGCGTCGGGAGAAAGATGATGAGTCTCAAAAGCCTCATCCCGCAGACCTTCCGCTACAGGCAGGTGAATCTCCCGAGAGGTTCGCAACAGTCCTGGCCCGTTGGCTTGAACGTCACGACGAGTGGCGCAATCCGCGGGCACGGTACGCTACCTCGTCGGCTCACCAGAATCGCTACGGTATTGATCGGCTGGTCGGCGCAGCAAATATGTTTGACATCATGCCCGCAACGGCTTACCCGAAAGTCATGCCGTTGCCGACTGAACTGTTGAATGCAAAGAATGCGACAATAAATACATTCAGGTCTTTGCCAGCAAGTCCCGAGCGGGACAGTGTCCTGAATGCCCTTGGCCGCATTGGTAAGCCAAGCCTCAAGAGCAAAGTCCGCAGCCGTGTGAAGCTAATTATGGACACTGTGGGCGCAGAGTTCCCCGATTTGGAGCTAGTCACTGACCATGCGGTCGACTGCCGGAACTTCTATGTGCACGGCACGCCAGGCAAGTATGACTACGGAACTCACGCAGATCAGCCTGCTTTTTTAACCGATACGCTGGAATTTGTCTTCGCCGCTTCAGACCTTATCGAGGCAGGCTGGGACATCGCTGAGTGGATCAAGCAGGGGACCACGATGTCCCATCCCTTCGGTCGCTATCGCGTCGGCTACGCGGAGCGCCTTGCTACGCTGAAGAAGCGCTTAATCTGAATTTACAGCCAAACTGAGATCTCGATCAAAGCTGGGTAACTGTCGGCAAGGTCTTTACGGCGAAAAACCTTGCCGGCAAGCTGCCTCCAGCACCGGTTGAGTGGGGCATCTATTGTGCTTTGGCGTATGCCGCAGACCTTCGCTCAAGGGGAGTTGCCCAAAATTACCGGGATCCGGGCGTTACGTCATTACGACCGCTGTGCCGGAATAGATCACCCGGGAAACACGCCATTGCGATCCCGCTTGATCGTAGTGCGTATTGGATTTTCGCAAGCCAACGATGGCATTTGCCCCCATCGCCAAGGCTTGCTTTCCCAGTGCCAATAAGGCTTCCCGTTCGGCAAGCAAGTAGTCCTCGTCAGAAGTTGCCTCGATACCCGACATCGCCTCCACGAAACCAATCGTTTTGACAATGGAACGCTCAGGGACCGATTCTGTGGAAACGAGAAACAACTGATCTCTGATCGACGCCAGCGCAGTGTCGAGTTGGTTGAGGCGCTGGGTATCGCGATGACGGTTCTGCCTTCCCCATTTGATGAGGATTGAGATAGCCAACAGCATGGCTACCAGGGGAAGCCATGCCATCAGATTGGAAGTTTGTACTGCGGCGGTACTCATCAGGTGTTCTCCGTGGTTTCGCATCAGCTTCGCACACAAGCTCAAAACTGCAAGCGGGCCGATCCTGACAAGGTTTGCAGCGTTCGGGGAATTGAAATGCAGCCGGAAAGTCCGCATTTCGATCATCCATAGCGTCAAGGCCTCCGTAAAGTCTGGATATGACTGTGACTCTCACTCACTGGCGCCGGTGGCGACTTCCCATCGTTCTTTGGTGGATGGCGGGCTATCTCGCCTTCACCAAGGTTTTCATGCTGACGCTCAATTTGACCGACAGCCTGCCTGGAACGATTTTTCTCATCGACAAGCGAACCTTTCCCCGCCCGGGGGAGTTCGTGGCCTTCCGGTGGGAAAACGACTGGCCTTATCCACGAGGCAGTATTTTCGTGAAACGTCTGACCGGCATACCTGGCGCTAGGGTGACGGCCAGCGACCGGCGCTACTTTGTCGATGGCAGGGAAATGGGGTTTGCCAAGGAATATTCAACGACCGGGGTGCCGCTGAAGCCTGGACCCACCGGGGAAATTCCCAAGGGCCACTATTTCGTATCGGCTGATCATCCCGATAGCCTCGACTCACGCTATGCGCTAACGGGCTGGGTTGCCGATGATCAGGTTCTTGGACAAGCCATGCGCCTGTTCTAGGTCGGTCAAACCGTATCAAGTCCTTCCCATTCCGAGAGATTGATCCCGTGTTCAGGATGTTGAGGCGCGTCATTGGCAAAGAAGAGGGGAGCGTCATCGATCCGTCGCCTATCCCTATGCTCTCGAATCTGGTGGAAGAGGACATACCTCGCTACCCACCATTCATGAAAGGTCTGCCAGCGACTTCGCCGGATCGATTGCTGGAGACGCAATGGGAGTTGATCGGTCAGATTCAGGAGTCAGGGTTGGCTTCCAGGGAAATCTTCGATCAGTACTACCTTTCCCCATTACGCAGCCTCGCTTCCTATGTGCACCTGTTGCCAGCCAGCGAAAGCCACCATCACAGGGGGGCGGGTGGCTTGTTTAGGCATGCTGTCGAAGTGGCTCTTTGGTCCCTGCAACTTGGCGATCGCGTGTTACTGCCGGGCGACCAGACCCCAAGACGCCGTCGCGAGATTGAGCCGCGCTGGCATGTGGCGGTCTTCCTGTCAGCACTGTGTCACGACATCGGCAAACCGATAACGGACCTGAAAGTTACCAGCCAGGATGGCGAAAAATCCTGGAACCCCTTTGCCGAGGATCTGTATTCCTGGGCAAGTGCCAATGCGGTCGACCACTACTTCCTGCACTGGCGGCCCAATCGCGGTCGCGACCATACCTCGGTGTCGATACTCCTGGCCGAAAGGATCATCGGTCGCAACACCATGGGGTGGATCTATGGCGGTGATCCCGAGTTGGTGCTGTGGATGACGGAGTCGATCGCGTGTCAGCCAAGCCAGACCAACATGATTCACAACTTGGTGGTACGTTCCGATCAGGTTAGCGTTGCCCGCGATATGGAAACCCTGGGTAGCGTTTTCGCGGGGTACGACATTGGCGTTCCGGTCGAGCGCATGCTCCTCGACATCATGCGACGTCTCGTGCGCGAAAGCACGTGGACGGTCAATGTGCCTGGGTCGCGACTCTGGTTCATGGAAGGCCATCTCTATCTAGTCTGGCCGATCGCCGGCGAAGAAATGGCCGCGGTCATCAACCGGGAGAAACTACCCGGACTGCCCAGGACGCCCAACAGCATCCTGGACATGCTGACAGAACGGAAGCTGGCAGAGATCAAGGGGGACGGCAGCGGGGAAGGGCGATATTGGCAGATCGCCCCAGCGCCCTTGGCTGAGAAAATTCCTCACATCCGGCTGACGGCCATCCGTATATCAAAACCAACCACTGTCCTGGATCAGGTGCCGGTGCCCATTGCAGGTCGATTGGTCGACGATCAAGCCTCCGCATTCCCAAACCAGGATCAGAATCCCAGCGAAGCATTGAACGTGGTGCCAAATGAGGTTCCTACCAATCCTGTTGCACCGGTATATAAAGCGGTATCGGTCACGAACGAAAGTTCATCGGTGGATACGGGGGCGAGTTTTCCGGAAGATGAACTTGGGGGACTGCTGAAGGGGATAGCCGAGGATTTCCGGGCAGGAAGGCGTGACAGGAAAAAGCTGACTTATCTTGATGAGACGGGTGTCCTTTGCCTGAAATGGCCTGACATCATCAAGGACCGAGGTATGGAGAGCAGGGCAGTTCTGGATTCTCTCGGGAGTCGCGAATGGTTGGTCGTCGATCCCATGCAGCCATTCAGGCGTGTGACGGAAGTGCGTGTCGGAATCGGCGCCCCCTGGAAGGTCATTCGCGTTCAACCTGTCCTGCGCGAGTTGCTTGGGATTTCCTCAGAGCCAATCAAGAAATTGCCAGCGGGTCGAAAAGTGGCAGCAGAAACTAAGGTGATAGTGCCTGAAGAAAGCAGTCCGAAGCTCGCGATCATGCAAATCGCGGAGCCGGAAGATGCGAACGCAAAAAGACTGATCGAAAAGAAGATGAAACTGCTGGACGAAGTAATTTCAGTCCTGATCGAGTCTGTCCGTGGCAAATCTGTTGATGCGATCGAGGAGGAGGGGGGATTGCTGATCGCCGTCAGCGATGTCGAGGCGATACTGAAGAATCGAGTGAAAGTTTCTCGTGCTCAGATACTCGGTTTACAACGGCTGAATCCTCAGCGCCTCAATACCGTTGAGCGGAATAGGATCGTCTATTTTCGGTTGTCGGGTACCCCGTAATTCAACCCCTAAAATATCCGACAACATCGATGGCGAAACTCATTCCCAGTTCACTGTCAATGGGCTAGTGATGAGATTGGTATGTGATTGACAAAAGGGCCATCGAACTTCCTTTTCGAGATGTATTTTGTCGCCCTACAATCAAGGGCGAGGTCGTCTGGACGTAAGTTTTTCTAAGTACAAATTCACGCGAGGGAGTTCGACTTTGAACTGTTCAATCTTATGTTGACGACTTCTCACCCAGTCCGGCAGCTCGTTAGTGTTAGTCTTTTTAGCTTTCAAGCGCTCCATAAGCATCGCATATTGCCTTTGCCGGGTTATCCCTTGAATGCCAAGAATTTCCTCTAAGCACTTGAGCTCTTCGGGTATGGGCGTCACGTGGGCCGCCGCGATGCTTATGTTGAAGGCATCGCCAAAGTAGATTTTTGGGAAATTCTCTTCAAGAAAACCATCATCGATAACAGACTGGCCCAAGAGGCACGCCCTCATAATTAAGCTTTGGAGCTCGCGCGCGTTCCCTGGCCATGAATACCTCAATAAACGCTTGCGGGCGGAAGCGTCAAGTCCAATCTGCATGGTTCTTTCATTCTTCGCCAAATCCCTGTTGATCCGATCAAAAATACACTCTATGTCCTGCGGGTGCTCTCGGAGAGGTGGAATTAAAAAGGGACTACCAAGCCGCATTTGAAGGTCAAGCCGGAAGGATCCGTCCGCAACCAAGTCCGATACTGGTTTGTTGCTGGCGGCAAGAACTACGCCCGCATACTCAATAGTTTCTTGTTCCTCCTCCCCCAACGGGGAGAACTCGCCGTGTTCGATGACTGTTAGAAGCCGGAACTGCACTTCCAGAGGATAGGAGTTGATTTCATTTAGAAAAACTGGCCGATGCTTCTTCTTCGCGATCCCGAAAATTCCGTCACGCCGGTTATCTGCTCCGGTGAACGAGCCTTTGGCATGTCCGAAAAGTTGCGTCAGGATGAATCGGGTATCCACTGTCACGCCGAAGCGAACGAATGGCGAATGGGCATGCCGGGCATCCAAATAGTCGATCAATTCATCTTTGCCAGACCCAGTTTCCCCCTCCAAAAGCAGAGCAATTACCCGGTACGATTCGCTACGGGTCAGCTCCAAAGCCTTGCGGTAAACAGACTCGAGTTCGCCAACTCTTTTCGCAAGCGTCTCGTCATAGGTTACGAACTTTCCAAAGGTATGTATCCGTCTGCTTTTTCTTTCCGAAATGACGTTCGGGGAGGTAGCTTCTTTCGTTACGCCGAAGGTTTTAAGGCGACCAGAGAGCTTTACTAGATCTGGTCGAACCCTGTCAAGAATGCTAGTTTTTGCGGCGACGGGCCAAAAGCGTACAAATGGCTCTGATGGGGAGTCTAATTGAGCAAGCCGGTCAATTACCTCGTCGCAAGTAATGACAACCTTATTCTCCAATATCGATCGAACGTGCTGGACTAGCAGAGTCATCGTTTCATCGGTCAAGTCGATGCTTTCCGGATCCCGCTCCGTCTCGCTGAAAAGGTGCTCGAGAAATTGCCGTGCTGGAAAGTCTCGTGCCTCACCCTTATCTGCGTATAGGGCGAAAATATGCGATTCGCCAACAATGTCGAGTGCATGTGCTGCCCCAAGTTGTTCGGAGGCGAACTGTAGGGGGGTAACCGCCGAAGTAATCGAAATTACGGCGGGAGCCATCGCAAGCTCTTTAGCTACATCTGTCTCAAGTCCGTTACCTGATATTGAGAACGGATGTGAATCCACAACCTGAACACCTTCCCTTCTTAATGCGGATACGCAATCTCTTCCGATTGTCCGATCATTGCTTAGTACGACGACTTTTCCTGGCTTGTCACTTGAATTCCGATATCTTTCGATGTGCCTGAGGCACGACCACTTTCCCGGCCACGTCACATCGTCGGCCTTGAGTGCATCTTCGACCTTTTGGAGATTCGCGTCGACTTCGCCCCTGTCTTCCCCGCTCAGCGCCAAACGTGTCATCGCGTCTAGCGTGAAAGCCATTCCTGCAGTAACTCCGCCGGGAAGCGGGGGTAAGCGAATGTCTCCCTGAAAAAAATGCTCAGTGATTGGCTTCATGACTCTATCGCTTAGCTCCATCCGCAACTGATCGATAAAGTCATCACAAGTAAGAGCAAACCAAACGGCAGCTGAGTCGCGCTGGGATCGGTCACGCTTCTGGGAGAACCGAAGTAGGTATATGGACCTCGTCGCGTTGTTTGGTGGACCGTCGTACCGTGCTAGTTTCACCTCGGTAAAGCCGAGCATCGAAACCAGAAAATCGCCGGGTTTAAGGGGAACGTCACGATTTACTTGCCCCCAGGCACCGCGAATCCGCGAATTCGAGATCGCATGCAGGCGTTCGTTGATCTGCGCCGATGACAGCCATCTTAAGGCCCCTTTGTTCGGGCGCTCAAGAAGGGGTTTCCTTTGTCCCCGCTCATCGGCAACAATGAATAGATCGTCGAAGGAGGGTGTTCCCCAAAGATTGCGGTCACTTCGAAGTTTTCGGAAGCGGTCTTGGTAATACCAGCAATCTAAGCGCTTTGCGGCATCAATCTCCAGGCGGCTGACCTTCCATCCATTCGATGAGTCGCGGTTTAGCTCGTCCAAAGAGGGATACATCCAAACGGATTCAACGGGCGATACACCATAGACAAAGACGCTGAAGGAATTGGGCTCGTCCATCGGTTTGTAGGATCGCTCTTGGTTACCCAACGGCGTGATGCGGTTTAGCGTCGGCGTGAAGAGCGCCATTCGGTACGCCCTATATTCCTCGACCAGTTCTTTGCCGGACTTTTTGCGAGTGGCGTCGCACAGCACCCTATCCTGCACGAAGACCCGAATGGGTTGCGATCGTGGCCTGCTAAGAACGGTCAGTAAGTCATCTGGAGAGCCAGGTAACGACGTTTCGGTCCGCCACGCATCTGGATTGCCTGTAGCTACTTCGTCGATCCGCAGTTCTAGTAACTTCCGGTTCTTTTCATCAAGAAGGAAATCCATTAGAGCACCAAAGGCAAAAGGAATACCCTTATCTTATCAGGAAAATCCTTGTACAAATATCAGGAAGTGCCAGCATTGATATTTGCATCATTTGTTTAATATCAATCAGATAGTCTGCATATCGGTTGCCTGGCGCGCAATGTGCTAATACCTTTGTGCTGTAGTTCCAAGGTTGCGGTTATTCCCTCTGTACGCACCTTGATTTATTTAGACGGAAAACATTTGGAGATCAAAATGAGTGATGAAAACTTGAAGGTTGCAGCAAGTACCGCAGCTGGTGGTGGTGTTGGAACAGCAGGATCAATAGCGGCTGTCTCAACGCTGGGGGCGGTTGAAGGTTTGTCAGCCGCAGGTATAACTTCTGGTTTGGCTGCTCTTGGAAGTCTGGTCGGCGGTGGTATGGCAGCAGGAGTTGGAGTTGCAGCAGCTCCAGTTCTTGCTGGCGGAGCACTAGCAGCCGCACTCACAAGTAACAACGTCGAAACAGATGAAAAAATTGCGGCAGGCCTAGGTGCCGGTGCAGGTATAGCCGGTTCGGTAGCAACTGTTTCGGCTGCGGGTGCCGTGGGTGGATTGTCAGCAGCAGGCATAACCTCTGGGCTCGCTGCTATTGGGGGAGTAGTCGGTGGCGGTATGGCAACAGGCGTAGCCATAACCTGCGCAGCACCCCTCGCAGTGGCTGGAGGTGTATACGCGCTGTATAAGTGGTTTAAGGACTAAACAGCTATCCCGGCAGTCAATGCGGACCCTGCGCGATATCAGCGATGTGCCACTCGCAAATCTATTTCTTATCGTGGTCGGAGTTGTGCGATTGGCTAGTCCCATGAATATGGAAAGTCGGCTGTGACACCAAATGAATAGTTGTAACTTTAATCGTCCATGGCATGGAACGCTCGTGGATGCTCATCGCCACGGGCTTTACGATCTATCCTCAGACTGGAGCCTTGGTGGGCTGCCTGTCGAGCAATGGTCAAACGACCCCAGATTTCTCGCTCATGAGCGTCGGACGAAGTGGTTATTTGGCGACGAGCTTCGCGATGCCCTTCAGCCATGGATCGAATACTCGCGAGATGAGGGCGTGGGGACGGTACTCGACTTTAGTGGCAAGCACGCAAGCGCGGATGTGGAATATGTTTACGGGACATTCGGAGTGCGATCTAAAGTCACGGTACTCTGGAATTCTTGGAGATCGGATATCCGACCGACTCCGACGGTGATGATTCTTCCCGATGAGCGGGAGATTGGAACCGAAGCGGCCGAAGCTGCGCGAGTATTCCTCAAGTCGATGCCAGGCGGTCTGATTACGCTGCATGCAGGGGAATCCGAGGCACGAACCAGAATCGGAAAATCCCGCTTGGGGCAGTCGATCGTCGAATGGCTGGCCAAGGAGTCCCTATTGGATTCGCGTACGCTGCTGGTCCACGCGAATACGCTGAACTCTAACGATTTTGGTTTGATTGAGGATAGCGGTGCAGGTGTGGTCATGTGCCCTTTCACGAGGTCCGCACTCTTCAATCCTGCTCCGACAGTACCTCAACGCGTGCGAGTCTTTTTCGGAACCGATGCTCCATTGGTATCCGGAAATCGAAGCCTAATAGCCCAAGCCGTTGCTGAGGCCGGGCGGTGGATAGCCTACGGATATCCCGAAATAGTCGCTGCGGAGCGCGCGGCGATTGCACTGACGCGACCGCTAACGGGCGAACCGTGGGAAGTTTCTGGAATGGCATCCGACTTGGCCGAATTTCTGTTTAACGACCTGATTAGGGAGAAGTAATTTGGGTGCAACCGGCCAAATAGCCAGACCACTGAGCGAAACTTGGAAAAATCTTCTCCGGCTTGTTATGGAGCACGGCGATGACACCGATCTGGAGATCAGGGAGGCTAGGACGGTGACTATGGATTTCACGGTCGAGCCTTCGGACATTACCGAACTGGCGGATTACGGACTCAAAGAAACATTGTCCGAAATGCGCAAAGTTTTTTTCACGTCCGAAAAAAACCGATTTGGGCATAGCTACAGATCATGCTGGCGGGGGCCCTTCGGAAGAGAAGACCTCACTGACGTAATAGATTTGTTGAAGGAACAGCCGTCGACGAAGCGGGCGCTATTCGTATTCATCGATCCGACAGGGAAGAAGGTTCCATGCGTCAATGCAATACATTTCCTCATCCGCCATGGACGCTTGGATCTGAGTTATTTCGCGCGGGGACAAGACGTCTATCTAAAGTTCTGTGCAGATGCAATCTGCGTACACGATTTCGGCGCCCTGGTTTCCGAGGCTCTCGGCATCAGGGTCGGAACAATTACCGGCACCATAAGCTCAGCCCATATCTATCGGAAAGATTTTGAGCGAGTCGAATCCATACTCAATCCGGCACGAAGATGACGATAAGAAAAATTCTATTCGTAGTGCCGCGCTCGCTGAATCCCAAGCAAATGTATAAGGAATACCCGCTCGGCGTTGGATTTATCGGTACGATACTTCAAGAGCGAGGCTACGATGTGGCGGTTTTCGATCAAAACGCCGAGGGAGGGGACGAGAGCCTTCTTTGGGAGCGGGTGTCCTCATTTGAGCCGGACGTGGTCGGGTTCTCCATCATCACCCCAAATTATCCGGTGGCGCGCCTTCAAATTGCGGAAATGAAGCGCCGTCATCCCGAGATGGTCGTTATTGCAGGCGGCATCCACGTAAATCTGTTCCCCAACGATGTATTGTCGGACGGGGTTGACGTTGCGGTGCTCGGTGAGGGCGAATACACCGTATACCGATTGCTAGAGGCGCTTGGCGCTGGCCGTCCGCTTGCGGATATCCAAGGAATAGCGTTTGCGGATAACGGATCGGTACGCTTGAACCCCAAAGATCCGCGTCCATTGAGTATCGACGAGTTGCCGATTATCGATCGCAGCCTTTACCGTCTGGAGCTATACAGTCATCATTCGATGGTCGCCTCGCGTGGTTGCCCATACGACTGTACCTTCTGCTGCAACTATACGGGCACTGTACTGGTAAAGGGTGTCGCAATTTGCGGGCACGAGCGGGTTATTCGGGAAATGGCGGTTCTTGAGAAGGATTTCGGCGCGAAGGAAATATTTTTCGCCGATGACATCTTCTTTTTGAAGAAGAAAAGCATCGTAACGTTTTGTGAGGAATATGCCGCGAATGACCTCAGCGCATCGTGGATCGGCCAGTTGAGGGCTGACTCGATGGATTCGTCCGTTGCCGAGGCGATGGCGTCGGCTAATTGCCGACGGGTTTATTTCGGGATAGAAAGTGGCTCCGATGAGATTTTGAATCGGGCTAGCAAACGAACGACCGTCGAAAAGATGCTCTCCGGGGTTCAATCCGCTTCCAATGCCGGTATACGGGTCAAAACCGGATGGATTTACGGCCTTCCCGGTTCCTTGGCAGAACAGCGGAAATCTGTCGATCTCATGCTACGTATGCGTCCCCATGAGATATCAATCCATCAGCTGATCCCATTTCCGGGAACTGCCTACTACTCCCGCCCACAGGATTTCGGTATCAGGATAAAAGACCCGAAGGATTTCGAGAGCTTTTGCTATGGCGGCATAGGCGACAATATATCGTTCGAATATATGTCGCCGTCGGAAATGATCGCGCTGCTCGAGGAAACAGCAACCGCCTTGGAGCGTGAAGGCTACGTGAGCAGCGACATTGCAACGCCGGAGGACGAGTTCGTCTTCTCCTCCCCGTTACACCAAAAGTCAATGAACGTATTCAGAAAGAAGTCGTAATTAAGGTTTTGACCATGAAATATCTTGAATTAAATTCCGTAGATGTAATGGCCACTATCGGTCCCACGCTGGAGACGGCGGAAGGCATAGCCTTGGCTATTGATGCCGGAGCGGGATGGTTCCGATTCCCAACGGGCTACCGCAACCGGGATCATATCGCGCATGCCCTGCTCGTTCGGGAGGTGGCTGAAAGCAAGGGGACTGACGTAAAAATCCTCTTCGATCTTCCGTCGGAGCGCTTGAGGCTCGGTCGTATCTCCCCGCGGGAGGTTGCGCCAGGGGTCGAACTTTCATTTTTCGACTCCGACGGAGAGTGTTCAGGCGATCATGTCGGGGTTCCGGGGCTGAACAAACTCCAAGGGGCTGTCACACCAGGTCATCGCGTCTTGGCGCTTGACGGCCGGATTGTCCTGCGGGTTCTGGATTTTTCCTCCGGACTCATGCGTACCGTCGTTGAGCGTGGAAGCGGTCGGTTGCAAACCAGTAACTCGGTCGTCTTTCCAGATAGCAGTGCCGATTTTTCCTTGTTTGAATCAGCCGATGTCGAGCTGTTGCGCAAAGCGGAGGCCGCTGGTCTCGTCCCGGACTGGATAGCGCTTTCCATGGTGACGTCGGTCGGGCAATTTAATTCGGCCGTAGCGGCCCTGCGGGAGTTTTTGCCGAATTCGGTTCGATTCATGGCCAAGTTGGAAACGAGGGAAATCATCCTCAACAGCTTGGGGATCGTCCAGGCTTCGGACGGCATCATGGTCGCCCGCGGCGATCTCGGCCTGGTGGTCGAGCCGGAAGATATGCCGCAAATCCAAGAGAGGCTTGTCGAAATTGCCAAAGCGAAAGGGAAGCCCGTCATCGTGGCTACCCAATTCCTGGAAAACTTCGCCTCAAGCGGCGTGCCTCAGCGTTGCGAGTTGACCGATCTCGCCACCGCAGCGTGGCAAGGTGCGTCGGGGATAATGCTCGGCAAAGAGACCGTCTTTAGCGACCATCCGATCGAGAGCATCGAGCTCGCGACCCGATGTCTGAAGGCTGCCTCCCGGATTCGCCTGCCTATTGGCTTGTTCCTACGCGAACCACGGAATTTATTTCCGGGAGGCTCGTCGCCGCTAATTGCCATCGAAGGGGGCAACGGGGTGGGGAAAACGACACTCATTGAGCGTCTCCGGGCAACGCACCCCGACTGGACGATTCGCCGGGGGGTGCCAGACGCATGGATGGAGCCGCAAATGAAAATGCGGATGATCCGAGATGCAGACTGGATGGCGTCTGCCTTTTATTTCTTTTCGGGTTCCATGGAGCTCAAACGCGAGCTGATGCAATTTATTCAACGGCAAGTTTCGCCACCGAAAATATGCCTGGATCGTAGTCTTTGGTCGACCCTTGCGGTACAGGTGGGCCACGATCCGAAACGCTTGGCGAAATTGATGCCGATACTCGAGTTAATGGGTGGCCACATTTGCGTGCCGAACAAAACCGTTGTTCTGACTGCATCGCCCGAAACGTTGCGGCAACGAGTCTCGGAAAAGGAACTATCCGAGCGCGTATTCGACGAGCTAACCCAAAATTATGATTATTGGGAACGGGAATCTGCCTTTTACCATTGGTTGCGGGAGGCTGTCGCCGAGGTGGGATTGCCGCAATTTCAGGTCGAACTTGTGAATACCGACAACCTGTCGTCTGAAGAAGTCGTCGAATACGTTGGTAGGTTAATTTCATGATGCGGAAAAACATTCCTCTCGTAACCTCCAATCTAGCGAAGTACGCGCTTTTTCAGCCAATCCTGGAAAGGCTTGGCGTTGAATTGGTTACGCCGCCTCAATCCTGTCACGAAATTCAATCAGACGACTGGGTTGAAATCATCAAGGAGAAGGCCCGCGCTGCGGCACGATCCCTCGGTCGTCCCTGCATCGTGGACGATGCAGGACTCTTGCTCGATGCCTACCCCGGGTTCCCGGGTGCTTATACGAAGTCGATAATCCAATCGCTTGGAAGCGATGGGTTGATCAGGCTTCTTAATAATCAAACCCCATCCGGGTGTCTCGTCGCGAATCTGGCATGTTCTGACGGCGTCGAATGTCTTCACTGGATGGGGAGCGTTCAAGGCAACCTTGTCCCGAGCGAATTTCGCGGCGAAGGCCCCGGGCCGCTCCACGAGTGGTTCCAACCGAGAGCCAATGGGCCTTTTGCCAAGTCACTTCATCGATTAAGGGCTTGGCAGGCGCTGGAGCGCGATTGGCAGCTTTTATGCGATAAGGGATGGGCTTACCCGGCCGACGACGATCCGTTTTGCTACACACTGGAGCCGACCTCTGGTTCGTGCGTGTTCTGCGTTGAACTCTCTGGCGACTGCGGTTCGATTTTTGAACAACTATCAGGTGGTTTGCCGAGGGACAGGGTAGTGCATATGAGCACATCGTTTGTGCTCTTGCCACCGTTGGGCCAGTTCATGGAGGGTGGGTTGTTGCTTCTCACCCGTAAGCACGTGAAAAGCATGGCGCACCTTGAAACTGGCCAAGTTTCAGAATTGGAAGATCTGATATCGGAGGTGACGACGACAATCCGTGGAGCATATGGCTCAAATCCGGTTGTTTTCGAACATGGGCCTGGGCGAGGAAGGGGGAAATCTACGTGCTGCGTTGATCACGCGCATCTGAATATTTTTCCGGCGGATGTGGATTTAATGCCACTCCTTAGCCAATTTCCTGGCCATGAAATCGGTTCGCTTAGTGATCTCGCCTCGCTGCGTGACAATTCCGATGATTACATATACGTTCAGCATGGAAACGGCACACGCACAGTCCATTTCTCTGAGGACTTCCCGTCCCAATTCATTCGCCGTGAAATCACTAGGCAACTCGGATATCCGGAGCGTTGGCATTGGCGGGACTATCCGGGGATTGCAGAACTACGCACCACGTACGACAGGTTTCAGGGAGCGTTCGCCGAACATGTCTCTTTCTGAATATCTCTACGGCATTCCCGAGAGCGATCCCGACTTGTATGCCACACGTGACATAGACGCTATTGCCCGTCGCTGGGACTCCAAGGCCGCTCTATGGGACTTAGACTTGGAAGACAAGTCCGGTCACCTTAATGACAACGACGCTTACGGGCGCTTCATCGAATTGGGAAGACGGCTGGTGCTGGATCGGCAGAAACAGTGCTCGACGGGCAGCCTAGTCGATCTGGGCTGTGGAACCGGAGCCGTGCTCACCGAATTCTCCACGTATTTCGATAAATCTATCGGAATCGACATAAGCCAAGAAATGCTGAATGTCGCGGCATCGAAGTGCATTCGGAACGCGGAATGGTGCTTGGACGATGTTTTCGAGGGGGCCTGGTGCCGACGTAAGCACATCGCAGTGCTTTCCCGGGGGATCCTGCTTTCACACTACGGTGAAATATTGGCGCAACTGCTAATCGCACAGACCGTGAAGGCGCTCGCTCCGGGCGGATTCGCGCTATTTGACTTCCTTTCCACGGAAGCGCCGGAGGCTAGCAAGATACTCGCGCCCAACAAGACGTATTTCTGTCCAGAGTGGCTCATTACCCAAGCAAAGCTCTTGGGTTCAAGAGGTGCCGTCGTTGCAGGAAGCCCAATTGACAGGGTTCGTTATTTGATCCTGAAAGATTAGTGAGTATTCGCCGACAGCGCATATGGCAACAACCAGCCAACAAACAGGAGAAGGGTCCATGGAACTTGATAGTCAAGCCCTTGACAGGATGCTGTCTGGCGGAAGCGGTTACCTTGAGCACTCTGGAGACAATACCCGATGGCTCATGTTGGGGGACTTCACCCATGCCAGCGTCGATGTATTGGAGCGACTGGCAGCCGGAATGCCGAATATAGAAGGAATCGAACTAGGGCTGAATCGTCTATCGCCGCACGGAGCCAAGGTGCTGCTCGGGATGACCACCGGTTTCTTGATGCTGACGGATCTTCATGCCCTAGACGAGCAAACCGCTATCGTACTGGGAGCATGCCCATTCGATAACCGACCGATCCGGCACCTAAGGCTTGGGATGCCGATTTCAGCGCAGACGGCAGCAGGGTTGGTCGGAGCGCCACCACCGGAGGGATACTGCGACAGGCCACTCGCGGTCTCGGTACCATCCATCAACTTGCCGGTCGCTCAGGCGCTGGCTCATCACACCCATGAGCTTTATCTGGAGGTGCGGGATCAGCCGCTTTCGCCAGATGTTGCGACGGCGCTTTCCGGTCATGCCGGATACAACCTGACACTGGACTGCGATGGCGGGTTCACCCATGAAACCTTGCGGGCCTTGTCCGGCAATCTGGCGAAACGCGTCCGGAAGGCAGAGCGGCAGAACCGGGTTTATGTCGTTGCTCATGCTATGTAGCCGTGCGCTTAACCGACGCCCCG
This sequence comes from Rhodocyclaceae bacterium, assembly GCA_030681195.1. GTDB lineage: Bacteria > Pseudomonadota > Gammaproteobacteria > Burkholderiales > Rhodocyclaceae > Sulfuricystis. Next base: position 18,194 of record JAUXXJ010000018.1, read on the forward strand.
TCGAACATTTCACCATGAGAGATAAATCCATGCAGTACACCAACGCCAACACCTTGCCCATTGAATTTGTGCGCGACATCTTCGCCTCCCTGTCTGGATCGAATGTAGCGGACTTCGATGAAGCCGACTTTGCCGAATTACCTGCTCAATGCCCGGTAAGCGCGACGTTCGGTATTTCACATAGCCTCAATGATATTGAGGATGCCGTCAGTTCGGCCTTTCCATACCCGGCAGGCACCCAGCGTGACGCCCTTGTCGCGGTGCACTGCAACGGACTGGACATGACACGCTACCAAGCCTTGTCGGACGCCTTGCGCCGGAAGGTGCCTGGCTCGCTATTCATCAGTGTGAACCCCAAAAGTAACACTCTGCCTCCAGGCACTGCCTCGATCATCCTTCTTGCCATTTCGCCAGGGAACAAAACCAAGAAGCCGCTGAGTCATCCCTACCTGAAATTGGTTGTCGAAGGTGAATCCAAAGGGCAACCGAATTAGCGATGAACAGCAATGTCAAGGGCGAAATCCCAGTCGCTGTATCCGGGGCCTAGCCATCGCGGTAACCATATCACCCGCCAGCGAGCAACCTATGTCTAGTTCTTCTGACTCTTGCCAGTACTGGATCCTCCATCAGGATCCTATGGTGAGGCGCAATCGGCTTCAAGCGATGAATGACTTCCCTATCGTCGCAGCTGCCGTGATCAATTCATTTCATACCCCCCGCGATCCTGTCCTTCACACATTACAGTCGGTCATCGACAAAGGCGAGCCGCTGATCAGCTCGCTGTCGCGGTTGGCGGGGGTGACCAAAGGAAGCATTCGTGCATTGCGCGGTGTAAAGCCTGGCGATGATGCTGGCCCTGTCAATCTAGTACTTCTCTTGCGAGCCTTGGACAAGATTACTCCCGACAAGCGTCCGCGTGATGGCAACAAGTGGCAACTCTTTGAGAATCTGCTGCGCTGGGCAGAGGGAGAGCGCAGTCGGATAATCGATTCGCCGAAATACTCAGAAGACCTGGCGACACATATCGTGGCTGGCCTGATGGCGGCGGGCGAAACACAGATCGTACGTTGGATCGGCCACAATTTGGAACTTTTGGATGGCATCGATGATTATCTGGATTACGCCGGCTTGTGGTGTGCAACTGGTGCAGGCGGGGAGGTTGTCAGTTCCGCATACGTGAAGTCCCGTGCTCGCCGGACCGTTCGAGATGCATTGATGATGCGTTACCCAGCAAAAGAAATCCTGCGGCAGGTGAATTGCTGGCACAAGGAAATAAACAACCCGGCAAACAGCCTGCCACTGGATACATCGGTCCCGGACGAGTGGCCAGCTTTGCCGGGTTTGCCTCATGTCTGCGGTGACCTGACGATCGTGTCGCTGACCAGCAATAGCCAATTGATTGCCGAAGGAATGCAGCTTAAGCATTGTGTTCGGGTTTATACCGACTCATGCTGGTCAGGAGCGAGACATATCGTGTCCATCCGGGATGCTGCTGGGCAAAGCCTGTCCACCGCAGAACTGTCGATTTCTGAAACCGCTGATTTCCGATATGACCTCTCCGTAGATCAGCATCATTCCTTCGCGAATGGAATGCCTTCCCAAGCATGCACCACTGCCTTGGCCGACTACATGCAATCAATAGCCAGTGATGAGGCGCAGGCCGATCTGGAGGAAGTGTGTGAATTCCATCAGTTTCGCCGGGGGGAATTGGGGGAATCAGGACTTTGCGACGATGGACGTTCTGCATCCATGGTGAGCAACATCATGCGAAAGATTCTGTCTGACTACGACTGTGCTAGAGATTGGCTGCTGGACCAGCTCGATATCGAAGATACCTGGTACCGGCTCGACAATGAGCGCGCAGCCAAGGCGCTGAGTAAATTCCGCTTGGACGAGACCTTGTCGGATAAGGATGCATTCGAGCTTGCATGGGACACAGGGCAGTGGGAATGCATGGATGCTGGACTGCGCCCAGCAATGGAAAGATAACTACGACTAACATATTTTTAAAGAGTTTGAAAAGAGCATACCGAAGCCACCTCAACTACTGCCCTGAGAATACCGATCCTCCAGCATCCCCAGAATCTCATCCACCATCTTCGTCCCCCGCATCGCGCACGCCGCTTTGATACGCGCATGCAGCCCGGCCGGAATATCCAGCGTCAGCCGCTTCTTGGGTTCTGTCTCTGGTTGGCGGGGGGGACAGTACACTACCACCGCAGCACATTGCTAACATTGAACATTCGTAAGGATATTGTCATGCTGGGTATTGAGAGCGTAAATTTCGATGCCGACGAGCGCGATGTGAAAGGCGCGAACACGGAGGATGCCGGGCTCAAAATCCTTGCAAATGTTGCGAAGGCTTCGAGAAGGCAAATCAAGGTTGTCGAGCGCGTGGCACCTGGGAATGTCGGGGAGTTCGATGCCATCTGTTGCACGGACTCCGGCATTTACTTCATCGAGATGAAACGCCTCGGCGGGAAGTTTGGCGAATTCTCCATGCTAGATCGACAGATTCGGCTGTCCGCAGGTCGGCAAGAAAAAGTCATACCGAATCCGGCCTTGAAGTTCAAACACAAGGTGGATCGGCTGATCGCTGAGGAATTCAACACCAGCGAAAACTGGAAAGTGGTCAAACGCCTGTTCTCAGGGCATGTTCCGGTTCATTCCATACTATGTTTCGGACCGTCAACAAGCTTCGAGGAAGGAATCCCGGTATCAGAGAAAAACATCACCATTTGCACTACCCGGACGCTGGGCAAAACCCTGAAGGATATTCATTCAGAGCGTGAACAAGTTTTCGGCGTCGGGTCGCAAATGGCGGCTCTGGTGGAATTCTGGCCGCGTTGGGGAATACTCACGATGACCGGCAAGCGGGGTTTCTTCCGGTGCAGCATTTCAAAGATTGGGCAGGGTAGAAGCGATGCCACTGTCTGGGGGCTTACAGCGCTCGAGTCTGATGGGGCTCGTTTGAAATATACCTATGGTAAAGATCGCAAGAGGACTACCGCATTCGATGAACTCGTTTTATTGCGCGCCTACCATGACGGAAGCGAGCGAGCCATTGGCATCGAACCCGGCACTCGCTTCCGCTGGCGTATCATGGGCCGCTAGGTGGCGCTCGCAGGACGATGACTTTTGACGCATTCTTATCGACTACCATCCATGCCACGATCTAAGTTGCATGCCTAAGTCCAGCTTCCTGTTGGTGCCATTCAGCTCAGCCGACACTCCCATCGACTTCGATATTGATTTTGAGACAGGCGATGTCGGCGGCAGGGATGCAGCTCGTGTTGTAGGTTTATGTGTAGCCGCGATGGAGGATGGTTTTGTCGTTGGTCATCCTTACCCGACTTCCTATGACATCACCAATCCATTCATCAATATCCAAGAACTCTCTGTAGTGCTCGGGCAATATTGGCGGCTGGACGGGGAACTGATCGATTCGTATCCCAAAGCCGAGTCCGACGAGGGAAGTTCAGATATCCCGGTCGTGTATTAGGTCGATACGTCACCATGTGTGGTCGCTACGTGCTGAGCGGTACCCCATCCGATCTTTCCACATATTTCGGCCTGCAGGATTGTCCTGATTTCTCGCCACGGTTCAACATCGCACCACAAAGCGATATACCTGTCATCCGTCAGCGACCGGAGATCGGGCTCGTCGGTCAGATCGTCCGATGGGGTTTGGTCCCCTCCTGGGCCAAGGATTCCTCCATTGGCGCAAAGCTGAACAATGCCCGTGCTGAGACTGTCGCTGACAAGCCATCCTTTCGATCCAGCTTTACCCGACATCGCTGCATCATCCCTGCCAGCGGTTACTTCGAGTGGCAGGCAGTATCCAGAAACGGCAAGGCATTCAAGCAGCCTTGGTACATTCGGCCGACGGAGGAGAATGCCTACTTTGCCATGGCTGGACTACTGGCCAAATGGGTTGCTCCAGATGGTACCAACCTCATCACAGCTTGTGTCATCACCACCGAGCCCAATGGCGTCATGACCCCGATCCATGATCGGATGCCCGTCATTCTCAGCGAAAATGACATCGGTACGTGGCTTGATCCCGGCAACAATGACCGGAGTGTTCTGACCCCAATGCTCAAGTCTGCTGCGGATGAAACAATGAATGCCGTGCCTGTCAGCTTGTCCGTAAATCGTGCAGGCAATGAGGGACCAGAGTTGATCCAGGCCATCGAGCTTCCAGAATAAGTTCGACTTCGATTGATGCTCCAGTGGAGCATCGAAATGCGACCAAAAAAGCCGCATTTCAAAATCCGCAGAGCGGCCTGCAACACCAGAATCGCCCCCCATGCGGATTCCTGGTTTGTCACTGCTGTTGTCGATTGCGGCCTCTTCACTTCCTGTTTTGGCGGCGGATATTGGGACTGTGGGGCCGACCTATGAAATTGCCGAACCGGATCTGATCGAGGTCATCAAGTCCAGACTGGATCGGATGGCCCGAACCGGGGAGCTTGCGCGAAAGCAGTCGGAGTATCGGGATCGGGTCGTTCAAGGGATCGAGTCTCCCAAATCCATCGCAGGCATCCGGCCGACCCAATTGCCGAGAACTTTTCATGTGAATCCGGCGATGGTGCTGGCCCGCGATATTCGGGATAACGCAGGGAAGCTATTGTTCGCCAAGGGTACCCAGGTCAATCCTCTGGAACTGGTCTCACTCTCAAAACGTCTGGTGTTTTTCGATGGCGGAGATGCGCGGCAGGTCGCGTTCGCCAAGCAAGCGCTGGGTAGTGCAGGGGCAGGTACCAAACCGATTCTGGTGGGCGGCCAACCCCTCAAATTGATGCGAAGCTGGAAGCGTCCTGTCTACTTCGATCAAGGCGGCACGCTGGTAAAGCGGCTCGGGATTCAACAGGTCCCGGCCATTGTGAGCCAGGACGGCAAGCGGTTGCGAATCGATGAAGTTCGTCCCTAACGCCCTGCTGACTGCCGTGATGGTGTGGTTACTGCTGATGCCTGCCGGGGCAGGGGCCACAGCGACCTGCACGGGAAGATTTGCCAATCCCATAACCGACATCTGCTGGAGCTGCATGATGCCCTTGCGCTTTGGTGGCATGGATTTGCTGTCGCTAGACCAGGAGGACACACCGAACCCCGGCGGGTCGGCCGTCTGCATGTGTCCATCCCAGCTTCGTGTCGGATTCAAGGTGAGTTTCTGGGAGCCGGTCCGACGGGTGGATGTGGTGAGGCGACCGTTCTGCATGACCAGCCTTGGCGGGATCGAACTCAATCCCGGCTTCGATGCGCCGCGAGGTTCCCGCTTCAGTCAGGACAGCACCTCCACGTCGTCCTTCTATCAGGTCCATTGGTATGTCGATCCGGTCATTTTCTGGCTGGAGGCGATTTTCGATAACGCCTGCCTGGAGCAAAGCTCGTTCGATGTGGCGTATCTCACCGAGCTCGATCCGATGTGGAATGACGACGAGCTGACCTTCATTTTCAACCCCGACGTGGCGCTCTTCGGCACTTTGCCGGCACGCGCGGCGTGCGCGGCCGATTGCGTCGCCGCGACGGTGGGATTTCCGTCAAACACCTTGTTCTGGTGTGCTGGTTGCCAGGGAAGCCTGTATCCCCTGAATGGCAATGTGCAGGCGCATATCGGTGGCGTGCAGGCCTCCAGCCTCGAAATGACGCGGCTGATCGCCAAGATGCACCGCGAGGGTTTGATGTGGGCCGCCTCGGGTGAGGATGGCCTGTGCGGTTACTACCCGCAGCCCATCATGGACAAGACCAATTACAAGTACCAGATGCTGTATCCGATTCCCCAGACAGAGAAGATTGCCGGGAAGTGCTGCCAGCCACTGGGGCGCTCGACGATTCTCTGGGGTGCCGGCAAGGAGTATCCCTTCGAGGGCGAGGATTTCGCCTACATGGTGTTCCGCAAGCGGAACTGCTGCCAGGGAGCATTTTGACTATGCGGAACAGGAAACATTGGATCGTGTCTGCCGCTCTCTCCTGTTGCGCCTGCGTCGCATGGGCACAAGCGGGATTGCCGAGCGATTTTGATATCCGTCAGGCGCAGCAACGGATGCGTGATGCCATGGGGTCTGACGGCAGCCAGCCGGGCAACCTGCCGTCGTTGCCTGTCGTACCGCGGATCGAACGTTTGCCGATGCCACTGGCTAGACAATCTGACATTGGCCAGATGGCCGAATCCTTTCGTTCCTTGCCAATTTCAAAGCCGGCGTCATCCGATCGCGGGCCGGAACTGATGGTGTTCGTTTCCTTCTCGATTCCCAGGCCTTCACTGGAACGCATCGTCGCCGAGTCCGAGCGAACCGGGGCGGTGCTGGTCTTACGCGGACTGAAGGGCAATTCGCTGACACGGATGGGGGAAGAGGTCGCCCAGCTTATCGGTAAGCGTCATGTGACCGCCATCATCCATCCGCCAGCCTTCACACAATTCAAGGTAACGCAGGTGCCGGCACTGGTCTTGGCGAATGCGTCGCAGGCAACGCGGATCGGCACAGATGGCTGTGCATCGCCGTCCAGTTTCGTGAAAGTCGATGGTGATGTCAGCCAGGGCTATGCGCTCGATCTCATCGAGCGTCAGGCCCCCGCATGGTCGGAAGTCGCCAGGCGCTTTGCATCAAAGCTGGAGGAGCGCCGTCCGTGAGCATGCGCAATTTGATCTTGCTGGCGTGTGTCCTGTTCGCCGGGACAGCCATTGCGCAAGGCTACGATGCCTCAACCGCTTTCAGTGACGGACGCTCATTGGGGTCCGGAGCCATCGGTGGAGCGCAGCAGGGGATCGGCACGACAAACGCGACGGCCGTTGTTCCCGGCTACGGGCAAGCCACCAGCCAAGCCGGCCTGTTTCAGGGGGGCATGGGGCAACTCTCGGGGCCGGGCGTGACCAAAGTCATGGACTGTTCCAGCCAGACACCGGATACGGACGCATTTCGGCGACAGGAGTGTGATGCGGTCAATTTTGTTGCGCGCAACCCGAGCGTGCGCCCAGCATTCTCGATTGATCGCGCCACCGATCCCCTGATCACCCGGAACAACGCAATTGCCGCCAATCCGGCCATTCAACTCCCCGGCGTCAATATCGGCGCGGCGACCGAGCAGTGCCGTGTCGTTACCCAAACAACCCCGGCGGTGTTCTCGACCGAGATCTGTACCGAATATCGCCCCGTCACCAGCAACTATTGTTCGACCGCGCGCCAGATCAGTGTCGATCAGCATCACCTGTATCAATGTGTCGAGCAGATGCAGACCCTGAGCAACGCCAGTTGCTATATCGGCCAACAGATCGCGGTGAGTACGAGCTACAACTACCAGTGCAACCAGACCGTTCAGGGCTACGAGACATTGAGTTGCCGCCGCGGTGTCTCGGCGACCGTCGGATTTGGTCAATGCACGCCAGGAGCTTGGCTGGGCCGAACTGCTTTCATGGATTGTAGTTATTGCTACGACCCGTACATGGCTATGAACATTTTCTGTGGAAGTGATGGCCGTTCCTATTCAGTGGAACCCTATCGGTCCTACGACGGGGTCAATCGCTACGACTACAACTGGATCGGCTATCCCTGGGACGGCAGCTATGGCCGCTTCCCCGTGGCGGTGGCGCCAGGACAGTCGGTGACGGACTACTACGTCAGCAATCTCGGGTTTGGCTGCAACCTGTATGTTTACTTCAGCGTCAGTTGCAGTTCCACGACCTGCACCCCTTCGATGCGTAACGTCAGTTCTGGCTGCAATTCATCCGGCGGGACAGGGACGGGGGCGCCCTTGCAATTACCAATGTCCAAGACGGTCAGCAGCTGGACCTCGAATGAGTGCGCCACCCTGCAACAGCGAGCACGCTGATGAGATTGCTGCTTCTGCTCATCGCCGTCCTCTTTGGTCTGAGCCCTGTCGCGTGGGCGGGCGATTGTCGACTGGAGAGTTCGACCTGTGTCGATACCTCGGCGAGCAAGACAATTTCAGGTGTGGTCGTCACGCTGGCGGATGTCGGGGGCTGCTGGGAATTTCAGGACAACTACACCTGCATCAAGCCCAACTCCATCGACTACTGCTCGGCATTGACGGCGGCAGGGTGCGGTCAGACGAGTTCGGTGTGCAGCGATACCGCGTTCAACGGCACATGCAATACCTACACCAAGACTTTTCGCTGTGGCACCAGTCAGGGAACCCCCACGAATACGGTGAGGCTCGACAACACCTACACCCTGGTAACGGATACGGCCAATACGAGCCAATGTACGTCCTATGCGCAGAATTCCCGATGCCGACTGTCGGCGCATACCTGCGTTGATTCCACGCCCTGCAAGCTCGATTCGAGTGGGGCGACCGTGTGCCTGGCAGGTGTCACGTCACCGGCGGGGGGATTGAATTCCACGGCCACCTGCTGGCGTTATCAGGATGATTACTCCTGTATTGCCGATAACCACATCGACTACTGCGCGGCCATTAAGGTGACGCAAGGCTGCACTCAAGTCAGCGCTACCTGCGACAGCACGGCCTTCGATGGCTCCTGCAACCAATATACCCGGCGCTATCAATGCACCAACGTCACCGCATCGACCTCGACACCGACCGTCGTCGAACTCAATACGTCCTACACGATCACGTCCAACACGCTGGATACCAGTCAATGCACGTCGTATGCTGACAGCGCAAATTGTGTCCATGCCGCAACCACATGTACCGATAGCACTCCCTGCAAGACAATCAATGGCCTGCAGGTTTGCCTGACGACGGTGTCTCCATTGCCGAGCGGGGCGCAAAGCGCGGGTGACTCCTGCTGGTCGCGTACCGAGGACTACACCTGTGCCGGAGCAACGCTGACGAACGATTGCCAACCGTTGATCGATCGTGGTTGCACGCCGGTTTCCTCGCAATGCATCGACCCCTTGCCTACGGGAGGCTGCGACATGAGCGAGCGAACGTACTCATGCCAGACCTCACCCGCAACACAGACCCAGCAAACCGTTTGTGACCAGCGGTCTTTCTGCCAGGGAGGAACCAACTGCTTTGATACCAGCAATCCGGCAGATCAGGACTTCGGACGTGCCATGGCGTCGATGGAAGCCGCTCGGGAGGCTGGGGTCTATGGGGAGGATCTGCGGCTGTTCAAAGGGGTGGGAGAGCGATGCCGGAAGAAGCTCTTCGGCCTGGTCGATTGCTGCAAGAAGGGTGGTGGCGGTGCGGCGCGTTCCAATCACAATCTGATGGCCACCGCCATGCAGGGCGTGATGATTGGCGGCCAACTCGCCATCAATGCAGGCAGCAAGTACATGTTCGACTTCATGTACCCAGAGTTCACCAGCTATGTCGAAGCCGGTGCGCAGGCCATGATTTCCTCGGAGGTGCTGTTCACTCCGACGAACTTCCAACCGTCCTTTACGTTTTACGGACTGACTCTTTCGACCGGTACGGTCAGTAGCGGCCTGTTGGGGGGACCGATCTATTCGCTGGGATCGCTCGGCAGCTTCAATTTTTACTTCGATCCGTATTCACTGGCGGCAGCCGTAGCGCTCCAACTCCTGTCCGAATTGCTGTCCTGCGAACAATCCGAACAAATGCTGGGGATGCACCGGGATGCCAACCTGTGTGTCTTTGTGGGCTCCTACTGCTCATCGCGTATCCCCATCATCAAGACCTGCATCGAACAGACTCAGTCTTACTGCTGCTTCAACTCCCGTCTGGCCAAGATCATCAATGAGCAGGGCAGGGGACAGGTAGGCAAGACCTGGGGCAGTGGCGAGAACCCAGATTGCTCAGGTTTTACCACCGCCGAATTTGAGCAACTGGATTTCTCCCGGATCGACATGAGCGAGTTCATTCAGGAAGTGGCATCCAGCGTCCGAATGCCGGATGTGTCGTCCTTCGGACAGAACGTCCAAACCACCGTGCAACAGCGTGTGAATAGCTACTACAACCGATGATGCGATCTGCGATGGCCCTTTGTTTCTTTGCGCTCCTGTCGAGCGCCGATGTTCTTGCCGCTGATCTAAAGCAGCACCTGCTGACGGCAATCGATACGCCCAACGGGATGGCTGAAGGGATGCTGGATGGCAGCATGGCCGAGTTTTTCAAGGCTCAGACCCGTTCGTCTGAGCCGGTCATGGTCAAAGTCAGAACCTTGAAGCGTTTTCCGACAGCGGGATGTGCCCGACTGGAGGCAACCCTGATCCAGGAGGGGGTGCCAACCCAGCAAGGAAGCGCCATCCCGTTTGCCATTCGCTACGAAATCAACCTGTGTAGGGATGGGCGTCCGCCGACGGAAGGTATCGACCTGGATGCCGCCTCGCGCGTTCTTCCACGGTAGCCACCAGCGTTGTAGCAAGAATATTTATCGACAACCCCAAGTAGGAAAAGTAATCCATGAACAAATTAGAGCTGATCGAAGCATTGGCCACCAAGTCCAACCTGACGAGATTTACTGCGTGCCGTGCAATTGATATTCTGGTCAATGAAGTGGTGACTGCGGTGACCCAAGGCAAGAAAGTGACGATCGCAGGCTTTGGAACCTTCAAACCGGCTGCTCGTGCCGCCCGTGTCGGCAAGAACCCGAAGACTGGAGCCCCTATCAAAATCCAGGCGACGACTGTGCCGAAGTTCACCCCCGGTGTCGCTTTCAGGGACATGGTTGCCAAGGAGGGCAAGAGCGCGAGGTAGCTTCCAGCGTTGCAGAACGTCCGCGACGAGCAGATTAAATAATAAACGATCGTTTATTTTCTCTTGCACTGATCCTTTAGGCAAGGCAAAATTCAACGGTCGTTTATCTTTTGGAGGGAGCCATGACCCGTGAAGTCAGTATTTCCTCGATCCGGGAACTGGGAGACACCCTCCGCCGGGTTCGGAAAGAATCGGGGCTGACGCAACGGGATGCCGCCGCCCTGTGCAACGTCAGTCTACCGTTTCTCAATGGACTTGAGCAGGGTAAAGCGACGGCACAGATCGGCAAGGTTCTGACCGTTTGCCAGCGCTTCGGCATCGATGTTCGCTTGCGATTACCGATGGCGCCCGATAGCGAGGGTGTGGCATGAGCCAATTGCGTGTGCTGTCCGATGGCGCATGGATCGGTACCCTCGATGTCACCGAAGGCCGGTGGGCGTTTGCCTATGCTCCCGAATGGATGCAGCATCCACTCGCCCCCGGATTCCCATTAACGATTCGCGACTACCAGGATGCGGGCGAATATCGGCCCGTGGAGTGGTTCTTCGAGAACCTGTTGCCAGAGGGTCGGTTGCGGGAACTCATTGCTTTTCGTGATCGGATCGATCCCCGTGACAGTTGGGCATTCCTCGTGCGGCACGGCCAGGACACGGCCGGCGCCTTGTCTCTCGTATCGGTCAATCCCGACGGCGAGATTCCCGGCGAGGTGCTGGTGCCACTCTCACAGGAAGACCTGCAGGCGAAGATCGAGGAATCGCGTAAGCGCAATTTGCCCTTGATGGCGTCTTGGGACGACATCCGCATGTCACTGGCTGGGGCACAAGAGAAGCTTGGCTTGCGGATCGATCCCGATGGCGTGATGTTTCTTCCGGAGGGCACTGCAGCCTCCACGCACATCGTCAAACCCGAGAATGCCAGCGCGGATTTCCCCTTTTGTCCGGCCAACGAATTCTTCTGTATGCGGCTGGCGGACGAACTCAAGGTGCCCGTACCGCAGGTGTCGCTACGGCACTTGCCGGAACCGCTTTACATCATTGAGCGCTTCGATCGCAATCGGCCGAAACCCCAAAAAGGGGAGGGCGCTTCTCCCATCAAGCGGCTGCACCAGATCGATTTATGTCAGGCGCTTGGGGTATCGCCGTCACGGAAATATGAGAGCGAGGGCGGATTGGGTCTCCATCACCTGTTCGAGGTGCTGCTGGGACCCTTCATCGACCGGCCAGCCGTTGCCGTCAATGCAGTCATTCAGTGGGTGGCTTTCAATTACCTGATCGGCAACCTCGACGCGCATGCGAAGAACATCGCCTTCCTGCTGCGTGGGCAGAAAGCCGAGGTGGCTCCCTTCTACGACATGCTGTGTGTCGAAGCCTATTTGCCGCGCGCCACAATGTCGATGAGTATTGCCGGCGAGAACAAACCTGGATGGGTCGAAGGCATTCATTGGGATGCGCTGGCTTATGAGGCGAGAGTCGCACCGCGTTTGGTACGTGGCGTCCTGTCGCGCATGAATAACGCCTTGCCTGATGCCATTTCCAAGGTCATCGGTGATGAGCGATTGCTACCTGTCGAGCGTGATTTCATCCGGACAAAGATCCTTCCGGTGATTGCCGAGCGCCAGGAGTTTCTGGTCGATGCATTGGCATCCCTCCATGTGCCCCTTGCCGATCTGATCAATTCGCGTGAGCTTTCCGCTGAAGTTGTCGACAGACTGAAATCACTACCAACGACCTGACCTCAATATCCGCCCGGATGGCAGAAGGATATTTTTGGAGTCGATCTGATAGATTGGCATGTTGGCTCAACCGGCCATTGAACGAGGACCCGTCACGTGTCGAATATCGTAACTGCACTCAAAGATGAAGTTTCGCGCATCGCCCGCAAGGAAGTTCGTAATGAAACAGCTCAGCTGAAGAAAGCGGTGGCCCGTTATCGATCCGATATTGCCGATCTGAAACGGAGACTTGTCGCTGCGGAGCAATCCTTGACCAAAATTCGGAAGTCAGGTGGCGTACCTCGCCCAAGTACTCCGGCATCCACGCCAGAGGGCAACGCCGGCATTCGGTTCAGTGCAAAAGGTTTTCGTACCCTGCGCGAACGACTGGACTTGTCGGGGCCGGAAACAGCCAAGCTGTTACGTGTCTCGGTTCAGACGATTTACAACTGGGAAGCTGGATCGTCAAAACCTCGTGAACCGCAACTCTCTGCGATTGCCGTTCTCCGTAAGGCAGGCAAGCGTGAGGTCGCGGCCAGGCTTGCTGAATTGACCGCCTGATCTGAAATTGAAACTATCGGTGGCAGGGTGTGGAACCCCTACGTGTTTGTCGCAGGTTGTCGATGTAGTTGGCCAGATCCTCAGCGAGCACATAACGTCGGCGGTCCCTCAGGATGGTTGGGATCGGGAAGACGCCTTTGCTGATTTGGTTGTGTGCGGTTCTTAGCTGGATACCTATTTCCTGGGCGGCCATTGAGAGCGGCAGCAGTGTGCCGCCATACCGGCTGGAGAGTGTAGCCAAGCTACTCTCGAGAATCTTGGTGCTCATCTGTTGCTCCATGAAGTGACGAGAGGATCGTAACAAGCGCATGGCGGCTCATGCTTTTGAAACGCGCCCTGCAAGGGCGTATTTCGGGTGGCAGATTTTCTTGGGTGTGATTTACTCGACGCTCATCTGGTGAGCCTCCTGGCGAGCATAGTCTCGTATAGTCACCAACCCATCAGTACTCATCGAAGTAAATGCAATGACGAGCGAAACACAGGACATCGAATCTCTGGCCAAGCAGGTGGAATCCCATCCGGACTATCGGGTGTTGCGTCGCTTGAAACCGCGAACGGAGTTTTCTGTTCAAGCCAAGGGCGCCATCGCACGCGGGGTCGTGGTTGATACGGAGACTACCGGTACCGATCCCTCCGCCGACGAGATCATCGAGATCGGCATGGTTGTTTTCGAATACGACACGGCAACCGGGTACGCCTTGCGTGTCGTCGATACCTACGATGCGCTGGAGCAGCCAAGTCATCCCATACCTCCCGAAGTCACGCAAATTCACGGCATCACCGATGCGATGGTGGTGGGTAAGCGAATCGATGATCAGCGCGTGGCCAGCATGCTTGGAAACGTCACCTTGGTGGTGGCACACAACGCTGCATTTGACAGGCAGTTTCTTGAGCGTCGGTTGCCAATTTTCGCGAACGTAGCGTGGGGATGCTCTTTCAAGGAAATTCCTTGGTCCCTTGAAGGCTATGGGTCGGCAAAGCTGGATTACATCCTCAACGTAATGGGGTATTTCCATGAGGCCCATCGGGCAGAGGCGGATTGTCTTGCATTGCTCGAAGTGTTGCAGATGCCTTTGCAAACCACGGGTATGTCGGCATTTGCGGCGCTGACGAAATCGGCAAATGTGGCTGGGTATCGTATCTGGGCCAGAAACAGTCCCTTTGACAACAAGGATCGCCTGAAGGCGAGGGGCTATCGCTGGGCAGCGCCTGAGAAGTGCTGGTATCTGGATAGCACAGAAGCAACGTTGGCCGCCGATCTGTCATTGCTCAAGATCGAGGGATACAACAGCAAGCCCGCGAAAGTTGAGCTTGAGAAACTCGACGCGACTATCAGGTACTCGAAACGTGGTGGCGAGAGGGAAGTCAGGCTGATATGAGGACTTTGGTAACTATGATTGACCACGGACCTCGCATGAAGCATGTAGCGAATTCTGAAAACCCTTGCCAACACTGGGCTTCAGAGGATTCTGACGGTATCAAATGATGGCCATTTTCTCGCTGATACCGTCACAAAACATGCTCGATGTCTGCTACATTCGTGACATGGATAATTCGTCGATTTTCCGAATGTCGGCGAACGTCCGCGAAAGGTTGTTTTTCCACAATCGCCCGGAAACCCGCATGAATACTAAGCGTCCTTTTTTTGACGGTATCAGTGACGGTATCAGCGGGGGTGAAACGTGCGGAACCCAGTATTCATGCGGGGTTCATAGGCTCGTTGATAATTGAGTGGGAGTAGCATGTGTTGCGTAATAATTTGATTATTAAGTGTTTGTTAGTTACGCAAACATTTCACAGCCTGAAAGTGTCGCAGATCAAGAGTCCTTGATGGGCATGCGGGGTATGTCTGTGTCGTGTTGCCTGGTGATGTTGAATCCGAGCGGCAGGCCTTGGTGCAGAGCGGTCTTGGCCAATAAATGTGCCGATATCGGCGCAGTGATGAACAGGAACAGGCTGACCAGTATCTCGTGCAGGCTCAAGCCCTCGCCGGTGATGCTAAAAAAAATCGACGAGGCGGCCAGCAGGCACCCGACGCCGAGGGTGGTCGCCTTGGTCGGACCGTGCAGGCGCGTGTAGAAATCTTTGAAGCGTACCAGACCCAGCGAGCCGATAAAGGTAAACGCCGCGCCGGCGAGGATGAGCAGGGACAGCAGGACTTCGGTGGTTGGGCTCATGGCAGGCTCACTCGATGATGTCGCCGCGCAGCAGGAACTTGGCCAGCGCCACGGTGCCGACGAAGCCCATCAATGCAATCAGCAAGGCTGCCTCGAAATAAAGCGGACTCGCGAGTTGGATGCCGAACAGCACCAGCAGCGCGATGGCGTTGATGTAGAGGGTGTCGAGGGCCAGGATGCGGTCTGGCGCGCTGGGGCCCTTGATCAGCCTGAAGAAGCTCATGGCGAAGGCGGTGGCGACGAGCGCAAAGGCGAGGGTCAGGGCGAAATTTAGCATTCCAGTATCTCCTTGAGCGGCGCTTCGAAGCGCGTCTTGATGGTGGCGACCAGCGCCTGCGGGTCAGCGCAATCCAGTGCATGTATCAACAGTTGTCGCCGGTCTGCCGACAACTGCGCCGATACGGTGCCTGGTGTCAGACAGATGGTGTTGGCCAGCAGGCTGATGGCCAGGTCGTTGGTGAGATCGAGCGGCACGCTGACGAAGCAGGGGCGCAGATGGCGCGGTCCGGCGAGGATCAGGCGGGCGACGGCGAGATTGGCGATCACCACGTCATACAGGAAGACAGCCGCAAAACGCCCCGCCGCGCGCGGCGAATAAAAGCGCACGCGCTCGGGCCAGAAGGGCAGCGTGAAGCGCGGAATGGCCCAGCCCAGCAGCAGGCCGAGCAGGATGTGTGCGGGTTCCAGCGTGTTGTTGAGCAGCAGCCAGACGATGGCCAGCACGGGTGTCAGTAGCGGATGCGGCAGCCAGCGTTTCATTCTTCGCTCCCGCCGAGCACGGCGTGGATATACAACTCGGGCGCGGACAACTGCAGCGCGATGGTGTCAGCGAAGTTCGCCGCCGGGCCGGCCGCGAGGGTCAGCGCGAGGATCAGGCCGACCAGACCGAGGATGGCGGTCAGCTCGCGCGGCCCTGTGGGCGGATCAGCCGCTTCGCCGGGGTGCTGATCGACCAGCAGGGCCGGTGCGCCGGGCGGCAGCGACTCGACGGTGCGGGTACTGAAGAACAGCGCGCTACCGGCGCGCGCCAGGGCGACGGTGCCGACCAGCGCGGCGAGCAAGATCGCCACCCAGATAATCGCCGGGGCATCCGACGCCGCGCGCAAGATCATGAACTTGGCGAGAAAACCGGAGAGCGGCGGCAGGCCGGTGGCGGCCACGGCGGCGAAGAAGAACAGCCCGCCCCACAGGGCATGGCGCGGCATGTCGCGTTCCGACCTGAAAAAGTCGGCGCTGACGGGACGGCGGCGTTTGAACGCTTCGGCCAGCAGGAACAGCAGCGCGGCGGCGAAGGTGCTGTGCGGCAGGTAATAGAGGCCGGCGGCAATGCCGGCGGTGTCTGCCGAGAAAGCGGTCAGCAGCAAACCCACCGAGGCGATCACCAGCCAGGCGGCCATCCGCGCGAGGTTCGGTGCCGCCAGCGCGCCGATCATGCCGGCGGCCAGCGTGGCCAGCGCCAGCGGCAGACGCCAGGCTTCGTACAGGCCAGCGAGCGCGCCGGAATCCGGCCCGAATAGCAGCGTGTCGGCGCGCAGCAGCGCATACGCGCCCACCTTGGTCATGATGGCGAACAGCGCGGCCACCGGCGCCGTGGTGTTGGCATAAGCGCCGGGCAGCCAGAGGAACAGCGGCAGCAGCGCCGCCTTGAGTGCGAACACGGCAAACAGCAGCAGCCCGCCAGCGCGCGCGAGGCCGAGATTTTCCGGCGCGACCGTGGCTGCCTGGCGCGCAATGTCGGCCATGTTGAGCGTACCGAGGCTGGCGTAGATGAGGCCGGCAGCGAATAGGAACAGCGTCGAGCCAATCAGATTGAGGATGACGTAATGCAGGCCGCCGCGTACCCGCGCCGGGCCGCCGCCGTGCAGCAGCAGGCCGTAGGAGGCGATCAGCAGGATCTCGAACGCGACGAACAGGTTGAACAGGTCACCGGTGAGGAAGGCCATGGCGATGCCGAACAACTGCATCTGGAACAGGACGTGGAAATGTCGCCCCTGCCGGTCGGTGCCATCGCCGGCATAAATCACCGCAAACAGCGCCAGCAGGGTGGTGGTGAGCATCAGCCAGGCCGCCAGCCGGTCGGCCACCAGCACGATGCCCCACGGCGCCGGCCAGTCGCCGAGGCGATAAACAAGGATCTCGCCGCCCGCCACGGTCATCAGCAGCGCGACGGCGATGGCGATTTGCACCAGCACCGAAAGCGTCGCGATCCAGCGCCGCGCCGCCATCGGCAGATCGCGCAGGGCGAGCAATAGTACGGCCGCGACGAAGGGCGCGAGGACGGGTAGGATCACAAGGTGGGCGGGGTGGTCGCTCAAGAATGTTCTCCGTCCACGTGGTCATTGCCTAGCTCAGCACGCGCGCGCAGCGCCAGCATGATGACGAAGGCGGTCATGGCGAAGCCGATGACGATGGCGGTGAGCACCAGCGCCTGTGGCAGCGGGTCGGTATAACTGCCGCCGCCAATCACCGGCGGCTGCCCAATCGCCAGCCGGCCGGTGGCGAATAGAAAGAGATTCACCGCATAGGAGAGCAAGGTGAGCCCCAATACCACGGGGAAGGTGCGCGCGCGCAGGGCGAGATAGACGCCGCAGCCGGTCAGCACGCCGATGGACAGGGCGATCAGGGCTTCCATGGCCCCTCCTTGGCGTGCTCATCTTCATGGCTCACTGAGTGCGCCATGCCGAGGTTGATGAGGATCAGCAGCGTCGCGCCGACGACGACCAGATAAACGCCGAGGTCGAAGGCCATCGCCGAGGCCAGCGGCAATTCGCCGATCAGCGGCAAGCTGGGGTGACCGAAAGCCGAGGTGAGGAAGGGCCGGCCGAACAGCCAGCTCGCCACGCCGGTGAGCAGGGCGATGACGAGACCGGCGGCAATCCACGGATGGGTATGTGCCGGCAGGCGCGCGTGGGTCCACGTCACGCCGTTGGCGAGGTATTGCATGATCAGGGCGATGGCGGTGATCAGGCCAGCGATGAAGCCGCCGCCCGGCAGATTGTGGCCGCGCACGAAGATGAATACCGATACCAGCAGCGCCAGCGGCAGCAGCAGGCGGGCGAAGGTGGCCATGATCAGCGGATGTACGTCGCTGTCCCAGCGCCGGCCGGCGACGTCGCGGCGGGGGGCGATGAGGCGCAGGTTTTCCAGCAGGGCGAAGATGCCGAGTGCGGCGATGGCCAGCACGGTGATCTCGCCGAAGGTGTCGAAGCCACGGAAGTCGACGAGGATGACGTTCACCACGTTGGTGCCGCCACCGCCTGTCACGCTGTTGTCGAGGAACCAGCCGGCGATGGAATTGGCCGGGCGCGTCAGCACCGCCCAGGCGAGGGCCGCCGCGCCGCCGCCGGCCAGCACGGCAAGGGTGCCGTCCCGCCAGCGCCGACTTTTCGAGGATTCCGCCGGGGTTTCCGGCGGCAGGAAGTAGAGCGCCAGCAGCAGCAGGACGATGGTGACGACTTCGACCGACAGTTGCGTCAGCGCCAAGTCGGGTGCCGAGAACTTGATGAAGGCCAGCGCGACGATGAGGCCGACCGCGCCGACGATGATCAGCGCGGTAAGCCGCTGGCGATGCAGCACGGTGACGGCCAGCGTAGCGCCGATCAGCGTCAGCACGGCCAGTAGGCTGACGCCATCGACCGGCAACAGCGACCGCGAGCCAGTGAGCGGCGATGCCGCGCCCAGCATGCCGGCGCTGCCAAGGATCAGCGCCGCCAGAATCAGCACGGCGGCCTGGTGCTGCAGGCCGATCGCTTCCAGACGCATGAGTACGCGCCGGGCGAAGTCAATGATCGTCCTCAGTCCGTGTTCGTAAATGGCCCGAGCATCGAGCCGGCCGCTGAGGCGGTCATGCAACACAAACAGCGGCTTGCGGCCAAGGTACAACAGCACACCGCCGATCAGCGCGATCACGCTCATCCACAGCGCTGGGTTAAAGCCATGCCAGAGCGCCAGGTTGTGCTCGGGCAGCGGCCCTTGCAACACCGCACTGGCCGCCACCGCCAGCAGCGGTTCCACCGTTTGTGCCGGGAAGATGCCGACCAGCACGCAGAGGACGACGATGATTTCGACCGGCACCTTCATCCAGCGCGGTGGCTCGTGTGGGGTCTTGGGCAGGTCGATCGGCTCGCCGTTGAAAAACACGTCGTGGATGAAGCGCAGCGAATAGGCGACGGCAAAGATGCCGGCGACCGTCACTGCGGCCGGCAGGAAGATGCCGACGCGCCAATCCGCCGCCGCGGCATGCGCTTCGGCGAAAAACATTTCCTTGGACAGGAAGCCGTTGAGCAGCGGCACGCCGGCCATCGCCGCCGAAGCCACCATGGCCAGCACCGCCGTGTGCGGCATGTAGTGCCACATCCCGTTGATGCGCCGCATGTCGCGCGTGCCGCACTCGTGGTCAATGATGCCGGCGGCCATGAACAGGCCGGCCTTGAAGATGGCATGGTTGATGATGTGGAACACACCCGCCACGGCCGCCAGCGGCGTACCGATACCGAACAGCGCGGTAATCAGGCCGAGATGGCTGATCGTTGAATAAGCCAGCAGGCCTTTCAGGTCGTGCTTGAACAAGGCAACCACCGCACCGACCAGCAGCGTCGCCACGCCGACCCCGCCGACCAGCCAGGTCCATTCGGGCGTGCCGGATAGCGCCGGGAACAGCCGCGCCAGCAGGAAGACGCCGGCCTTCACCATCGTTGCCGAGTGCAGATAGGCCGATACCGGCGTCGGCGCCGCCATGGCGTGCGGCAGCCAGAAATGGAAGGGGAACTGCGCCGACTTGGTAAAGGCGCCGAGCAGGATCAGCACCAGCGTCGGCACATAGAGCGGGTGGGCGCGAATGATGTCGCCGCTGGCCAGCACGACGGACAAATCGTAACTGCCGACCATCTCGCCCAGCAGCAGGAACCCGGCCAGCAGGGCGAGTCCGCCCGCACCGGTGATCGTCAGCGCCAGTCGCGCGCCCCGCCGTGCGGCTTCACGCTTGCGCCAATAGGCAATCAGCAGGAAGGAGGAGAGGCTGGTCAGCTCCCAGAAGATCAGCAACTGGATCAGGTTTTCGGAGAGCACCACACCCAGCATCGAGCCCATGAACAGCAGCAGGTAGGCGTAAAGGCGGCCGAGACTGTCCTCTGCCGACAGGTAGTAGTGGGCGTAAAGGATTACCAGCAGGCCGATGCCGAGGATCAGCAGGGCGAACAGCAAGCCGAGGCCGTCGAGGCGGAAGGCCAGATCGAGACCGGCGGCAGGGATCCATGTCAGGCGCTGGATCGTGGTGGTGCCGTCGAAACTCGCCGCCATCGCCGGCAGGAGCAGGAACAGGGACAGTAGCGCGACACCGCCGGTGCACCAGGCCGCAAACGCCCGGCCGCGCCGCGACGCCAAGGCCACCAGCACGGCGCCGAGAAAGGGCATGAGAACGGCAAGAAAAAGATTCATTTCGCTATTGTCGCCGAAAATCGACGCTTTTTCGTCCCGCCAGCGCGACATGGCGCGCTATACCCGTGTTGCGCTATACCCGTTCCCATAAACCCTTGCGCTTGGTAGCATCTGTCCCTGTCAGTTTGCGACCGGAAGCATTACGGGCCGAACTGGCACCTAATGCGACTGCCTAAGGACAGGAAGATTGCTGCCATCCAGTCGTTAGTTCGATCATCTTCAACTTATCTACAGGGGAATCCCAAAACCATGAACAAATCCGAACTCGTCGAAGCCGTTGCCAAGTCTGCCGACATGACCAAGGTGGATGCCGAAAAAGCTATCAACGCTGTGGTTGAAACCATCGTCAAAACCGTTGCCAAGGGTGATGATGTTGCCCTGATCGGTTTCGGCAGCTTCAAGCCTAGCAAGCGCGCCGCCCGTACCGGCAAGAACCCGAAGACCGGCGAAGCCCTGAAGATCGCTGCAACGACCGTGCCGAAGTTCAGTGCCGGCGCTACCTTCAAGGCCGCTGTGGCTGGCAAGAAAGCTGCAAAGAAGAAGTAAGACGATTCATGGCGCATAGGCTGGGTTCGCCTTGCAGCGAATCCAGTCCCGTTGCGCGAGACGACAAAAGTCTGCGCTGGCAAGACGGCAAGTTTTCAGGCAGCATCGCTGATGGACTGTAAAACCTAAAAACATGGAAGCTCGCACGGAGCCAAACATCGACACCAGAGATCCCTTACCGCCCGGATATGGCCCACTGCCGCCGGCCTATAAGCGGATTCTTGCGGCATTGAGTCGGCACGCCGGCCTCAGCCGTGAAGAGATTGCAGAAAAGGCTTATGTGGCGGCAACCACCTTGTCTGGCGGTGGTTACCTGCGGCATATGAAAGAGCTTGGCCTGATCTATATTTCCGGTTGGCGTCGCAATACCGTGGGGGTATTTGCAATACCGCAATATTCGGTGGGGTGCTGCAAGGACTATCCGCGTCCGCAGATGACCTCTCAGACACGCGAGGCCCCCGGGATGTTGCGCTTGCTCGAAGTGATCGAGCGTTCTGGCCCATTGGATTATCGGCAAGCCGCCCGGTTGGCCGGACTGTCGCCCAATACGGCCAAAAATGCCGGCTACCTGAAGGCTCTCGTGGCCCAGGGTAAGGTGTTTGTTTCCGAGTGGCGGCGATCCCGCAATGGCCCGCCGCGACCGCTTTACGAGGTAGGTCGCCACAAGTCAGCACCACCACCAGACCCCTTGAACGCCGCAGAAAAGTCCAGCCGTCACAGAACACGCAAATTGGTTCTGAATGCCACCGAAAGCCTTACGGAGCAATTGCGACTGGCTAATCGGGGTTGAGTTTCACACAACGAAAACTGTGCCCGGACTTTGTTCTGGCGGAGAGGGCGGGATTCGAACCCGCGGTGGGCTATGAACCCACACACGCTTTCCAGGCAGGTTATTTAAGTGGCTGTATAGCCAGTGTTTGCAATGGTTGTATGGGAAATTGCTGGTAATATTTCCGCCATTCGGGGCAAATTCGGGGCAGTACGAATGGCATACATCACTCGCAGAGAATATTGGCACGCGACGGTCCGCAACAAGAAAGGGGCCGAGCAGACTCGATACTTTGAGGACAAGGCAGCTGCCGAAGCGTGGGCTGGCTCCTCACTCATCAAGTTGGAAAAATCCGGAGAGGTTTGGCAAGCAAGGGTGAGGAAAAAGGGGTGGCCTACCGAGTCCAAGTCATTCCGCACCAAAACCGAGGCCGATGCTTGGGCCAAGCAGATCGAAGCAGGGATGGAGCGTGGTGTATATCAGTCAGCCTCTGATGCGGAGCGGACCACGTTGCGCGATCTGATCAAGGATTTCAAGACCGAATTTGCGCCTCACCATTACCGGGTCAGACAGGATGAAAAGGAAGCCTGGCGCTATCAGCTCGCGCGCCTTGATGATGTGCTGGGTGAATACAGTCTGGCAGCCATCGATCAGAAGCTGGTGGCCAAGTTTCGCGATGAACGCATCAAGGGGACGGCAGATCGGCCGAGCGTCAGTGATAGCACCGTCAGGAAGGAAATTTACATGCTCTCGAAAGTTCTGGGTTTTGCCCAGAATGAAAAGGGCATCACGTTGCCCAGAGGTAATCCTGTCGAAAAAATCAGAAAGCCATTGGACAGCGTCGGTCGGGATCGTCGTCTCTCTGCCGATGAGTGGACCGCATTCACCAACGAGTGCAAAAAATCCAGGAACCCATGGCTATGGTCGGCGGTCCAGTTGGCCGTCGAGACGGCAATGCGACAAGGGGAACTGCTGGGCCTGACTTGGAGTCAGGTTGATCGAAAACGCAAGCTGATACTCCTGCTTGACCCCGAAAAAATCAAGAACGAAGAGCCTCGCGCTGTTCCTCTGTCACCCGCCGCGCTGGAACTTCTGGATAAGTTGCCGCGAAGCACGACGGGCAAGGTTTTGCCAGTTGAACGGCTCACGCTGTATCACGCATTCAGTTACGCCTGCGATCGCGCGAAAATCAAGAACTTCACATTCCATGATCTTCGTCACGAAGCCCTCTCTCGCTTGGCGGAAAGGGGGGACTTTTCAGTGCTCGAGTTGGCCGCCGTGTCGGGACACAAGACATTGCAGATGCTGAAGCGATATACACATCTGCAGGCTGAACGGCTGGCCGACAAACTTGCGAAGAAGAAGCCGAAGCGGGCGTAGATGGCGATCCTTTAACAGGCCAGGGCAGGTGCAGGCCTCTATCAGTAAATCAAGTTCCTGCATTTTTGAAATGCGGCCGCCGTGTGCGCTTTTCGCCGTCGGAGGAGCGAAGCAGTTCTATAGACTGCCGTTTATGGACGTATTTTCCCTCTTATGCTGCACATCGGCGACTGAACGACACGACGAGCTAAAAATCTGGCTCTACGTCGCGCTGGCGGCCACTGTATTTGTCATTTTCGACAAGGGGGCCGAACTTATCATCCTCGAACTCACGTTTGCTGCGGGACTGTACCTGCGACAAGGCGCCGCGAGCGCTGCGAGAGCAATTCGAAAGTCCGTCAATGTGATTACTGCTACCGGCGTAATGGCCCGTGCCGAAGGCAAACAAGTACAGCATCGCGCCACTGGCATCGACCACGTGAAAACTGTCGCTGTTCGACACATTACTTTGGCAAGCCTGCAGGCCTGCTTCGCGTCGCTCGGGCTACACCACCTGTGCCTGGCTTCCCGCCTGCTGCCCCAGCCTGTCTCGATTGCCCGGCAATAAGCCTGGCGCGACGCCCAGTCCAATCGCGGGAACTGCCCGCTGACCGTCCAGGCTGACGGGCTCAAAAAATCGCATGTCTCCCGCGTTTTCATCGGAGACGAACATGAACACCATCGATTTCGGCGGCCGCCTGGCTATCCATCCCGGCGAAGCCTTGTACCTCGTCGGTTACAGCCGCACCCTGCAGGGTGCCAAGAAGACTGCCCGCAACCTCATCTATCGCAATGCCTATCCGTTGCCGCTGACCATCGTCGCCGGCCACCAGCGCGTCCTCGTCCGCGACCTGATGCGCCTCACCGGAAACGAAGAGTCCGTTTCCTTGGCCGCCGTCGCGCCTGCCACGCCGAAACGACGCGGTCCCGGCCGTCCGCGCAAGCTGACACAAACCGTAGGAGCCGCCCATGAGCAATGATCCCGTCAAAATCATCAAGCGACGTGCATGGTCGGCCGTACCCGATGACCTCCTGCAAGACAAGCGAATCAGCCTCAAGGCCCGTGCCGTCATGGCCTGGATTGTCGGACGGCCAGCCGATTGGATCCTCTACATCCGGCAGATGCAGGTTGCTCTCGGCATGACCGAGACCATGTGGAAATCCATCCGGAGTGAACTCGAAGCGGCCTGCTATTACCGGCAGCAACGGGTGCAGTTGATGAACGGCAAGATCCACTGGGAAAAGGTCTTCACCGATGAACCTTTGCAACCAACCCCCAGTTCACCACCGATGGCAAAAACCATCGGTGGTGAACCCTCGCGCGGTTTTGCCACCGGTGGCGAAGTGGGGGATATACCACCTATACAGAAACAGAAGAACTTACCACCACCACCTACCTCCTCCAGAAAGCCGGCCGTACCGGAATCAACACCAGAACCGGTGGTGGTGGACCTCGAAGAACTGATCGAAGCAGCGTACTGGCAGGCCATGAAGGCCAACAAGCCGATCATGAACCCGTCGGCATGGCGAACCCGCGTCAGAAAACGTCTTCAAGAAATCGGCCCCAGCGCGGAAGACATGTTGTGTCTCGATCAGTGGCGCGCATTTCTCAAGGTAATGGAGCGCCGTCAGGCCGAGGAAGCCGAGAAAGCCGCCAAGGCACAACCCGTGACAGATCGGGAAGTCGCCAGAGAGCGTTTGCGCGACCTGAAACTTCCCTATGGCAGGTCGGGATCGTCCCGGAAAATTTCCGGCAATGGTGAAACGACGGCAAACCAACCCCAAGATGACGGAGAAACGCCATCATGATTCTGGCAATCCTCAATACCAAGGGTGGCGTCGGCAAAACCACCACTGCTCTTAATCTGGCGATTGCCTGCAAGCTCCATGGTCGTGATGTCCTCGCCGTCGATGGCGATCGCCAGGGTACCTTGATGGCAGCCCTTTCAGGCCGCGAGGTGGATCCGAAGATTCCCTGCGTCCATTACGCCGATGGCCAGGCATTGCGGCAGCAAGTCAATCTGGCCAGGGAGCGCTATACCGACATCGTCATCGATGCCGGCGGTCGTGATTCCACGGCACTACGTGCCGCCCTGGTGCTGGCCGATCATGTGCTGATTCCATTGCAGCCGAGATCCTTCGATCTCTGGGCATTGAACGACATGACCGGCTTGCTGGCCCAGGCACGCGCTACTCGTGACATCTCGGCCTCGGTGTTCCTGTGCATGGCTGATCCGACCGGCAGGGACAATGCCGAGACCGCCGGATCACTGCCGCCGGGGGTTGGCTATGTCGATGCGCCGGTGATTCGTCGGAAGGCCGTCGCGATGCTTGCGGCACTGGGCTGTTCGATCCTCGAATACCCGAGCCGCGATGAGAAGGCAGCCCATGAATACCGCTGTCTGGCCGCATCGGTATTCGGTTGGCCGTACAGTGAGGTCAGCGGTGAAACAATGGAAGGATGACGGTGAACCGATGGCGAAACTACGGAAACCTGATGTATCGCCTTTGGCGGCCGACATTGACGATTTCATCGACCAGGCACCGGATGGAAGGAAGTCGATCAAGCGGGCGGGAAAGAAATGCGCCATCACCGTGTCGATCGATCCGGTCGTTCTGGATCGGCTGGATGACTGGGCGCGTGGGAAGGGGATCAGCCGGGCGGCGGCGATTGCCGTGGCGGTGGCGAAGTTGAAGTGAAAATGCGCGCTGGCTTCCCGCGCCATGACTGACTTCACATCGGGACAATCGCCTACATATTGCGGAGGTTGGTCAGCAATAACACCAATTCGGCGATTGCAGTAAATGGCTCTGGATCGTCATAGGCGGTGGCCATGGTTGCCAGTCGCCCCGCGCGCAGCGTAGCCACGTCCAAGTGTTGCCGCGTTGTGGCGAACGTGCCTGCCGCGCCTTTTTCATAACCTGGGAAATACTGCTTCAACCGCTGTATCACTTCGTCTCGATGCAGTGGCGCCTGAATGTCCTCGTAGTGCAGCAGCAGCCAAAGTTCGAAGCTCGGCACTGAAGCAATGGCTTTGAAGATGACGTGCTGTTTGTTGTCGTTCCTGAGATTGCCATCGAGTGACGCGGCGAGATTCAACGCATCGAAGTAGCTGGCATGGTCATCGCGGTCGAACACGGCGTAGACCTGCTCAAAAGCACGGGGCTGGATGTGCTTATGCCGGTCGCCGTTCTCGAACAGTTCCCTGGCATATTTGACCACCTGGATCGGTGACGTCCCCATCTCGCTGGGCTGGACCTCGACATTGGCAGTGTGTAGCCGTTTGGCGGCGCGGATTTCCCTGAAGTAGTTGGGCTCCGTCTTGCTTCCTTCGGAAACGATCAGGATGCGGTCATAACTGGCGCGCCGATTCAGCTTGCGTTCAAGCTGCTTGCGCTGGCGCTCCCAAGGGGAGTTGTCACGCGCCATCAGTGCCTCACCCCCAGGTCCGAGTGGAGGAAAGGCACGCCTCCGTAGCGGCCGATCAGATAACCACGCTCCAGGGCTTCATTCTTGCGCGGGCTGAATTCGGACAGAGCTACGAGCGTGGACGCCTGCTCCCGATCCTTCTCGACAAACCAGACCTGGTCGCGGCGAAACAGATCCGGGGCGTCGAGCAGCGAGGTGTCGTGAGTGGTGAAGATGAGCTGCGCGCCGCCGGTATTGGCCTCGGGCCGGTGGAACAGGCGCACGAGTTCGCGTACCAGCAGGGTGTGCAGGCTGGTGTCGAGCTCATCGATGACCAGTGTCAGCCCCTTCGTCAGGATGTCCAGCACCGGCCCGGTGAGAAACAGCAGATTACGCGTGCCATTGGATTCGTCCATCAGGTCGAACACGGCTCGGCCTTGTTCTGTGACGTGAGAGAAGCGTAGCTGGTGCTCTTCCATATCCTCGGCACGCAACTCTGTCTTGCCGGCCACCAGGTCAAAATGGACAGCTTGCCCCGGCACCTTGCGCGTGACGACCTCAATGTCGGCAATGCTGATGTCGGCGGCGGTAAGGAAGTCGCAAATCTGCTTGCGGCCTTCGGCTTGCTTGAGCATCTGGATCGACACCTGCGGGCTGAGCTGGGCCTGTTCGTTAAAGATCACCAGGCCATTGGCGAACCAGTCGAACACGGGCCGCAGTGCTTCGCTGTTGAGTTGTACTGCCATCGACAGGAACAGAGCATTTGGCCGGGTGGCGCTTTCCCACAGATTCTTGGGACCCTTGAGGCCGGGGCCGAAGTCGTACTCGTCCTTGCCGGTCTTGGTATCAAAAATACGTTCGAACCAGCGCTGTGGCTTGAAGGCTTTGTAGACCAGCAAGTGTTCACGCACAATGCGCTGATGCGTCATGGCAAAGCCATATTGATATCGCACCCCGTCCAGGATGAAGGTGACTTCGAACTCGGTTGGTTGGCTGGCAGACTCGGCATCGAGCCGGAAAGGTTGCACAGCATAGGTCTGACCGGGCTGGATGACAGTGGCCGACTCCATCACCACGCCGCGCATGTACTGAAGCCCTTTGATGAGATTGGACTTGCCGCTAGCGTTGGCGCCGTAGACGGCGGCACTCCTCAGCAGATTGGGCGCGGCCTTGAGGCTAGTGGCGAGCGTGTGACTGTCCTGCAGGGTCTTGTCCTTGGATGCAACAAGGCTAAGCACCTGCTCGTCACGCAAGCTGCGGAAGTTCTTGATGCGGAACTCGACCAACATTTTATTCACCTCGAGCGCTGAAAATATATTCATATTATGCGCTATAGGCGCAATAAATCAATATATTTTGCGTGTTATCCGCTGTTCTGATAAGATCACCGTCTGCCAATTGCTAGACAACCCTGTGGAACGTCGTCGGAGAACTGGATCCGTGCAGGATGATCAACTTACCGCATTGCAGTTGGAGAATGCCCGCCTGATCTCGCTGCTGGAATCCCACGGCATCGAATGGCGCTTACCGCACTCGCCGGCAGTGCTGGTTCCAGAACCTGAGCCCTCGCGACTCACAACCGGCGAGAAGGTCGCACTGTTCCGCCGCCTGTTTCGGGGACGTGCCGATGTGTATCCGGTCCGTTGGGAAAGCAAAACCACTAGCAAGACCGGATATTCGCCGGCCTGCGCCAACGAATGGCTTGCCGGTGTCTGCGAAAAGCCCCGCATCAAATGCGGCGACTGCGGCAAACGCCTGCTGATACCGCTGTCGGATGCGGTGATCTACGACCACCTGGCCGGCGAGCACACGGTCGGGGTGTATCCCTTGCTGGAGGACGACAGTTGCTACTTCTTGGCGGTCGATTTCGACGAGGCAGAGTGGCGTGACGATGCGCGTGCATTCACGCAGTCCTGCGAAGAACTGGGGGTACCGGCGGTATTGGAAATTTCTCGGTCAGGCAAGGGCGCACACGCCTGGGTGTTTTTCGCCAGCAAGGTTTCAGCCCGCGATGCCCGTCGCCTCGGCACCGCGATCATCAGCCACACCTGTGCCCGCACCCGGCAACTGAAGCTCGAATCCTATGATCGGCTATTCCCAAACCAGGATTCCTTGCCCAAAGGTGGCTTCGGCAATCTGATCGCGCTGCCCTTGCAGAAGTATCCGCGCGAGAACGGGTGCAGCGTATTCGTCGATGCCGATCTGCGCCCCTACCAGGATCAATGGGGATTTCTGTCGACCATCGAGCCGATGGCGGCACACGACATTGAACCAACTATATTCAGGGCGACGGGCCATGCTCATCCACTCGATGTGACATTCATCGACGATGAGGACTTGAAGGAGCCGTGGAAGCGATCAGCCCTCAAGAAACTGGCCGGCCCGATGCCGAAGTCGCTGACAGTAACACTCGCCAATCTCGTCTATTTCGAGAAAGCGCAACTGCCGCAGGCACTGGCCAATCGACTGATCCGCTTGGCGGCGTTTCAGAACCCGGAGTTCTACAAGAAACAGGCGATGCACTTCTCGGTCTGGGACGAACCGCGCGTGATCGGTTGCGCCGAGAACTACCCCAATCACATTGCCCTTCCGCGAGGCTGCCTCGATGCGGCTCGGGATCTGTTGCGGGACAACGGGACTGCTTGCAATTTAATTGATGAGCGGTACGCCGGTGTCGCTTTGGATGTCGGTTTCGCCGGCACCCTACGTCCGGATCAGGAGGTCGCAGTAACGGGAATGCTCGATCATGATGCCGGCGTGCTCTGCGCTCCGACCGCTTTTGGCAAGACGGTAACGGCGGCGGCGATGATCGCCCGGCGTGGTGTCAATACGCTGGTTCTGGTGCATCGCACCGAACTGCTCAAGCAATGGCAGGAACGTCTGCAATCCTTCATGGGTGTTGGCAAGGGCGTGGTTGGCACCATTGGCGGCGGCAAGGCCAAGCCGACCGGGAAGATAGATATCGCCGTGATGCAGTCGTTGTCACGGCAGGGCGAGATCAACCCTGTCGTCGAGAACTACGGCCACGTCATCATCGACGAGTGCCACCATATTGGCGCTACCTCATTCGACGCAATTCTTAAAGTGGTGAAGGCCAAATACGTGCTTGGCCTGACCGCTACGCCGATTCGTCGCGACGGCCAGCAGCCGATCATCTTCATGCAGTGCGGACCAATCCGCTACACGGCGGCCAAGCCGGTCAACGCCCCACACGATCTGGTCGTGGAGCCGCGATCACTCTTTACGCGTATTGATTTACCGCCCGAGGCTGGCATTCAGGATGTGTTCCGACATCTTGCCAATGACCGGGCGCGGACCGACGCCATTGCCGTCGAAGTCCGGGATGCCTACCGGCAAGGCCGGAAAGTTCTCGTTCTGACCGAACGCACGGAACACCTTGACGCAATTCTGGCCGCCCTGGATGGACAGGTGCCGTCGCCGTTTGTGCTGCACGGCCGGATGTCGAAGAAACAACGGGCCACCATGATCGCTGAGCTTGATCAACTACCGCCCGAGGCGCCGCGCGTCCTGATCGCGACCGGAAAGCTGGTCGGAGAGGGGTTCGACCACCCGGCCCTCGATACCTTGGTACTGGCGATGCCAATCTCGTGGAAGGGAACCCTGCAGCAATATGCCGGCCGACTCCACCGCGAGCACGCCACCAAGACTGATGTCCGGATCATTGATTTCGTGGATACAGGACACCCGGCGCTACTTCGGATGTGGGACAAACGGCAGCGCGGTTATCGGGCGATGGGCTATCGGAACTCTGAAAACCAGCAGGACGGGGGCGACTTGCTGAATGGCCCCAATATCAAGTAGTTCGGTTGCTTCGCTGACAGGCACTGTTGCAAAACTGCAGTGCCTGACAACAAAATAATTCGTCTCGGATATCGCCCCTCGTTGTCCCTGTCATTCCCGCAGTGTCACTGACTATCCCGAGCATTCCGTCTATGTGCCGAAACCTCGCTTGACACCTGATTTTCAGGTCGATATCGTTCGCTCCATCAACCGTGACGCGTCATGCCTCGCGGCCGAAGTGGTAGCTGGCCACGCAAAACAAACAGCATTCAAGAGTGGCGTCATCGGATTCCGGTGCGTCACATTTCAAAACGGCAGCCGACATCGGCGACCGTCGGATCGCAGGACTCAAGAGAGTTCTCGTCCATTCAGGCAGTGATAGCGCCTTTGCTCGTCCCTGCATTTCATGGTAACGACCGCTTCTGCGGTTTTTATTTTCCATCCTGGCCGTCAAAGAGACGGGAAGCGATAGAAAAATCTCATATACCCAGTAACCATGGGCCTTTGAACGCTCTGGCAGACCTCCTGCCACTGCACTAAAACCACAACTAAAACTCACGCTCAACGTTTAAGACAACGGGGGCCGCCGAATTCCGGTGGCCAGCAGGCCAGGCAATCTGCCATCCCCGCGACGAGAGCATCAGCGTGAAACAGACTTCTCACCGCACCGTCGGCTGCCGTGCCGACAACCATCCTCCCGCCGGGCGCAAGCCTTCCGCGATGGTGTGCGCATGAATCTATGGGCACGAGGCCTGCCCCAAATAGCCTCATCCCGGTCGTGATCGACGACCAGCACTCCGCAGCGACCGGCTGAAGCCGGTTCAACACTCACCAACGGGTGGCGGGGATCGGAGTGCGACTGGGCCCCGGATGATCGGTGGGTGTGCATGATCTGCATCCCGCTTCGATTCTTGCTTCCCGTGGCCGGCGTCCAGTCATCGATCAACCCCAGGAACGGAACAGGACCATTCATGAGCAAGTTCACCACACAACGCAATTTCGGCTTTGGCAAGCAGATGGACTGGGCCGGCCACCAGGCCCTCAAGGATATCTATGGCCGAGGCCATTTCGGCACAGTGGCCAGCCATGCCCAACGCTGGCGGCAATTCTGTCACTGGGCAAGATCCAACCATGGCATCAACGATGCTTCCAACATCGATCAATTGCTGTTGGAACGCTATGCCGCCGAGTTGGCAGATCGGGTCGAAGATGAAACCTTGGCCGTCAGCTATGCCCAGAACCTGATCGTCTCGGCCAACATCACACTGGAAGCGCTGCGCCAGGATAAGGCCATCCGTATCGAGTCCCCGGCAACCTGGGTCGGCAAACGACAGATTGTGCGCATCAGGGCGCCTGACGGCATGGACTGGGCAGATATTGACCGCCTGGTTGATCGCTTGCGGCAGAAGAATCTGCACCGGGCCGCCGTCATCGTCCTGCTATGCCGCAGTTTCGGAATACGTCTCCGCGAGGCGATTCTCGCCAACCCGGCTGACTGGCAACGTCAGGCCAGGGAACGTGGGCAGATCGATGTCCGAGAAGGCACGAAGGGTGGCCGGGGCAAGGAAGTTGAACGCTGGGTACCGGTCAGTGAATGTGGCCTGGTTGCCCTTCGAGAAGCTGTCCAAGTCAGAAATCGGTTAGGTGGGCAGAACCTGCTCAGGCCTGACGAAAGCTTTGATGATCTGGTCAATGATGGGGAAGTCCATCGGGCTCGAAAAGTCTTTCACGAATTCGGCATCAGGGGTTATCACGAACTGCGGGCCGCATGGGCCTGCGAGCGGTACGGGAAAATGTCTGGAGAAACTGCACCGGTAGTGCAGGCTGGCGCCTCACCTGGTCAGAAAAATGATGACCAGTTCAGGCTGGCCCTGGCAGGCGAACTCGGGCATGACCGTGTCGATGTCGTGGCGGCCTACATCGGGGCACGGCCATGAGCATCGCGATTCTGCTGAAACGATCATTGCCTGGATCAAAGTCGAGCATCGCCGGCCACATTGAGCGGGGCGAACGGATCGCTCAGGCGATCCAGCAGCACTTCGGGATCAGCGAACCGCGTCAGTGGCAGGTCAAGCACTTACGATGGGTGTTGGAGCGTTGGGCCAGCGAAAAATCGGAGGCAACGCGGTATGACTACTGGAGGACGGTGCGGGTGCTGGTGGCAGCCTTGGGGAAATGGCAGCATTGGCGACCACACTTGGAGGGTGTGTGGTGCAGAAACGGGAGGGGAGGTCGATTGCCGAAAATTCCAAATCGAATTTGACAGCTGATCGGCCTATCCGGCTAACCAGCGCCTATGGGGCAGAAGGTAACCGGTACTCAAGAGACTTTGGGTGTTCTGGATCCCGCCACTTTGTCCCTGTGCGAATGCTTAGGTCACTCATTTTCCCCTTTTGACGTTACATTGCGAACGCCTCAGACTATTGGCTAGTTATACTGTAGCCATAAATGGGTGGGGCAGGATTAGACGCAACTCTGGGTTGGATTTGTATGGAATTCAACAGGAAAGTTGAAGTCCGGCAACAACATTTCAAGACAAAACACCAAATCGGTATCGCTCTATGAATTCACCCGCAGTGGCGAGTCATGATTCCACCGTGCCGCCCTCGAGCGCTTGGGTTCGCTTCTTGCGTTCCTACGGCCCCACGCCCAACAACCTGACCCTGTTTGACGAGTTCGTCACCGACAACTTGGTCAAGGCCAGAGTCAAGCCGATCACGTTGTCGAGCCCTTTGCTTGAAAAGATCAAGGAGCGCGTGAGCTCTGGCGTGCCGGGATCCATCTTGATCGCGGGAACCGCAGGGGACGGTAAGACCTACCACTGCCGGGGGTTGTGGAGCCACCTTGGTGGCGCCGAAAAGGAGTGGACGGCCAAGACGACAGTGAAGCAATTGACGCTCGCCGATGGCCGTCAGGCGATGTTTATCAAGGATCTGAGCGAGCTCAGCGACGAGGAGAGCGATGCGGCCCTGATGTTGATGGAGAGGTCCATCAGCGGGGGTGAGACTCAGTCGTTTGTCGTGATCGCTGCCAACCATGGGCAAATCCTTGAACGTCTGCGCGACCTAGGCATGCGTCAGAAGCGAATTCATCCGCTACGCAAGTCCATTCAAGACGCATTCTTGCAGTATGGCGCGGCCCCCGCTGGACTCGCAATCTTTGATTTGAGCAGGACCACCTGTAGGGAGTCTCTTAGCGAAGTGTTGAAAGCAGTGGCGGGGCATGAGGAGTGGGAGAACTGCAAGCGGTGTTCCTTACAAGCCGAAGGTCGCGTCTGCCCCATCTTTGAAAATCGCTCACGGGTGCTCGGTAATCTCGATAACGGGTTGTTCGCCAAACGCTTGGGAGATGTTGTTGAAGTCTCCCGACTCAATGGGTGGCACCTTCCCGTCCGCGATCTTCTCGCTCTTGCCTCCAACTTGATTCTTGGGCACGCCAACCCCAAGGAGGCTAAGGAAGGGCTGATGGCCTGCTCGGATGTAGCCAAGATTCAGGAGAAGGGCACCATTGAAAATGCAAGCCTCTATGGCAACGTCTTTGGATCTAATTTGCCGACCCGAAGGGCGATGAGCCGGCCCGTGTTCAGGGCGCTTGCCTCATTTGGCGTGGGCTCCGAAACTACCAACGCAGCCGACGGCTTGATGGTTTATGGCGCTGATGATCCCAAGCTGGTCGATTCTTTCAAACGGCTGCTCGGGGGTGACCCCGTCTATGGCGCCACCCAGGGCTATTTGGCCTCATTGCAGCGCTATCTCGAAGGCGATGAGGCCGCGCGCATTGACAATGGCGCCGAGGAGTTCTTGGACAGGCTCCAAGCGCAGCGGCGCAGGTTGTTCTTCACCATTCCAGAGATTGAAAGTGAATACGACCACTGGCTGATGACTGCCTTTCGCTTCGCGGGCGATTACCTTGACATGATCGACGCGTTGACTGTTGGCAAGGGCGTCAGCGAAAGCACCCGAGCTCGACTGGTTCGCGGACTCAATCGCGTGATGACGGGACTTTTGATCGAGAACAACGACAAGCTGTTCGTGGCCAGTTCCGGTGGATTTACCCAGTCCCGGATCAGCGTCCTTTGCGACACCGAGGCTTCGGCCCGTCGCTCAGGTGGGGTGGGCATGCGTATCAAGCTTGATCCATTGTCCGAAAGGGCCGCACTGGACGTGGCTCTGGCTGCCGGTGCTAGCCACTCGGCAAGCTTCACGCTGTCCCCAGTTCGGTTTGAGTTCCTGTGCCGCGTGGCCGAAGGGGCGTTGCCGGGAAGCTTTTCGAATGAATGCCTCGAAGACATGCTTGCTTTCAAGGCCAAGCTGCTGCGCAAGGCTGAGCTTCTTCGAGCCAGCAGGCTCGCCGAAGATGAGGAGCCCTGCGTGGATGACGGGGCGCTCACGCTCAACTTCATCGAGATGGAGCAAAACGGCCACGGATTCTCTCGGCCTGTCACCGTGAGGATCGGGGCATGAGGCAAATCATCGATGGCGTCGACTTCGCCGTGGACGAGCACATCTGGGGGCATCGTCTATACGACGAACAACTACCCCATTTAACCGTGCTTGAATTTCTTGGTGTGCTCGGATCAAATGCCGACAAACCGTTGCGCGAAACGCCAGGGCAAAAAGTCCGCTACCGTCCGCAGCGCCAAATCAGGCTGCGCGGTCTGCTCTTCAATAATCCATATGTTGAGGCGGTGCGCGAACGCGCCATTTCCGATGAGGACAAGTGGACCATGTGGGGCGAGCGCTTCGCCGTCGATGCCGATCAGCTTGGCGACGGCGACATGTCGTATCTGCGCACCGTCTTCAACAGCTTCGACGACTTCGCCAAGGCCATCGAGCTGCTGCGCTCTTCCTCCTTCGAGGCCAAGAGCAATAAGCGGTGGAGCTCGAAGTTCGTGTTCCCCTTCGGGCCGGACGCCATGTATGAAGATCTGCGCATCGATGCCGATGGCGGCGCGTCCAACGACCGGCGCTTCTTCGCCCGCAGTGGCGAGTTACTCTATCTGATGCTGTGCCGGGCCAAGCGCGGTCCCGAGCTTGGCGACCAATTGGTCAAGCGCCTGTTCGATGCCTCGGCACCGATGAACCGGCTGGTGAAGGCGTTGCAGGGCAAGCCGCAGCATGCGGGCGACTACCGAGACGTGGGCTATTTGCCGCACGCGACTCATCCGCGCTTTGACCGCCTTTGCGACGACTGGCTGGCGATCCTTTCCAGGGACATGCCGGTCTATGACGCTTTGGAGCACCTGATCACTAGCGCGGGTCTCAATTTGCTTTTGTATTTCCTCGAATGCGGCAAAGCCAAGGCTGGGGACGCCGAGCCTGTCGAGATCATTTGCGAGATCGTCTCGCGCGAGCGCACGAAGGTGAGGGCGCTCTCCGGCGAGTCGTATCAATCCAACCAAGCCATGTCCCTGAGGGCCGTGCGCTCTTCGGTGGAGAGCATTCGCCTCAGTGAAGAGTGGTTTGTGGCGACTCAGTCGCAGGATCCAGATGGCAACTGCGCGGCGCTGCTGCGCTCATGGTTCCAGTGGCCTCCGGCCGATGGCGGCGACGATGGCGACTCGGTCAACTCCACGGGCGAGCAACTCATCCGAACGTTGGTCGACAAGGCCGAATCGCGCCATGAGCAGCACTTCGGAAAGATCCATGCGGCGTGGTCCCGTGCGATCGGCCTCAGTTCGCGCAGGCTTTCTCGCCGCACCCGCTACGCGCCCAACGACCGGCTGCTCAAGACCTTGGTGGTCGCGATGGTCAATGACCGCATGCAGTTCGACGAGTTTCTCAGCGAGGCTCGAAAGCGCTATGGTTTGGTGATCGGCGACGCCGAAGGCATCCGCTTGGTGACCGAGAAGCTGGTCGACCAAGAGGCGCTCAGTGAAAACCGCGGCAACCTTGAAACCAGATTGGTCGGGCTTGGCCTTGTCAGGCGGCTCTCCGATTCCTGCTCCTTTGTTGAAAATCCATTTATCGACGAAGGTGCCGCATGACGCTAGCTGATCGAATCATTGGCCGCGTGGCCGCCTCCCTTCTCGCGAGCCGCTTGGCCGACGCCAGGCAAGCCGACGGGACGCTGCCCGACTCCGCTGCGCTGCTGCGCTTGGACAAGCTCTCGTCGAGCCAAATCGCGGCCATCGTCCGCGAGATCCTGAGCAACCCAACGCTCTCCGCCCAGGTTGATTTGCAGATCCCTGCATCTTTGGTCGAAGGCGAGGGCCTGCCTGAGGAGGCTCTGACCACCATGAATGCCGGGGCGGTCCGCAATGCCGGAACCACCAAGGAGGCCTTGCTCACCGCCAACGGCAATGAGCACAACCTCGCCGACACCTTGGGCTACGTCACCGCGCTCGGGGCCAAGGAGCTTCGCGCCAACGAGGAGGCGTGGGTCGAGGCCACTTGCCATGTGGCTTCCATCGCCCCGACCTTTGAGGATCGGGCGGTGTTCAAGTCGGCGTTGAAGGGGCTCATCTCCGTCACCGACCTCTCGCTCATCCAGCTCGGCGAGTTTTGCTCAAAGATCAGCGAAGCATCGCTGCCCGCTAGGGGCCTGCCGATCCGCAACGCGATCGGTTGGTCGCTGCCGCATGTGGGGCTCCCGCGCGACTCGTCCTTCTTCGCGAGCGCCAAGACCTATGGCCAAGCCATCGTACCGTGGCGCAAGGCCTTTGAGAAGCTTCTGACGCAGCGTGCTCCGCTGTTGGCCAAGCAACGCTCCAACGGGCAGCCCATCGACCCCGAGGAGATGCACCAACGCCTGATCGAGAACAGCGAATCGATCGACGCGGCGGCCCAGCCCACCTTGGAGGCCTTCATCAATGCCCCCATGGGCGACGACTCGATCACATGGGATGTCGCGCAGCTTGAATGGGAAGAGCATGGCGTCCACTTCATTTTCGAGAAGCCGCGCGAACGTCAGCAGGGCCTGGCCGATTCCACGATCTACTTCTTTGAGCACGACTGTGCCGATTCCGAAGTGCTGGCCGAGGGATGGCGCAAGCATCTTGAAGATCTAAAAACGCGCGAGCGCCGTTCAGACTGGAACGAGGAGGACGAAGAGTTTTTCGAGCTCCATCGCCGCTACATCGAACAAGATCCCAAGCTACATGCCCGCTGGGAAAAGGTCATCTTTGGCAAGCCCATCGAGTGCACGGACTTCTTTGAAGGCATCCTGAGCGTCGCACACCAACTGGTGGCTTCGGCGACGCCCTCTTCCAAAGAGCGCTTTTTGCGCCTGACGGTCAACAAAGGCCGCAAGGAATGGCGCGAGCGTTTCAATCATGACGTCGGCTCATATTTTTCGGCGATGTATCGCGGTCTCAAAGAGCTCTTGGGCTCCAAGGTCCAGTGGCGCGTCGAAAAAATGGGCGTGGCCAATCTGCCCGATCCTCTCTTCAAATACCCCGAGTTCTTCGAGTGGGAGCGGACCAATCGCAAGGACAAGCCGAAGCCCGTGGGCTCCATCGCCAAGCAGGCCGTCCAAATCAAGTTTGAAGTCGCCTTGGTGGAGAAGAAGGGCGCGGTCGAGGAGGTCGTGGGCAAGACTCAACTGCTGTGGAATTACAAGCCGCAGTCGATTGGCCTCTCGCTGGTCGATGACATGGTCCGCCTCAAGGACAAGGGTTCGGTGGGCTGCACCGAAGTGCCGCGCCGCTTGGTGAGCAAGAAGGGCGGGGTGCAAAGTGTGTCGCTGCTGGACACCGCAACGCTCGAGGCCACGTTCTCGCGAGACGCCGGTTCGCTTGTGCCACCCCCCGCCAAGCTTCGAAGCCTTCGGGCCGAAATCAAGCGCCGGATCGAAGATCTTTCCGACGAGGGTCGTCTTTCCGCCGAACAGCGCGACATCTTGCGCGGGGCGTGGAAGACCTTCGAAGAAGACTACATCAAGGCGATCGACGACTTCATCAGCGTGGGCCTGCACGGCGAAGCGGTGATGCGCCAAGCTGAATCCTTCGGCGCGTTGCTGCGCGCCTTGGCCATCCATGCCCGTGGCGATGTGTGCCGCTCCCGCTTGGTCGCCGAGGTGCTCACCATCGGAACCGTGCGCGTGTCCGGCGAGCAGCCGTGCTTGATCATCCCTCCGTGGCACCCTGAGCGGATGAAGGCTTTGGCCGTCAAAACTCGCCGCGTCGCGGGCTTGGTCACTCACATCCTCAGTGGCGAAAACGTGATGTTCGGCGATCGCGGGATTTTCTTCCGCGAATTCTCCGAAGAGCTGGCGCATCCCTTCTACCCAGAGATCGCGCTGATTCAGCGCAATGGTGCTCCCATGCTGGTGTCCGAAAGCAGCACCGTCAACGGTTACAGCCTGATGGAACGTCCCATTCGAGGCGACGAGGACACGCTGACCGATGTCGATCCATCCGCCGCTGCCAAGCAGGTGCAAGAGCTCTTGGGCCGCTACGTGGGGTTGCAGCCACATGAGGCGAGCAACCTAAGCGTCCTGCTCTACAACGCCGATGCGGCCGAGCTGCCTTTGTCGGTCGTGCGAGAGCTTTCAACCATTCAAGCCGATTCTGATTTTCAGTGTGGTGTGTCAGTTCGCCATCGCGATCCGGCCAAGCTGCGCCGCGTCTATGCTGAGCTGGTGACGAAGGCCGGAGACGATCCTGATCTGCCCGTGGTCAGCGAGACCTCAGAGAACTTCATTTCCAAGCTGCGCATCTCGGTGGTGCCAACTTCCGCGACTCCGGCCAAAGCCAACAATTCATTTCGACCCTACGACATCGCCTTCCTGCACGACGTGGTCTCGCGCACGGCCGGAGCCGAGTGGATCCCGGTGGACTGGACCAATGATCGATCAAGCTTGGAGCACGCGCCGTCGCGATGGTCGTATAGAAGCGTCTCGGGCGAAAACGAGTTGAAGTCCACGACCTTCCTGACCTGCCCGCGCCAAACCGCGTCCGGCTGGGCGTATGTCGGCGCGGTGGGTTCGGTGGTTCGACAAAGCGACCTGGTTGAGGGGCAAAATTTCCTTCCAGCTCGCCGCATATCGCTGCAAAGCGAAACCTTGAAGGATACGCTCGACGACGCCCATTCGCTCGCCGAGTGGGTCGCCACCTACGACGAGCTGCTCGACAAGCGTCAGTTGCAAGCCAACGGCATCACGGTCGTGCGCTACCGGCGCGCGTCCACCAATGGCCGGAACATGATCGTCAGCTCGACCTCGGAGCTGCGCCTTCTGGGTGTGCTCGCTCGCCGCCGCCTCTCCGAGCTAGGCCTCTCGCTGACTCCTGAGCAGCTTGTCGAAGTCGGCGACCGCATGAAGAAAGACGCCTTGTCAGTCTCGGGCGACATCGTTCTTCGCGCGGCTAAGCGTGGCGTGTCCGCTGGCGAGATGCTTGGTTTGGTCCTGAGCCGCTACCTGCTCGACCACGAATTCAAGAAGATCTCGGGATCAGGCGCTCGGCAGTCATTCAACGTCTACTTCCTGCTCGACGATTACGCCGATTGGCTTGCCCAGCGCGAAAGCCGGATTGCCGACATCTTGGGCCTTTGTGTCGAGGAGCGCGATGGCGTGCCGCATTTGCATGTGGCGGTGATCGAGTCCAAATACGTGACCAGCTCCGCTGAGGCCGAGGCCAAGCGATCTTCCAAGGCCCAGCTCCTGGCGACGCTCTCTACCTTCCGTGAGGCGCTCTTTGGCGATCCAGGTCGCTTGGACCGCGACGTGTGGCTCGCACGCCTTGCCGACCTGCTGATCGATGCCGACATTCCTCCGGGCTGCTCGGGCCTGTTGGAGCGAGCGCGGGCTGCGCTGCGCGACGGCGAGGCTCAAATATCGCTTCGTGGCTACTCCCACGTCTTCGTGCACAACGCCGACGCCTCGGTGAGCCATCCCGCTTCGTCGGAGCAGATCCTTGTGGATCAAACAGATGGGATTCAGGCCTGGCAAGAAGTGTTTGAGCGTTCTGAGCTGCGAAGCCTTGTCGAGGCCTATGCGGCCAAGAGCGACCCAGTCCCGGTTCGCGCCAAGCTTGGGCCTGAGGATCCATGGGCGACATCCGCTCCTCGGCCGCCAGCCGCTCGAGTCGCCTGGACCTCGATGATGGATTTGCTGGCATCGGGCTCAGAGCAGTCCATCGAAGATGTGCCGACTGTCCAGAGCAATTCGGCCACTCCTGCGGAACCTGCGAGCGGCCCTTCTGAATCGGTGGTGCCCACGGCCGAACCGGCAACCGTGGCGGCCTCAGCGACTGCGGCCGTAGCGGATGCGCCTACTGCGACTGCCACCCCATCATCGATGGGCGGCCATTTGGCGGCGCTTGTCGCTTCGAAAATCGGCGGCCAGGTGGGAGCGGTAGATGAACGCGAATCTTGGGCTGATGAAACGACCAAGAAGCTCAAAACGGCGCTCAATGGCTATGGCCTGCAAGCGGCCGTGCTTGGCACGCGCCTGACGCCCAATGGGTGCCTCGTGAGGCTCGCAGGCTCGGATCGCCTGCGCGTCGAGGACATTGAAGCCAAGCGCATGCAGCTTTTGACGACGCACGCGATCAATTTGGTGACGGTCCAGCCCAAGCCAGGCGAGATCGTGGTGACCATCGCCAGCGCGAAGCGCCAATCCGTTTCGCTTTGGGATTTGTGGTCCCGTCGCGGGATAAATCGCAATGCCGCTGGAATTAACACCTCGTTCGTGCTCGGCCTGCAGGAGATCAATGGCTCGCTGCTGTATCTCAACCTTGGCGGCGAATATGGCGGCCTTGCCTCCCATGAGCCGCATTCGCTGGTGGCCGGGGCGACCGGCAGCGGCAAATCGGTTCTGCTCCAAGCGATCCTGCTCGACATCGCTGCGACCAATCCCAAGGATCTCGCTCAGATCGTCTTGATCGATCCCAAGATGGGTGTGGACTATTCAGCCTTGGAAGATCTGCCTCACATGCGGGAGAAGATCATCGTCACGCGCGAGCGTTCAACGGAGGTGCTTAGCGGGTTGGTGGACGAAATGGAGCGACGCTACACGCTATTTGCCGCCGCCCGTGCTCGCGATCTGACGACCTTCAACGCCAAGAGCCTGCCCGAGGCGCGGCTGCCGATGCTGTTTCTGGTTCACGACGAGTTTGCGGACTGGATGCTTGACGATGGCTACAAGGGTGCGGTGAGCGCCGCAGTGCAGCGGCTGGGGGTCAAAGCTCGCGCGGCTGGCATCCATTTGATCTTCGCAGCACAGCGGCCCGACAAGGACGTCATGCCTATGCAGCTTCGCGAGAACCTTGGCAATCGCCTGATCTTGAAGGTGGCCAGCGAGGCGACCTCCAAGATTGCATTGGATCGACCGGGTGCCGAGTTGCTGCTTGGCAAAGGTCACCTAGCCGCCAAGCTCAATGGGGAGCAGGGCTTGGTGTTCGGACAGGCGCCCTTCCTGAGCGACGATGACATAGTGAAGGCGGTGGACGCCATTCGCCTCGACAACGCCTAGTCCGGAGAGCTTCAAATGAAAAAATGGAATTCAAGCCCACACCCAATTTCTGACATCCGTGACTGGCAGCGGACGGGCAGGCTGGAGATTCGCCCGGATTACCAGCGTCATGAAGTGTGGAGTGATGCGGCAAAAATCATGCTGATGGACACTATCCTCCGAGCTATTCCCATGCCGAAAGCCTTCGTGTCTTCCGCCATTCGAGACGGACAGGTATACAGAACTGTCATTGATGGCCAACAACGCATCAGTTCGATACTCGCCTTTTTGGACGACAAGTTTTCACTGGAAATCCCCTATGGCGGTGAGCACAAGGGTCTCGCTTTTTCACAACTATCCGAAGATGTCCGTAACGAGTTTCTGCAATACAGCATTGACTTCAATGAAGCGATTGGGTTTTCGGATGAAGAGCTAAGGGAGACCTATTCCCGGTTGAATAAATATGCGGTCCCATTGACAAAACAAGAGCTAAGACGAGCCGACTATCCAGGCGCTTTTCTCGAGTTGGCAGAGAGTCTGGCGGCGCATGACTTCATGGACGCTGGGAAAGTTTTTAGCGTCGCCAATCGCCGACGCTTTGCAGATGTTGAATTTGTCTCCGAACTTTTGGCGGGTCTGATAGCTGGACCTCAGGAAAAGCGGGAGACGCTAGACACTTATTACCTCAAATACACCGTCTGGGAAAAAACCGAAGTCGAAAAAATCGAGGTGCGTTTTCTTGCATGTCTGAGCGACTTGGCGATTCTTTT
This sequence comes from Rhodocyclaceae bacterium, assembly GCA_030681195.1. Taxonomy (GTDB): domain Bacteria; phylum Pseudomonadota; class Gammaproteobacteria; order Burkholderiales; family Rhodocyclaceae; genus Sulfuricystis. The sequence continues at coordinate 60,768 of JAUXXJ010000018.1, forward strand.
CCCACCTGACCGGCCCATCAGTTCCACGCGTTTCAAGCAGAAGTCGGACTTCTACTCCTTGCTATTAGCCATTGACGAGCTTCGCTCAGAGGGTGGCTCCCTTGATGGGGTCGGCGTTGAGGAATTAAGAATGGACCTTCGGATGCTCGATTTTTTGATCGAGCCGGAGTCTGCCGCGCCAGATTGTCGCGACTACGCAATCAAGTGCGTCTCACAAGCCAACACTCATGGCAGCAGACGGTGGCGAATGGACTTTCTCAAAGCCATTCTGGGCGGCACCTACTTTCGGCGACCTCCCGGCGGAGATGGCGCGACCCTGTTCTATCGCCTTGCAATGGGAAACCACGGTCCGTTTGGCGAGCCGACGGTCAACTTATGCGGCGTTTGCGATGAGAAGGTTTCAAGAGACGACGTGTTAGAGATCGGGTGGAAAAGGAGTGGCCAGGTCTTTCAAATTCACAATGCGCTTCGCTTGCATGCTGTATGCATCAATCCAAATGAATGGCATGTGATCACAGCGCCCAGCTCCGACGCCTCGCTCACGTTCGCCCGAGTGCAAGCTCAACAGCCACTCATCTGACATGGGTGGCGATTATGTAGACGTTCTCTTCGGCAGACACGGTTTCAAAGTTCCTTCGAAGGTGAAGGGGTCAGACGGCCATGTCTACGCGGTCGAAGAGCAAATAGGGTCCGGGGGCAATGCCGTCGTCTGCCAGTGCGCAGACGAGCGCGACGGGACCGTCTATGCAATCAAATTTTTGACCAGCTCCAAGGACGCCAGTCGCCTGCCCCGTTTCCAGTTAGAAACGAGAATCATCGAAAAACTTGCGGCCACGCGTCACGACCACCTAATCAGGTTCGTCACGAGCGGTGAGGCGGAGAGCCTTTCATATGACCGTAGGCGGCGGCAGCACGTCCCGGTGTCCATGCCTTTTTTCGTCATGGAGCGTGCCTCGAATACTCTTCGCGGTTTTCTCGCCGCTTCGAACGAACCGGTGGCGCAAGAAATTTACAACGCTCAATTTCGTGGACTCGTTGGAGCACTTGAAATATTGCACGAACATGCCATACATCGCGACATCAAGCCTGACAACATCCTGGTCGTAGGTGAGCGATGGGCAATCAGCGACTTTGGTCTGTGCGAACCGGTAGGCGACGATGGAGGAAAAGATCTGACTCGCATTGGAGAAATTCCTGGGCCGCGCTTCTGGCTTTCGCCAGAAGCGAACAATCGTTCCGTCGGCGTGCAGGAAGAAATTTCTTCGGCATCTGATGTCTTCCAGTTGGCGGCGGTTTTCTGGTGGGTTGTTACCCGGCGGCATCCGAGCGGCATCTTGACGCGGGAGGACTGGACGGGTGCAGAGAGGCTGTTCGGGCCGGTTTCGAAGGCGTTGCAGCACTCGCTGAGTCGCCGCTATGAGAACGCCAGCCAATTCGGCGAAGCCGTCATACGAGCGATTGACGAGCCAAGATAGCGAAGCGACCTCCACGATCACATTGGATCGACCGAGCGCCGAGCTGCATTTTGGTAAGAGCTACCGTGCCACCAAGCTCAATGATGAACAGGGTTTAGCCCTTGCGCAGGCCTCATTCTTGTCTGACCAAGTCGTAGTTGGGGCTGTGGGGACCATCCGCGCAGACAACGACGCGCGACAGGCTTGATGTCAAGTGGCTCCGGGGATACCTTCTTGAGCCGCTTGCTCGTTGGCGGGAACGGCTGCGTCGTCAGGACCGTCATGGGCAATCAAAACAAGGCCCGCGAACGGAAGCTCTCTCTTTTTGTCTAGTGTGATCGCTTCGATCTGCTTTTTGTTTCTCGCGACGACGCCTTGCGTGACATCTTTGTCCGATTTGAATTCTTGGAAGCTTTGATTGGTGATTTTGCCGACGACGATGCCCTGTTCCAGCGTTTCATACAAAACGGTCGATTTCTGAATTGATTTCAGTATGTCTCTCGCTTTTTCGTGAACCGTATTGAGGTCAACTTGGTCGATTGCCCGGCAAATATCTTCGCATCCACGCTCGGTAAGGAGAAGTTTTTCAAGATGGTCCTGCCCATCTGAGGTTCTTCCAATGAAGCAGACGCCGCCATCTGCAAGAGAAGCAATATTCAGATTGCGAAGTTTGTTGTCGGTGTCGACTGTAAATGCCTGGATTCTCACCGCGTGGGTGGCGGGCATGGGCGCGGCCAAGCCGACGCGCCCCATGGAGGACAAGAGTTTTTGTTGAATCTCCAAAGCGTGCATGTCTCGCAGTCGGCCGACTCTTTCAAAAGCGGGTTGCTCAGAAAACAGAAATTCATTGAGCTCATCGTGAGTGAGCGTGAGAATGTGCTTCAAGTTCCATTGGATGAAGCGTCGAACACCATCGCCCATGTCAAAAACGGGCGTTTTCGCACCGCTGTTTTTCGCGCTCCAAGCTTCTGTTTTTAATACATGAAGCTCACCCACAAGGAACAGCACGCGTTTCAATTGGTTGCGTTGTAGGTCGCACGCTGGACTCAATACCGCCATGACCATGTTGCTTTGGATTTCTGGAAGTATGGGGGGCTTCTCGGCTACGGCCACGGCTGGTGCGGCTAGCCCGGCGGGCGCGGCTTCGGCCACGGGTGTAGGAGTGGGCAGTTTCCTTCGCAGGACATCGCCAAAGGAAACGCTGGAACCTATTGCGCCTGGTAGTTTGAGCCGAGCTCGATTGTGAAAAAGAGAGTGTTCGACAAATTCCAAAAGATCATTTTCGCCAGCAACAAGTGGTGCTGGAAATTTTGATGTATCGAGACTGTTCAATGCCAAGGCAGTGTCGATGATGCTGGTGTTTGCTTCAATCTCGTGTTGCAGGACTTTGTCGAAAACATCAACCAGGTAGCTTCCCATCGGCTCGCCCTCGGCCGAGAGCAATAGATGCTGGATTTGCGCGAGATCGGATAGGCCAAGCTTTCGAATGAGCTTCGTGGTGTTGTTCCTTGCCGCGTCAAGGCCATCTTCCCAAGCGCATACAAATTCAGAGAGCTTGAGCGATTTTTGATAGTGGGTCGCAAGCCGCCCTACGGTTCTCTGGACGACGCCATCTACTTGGATGTCAGCCTTCACCAGAATTCGAAATGTGCTCTCAAAAAGCTTTGTTCCTTCACGAAAATCTGATCGCTTATCTTCGAGCCGGGTGCTGCGAGACATGAGGATTACAAGCGGGGGCTTGGTCCTGCGCTCCGAAATCGCGCTTGCGAGGCCATCGATGGAAACCTTGATGTCGTCTGGCCGTTGGGCAGAGCAGAGATAGAGATCCATGAAGACAATGTCCGCGTCGGCCACCGCTGCAACAAAGTCTCGCCCCACGGCATTGCACGTCAAGCCAGCTGCCTCGAGCAAGTCTCGCAAAACGTTGAGATGGTCGATGTCTGCTTGCATGTCTGCGACATACCGCGTGAACAGGGCTTGGCAGAGTGCCGGAGCTATTTGGCCCTTGTTGGCCCATAGGCAGCTTACAAAGCCATCGGATTGTTGAAGATCTTCCGCCGCCAAGTCGGTGTATCCGGGAAAGGCGACATTCAATGCGTCTTGGTCCGCGGGTTGCAAATCGTCAAAAAAGTGTGTCCACTGTTGACCATCAATGGAGAGGTCATCGGCACGCGGAACTTCATCGATGGCGTCATCGACGATCAGTGCTTTGGTGATATTCGCCGACGCGAGGATTTCTGCAAGTTCAGCCATTATTTTGTCGTGTTTAATGGCAGCTCTAGCGTGAAGCGATTTAGGCGGCCGTTGGGATTTTCAGGATTGGGGTCAAGCGTTAAGGTTCCACCCATGTAGTTCGCGCATTCGCGCGCGATGAACAGGCCGAGGCCGCGGCGCTTCGATTTTTCCTTCAATGAGAAGAACGATCGAAAAACACGCTCTCGATTTTCTTGGGCGATGCCGGGGCCGTTGTCTTCAAAGACGATGGTGGGAGGGGATGGCAACAGCGAGATGGAAATCGTGGATTTCTTCCCGGATTGCTTGCCGGCGCCCATGTCCAACCAATACTTGGAATTCGAGATCAGGTTCTCGAGAATTTGGACGACCATGCCTTTGATAGTGCGCACATCCACAGGGTCATCCGACATTGAGAGCTTCACGGTGATCCGATGTCGCGCGAATTGCGCTTCATGGGCTTCAATCGTGTTCAGAATGAGGTCACGCAGGTCAAATGTCTCAACGCGTTGACGCCCCGAGACGCTGAGCGGATCCAGCACTCGAATCCGTTTTCCCAAGCTCTTCATTTGTGCCCGGAGGGAGTCCAATTTGGCCTTCACTTCTGCGGGAATGTTCTTGCCTCGCAGGGCTTCAAGGTTTTCCAAGGCGTTTTCCGACGCGCGTGCCAGCTCATGGGCCACCACCTCGACCATCAGGCCAACCCCAGCCATTTCGATCATTTGGCGGCTCTCTTGCTCGACTTCTTCGATGCGTTGACGAGCACGCTCGGCGAACTCGGAAAAGTCAAACAGTGTTTGTTGCAGCTCTTCAATGGATGGGTCTCCCCTTGGGGCGACTTTCCGAAGTTTTGCCAGAGCACCTTTCGCGCGGGCATCCAAGTTCGCCACCTCAGTCTTGGCTTCACTGAGGTCGACCTTCTGTGCTTTGTATTGCTTCTCGACGTTCTTCATCGACTTGAATAGCAAGTCTTGAATCACGTATTGCATGACGCCCAAAAAAACTTGCTGCTCAGGAGTCTCTCGAAGCCCTTCCCGATTGGTTTGGTCAACCAAGGAGGTATTGCCAACGCGGGAGATCTCGACCTTGCCGACGAATTGGGCCTTGTTGAGTGTGTATCCGGTTCTAGCCAAGGCCTTGCGGTCCAGTGCGAGCCAGTCATCTTCGTCCTCGCCATAGGGAAAGACTCGGAACCCGTCCCGATACAGGAGAATTCCAGACCAGCGCTGCTGCTGCTCCCGAACGGCCCGCAGGTCCCCAATGCCATCCATGGAGGTGAGAAGGCGTCGGTTATACCAATGGACTTGAAAGGTGAATGGCCCCAGAGAGGCGAGGGCGCTCTCAGGGATTTCTCGCGAAGTGCCAATCACCGCCGATTCAAGATCTTCGGCTGAAATGTGGTAGTCGTCAGACTCCACCGGATGGGGGAAGCCGAGACTTTTAATTTCAACAGCGCATGACAACTGCGGCTTGCCGTCAACTACGGTGTATTCCCCATCAACCGACACATGCGCACCTTGGATAAGGGCCTTTTGCATCCAAGGAATGCTGACGCGATCGTCATTCCAAAAGAGAGCCACACGGGGGCGCTTTTTTGGATCTAGGAACGGGTCGGTCAGGCGTGAAAAGTCATACTCCGCCATCCGTTTGACACGTTCGGCGGTCCAGTCTTCGGTGAGCTTTCCAATGATGATCCGAGTGCCTGACCACCCTTGGCTTTCGACTGCATCGCCTTGCGTGGGGTGGATGTCAATGTCCGCCAGCATCGCGTCAATTTGGGCGAAGTCGGACCAGTCGATGTCGAGGCAATTGAGACGTCTGTCCGTCGATTTTGCCGTCTCGACTCGAAGCGTGTCACCGAGCCGCATGGCCGATAGCCGTCCAATACCCTTCTCGCCAAGGAAGGGTGATTTAGTTTCGCCAGTTCGTAGAGCTTTGTCGACCTCTCGCTTTCGCGAGGCAGTGCCAATGACCAAGAAGTTGTTGTTCAAATCATCGACGGACATGCCAGAGCCCGTGTCGCTTACGACGATGTGGCTCATCTCATAAATTTGATCCAAAGCTTCTGCTAGCTGTTGGCGAGTAGCCGCTTGTTGAAGCAAGGCCTTAGACTGATCAAGCAGTTCAATGGATGCATCGGCGTTCAACGCTGCTTGCGCGAGAGAAGCTATTTCGCTCGTCGACTTGGAACTCGCAAGCGCTTTGCGTCGCAATTCAAGGTAGGCATTGCGCCGGATGACAATATTGAACCGAATATCGACCCCGTCCTTGGTCCCGGCATCGAAGCCGTTTTTGATCAGTTCATAAAACGCGATGATGTCTGAACTGATGAGTTCAGAACCGAGCTCCAAAACCGTGCGGGCCGTGATCTTAAACACCATGTATTTCCTCAGGTCTTTTGTCGCTCGGTCCGTAGGTTTGCATTTGAGCGCAGGCGCAGCGGGTTACTTGTGGCAGACGACGCAGGCGCCACCGCCTTCGTCTTCGCCAAACAGATCGTCGATGTCTTCGGTGTTATCGATGGGACGCAGTGGATTCACAGGCCGGTTGGCGAGCTCGCGCTGCTTCCTTCGTTCGTAATCGGTGACGATTTGGATCACGCGGGCGGGGCTTTCGAGCTCTCCAAGTGGTTCGCCCTGAGTCCATGTGAACGGGGAACCATGCTCCAAGGCGTTCTTCTCGTATTGCTTGGCTTCCTCAAAGGCCTCGGGATGGCGCTCCTTCAAGCGGACCCACTCGATCTTCTGTTGGAAGAAGCAGAAAGTGCAGCCGCTGCGCGAGCGCCAGTCGTAGTATTTCGGGATGCCGACGCCTGAGGAGTCCAAGATGTCGAACACGCCACGCTTGTCGACGCCACCCTCGCGAAACGGCAGCTTGACCGTCAGGTTCTCGTGCTTGGAGGTGTAGCCCTCCCGATACTCTTCGTCGGCGCGGATCGCCACATAAGAGGTGACCTTGTCGCCACCGGCCAGCATGGGCCGAATCCACGCCTCAAATGGAGCGAGTTTGAGTTGACGGGTGCACCAACGCGTTTGCGCCGACGGCAGGAAGTGGTTGTATTCGCGCAGCCAAAAGTCAAAGTCGCGACGCGGGTTCAGTCGGGCGATCGGCTTGCCCAGAAAACCTTCGAGGCGTCCCAGGAATTCATAGACCTCGGGAAGCTCTTTGCCGGTATCAGTGAAGAAGTAATCGACATCGAGATCGGGGTAGTGCTGTCGCACGTAAACTGCAAGCGCGGCGCTGTCCTTGCCGCCAGAAATACCCAATACGTGCCGATCAGCCATGCGCCTTCTCCTTGCGTGCGTCCTCTTCCACAGTCAGGCGCATGCCGACTTTCGCCAGCGCGGCTAGCAGCACATCGGTGCTGTATCCCTCGCCCTTGAGCGTTTTGGCCAAGCGATCCGCCATCAACTCAACTTCTTCGCGATGGCTGTCCGAGATCGAAAATGATCTGGATACCGTGCGCGTTTGAGCTCCGGCGCCGATCACCACGGCGAACGCTTCGCTGGTGGGCTTGCGTCCCTTCACGGACACGAAGGCCTCGGTCTGCCTGAATCTCAGCGCCGCTTGGGCAATTTCAAGCAAGGCGTGGTCGATGTCGCGGTCGTTCCAGTCGCGCGGCGGCTTGTTGGCCGCCAGGCTCAGGATGCCCTCTATGCTTTCCTTGCTGCCGTCATGTTTGGCCAGGCGCGTGGCGAAGGCGTCTTGGCGCAGATCGCCAGTCACGCCGGCCACAGCTTGGGCGCGGGCTTGCAGGCGATCCCATCGGCCCATTGGCGCGTCGAGGGCTTCGAGCATGGTGGACTGGATGCGGTCGAGCAGGGCGTCGTAGGCGCCAGCGATTTCAGTGATGGGGCCTCGAAGCGCCTCGACGTAGGATTGGCCGCTCTTATTTTCGAGAAGCGCAGCCAAGTCGATGAAGAGCACCTTGTGCGGATCGCTTGCTTTGAGCAAGGTGTCTCGCACGGCTCGGGCCTCTTCGCTGATTGTGTGGGTGCGTTGGCTCCATGCGGGCAAGCCGAAGACCAATGCAACTAGGCCGCGAGCGGCTTCGAGTGGATCGCGCGTGCTAGCTGTCGCGCCGACCCCCGACAGGATTTCGGCGATGCCTGCGAGGATGTTGGTCTTTTGAGCGTCGATGACGATCCAGCGCATGGAGAAGTGCGAGGGGTCTTGCAGGTATTCATCCAGATCCGCATCGTCGACGCGCGGTATGAAGATGTTGTTCTTGTAGAGCGCCAAGTTGGCTTTGTGGGCCATCAGGAAGGCAGTGAATATCACCGGCATGACGCCCTTGCGCACCCCGTAAGGAGGCGCGGCCCACATGTCTTGGATATCGCCTACGTTGACGCGGGTGTTCGCGTCGACAAACATCGCTCGGGTGGCCTTCCACAAATTGGCGAAGGTCGGAGCGTGCTTGGCATCGGGTGCCATGAACCGCCAAGCGCCATGGGTGTCCTGACGGTGCAGTCCAGGTCCGCTGCCGCCGCCCAGCAGGGTCGCGTAGAGGCCTCGCTCGGCGGGGTATCCCTCGATGCCTAGATTTTCAGAGTCCTCATTGGCGAGCATGCGGTAAAGCAAATCGCGCCGCGCCTTCACGCTGTTGCTCGAAGGGTTCTCGCGGTTGACCAGTTCGCTCCACAGCTCGGGGGCGTCATGGAAGACCTCGTCGGCGAAGTCGGAGGCCAGCGGTGCGAGCCTCGTGCCGCGATCAAACTCTTGCTCGCCGGCAACCCATTTGGCATTGGCCACAGCTTCTCGGAGCTGCTCTTCCAAGTTCGCTCGGACGGCCGAAAGGCGCGCTTGAACTTCGCGCCGAGCCACCGGATCTCCATTGAGCTCGTGTCGGGATTGAACGCTTTGCAGGGCTAAGAGCTCCGCGCCGAGATCTTCGATGCGGGCATGGTTTTGAGGGAGCCCCACGACGATGGGCCAAGGCTTTGAAGAGGAATATTCACGGCACTTGCGAAGCGACGCGGCGCTGTTGGAGCCCGGTCCGGGTAACGCCAGCAAGAAGAGGCCGAACTCGCCACCATTGGGTTTGAACTTGGCAGAGATCTTTGGGGCATCCTCCAAGCGGCAAAGCGCCATGTTCATCCAGCGCATGGTGCCGGTGTCGTGATAGTGGCGCTTGGCGATCACCGGGTAGAGGTTGGTCAAGCTCTCGAGGAGATCGAAGTCCACGCCAGGCATGGTCGAGCGAGCTTGGTTGGTCGCACTATCGATGTCGAAGTCGGAACCTTCGAAAATGGACCAAGCGCCGATGTGCTTTTTGAGGAGGACGACTCGCCACTTCGTCAATTGTTCGAGGGCACCCTCGACCTTGTCGCGGACGCCAGGGTGCACTAGCTCTTTGAGCACTGCCGTCTCAGCGGCAAGTCCCGATCCGTTGCGGAACAAATCGATGACGGCAATGTTCTTGATCAATGCGACATGCAGAGGGTCGGTCGATTTGGCTTCGGTGCGCTCGACTGCTTCCACGGCCTGCGCCCAGCGATGTCCATCGTTGGACGCCAAGATCGCAGGCTCCAAGTTGGCCCTTAGGTATTCCCAATAGTCATTGGGTCGATACCAAGGCGAATCAATTTTTCTGGTTGATTCAAGGTATGAGCGAAAGCCATGCGGCTCGACCGAAGCCAAGAAGCCAAATGTGCTGCGCTCGTTTTGTCCAAACTGCCGCTTGGAGATTGGGCCAAGCAGCGCGGCCATAGCCGGGTGCAGTGGCCAGCAGGCCTCCAAGGCCTTGGCGAACCCGTCCCCCACTGCGGGCCGGCGAGCCTTGATCGAATTGGCGATGGCGAGCGAGGCCGGTGCCATCCAGGAAGGCGTGTCTTTGGATTCGATCGCGCGGCCGATGAGCTCGACCACTTCGTCGCTTGCGGCCACTAGTGGAATGTCGGAAAAGCGACCCTGAATCTTGGCCCAATCATCACGCGTGTCGATGCCAAGCCGCGTCGCGTATTGGCCAAACGACTGATGCAGGATGCCGATGACGACTACTCGGCCCGATGTTCGAGCCGCAGCTTCGGCGAGCTCTTGAAAGAAGTAAACGTCGTCGCCAGATCCCAAGGCCGAAGCTTCGAGAAATTTACCCATCTCGTCGATGATGATCACAACACCGTCGTGCTTGCGGCTGCCCGCGCACTCGCAGATCTCTTCGATCAGCGAGGATGCTGAGACTTTACGACCATCATGGTTAAAGCCCAAGGCTTTGCGCAGGCCCCTCGACAGTTCACTAATGACTCTTGCCCGCTTGCCAACGATGGGGATGGCCAGCCAGCCATTTTTGTAGGGTAGGGCGCGATCGAACGCGGGCATGCCATGGAGGTGAAGCGTCTCGCGAGCCTTGCGCCTCAGGCTCTTGTCAGCGCTCAGAGCACTCGCGAAGGCCACGGCGAGCGATGACTTGCCTCCACCAAAGGGGCCGGTCCACGTGAACGCTCGTTGATTGCTTTCCAAAAGCTGCCTGGACATGCTGTGCAAGACGGACTGAGCGGTCCCATGGCAGATATAGCCATCGAGCGCGTCAGGACGCCCCAAGTCGATGTCGATCTTGATGGAGCGTTGGTAGTGGCGCGAGATCCGAACCATCTCCGACAGTTTGATGTCCGCGTGGTCAGGCATATGCTTTTTCAATCATTCGGTCGCTGAGCTTCTGTGTTAAATCGCCTTTTCTGTGAACTTGGCGAAGCCCGGCGGTGTCTGTCCATGAGAGTTCTTTGCGGGTGAGCTCTTCGAGGCGTAGGAGGCGCTCCGCGACCGAGTCCTCATCCAACTTGAACACACGTCCCGGCGAGCCTTCTCCGTAGGCAATCGCCTCGAAGGCCAATGAGCTCAGGCCCGGTGCCGTGCTCTTCCAGAAGTCAATCAATGCATAGGCGAACATGCCGTCGTGCAAGGTGGGCTTGGGGCCTCTGCGAAACGAGAAGTGCCCCTTGCGCTCTTCGTAGATCAGGCCCAACTCGCCAAGCATGGGCTCGGCATAGTCCTCGGGCGATCCACCGGCTGAACGCGGGGCATAGCCTCGGATGCAGGTCTCGATGTCGCGCGAAATCGTCGCCATGGAGAGCTTGCGATTTGCATCGAGCGAGCGGGCGTATTCAGCCAACGGGGCTTCAAGATCCTCGCGCGAGAACGTGGGCGAGGTTACGAAATTGAAGAGCCATCGCCAAGTAGTGGCGCGGTGTCCGCGTCCGGCTAGCCACCAATGCGCATACCAAGCCGTCGTTGGATTTTCTGCGTAGGGGTCAAGGCCTTCGTCTGCCAACACGGCCTTTGCGTGCTCGGTGATCGCGTAGGAGCCGGTGGGGGCTCCCTCTTCGGTGATGACGTTGCATGCGAGCGCCCAATGGCGGATCGATGCGACCATGTTCTTGCCGACGCCGAACTCGGCGATCGCGTCTTCATTGGTGAAGGTGGTCTTGTGGATGTAGTCGAACGAGTCGGATCGGTCGTAGACTTTTTTGAGCCACATTTGGCGCAGAGGAAACGTCTCATGCCCTGAAAAGTGGGCTGTTGCGCCTTCGGATGATGTGTTTTTCCCCATGCGATCAATTCTACTGGAGAGGATCGCCAGTGGGAAACAACTGAATGACCAATTTGTGGATACGTGTGTACAGACACCAAACATTCCCTCGTGTCTCGTAACTTTCATTAACTTGTGCAATTGCAACTTTTCAGCGAGCCGCGAAGTGGCTTCATGCCGGAGGTCAAGGAAGTGAAGGTCGATCAGTAGTAGTTGATCGTCAATTCATCGAGGCAGATTCGAGGCAAACAGCCAAGTCCGATTAGGGACATTCGGGGCTTTCTCGGGGCAGTAGAAAATAAAAAAACCGACTTTCGTCGGCTATTTTGCTTCTGATGGCCCTGGCCACCTCGTGGATGATTTTGCCAAATCACCTTAATAATCAAGGTGTTTGGCGGAGAGGGAGGGATTCGAACCCTCGTTAGGATATTATCCTAAACACGCTTTCCAGGCGTGCGACTTAAACCGCTCATCCACCTCTCCGCAGTGAGCCTGATGCAATATCAGGGCGCGGATTCTAACAGATAACCTTCCCCGCTCAGCCTTCGCTGTGCCGCAGCGACAGGTCGATGGCGCCCACATCCTTGGTGAGTGTCCCGATCGAGATGCGATCAACTCCGGTCTCGGCGATGGCGCGAACCGTATCAAGGCGGATTCCCCCCGAGGCTTCGAGTTCGGCGCGTCCGGCATTGATCTCGACGGCTTGGCGCATTTGTGCCAGATCCATGTTGTCGAGCAGGATCATGGTGGCACCATGATCAAGTGCCTCAGCGAGCTGTTCGAGCGTTTCAACTTCGACTTGGATAAACACCTTGCCGCTGGCAATACTGCGAGCACGCTCCAAGGCTGGCGGAATGCCGCCGGCAGCGATGATGTGGTTTTCCTTGATGAGAATGCCATCGTAGAGACCCAGGCGGTGGTTGATGCCACCGCCGCACGTGACGGCATATTTTTGTGCCAGGCGTAGCCCCGGCAAGGTCTTGCGTGTATCGACGATTTTGGCGTGTGTGCCGGCTACGGCATTGACATAGACGCGGGTTTGCGTCGCAGTGCCGGAGAGCAGTTGCAGAAAGTTGAGTGCAGCACGTTCGGCGGTGAGTAGTGCGCGAGTTTCAGCCGCGATCTCACAGATCACTTGGCCGGCTTCGAGGGCGTCGCCATCTTTGGCAAGCCAGCGAATCTGGGCTTCAGCATCGAGATGATGCAGGCAGGATTCAAACCATGCAGTGCCGCACAGTACAGCGTCTTCGCGGCTGGTGACGATGCCAACCGCGCGGCGTCCAGCCGGTGTCAGCAGCGCGGTCAGGTCGCCGCCCCCAATATCTTCAGCCAGGGCGGCGAGGACATTGCGCTCGATTTCGTGGGCAAGTGAAACAGAAAATCCCATGGCGGATGCAGTCTGCGGAACTGGTTTTATTGATGCGACTGATTTTAACATTGAGGAAATTGCATCATGCTTTTGCGATCCAGTCGTTGAGGATCTGGCGGGCACTGTTGATGAGTTCACTGGCGGTCAGACCGATCGGGCCGATCTCCTGAGCGACGCAGTAATCGGCAGCGGCGCCGTGCAGATGAACTGCTGCGAGCAAGGCGGCGGATGCTTCCCAGCCTTGCGCCAGCAACGCTGCCAGCACGCCGGTCAGGACATCCCCGGTTCCGGCGGAGGCGAGGCCGGGGTTTCCTGTGGTGTTGATGAACCAGCGACCGTCAGGACAAACGACAATACTGCCGCAGCCCTTGAGGACGACATGGGCGCGGAAACGTTGTGCCAGCGCCTTGGCGCTAGTCAATCGGTCCGCCTGAACTTGTTCGGTACGAATGTCCAGCAGCCGTGCGGCTTCGGTGGGATGTGGCGTCAAAAATGTCGGCGCTGACCGGACGGCAACCTTACGCAGCAACACGGTTCCCTGCGTGAGCAGATTGAGCGCGTCGGCATCGAGGATCAGTGGTTTGTCACATTCCAGGCTCTGGGACAGTAATTCACCTGCCTGGAGTGATTGTCCCAGCCCCGGGCCGATGGCAATCACATCGGCAAGGGCAGCGACATCCTGGGCAGAGCGCAGCATCAGTTCAGGTTGCACTGGGTCAACCGCCAAGGCATCGAGCATGCCAACGTAAACCCGACCGGCCCCGAGTTTCAGGGCGGCACGCCCACAGAGCAGAGCGGCACCGGCCATGCCTGATGCGCCGCCAATGATGGCGACATTGCCAAAGCTGCCTTTGTGGCTGTTCCTGCGCCGCGGCTTCAGGTGGCGATGAAAATGGGCGGGTGAAATTTCCTCGCCATCCACTCGGGTGATGGCGATATCCAGGCTGCAGTGGATGAGCTTGCCACACATATCCGGCCCGTCGGCAGTGAGTATGCCGGGTTTGAGCGCGATAAAGCTGGCGGTGCAATCGGCCTGTACGACCGGGCCGGCTGCGATCCCGGTGTCAGCATTCAGCCCGCTGGGGATGTCGAGGGACAGTACCGGGCAGTGGGCTGTGTTGATCCGTTCGATCCAGTCTCTGGCCATGCCCTCGATCGGGCGGGCGAGTCCGATGCCGAACAGGGCATCGATAATCAATCCGAAGTCTCCGTCGGGAAAGGATGACAGCGTGCAGCCCGAGGTTGCCTGCCAGGCATCGTGGGCCTGGCGCGCATCGGGTGGTAGCTTGTCCTGGTCACCACAAAATGCGACGGTTACATTGCGTCCAGCTTGTTTGAGCAGGCGTGCCATCACGAAGCCATCGCCGCCGTTGTTGCCCGGACCGGCAACAACCAGAATAGCGCGTGACGTGTCCGCGAGCATCTCAAGCGCAATCTGCGTGGCACTTGCACCCGCGCGTTCCATCAGGGGCGGGGAGGCATTGGCCTCGCGTGACTCGATGGCACGCAAGCTGATGTTATTCAGGATGGGACGGCGCATGCTGGCGATTCTAGTCCTCGGGGTGATAGAGTGTGGCGAGCCTATATAAGATCAATTCAGAGATCAACGAGGAGGTGGAAAGTGAATCTGAGTGCCCTCTTGCCGGAAGTGGCGACGCGCATTGCCAGTGTGCGCCGTGATCTGCACGCGCATCCCGAATTGGCGTTCAATGAGACGCGTACATCAGAGCTGGTGGCCAATTATTTGCGACAGCTCGGTCTGGAGGTTCATGAGGGGCTGGCCAAGACGGGGGTGGTGGCCTGCCTCAAAGCGGGTGACAGCAAACGCGCCATTGGCCTGCGTGCCGACATGGATGCCTTGCCTTTACCAGAGCTGAATACCTTCCCGCACCGTTCGCGCCACGAAGGCCGCATGCACGCCTGTGGACATGACGGGCACACGGCGATGTTGCTGGGGGCGGCCGAAGTGCTCGTCAAGCTGCGCGATTCGGGCAACTTCGATGGCACTGTCTATTTCATTTTTCAGCCTGCCGAAGAGCATGAGGGAGGCGGACGCGTGATGGTCGAGGAGGGGCTGTTCGAGCGCTTTCCGATGCAAATGGTATTCGGACTGCACAACTGGCCCGGATTGCCAGCCGGCAGCATTGCGGTGATGGAAGGCCCGGTGATGGCCGGCGCCGATCGTTTTGAAATCACCATCACGGCGCGTGGCGCACACGCCGCCATGCCTCATCAGGGAACGGATGCGATTCTTGCCGGTTCGGCGCTGGTGCAGGCACTCCAGTTGCTGGTCAGCCGCTCGACCGATCCGCAGGATGCCGCTGTCGTGAGCGTGACTCGCTTTCATGCCGGGCACGCCGACAACATCCTGCCGGAAACCGCAATCCTTGGCGGCACCGTGCGCAGTCTGCGGCCCGAGGTGCAGGATGCGCTGGAGGAAGGTGTGCGACGCATCTGCAATGGTGTGGAAGCGACGCATCACGTACAGATTGCTCTGCAGTATGTCCGTGGCTATCCACCCACCATCAATGCCGGAGAAGCCGCCTCACTGTGCCGGGAAGTGGCGCGCCAAGTGGTCGAAGGCGATCAACAAGTGCTGACGCATCTCAAACCGAGCATGGGCGCAGAAGATTTCGCTTATCTGTCCCGCGTGGTGCCGGGGTGCTATGTCTGGCTGGGCAATGGGCCGGGCGAAGGCGGCTGCATGCTGCACAGCCCGCATTACGACTTCAACGACCAGATCATTGCGACCGGCATACGTTACTGGGTGCGGCTGGTCGAAACGGCACTCAATCTCAAGGCGGGATGAGGATCAACAGAAAATAGAGGCCGTGGGGTATTTGGAGGCGCGAGCCGGAGTCGAACCGACCTACACGGATTTGCAATCCGGTGCATAACCGCTTTGCTATCGCGCCGAAGGCTCTGTTCCTGCCTAGGCAGGTCATCAAAAGCGACCGCTATTGTATCCAATCCCTGCGGTGTTGTGGGGCAGTGGACCAAAAGTAAAAGCCGCCCAACAGGCGGCTTCTGATTTTGTTACATGGTTCCTTTACAGGTCGTCGTCGTATTCTTGATCCTGATGGGGTTCCAGAAAGTCTTCACATTCCATTTGCTTCATTCACTCCTGTTGTCTTTGATTTGCGCGTTCATCATGCACTGCTTGTGTGACAGCAACATGACAACCCGTGTAAGGGAATTAACTGTCGAAACCGGGTTTGGTTGACAGGTGTTCCAGAGAACACTAGCATGGAGTCCATCTGGACACCAATATTGAATGGAGCCTGCGATGCCCCCCGCTGATCCTTCCCGCGATAGCGAATACCTTGACCGCCTGCGTGATTACTACGCGGAGGCGCGTCGTATCCCGACGCAACAACGCATCTGCGAGCTGATTGGTTTCGCATCGAAAACCGCCGCCAAGAAATTGCTGGAGCGGTTGGAGACGGCCGGTTTCGTCGAGCGGACCCCGGATGACGATGCCTGGATGCCAACAACGCGCTTCTTTGAGCGGCCGCTGGCTGACATTGCTGTTCGGGCCGGGGCGCCCGACATGATCGAGGGCACCCAGGGAGACATGTTCCTCATCGACCAGTATCTTGTCCGCCAGCCTTCCCGGACACTGATGGTGCCGGTCAAGGGTGATTCCATGATCGATGCGGGCATCCACGACGGTGATCTGGTGGTTGTCGAGCGGACCAAGGCCGCTAAATCCGGCGACTTCGTCATTGCGATTGTTGACGACGAATTCACCCTCAAGGAGTTGATTCTCGAAAAGAGCAAGTTTGCGCTCAAGCCTCACAATCCGGCCTATCCCATCATTCGGCCTCAGGGACAGTTGGAAATCTTCGGTGTGGTCACCGGCCTCGTTCGCCGTTATCAGGGTTGACATGTTCTACGGCATTACAGACCTGACCACCTTTATTCTCGGCACGATCTTCATCGTTTTACTGCCTGGTCCGAACTCCCTCTATGTCATGACCGTTGCGTCGCGCTGGGGTGTCGCCGCAGGCTATCGTGGGGCCGGGGGGATATTTCTGGGCGACACGATCCTGATGATTCTTTCGGCCACGGGCGTGGCCTCGCTGTTGCAAGCCACGCCAGCCCTGTTCATGGTGCTCAAGTATGCGGGTGCCGCTTACCTAGCCTGGCTGGGTGTCGGGCTGCTGCGTTCGGCTGTCCGTACCTGGCGCAAGGGTAGGGAAAATGAACCGTCAATGATGCCCGTTGATGCGTCGCGGCCGTTTCGGACGGCCTTGCTGATCAGCCTGATGAACCCCAAGGCGATCCTGTTCTTCATCTCCTTCTTCATCCAGTTCGTCTCGCCGGCGTATGAGCACCCTGAATTGTCATTTCTGATCTTGGGCGTCATCGTTCAAGTCTGCAGTGCGCTGTATTTGTCGGCACTAATTTTTGGTGGGGCTCATCTGGCGCAACAGTTTCGCCGTCGCCGGCGTCTTTCCGCTGTGGCGACGGGCGGGGTTGGCGGGCTGTTCATTGGTTTTGGCGTCAAGCTGGCGGGCGCGGTACTTTGATCTTTCCCGATGCTTGATGCCATGAAGCCGGGGCGCCTCATTCTTGCCCCGATGGAGGGGCTGGCCGATGACATCATGCGCGATGTCCTGACCGGCGCAGGTGGCTATGACTGGTGTGTGACCGAGTTTGTGCGTGTCAGTGCAACCGTCTTGCCGCATAGCGCCTTTACCCGCATCAGCCCGGAACTGAAGCAGTCCTCGCGGACGAAGGCGGGCACGCCGGTACGGGTTCAGTTGCTGGGGTCTGATCCTGATCTGCTCGCCGCCAATGCTGCGCGAGTTGCATGTCTTCAACCGGCCGGCATCGACCTGAATTTCGGTTGTCCTACGCCCTTGATCAATCGCAACCGAGGGGGTGCGGCACTGCTGGATGATCCTGAACTTTTGCATCGCATTACCGTAACCGTGCGTGAAGCGATGCCCGGAAAGATTCCCCTGACGGCCAAGATGCGCCTTGGCATCGACGACACGGCGCGGACGCTCGACTGTGCGCGGGCGCTTGAGGCGGGCGGTATTGAAGCGCTGGTTGTCCATGCGCGCACCAAGGAGGATGGTTATCGGCCACCGGCCCGTTGGGAATGGCTCGCCCGAATCCGCGAGTCGGTGCAGGTCCCGGTCATCGCCAACGGAGAAGTTTGGTCAGTGAATGACTATCGCGCCATGCGTACGATGAGCGGTTGTACCGATGTCATGCTGGGGCGCGGAGCGGTCGCAGACCCCCTGCTGGCGCAAAGAATCCGCAAGGGTGGTTTGCAGCCTGCCGAGCATGATTGGCAGCTTGTTGCCCAAATGATTGACGATTTTTGGCGGCAGGTACAGGGCAAGGTCTTGCCGAGTCAGGCGCCGGGCAGGCTCAAGCAATGGTTGATGTTGATGCGCAGGTCCTATCCGCAGGCTGAGCGCTTGTTCGCGGCCATTCGGCCTTTGCGCCATGCCGGTGAGGTGACGCCGGTCTTGCAGCAGATGCTTGTTTGGTAGCCTACAAACAAAAATCGCCCCGGAGGGCGATTTTTGTTTTACTGAATTCTGGAGCGGGAGAAGAGTCTCGAACTCTCGACCTATACCTTGGCAAGGTATCGCTCTACCAACTGAGCTACTCCCGCAGAACAGGGGCGCATTCTAACGGCGAATTCCGCCGTGTCAAGCAACCCTGGCTAACTTTTTTCTTCAGGCCTGCAGGGCCGGGGTGCGATGGGGCTGGATGACCTGCAGCAACTGGTTGAAAACCTTGGGGGTGCCGCCGACGATGTTGCCGGTCTGCAGATAATTGCCATCGCCGGAAAGGTCGCTGACCAGTCCACCCGCTTCGAGGATCAGCAGGGCGCCGGCCGCCATGTCCCAGGGCGAGAGGCCGAATTCCCAAAATCCATCGATGCGGCCACACGCCACCCAGGCAAGATCGAGCGACGCAGCACCCGGGCGGCGCACGCCGGCGCAGCGTTTGGTCATTTCTTTGAAAATGGCCAGGTAGGTGTCGACATGATCGAACACGCGGTAAGGGAAGCCCGTGCCGAGCAGTGACTCTTCAAGCTTTACGCACTTGCTGACGCGGATGCGCTTGTCGTTGAGGAATGCGCCTCCGCCCTTGCTGGCGGTAAACAGTTCGTTGCGGTTTGGGTCATACACCACAGCTTGCGTCAGCACGCCCTTGTGCGCCAAAGCAATCGAGATCGCGTATTGTGGAAAGCCGTGGATGAAGTTGGTGGTGCCATCGAGCGGATCAATGATCCACTGAAATTCGGAAGTCTGTTCGGACAGGCCGGACTCCTCGGCCAGGATGGCATGGCTGGGATAGACTTCACGCAGGGTTTCGATGATGGTGGCTTCGGCGGCACGGTCGACTTCGGTGACGAAATCGTTTTGCTGCTTGACGCCGATGGTCAACTGACCAAGATCGAGACTGGCGCGGTTGATCACGTTCCCGGCACGGCGGGCGGCCTTGATGGCCGTGTTGAGCATGGGGTGCATGGGTAAATAAGACGATTGAAAGGCAATGGATTCTAAACGGTTGACACCCCCCGCGCTGGAAAGCCTGCAACGCGTTCGGGTCATATTGTGTGCCACCAGCCATCCGGGCAATATTGGCGCGGCAGCCCGGGCAATGAAAACGATGGGGTTGACTCGCCTTGTGCTGGTCAATCCCAAGATATTCCCCGATCCGCAAGCCGAAGCCATGGCCTCGGGCGCGGATGATGTGCTGGTCAATGCAACAGTCTGCGCGAGCCTCACGGAAGCGCTGCAGGGCGTGGTATTGGCGCTGGCGATGACCGCCCGGCGGCGCGAACTGGCGACGGTGCCGCTGGGCGCGCGCGACGCCGCGCTCGAGCTGGCCGGCATGGCGGCGCAAGGTGAGGTGGCGCTGGTGTTCGGCAACGAGACTTCGGGGCTTTCCAACGAGGAGTTGGCGCAGTGCGGTTGTTGGGCGATGATTCCGAGCAATCCTGATTTCTCGTCACTGAATCTGGCGGCAGCCGTGCAGGTCATGTGCTACGAGTTGCGCATGGCCTTGCTGGGCACGCAACCCGTGCCAATGATTTCGGATGCCGGGCAACTGGCGACACACGAAGAAGTCGAGGGCGTACTGTCCCACTTCGAACAGTCGGCTGTCGATAGCGGCTTTCTCGATGTGGCAAGCCCCGGGCGCTTGATGCTGCGTTTGCGGCGTCTGTTTGCTCGTGCGCGACTGGAGCGGGAAGAGGTGAATATCCTGCGCGGTTTTCTGGCCTCGTTTCAACGCAGGCGCGGTTGATTATTGGACGCAGGACTATAAGTTGACCGCAGTTATCGGGAATTCTAGAATGCATCCAATTCCCCTTTGTCCTTGTCAGATTCAGTGATATTCCATGTTTGCCCGTTTGCGTGAAGACATTGCCTGCGTTTTCGAACGCGATCCGGCCGCCCGTTCTTCCTGGGAGGTGTTGACCTGCTATCCGGGCTTGCATGCCCTGACGCTGCATCGGCTGTCCCACTGGCTTTGGGGGCAGCGCTTGCGCTGGTTGGCACGTCTGCTGTCGCATTTGACGCGCATGCTCACTGGCATTGAAATCCATCCGGGCGCGACGATTGGTCGTCGGGTGTTCATTGACCATGGCATGGGCGTGGTGATCGGCGAGACGGCCGTGATTTCGGACGAGTGCACGCTCTACCATGGTGTGACGCTGGGCGGTACATCCTGGAATCGGGGTAAGCGTCATCCGACGCTGGAGCGGGGCGTGGTGATTGGTGCCGGTGCCAAGGTGCTGGGGCCGATTACGGTGGCCGAAGGTGCCAAGGTGGGGTCGAACGCGGTGGTGGTGCGCGATGTGCCGGCCGGCACGACAGCTGTCGGCATCCCGGCACGGATTGTCGAACCCGGCCGCGAAGCGGCGCGCCACGAGAAGGCGGAACACCTTGGTTTCTCGGCCTACGCCGTGACGCGTAGCGAGGATGATCCACTTTCCATGGCGATCCATGGTTTGCTCGATCATGCCGTCGAGACTGATCGTCGTATCGAGGCGCTGCTGAAGACGATTGAGCGGGCCGGGGTTTCGGTCGAGGACGACGTGGCGACGGCAGACAAGTTTGACCCGAAATATTTATCAAAAATTGTTGACTAAATTTGTCAAGAACATATATAGTTGACTAAAGCAGTCTGGTAATTGGATTGCTATCTCCAGAAGCCTAATTCGACCGAAGAGGAACATCATGAAGCTGACCACCAAGGGACGTTTTGCGGTAACCGCGATGATTGATCTCGCCTTACGCCAGCACGCCGGCCCCGTGACGCTGGCTGGCATCGCCGAGCGCCAGAAAATTTCGCTCTCCTATCTTGAACAACTGTTTGGTAAGTTGCGCCGCAACCAGCTGGTCGCCAGTACGCGCGGCCCCGGCGGTGGCTATACCCTGGCCCGGCCGCTGGCCTCGGTGACCGTGGCCGACATCATTCGTGCCGTGGATGAGCCGCTCGATGCCACCAACTGCGGCGGTATGGGCAACTGCCATGACGAGCAGCCCTGCATGACGCATGAGTTGTGGACCAGCCTGAACAAGCGCATGTTTGAATACCTGAGCTCGGTCAATCTGGATGATCTGGTACGCCAGCAGCGTGCTTCGGTGCCGGTCGACAGTGTTCCGCTCAAGAAGACCGCTGCTGGTCAGGTACGCCGCGTCACCATGATGGCGGCGGCTTAATCAGCGGATTTGAACGTCGCTGCTGATATGTTCGCGCCAGCCTATCTCGATCACAACGCCACGACGCCGGTTGTCCCTGCGGCGCTGACGGCCATGTTGCCGTATTTCAGCGCGCAGCATGGCAATGCGTCGAGTCGTCACGAGTTCGGCCGTGCGGCGCGGCGGGCGGTTGATGAGGCGCGTCAGCGCGTGGCCCATGCAGTGGGCGCACATCCCACCGAGGTGATTTTCACCAGCGGCGGGTCGGAAGCGAACAACCTGTTCATCAAGGGCGCTGCGCTGCGGCTCAAGCCTGGCGTGATTGCCGTCTCGGCTATCGAGCACCCTTGCGTGCGCAAGCCGGCGCAGGCCTTGTCGCGGCAGGGCTGGCGGGTGCGTGAGATTGCGGTTGATGCTGAATGCCGTCTCGCCAGCGCCGACTTTTCAGCGGCGCTGGCCGAACGGCCTGCGCTTGTCTCCGTGATGCTGGCCAACAACGAGACGGGGGTGCTGCAGGATATTGCCGCGCTGGCGGCCGAGGCAGCCACGGCGGGTGCCTGTTTCCATACCGATGCCGTACAGGCACTCGGCAAGATCTCCCTCGACTTTCGTTCGCTGAATACGGCGGGTGTACGTGCCCTGACCCTTTCCGCCCACAAGCTGGGCGGGCCAAAGGGAGCGGGTGCGCTGGTGGTCGACAAGCGCGTCGATCTGGCACCACTGATCGATGGCGGCGGTCATGAGCGCGGCTTGCGTTCGGGCACCGAGAATGTCCCGGCTATCGTCGGGTTTGGCGTCGCCTGCGAGCAGGCTGTCCTTCACCTGGCTGCATCGGCGGCCCATCTACGTTCGCTGCGCACGCAACTGGAAGGCGGATTGTCACCACTCGGGGCGAGGATTTTTGCCCAGGGAGCTGACCGTCTGCCCAATACCGTCTATTTTTCGCTGCCCGGCATTGATGGCGAAACGCTGGTCGGCAAGCTCGACCGGGCCGGCTATGCCGTGGCCAGTGGCTCCGCCTGTTCGGCCGCCAATCCGGAAGCCTCCCATGTGCTGCTGGCCATGGGCGTTACGCCCGAGATGGCGCGCGGCGCCGTGCGCGTCAGCCTCGGTGCCACCAATACCGAAACGGAGATTGCCGGCTTCCTGCAGGCCCTGTCCGCCATCCATGCCCAATTGAAATCCATGACCGCGATGGTCAATTAAGAACCAGGAGTTTTTTGCATGCTCAAACTGCCCATTTACCTCGACTATTCCGCCACGACACCGGTCGATCCGCGCGTGGCCGCTAAGATGATCCCGTATCTGACGGAGGATTTTGGCAACCCGGCTTCGCGTTCCCATCCCTTCGGCTGGACTGCGGAAAAGGCCGTCGAGGATGCGCGCGAGCAGGTGGCCAAGCTGGTCAATGCCGACGCAAAAGACATCATCTGGACCTCCGGTGCCACCGAGTCGAACAACCTGGCGATCAAGGGCGCGGCGCGCTTCTATGCCGAAACCAAGGGCAAGCACATCCTCACGGTGTCCACCGAGCACAAGGCGGTGCTGGATACCGTCAAGGAACTTGAGCGCCAGGGCTTTGAGGCGACCTATCTTGAGCCGCAGCCGAATGGCCTGATTACTGTTGAACAGTTCAAGGCCGCCTTGCGCAAGGACACGGTGGTGGCGTCGGTGATGGCCGTCAATAACGAAATCGGCGTGATCCAACCGATCGCTGAGTTGGGTGAAGTCTGCCGTGCCAACGGGACGATCTTCCACGTCGATGCCGCGCAGGCCACCGGCAAGATGCCGATTGACCTGACCCAACTGAAAGTCGACCTGATGTCCTTCTCGGCCCACAAGACCTATGGTCCGAAGGGCATCGGAGCCTTGTACGTGCGCCGCAAGCCGCGCATTCGTCTCGAAGCGCAAATGCACGGCGGCGGTCACGAGCGCGGCCTGCGCTCCGGTACGCTGGCGACGCACCAGATCGTCGGCATGGGCGATGCTTTCCGCATTGCCCGCGAGGAAATGGCGACCGAGAACGAGCGCATCCGCATGCTGCGCGACCGCCTGATGAAGGGCCTGCTCGACATCGAGGAGACTTACGTCAATGGCGACCTGGAGCAGCGCGTGCCGCACAACCTCAATATCAGCTTCAACTACGTCGAAGGTGAGTCGCTGCTGATGGCGATCAAGGACATTGCGGTGTCGTCCGGGTCCGCCTGCACTTCGGCCTCACTGGAACCTTCTTATGTGCTGCGCGCCATCGGTCGTTCCGATGAGCTGGCGCACAGCTCGATCCGCTTCACGCTCGGCCGCTTCACCACCGAAGAGGAAGTCGACTTCACCATCAAGCTGCTTCATGAGAAGCTTGGCAAGCTGCGTGAGCTGTCCCCGCTGTGGGAGATGTTCAAGGACGGCATCGATCTGAATACCGTCCACTGGGCAGCGCATTAATTTCAGGAGTGCATCATGTCATATAGTCAAAAAGTCATCGAACATTACGAAAATCCCCGCAACGTCGGCTCCTTTGGGAAAGACGAAGAGGGGATTGCCACCGGCATGGTCGGCGCGCCGGCCTGCGGCGACGTCATGAAGCTGCAGATCAAGGTCGGCAAGGATGGCGTCATCGAGGATGCCAAGTTCAAGACCTACGGCTGCGGTTCGGCGATCGCGTCCAGTTCGCTGGTCACCGAGTGGGTTAAGGGCAAGACACTCGATCAGGCACTCGATATCAAGAACACGCAAATCGCCGAGGAACTGGCACTGCCGCCAGTGAAGATTCACTGCTCGATCCTCGCCGAGGATGCCATCAAGGCCGCAGTCGCTGACTACAAAAAACAGCAGGAGGCCAAGTAAATGGGCGTGACGCTTTCGGAAGCCGCAGCGAAGCATGTCTCCGGTTTCATCACCAAACGTGGGAAGGGCATTGGCATTCGTCTCGGGGTGAAAACCTCCGGTTGCTCCGGTATGGCCTACAAGCTGGAGTTTGCCGATGCGCCCGAGCCGGATGACATTGTCTTCGAAAGTCATGGTCTCAAGCTGCTGATCGATCCGAAGAGCCTGCCTTATCTTGATGGTACGGAGCTTGACTACACGCGTGAGGGATTGAACGAGGGCTTCAAGTTCATCAATCCGAACGTCAAGGATCAGTGCGGCTGCGGAGAAAGTTTTACCGTCTGACCATTGACCATCGGCCGATGACACTATTCGATCTAGAAACCGTTCGACAGGATTTTTTCAGCCTGTTCGGCTTGCCGCGCCAACAAGGCATTGATGCCGATCGTCTTGATGCGCTGTATCGCGAGATTCAGGCGCGCGTCCATCCGGACAAGCATGCGCATCTGTCTGACAGCGACAAGCGCATGGCAATGCAATGGGCCACGCATGTCAATGAAGCCTACGAGACGCTGAAAGATCCGCTCAAGCGCGCGCGTTATCTATTGCATCTGGCCGGCCACGATGTGCGGCTGGAAACCAATACGGCGATGCCGACGGCCTTCCTGGTGGCGCAGATGGAACTGCGCGAGTCGGTGGTGGAAGCGAAGGATGCCGGTGACGTCGATGCCCTCGATACCCTGCTGCGGCGCTTGAAGAATGAGGTAAAGGCCGAGTTTGACAACCTGCGCGTGGCGCTTGATGAGGGTAATCTGGAACATGCCGGTGCGCTGGTGCGGCAACTGATGTTCCAGGAAAAGCTGCTGAACGAAATTGATGACGCACTTGCCTGCCTAGAAGGCTAAAAAATAAGGCTGAAAGAAGAATGGCACTACTGCAACTTTCCGAACCAGGGGAATCCGCTGCACCGCATGAACACCGCCTCGCGGTGGGCATTGATCTGGGCACCACCAATTCGCTCGTCGCTACCGTCCGCAGTGGCATGTCGGTGGTGCTTCACGATGATCAGGGCCGCCCGTTGCTGCCTTCCATTGTGCGTTATGCCGCCGATGGCGCACGGGAGGTGGGCTATGGTGCCCAGGTGCATCAGTCGCTCGATCCACGCAATACGATCGTCTCGGTCAAGCGCTTCATGGGGCGCGGCCTGAAAGATATCGCTCATATTGAAACCCTGCCTTACGATTTCATCGAAGGCGAGGGCATGGTCAAACTCAAGACCGCGCAGGGCGTGAAAAGTCCCGTCGAGGTATCCGCCGATATCCTGCGGGCCTTGCGCGAGCGCGCCGAAGCCTCGCTCGGCGGTCAACTGACCGGGGCCGTGATTACCGTGCCGGCCTACTTCGATGATGCGCAGCGTCAGGCCACCAAGGATGCCGCGCGTCTCGCCGGCCTGAATGTGCTGCGTCTGCTCAACGAACCGACGGCGGCGGCGATTGCCTATGGTCTCGATAACGGCGCCGAAGGCGTTTATGCCGTCTATGACCTGGGCGGCGGCACCTTCGATATCTCGATTCTCAGATTGTCAAAAGGCGTCTTCCAGGTGTTGTCGACCGGCGGTGATTCGGCGCTGGGCGGCGATGATTTCGATCACCGCATCTTCTGCTGGGTCAGTGAGCAGGCGAAGCTGTCGCCGCTCTCGCATCACGATGCGCGCCTGTTGCAGATGCGTGCGCGTGAGGCCAAGGAATTTCTGACCCTGAATGCCGAGGCGCCGATCACGGCAAAGCTGTCGACCGGCGAGTTTGTCGATCTCAAGCTGACGACGGAAATCTTCAAGGACATCACGAAAACCCTGGTGCAAAAAACGCTGGGGCCGACGCGCAAGGCGCTGCGCGATGCTGGTTTGTCCCCCGACGAGATCAAGGGCGTGGTAATGGTCGGCGGCGCGACGCGCATGCCGCAGATCCAGCAAGCGGTCGGGGAATATTTCGGTCAGGAGCCGCTGAACAATCTGGACCCGGACAAGGTGGTGGCGCTCGGCGCCGCCACGCAGGCCAATCTGCTGGCGGGCAACCGCGCGGCCGGCGATGACTGGCTGCTGCTCGACGTGATTCCGCTGTCACTCGGTATCGAGATAATGGGTGGCTTGGTTGAGAAGATCATTCCGCGCAATTCGACGATTCCGATTGCCCGGGCGCAGGAGTTCACCACCTTCAAGGATGGTCAGGTGGCGATGGCGCTGCAAGTCGTTCAGGGCGAGCGCGAACTGGTGTCGGATTGCCGCAGTCTGGCGCATTTCGAGTTGCGTGGTATTCCACCAATGGTCGCCGGTGCGGCACGGATTCGTGTGACGTTTCAGGTCGATGCCGATGGGCTGTTATCGGTGACGGCGCGCGAGCAGACGACCGGCCATGAGGCGCGGGTCGAGGTCAAGCCGTCTTATGGCTTGTCTGATGACGAGATCACCTTGATGCTCAAAGACGGTTACAACCATGCGTCGGATGATGCCTTCCGCCGCGCCTTGCGTGAGGCGCAGGTCGAGGCGCAACGGCTGGTCGAGGCGGTGCAGTCGGCCTTGAAGGAAGATGCCGACTTGCTCTCGACACTGGAACGGGCGCATGTCGATAGCTGTCTGGCAAAGTTGCAAACGGTATTGATCGGTGATGATCGGCGGGCCATCGACAACGCCATGGATGCGTTGTCCAAGGCCACGGCCGAGTTTGCCGCACGGCGCATGAACCAGAGCGTGCAGCGCGCGCTGGCGGGCAAGAAAATGGAAGAGATGGAAAACCTATGACCCAGATCATTGTGTTGCCGCATGCTGAATTGTGTCCGCAAGGCGCAGTTATCGAGGCGGAGCCGGGCGTTTCGGTATGCGACGCCTTGCTGGAAAACGAAATTGAGATCGAGCATGCTTGCGAGATGTCCTGTGCCTGCACCACCTGCCATGTGATCGTGCGCGAAGGTTTCAATTCGCTTGAAGAATCCGACGAGATCGAGGATGATCTGCTTGACAAGGCTTGGGGCTTGACGCCGCTGTCGCGCCTTTCCTGTCAGGCGGTTGTCGGCGAAACGCCGCTGACCATCGAAATTCCGAAATACACGATCAACCAGGTGAAGGAAGGGCATTCGAAGAAATGAAGTGGACAGACAGTCTCGATATAGCCATTGAGCTGGCCGAACGTCATCCCAAGGTTGATCCGACGGCGCTGAATTTCGTTGACCTGATGCGCTGGGTGATGGAGCTGCCGGGCTTCGAAGAGGACGAGAAGCACTGTGGCGAAAAGAAACTTGAGGCGATTCAGCAGGCATGGATTGATGAGGTGGATTGAGATGGTGCGCCGTATCGTTTCTGCGCTGCTGCTGATGTGTGCAGGTGCCGTATGGGCGGCAGATCAGCCGGTGTGGATCAGTGCGCAGCAGCCTTACATGGATGTGATGCACAACGGTCGTCTGGTGCGCATCCAGCGCGAGCAGGATAACTTTAACCAGATTGACCCCGATTTCGCGATGACCTCGCGGCCTTGCCCACCGTATTGCGTACAGCCAATGCAGTCGGCGCCAGGTGTCGAGACTATCGGCGAACTGGAATTGCTCGACTATCTGCAGCGCATCACGCGGCGCGATGAGAGTGTGCTGGTGATGGATTCCCGCGACGACGACTGGCTGATACGCTCCGGCATCATTCCGGGCGCCATTCATCTGCGCTGGGAGCGTTTGCATCCGAAGCATGCCAGCCCCGATGCAATTGCAGAAATACTCGAGTTGCAGTTTGGCGCTAGCCGGGTCGATTTGTTCTGGAACTTCGAAAACGCCAAGACGCTGATTTTCTATTGCAATGGCCCGTGGTGCGGACAGTCGCCGACCAACATCAAGCAGTTGCTGGCGATGGGTTATCCCGCCCAAAAGCTCAAGTGGTATCGCGGTGGCATGCAGGTCTGGAAAAGCCTTGGCCTGACGACCGCGCCGTGGAAGAAGAAGCCCTGACCCCTTACTTGATCGATACCCACTGCCATCTCGATGCAGTGGAATTCGATGCGGATCGCGATGCGCTAGTGGCTGCAGCAAAAGTCGGCGCTGGCAGGACGGCACTGATGGTGATTCCGGCCATCGAGCGCGCGAACTTCGGCGCGGTCGCCAGCGTCTGTCGTGAGTATCCCGGCTGCGCACCGGCCTACGGGATTCATCCGATGTATGTGGATCGTGCTCGCCTTGAAGACCTCGATGCGCTGCGTGAAATCCTGAAGCATGGGCCTGCCGTCGCCATCGGCGAGATCGGCCTTGATCGCCATGTCGAGCCCCGTGATGATGAACGTCAGATGTTCTACTTCACCGAACAGCTCAAGCTTGCTGGCGAACTGGGGCTGCCCGTCCTGTTGCATGTGCGCCGCGCCATCGATCCGATCCTTCAGGCCTTGCGTCAGCACAAGGTGCCCGGTGGTATTGCGCATGCGTTCAATGGCAGCCGCGAGCAGGCCGATGCCTTCATCAAGCTGGGTTTCAAGCTCGGTTTTGGCGGGGCGATGACTTACCCTGGTTCAAAGCGCATTCGTGAGCTGGCGAGCTGCTTGCCGCTCGAATCCATCGTCCTGGAAACGGATGCCCCCGATATTCCCCCGGCCTGGAAATCGGGCGGTAGAAATACGCCCGCTGACCTCTTGCCAATTGCTGAAACGCTGGCAGAATTGCGGGCCTTGTCGCTGGCCGAGGTTGCGATAGCGACAAGTGAAAATGCTTTAGCGGTCTTGCCGCGACTCAAACAATTCACTACCAATGGAGAAAAACAATGACTACCGTAACCCTGCAGGGCAATCCCTTCAAAGTCGATGGCAGCCTGCCTGCCGTGGGCACCACTGCGCCGGCCCTCACGCTGACCAACGGCGAACTGGCCGATGTCACACTCGCCAACTATGCCGGCAAGCGCAAGGTGCTGAACATTGTGCCGAGCCTGGATACGCCCACCTGTGCCACCTCGACGCGCAAGTTCAACGAAAAGGCGGCCAGCCTGAATAACGCCGTCGTGCTGGTCGTTTCCGCCGATCTACCGTTTGCGGCTGGCCGCTTCTGCTCGGTCGAGGGCCTGAAGAGCGTCGCCCACCTGTCGACCTTCCGTCACCCCGAGTTCATGAAGGCCTGGGGCGTGGCGATGGCCGAAGGCCCGCTACTTGGCCTGACGGCGCGTGCTGTGGTGGTTCTTGATGAAAACAACCAGGTACTGCACAGCCAACTCGTGGCCGAAATCGCCGACGAGCCGGACTACGATGCTGCTCTGAAGGCGCTCTAATCCAGAACGTGGGAAACGAGCCCATCCGCAAGCTTGGGCTCGAACCACGTTGACTTGGGCGGCATGACATTGTTGCTGTCTGCCACCGCCATCAGGTGATCCATGCGGGTCGGATACAGCGCGAAGGCAACGGCCATCTCGCCGGAATTGACGCGTTTTTCCAGTTCGCTGAGGCCACGCACGCCGCCGACAAAATCGATGCGCTTGTCGCGCCGCAGATCGGCGATGCCGAGCAGCGGGCCGAGCACGTGATCGGAGAGCAGCGAAACATCGAGGCCAGCAACAGGGTCTTTCGAGAATAGCTTAGGATCGAGGTTGAGCCGATACCAGCGGCCGGGCAGATACAGCCCGACCTCGCCGGGACAGGCCGGTTTGACGGCGTCACAAGCGGGCGCGACCAGGAACTTTTCCTCCAGCCGCTTGAGGAACTCGTCGGCAGTCAGGCCATTGAGATCCTTCACGACCCGGTTGTAGTCATAAATCTTCATCTGATGGTGCGGGAAGATCACCGCCAGGAAATAGTCGGAGGAAAGCGCGCAGCCCTCCTGACGGCGTGAAGCCGCGACACGCGAGGCAGCGGCCGAGCGGTGATGGCCATCGGCGATGTAGAGCGATTCCATGCCGTCAAAGCAGCGCGTGATCGCCTCGATCTTGGTCGCGTCGTTGCACACCCAGATCTGGTGGCGAATGCCATCATCGGCAGTGACATCGGCCGCCGGTTCGCCATGGGAGATTTCGGTGATCAGGGCATCGGCGCTGGCCGAGGCCGGATAGGCCAGCAACACCGGGCCGGTCTGGGCGTTGGTCGCCTCGATCTGGCGCACGCGGTCGTCTTCCTTGTCGGGGCGAGTGAATTCGTGCTTGCGGATGCGGTTGCCGTCGTAGCAGGTGACGGATGCGCTGGCGACCAGGCCAGTCTGTACATGCGCGCCCATGGTTAGCCGATAAGCGTAGTAGCAGGGCGTGTCATCGCGCGTGAGCACGCCTTCGCCGATCATGCGCGCGAGATTTTCGGCGGCCTTGGCATACACCGTCGGATCGTAGGGATCGGTGTCGGGCGGCAGGTCAATCTCCGGCTTGGAAATGTGCAGGAAGGACCACGGCTTGCCTTCCACACCCCCATGGACAATGAGGCGTGCCTCTTCAGAGGAAAGCACATCATAGGGCGGGGCGGCGATTTCGCTAGCGCGGCCCGGCGCGGGACGCAGGCCGCGAAAGGGTTTGATCAGGGTCGTCATCAGCTTGCCTTTCGTCCAGCCAAAGGGCCGCGCAGGATATCGTGCGCCTCGCGGATCATCTTCTCGGTAGTCGCCCAGTCGACACAAGCATCGGTGACCGAGCAGCCATATTTGAGTTGCGACAGGTCAGCGGGGATCGACTGATTACCCGCCTCGATGTTGCTCTCGATCATCAGGCCGACAATCGACTGGTTGCCAAGGCGGATCTGATTCACCACGTCGTGCATCACCAGCGGCTGCAGCTCCGGCTTTTTGTAGCTGTTGGCATGCGAGCAGTCGACGACGATGTTTTGCGGTAGCTTCGCCTTGGTCAGTGCGGCCTCCGCCAGCGCGATGCTGACGGTATCGTAGTTCGGCCGATCGCCGCCGCCGCGCAACACCAGATGACCGTAGCGGTTGCCGCGCGTGCGTGTCACGGAGGAACGGCCCTGGCTGTTGATGCCGAGGAAACTGTGTGGTTTCGAGGCGGAGATGATGGCGTTGGTGGCCGCATCGAGCGAGCCGTCGGTGCCGTTCTTGAAACCCACCGGGGTGGACAGGCCCGAGGACATTTCGCGGTGCGTCTGCGATTCCGAGGTACGCGCACCGATGGCCGTCCAGGCGATCAGGTCGCCGAGGTATTGCGGCGAGATCGGATCAAGTGCCTCGGTGCCTGCCGGCAGACCGATTTCATTCACGGCAAGCAGAAATTCACGCGCCTTCTGGATACCTTCCTCGATATGAAAGCTGTCATCCATGCGCGGGTCATTGATGTAACCCTTCCAACCCGTCGACGTGCGCGGCTTCTCGAAATAGACGCGCATCACCAGCAGCATCGTGTCCGCAACTTCGTCGGCCAGCGCTTTCAGGCGGCGCGCATAGTCGAGGCCAGCCACCGGGTCATGAATGGAGCAGGGACCGACGACGACAAACAGGCGCGGGTCTCTGCGATCCAGCATCGCCTCAATGGCACGCCGTCCTGCCAGCACCGACTTTTCGGCGACCTCGGTCATCGGCACGCGGGCGTGGATTTCCTCCGGCGTCGGCATTGGGTCGAAGGCTTCGATATTGAGGTTTTCGGTTTGTTGCATGGCGGGTTGCGAGAAGCGATAGGGTCGCAGATTCTACCGCCGTAGCCGGGGCGACAGCCCATTTCGCTCAAGCCTTCTTCAACCACAGCAGACACCATCCATCGGGGCTGATCTGTCCTTCGACCCGCTGGCAGGTATTCGATTCGGCAAGGAAATACGAGCAGTCGCCACACTTCAGGTCCCCCTTGGGCTGACCCTGATATTGAACGCTGGCCTGCGCAACTTTCTGTATCTCCGCTGCAGCGGGGGTGGTTTCCTGGGTGGTGGGTGGCGGTGCAGCCGGTGGGGCAGCTGGTGGAGCAATTGGCGGAACAACGGGCGTGGCGACCGGCGTGTTTGGGGCTGGTTTTGAATCACAGCCGAACAAACTGACCGGTAACACCAGGCCGCAACCCACTGCAAACGTGCCCCGCAACATGGCTCGGCGGGATGTACTCTCTTCGTTCATTTCTATTCTCCTTGGGTGATGGAACTCAGGTCGAAGCTCTTGTTTCAACCCGCTACAGGATGGCAGCACTCAGCATCCCGCTCTGTACGCCAACGTACAGCGGCGAACCGCTGGCCTACGTACGTTACCGAACTGAATGAGTGTCGCTCCCGGCGCATCGTGCTCGCTTGCGCGCATGGCGGCAGCCATGCCGCCCCCGCTTCACCATCACCCCAAGGAGACAGGAATGAAACCGGCCATGTTGAAAGAGGCAGAGACACAACGCGCACCGCTTTCGGATATCAAGACCTTGCGCGAGCGAGCACGCCAACATATCGAGAAAGGCGCGGTAACGTCCGGCTATGCAGCCGACCGCAAGCAGGTGATCAAGATGCTGAACGAAGCACTCGCGACCGAACTGGTTTGTGTGTTGCGCTACAAACGCCACTATTTCATGGCGTCAGGGATCCATGCGGCACCGGTTGCGACCGAGTTTTTGCAGCATGCGACCGAGGAAATGTCCCATGCCGATTTAATTGCGAAGCGTATTGTCGAACTCTGCGGCGAACCGGATTTTTCACCCGATGGGCTGGCGCAGCGTAGCCATGCGGAATACGTCGCTGGCGAATCACTGAGCAGCATGATTAAAGAAGATCTGATTGCCGAGCGAATCGCCATCGAGAGCTACCGCGAGATGATCGCCTACCTCGGCGACGAGGATTCGACAACTCGTCGCATGCTGGAGGAAATACTTGCCAGCGAAGAGGAGCATGCCGAAGATCTGTCGTCCCTGCTGGTCGGGATGAAGGACGACGCGAAGGCTTGATGTGCCGTCCCGCCAGTAGGGAGGCCGTCAGGCCGGAAGCGGCCCGAAGAAGCTGCGCCGACTTTTAACGGCGCTGGCTATCGATGCTCGAAAACCGCCGCTGAGCGGTTGTAATGTATATATCGGAATGATATATTGCGGTCATGCACATCATCTCACTCAAAATGTTGCGCGACTTCTGGCGGAAGCATCCGGAAGCCGAGCAGCCATTGAGGAACTGGCACACCGTTGCGGAGCATTCGCGTTTTGCCGATTTGGCCGACCTGAAGCGAAGCTTCGGCACTGCGGATTACGTGCCGCCCTATACGGTGTTCGATGTTGCCGGCAACAATTTTCGCGTCGTCGTCCTGGTTCGCTACCGCGATGGCAAGATGTTCGTGCGCTGGGTAATGACCCATCGGGAGTACGACGACTGGTGCAAGCGCTACAGGAAAGGCAAGGTGTGATTATGGGTGCGGTGACAGAAAACTTCGATATCAAGGCGCTGCAGAAAACCTGGATGGCTTTTGATAGCGTTGCGCATCTGCGCCCGATTCGCAGCGATGAAGCGTACGACCGTACTGTCGCCTTGATGAACAATCTGCTCGACATCATTGGGGATGATGAGCGTCATGCCCTGTCCGGCCTGCTCGACCTGGTCAGCGAACTGGTGGAAGACTACGATGCCGAGCATTTCGCCATCGAGGCATCAGAGCCCAAGGAAGTATTGCGCTACCTCATCGAAATGCGTGGCCTCAAACAGAACGACCTGGCTGACATCGTGCCGCAGAGCAATCTGTCGGCCATCCTGGCTGGCAAGCGCAAGATCAGCGCAACGCTGGCCGGCAAGCTGGCGAAATTCTTCAACATCAGTCCAGCCGTCTTCGTGCCGACATAACTCTGTCGGCTCGTTGCGCATCGGGCTGGCAAGGTCAAGGGCATCCCACCGAAAACATCTTCGGCGCGTACTGATGCGGGTGCTTTTTTCACCGCAGGCGCAGGCCGAGTTTGAGAATGCCGCCCGCTACTACAATGAACAGCGTCAGGGACTCGGCGACGAGTTGCGACAAGAGATGCGCGATTTTGCGATTAGCTGTGCGGACAGCTAAATGAACCCCCTGCATAACATCCTATCCAATTCGGATTATTTGGTCGCCCTGTATGCACCCATAGGACATGCGTACAAGCGGATTCGACCGCTGCTCCAGCGGGAGTTCGAGCACTTGGATGGGGAACGGTGGGAGCGACTGGACATTGGCATTGCAAAGGTAGGCCATAAACAATTCGGCCACATTTGCAATGTCGTCCGTTACCTGCGACATGAATAAAGTCAGAGCGCCTTGTGATGCTTCCTCGCCCGGCCGGACAATCTCTATCGACGGAATCATGACCTGCCCGCTGGGCAGTAGCCGGAAGTCGAAGACCTTGATGTGCCATTCAGCCTTCGGATGCTCAACCATATTCCGCAGATCGCGTAGCAGCAACAAGAACGGGCGCACCGCCTCAATGTACTTGGCAAATGGGTCCTCGCAACCATATCGCTCCTTGGTAAGTTCTGTGAGCGAATCAATCCATTTGCTTTTCAACGCCTCGCCATAGAAGAGGCGCGCCATATCTCGCAGAATATCGACAATATGCCCGACCTTCTGGGCAAAGGCATCACATCGGGCTTCGGCGTCCCCAATGGCAGGCAACGTGAGGTGGCGCTCTGCTACAGCTTCCTTCTCAAATCTTGCGATAGCGGTATCTTGCGCATCCTGCGTGGCGATCAGCATATCGGCCATGCTGGCGATATCTTTCAACAGATCGAGCGCCAACGTCAGGCCTCGTTGCTCGTCGAAGTCATTTCCCAGATGGGCTTTCTTGAAAAGGGTCTGTGCGGTAAGCAAAGTCTTCGCAACGATAGGATCGCCAGCACCCCGACTCAGCAGCCTTTGCTGTGTATTCGGGATAGAGATGTTGGTACGGGCGGGATCGATACTGTCGGCCAACTGCATGACATGAATTGCCCTCTCCATGACGACTAGCATGCGGTCGCTCACACTCACCATTTCTGTGATATTGCCATCGTCGGGTGCACCGACCTTCATCGACATCGCCGAATTGCGAATTTGGTCGATGGGACGGCTGCTAGCTTTGTTGTCGCTCATGGTTGGCTAGAATACCGGACTCGTTGAAAGATAACCGCCGTCCCGCCAGCGCCGACATTTACGGCTTCAGGTGCTTGAACAATTCCTTCACCGCGCCCACGCGATCCTTGAGCGTACCAGTAGCTTTCTGCCAGGTCAGCTTGTCTTGGCCGGCGAGTTTGAAGCTGCGGTCGTTCTGGATCAGCTTGATGATGACGAGCGGGTCGATGGGGGGCTGGGGGGTGAATTGAAGTTGGATGGTGTTCGGCCCGGCGTCGAGTTTGGCGATGCCGAGTGGTTTGCCGAGCAGGCGCAGGCGATGGGTTTCGACGAGGGCTTGGGTTTGCGCGGGCATTTCGCCGTAGCGGTCGATCAGTTCTTCCTGCATCAGGCGCAGGGCATCCTCGTCGTCGCAGTTGGCGAGGCGCTTGTAGAGCGTCAGGCGTTCGTGCACGTCGGGGCAGTAGGCGTCGGGCAGCAGGGCGGGGGCGCGCAGGTTGATTTCGGCGGTGATGGCGAGCGGCTGGGTGAGGTCGGGGATTGCTTTGCCGTCCTTGAGGGCGCGCACCGCCGCGTTGAGCATGTTGGTGTAGAGCGCGAAGCCGATTTCGTGGATTTCGCCGGACTGGTTTTCGCCGAGCACTTCGCCGGCGCCGCGAATTTCCAGATCGTGCATGGCGAGGAAGAAGCCGGAGCCAAGTTCTTCCATGGCCTGAATGGCGTCGAGGCGGCGCTGTGCCTGCATTGACGGCTTGGCATGTTCGTCGGTGAGCAGGTAGGCGTAGGCCTGATGGTGGCTGCGGCCGACGCGGCCACGTAATTGGTGCAGTTGCGCGAGGCCGAACTTGTCGGCGCGGTCGATGACGATGGTGTTGGCGTGCGGGTTGTCGATGCCGGTTTCGATGATGGTCGAGCACAGCAGCAGGTTGTGCTTCTGCTGCGTGAATTCGCGCATCACGCGCTCCAGTTCGCGCTCGGGCAACTGGCCGTGGCCGATGACGATGCGCGCTTCCGGCAGCAGTTTTTCGAGACGCTCCTTCATGTTCTCGATGGTGTCGACTTCGTTGTGCAGGAAGTAGACCTGGCCGCCGCGCTTGAATTCGCGCAGGCAGGCCTCGCGCACCAGCCCGGTCGACCACTTGTGCACGAAGGTCTTGATGGCGAGGCGCTTCTGCGGCGGCGTGGCGATCACCGAGAAATCGCGCAGTCCTTCGAGCGAGAGCCCCAGCGTGCGCGGAATCGGCGTGGCGGTGAGGGTCAGTACGTCGACTTCTGCGCGCAGTGCTTTCAGCGCCTCTTTCTGGCGCACGCCGAAGCGGTGTTCCTCGTCGATGATGACGAGGCCGAGGCGGTCGAACTTGACGTCGGCTTGCAGCAGACGGTGCGTACCGATGAGGATGTCGATCTTGCCCTGTTCCAGCAGCTGGATGGCTTCAGCCTGTTCCTGCTTCGACTTGAAGCGCGAGATTTCGGCGACCTTCACCGGCCAGTCGGCGAAGCGGTCGGCGAAGTTCTGGTAGTGCTGTTCGGCGAGCAGGGTGGTCGGGCAGAGCACGGCGACCTGCTTGCCGTCGGCGACGGCGACGAAGGCGGCGCGCATGGCGACTTCGGTCTTGCCAAAGCCGACATCGCCGCAGACGAGGCGGTCCATCGGCTTGCCGGAAACCATGTCGGAAATTACTGCGCCGATGGCGGCGAGCTGGTCGGGGGTTTCCTCGAAGCCGAAGCCGCCGGCAAACGCCTCAAGATCGCCCGTCTTGAAATTGAACTCGTGGCCCTTGCGCGCGGCGCGCTGGGCGTAGAGGTGCAGCAGTTCGGCGGCGGTGTCGCGCACCTGTTCGGCGGCCTTCTTCTTCGCCTTGTCCCACTGGCCGGAGCCGAGGGTGTGCAGTTGCACGGCCTCGGGATCGACGCCGCTGTAGCGCGAGATGACTTCGAGTTGGGCCACTGGCACGTAGAGCTTGGCGTCGTTGGCGTATTCGAGGTGGAGGAATTCCTCGTTGCCTTCACCGAGGTCCATATGCACAAGGCCGAGGTAGCGGCCGATGCCGTGGTTCTCGTGCACCACCGGGTCGCCGACCTTGAGTTCGGAGAGGTCGCGCAGCCAGCCTTCGAGGTTGGCGCGGCGGGCGTCCGAGCGTTTATGGCGCGGGCGGGCGGTGGCGGCGTAAAGCTCGTTTTCGGTAATGACCGCGAAATCATCAAGCCGGAAGCCGCCGGAAATCGGCGCGTGGGCGAGGGTCAGCCGCGCTTCGCCGGCAATGAACGCGGCGAAGTCGGGGGCAATGGCAGCCGGCAAATCGTGTTCGTTGAGGTACTCGTGGAGCGTCTCGCGGCGGCCGGCGGATTCGGCCAGCAGCAGCACACGACCGGGGTAGCCGTCGAGGAAGCTACGCAGGGCGGCGACGGGATCGTCGGCCTTGCGGTCGACGGCGACATTGGGTAGCGATGCCGTGCTGTCAGCGCCGACTTTTTGCACAAATTGCGGGAAGGCGTTCGCCGCGAGGAAGAACTGTTCGTCGCGCAAGAAAATATCCTGCGGCGGCAACACCGGCCGCGAGCGATCGCCGCCGAGCATCTTGTAACGCGTTTGCAGGTCGGTCCAGAATTCGCTGAGCGCGGCGGGCACGTCGCCGTGCAGCAGCAAGGTGGTGTCCGGCGGCAGGTAGTCGAACAGCGTGGCCGTTTCTTCGAAGAACAGCGGCAGGTAATACTCGATGCCGGCGGGCATGATGCCGTTGGAGACATCCTTATAGAGCGCGATGCGCGAGGCGTCGCCCTCAAACATTTCCCGAAATCGTTGGCGGAACATCGTGCGGCCCATTTCGCCAGCTGGCATTTCGCGTGCCGGCAGGAGGCGGATTTCCGGTACCGGATAGAGCGTGCGCTGGCTGTCGACATCGAAGCTGCGCAGGGTTTCGATCTCGTCGTCGAACAATTCGATACGGTAGGGCAGGGCCGTGCCCATCGGGAAGAGATCGATCAGTCCGCCGCGCACACTGTATTCGCCGGGCGCGACGACCTGGGTAACGTGCTGGTAGCCGGCCAGCGTCATTTGCGCGCGTAGTTTGTCGAGATTCAGCTTGTCGCCCTTTTTCATGAAGAAGGTGTGGGCGGCGAGGAAGGCGGGCGGGGCGAGTCTCGTGGCGGCCGTTGGGGCGGCGACGATCAGAATGTCACATTGCCCCTGCGTGACGGCAAACAGCGTGGCGAGGCGTTCCGACACCAGATCCTGATGCGGCGAGAAGTGGTCGTAGGGCAGGGTTTCCCAGTCGGGCAGAAGGTGCACGCGCAGGGACGGGGAAAACCAGCCGACTTCCTCGGCGAGACGCTGGGCTTCTAGTGGACTGGCGCTGATGACCGTCAGGAGTCTTTTGGGGGCGACGAGTTGGCTGATTGCCAAGGCGTCGGCAGAACCTGAGCGCTCAGGCAGCGTCGTGCGCTGCCCAAGTCTGGGCGCTGTCGGCAGTGACAGCTGTGGCAGCATCGAAAAATTATCCGGCGAAAAATTCCCTGACTTTGTCGAGCCAGCCCTGAGCCTTCGGGTTGTGGGTGGCGTGGTTGCCCTGGCTGATTTCTTCGAATTCGCGCAACAGTTCTCGCTGGCGGTCGGTCAGGCTCACGGGGGTTTCGACCACGACGTGGCAGAGCAGGTCGCCCTGGCTGATCGAGCGCACACCCTTGATGCCCTTGCCGCGCAGGCGGAAGACCTTGCCCGTTTGGGTTTCGGCAGGCACCTTGAGTTTGGCGACGCCATCCAGTGTGGGAATCTCGATTTCGCCACCGAGGGCCGCGACGGTGAAGCTGACCGGCATTTCGCAATGCAGATCATCATGGTCGCGCTGGAAGACGGTGTGCGCCTTGAGGTGGATCTGCACGTAGAGATCGCCGGGCGGGCCGCCATTGACGCCGGGTTCGCCCTCGCCGGAGAGACGAATGCGATCGCCCTCGTCGATGCCGGCGGGGATCTTGACCGAGAGGGTCTTGTGTTGTTTGACGCGGCCGCCACCGTGGCAGGTGGGGCAGGGGTCGGCAACGTAGCGGCCGGTGCCGTGGCATTTCGGGCAGGTTTGCTGGATCGAGAAGAAGCCCTGCTGCATGCGCACCTGGCCGTGGCCGCCGCAGGTCGGGCAGGTCTTGGGCTCGGTGCCTTTCTTGGCGCCGCTGCCGTGGCAGCTGTCGCACTCGGCCATGGTCGGAATGCGGATGCGCGTTTCGGTGCCGCGTGCGGCTTCTTCGAGCGTGACTTCGAGGTTGTAGCGCAGGTCGGCGCCGCGATAGACGTTGGAGCGACCGCCACCGCCACCGCCGCCACCGCGATTGCCAAAGATGTCGCCGAAGATGTCGGAGAAAGCGTCGCTGAAGTTGCCGAAGCCGGCACCGCCCGCGCCGCCGCCGCCCATTGATTGATCGACGCCGGCATGGCCGTATTGGTCGTAGGCCTGGCGCTTTTTCGCTTCCGACAGGATTTCGTAGGCTTCCTTGGCTTCCTTGAAGAGTTCTTCCGACTTCGGGTTGTCCGGGTTGCGATCCGGATGGTGCTTCATCGCCAGGCGGCGATAAGCTTTCTTGATCTCTTCGTCGGATGCGTCGCGATTGACGCCCAGTATTTCGTAATAGTCGCGTTTTGCCATAACTGTTCCAGAAAGCGGAAATAGGCCGAGGCTGGAGTTGCCAGCCGGCGGCCCGTTTTACCTCATTACCTCTGTTGCCGGCGGATTACTTCTTGTCCTTCACTTCAGTGAATTCGGCATCCACCACATCACCTTCGTCCTTCTTGTCCTGCTTGGCGTCGCCGCTGGCTTCTGTCGGACCAGCGCCGGCACCTGCGGCTTCCTGCGACTGTGCGTAGATCTTTTCGCCCAGTTTTTGCGAGGCGGTGGCGAGAGCCTGGGTCTTGGCTTCGATCTCGGCTTTGTCGCCACTCTTGAGGGCTTCCTCGGCTTCCTTGACGGCGGCTTCGATCTGGGCTTTTTCGTCGGCCTCCATCTTGTCGCCGTGATCGGTCAGCGCCTTCTTGACCGAGTGGATCATGGCGTCGCACTGGTTGCGGGATTCGACGAGCTCATGCGCCTTCTTGTCTTCTTCGGCGTGGGCTTCGGCGTCCTTCACCATACGATTGATTTCCTCGTCGCTCAAGCCGGAGTTGGCCTTGATGGTGATCTTGTTTTCCTTCCCGGTGCCCTTGTCCTTGGCCGAAACGTGCAGGATGCCGTTGGCGTCGATGTCGAAAGTAACTTCGATCTGCGGCATGCCGCGCGGTGACGGCGGGATGTCGGTGAGGTTGAACTGGCCGAGGCTCTTGTTGCCGGCGGCCATTTCGCGCTCGCCCTGCATGACGTGGATGGTCACGGCGTTCTGGTTGTCGTCGGCGGTGGAGAAAACCTGGCTGGTCTTGGTCGGGATCGTGGTGTTCTTGGTGATCAGCTTGGTCATCACGCCGCCGAGGGTTTCGATGCCGAGCGACAGCGGGGTAACGTCGAGGAGCAGCACGTCCTTGACCTCGCCCTGCAGCACGCCGCCTTGGATTGAGGCACCGACAGCAACGGCTTCATCGGGGTTGACGTCCTTGCGTGGCTCCTTGCCGAATACTTCCTTGACCTTCTCCTGCACCTTGGGCATGCGCGTCATGCCGCCGACGAGGATGACGTCGGAAATGTCGTCGATCTTGACGCCGGCATCCTTGATGGCCATGCGGCATGGGGCGACGCAGCGCTCGATGAGTTCCTCCACCAGCGACTCGAACTTGGCACGGGTGATTTTCATCGCCAGATGCTTCGGGCCAGAAGCGTCAGCCGTGATGTAGGGCAGGTTGATCTCGGTCTGCTGATTGCTGGAAAGCTCGATCTTGGCTTTCTCGGCCGCTTCTTTCAGGCGTTGCAGGGCCAGCACGTCGTTCTTGAGATCGACGCCCTGTTCCTTCTTGAACTCGGTAACGATGTAGTCGATGATGCGCTGGTCGAAGTC
Organism: Rhodocyclaceae bacterium; assembly: GCA_030681195.1. Classification (GTDB taxonomy): domain Bacteria; phylum Pseudomonadota; class Gammaproteobacteria; order Burkholderiales; family Rhodocyclaceae; genus Sulfuricystis. The sequence continues at coordinate 101,769 of JAUXXJ010000018.1, forward strand.
TTCACCACCAAGGAAGGTGTCGCCGTTGGTGGAGAGTACTTCGAACTGGTGCTCGCCCTCGATCTCGGCGATGTCGATGATCGAGATGTCGAAGGTGCCGCCGCCGAGGTCGAACACGGCAATCTTGCGGTCGCCTTCCTGCTTGTCAAGGCCGAAGGAGATGGCGGCCGCAGTCGGCTCGTTGATGATGCGCTTGACTTCAAGGCCGGCGATCTTGCCCGCGTCCTTGGTGGCCTGGCGCTGGCTGTCGTTGAAGTAGGCTGGCACGGTGATGACGGCTTCCGTGACTTCCTCGCCGAGATAGTCTTCGGCGGTTTTCTTCATCTTGCGCAGCACTTCAGCGGAAACCTGCGGGGGTGCCATTCTCTTGTCGCGCACCTGCACCCAGGCATCGCCGTTGTCGGCCTTGCAGATGGTGAAGGGCATCAGGTCGATGTCTTTCTGCACCTCCTTCTCTTCGAAGCGACGGCCGATCAGGCGCTTGACGGCGTAGAGGGTGTTCTTGGCGTTGGTGACGGCCTGACGCTTGGCGCTGGCGCCGCAGAGGATTTCACCATCCTCAGCGTAGGCGACGATGGAGGGCGTCGTCCGTGCGCCCTCGGAGTTTTCGATGACCTTCGGCTTGCCGCCTTCCATGATGGCGACGCAGCTGTTGGTGGTGCCGAGGTCGATGCCGATGATCTTGCCCATTTTTAGTGTCCTTTTAATGCCTGAATTTGTGAGAAATACTTACCTGTGCTTGACATGGGGTTATGGCCTGAAAGTTCAAGCACCCATGTTGTTCAAGCTCAGGATTTGGGTTTTGCGACGGTGACGAGCGCCGGCCGCAGAATGCGATCGTGCAGCGTGTAGCCCTTTTGCAGGACGCTGACGACGGTGTTGGTTTCTTGTTCGGCCTCGACCATGGCGATGGCCTGATGCTTGTGTGGGTCAAACTTTTCGCCGAGCGGATTCACTTCGACTACCGTGGATTTTTCAAACGCCGCCACCAGTTGCTTGAGGGTCAGTTCGACGCCGGCCCGCATGGCCTCGACGGTCTGCTCCCCGGTGGCGAGGGCTGCTTCAAGGCTGTCTTTAACGGCCAGTAATTCGCCGGCAAACTTCTCAGCGGCGAATTTATGAGCCTTGGTGACATCTTCCTGAGCGCGCCGCCGCATGTTCTCTGTTTCGGCCCTGGCGCGCAGCCAGGCATCGTGGTTCTCGGCAGCTTTTAACTCGGCGGCCTTGAGCATGTCCTCAAGGCTGGGCGTGGTGTCGATGGGCGTAGTGTCTTCTGGTAACGGCATCGCCGTCTCGCCAGCGCCGACTTTTTGTTCGAGTTCTGGAATAGGGGAGTTTTGATCTTCCTGCATGGTACAAGCCTTTGATTGCGTTAAACCATGCAGACAATGAGGCCACCCTGCCCTATTTCAAGAGCAGAGCGGACGAAATTTGCAAGGAATCAGGTACGAAAGCGGCTGACGGTGCCCTGGAGCTGGTCAGCCAGATTTTCGAGACGCTGGGCTGACTCGGCGGTGCCTTCAACGGCCTGGCTGTTGTCGCGCGCCATGGCGGCAATCGCCTCGATGTTGGTAAAGGCCTCGGTGCTGACGCGGCGCTGTTCTTCCGTCGCGCCGGCAATGGTGTCGAGACCCACGCCAACCTGCTCGACCGACTGGTTCGACTCGTTGATGGCATCGGCGACGGCATCCAGCGATTTTTCGCTGGAGACGATATCGGCCAGGCCTTCCTCAATCGAACTGCGCACGGCATCCGATTTGTTGTTCAGGGTGCGGGTGATGCTGTCGATCTCGTTGGCCGAGGCCGCAGATTTTTCAGCCAGCTTGCGTACCTCGTCGGCGACGACCGCGAAGCCGCGTCCCTGTTCGCCGGCACGCGCCGCTTCGATGGCCGCATTCAGCGCCAACAGGTTGGTCTGGTCGGCGATGTCCTTCACTTCCCGCGTCATGTTGGTGATCGACACGGTGCTGCTGACGAATTCATTGACGGCGCCAGCCATTTCATTGACGGCATGCTTGACGCGGCCAATCTCGGTAATGAGACGATCCAGCGTCTGTTTGCCTTCGCGCGAGCGCTCGGAGCTTTCACGCGACTGCCCATGCACCCGCTCGGTACTTTCGGCGACCTCGACAATGCTTCGCACCATGCGCTCGACCGCGCCAGTGACGGCAATCGATTTCTCGTACTGCTGGTGCGAACTGTTGGCGACCTGCTTGGCACCACTCACCAGTTCATGAGCAGCACCTGACACATGGCTCGCCGAGTCGCTGACCTGGCGCACCAGTGTACTGAAGTTGGCCATCATGTCGTTGAAGACCTTGCTGGCCTGACCAATCTCATCGTTGCTGCGGACATCGAGGCGGCGCGTCAGGTCGCCTTCGCCGCTGGCGATCGAGCGCAGGCCGGAAACCATCTCTTCCAGTGGGCGTGTAACGAACTTGCTGACAAAGAAGTAGATGAAGGCGAGCAGCGGAATACTGACGAGGATGGCGGCCGCCAGCGACTTGATGCGCTGCAGCGACACGGCCGCATTCACGCTGTCGAGCGAGACCTTCATGCTGACCGCACCGAGTACCGTACCTTCGGGTACCTGGTGGCACATGAGACAGTCCTTGCCGAGGTAGTTCTTGCTTGCCAGGGTGGGGCGGATAACGCGCAGGTATTCGCCTTTTGCATCGTGCTGAACCTCGACGAGTTCTTTGCCGCTGTTCATGACCTGCTGCTCTAGCGCATCCGGCTGCTCCTTGCCATTGCCTGGCCCGAACGTCTTGCTGACCGCTTCGGCGCGAATCACCTTGAGGTCGTTGATGATGGAGAGTTGCTTGATCTGGTCGAGGAAGACTTCGCGCTGGCCGATCGTACCGGTGATCATCATGCCGGTGAGGCCGGCCATCGTCGCTTCGTGCATCGACAGGGAGAACTGTTTGGCCTGGTCAATAGCCGTTTCACGATTGACCTTGCTTTCCCAAAAGATCATGGCCGTCCATGCAATCACCAGCATCAGCCAGATTGCGGCGGTCAGTCTCATCCAGATTTTCATGTCAGCAAAGCGCATGGCGCCCTTCTCCTCTTTATCCTTCTGCCAAAATTTTAACCGAAGAAGTCTGGCTGAAGGGGGGGGATTGGGCGAGATTTCTATTTATGTTGAAAAATTGCGATAGACGGAGCCCTAAACCGTCAGGTCGATTTCCTGCAAGGTGCCGGGCTTCCCATCATTATTAAGATAAAGCCCGCTGGCGCGTAATTGCCCCAAATCTTGATTGGCAGAACCGCGCAAGGCAAACGGGGTAGCCAGATGATGCACGCCCAGCGCCCCGATGCCCAGATCGGCCAACGAACGTAGCGCGCCGTTGCCTTCCGCAGCCGGCGTCCACACCAATAGTTTTTCAAAGGCGTCATCGCCCGCGTCGATCCATCCGTTCCGGTCCTTATCTAGATGCGCGAGTTCGGTAAAGCCGTTATTTGTACTCGGGCCAAACAGTTCCCCGGCCAGGTCGATCAGGCCATTGTGATTGCGATCCAGTGCTAGGTAGCCGCTACCCGACGCGAATAGGGGCAGGAGTTCCTGCCGGCCATCGCCATCGAGATCGAAACGGAAGCGTTGATTCGGTGCACTGGCCAATTGTGCTGCCGTACCACCAAAGTTCACCACCAGCGGGTCTTTGCGCACGGCGTCGCCGGCACGCAGGCTGACACTGCTTTCCTCGCGGTAGTAACGCGTCATTTCAAGATCGAGGCTGAAGCTGATTTCCTGGCCGTCGGTGGTGCGGATTACGCCTTCGGCAGAAAAGCTGGTTTGCTCGAACTCTTCGCGCACGGCGTGATAATCGTATTCGACGCCATAGCCAGCGCGGCCGTTGTTGGCAGCCCGGAGACTTTCAGTGGTGGCACTCGACCGGGCCTCGACATGGCGCATCTCGGTGGAAAAGGCTTCCATGTCGAAGACGCGCACTTCCTTGCCAGTGATCAGTTCGACCATCTGCTTGACCAGCGACAGGAAGGGATCGTTGTCCACCGCGCTATTGGCGGCGTCGACCGCGCTGGTCTGCGTCGCGATTCCAGTTTCTGCAAAAGTCGGCGGTGGCAATACGGCAGACATGCGTGAGAGGAATTCGCGCCCGGCCTGGGAGATGTTGGCGATGGCAGATTCCAGGCGCCCCGCCCTTGAGTTCGCACCTTCAAAATCAGGACGCTCACCGCGCCAGGCGCGCAGGGTTTCGCTTTCCTGCTGACGCGTCAAGGCGCTACGGTCAGCGTAGAGGGCGAGGTCGGTACTGGCGATTTTCATCATCGACTCCACGGGGCTGTAGAGTCAATAACGTCGCCGTTCTGGCTGCCTTGAGGCGGATTTTTTGGTCTTGTTGTGCGTCAGTCAGTGACAGGCGCGCCGAGCGCCTTGGCGCGGCGTGCTGTTTGCGGATCGCTTGCCTGGGGCTCCAGCCAGCTGCCGAGGTGGTCCTTGACGACGCCAACGAGCAGGGCGATGCCATCGTCGCGCTCGTTGAGGCAGGGGATGTAATGGAACTCACCGCCGCCTCGCGAGAGGTAGGCGCTTTTGCATTCCATGGCGATTTCTTCGAGCGTCTCCAGGCAGTCGGCGGCGAAACCGGGGCAAATGACATCGACGCGCTTGACACCCTCGCTCGGCAGCTTTTCGAGTGTTGCCTGGGTGTAGGGCTGCAGCCATTCGGCCTTGCCGAAGCGCGACTGGAAGGTGACGCGGTATTCGTTTGAGCTCAAGCCGAGTGCCTCAGCCAGCAGGCGGCCGGTTTTCTGGCATTCGCAGAAATAGGGATCGCCGAGGTCGAGACTGCGGCGCGGCAGGCCATGAAAACTCATGACCAGGGAAAAGTCGGCGCTGGCAGGACGGCCGGTTTTCTCCCAGTGTTCGCGTACGCTGGCGGCCAGGGCCGCGATGTAACGCGGGTCGTCGTGGTAGTTGCGCACGAAGCGCAGGGCCGGCAGATGGCGGGTGCGCTTGCCCCAGTCGGCGACATCATCGAACACACTGGCGGTGGTGCTGGCGGCGTATTGCGGATAGAGCGGCACGACGAGGATGCGGTTCGCGCCGGCCGCCTTCATGCGGTCGAGCGCATTACTGATGGAGGGCTCGCCGTAGCGCATGGCGTAGTCGACCAGCAGATCCCCATGTCCGTCCGCACCGAGTTGGCCTTTGACCAACTTCGCCTGACGTTCCGTGTAAACACGCAAGGGCGAACCTTCGGGCATCCAGACCGCAGCGTATTTCGCTGCTGATTTCTTCGGCCGGATGTTGAGGATGATGCCGTTGAGGATCAGCCACCAGATCGGCTTGGGAATCTCTACCACGCGCGGGTCGGACAGAAATTGCTTGAGGTAGCGGCGCAGGGCGGGGGCGGTTGGTGCGGCCGGCGTGCCGAGATTGACCAGCAGGACGCCGGTGCGGCGCGGGCTGCCATGCGTGTAAGCGGGTTCGGGACGGTAGCGGGACATTATGTTGTTATGTATTGGGACTGAGGGCGGAGGAGAGCAGGCGGGCGGTGATGTCGACGATCGGGATGACGCGCTCGTAGGCCATGCGTGTCGGGCCGATGACGCCCAGCGTGCCGACCACCTGGCCATCGACCTCGTAGGGGGCTGCCACCACGCTGCATTCGTCGAGTGGCGCGATGCCGGATTCGCCGCCGATGAAGACATGCACGCCTTCGGCCCGGGTGGACAGGTCGAGCAGTTGCATCAGGCTGGTGCGCTGCTCGAACAGGTCGAACAACTGGCGTAGCCGCGACATGTTGGTGGAGAGGTCATCAATGGCGAGGAGGTTGCGCTCGCCGGTGATGACATACTGGGCGGAGGGGTCGGCGGATGCCTCGGTGCCGGCAGCGACGGCGGCATTCATCAGTTCCGACATGTCGCTGGAAAGCTGCTTTAGCTCTTCCTGCAGGCGATGGCGAATCTGCATGAAGTCAAATCCAGCGAAGTTTTGCGTCAGGTAATTGGCAGCCTCGACCAGTTCGCTCGGGGTATAAGCCCGTTGCGTCATGATGATACGGTTTTGCACCTCGCCCTCGGCGGTGACGATGATCAGCAGGATGCGCGTTTCGGTCAGGCTGAGAAACTCGATCTGGCGGATGCGCGGGGCCTGGCGGCGCGGGGCGATGACGACGCCGGCAAAACGGGTGAGCTCGGAAATCAGCTGCGACGCCTGGGAAATGAGGCGCTGCGGCGCATCCGGGTGCAAGGCGCCCTTGAGTTCATTGACATGATGGGCATCCAGCGGACGCACGGTGAGCAGGGAATCGACGAACAGCCGGTAACCGCGCGGGGTGGGAATGCGGCCCGCAGAGGTGTGCGGGCTGGTGATGAAGCCCATCTCTTCGAGGTCCGCCATGACGTTGCGGATGGTCGCCGGCGAGAGTTCCAGGCCGGAATATTTCGAGAGCGTGCGCGAGCCAACGGGCTGGCCTTCGACGATGTAGCGTTCGATCAGGGTCTTGAGCAGGGTTTGGGCGCGTACATCCAGCATGATCAGCAGATTGTAGCGAACCTCTGGAATACAATGGCGCCCACGATGACCCGCCAACTGAATGTGCATGCGCTGGGCCAGGTATTCACGCCGCCGCCCATCGTCGAACGGATGCTGGCGCTCCGCCAGCGGCGCGGGCGCAGCCTCGATCCGTCTGCGGGCGACGGGGCCTTCTGTACGCGCATCACGGGTTGCGAAGCGATCGAGATTGATCCGACCGTCGCGCCGCCGGGCGCCCAGGTGATGGACTTCTTTGCGCTCTCCCCGGACGAGAAATACGACACGATCATCGGCAACCCGCCGTATGTGCGCTTTCAGGACATCCCACCGCAGACCATGGCGCGACTCGACAACGAGATGTTCGACCGGCGCAGCAATCTTTATCTCTACTTCATCGAACGGGCTGTGCGCCACCTGCACCATGGCGGTGAACTGATTTTCATCGTGCCGCGCGAGTTCACCAAGCTGACCGCCGCGCGCAAGCTCAATGCTTTCCTCTATCAGGAAGGCGACATCACGGACTTCATCGAACTCGGCGATGCGCGCATCTTCGGCTCGCACAATCCGAACTGTGCGATCTTTCGTTTCGAACGCGGTCGCCATACGCGCCGTATGAGCGATGGACGGCATTTCTCGCTGGTCGATGGGCAACTGATGTTCCTGCGCGGCGACTATCGCCAGCCGCTCTCCGAACTCTTCGACGTCAAGGTCGGCGCGGTGTCGGGGGCAGATGAAATCTTCACGCATCCCGAAGGCAATGCCGAGTTTGTCTGCTCCAAGACCGTGGATGACGGCCAGACACGGCGCATGATTTTCGGTGTGTCGCACCCGCAACTCGAAGCGCACAAGGAAAGGCTGTTGGCGCGGCGGGTGCGGCCCTTTGACGAGTCGAACTGGTGGCACTGGGGGCGCATGCACCATGTGTCCGATTCGCCGCGCATCTACGTCAATGCCAAGACGCGCCGGTCGCGCCCGTTCTTTTTGCATGATTGCCCGAATTACGATGGTGCGATTCTCGCCCTGTTTCCCAAGCATCGTGACATGGATCTGGTGCGTGCCACCGAGTGGCTGAATGATCGGGTGGACTGGCAGGAACTCGGGTTCGTCTGTGATGGCCGCTTCATGTTTACCCAGCGCAGCTTGCAAAACTGCCTACTGCCCGATGAATTCGAGCGCCTGCTGCGCGAGGAAGTCGCAGCATGAAGCTGAATATCCGTACCGTCGCCCTGTTCGGCAAGGAGGGTAGCGACGAAGTCGTCGAGTCGCTGAGCCTCTTGCGCGCCCATCTTGAGCAACGCGGTTATGTCGTGCTGGTCGAGGATGAGATCGCTTCTTCGCTCGGCATGCTGGCCTGGGCCGCCAGTTACGAATCGATCTGCGCGCATGCCGATGTGGCCATTGTGCTGGGCGGCGACGGTACCTTGTTGGGTGCGGCCCGGCGCATGGCCGCCAACGGGATTCCCCTGGTGGGCATCAACCAGGGGAGGCTCGGTTTCATGACCGATATCGCGCGCACCGACATGATCGCAGCCATTGATCGCCTGTTGGCAGGCGAGTTTTCGGCCGACCACCGCATGCTGCTGGAAACCACGGTCTGGCGCGATGGCGCCGAGGTTTTCCGTACCCCAGCCCTCAACGATGTCGTGTTGAGCAAGGGCGACACCGGCCGCATGATCGAGATCGAGGTGCGCATTGATGGCGAATTCCTTTACGTGCTGCGCGCCGATGGCTTGATCGTCGCCACCCCGACCGGATCGACGGCCTATGCCTTGTCGGCGAATGGGCCAATCCTGCATCCCGCCGTGCCTGGCATTGCGCTCGTGCCGCTCTGTCCGCATGCGCTGACGCATCGGCCGATCACGATATCCGATAGCAGTCGTGTCGAGATGCAGTTGGTGGCTCAGCACGATGCGGGCCTGCATTGCGATGGTCAGAGTCACTTTGAGGCCCGCAACGGCGATCAGGTGCGCATCGAACGCTCGCGTCACGATGTCGTGCTCTTGCATCCGCCCGGCTACAGTTATTTCGCCATGTTGCGGGAGAAGCTGCACTGGAGCACCACGCCCCACCGCTAATACCATGCTGCAACGCCTTGTCATCCGTGATTTTGTGATCGTCGACCGGCTCGAACTGGAGTTTGCCGACGGCTTCGGCGCGTTGACCGGCGAGACCGGTGCGGGCAAATCCATCCTCGTCGATGCGTTGTCGCTGGCGTTGGGTGAGCGGGCCGATGCCGGTGTCGTTCGTGCCGGCGCGGAAAAGGCCGAAGTCTCGGCGGAGTTCGAAGTGGCCCCCGCTTCGGCCTTGGCTGACTGGCTCGCGGCTAACGACTTCGAGACGGATGTTTGCCTGCTGCGGCGTGTGGTCGATGCTGGCGGGCGCTCGCGTGCCTGGCTCAATGGCACGGCCGCGACGCTGGCGCAGTTGCGGGAGGTGGGCGATTTCCTCGCTGACATTCACGGCCAGCATGCCCATCACCAGTTGCTGCGCGGTGATGCCCAGCGCGCGTTGCTGGATGCGCATGCGGGAACAACCGCATTGGCGCGCAGTGTGGCCGAGCAGCATGCGGCCTGGCGCAAGGCGCGTGAAGCACGCCAGCGTGCTGAACAGGATATTGAGGCAACAGCCAAGGAGCGGGAACTGCTCGAATGGCAGGTCAAGGAACTGGCCGCGCTCGGTTTTGATCCGCAGACCTGGCAGGAAACCGAACAGGAGCAACGCCGCCTCGCCCATGCAGCCAGTCTGCTCGAAGCGAGCGAAGCGGCGCTGGCCGTACTCGACGAAGGTGAGTTACCGGCGTTGGGCAGCTTGCAACACGCCAGCGGTCGACTCACCGAGCTGACGGCAGTTGATCCGGCACTCAGTGATGCCGCCCAATTATTCGAGAGTGCGTTGATTCAGTTGGAAGAGTCGGCGCTGGCGCTACGGCGTTATCGGGACCGGCTCGACCTGGATCCGGCGCGGCTGGGCGAACTGGATGCGCGTATCGAGGCAGTCACCCAGATGGCGCGCAAGCATCGCGTGACGCCGGATGCGCTGCCGGAACTGCAGACGCGTCTGCAAACCCGCTTTGATGAACTGAGTCTGGCCAGCGATCCGTCAGCGCTGGCCGAACGCGAACAGGCTGCTGAGAAACACTATCTCGCGTCGGCGTGCCAGTTGAGTGCGAAACGCCAGGACGCTGCCAAGGCGCTGAGTGAGGCCGTCACTGCCGCGATGCAGGAACTGGCCATGGTGGGCGGACGCTTCGAAATTGCGCTGACCGCGTTGGAAGAGGGCGCCTCGTCCGGTCTCGAAACCATCGAATTTCTGGTGACCGCGAACGCCGGTCAGCCGCCGCGACCTATGGCCAAGGTGGCTTCAGGCGGTGAGTTGTCGCGGGTTGGTCTGGCATTGCAGGTGATTGCCAGCCAATCCCATGCGGCCGGCACGTTGATTTTCGACGAGGTTGATGTGGGTATCGGCGGGCGGGTCGCCGAGATTGTCGGCAGGATGCTCAAAGAGCTTGGCGCTGATCGTCAGGTGCTGTGCGTGACCCATTTGCCGCAAGTGGCGTCCTGTGCCAATTGGCAGTGGTCGATCAGCAAAGAAACCCGTGGAGACACGACCTTGAGTCGCGTTACGCCGCTGGATGAGGCCGGGCGCGTCGAAGAAATTGCGCGCATGCTTGGCGGGGTCAAGATTACCGACACCACCCGCCAGCATGCGCGGGAATTACTCGAAAACTAGTTACTGCAACTGTTGGATGCCGGCGAGCAGCCAGCCGCCTTTGCCTTGTAGCGGCTTGACCAGATGCCAGACTTCATCGACCGCCGTGGCCGGACCTGCATCTTCGCGGACCTGACCTGTGAAGCGCACGCTGACGATGTAGCGGCCGGCTTCTTCTACGACTTCAATCACATCGGCTTCGATGGCCACGACATCGGTTTCCTGCGTGGCGCCACCACGTTCGCTGATCGCCATCTTGATTTCGGCGAACATTTCCGGCGTGGTGAATTCGCGGATGTCGTCAAGGTTGCCGGCGTCGTTGGCGGCCTGCAGGCGGATGTAATGCACCTTGGCATTGCGCACAAAGCCAGGGACATCAAAGTCGGCCGGGATATTGGCAGCCGCGTTGGCACTGTATGCCGTCCCGCCACCGCCGACATTTTGCGGGGCCTCATAAGTGCGTCCAGCCGGTTCCATGCGCTCGGCGGAATACTGCATACCGTGCATTTTGTTGCCGGCACCCGCCATGGCGGGTTGTTGTGCCATGGCACGCTTGCGCATGAAGAAGCCGACAGCAGCGATGACCACAAAGGCCAGCAGCGCCATCATCATGAAGCTGGCGAGTTCTTCACCAAAACCAAGATGCGATGCGAGGGCGGCGAGGCCAAGACCCGCAGCGATGCCGGCAATCGGGCCCATCCAGGAGCGGCCGGCGGCGGCAGGGGCTGCCGCAGCGGCGCCGGCTGCGGGGGCCGCCGCAGCGGTCGGTGCGGTGGTGGCGGGTGCGGCATTTGGCGACTTGGCGGGCGGGCTCATTTGTTTTTGCATGCCGATGGATTTGCTACCGCCAAGGCGTTTGGCTTCAGCCTCGCCGACCGGTACAGCAAAACCGATGGTCAGTGCCAAGGCAAAAAGTGCGAGTGTTTTCATGTAGGTCTCCTCGAAAGTAAATCATTACGCAGTGCAGGATATGGGCGTTACTCGAAAAAGAAAAACAGAATTATTGATAATTAATCATCGATAAAAACTGACTTACTGATCACCCTTCCTGCGCGTGATGTTCTTGCTGCCGAAGATGTCATGCTGGGCGATCTGACAGATTGCCGCAATGGTCGGGTGGGTCAGCTTGCGTTCGTTGGTGATGGCGTAGATCTGCTCGCGCACGGTGTCGATGCGGCCAACCACGGTCACTTCGTACTGGCGGGCTATCGTGTCCTCGATGGCGGTCGGGGCGGCGAAGAAGCCGACGCCGGCCTGGCCGAAGGCCATCAACAAGGCGCTGTCATCGAATTCGCCGACGCTGCGCGGACGCAGGCGTTCCGCTTCGAACCAGCGTTGCAGGCGCGCGTGCAAGACGACTTCGGCGCCGGGCATCAGGAATGGGGCGCCGTCGAGGCAGTGCGGAAACTCGCCGCTGGTTTTGGCTACTAGCGACCGGGCGGCAAAGATGCTGATGCCGCTTTCGCCAAGAAAGTGGTCATAGCCGCGCACGTTGAGGTTATCCGGCATCGGCCGGTCAGCGATGACCATGTCGAGGCGATGCACCGCCAGGTCGGCCAATAGCGTGGCGAGCCGCCCTTCGCGGCAGATCAGCTTGATCGGTTCGGTGCTGGCCAGCGAAGGCTCGACCAGACGGTAGGCCACCATTTTGGGGACCGAGTCGGCGATGCCGACGCGGAAGGGCACGCATTGGGGCAGGGCGTTTTCGTTCAAGGATTCAAGCAGCTCATCCCCAAGCGTGAAGATCTGTTCCGCATAGCCGAGCAGGCGCTGGCCGGTGTCGGTCAGTTCCAGGCCGCGTCCGGCGCGGCGAAAAAGTTTGACCCCGAGCGCTTCTTCCAGTTCGCTCAACTGGCCGCTGATCGATTGCGGTGTCAGGTGCAGTTGTTCGCTGGCGCGTGCAATGCTGCCGGATTTTCCCACCATCCAGAAATAGCGCAGGTGCTTGAAATTCAGTGAGGTTGCCATATCTTCTGCTCCTGTTAATGCTCGACTTATTCGAGTGATATTTTAAATATATTCGATTTGTCGGATGCATGAGTTCGCTCTACCATTCGGGCTGTCATTTTATTTGTGGGGTATCACCACCATGAAACGCATCTTCCTGTTTTTAGCCACCAACATGGCAATCGTGCTGGTGTTGTCAGTCACCATGCGCCTGCTGGGCGTCGAGCCTTATCTCAACGCCAACGGCCTCAATCTGGGCGCCCTGTTGATCTTTGCTGCCGTGATGGGCTTTGGCGGTTCGCTGATTTCTCTGGCCATCTCCAAGTGGTCAGCCAAGAAAGCGATGGGGGTGCATGTCATCGAGGCGCCGTCGAACTCGACCGAGTTCTGGCTGGTCGAGACGGTGCGCAAGTATTCGCAACAGGCAGGGATAAAGATGCCGGAGGTCGGCATCTACGAGGCACCGGATGTCAATGCCTTCGCCACAGGCATGACCAAGAACAGTTCGCTGATTGCCGTCTCTTCGGGACTCCTGCAGCAGATGACTCGCCCGGAAGCCGAGGCGGTGATCGGCCATGAAGTGGCGCATGCTGCCAACGGCGACATGGTGACGCTGGCGCTGATCCAGGGCGTAGTGAATACCTTTGTGATGTTCCTGTCGCGCGTCATCGGCCACCTGGTCGATCGCGTGGTGTTCAAGACCGAGCGCGGTCAGGGTCCGGCCTTCTTCGTCACCATGATCATTGCCGAACTGGTGCTGGGTGTTCTTGCCTCGACCATCGTCATGTACTTCTCGCGTCAGCGTGAATTCCGTGCCGATCAGGGCGGTGCTTCGCTGGCCGGTCGTCAGAACATGATTGCCGCGCTGGAACGTCTGAACAGCCTGCATCCGCAGCCACTGCCCGAGAAGATGGCGGCCTTCGGTATCGCCGGCGGTGGCGGGGGCGGCCTGAAGCGTTTGTTCATGACGCATCCCCCGCTGGAAGAGCGCATTGCCGCTTTGAGGGCGGTCGGCCGGGGGTAAATGGAAAGGCTCGGGGTATGATGCGGAAGCAGCAGGTTGTTAACCACTCCGCTGCCTCCAAAACTCACGAACCTTTCAATGAATTCGTCGCGTCGTCTGCGCAGCTTGCTGATTGCCGGGTTGGCCTTCGCCAACGTCATGGTGTTTGTCCTTTCCGGCTATGCGCTTTACCAGACCCGACAGCAACACATCCTGCGCGCCCAGGCCGCCACACAAAATGTGGCGAGCGCGCTGAACCAGAGCGTTTCCAGCAGTGTCGAGAAGATTGATCTGGCGATTCGTACGGTCGCGGATGAGCTTGAACGCCAGTTGGCCGGCAAGGGCATCGACGACCGGGCGACCAACGAGTTTCTGGCAAGGCATGCGCAGCGCTTGCCGGAGGTCGAGGCGTTTCGGGTGGCGGATGCCGACGGATTCGTGATCCTTGGCAAGGGCGTGAATCGGCAGGCGCGCGTTTCCTGGGCCGATCGCGACTATTTCAAGTATCACCAGACGCATGCGGACGGCTCCCTGCAAATCTCCAAGCCGCGCATGGGCCGCGTGGCCCAGCAATACATCATTGGTTTTGCGCGTCGTTATAACTATCCCGATGGTCGCTTTGCCGGGGTCGTTTCAGCGCCTATCGCCGTTGATCATTTCTCAAGTCTGCTGTCCCAGTTTGACCTCGGGCCGAAGGGCTTTCTGGTACTGCGCTATGCCGACCTTGGCCTGATTGCCCGTTTCCCGCCCATGCCGGATCATCCGGCTGGACAAATCGGACACACCAGCGTTTCGAAGGAGTTGCGCGAACGGGTCGAGTCCGGTGTGCGTGCCGCGACCTATCACCTCAACAATTCGCCGGATGGCTTCGAACGCATCAACTCGTATCAGCGTCTGGAAAATGCGCCCATGATCACGATCGTCGGCATGGCCAGCGAAGACTATCTGGCTGACTGGAATTCTGAGCTGTACAAGACATCCGCCTTGGCCTTGGGTTTCCTGCTGCTTTCCGGCGTGTTGGGCAGCATTCTGTTGCGCTTGCTTGACCAGTCCGAGAAGAACCAGTTGCGCTTGCGAGAGAATGAGAACCGTCTGCGCACCATCATCGCCAATGAGCCGGAGTGCATCAAGATTGTCGATGCCGAGGGCAAGCTGCTGCAGATGAACCCGGCCGGTCTTGCCATGATCGAGGCGGATTCGTTCGAACAGGTAGCCGGGCATTCGGTGCTGGACGTCATCGCGCCTGAGTACCGCAAGAGATTCGACGAGATGCATCAGCGCGTGATTGCCGGTGAATCCGTCAAGCTGGAGTTCGAGGTGCAGGGGCTCAAGGGCGGGCGGCGCCTGCTCGAAACCCATGCGGTGCCGATGATCGATAACGGCGCCGTCGTGCAACTGGCGGTGACCCGAGATATCAGTGAACGCCGGGCGAATGAAAATGCGCTCAAGCAGGCAAAGGCCGAGGCCGAAGCCGCCAATCTCGCCAAGAGCGCCTTCCTGGCGACCATGTCGCATGAAATTCGCACACCGATGAACGGCATCCTGGGCATGGCGCAACTGCTCCTGCTGCCCGGCTTGAGCGAGGAGGAGCGTATCGAGTATGCGCGCACCGTCCATAATTCCGGCCAGACGCTGTTGCGTCTGCTCAACGATATTCTCGATTTGTCCAAGGTCGAGTCAGGCAAGCTGGAATTGTCCCTGGCGGCGTTCAGCCCGCGCCAGATTGCCGATGAATCCATTGCCCTGTTTGTCGAGCATGCCCATGCCAAGAGCTTGGTGATCGAAGTTACCTGGCGTGGGGCGGACGGCCAGCGCTATATGGGCGATGCCGTACGCCTGCGGCAAATGGTGGCTAACCTGATCAGTAACGCCATCAAATTTACCGCGCAGGGTTTTGTCCGTCTTCAGGTTGCAGAGGTTGAACGCAAGGGTAATCGAGCCCTGCTTGAGTTTTCGGTGAGTGATAGTGGCATTGGCATTCCCGCAGACAGGCAGGCGCTGCTGTTCAAGCCATTTTCACAGGCGGATTCATCAACGACACGGGAGTATGGCGGCACCGGGTTGGGGCTCTCCATCATCCGCAGCCTGGCCAAGCTGATGGGTGGCACGGTGGGGGTTGAGAGCGAGGTTGGCAAGGGTTCGCGCTTTTGGTTCAGGATTCGTGCCGAGGCTTTGCAGGCCGGCGAGGAGTGCCGTCAGGCCGAGCGTTTTGCTGCCGACGAAAATTGGCGTCCCAATACGGCTGCCGTCATCAACGGACAGGTGCTGATCGTTGATGATAATCCGACCAATCGCGCGGTCGTCGAGGCCGCACTGAGCAAGTTGGGTGTGCAGTATCAGAGTCTTGAAAACGGCCAGCTGGCCGTCGATGCCATACGAAATGGGATGCGTCCCGATCTGGTGCTGATGGACATACAGATGCCGGTTCTGGACGGCATCAAGGCAACGGAGGCGATTCGCCAGTGGGAGCGCGACACGTGTCAGACCCATATCCCGATCATTGCTTTGACGGCCAGTGCCTTCGAAACGGATCAGCAGCGCTGCTTCGCCGCCGGCATGGATGCTTTTCTGACCAAACCACTCAGCATCGATGATCTGGCCCAGGCCATGGCGAAATGGCTGAAAAAGCCTTCGTAGCCGATCTGTTTCAGGAACACCTCATGACTAACCCGGAACCCATGGAGAAGACCGTTCAGTGTGTGGATCTTGACGTGGCTTTGCGGGCAGCCACCGAAGCACAGCAGCGGGCCGAAGCCAGCCTGCGGGCGAGTCTGCAGAACGTGGCCGAACGCGAAGCGGCTGAACTGAGGCTGAAGCAGTTCAACGAGGAGTTGGAGCAACGGGTGGCGCAGCGGACGGCCGAATTGCAGGCGGCCCTGAAGGCGGCTGAGCAGGCGAATGCGGCCAAGGGGGCTTTTCTTGCCAACATGAGCCACGAGATCCGCACACCGATCAGTGCCGTGATCGGGCTGGCGCGCATCGGCATGCACCAGAACATTGGGCGCAAGACCGAGAAAACCTGTAGCCAGATTCTCGATGCCGGCAAGCATCTACTGGGCGTGGTCAACGATGTGCTGGATTTTTCCCGGATCGAGGCAGGCAAACTGGTGATCGATCCCGTTTCCTTCCACCTCAAGGATACAGTTCAGCGGGTCGCTGACCTGATCGCGGATCGTGCGCAGGCCAAGGATCTGCGTCTGGTCGTCGAATACATTGCCGTCCCGCCAGCGCCGACTTTCGTGGTCGGCGACCCATTGCGCCTGGGGCAGATCCTGATGAACCTGCTCGGCAACGCACTCAAATTTACCGAGTCTGGTGGGGTTCGACTGAGTATTGATTGCCACGGCCAGGACTTTTTCTTCCGTGTTGCCGATACCGGTCCGGGCATGGCGCCCGAACTGCTGGCCCGTCTCTTCCAGCCCTTCGAGCAGGCCGACAATTCCTTGACGCGCAAATTCGGGGGCACGGGGCTGGGGCTCGCCATCAGTCGCAATCTTGCCATCCTGATGGGGGGCGACATCAGTGTAACCAGCACCGTCGGCCAGGGCAGTGTGTTTAGCCTGCATCTGCCCCTGCCGGAAGGTGAGCCGGTGGCGGGTGTGGTGGATATGATGAATACGGCGGAAGGGCCGCTGTTGATCGGCCTGAACATCCTGGCGGCCGAGGATGTCGAGGTGAATCGCGTGATCCTCGAAGACCTGATCACGACTCAGGGGGCGACGGTGGTCTGGGCCCATGATGGCCAGCAGGCGGTCGATCTGGTGGCATCCCGCGGAGGAGCGGCCTTTGATATCGTGTTGATGGATATCCAGATGCCGGTGATGAGCGGCCACGAGGCCACGCAGCGCATTCATGCCCTGGCGCCGCAGCTGCCGGTGATCGGTTTGACCGCCCATGCCCTGGCCGAGGAGCGCGAACGTTGCCTGGCCGCCGGCATGGTGGCCCATTTGACCAAGCCGATTGATCCGGATGTCGTGGTGGCGACCATCCTGGCGCATGTCACCTCGCGCCCGCCGGTGCTGCTCCCGACGCTGCCCGAGGCAGCATTGCCAACGGTGGTGGTGCCCCCTGTTGCTGCGGGCAATGAATCCCTGATCGATCAGGGCAAGCTGCGCGCCCGCTACCAGTATCGCCAGAGTTTTATCGACAAGCTGTTGGCGACGATTGCCTCAAGCCATGCCGACTCACCCGCCAAATTGCGGGCTGCCGCTGCGGCCGGGGATATCGAGGCGATTCGTTTCATGGCCCATGCGCTGAAAGGGATCGGCGGTAGCATCGAAACGGCCACCCTGGCGGAACAGGCCCGGATCACGGAAGATTGCGCAAAAGCGGGCACTGGCGAGGCAAGCCAGCAGGCGCTGGGTCAGCAGGCACTAAGACTCGCCGACGTAACCGAGGCCGTACTGGCCCAGATTAAGCCGTCAGCTGTTGCAGTTGCTTGACCACGGCCTGTAGCTTATCGCTGACCTCGCGGCTGTCGCCGAGCTTCCCCCCGAGCTTTTCAGCCATTTGCCGCGCCATGGCGGCCAGGGCTTCTTCCTGTCGGTGGGTCATTTCGAGGTGCAGGAAGGAATGCTCGAGGGCCTGGATGTATTCGTCAATGCTGGCGAGAGCCGAGAGGCGGTGGGCGGCCTGCTGTTTCTCAGTGGCGCTGAGCACGCCCGTGAGCGTCCCCAGTGCCTCCTGAATGCCATGACCCTGCCGTTTGAAGGCGGCATCGGCCGAGAGTGCGACCAGACGGGCGCTGGCCCCTTCGGCGAGAATCGCCAGGTTGTCGCGCAGTCGACCGACCGCATCGGGGTTGTCCATCGGCAGCTTCGAGACGACGAGCGTGATCGATGGATAGTTGATCACGAGGCGATCGCGAAACTGGAACTGGTGTCCCATGCCGCGCCCATGCTGCAGGATCGACAACTCCAATGGCGTGCAGGTGCCGTGCGTTGAAATCCGCTGTTCCTCGCCGTCAATGCGCAGATCCACCAGCCCTTCGAGGCTGTACTGGTGCACGACATTGAGCAGTTCCTTGGCCAGTTGGGCACAGGTCGTACAGGCAAACGAGGTGCGCAGGAACTGCATGATCATACCCAGCTCGCCCATCGACGACATGGCGGTGAAGGCAGTACGCGAGGCCATTGCAACCTGATCCTCGAAGCCGCGCTTCTCGATCAGGATCTTCTCGGCGACCTTGACCTTCTGCAGCAGCTCCTCGGCATTGAAGGGTTTGACGATGTAGTCGCTGCCCCCGGCATCATAGGCATGCAGGCGGGTTTCCATATCGTCATGACACGAAACGAAAATCACCGGCCCTTGCCAGTCCGATGTCTCGCGCAGGGCGCGGCAGACATCAATGCCGTTCATGCCGGGCATTTCGATGTCGAGCAGCACAATGTCGGGCGTATCGGGGTTCTGCTCGATGGCGGCCAGAAAGGCGATGCCGCTCTCGAATTCGGTGAGCTGGTAGTGCGCGTCGCAGAAAGGGAAAGAGGCCGTCAGGCGGGCTGCCGGTTCGTCATCGACAATGAAGATACTGAGGGGGTTTGTACTCATCTCGGCATCTTGCACTCGCCGACATAGGCATCGGCATGGTCGGTGAAGATGGTGCCCATCAGCTTATTGGTGATCTGGCCTTTGGCATCCTTGTGCACGACACGCAGGAAGTAATCCTGCACCGGATAGTGGTTCGTGTTGAACTTGAACTTGCCGCGCACCGAATTGAACTTGGCGGCTTCGAGTGCCTTGCGCACCGCCGTCTTGTCGTCGAGCTTGCCCTTGCTATCACGTACCGCTGCATCCATCAGCATGGCGGCATCGTAGCCTTGCGAGGCATACAGCGACGGCGTGCGCTTGTAGGTCTGGATGAAGTCTGCAACAAATTTCTTGTTGGCGGCGTTGTCGAGGTCGTGGGCCCAGTGCGAGGCGTTAAAGGTGCCCAGCATCGGCTCTCCGACGGCCGGGATCGTGTCTTCGTCGGCGGAGAAGCCGGAAGTGATCAGGCGCATGTCCTTGGAGAGGCCAGCCGCAACGAACTGCTTGACGAAGTTGATACCCATGCCGCCCGGCAGGAAGAAGAACACCGCATCGGGCTTGGCGGCACGCAGTTGCGCCAGTTCGGCGGCGTAATCAAGCTGGCCGAGCTTGGTGTACATCTCCTCGCTCATGCTGCCCTTGAAGAAGCGCTTGAAGCCGTTAAGCGCATCCTTGCCGGCCGGATAGTTGGGCGCGACGCCAATCACGTTCTTGTAGCCCTGGTCGGTGGCCCACTTGCCCATCGCCTCGGCGACGTTGTCGTTCTGCCAGGAAACATTGAAGAAATAGGGATTGCAATCCTTGCCCGCCAGTTGCGAGGGGCCGGCGTTGGCCGAGATGTAGAAGGTCTGGCTGTCGAACACCGGTTTGGCGACGGTGAGGAGGATATTGGAGAAGATGATGCCGGTCATGAAGTCGACCTTGTCCTTCTTGAGAAAGCGCTCGGTGATCTGCTTGCCGATCTCGGGCTTCTGCTGGTCATCGGCGATGATCACTTCGGCCGGCTTGCCACCGAGCTTGCCGCCCAGATGTTTCATGCCCAGTTGGAAACCATCGCGGATGTCGACACCGAGGCCGGCTGCGGGGCCGGAGAGGGTGGAGACGAAGCCGACTTTGACGCCCTCGTTGGCCTGAGCTGCCGTGAAGGTCGTGGCCAGCAGGCCGGTGAGCAAAAGTTTTTTCATGGTGGCTCCTTGTGTTGGGGATGATTAAAGCTGATCGCGCCAGATGCGGATGGCGCTGAACGTCTCGGTATCGTTGGCGGGTGGGTGGCCGAGGTGCGCGGTGGCGGCGGCGATCACGCCCGGCGCCTGCCAGCGCAGGAAGGGGTTGGTGGCAAGCTCTTCCGCCAGTGTTGACGGCACGCTCGGCTGGCGAGCGGCACGCTGGCACTTGACGGATTCGATGCGTGCGGCGATGGCGGCATTGTTGGGTTCGACCGTCTTGGCGAAACGCAGGCAGGACTCGGTGTATTCATGGGCACAGTAGACCTGAGTGGTAGCGGGCAGGGCGGCGATGCGGGCGAGGGCGGTGTGCATCTGCGCCAGCGTGCCTTCGAAGACGCGGCCGCAGCCGGCGCCGAACAGCGTATCGCCACAGAAAAGTAGCCCGTCACGGGCATAATAGACAATATGACCCAGCGTATGCCCCGGCACTTCCATCACCGCAAAATCGACGCCCAGCAGCGTGACGTGATCGCCCTCGGCGAGCGGGTGGGTAACGACCGCCTGCGCCTCGCGGGCCGGGCCATAGACCGGGACGGGATAACGCGCGACGAGTTCGGCGATGCCGCCGATGTGATCGCCGTGATGGTGGGTAACAATAATCGCACTGAGCTGGTCGCCCGTTTGTTTGAGGAGGCGCTCAACCGGGGAGGCTTCGCCGGGATCGACAAGCGCCACCTGACCACCTTTTCGGAGGGCCCAGATGTAGTTGTCTTCAAAAGCCAGAATGGGTTCGATCTGCATGGGGTCCGATTCTAATGGCGCTGGAGAGCTTTTCCGCATGGCTGGAAACGCCACAAGGGCGCTATGTGCGTGCCTGGGAACAGGACAAGCTCGACAGTGTGGTGGCCGATATCTTTGGCTTCAACGCCTTGCAGATTGGTTTTCCCGAGATGGAGACTTTGCGGGCGAACCGTATGCCCTTCCGTTTTTGCTGCTGTGCGCAGCAAGGGGCGATGCTGAGAAGCGATGCCCACCACCTGCCGTTAGCCACCAACAGCCTCGATTTGGTGGTGCTGCCGCATGTGTTGGAGTTCGATGCCAATCCGCACCAGATCCTGCGCGAAGTCGAGCGCGTGCTGGTGCCCGAAGGCAGCGTCGTGGTGGTGGGCTTCAACCCCTTCAGTCTGTGGGGCATGCGCCGAGCGTTGGCGCGCCGTGGCGGACAGTCGCCTTGGCAGGGGCATTACCTCAGTGTGCCGCGCCTGCGCGACTGGTTTGCCTTGCTCGGTTTCGAAACACGGGGCGGCGAGTTTGGCTGTTTTGCCCCGCCGATGACGCAGGAAAAATGGCTCACCCGTTGGCAGTTCATGGAGCCGGCGGGTGATCGCTGGTGGCCGTTCGCCGGCGCGGTGTATGTATTGCAGGCGATCAAGCGGCAGCATGGCATGCGGCTGATCACCCCGAAATGGAAAGACCGCATGGCGCAGGCCAAGGCGCTGGCCTTGATGCCGCAAAAGCCGCTGGCGCGCAAAGATATGGAAGAAATGAGGGACATGGAGCATGAGTGAGGTGGTGGACATCTTTACGGACGGTGCCTGTAGCGGTAATCCGGGGCCGGGCGGCTGGGGCGCATTGCTGCGCATTAATGCGCAGGAAAAGGAGTTGTCAGGCTATGAGCCGGCGACGACCAACAACCGCATGGAACTGATGGCGGTGATCGAGGCGCTACGTGCCTTGAAGCGGCCGGTCAGCGCCCGTGTGCATACCGATTCGCAGTACGTGCAAAAAGGCATCAGCGAGTGGATTCACAACTGGAAGCGGCGCGGTTGGCAAACCGCCGATCGCAAGCCGGTTAAAAATGCCGACCTGTGGCAGGCGCTGGATGCGGCGCGCGGCGCCCATGAAGTCGAATGGCTGTGGGTGCGTGGCCATGCCGGCCATGTCGAGAACGAGCGCGTCGATGCGCTGGCCAGAGCCGCCATCGAGAACAAGGGGGGCAAGCCATGAGCATCGTGCGCCAGGTGGTGCTGGATACCGAGACGACCGGTCTGGAGTGGCGCCAGGGTGAGCGCGTGATCGAGATCGGCTGCGTCGAACTGGTCAGCCGCAAGCTCACCGGACGGCATTTTCACCAGTACCTGAATCCCGAAAAAGCCATTGCAGCCGGTGCGCAGGCGGTGCATGGTCTGACCGATGAGTTCCTCGCTGACAAGCCGAAGTTTGCCGACATCGCCGACGAATTCCTCGCCTTCATTGAAGGGGCCGAGCTGATCATCCATAACGCGCCTTTCGACGTCGGCTTTCTCGACAACGAACTCGGGTTGCTCAAACGCGAGCCGCTCAAGAGCGTGAGCGGCAACATCATCGACACGCTACGCATGGCGCGCGACCTGCGGCCTGGCAAGCGCAACGGCCTGGATGCGCTGTGCATCGAATTCGGCGTCGACAACTCCGGGCGGCAGTTGCACGGCGCGCTGCTGGATGCCGAACTGCTATCCGATGTTTATCTGGCCATGACACGCGGTCAGGACAGCCTGATGATGGATCTCGACATGGCCTCGTTCGATCCCGGCTGGGCCAAGGGCGAACGACCGCCGATTCGCTTGCTGACGGCGACGGCGGAAGAATTGGCCGACCACGAGCGCGTGCTGGGCGAGATCGACAGGGAAAGCAAGGGCAAGACGCTGTGGCGCCAGTTGGGGGCTTAAGGGGGCCGTCTCGCCGGCGCCGACTTTTGCTATAGCGGCTCGCGGCGATAACCAGCCTGTCGTGACCTTGGCATGGTGATCATGGGACAGGCCGTTCTGCTTTCAAACCTGCCGGACTGTTTTCTGGTCTGCGCATCAGATGGCTAGCTGGTACTTCTACCCAGCGGTAGAAAGCGAAGGCGGTAGCGATGCTCAGCAGGAATGCGGCGAGCAGTCCAGCCACGGCGGCGGCGGGGGTGGTCCAGCCCAGCCGTGCCCACAGTGCTGATACGGCTACCAATACCGGGAAGTGGATGAGGAACAGGCTGTAGGAAACCTGACCGAGCTTGGCGATGACGCGGTTGCGCGGCCAATAGGCGCCGAATTCAAACTTTTCCGCAGCGAACAGCAGAAAACCCACGAACAGGGCGATGCCGAGGCGCCAGCGCCATTCGTAGAAAAGCGCGATGATGATGAGGATCTGGAAGGCCCAGAATTCAAGTTGGGTGCGGCCGCCGTAGAGCGTACGGTGGATCACGATGCCCAGAAAGAAGTACGGGAAGAAATAGAGCCACCAGCTTTCCCATGCCGGATTGAGGTTGACGTAGAAGAGCGACAGGATCGCCAGCGGCCAGCCGAGGAGGCCCACGTAGTCTGTGGAGCCGCCGCCGAACTGGTCGCGCAGCCACAGAGTGGCCGCATAGACGAGCGCAAGCTGGAAGTTGATGCAGACGAACCACAGCCCGGCGGAAAGTGCCTCGTAGCCAAGCAGGTCTTGCAAAAAGAACAGGTGCGCCAGAAATTGCGGCAGGGAAACCGGGCTGCCGACCACGTCGTCGGGTACCCAGCCACGGGCGAAGAGATAAACCGGCAGGATCACGGCGATAGTGGCTAAATAAGGAATACCAAGGCGAAAATAGCGCTGCACCGTAAAGCAACTGATTCGGGCAAGGGTCCATTCGCGCGCGCTCATGCTGCGCGCCATGACATAGCCGCCGACAACGAAGAACACTTGCGTTGCGCGCGCATGGTGTTCGATCCAGTCTAGCAAGCCGCCGATCAAGGGCGCCGCCCATTCACGCAAGGGTGGATACAGGGCGAAGTGGTGCCAAAGAATGATCAGTG
The DNA here is from genome assembly GCA_030681195.1 of Rhodocyclaceae bacterium. Classification (GTDB taxonomy): domain Bacteria; phylum Pseudomonadota; class Gammaproteobacteria; order Burkholderiales; family Rhodocyclaceae; genus Sulfuricystis. The sequence goes on from JAUXXJ010000018.1 coordinate 125,433, forward strand.
CGGCACAGGCACGCAGCGCGACGATGAAGGAGAGTCTTCTTCCTGCGGTCCGCGGAGAAGATGCCGACAGACGGCAGAGGGCGGCAATTGAAATCAAAACCTGAATCCTCGTATGAGTTTGTTTCCGGAGGGTGTCACGGTGAGGTGCGCATCAGGCGTATGGCGATCCGGATACCGTAATACATGTTCCCGAGCGCAAAACCTGCCAGTATTAGCGCAATGGGTAAGGGGAACGCTTGTGTCTGCAGGAGGTAGGAAATAACGGTCGACAAGCTGTTCAGTAGCACGAAGACCCAGAACAGCGGGTTACGCGGCTGGAACAACCTAGCGAGCCGCATCGGGTTTCGCTTGTATTGTCGTCCGTGTCATTGCGGTAAGTGCTCGGTGCAGCGTCGGCAACCAGGCTTCCTTCGTGACGGGGCCGGTACTAAAGCGAATCCGCACGGGCTTGTCGTCCAGTAAGGCATCAGCACCAAAGGCGTCGATTCCACGCAAAAGGCAGTCCAGACGGCCTTGCTGCGCATACTGGGCCAGCAGGTCGGCTTCGTCGTTCAACGAGATAACGGGGGCTTCGAGCAAACGACTGCCCTCAAGCCAACTGGCCTTGGCAAAGCCGCCGACCGTGAGCACCCGGATGGGATCAAAACGGTGGAAACGAAAATCTCCGAGCTGCAGGAAGCGTTTGGCATGCGGGTGATAGCGAAGATAACGGGCGACCAGGTGGGGGGCTGCTTCGATGGGATGTACTTCGCCGATCAGGGAAACACGCGCCATTTCGCCCTCGCCCAGCGTCTTGGCGATCATCAAGCTGGCGCGGGGACAGGCAAGGAGATTGCGGCTGTGCTCGGCCAGGGCGGAGATCAGCATGATCGGCCGGTGGTGTGCATCGGCGACAAAGGGAACGGCACTAGCGAAGGGAAATCCATCGAGCGTCGTGGAATGCGTTGCCAGTGCCGCTTCCGGGATGGAGTGCAAAAGATCGATCAGCAGCTCAAGACGTGAAAGCATTGGCGGATTCTAGCGTGGCGAAGCGCTGTCTCGCCAGCGCCGATTTTTTGGGGGATTGTTGCAAATGCGACAAAGAGTTTTCCGGCTAACCAACTGATTTATTGGTAATGTCATGCGGGCACTGGAATTGCATCGTGCTTGCCATGAACCCCGCACCCGCTTCCTTCGTCACCATTAACGACACCACGCTGCGCGACGGCGAGCAGTCGGCTGGCGTGGCGTTTTCGCTGGACGAAAAACTGGCGATTGCCCACGAGCTGGACGCCCTCGGGGTGCCCGAGATGGAAGTCGGCATCCCGGCGATGGGCGCGGTTGAGCGCGAGAGCATCCGCGCCGTTGCTGCGCTGGGCCTGAAGGCGCGCCTGATGGTCTGGGGCCGTCTCGCCAGCGCCGACATTGATGCAGGCGCCGGTCTGGGCGCGCAGATGATGGATATTTCGGTGCCGGCGTCTGACCAGCACTTGCGCCACAAGTTGGGCCGTGATCGCTCCTGGCTGCTCGGCGAACTGCCGAAAATGATTGCCTACGGTCGCGACAAGGGGCTGGAGATGTGTGTCGGCGGCGAGGATGCTTCGCGTGCCGACATGGATTTTCTCTGCCAGATCGTTGAGGTGGCGCAGCAGGCGGGCGCACGGCGCTTCCGCTTCGCCGATACGCTGGGCATTCTCGAACCCTTCGGCGTGCATGAAAAGATCAGCCAGTTGCGCGCGAATTGCGATCTTGAAATCGAGATGCACGCGCATGATGATCTCGGGCTGGCGACGGCAAATACCCTGGCCGCCGTGCGCGCCGGGGCGACGCACCTGAACACCACCGTGAATGGCCTGGGTGAGCGTGCCGGCAACGCGCCGATCGAGGAGGTAGTGATGGCGCTGAAGCGCTGCCACGGCATCGACACCGGCATTGATCTGCGCAACTTCCTGAGCCTGTCGCATCGTGTGGCGCATGCCTCGGGACGGCCGGTGTCCTGGCAGAAGAGCATCGTCGGCGCTGGCGCCTTCACGCACGAAGCCGGCATCCATGTCGATGGCCTGCTCAAGCATCCCGCCAACTACCAGGGCTTTGACCCCGCGCTGGTCGGGCGCAGCCATCGTCTGGTGCTCGGCAAGCATTCCGGGCAGCATGCGGTCAAGGTGATCATGGCGATGCTCGGGATCGAGATGGACGAGGCCGGCGCGCAGCGCATGCTCGCCGCTGTACGTGCCTTTGTCGCGGTGGCCAAGCGGCCGCCGACAGATGAAGAGTTGCGCGAACTGGCGGGGGATTATCATCATGAATGACGCCTCCCTGTCGATTGCAGAAGTTGTACCGGCTGAAGCACCCCCCGGCATTTTTGCCATGTTGCGCGAGGACGTGCGCTGCATCTTCCAGCGCGACCCGGCGGCCCGCACGACCTGGGAAGTGCTGACCACCTATCCCGGCCTGCATGCCTTGATCGTCCATCGGCTGGCGCATGTGTTGTGGCGTCACGGATGGCGCTATATCGCACGCTTTGCCGCCTATCTGGCGCGCATGCTGACCAACATCGATATTCATCCCGGCGCACGCATTGGCCGCCGGTTTTTCATCGACCACGGTGCCGGTGTCGTGATCGGCGAAACGGCCGAAGTCGGCCATGATGTCACGCTCTATCACGGTGTGACACTGGGTGGCACGACCTGGAACAAGGGCAAGCGCCATCCGACGCTTGGCGATGGCGTGATCGTCGGCGCCGGGGCGAAGATTCTTGGCGCGATCACGATTGGCCCGGCAGCACGCGTGGGGGCTAACTCGGTGGTCGTCAAAGCCGTGCCGGCGGGACGCACGGTGGTGGGCATTCCGGCACGCCTCGTCGGCGAGCGCGCGGCTGCGCTGCGCGAGCTTGATCCCGACAATCTTATTGATCTCGATCATCACCTGATTCCTGATCCGGTCGGCAAGGCCATCGGTTGCCTGCTCGATCGTATCGACGCCATGGAGCAGGAATTGCGCGCATTGCGCGGCCAGACAGCGCCACCAGAATCCACCTGCGGCACCTGCGCGGCGGGCGAGTTGTGCTGCGAAGAACACCGTCATTTGAGAAAGGAAGCATCATGAGCAACGAAGACCTGGATTTTCTGGACGCGCTTGAAGAGCTGGAGTCTGCCGAAGACTTCCTCAACTTCTTCAAGATTCCATTCGATCAAAGCATCGTGCATGTCAATCGCCTGCACATCCTGCAGCGCTATCACAACTACCTGAAGGCCCATCGCGAACGCGCGGGCGAGCCCGGCTACCTCGACTACAAGGCACTGTTGACGCAGGCTTACGAAGATTTTGTGCACTCCGATGCCTACACCGAGAAGGTGATGCGCGTGCATCAGAAGGCCAGCGGCATCGCCACCGTTTCGGTCTCCTCGATTACCCGCGCCGTTCCGTCGGCCTGATATCGGCGCGATCATGCTCAACACGACCTGGGACTTTGGCGATGCCGTGCGCGTCACGCGCAATGTGCGTAACGACGGCACCTACCCCGGCGCGGCCACTGGCGATTTGCTGGTGCGGCGCGGCAGTGTTGGCCATGTCGTCGATATCGGCACCTTTCTGCAGGATCAGGTCATCTACTCGGTGCATTTCCTCGACATCAATCGCATCGTCGGCTGTCGCGAGGAGGAGTTGATTGGTGAGGACGATCCCTGGGTGCCGAGCCGCTATGAAGTCCGCGAGCGCGTGCTGGCCAACAAGGCGCTGGTCGCCAACGGCGAAGAGCTGGTCCCCATCGGCGCACTGGGCGAGGTCATGCTGGTGATCCGCGATAGCGATCCGCCGACCTATCATCTGCATTTCGACTGTCAGCGGGGGCGCATCTTCGCCGTGCCGGAAGGGGCGCTCAATCCCTTGCCCGGCAAGCGAGTCGATCCATGAGCGAACTCGCCACCAGCCCCTATCTGTTTCTCAAACTGGCCCAGGAACTCTATGGCAAGTCGCCCCTGGCGCTTGCGCCGGAAGAGCGCAAGCGCGTCTCGACCGTGGCGCGGCGTCAGGATGAAATCGAGCGGCGCATTCTCGCGACGGTTGAAGCGTCGAGCGTTGTTCTGCCAGTTTCATCGGTCGATCAAGCGGTCGATCAGGTTCGGACACGCTACGCGAATGATGACGAATACCACGCCGACCTGCAGCGCTCGGATATGAATCACGAGACCCTGCGCATTGCCATCGAACGCGACCTGATTGTCGAGGCCGTGCTGGAACAGGTAGCCGGGCGTGCCGATCCGGTCAGCGCGACCGAAGTCGAGATCTTCTACCTTCAGCATGCGGCGCGCTTCGAGAAGCCCGAAACGCGCACGCTGCGCCATATTCTCGTCACCATCAACGACAGCCTGCCGGGCAGCGAGCGTGTCGCGGCGCAGGAAAAAATCAACGCGATTCAGGCCCGGCTGGCAAAGGATATTGCGCGCTTTGCCGAACAGGCGCTCAAGCATTCGGAATGCCCCACCGGCATGAACGGCGGGCTGCTCGGCACCCTGCCGCGCGGCAAGCTGTTCCCGGAACTGGAGGCGGCGGCATTTGAACTGGCGGCGGGGCAACTCTCCACAGTGGTCGAGTCGCCGCTTGGCTTTCATATCCTGTGGTGCGAGGCCATCGATCCGGGACGGGTCGTGCCGCTGGCCGAAGCCCGCGAGGGCGTGCAGAAGCACCTCACCGACCATCGCCGTCAGACCGCGCAGAGCGCCTGGGTCAAGGGTCTTTTCAAGACGGCGTGAAGTCGCGGGCTAACGCGCCGGCAGCATGCCGCGCTCAACAATGAACTGAATAATCTCCGGCAAGCCCTGACCGGTCTTCATGTTCGAAAACAGGAATGGCCGCTCGCTGCGCATCTTCTTCGCGTCGCGATCCATCACCTCCAGCGAAGCGCCGACCATCGGCGCGAGGTCGATCTTGTTGATGATCAGCAGGTCCGACTTGGTGATGCCCGGCCCACCCTTGCGCGGAATCTTGTCGCCGGCGGCAACGTCGATCACGTAGAGCGTGAGGTCCGACAACTCGGGGCTGAAGGTCGCCGCCAGATTGTCGCCGCCGCTTTCGATGAAGACGATTTCGAGGCCGGGGAAGCGCTGGTTGAGCCGCTCCACCGCTTCGAGGTTGATCGAGGCATCCTCGCGGATCGCCGTGTGCGGGCAGCCGCCGGTCTCGACGCCGATGATGCGTTCGGGCGCCAGTGCCGCGTTCTTGACGAGGAACTGCGCGTCCTCTTCCGTGTAGATGTCGTTGGTGACGGCGGCGATGTTGTACTTGTCGCGCAGCGCATGGCACAGCGCGAGGGTGAGGGCGGTCTTGCCGGAACCGACGGGGCCGCCGATGCCGATTCTCAATGCTTGTTTCATGATCGGAAGAGTCTCGAATATTGGGTTTCGTGGCGCGCGCAGGCAATGGCGAAGCCCGGCGCGAAGTTGCTGTAATTGTCGTCGTCCAACGCAATTGCGCGCTCGACGACAACGGGAATGCGGCGGCCGATTTCCAGCAGGATGCGCTGGCCGGCGGCCTGGCCGAGCGGCACGGCCTTGAGCGCCGCCATGACTTGATTCTCGGCCCAGCTCCACAGCCAGGCGGTAAGGGCTTCGGCAGGCGGAATCTGCCAGACGGTGGCGACGCCGCTCCACACCCACGCAAAAGTCGGCGCTGGCGGGACGGCGATCTGGGCCATGAATGGGGCCGGCAAGTCGTCAAGCTCACCGAGCAGGCGACGCAGGGAGTAGCCCATCTGCAAGGTCTCAGCACGCAGCTCGGCGGTTTCGCGGCTGGCGAGATAACGTGCGTCAAGCGCCGGCTCACCGGCGCCGACTTTCCATGAATTCATCATTTGCGCCAGCAACGGCGCTTCATAGCGACCAAGATTCCATTCCAGTTGATCGCCGAGCCACGTCAGCGCCGTTGCTTCGTCCTTCACCGTGCCTGCTTCCACCGCCCACTCGAAGCCCTGCGAATAGGTGTAGGCACCGACAGGCAGCGCCGGGCTGGCGAGCTGGAGGAGGCGGGCGAGGTTCATTTCTTGAAGTGATCGTGGATGCGTGGCCCGCGACCTTCGCCATCGCTGCTGTGACCATGCGGATGCGATCCATATGCGCCGCTTTCCGGCTCAAAGGGCGCTTCGACCTCGGCGACCTTGAGCGACAGGCCACGCACCATCTCGCCGAGCACATGGTCGGCGACGAAACGCAGCTTTCCCGGCAGCAGATGCACGGCGACATGCCGGTTGCCCAAGTGGTAGGCGGCCTTGGCGATCAGCAGTGGATCGCCGCTCATGGCCTCCATGAGCTTTTCTGGCGCGGCGACCACTTCGACGACGCGGCCGTCGTTGGCGAGCAGTCGGTCGCCGCCACGCAATACTGTACCGCGTTCGAGGAACAGGCCGCACTCCTCGCCACTCGCCAGTTTGGTTCGTAGCCGGCTCTTGCAACGGGTGTCGAAGCTCAGCTCCAGCCTTTCGGTGGCCGATGCCTTGGGTTCGGCAAATTGCTCGATAACCAGCATGATCAGAACAGAAAGTAGCGCTGCGCCATTGGCAATACCTTGGCCGGATCGCAGACCAGCAGCTCGCCGTCGGCGCGCACCGCATAGGTTTCGGTATCGACATCGATCACCGGCGTGGCGCTGTTGTGCAGCATGTCGGCCTTGGTCACCTTGCGGCAATCCTTGACCGGCTCCAGGCGTTTGTTCAGGCCGAGCGCTTGCACCGCCGGATTCTTCAGCGCTGCCTTTGAGACAAACGTCAATGAAGTTTTCAGGCCGCCGCCGAAGCTGCCGAACATCGGCCGGTAATGCACCGGCTGTGGCGTCGGGATCGAGGCATTGGGATCGCCCATGGCGGCGGCGGCGATCATGCCGCCCTTGATGATCAAGCTCGGCTTGACGCCGAAGAAGGCCGGCTTCCACAGCACCACATCGGCCAGTTTGCCGACTTCGATGGAGCCGACGACGTGGCCGATGCCATGGGTCACCGCCGGGTTGATGGTGTACTTGGCGATGTAGCGCTTGATGCGCTGGTTGTCGTTGCGCGCCGTGTCTTCCTTCAGCGCACCGCGCTGCAGCTTCATCTTGTGCGCCGTCTGCCAGGTGCGAATGATCACCTCGCCAACGCGACCCATCGCCTGCGAATCAGAACTCATCATCGAGAAGGCGCCCAGGTCGTGCAGGATGTCCTCGGCGGCGATGGTCTCGCGGCGGATGCGGCTCTCGGCGAAGGCGATGTCCTCGGCGATGGCGGGGTCGAGGTGGTGGCAGACCATGAGCATGTCGAGATGCTCGTCGATGGTGTTCACCGTGTAGGGCATGGTCGGGTTGGTGGACGACGGCAGCACGTTGGGCAACGCGCACGCCTTGATGATGTCCGGCGCATGACCGCCGCCCGCGCCTTCGGTGTGGAAGGTGTGGATGGTGCGGCCCTTGAAGGCGGCCAGCGTAGCTTCGACGAAGCCCGACTCGTTGAGTGTGTCGGTGTGGATCGCCACCTGTACGTCCATCTTCTCGGCCACTGTCAGGCAGTTGTCGATGGCGGCCGGCGTGGTGCCCCAATCCTCGTGCAGCTTGAGACCGATTACGCCGGCTTCAACCTGTTCCGTGAGCGGCCCCGGTAGCGAGGCGTTACCCTTGCCGAAGAAGCCGAGGTTCATCGGGAAGGCGTCGGCCGCCGACAACATCGAATGGATGTGCCACGGTCCCGGGGTGCAGGTCGTCGCATAGGTGCCCGTCGCCGGGCCGGTGCCGCCGCCGAGCATGGTGGTGATGCCGGACATCAGCGCTTCCTCGATCTGCTGCGGGCAGATCCAGTGAATGTGGGCGTCGATGCCGCCGGCGGTGACGATCATGCCTTCACCGGCAATCGCTTCCGTGCCCGCACCGATGGGAATCGTCACGCCGGGCTGTACATCGGGGTTGCCGGCCTTGCCGATGGCCCAGATGCGGCCGTTCTTGAAACCGATGTCGGCCTTGACGATGCCTTGCACCGCGTCGACGATCAAGGCGTTGGTGATCACCGTGTCAGCCACGTCGCGCGACATTTTCTGGCCCTGGCCCATGCCGTCGCGGATCACCTTGCCGCCGCCGAATTTCACTTCCTCGCCGGGGATGGTGTAGTCCTTCTCGACCTCGATCCAGAGTTCCGTGTCGGCGAGGCGTACCCGGTCTCCCGTGGTGGGGCCGAACATTTCGGCGTAAGCCTGACGTGAGATTTTCATTTCAGCGCCCCCTGAATTTTTCCTTGGAAGCCATACACTTTGCGCTCGCCGGCGTAGTCGACGAGTTCCACGGTGCGCGTCTGCCCCGGCTCGAAACGCACCGCCGTGCCGGCGGCGATGTTGAGGCGCATACCGTGTGCCTTGGCACGATCAAAAGACAAGCCCACGTTGGTCTCGAAGAAGTGGTAATGCGAGCCGACCTGGATCGGCCGGTCGCCGGTGTTTGCCACTTCAATCGTGGCAGTGCGGCGGCCAACATTGAGTTCGATCTCGCCAGCTTCGATGTTCATTTCGCCTGGAATCATGGTCGCCTCACACAATCGGGTTGTGGACGGTGACGAGCTTGGTGCCGTCGGGAAAGGTCGCTTCCACCTGAATGTCGGGGATCATCTCCGGCACGCCCTCCATCACTTCGTCGCGCTTGAGCAAGGTCGTGCCGTAGCTCATCAGCTCGGCCACCGTCTGCCCGTCACGGGCGCCTTCAAGGATGGCGGCACTGATGAAGGCCACTGCCTCCGGGTAGTTGAGCTTGAGGCCGCGCCCCTTACGGCGCTCAGCCACCAATGCGGCGGTGAAGGTCAGCAGCTTGTCTTTTTCTCTTGGGGTGAGTTCCATGGGGTCTCCTTCCTTAGGTATTCCAGATGCGTGGCACGGCCATCTCGCGGCCGATGAAAACCGGGCGCAAATGTTGCCACAACGCGACGAACCAGGCGCGCGCCGCTTCCGTCGAATGGCCGAGGTAGCGGGCGACGAAGACTTGCGGCAGCGCCGAGACGCCAAACTGCGCGGCGTCCTCGGCTGACGTCGTGCCGCGACAGGCCGTCAGTGTTTCCGGCGGTGTGGCGAAGCCGGCGGCGAGCACCGTGCTGCAGACGCCGAATCCGGCCAGGCCGATGGGCGAATGCAGCAGCGCCGATCCGCCATCGATACGGCCGCGCTCATGCCACACGGGTTGGCCGGCAAGGCGGATGTCGCTGGCAAGATGCAGCGATCCGCGCGCGAAGGTTTCGCCGCTGGCACGGCGGCCGAAGCAGAGCGTCTCGACACCGAGGTAGCGCGCGCCTTCCGCCAGATCGACGACGGTGCGCATGCGCGCTTCGGCTCCATCGAAGACGATGCTCTCCTGCGGCAACCATTCCGCCGTCCCGCCAGCGCCGACTTTTATATTCACGCGCTGCTCCGCTGCCTGACCGGACGAGCGATACCACTTGCCGGCGCCGGGCGTGGTGAGCAGCGCCTGCGCGTCCGCGCCAACTTCTATGTCGATACGCAACTGGTCGCCGCCACAGATACCGGCCGGCGGATGCAGCACGATGGCGTGGCAGAGTTCCGGGCCTTCGGGATAGAGCGCCTTTTGTATGCGCAACGGGCCAAGATGATGGCGTCGCGCCAGAATCGTCGCGGCGTCGCGCCGTTCGAAGCCGAGGTCCAGCCGCGCCTGCCAGGCGGTCGGGGACGGATCGGGAAGAGGAAGGCGGGCGGTCATGGCGTCATTATCGACGCAGGCACTGCAAATGCGGAATACGTCGAATTGCGCAGTTACTTATCCCGCCAGTCCTAGACTCCCAGCACATGTGCGACCCGCAGCAGCCCCATATCAAAGCGCGTTCGCAGTTCCCATGCTTCTCTGATCGGGCGCAACAGCATGTTCTGACCGCTGATGCCAACCATCTTGCCCGTTTCGCCCTCAAGCAGCGCCTCGACCGCACGCACGCCCATGCGACTGGCCAGCACACGGTCGAAGGCAGTCGGCGAACCGCCACGCTGCAAATGCCCGATTACCGTGACACGATTGTCTTTGTATTCGGATTGCTCGCTGACCATGCGTGCCAGACCCGTCGCACCGCCATATTCGCAACCTTCGGCGACGACGATGATGGATGACTTCTTGCCAAGCCGCTCGCCAGCGCGCAGGCGCTCGATCAATCGCTCGACCGAAATCTCAACCTCGGGCAGCAGGATCTCCTCCGCACCGCCGGCAATGCCGCTGATCATGGCGACATAGCCGCTGCGCCGCCCCATCACCTCGATGAAGAAAATGCGGTCATGCGAAGCGGCCGTGTCGCGGATGCGATCTACGGCCTGCATCGCCGTATTGATGGCTGTATCGAAGCCGATGGTGTAATCCGTTCCACCAATATCGTTGTCAATCGTGCCGGGCATGCCGATGCAGTGGATGCCGAACTCGGCATGCAGGCATTCCGCCCCACGGTAGGAGCCATCGCCGCCGATCACAACGACCCCGCCGATGCCGAGCTTTTCGAGATTGGCAGCGGCCTGTTCGCGACCGGCCCGCTCGAGAAACTCCAGGCAGCGCGCGGTGTAGAGAATCGTACCGCCACGGCTGATGATGCCGCTGACATCGCGTGGCCCAAGTGGACGGATCGCGCCTTCCATCATGCCCTTGTAGCCGCGCTCGATGCCATAGACCTCGATGCCATGGTAGGTCGCCGTCCGCACCACCGCGCGGATCGCCGCGTTCATGCCGGGAGCGTCGCCGCCACTGGTGAGTACACCGATACGTTTCATGTCATATCCTGTTCACGAAAAGCCGCGAGCTTACATGATGAAGCGAATCGCCGACTGCGAGTCGCCATGATCGCATCCAGGTCAAGCAGTTCTGAAAAGCTGGATAAACTCCCCCCATGACGGCAAGTTGGAAAGATTCGATATATCGCAAACGAGCTGAGCTGGCGGCTTGGCTCCATGGCCCGATGGCTCGGCTGGCAGAGCGCTGCCCGGCGGCCTGGGGCGACCGCCAGCAACTGAATACGCTGTTGCAAACACACTTTGCCGAAGTTCCCTACGTCGAGTACTTGTATGTGCTTGATCGGAAGGGCGTGCAGATCTGCGACAACATCGCTGCGGAGCGCATTTTCACCGATTACTTCGGGCGCGACCGTTCGCAACGCCCCTATTTGCGTGAACCCGTGCCGCCCTGGGGTTTTCTGCTGTCGGACGCTTATGTCAGCATGACCGGAAGGCCATCGCTGACGGCCCTACACGTAATCAAAGATGGAGAAATCCTGCTCGGGTATCTCGGTGCCGACTTCGATGTGCGCCAGCTACCGACCGGGGGCGCCGCGCACGAGGAGTCCCGTGACTGGCGGCAGATCAAGGGCGATCCTTCCATTCGTGGCACCGTATTTTTGCAGGAACGCAGCGAAAGCCAGCTTGACCGCCACCTGGAAAAATCCTTGTCGATCCTTGAGGATCTGATGACTGATCGGGGCCTGTTCCAGGTCGTGATTCATTTTTCCAGCAGCCGGGCGACCACATGGTTCATGGGTGATCCGTATCGCTATCGTCTGCTCGACGCCGAGGCACTCAACGACCCCGACATCTGCCTGATTTACCCGCACCAGCCATGGCCGGCGGACGCAACCATGCCGCAGGAGGCCATCAAGCCCATCCTCGCCGCGATGCGCGAACTGCGACTGACTGACCGCACCATCTATCTGCGTTCTGCGTCGATCAATATTTTTAACGGCATGGTCAGCCTGACCTTTTCCTGCGACGGGTCGCATTACCTGAGCTACACAGACTTTCTCGATCGCAACAGCGGCTTCTGGTCCGGCATTGGGGGGTGAGTCTTCGCGGGAGCAAAATTGCCCAGATGTCTTTCTGGCTTAAGGGATGGTTTCTGGTCGACAAGTTCCTCCTTGTTCCAGACCCCGCGTGTGTTGCTGGCTTCCATTACCGACTTATTGGTTGTTGATCGGAGCCTGTTTTCGCCACACTTGGCGACGGCAGGGATCGGGTAGGATGCTCTATGAGTGCTTTCGACCAGCCGCCGCCTGTCACCTTCTCCTCAGACCGGACGCCTGAAGGACCGCTTCACTTTGAAATCTGCCGGAAGGGCAATTCCGGCTCATCGGCCACAACTGCCATTGAGGTTCTCAGCCACCAATAGCCGCAATGTGCTGTGCTGTTGTAGCCCTGAAAAATGCCAGAAGCCTTCGGACAGACATCGTAGCCCTGAACACAACAATACACAGGTCATGTGAAGGGCGGTTTGGTGCGACTGGATAGTCAGCAGGATGATATTTCGTACTTGGCGACCTCGAGTTTGAGCACGCATCACATCCTTGCACCGAGTCTCCCCATGTGCTCCGACAAGCGCAGTGCGAGCTGAATCAAAGGCATCGTTGGGTTGCCGCCACCACCGGTCGGGAAAACACTACTACCGGCGATATAAAGGTTGCGCACCCCGAACATCCGGCAGTTTTCGTCGACCACCCCCCACTCTGCCGAACTGGCCATGCGAGTAGTGCCCATGTGATGCGCGTGCGGAGAAACGGGGAGGTCGAGTGCCTCGTTAGTCATTGCCGGATGAAGCTTGACGAATCCCAGCCCGGCTTCGGCAAAATTCTTCGCGACCGCCAGTGACAAGCGCCGGATGGTTTGCTTGTCTTCCGGCGCCAGCGTCCAGATCACGCGCGCCTTGCGCAAGCCAAGCGCATCGCGCACATCGGCAAGCTCCACCCTGCTGCCCTGCGCACTCGGGAACTGTTCGAGCAGGGTACCGATCGTGCCGGCACCTGGACATTGGAAGTGGGTGATGAACTGCGCCTTGTCGGCCACGCCGAGGTTGCACGCCAGGTTCTTCATGAAGGTTTTGATCGCAGCGGTGCGGCCATAGGAAACCACCTCCGCAAGCTTTCCGAAGGCGATATTGCCGCGGCCCACGCCTTCGCGGGTCACCAGCGCCTGACTGGTGAAGTACTGCAGGTCGTTGGCCTGGAGTCCTTCAGCGGCCATGAAGGTACCCAGATCGACATTCAGATGTTCCATCAGGCAGCGGCCCACCCACCGGAACGCCGGCAAGGCAGCAGATTTCAGGGATGCGCTATTGAGTAAAAGCCGTGCGTTCTCGATGGCTCCCGTTGCCAATACATAGCGGCCAGCCTTGATGCGGGCACGCTGGCCGCCATAATCAGCGACGACCAGGTGGCTGACTGCACCGCTGCCGGGATCGAAAACAAGGTCGACCAGGTTGCAATTGACATGCACATGCAGTGTGGGCGAAGACTTCATCGCCGCCAGATACTTTTCACCAAAACGGGTAGGCGCACTCTGGGCGTGACGATCGGCTGAAAAGAGGCCGCCGGGCATGTCGGCATGCGTCGCCGAAAACCCGATTTCCGGCAGATCAAGTATTTTCATCGCCGCCGGCAGTGTGCGGTTAAATTCTTCGAAGGAAATCGGCCAGCCGGGCAGACCGGTCGGTAGTGGTGTAGTGAAATCGGCCGCCTCGAACGGACGGCAACGACCGGACCAGTGGTTGGACGTCCCCCCCAGATAGCGCAGGCGCGTGGTTTCGGCATACAGGTCAAGGCCTTGCTTTTCGACTGCGTAGAGGGACTGGGAAGCTTCGCTATAGGCGAGGCCACCAGCCTCCAGCAGAGCGACACGCAATCCATTTTCCACCAGCTTGAGCGCCAGGGTAATCCCGGCGGGACCGCCGCCAACGACGCAGACATCGTATTCGCCGAGCGTCTTGTCTGTCTGAAAGTCACGCAGCATGGTTACTCCCGAAAGTAGCTGGCGGGTAATACCCAACCATCGATGACGACAAATCCGTCACCGATGGCCATCGGCGAGACACTTTGCCGGTCGCCAATGACGGCCGTACTCGGCCCGTAGAGCCATGTCAGGGCAAGCAGTGACAGCCCGCCGCCAAGCAGCCGGCGCCGGCCGGGGCTTATGCCGGCACGGGGGGCGCGATCAGATCGTGTGATCCACATTGACGTTCTCCAAAAGGTTGCTGCGTTTCCAGTGTTGCATGTCCGGCAGGGTGGCTGACCAAAGTTTCAAAGAGACCGACGGCATCCTGCCATGAATAGGCGTGGGCCCGGGCATGGGCACGCGCCGACATGGCTTGCCATTCATGCGCAGGCTTCGATAACAGGTGGAACAGTGCGTCGGCCATGGCATCGGGCAAGGCTGCCTCGGTCGGGGCATCGACCAGCAGGCCGGCACCATCCGTCAGGAAGTCCGGCGCCACGCCGACCGGCACACCGACCACGGGGGTACGGCAGGCCATCGCTTCGAGAATCGGCAGGCCAAAGCTATCCACGCGGGTGGCGAACAGCCAGGCATCGCAGCGCGCATAAAGGCCGGGAATATCCCGCTGCGCTGGCCGGAAATGGAACTCGGTCCCTTCCGGCAGCGGCAGTTCTGGCGTCGGTTGCTGGGCGCCGAAGGCAAGCACGCGCAATTCCGGCATCTGCTGGCGCAAGCGCTCGATCACCTTCAGGCAGCGGTCAGGCCCCTTGATCCGATCATGGGCATAGATGAAGCCAACCGTCGGCTGCGTGCCGCGCTGGCGCGCGGGGGCATCAAACTGGGCACCATCAACAGCATTGTTGACCACCTGGATGCCGAGGTCACCCAGATCGCCCTCAATTTCGCGCTTCAGCCCGGCTGAAATGGCCACCTTGAGATTGGGCAGGCGCAATGCAGCCTGCACCCGAGCCCGGACTTCGTCGCCACCCCACCAGATTTCGTAACCCTGGATGAGATGCACCTTGCGGCCCTTTGCGGCAGGCAGTTCGTGCATCCACAACGCCGTCTCCCACCATGTGGCGATGACCAGATCGGCATCGGGCACATCGGCGGCGCCGATCGGACGGTGCTTCTGGAGCACGCGATGGGGCACCCCCGACAAGGCGATGTGGCCCGGCTCGCGCCGCGCGCGGTTTTCCCGTTGCAATTCGCGCCAGCACCCGTGCTTCAGGGCACGCAGGTGTTCGCGCCAGGAAGTTGGCGCATGGCCGTTGCTGACGACCAGTACCTCGTGCCCCCGCGCCCGCAGCTGGCTGGCGTAGATGGCAACCACGCGCGTACCACCGGTGAGGATGTCAGGCGGGGTCAGGATCGTGATGCGCATTTCATGCCTCCGTTCAGAGCAACCATGCCAATATCGAATCGACGGACCAGCCGGCCCCCACGCCGAGGGCGATGCCGACCGGCCACCAGCGCTCGGTTGACCCGTTGAGCAGTCCCTCGCGATGTTTGAAGTACAAGGAAAGCGGCCAACTGGCAAACTGGCTCGCCACCACCCCCCACAGCGCGCCCTGCGCGCCGGCCAGGGCAAAACCTGCCGGAACCAATACGGCCAAGCCGAGGGTACGCAACGCATTGTTGGCGGTCACCCAGCCAGGTTGCCCGAGCGCAAACATCAGTTGTTCGAGCACTTGGTGGCGCATCGCCAGCAACCCGAGCCCCAGGCACTGCAGCATCCAGCCGGCATCCGCATAACGGGCATCGTAAAGGAGCGTCACGATCCAATGCCCGGCCATCAGCAGCAAGCCGCTGAGCAGCCCGAGGACAAGGTCGGCCAGTTGCTGCATCCGGGTATAGACCCGCACCAGCGCCGGGCGGTCCTCCTGATTCAGCACCAGACTCAGGCTGGTAAAGATCACGCGGCCGTTGAGGGTACTGTAGAGCGCCACGACGGCGGCAAACAGATTGCTGGCGATCGAGAACACGCCAAAGGCCGCGACGCCAAGCAGGCCACCGAGGATCAGCTTCTCGCCCTGCAAGGCAAGGAAGCCGATGATGGACGAGATAAAGATCCACTTCCCGAAGCCGATGATCTCATGCGCGCTGGCGGTATCCCAGCAGGGACGGACACGGCGCCCGGGCAGCATCGTGTAGCTGAGCGCGGTTTTGAGAAAGGCACCGGCCAGCGTACCGGCCAGCAGCGCCCAGACCGAACGCGTCACCCAGGCGACCAGGATGGTGATGGCGATGGTTGCCAATTGGGTCACCAGTTCCAGGCGCACCATCGGGCGCGCGGCCATGTCGCGCTGGGCGGTGGCCAGTTGCATCGATTCGAATCCCTGGATCAGCGCGCAAACAGCGAATGCCGCCATCAGCCAGGGCAGGAGCGGATCGGCATATACGGTTCCGTCCGCAAACCAGTTTTGTGTAGCCCCGAACCGGACCAGCAGCGCCAGCGACAGCACGCCCAAGGCGAGCACCACACCACGCAGGATCTGCATCGTCCATGCTGTGCCGAGAAAACGAGGATCGTCGCCGCGTCGGCTACGAACGACGCTCTGCCAGATGCCCAGATCGGAAAACATCAGCAGGCCGAAATACAAGGTGCTGACGGCGGCCATGAGGCCGAATGCCTCAGGAACGAGCAAGCGTGTCAGGATGAGGCTGCTGGCCAACCGCAACACTTGGGCCGAGAGGTTACCGGCGAACAACCAGCCGGCAGCACGCAGCATTCTGGACTTCAGGTTCGGAACGGAATTGACCGGGATTGGAAGGGTTTGCATGGCCTCCATTGAAACCCGGCCCGCCCCGCCCTTTGTGTCAGAACCGAAAACTCTTGGCAAAGCGTCAAGCGCTATTTGCCTTTATTCCTTCTTGGTAACAGCGGCGCTGGCCGTCAAACCGAAGGTGAGCACCGAAATCAGGGGCGAGATCTGGCGGACCAGATAGCCAAAGCTGGCCAGGCCGCTCTTCGGCACGAATATCACATCGCCATCTTCGAGCGCGTAGTTGATCTTGCGGTCGGGTGCGACGATCGAACCGAAGTCGATGATCTCGACCTGCTTCGCGCCCGCGCGGTAAATACCAATCTTGTCCGGCGCCGCATCTTCGCTCGGCCCACCGGACTGCGCCAGCGCATCGAGTATGGTCATGCGCGGCGTCAGCCGGAGGGATCCCGGCTTGAGCACCGAGCCCATGACATACACCGCAGTATCCGAGGAGTCCGGAATGAAAATGATGTCGCCCTTCTTCATGCGGATGTTGTAGGCCGGATCGCCGGTAAGCAGGGCCTTGAGATCGACCCAGATAAGCTTGTCGCGACCGCGCATGATGGCGCAGCGGGTGAGGGTGGCCTGTTTGTCGAGGATGGGCAGCGCGCCGGCATTGGCGAGCACCTCGGCAAGTGTCGGGGGGTGGGCAAACCGCTGCCGACCGGCGGTGGCCACGCGGCCCAGCACAGTCACCTGGTTGGAAACATAGTCTTCCACCGCGATGGTCAGGTGCGGATGCGTGAAATAGTCAAGCAGCCGTGTGTGAATGACCTTGTGTGCCTCATCGCGCGTCATGCCATTGACGAAGACATCGCCGATCAGCGGGATGGTGATGACACCGTCCGGCCCGACCACCTGCCGGGTGCTGACCTCGGGACGCCCGGTCACGTCGATGCGGACGACATCTCCGCTGCCGAAGAGGTAGATGGGGTTCTCAGCCTCTTCGATCAGTGCCAGGTCTTCCTTGCTGGCCATCTCCTCGCGTGATTTTTCTACGGCCTTGAAGTCCTTGCCGAACTGGTTGGCCAATTCTTCGTTCGACGTTGGCAAGGATACGCAGCCGCCGCAGATCAGGGCAAACAGGGTCGCCTGGAAACGTTGGGTCACGGCTTGCCTGCCCCTTGAGTGACTGCCCGAAGCGGGCAGGGCGAGCGCCCGAACGCAGGCCAGCGAAGCAAAACCTTGCGCCCAAGCGCGATGGCCGGTTCCTCGATCAGCCAAAAACTAATCGCAGCGCAGGTGCACACCGCCACGACATTGAACGGATAGGTCTGCCAGGGTTCCAGCCCAGGCACGCGGGCATCGGTCCAGACAAAGAATAGTTGTTGCCAGAGATAGAGGCTGAACGACAGGCGGCCGATCAGGCGCAAGGCCGGCGTTTCGAGAAAACGGGCAATGCTGCCCCGATGGTTGATATAGGTACTCATGATCGCGAGGGGCACCAGAACCCCTTCCATGCTGAGCAAGACGAATTTCAGCTTCCAGTCGACATGATAAACGAACAGCAGTCCTGCCAGCGACAGCAGCAACAACGCGGTGACCCGGCCATCGGCCAGCAGGGATTGCAGGCGTGGCCGCCAGAATGGATCGGCATTCGCCAACGCGACCGCCACCCCCCAGAGAATGTGGTCGACGCGGATGTCGGTACGCCCCATAAACATCGCCGCCGAGCTTCCCGTCAGCTGAAACTTGAAATCAATGGCGCGCCAGACCGCAACGGCGCAGGCCATGCCGACGGCCCAGGCGAGCCGCCGCCGGACGACGCCGAGCCAGAGGAACAGCGCCGGCCAGAGCATATAAAAATGCTCCTCTACAGCCAGCGACCAGAAATGGCCCAGATACCAGGAATAGTCGGCCGTCGCGTAATTGGCGGCAAACAGCAGTGAACTGAGCCAGCGCCCCACCGAGATGTCGAGAATCCCCGTCAGAGCGAGCAAGCCGACCGCCGAGAGAAAGAACAAGGTGGCTGGCAGGATGCGGAACGTCCGTCGCACATAAAACGCCCACAACGAAATGCGGCCGTGCCGTTGTTCATCAACCAGCAGCTTGTGGGTGATGAGAAATCCGCTCAGGCCGAAGAAGATCAGCACGCCGTGAATACCGACGTAGCGCACCGCACCCGGATCTGCTGGCACACCGAACACCTGGAGAAAACTCATGATGTCATCCATGGCATGACCCATGACAACGAGCAGGATGGCAATGGCACGCCAGCCATCCAGGGTCGGCATGTACTCGCCCTGGCGATCAATGCGCTTGCCTACCAATCGGGTCATGTCCATTGTCAAGGTCCCGCCAATACTTATTCGCCCCGCATTGCAACGTGCACGCGACCAGGCTTTCAGTTGATGCCAGTGTAGCGGCAGAAAACACAAGATCTCATGCAACACACTGATAAACAGTGAGAATTTATAAAATTGCCATAGTCAGACACAGATAGTTTGCAAAGGGGGTCTGTCGCCAACAGACAATGTGCTCACGGCTGGTTTTAGCTTCGACATCCCGCGACACGACCCTTTCGTTCCGACTTTCACTTTTATTCAGGCAACCTCCTCATGACGGCCTACGTCGTTTTCGTCGCCACGCTGTTCTCGATGTGGATGATCCGCACCCACGGATTGGAAGCCGCTTTCCTCAAATCGTGGATTCCGTTCTTCCTGCTGATGCCGTTCGCCTTCTTCGTGAACATCCCCGGCCTGCCCGATCCGAATTTCATGGAAGCCGCGATCCTGCCGATCCTCTTCGTGCTGCTCGTCACCCAGAAAGACGAGATGCGCGTCGGACTGATGGAGGTTCTGGTCGCGAGCTATCTGGTACTGCGGGTGGTCATGGATTACCAGAGCCGTGGCTATGCGGACGCCCAGAACTATGCGTTCACCCTGTTCTCTTCGCTGCTCGGCCCCTACCTCCTGGGACGTTACATCATCAACCGGCGCGCAATGGACATCGCCACGGCACGCCAATTCGTGCTCATCTTCATCATCCTGTTCCCGATGTTCATCTACGAGCTGATTTTCTGGATCAGCCCGATCTACAAGGTGATGTTGTCCTTCTTTCCCTTCGCCACCCCGTCGATGTCCCTGCGCTACGGCATGGCCCGCACCTTCGGCCCCTTCGAACACCCAATTCTCGCCTGCGTCATGATCGTCGCGGTGTATCGCCTGCACCGCTGGCTGAGCTGGTCGGGGGAATGGGACAAGCCGCAGGGCGGCTGGCTCGGCTGGCTAGACAACCAAACCCACTGGATGCGCATTCCGCTCAAGTACAAGATTTCGATCATCCTGATCCTCATGGCCATCATGACCATTTCGCGGGGTCCATGGATCGGCGCATTCGCCGGGGCGATCCTCGTGGCAGTCGGCAACTTCAAGAACCGCAAGCGCTGGCTGTGGGTTGCCATTGTCGTGCTCGCGCTCGGTGCCGCCGGCGGCAAGGTGGCGCTTGACATCTACACCACGCCGAAGGGCGGGCAGGAAATCAGCGGTGAAGCCAAAACCATGCTGTATCGCAAGGAACTCGTTGAACGCTACAAGGAATACATGTACGAGAAGATGTGGACCGGCTGGGGTCTATCCACCCGCCCCAAGGTCAAGGGGATGGAATCGGTCGATAACGCCTTCCTCGGCATGGCACTGCAGCACGGCATCCTCGCCCCGGGCCTGTTCATCATCATCTTCCTCTACGCCATCGCTTCGCAGATCCGCTTCGGCCTGAGGTCACCGCCGGGCGAACCGCCGATCGGCTTCACCTTCGCCGGCATCTACCTCGCGGCCTTCGTTTCGTTCGCTACGGTCTATATGGGTTCGCAAACCGAACCCATGCTGTTCCTGCTGCTCGGCTGGGGCGAAAGCATCAAGAACCGGCTGCGTGAGGAGCGACACACCCACGCGACCAGCCCCATGTCATCGCCGCCTCGGCAACCATTCCGCAAAATCCTTTACTGAGAATCGCCATGTCACTCACCCGACTCTGCCGCCACCTCGCCACCGTTGCCATCATTGCAAGCGGGTTGGGAATTTCCGCGTGCGATGACAGCGAACTTACAGAGCGCTCGGCGTCCACCACCCCGCCACTACCCGCCCAGCCGCTCCCGGCACCAGGGCTTGACATGGCGGCACGCGAGTTTGAACTGGCGCAGAACCGCCTCGGCGTCAATCTGCCACCGGTGTTCAGCTGGACCAACACCCCGATGTACGCCGACCTGATGCATCAGGCACGGCGTTTCGGCACCCCCGAGACCCCCTGGGACGAGCGAGCCCTGCTCGGCGAGGACGGCTGGCCGGTCGGCGACTTCGGCATCATGCTGACGTCGAGCCAAGGCAGCCTGTCGACCAACGGCGGTATCTACACGGTTCGCTTCAAGGGCCAGGCCAGGGTCCGGCTGGTTTCATCGCGCGGCACGCTCGGCACGCCAGCCTACGACCCCGCCAGCGGCATCACCCTAATTCCGCTTGAGCTGCCGAATCATGCGGAACAACTCGTCCTGTCCTTCACCCAGACCCGTTCATCGATCAAGGATCTGCGCGTCCTCCGGCCCGGCTACGACGCTGCCAATCCGCCGCTATTTACCCGCGAATTCCTCGACCACATCGCGCCGTTCAAGGTCGTCCGACTGATGGACTGGCTACGCACCAACAACCATCCGGTCAGCCACTGGTCGATGCGTTCGACCGATGCCACCACCCATTACGCCTCGGACAAAGGCGTGCCTTGGGAGCATGCCATCGAACTGGCGCGCGTTGCCGGCAAGGATTTGTGGATCAACATTCCCGGCCAGGCCGACGACGATTACGTGCGCAACCTTGCCACCCTGCTGCGCGAGCGACTGCCCGCAGAAACAAAGCTCTACGTCGAATACAGCAATGAAGTCTGGAACAGCATGTTTTCGCAAACCCGTGAAAACCTCGCTGCAGCGGTTCGCGAGATCGAGACCGACCCGGCCTCGCAGCTCAACTACGACGGCAAGAACAACAAGGACCTCTGGCGCTTCCGCCGCATTCCCCAGCGCGGCAAGGAGATCAGCGACATCTTTCGCGCCGTGTTCGGCGATGCGGCGATGATGACGCGGGTGCGGCCGATATATGCGGTGCAGATCGTCAACACCTACGCCACCGGACTCGCCCTCGACTACATGGCGAAGGTGCATGGCCCGCCCAGCCGCTATTTCTATGCCATCGCCGGCGCACCCTACTACAACATGGGACCCGTGCAGCGCGACGAGAATCTGAGCACCGATCAGGTGCTCGCCGCCATGTCGGACTCGATAGACGCCATGACGAAAATCAGCCACATGGAGAAGAACCTGGCGCTGGCGCGTTGGTACCAGCTGCCCTTCGTCGCCTACGAAGGGGGTGCCGACACCTTCGGCCCCGGCAGCCTGACGGCCAAAAAAGCCGCTGCGCTCGATCCACGCATGGAGGGCCTGTGCCGCCGCCATCTCGACAACTGGTACGCAAACGGTGGCGGACTGTTCATGTGGTTCATGGCCGGTGCCGGCAAATGGGATACCCCTTACGGCACCTGGGAACTGACGCCGGATCTCGCCATCACCGACACGCCGAAGATCCGCTGCCTGAACGGCGTGCTGGCCTCGGACAGGCCGGCGGTCAAGTCCCGCAACAGCGTTCCCGGTCGCATCGATGCGCTCGCCTATGCCGGCAATGACCCACCTTATTCTGAAGCGAGCCGTGATGTAGTGCGCCATGGCCGTCCCGGCAATCATGTCGACTACCTGATCCATGCACCGACAGCGGGACGCTATCTGCTCTCCCTGCATGCCGGAGCAAAGGGGAAAGGCAACCGCATCGAGGTCTCGACCGCCTTCGGCAGTTCGGCGGGTGTGATCGAACTGACCGACGGCGGACTCGATACCTCGACGCGTTCACCCCCGGTGGAGGTCTGGCTGCGCGAAGGTCTCAATACCGTCCGTCTCAGGACGATTGCATGGGGCGGGCCCTTCGAACTACGACAGATCGAAGTCAGACAGGCCGAGGAATGATGCACCGCCAAGCCTGCGGCGCTTTACACCGGTCATCAATGGATCTGCTCAATCGATCCGCCAATCCTCGATGGGCTCCCATCCGTCCATCAACCACTGACGACCGACGGACAGCTCGCTCTGAACCATGTTGGGCTTCACTTCATGAAGCCCTCTCGGTGCTTCATGAACGTCGTGGGCTGAGGTCTCACGCACATAAACCGGTGGGTAAACACGCAACTCGATTGCGGCTTGCTGAAGGGGGGAATGAATGCGGTTCATGACAGTCTCCTGATGACGTTGGTTTTTGGGGGCGCCTTCCCTGTCGGGTGGCGTACAGGTGATTGCATTCAAGCGCCGCGCCGGTGCAGCTTGTGAAAACTTTGCAAACTTTTCGGAAACGATGCACGCCATCGATTACCTCGCCAGGACAAAGTTTGCAATCGCTTCACAACTCAATGCAGCCGATGCCGTGTAATCGCCTCCGATGCATTGATTTCAATCTCTGACCTTGAGGAGCCCCGTCATGAACCTACGAATCTACCTGCGCATCGCGCTGATGGTGCTCCTGCCCGCCTGGGCGACCCTCGCGCGCGCCGACCTCACCGTAGACTGGGGCACGGTCGCGACGCCGCTGAGCAGCGAAGTGACCTTCTCCTTCGCCCAGTACGACATCAACCGCAACTTCACCGACCACTACAACTTTTCGCTCGAGGGTGGCAACAGCGCCAGCTACTCGGTGACCTTCAACTTCGACCCCTGCCGCAACGGCTGCGGCAGCCCGGATCTGTCCTTCGGCATCTACGATCTAAATGGCAGCCTTATTTCGAGCACCGGCGGCACCATCACCCTCTCCGCCGGAAACTATACCTTCCAGGTCAAGGGCAACGGTTTCGGCGCCGGCAATTCCGTCGATTACTGGGGATCGATTACCTTCGCGGCATCCGGCTCCTCGCCGACCAACCAGACCATGGTCTCGCCGGCCCCCGAGCCCTCGACGCTGATCCTGATGGCCGCGGGCCTGCTGGTCTTCGCCTGGAAGGCCCGCCGCCATGCAGCCGCCGGCCTGGCAGGACTGGCCGCACTCGCCACCCTGCCCGCCTGCAGCCCCTTCGAGACCAGCGCATCGGCTACCCCCGGCCAGGTGATCGCGCGCGTGGGGGGCAGCGAGATCTCGATGCTGCAGTTCAACCATGCGATCGAGCGCATGGGCATCCCCAACCCCGGGCAACCGGTGCGTCAGGAAGTCGCCACCAAGCTGGTCGACCGCGAGCTGGCAGTCCAACAGGCGCTGGCGCAAAAGCTCGACCGCCAGCCCGAGGTGATGCTGCAGATCGAGGAAGCGCGGCGCGACGTGCTGGCGCGCGCCTATGCCGAGCGCACGGCCGCGACGGCCGCGCGCCCCGACGACAACACCCTGGCCCGCTACTACGCCCAGCACCCGGCACTGTTTGCCGAGCGCAAGATCTTCCGCCTGCGCGAAGTCGTGCTGCCCGCCGACCTCAAGGAGATGGCCGAGGTCAAGCAGCGCCTGGTCGAACGCCAGCCGCTGGACAAGATCACCGCCTGGCTGCGTGCGCAGAATCCCGCCTTCAACGAGCAGGTGGTGATCCGCGCCGCCGAGCAGCTACCGATCGAAGCCCTGCCGCGCCTCAACAAGGCACAGGAGGGCGAGACGGTGGTGTTCGAAAGCCCGCGCGGGGTGATCGCCTATGTGGTGATGAGCGCCCAGCCGGCGGGCGTGACCTGGGAAAGTGCCAAGCCGATCGTGCGCGACCACCTCGTCAAGCGTGCCGGCAAGGAGGTGGTGGATACCCGGCTGCGCGAATTGCGCAGCCAGACGGCCATCGCCTACCTCGGCGACTTCGCTGCGGCTCCCCCGACGGCAACACAATGAGCATCGGCGCATGACCACCGTCCCCGCCGCATCGCTGACGACCGCCGCGCAGCGCCAGGCAAATGCGTGGCTGCGGGGACCGGCGCCGCTGATCGCCGGCTGGTGCCTGCTGTTCTTCCCGGTTTATCGCGCCGCATGGCAGGGCGAATGGCAGGATGAGGCCCACGCGCACGCCCCCCTCATCGGCCTGATCGTTCTGGCACTGCTATGGCGGTTGCGCGCGCGACTCGCCGTCCTGCCAGCGCCGACTTTTGCGGTGCCGGGCCTGGGGCTCTTGCTGGCCGGGCTGGCGCTTGCGGTGATCGGCGACGTGCAGGAAATTCCCGCGCTGGCGCTGGCCGCGCAGATGCCGGTGCTCGCCGGCCTGCTGCTCGCCCGCCACGGCCTGCCGGGTCTGCGCCTTGCGTGGTTTCCGCTGGTCTATCTCGCCTTCATGATCCCTTTGCCCGGCATCTTGATCGATGCTCTGACACAACCGCTGAAGGAGATGATTTCCCTGGCGACCGCCCAGATTCTTCACGCCGCCGGTTATCCGGCGGCGCACAGCGGGGTGGTGCTGGTGGTCGGCCAGTACCAGTTGCTGATCGCCGACGCCTGCTCCGGCCTGCATTCCTTCATGGCCCTGCTGGCACTCGGTGTGCTCTACGTCCATCTCACCCCGCGCAGCGGCGCATGGCACAAGGCTGCGCTGCTGCTGGCCGTGGTGCCGGTGGCGCTGGCCGCCAACCTGCTGCGCGTCGTCGTCCTCGCCCTTCTCACTTTCCATGCCGGCGACGCTGCCGGCCGCCAATGGCACGAGATGGCCGGGATCGTCATGTTCCTGGTCGCCTTCGCCGGCCTGCTCGGTCTGGACGCCGCACTGGCCAAACTGAGGAAGCGGAGCGCCGCATGAGCCAAACCCTGCCATCCCTCGGCCGCAACCTGCTGCTCGCCGGCCTGCTGATTGCCGCGGCCATTGCCGCCGACTTGCTGCGCAACGCCGTGAGCGCTGCGCCCGAGCAGGCGCCCGATCTTGCGCGCCTCGTCCCCGAGCGGTTTTCCGGCTGGCAGCTGGAAACCGGCACGATCCTGAGTCCGATCCAGGCGGCGCCGGATGCACTTACCGGCACCTATGCGCTAACGCTGGAACGCGTCTATCGCGACGCCGACGGCGCACGCATCATGCTCTCGATCGCCTACGGCAGCCGCCAGCGCGGCGACCGCCTGCAGGCCCACCGCCCCGAGTATTGCTACCGGGCGCAGGGCTTCCTGATCGGCGCGGTGCAGGATGGCACCCTGGCGCTGGCCGGCGCCGCGCTGCCGCTGCGACGCCTGCATGCGGAACGGCCGGGGCGCAGCGAACCGGTGAGCTACTGGCTGACCGTTGGCGACCAGGCGGCCCTGCCCGGCGTGAGCCGCAAGCTCGCCCAGATGCGCCAGCTGCTGTCCGGTCAGATTCCCGACGGCGTGCTGGTGCGCGTTTCGTCCATCGACTCCCAGCCCCAGTCCGCCTGGCGCCAGCATGACCGCTTCATCACCGACCTGCTCTCGTCGCTTCCCGCCGCCGAACGCGAACGGCTGGCGGGCCGGCTGGCCTCTTCCTTACCTGCATACCGGAGTCAGACATGAACACGCCCGCCCGCCCGCTGGTTTCCGTCGTCATCATCGGCCGCAACGAAGGCGAGCGTCTGTCGCGCTGCCTCGCCTCGGTGGCCGCCATGGATCACGCCGAGATCGACATCGAGACGCTCTACGTCGACTCGGCCTCCACCGACGACAGCGTGGCACGCGCCACCGTGGCCGGTGCGCGCGTCATCGAAGTGCGCCCCGAGCGTCCCTCCGCCGCGCTCGGCCGCAATGCCGGCTGGCAGGCGGCACGCGGCGAATTCGTGTTGTTCCTCGACGGCGACACCATCCTCCACCCGCAGTTCGTCAACCGCGCCCTGCAGGCCATGCGCAACCCGCAGGTCGCAGTGGTCTGGGGACACCGCCGCGAACTGCATCCCGAACACTCGATCTACAACCGCGTCCTCGACCTCGACTGGATTTACCCTGCGGGAGAAAGCGAGTTTTGTGGCGGTGACGCCCTGATGCGGCGTAGCGTGCTGGAGGCGGTCGGTGGATTCGACGCCAGCCTGATCGCCGGCGAAGAACCCGAAATGTGCCGTCGCATCCGGGTCCATGGATTTGGCATACAGCACATCGACGCCCCGATGACCGGGCACGATCTCGCCATCACACGCTTTGCCGCCTACTGGAAACGCGCCTACCGCGCCGGCCACGCCTACGCCGAAATCGCGGCCCGCTTTCGCCACAGCCCGGATCCAATGTGGCTCAAGGATTCGCGGCGCAACCTGATGCATGCCGGCATATTGACGGGCTGCCTTGCCCTGCTGCCGGTGTCGCTAGTCTGGCCCGTCGTTGCGGTCCTCGTTGCCGCCTTCCTCGGCCTGCTTGTCGCACGGACCTTCCGCCGTTGCCAATGGAAATCGCCAGACCCGGCCACGCGGCTGCTCTATAGCATTCACAGCCATCTCCAGCAGATCCCGATAGCCCTCGGTCAGTTGTCGTATCTCATCAATACGCATCGCGGCAGAAACAGCCGGCTGATCGAATACAAGGGCACCAACTCCGTTGCCTGACGGTTTGTTGGCAACAAGTTTTCAATCGCGACACATCGCGTTTCGCCCGGCAGGTTGAATACGCTCCAGACAGTTCGCTGGAGCGCAAGATGCAACCCACCCATTCGATAAAAGGATTTCTGGCCACCGCCGTCAGACCGCTGGCCAGCCTCGGTGGCGGGGGCGAGAGCCGCCTGCGCCAGTTCTGGTCTTTTGCCAGGCTGGCCGCACGTTTTCCAGAGCTCGATCCCTCCGTTGTGGTGCTGGGCCACCCGGAGCTGCATGGCACGCGACGCATCGCCTTTGGCCGCGATCTTTACCTTTACCGCGACCTGTATCTCGAAACACGGGGCGAGGGCCACATAGCCATCGGTGACGGGGTTGTGCTCTCGCGCGGCGTACATCTGGTGGCCTTCGAATCCATCGAAATCGGCGCCGGCTGCATGATTGGCGAATACGCCAGCCTGCGCGACGCTAACCATCGCTTCGGCCCCGGCCTCGCGCCGCGCCATGCCGGGCACGAGACTCTGCCCATCCGCGTCGGCTGCAACGTCTGGATCGGCCGTGGCGTGACGGTGCTGCCCGGTGTCTCCATTGGGGACGGCGCGGTCATCGGTGCCAACGCCGTGGTCACCCGTGACGTGGCGCCGGGCACCGTAGTCGCCGGCGTACCCGCCCGGCCCTTGCATGCGGAGGGGAAGTCATGAGCGTTGGCGGATTGCTGCTGGTTGCCTACCAATGCGGGCCGGGCATGGGCTCGGTGTCGCAAATCGGCTGGGAGTGGTATTCGCGTCTGGCCGCTGAACAGGCCGTCACCCTGGTCACCCATGTGCGCAATCGCGCAGCGCTCGAAGCGGCCGGCGCGCCGCTGGCGGGCTCGGAGATCATCTACATCGACACTGAATGGTTCGCCGGCCCGTTGTATCGGCTGGCCTGCCGGCTGTTCCCGCGCAGCGAACACAGCGTCTTTCTCGTCTCCTCGCTCGACTACTTCCTTTTCGACTTTTCGTCGTGGCGTGCATTACGCCGCCGCCTCGCTGCCGGCGCAATCTGGAGCGTGCTGCACCGGGTGACACCAGTCACACTGGCCGCCCCGACATGGCTCGGCCGACTGGGACTGCCGACCGTGATCGGCCCGCTGAACAGTGGACTGAGCGATCCGCAAGGCTTCGGCGCCGTGATGCGGGACGAATCAACCTGGCTGCTCAAGGTACGCAACCTGAGCCGGCTGCTCGACGCCGCGCTCGGTTCGTCGAAACGCGCGGCGCGCATCCTCACTGCCACCCACACCACCTTGATGGCTATCGCGCCGCGCCACCATGCGCGCTGCCGCATGATGCTCGAAAACGGCGTCGAGCTTACCCGCTTCGTTCCGACGCCGTGGCCAGCCCTGGCGGACGGTAATGCCCCGCTACGCATCCTGTTCGTCGGCCGTTTGGTGCCGGTCAAGTGTCTCGACCTGTTGTTGCGCGCGTTGGCAAACCTGCGCGGCCGTGGCGTCCCGGCGCAGCTCACCGTCGTGGGTGACGGCCCGCTGCGCAGCGAGTGGGAAGCGCTCGCCACGTCGCTGGGCATCGCTGCAGAGACTAGCTTTGTTGGTGCCCAGCCCATCGATGCGGTGGCCGCACAGATGCGCGCCTGCCACGTCTTCTGCCTGCCCTCGGTGCGCGAATCCGGCGGCGCCGTACTGCTCGAGGCCATGGCCAGCGCCCGTCCGGTAATCGCGCTGAACTATGGCGGGCCGGGCGAAATCGTCTCGAACGACTTCGGCGCCCTGCTGCCGCTGCACAGCCCGGCGCAGGTCGTCGCCGACCTGACCGACACACTGGCGGGCATCCACGCCGCACCCGAGGACTGGCGGCGCAAGGGCGAAGCGGGCCGCCGCCAGGTCGAACAACGCTACAGCTGGCCAGCAAAGATCGCCGCCGCCCAGCACACCTATAACGAACTCGTCGTCGAAAGGAATCTCTCATGCTGCTGAACCAGACCCTGCCCCTGCGGCTCGCCTACCTCGTCAGCCGTTATCCTGCGGTTTCGCATACCTTCATCCTGCGCGAGGTGAGCCAGTTGCGCGCACGCGGCTTCGAGATCGAGGTGGCCTCGATCAATGCACCCGACCGTGCGCCGGCGGCGATGACCGACAGCGAGCGCACCGAAGCAAAGCGCACCTACATGGTCAAGGCTCACGGCGTGCGTGGTGCGCTGGCCGCCCACCTGTGGGGCCTGTTGCGTCCGCTCGCCTGGCTGCGCGGCGGCTATCACGCACTGCGCGCCGGCGGCTGGAACCTGCAGCGCAGCCTTTACGGCCTCTTCTACTTCACCGAAGCGCTGATGCTGTGGCGCTGGATGGAAAACAGGAAGCTCGACCACCTGCATGTGCATTTCGCCACTGCCGCGGCCAATGTGGCGCTTCTACTCAAGCAGATCGCGCCCATCGGACTCTCTATCACCGTTCATGGACCGGACGAGTTCTACGACGCACCGGGGCAACGCTTGAAAGACAAGATCGCCATGGCCGACTTCATCATCTGCATTGGCGCCTTCGCCCGCAGCCAGTTGATGCATCTGTCACCCGCCAGCGACTGGCACAAGCTTGAGGTCTGCCCACTCGGCGTTGACCTCGAACGCTACACACCCAAGCTCGACCGCGAACTGGCGCCCTTCACCATCCTCTGCGTTGGCCGCCTCTGTTCCGCCAAAGGGCAGCCGATCCTCATCGAGGCCTGCCGCAGCCTGGTCGCCGCAGGCCGCCCGGTAAGACTGGTGCTGGTCGGCACCGGGCCGGACGAAGTGAGCCTGAAAACGATGGTGGCGAAAGCCGGACTGACACACAGCGTGGTCTTCACCGGCGCCCTCAACGAAAGCGAAGTGCGCGGCTGGTATGCCCGCGCTGACGCCTTCGCTCTGGCCAGCTTCGCCGAGGGCATTCCGGTGGTGCTGATGGAAGCCATGGCCAGCGGGATTCCCTGCGTCACGACGCGCATCACCGGCATCCCGGAGCTGATCCGCGATGGCATCGACGGCCTGCTCGTCGCGCCCTCCGATGCCGTCGAACTGGCCAGCGCGCTGTCCAGCCTGATGGACGATCCCGACCTGCGTGCCGACCTTGCCCGCAATGGCCGGGCCCGCGTCGCGGAAAAATACGACCTGACCCGCAACATCGACCGCCTTGGTGAGCTATTCGTCAACCGACTGAAAGGAGCCACATCATGATCACCCGCTTGCTGGGCCGCCTTGTCGCCACCTATGCCCGTCGCACCGGCCGCCTGCTCGGCCTCTACCGCCGCCTGTGCAGCCCGGACGGTGCCGCCTGGGGCGAGATCGTCAAGCGCCACTTTGGTCTCGCCGCCGTCGGCGAGGGTTGCCTGATCCAGATGAACGCCGTCATCACCGACCCGGCCTATGTGCGGCTCGGCAACAATGTGCATCTGACCGGCTGCACACTGTTCGGCCACGACGGCTCGGTCGCCATGCTCAAGCGCGCCTATGGCGTCGCCCTCGACAAGGTCGGCAAGATCGACATCCGCGACAACGTCTTCGTCGGCCACCAGGCCATCATCATGCCCGGCGTAACAATCGGCCCCGACGCCATTGTGGCCGCCGGTTCGGTGGTGACGCACGACGTGCCGCCGGGCAGCATCGTCGGCGGCGTACCGGCGCGCGTCATCGGCAGTGTGCCGGCACTGGTCGAGCGCCTGCAGGCGGAAACCCGTGCACTGCCATGGCACGATCATCCGCATATGCAGCCCGCCTACGCCGGGCCACCGGACGCACGACTTGACCGTCTGCGCATCGCCCACTTCTTCGGTCAGGCGGCCTGAAATGGATGCCGGGCTCCTCCCCACCATCCTCGGCATCGTCGCCGCCGTCCTGCTGGCGCCGACTTTTCCGGGCACACTCTATCTGGCCCTGCTCACGGCGGCCAACCTGCTGCCATCGCGCCGCACGGACGGGGCTTTGCTCCAGGGGCGCATCGCCATCGTCGTCCCTGCCCACGACGAGGCCGCCGTCATCGCGCACACCTTGTCCAATCTGTTGCCGCTGGCCAAGCAGGATGGCAACACCTCGGTCGTCGTGATTGCCGACAACTGCAGCGACGCCACGGCGACCCTGGCGCGGGATGCCGGCGCGCGTGTCATCGCGCGCCATGATCCGGCGCGACGCGGCAAGGGATATGCGCTTGACCATGCCTTCCGCCTCCTGCTGCCGGAAGGTTTCGCGGCCTTTGCCGTGATCGACGCCGACAGCAGTGTCGACGCGCATTTTCTGCCCGCACTGCGCGCAACGCTCAGGGGCGCCGCTGCTGCCCAGGCGCGCTACACGGTGCGCAACGGCAGCGAATCGCCACGCACGCAGTTGGCCGAACTCGCCCTGGCCGGTTTCAACGTGCTGCGACCGCGCGGCCGCGACCGGCTGGGCCTGTCCGCCGGCATACTCGGCAACGGCTTCGCCCTGCGCCGCGAAACGCTGGAACAGGTGCCCTACACGGCTGCCTCGGTGGTCGAAGACCTCGAATACCATCTGCAATTGATCAACGCCGGGCTGCGCGTCGCCTTCATCGATCGCGCCAGCGTGCGCGGCGACATGCCGACCGGCGCCGAGGGCGCGCGCACCCAGCGTGCCCGCTGGGAAGGCGGACGACTGCGCATGCTTCGCGAACATGGCGCGGCCCTCCTGGGCAAGGTCCTGCGCGGGCAACCCCGCTTTATCGAGCCACTGGCCGACCTGATGCTCCTGCCGCTGGCCTATCACGTCCTCATTCTTGGGGCCGTGCTCATGCTCGCGGCTGCCAGCGGTGCAACCCCGGTGCTGCTGGCAGCTCTCGGCAGCCTGCTCGTGGTGGTCGCCCATGTCATCGCCGCCCTGCGCGTCGCCCGGCTGCCGTGGTCGCGCCTGCTGCTCTTGACCCGCATCCCGGGCTATTTGCTCTGGAAACTACGCATGCTGGCCGGCACCCTGGCAGGTTCGAAAAACCACAGCACCTGGGTACGCACCAACCGTTCTGGAATGTAAGAGAATTCACATGATCAGTACCTTGAGCCCCATCGCAACCGTCATGACCAACACCACACCGCTCAAGCGCCTGTTCGGCGCCATTCATTCACTCTGGACAGGAAACGACCCGCGTATCGAACGTCTGGTCGAGGAACGCACTGCCGCGCTGGCCGATGAAAGCCGGAAAAACCAGGTCTTGCTGCGCAGCACGAGCGATGCCCTGCACATCCTCGATGCCTCAGGCCGGCTTGTCGAAGCCAGCCATTCATTCTTCCGGATGCTGGGCTACCAGCGTAACGAGTTGATTGGTCATCCATCCACCACCTGGTGGCCTGACGACGCCCCGGTGCCTCTGGCCACAATCGATGAGGCATCCGCCTGGCACGAAAACGCCGGGACCTTCGAGGCGCAATTTCGGCGCAAGGACGGCAGTCTGGTCGATGTCGAGATGACCGCCTTCGCCATCGAGCTCGACGGACAATCGCACATCTCCCTATCCGCACGAGACATCAGCGAGCGCAAAAGAGCCGCAGAGCAAATCCGGCAACTCGCGTTTTACGACTCGCTCACCGGCCTGCCCAATCGCCGCCTGCTGGTGGACCGTCTGACGCATGCGCTCACCCTTGCCAAACGTCACAAACGCATGATGGCGGTCATGTTTCTCGACCTGGACAAGTTCAAGAACATCAACGATACGCTGGGACACGATGCCGGCGACGAACTCCTGAAAGAGGTTGGCAATCGCCTGACGCATTGCGTGCGCGCCAGCGACACGGTGGCCCGTCAGGGAGGGGACGAGTTCGTCATAATGCTTTCCGAAATTTCCGACGCGCACGATGCCGAACGGGTAGCGAAGAACATTATCAATGCGCTCGCCGCTCCCGTTACGCTGCGCGGACAGGCGCACCGAACCAGCACCAGCATCGGCGTCTGCCTGTTTTCCGGCACCGGAAATGAGGACATACAGGATCTGATGAAAAAGGCCGATAGCGCCATGTACGAGGCCAAGCAGGCAGGCAGGAACTGTTACCGTTTTGCCGGGTAGGTGGGCAGGAACCTGGCTACCTGTCGATGGTGACATGAGACTGGGAAGAGACACTCAGATTTCGGCGTGATCCGGCAGGACTCGACCCTGTGCGGACGTTCACAGCCACGTGGGCCTAACGGCAGGAGCTGAGTGGAGCAGTCCCCGAGTGGTAATTGACCGTATAGCTGCGAGTCAGCGCCTTTCAATTCAAACCTGGGGCGCCGTGCGAGTAGTTTGTTCCGACACTGCGGTTGCTGAGCTCTGTCTCAACACAAATAACCAGCCATTTGTCTGTTAATGATTGGATCCCGTCAATTGGTATGACTGCCTTCTGATTCTCAATAAGCCGAGTTTGCCCCGGAGACATCAAGGTCCCCGGTTTGATGGGTTCTGACCAGCGCAGGATGTCCCACTGTCCATCTGGTTTTTTGTAGGCAATGCCGACTTTGTAGCTGAGCACCTTGAGCGGCGCATACTTGTAGTCTGGGTTGACACGCATCGTGAATTTTTCGAACAGAATGTTTAGAAATGGGCCTGTCTTGTGGACTTTCGCAAGTGCAGTCGAGTTAACTGCCCATTTCTGGTCACTAGCAGTGAAAGTGATTTCCTGCTGTTGCGAAAAGCAGATCTGTGACGAAAGCAAAAAAAACAGGGTGGCGAGTAATCGAATCATTTTTTGGTTACCTTTAAGCTACTCATCCTCCAAGGCTGCCTCTGTCGCTGCGACGAGAGCCTTGAGGAAGCGAATGACTTTTTGCAGATCTTCCTTGGTCACCGGATCTGCTGTAGGAGGGCCGGGAGCAATCGTCCTTGACCGATGAACTACATCACCCCTCAACTTCATGTATTGATTTAGGCGTTCCCGTACTGTCTTGGAGTCAAAGTTGTTCCAGCACCATTTTTCAGTCAGATCGATGTTGGCGTAGTCTCGAAAAAGCTGAATGGTTTTGTCGGATGTCGGGTTGTGTAATCGCTTGATTTCTTCATTCAGCTTGCCTTTGACGAAGTTGCCGATAGAACTATCGTGTAAACCTTGTAACCGAGCTGTGGCTGCTTCCATCACGCGATCCTCGACATACGTCTCCCACGCTGTCATCGCCATGATCAATCCGGCACGTTTAAGTACCTCAATTTCGGGTGGCGGAGGCTGTGTGTTCAGTGCATTAAAGTGGGCGAGAAGGTTTATTGCATCAAAGATTGATTGCGCGAATACTTCGCTGGATTCGGACATGGGTTTTATAGCCAATTGGAATAATTCGATCGTAGCATATGAGGCCTTCGGCCGTGTTGCAGGAGTTTGGCATACGGCAGGTCTCGAATTGCAGCGGCCCTCTAGGCGGCCGCTTTGTGGGAACGGTGTATGGCAGCTTCTGGCCGAACTCGGACTGCCGTCGAATATTCCATCGACATTGCGCATTGCACAACCGAAAATCAATCATGAAATACGGATACCCAGATTTTGCGCTACCCCTGCGCCAAACGCAGCGCCCGCGCCATGTCCTTCGGCAGGAGATAAAGATGCAGCGGGTTGAAGGGGGCTGGCTCGAAACCGAAGGCCAGGTAGAACGCGCGGGCCGTGTTGTCGGCGGCATGCACCAGCAGCGCCCGGCTGGCGACCTGTTCGTGCGCGACGAGAAAACGCTTCATGGCGTCCTTGAGCAGCGCCTTGCCCAGGCCCGCTCCCTGTTCGGATTGATCGACGGCCAGACGCGCCAGCAAGGTGAGCGGAATCGGGTAGCGTCCGGCACCCTGAAGCACGCGCGGCGGGGCCTGGTCGGGTTCGATGGACGCGGCGGCCAGACTGTAATAGCCGACAACGCGATTGCCGCGCAACGCCACGAAGGTGCGCGCGGTGTTGGCACGCTGGGCATGCCAGGCATGGCGAATCAGGTAGTCATCGAGGGCGGAACTACCGCAGGAAAATTCCGCTACGGCGAAGTCCGCCGCCAGCGGCACGGTGCCGGAAAGAGGGAGCGTCATCTGTCGCTGCTGGCGTCAATGCTCGAGGACGCTCTTTTCGGCGAACAGCTTGGCGAGCGCCGGAATATCGCGGGCCGGTGCATCCAGCGCGGCGCAAAAGGCATCGGCCATTTCTTGCGAGACGACAAAGCGCGTTTCGTCGGCCAACAGGCTGGCGGCGCGTTCCAGTGCGGCACCGACAATGAAATGCGAGAGGCTGGCATGCTGACGCTCCGCAGCACGACGCAGCATATCCTTGGTTTCGGGCGCGATGCGAATGGCGAGACGTTCTTCCTTGGCGGTGGCAATGGTGGTCATGGCAGTCCTGAGAGGTGTGTGATGACGTTGTGTGTACATCATAGCGTGGTTTTGTCATGAAACCAAGACGAATGGAGGCCGGCGAAAAGTACATTGCTGATCGCGGGGATTGGCCGTTTCTTGATGGCCGCCAAGAGCCAGCGAGATCAGTTCTGCAATTCGTTCAGCAGTTCCGGGTGCCGATCAAGGAGCCGAAAAAGATTTGTCACCGCAGGTAGCGGATGAGCCTTACCCCTCTCGTACCGCGAGAAGGCATTCGGACCGCCGCCGGTGATGCGCGCGGACAATGCCAACCGGCGATCTTCGGCACCACGGTTGCGTGACCTTTGTATTCATACGGCACATCCTTGACGGCATGCCGCAGAACTCCCTGTTCGCAGTTCAGGCATTCGCGGGGCATCTCATTTCTCCTTAAACTGAATGACAATCGAACCATGGCCTGGGCACCCACCAAAGCGGTAGCCCGCACCGCGCTGTTGCACGGCAAGCTTTACAGCAGCTAAATCGTAGTGCGGCTTACGCTTTTCCATTGCAGCTACTAACCTGTAAGGTTAGCGGCTGCAAGCGTGATTTTCCGAGCCTCGCGACACTCCTGCGAATGTCGGGTGTCGAAAGAACACCAGCCCCTCAAAACTGGGTTTCAAATCCTACGGCTACGTCCGTTGATGGCCGGGGCTGAAATAGGATTCCCGAAGGCTAATGGCCGTTCCCGCTGTTTTTCTGTCGTAGTGGTTTTTCAAACAGTTTGCAAAGCTGACACAAGCGAGAGGGCCGGCTGGGATGAAATTCAGGCCATGGAATATCAAGCCCAATCCCAAGCCCAAGCCCCGCTGATCATCTCGGCCAGCTTTGTCGCCGATCCGCTGCTGTCTCCGCTGACGAGCTTGCTATCGCTCGCCGGCGTCGGGCTGCAGCCGAAGCTCGGTCCCTACAACCAGATTTTCCAGACCCTGCTCGACCCCGATTCGGCACTGGCCCGTTCCGAGGCCGGGGTGAATCTCGTGCTGCTGCGGCTGGAAGACTTCGCCCGCGACCATGACGACCTGGCGCATGCGCTCGCCGCCGCGCAACGCGCCGCCGACGACTTGCCGGCGGCACTGGAAATTGCGCTCGCCCGCACCGGGCGGCCCTTGCTGTTTGCCGCCCTGCCGATCAGCCCGGCGGCACGCGCCCGGCTCGGTGATCGTCCCGAGGAACTGCGCCAACAGTTGCTCAACCGCCTGCGCGGCGTGGCGGGCCTGATGCTGCTCGAAGATAGCGGCATCGACCGCGTTGCCAACGGCGCACGCGAGGATGAACAAGCCGATCGGCTCGCCCATATCCCCTACACAGACAGCCACTTCGCCGCCCTCGCCCTGGCGCTGACGCGCAAACTTCACGCGCTCCTCGTGCCGGCGCACAAGGTGCTGGTGCTCGACTGCGACAACACCCTGTGGCGCGGTGTGGTCGGCGAGGATGGCGCTGCCGGTATCGAATTGCCGCCGGGCCTGCTCGCCCTGCAACGATGCGCCGTCGACCTGCAGAACGATGGCGTGCTGATAGCGCTGGCGAGCAAGAATGTGGATGAGGATGTCGCGGCCGTCTTCGATAGGCGATCCGACATGCTGCTGCGCCCCGAACATATCGTCGCCCGCCGCGTGAACTGGCTGCCGAAGCCGGAGAACCTGCGTTCGCTGGCGACCGAACTCAACCTCGGGCTCGATGCCTTCGTCTTTATCGACGACAACCCGGTGGAGTGCGCGCAGATGCGCGCCGCGCTGCCGCAGGTCGTCACGCTGCAGTTGCCCGCCGACGATGCCGCCGTGCCCGCTCTGCTCGAACACCTGTGGACCTTCGACGGCCTTGCCCTCACCGCCGAGGATCGCCAGCGCACTGCGATGTACCGCGAAAACCTGTCACGCCGCCAGTGCGAAAGTGCCGCCGCCAGCTTCAGCGATTTCATCGCCTCGCTCGACATGCAGATCGACATCGCCGCGCCCGCCGCGGACGAATGGGCGCGCATCGCCCAGCTGAGCCAGCGCACCAACCAGTTCAACTTCACCACCCGCCGCTATGCCGAGGTGGAACTGCGCGACCATGCCGCCCACGGCGAGGTGCTGCGCGTGCGCGTGCGCGACCGCTTCGGCGACTATGGCCTGGTCGGTGTCGCCACCGGCCGCGCGGTCGGGGATGTGTTGCACGTGGACAGCATTTTCCTGAGCTGCCGCGCGCTCGGGCGCGGCGTCGAGCACGCGCTGCTGGCCGAACTTGGGCGGCGCGCCATCAACGGCGGCCTGACGCATGTGCGCCTTCCCTTCCGGCCGACAGCGAAGAACCTGCCGGCGCGCGCGTTTGCCGAGAGCACGGTGGGCGACTGGCGCAGGGATGCCGATTGGGGTGATGACTATCTGATCCCGGCGCCGTTTGCTGCTGGTCTGCGCTATCGCAGCGGCGACGTGCCGCAGGGGGTGATGGACGCCCTGCGCGCCGAGGAAAACAAGGCGGGCGTTCCGGCGGCACTGCCGGCCGCCAGCCCGGCCGACCGCTCGACACGGTATGCCCGACTGGCGACAGAGCTGGTCGACGGCCCGTCGGTACTGGCCTGGCTGCACGCGCAGCAGCGCCAGCCGCGCCGCCTGCTGCAACCCTCCGTCCCGGCTGCCGATGCACGCGAAGCGGCGATGCTGGAATTGTGGACCGAGGTGCTACAGATCGACAACCTCGGCATCGAGGACGATTTCCACGCGCTGGGCGGCAGTTCGTTGCAGGCTGCGCGCCTGATCGCCGCCATCGAGCGGCGCTTTGGTCCGCGCTGGCCTTTCACCACCCTGCTCACGGCGCGCACGCCACGTGCCATGGTCGCAAAACTGGATCAAGATCCGGTACAGGACAGTAACGGCCCGCTGGTCATCCTGCGTCCCGGCAACGGCCCGCGACTCTTCCTGGTCCACGACGGCGACGGCGAAACCCTCCTCTACCGCAACCTCGCGCTGCGCCTGCCTGAAGACATCGGCATCGTCGGCATCGAACCGCTGCGCCGCCCCGGCATTCCGCTCGCCCATCTGCGTATTGAGGATATGGCCGCCGCCTACATTGCCGCCATGCGCAAGCTGCAGCCCGAGGGTCCTTACCGGCTCGCTGGGATGTGTGCGGGTGGCGTGATCGCCTACGAGATGGCGCGCCAGCTGCGTGCAAGCGGTGCCGCCGTCGAGTTCGTCATGCTGCTCGACGCCGCCGCGCCGGGCGCACCACGCCGCGCCGGCGTCGGCGGACGCTCCCATGTCGGACGCACCCTCGATGCCATCCGCGCTACCGGCGGCAGCCTCATGTCACGCGGCATTGCGCTCGCCGCTCTGGTACTGCGCCGAGGCTGGAACTTCATGCGCTGGCGCATCGCCCATCGCCTGAAACTGGCGCAACGCCAACGCCGCTTCGAGCGACTATCCGCCGCTCTGACCATGGGGCTTGACTGGCCAGCAGGGTGGCCGCCGCTCACCGTGCGCGAAATCTACGAGGAAGCCGAGCGTCGCTATCGCCCAGGGCCCCTTGCTGATGTGCCGCTGCTGCTGGTGCGCGCCACTGTCGGCGATGGCGATGGCGGTGACACACCCTACGCGACCGTCTTTGTTGATTCGGACCTCGGTTGGGGGCGAGTCGTCGCCGCCAACCCGCGTCTGATCGATGTCGACGGAGGCCATGCCAGCATGCTGCAGGAGCCCTACGTCGCATCGCTGGCCAAGGTATTTCGCATGCAACTGGAGGCCGCATGAACCGCCCATCCACTTCCAATGAAGATTCCGTCGCCGTGGTCATCGTGAGCTACCGCAGCGCACCCCTGACCATCGCCTGCCTTGCGTCACTGGCCGCCGAACGCGCTGCCGGTCGCCCGGCCGACCTGAAGGCGGTGGTAGTCGACAACGATTCCGGGGACACCGGTCCGGTTGCCGCCGCCATTGACGCGCATGGCTGGTCGGATTGGGTAGCGCTGGTGCGCGCACCGAAGAACGGCGGTTTCGGCTATGGCAACAACCTCGGTGCGGCAACCGCCCGCGCGACATGGAATGTCTCGTTGATCCACTTTCTCAATCCGGATACACAAGTCCGCGCCGGCGCCATCGTCGCGCTGCGCGACTTCCTCGCGGCGCATCCGCGTGCGGCACTGGCCGGTAGCCGCTTTCTCAATGGCGACGGTAGCGCCTGGCCCTACGCCTTCCGTTTTCCCGGCCTGGCCAGTGAATTTGAAGGGGGGCTGTCCTTCGGGCCAGTGAGCCGCCTGCTGCACAGACATGTGGTGCCGTGCATCATGAGCAGCGAACCGGCCCCCATCGACTGGGTCTCCGGCGCCTCGGTGATGATGCGCGCCGCCGCGCTCGATGAATTGCGCGGTTTCGACGAAAGTTTCTTTCTCTACTTCGAGGAGACCGACCTCTGCCTGCGCGCCCGCCAGGCCGGCTGGGACACGTGGTACGTGCCGGACAGCCTGGTGGTGCACATCGCGGGTCAGAGCACCGGGGTCACCTGTCGCGATCAGGCGCCGCGCCGGCTGCCGGCCTACTGGTACGAATCGCGCCGCCACTATTTCGTGCTCAACCACGGTCGACTGCGGACAGCCGCGATCGACGTCGCAGCGCTGGTTGCCCACGCCCTCGGTCGCGTCAAACGCCGTCTGCAGGGGCGCGCCATGGAAAACGTGCCGCACTTCCTCGGTGATCTGTGGCGGCACAGCGTGCTCCGCAGCTGGACGCGACCGGAAAGTCGGCGCTGGCGAGACGGCACAGCGGCGGGGCAGGCATGATGAATGCTGCCTGGGCTGAGCTCCTGCCGCGCGGTGCCCGCTGGCACACCACGTCCGCCACGGACAGTCGCGCGCCGGTCGTCGCACACGGCGCTGCCGGGGAACCGCTCTGGCCGGCGGGCATCGTCGGCTCGGTCACCCACGCCGACGGCTACCGCATCATCGCCACCGCACCGGCTGACCGTGTTGCGACGCTGGGCATCGACATGGAGCCATTGGCCCCGCTGCCCGCTGAAGTCTGGCCGCACTTCCTCGACGGCGATGAACTGGCGGAATTACGTGCGCTACCGGCACCGCAGCGCGGCCTGGCCGCACTGTCTCTCTGGTGCCTGAAAGAAGCGCTATTCAAAGCCCTGAACGGTCGGGTGCCTTTCGACTGCCTCCCCCTGCGACACGAGTCAGGCAGGTGGCGGCCGGCAGTGACACTCTGGCATCGCTTGCCGGGCTTCGGCCTGGACCCGGCACGGCTTGAATTGAAAACCACGTCAACCGATGGCTGGCAGTACGCGGCCGCCTGGCAACACAACAACGCATAGCGAGGAGTATCCGATCATGACCATTGCCCTTTCTAGAACCGGCCTTTCCCCCATGCGCATGCAGGTGGCTGCGCAAGCGCTGTTGGCCTCCGGTGGTGACGACACGCCTGCAATGGGCGCTGCTGCTTCGGTTAGCCAACTGTACCGCGACAGTGACCAGATTGCCCACGCGCTACGCTTCATCAGGGACATTGGACAGGAAGTTACCGTCCTGTCCAGAGACTTGCGCTACAGCATCCGTACTCGGCTCATCGCGGTAGATCAACGCCCCGGTCAGCTAAGACTTCGCGTTAACGCTTCAAATATCCCCAAGTGGATTACGACGACCGACTCGCTCATCCTCAGCGGCCGCTTTATCGGCCGACCAATGGTCTGCGCGCTAAACGCCGTCGGAGCGTCATATCCTGGCGAATTTCAGATCGTCACGCCGGCATGGATGCTGCTCGCCGAGCAACGGGCGTCATATCGAGTGAAGCTTGCGGACTGTCACCTCACCACGCCTTGGGGAGAAATGGCAACGGCCCTCGATCTCGCCGAAAGCGGGTTAGCGTTTGTCTCGTCCGCGCCGCCGCAACGACCGGTGCAAGAGGGCGCCGGTTGGAGCAGTCTGCTGCTACATAAGGACCTTGAAACCGAGATTCCGGTCTATTTATCAATCGTCGATGCCTTGCCAGACGGCATCGCCGGCATGCGGGTCGGGGCGCACATGCACGTAACCGGAATGAGTGCCAAGCTGCGACTTCAACGTCTGCTCCGCAGCCATGTCGATCTATTCGGAGAGCTGCAAACTGCCTCAAATCCGCTGGACGGCGAGTCTCAGGCCGACTTTCTCTCACCGGGCGTTTTGGGTGCCGTCTCGCCAGCGCCGACTTTCTCGATACGGTAGCCCCACCCATACACCGGAAAGATCTGCCAGCCGTGCTCCGGCCCGATCGAGAGCTTGCGCCGGATACGGCTGACATGCGTATCGACGGTACGGGTATCGACGTTCGCGTTCAAGCCCCAGAGCTTTTCAAGCAGGTGGACACGCGACAGCAGCTTGCCCGGATGCTGGAACATATAGCAGGCCAGCTCGAATTCCTTCAGCGTCAGTTCCACGGCCTGACCATCGACCGAGATACTGCGTCGCTCATTGTCGACCTCATAGCCGCCGAATCGAACCACCTGCGGCGTTTTTACGCGCCGCGTCAGCGACTCGATGCGCGCCATCAGTTCCAGCAACTTCGGTGGCTTGACAATATAGTCGTCGGCACCGGCACGCAGCGCCGTGACGACATCGACCTCGCTGTCGCGGGCCGTAATGAAGATCACCGGAAGCTCCCAGCCGAGGTTCTCACGCACCCATTTCAGGGCCACCTCGCCGC
The DNA here is from genome assembly GCA_030681195.1 of Rhodocyclaceae bacterium. GTDB lineage: Bacteria > Pseudomonadota > Gammaproteobacteria > Burkholderiales > Rhodocyclaceae > Sulfuricystis. Next base: position 167,360 of record JAUXXJ010000018.1, read on the forward strand.
TGCTCTCCGGCAGCATCCAGTCGATCAACAGGAGATCGAAAGGGTGGTCCTGCAAGGCGGCAACAAAATCGCGCACCGAGGCATGGCATTCACACGTGTGCTGTACGCTCCCGAGCCAGAGCCTGTAAAGCTCCTGCTGGGTTGGATCATCTTCAAGAATGCCAATGTGCATTTCACCTCCGCCGATCGAAGTTGGGCCGACTTCCCGCTACGGCACAACCAGTTGCGAGCCATTCTACCTGCCAAGGTATCCCGCTCATGCGTTTCAAACAGTTTGCAGTTCCGACACAGGGGCTCCAGTCCGTTTGGTGAAATGTCATCCACGCACTAAAGCAACCCGGGAGCTATCAAAATGAACGCAAACCACATCGACGACCGCGAACTGCAGCGCCTTGAAAGGCGCCTGATGCCATCTGCCCGGCAGAAGGCCCAGGCCGCCTTTGAGCGACAGGTTTGGCGCATCAAGCGCCAACTGGCAGAACGCGTCAAGCGCGGCCTGGACATCGTTCTTGCCGGCACGGTGATGCTCATGGCCACGCCAGCGATGCTCGTGGTCGCCCTGCTCATCAAGCTCACCGACGGCGGCCCGGTGCTCTTCTGGCAGACCCGCGTCGGCAAGTGGGGGCAGACCTTCCGCTTCCCCAAGTTCCGCTCGATGGTCATGAATGCCGAGGCACTGCAGAAAGAACTGCTGGCTGCCAACCAGCACGGCGGTGACGGCATCACCTTCAAGATGCGCCGCGACCCGCGCATCACCTGGATCGGCCGCATCATCCGCAAGACCAGCATCGACGAGTTGCCGCAACTGTGGTGCGTCCTGAAGGGCGATATGTCGCTGGTCGGCCCGCGTCCGGCGATTGAAAAGGAGGTCGCACGTTACAGCCTTGACGACCGTCGCCGCCTCGACGCGATGCCCGGTCTGACGTGTACCTGGCAGGTTTCCGGGCGCTCGAATATTCCTTTTCCGGAACAGGTGCGCCTCGATGTCGACTACATCGAACGGCAAAGCCTGGCGGAAGATTTTCGGCTGCTGCTCAAGACCATCCCGGCCGTGATCACCGGTCGTGGCGCTTACTGACGCAAGGGGGAGGACATGGACACCGCCACCGGAAGCACCCGCGCATGCGTCCAGCTCGACGGCATCCGCCTGGTGAATCTGGCCCTCGATGACGCCGTCACGGCAATCGAATGCGCACTCGCCGCCCGTCAGCCGACACGCATCGCCTTCATCAACGCCGACTGCGCCAACATCGCCGCACGCAACGACAGTTATCGAGCGGACATCGAAGACTGCGACTGGGTTTTTGTCGATGGTATCGGCATGCGCATCGCCGGCAAGGTCATGGGCCAACCGGTCGCTGACAACGTCAATGGCACGGACCTGTTTCCCCCTCTTTGCCGGATGCTCGCTTTGCAGGGGCGCTCGCTGTATCTGCTCGGCGCTCGCCACGGCATTGCCGCCGCCGCCGCCGACTGGGCACAACGTCATTGCCCGGGGCTGAAGATCGCTGGTACACGCGACGGTTACTTCGCCGCAGCCGACACCACTGCGGTACTGGCCGATATCCGCAAAAGCGCAGCCGATGTCCTGCTGGTGGCCTTCGGCGCACCACGCCAGGAGGCCTGGATCCGCGAGCACTTTGCCGATACAGGGGCCACTGTCGCCATGGGGATCGGTGGCCTGTTTGACTATTTCGCCGACCGTATTCCCCGCGCCCCGTTATGGATGCGCCGCGCCGGTCTGGAGTGGGTTTTCCGCCTGATTCAGGAACCGGGGCGCCTATGGCGCCGCTATCTGGTCGGCAACCTCGTCTTCCTCGCCCGCTTGGCGCGCACACGCGCCGGTCTCACGAAGATGTCCTCGTCACCCCGTTCCACTCTTTCGAATTCCGGAGCCTGACATGACCCGTGCCACTTGCCATCGCGTCAGCGAAACCGCTCTGCTTTTTACTGCGCCGCCCTGGGCGGAAAGTAACGGAGCCCTGCTGGACTCACAGACCATCCTTGATCCCCTGCTCGATCGCTCGCTTTTGCAGCGTGCCGTCGAACATCTGGTGCGCATCGGGTCGCGGCACCTGATGGTTGTGCTTGGCGACAACGCAGCCGAGATTCGCGACTTTCTCAAGCAAGGTGAGCGCTGGGGATGCCGGATCAGCTACCACTATCCCGACCCTCGGGCGCCGATGCGACAGTTTCTGAAAGCGATTGGCATTGCCGCCCTTGAGCATTACCGGGTGGGCAATGCCTGGAGCATCGCGCCCCTGGCAATCAACGCCGATTCGACCCCGCATGGCGCCGGCAGCACGCTGCACTGGCAGGATGCAGACGCCGCCCGCTGGACCGGTTGGGGCTGCCTGTCGGGCGCCTGGTTGCTGTCGCGCGACATACCGGCCGATCCTGTCGCCTTGGGTGCCAGCATTGCAGCGGATGAGTCGCTGGAGAAAAGTCTCGTCGTGCCGACATTGCTCGCCGACACGCCGGCAAACCTGATCGACGGGGTGCAGCGTTTACTCAACGAGGACAGCGCAGCGGTGTACAAGGCCGCGCAGGCGAAGATCCACTCGACTGTTCGGTTGACTGCCCCATGTCACATCGGCAGGGCGGTGAATATCGAGGCCGGCGCGGTCATCGGCCCGCATGCTGTCCTCGAAGACGGTGCCTTCGTGGCGGCGGGCGCTCAGGTGCGCCACAGTCTCGTTATGCAGGGAACTTATGTCGGGCCAGAGCTTGAGCTGGATCACGTCATCGTCCGCGGCCCGGTGTTGGTCAATGCCGTACTGGGGAGCCGCACCGAAATCACCGATCCGCAAATCCTGTCCCATTTGCGGCCGGCATCCCGGAAAATCGACAGCCGCAGCCGGGTTATCGCCGCCGCACTCCAGGTCGCGCTGCTACCGCTTTACCTGCTCTTGCGGCGGCAACGACATTGCCCGGCCGGGGAGACGATCATTTCCTGCCCGAGCAACCACGGCCGCGGCCTGGCGGCGCTGCGGCTGGCCTTGCAATGTCCCCTGCGCGCCGTGCCGGACGCGCCATACGACTGGGGGCGGCACTTCGTCGCCACCTTTTACCCCGGACTTGCGGCCGTTCGACGCGGGGAACTGCGTCTCATCGGCCCCACGCTGAAAAGCTGGCATGAGACAAAGAAGCTGCCCGACGAATGGCGCCGGATTCATGAAGAATGCTTCTGCGGGCTGCTCAACGACGCCTGGGTGCACATCGTTCCCGCCTCTGGCCGCGATGATGCCTTTGCCAGCGATGCGCTCGCCGCCGCCCACCCGGAATCGCCCGGTCTGATTGCGCGCTACCTCTCGCCTTATCTGCGCAATGTATGGCAGGCCATGTTCGACAAACGCTTCATGCAAACGACGCCCCCAACCCCCGCAAATGCAGTCTAATTGCGTTAGCCTTACCACTTGCCACAGGAGAAAATCATGCAACTCAAGCTCGAAGCCCTGCCCGAAAACAAGGGCGCCATCATCACGATCGACAGCGAAAATCTCGATGCCGGCAACGTCAGGGAATTCAAGGAACAGATCGCCCCGATACTCAACGGCAACGACGTCGTCCTGCTCGACATGAGCCAGCTGACTTTTGTAGACAGCTCCGGACTCGGCGCCCTCTTGTCCTGCCTGCGCACCATGAACAACAAGAATGGGCAACTCAAGCTCTTCGCCATGGCCAAACCCGTGCAGGCCTTGTTCGAACTGGTGCGCATGCATCGCATCTTCTCCATCTACAACACCCGCGATGAAGCCGTTGCCGTTCTTTGACCCATCGTTTGTGGGCCAGCCCAATGAGGAACTTTCGTGATGACTCACACCACCTTCTTGCGCCTGGTCGCAACGCTACTGCTCGGCTTCCTGGGCCTGTTCACGAAGACCGCCTTCGCACTGACCTTTGCCGTGGTGCCCCAGTTTTCGCCCGAGCAAATCGCGCAGGCCTGGAGTCCCATCCTGAGTGCATTGTCCCAGGCCACAGGGGTGAAGCTGGAGCTCAAAATCTACCCCAGCATTGGCGAATTTGAAGCGGCCTTTATCAAGGGAGAGCCCGACATCGCCTACATGAATCCCTACCATGCCGTCATGGCCAGAAAGGCCGCTGGCTACGTTCCAGTCATCCGCGACGACCTGCAACGCCTCACCGGCATCCTCGTGGTGCGAAAGAACTCACCGGTGACCCAGATTTCCCAACTGGACGGCGGCACCCTGGCTTTTCCCGCACCCAACGCCTTCGGCGCTTCGCTTTATATGCGGGCACTGCTCACCGAAGAGGCGATGCTACGTTTCACACCGGTCTATGTGAAAACGCATTCCAACGTCTTCCGTCACGTTATTACCGGCAGCGCCATAGCCGGCGGCGCGATTCGGCAAACCCTGGCCAAGGAGCGCCCCGAGGTGCAGGCCGAATTGCGCATCATCTACGAAACCCCGCCAGCCTTCGCGCACCCGGTTGCCGTACATCCTCGCGTGCCGGCCGGGGTTCGAATGTCCCTGCAGCAGGCTTTTCTCAAGCTGGGAGGGGATCCCGCCTACGCCGAGGCGCTGAATGCCATACAGATTCCGGGTCCGGCCAAGACCAACTACGCCGAATACGCGCCGCTGGAAAAGCTTGGCCTGGAGCGCTACATTGTGCTCAAGGAAGAATAGCGCCGCCGGAGCCCCCAGAAAATGCGCCTCTGGCTCTACCTGACGCTGATCGTCAACGGCATTGTGCTGCTCGCCTTCACGGGCTACGGTGCCTACACCGCCCATGAACTGACCAGCCTCAAGGCGGAAGAAGTGCGTCGCGACAGCCGCAACCTGGCGCAAAGCATCGCGGCCACGACAGCCAACGACATCCTGACATCCCGCTTCGACAACATCGAAAGCCACCTGCTACGGATGGTCACCATCGGTTCAATCCAGGAACTCGTGGTGGCGGACGGTGCAGGACGAATCCTGGTGCACGTCGAGCGCGGTCCTGACGGTTCCGGCCGTGCCGTTTATGGTGACCTCAACCAGCCACTGGATCTGCAGCGTGCGGAGTGGTCCACGGCTGACGTTTACTCAACGCTGCTGGCCATTGAGCGTGGTCAGCGCCTGGGCTGGGTGCGCATTACCGCAAGCCTTGCCGCACTGGAGGCCGAACGCCGCCGTGTCTCGCTCAATGGACTGGTTGCCAGCCTGGTCACGATGCTGATCACCGGATTCCTGCTCGCCATGCTGATCCGCAAGACCAGCAAGAGTATCGAGCAAGCAACCCTGTTCGCAAGCAGCCTGATCCATCATCGCGGGGCTACCCTGCCCTTGAACAGCCGCATTCGCGAAGTCCAGGAGTTCACGAAGGCGCTCAACAGCGTGTCCCAGACCCTGGCCTCGCAATATCAGACGCTGGCAGACAGCGAATCGCGCAAGAGCGCCATCCTGACTGCCGGTCTCGATTGCTTCATTACGATTGATGACACCGGCCACATTGTCGATTTCAACCGTGCCGCCGAGCAGACCTTCGGTTATTCAGCCGACGAGGTTCGCGGTGGCCTGATGAGCGACTTCATCATTCCGCCTGAACTGCGTTCCCAGCACAAGCAAGGCATGGAGCACTGGCGCCGCACCGGCGACGGCCCGGTACTGCACCAACGTATCGAAATCAGTGCGATGCGTCGCTCGGGCGAGATCTTTCCGGTCGAACTGGCGATCGTGCCATTCGGCAACCGTGACCGCCAATACTTTGCCGGATTCATCCGCGACATTTCCCAGCGCAAGGCGCTCGAACTACAACGCAATCAACTTGAGGCCACCCAGGGAAAGATGGTGGCCGACCTGGAAAACAAACAATTTGCCATCGACCAGCATGCCATCGTCAGCATCGCCACCCCTGACGGCACCATCGTCTATGCCAACGAGAGGCTCCAGGCCTTGAGCGGGTATTCCGCCGAAGAACTGGTTGGCAGTAACCACCGCCTTCTGAAATCGGGGCTGCAGGATGGCGCCTTCTATCGCGAGTTGTGGCAAACCATCAGCAGCGGCAAGGTATGGCATGGGGAATACGCCAATCGCGGCAAGAGCGGGCAGATCTACTGGGTGGCGGCAACGATCGTACCGATGCTGAACAAAGACGGCAGTCCTCACCAGTACATCTCCATCCAGACCGACATCACCCACCAAAAGCGCACGGAACAACAACTCGGCCTGTTCCAGGAAGACCTGATCCGCCTGCTCGACCAATATCGCACTGCAGAGGCCGAGATTGCCGAGAGCCGTGCCCGCGAGTTGATGGTTGGCGCACAAATCCAGCGCACGCTGCTATTCGGCCGGATGCCACGGCAGTACGGGAACGTGGGCATTGCCACCTTCACACAACCCTCTCAAGGCATCGACGGCGACTTTTACGAGTTCTTCACCTTCGACAAAGATACCATCGACATCGTCATCGGCGATGTGATGGGCAAGGGCATTCCGGCTGCACTGATGGGCGCCGCAGTCAAGAAGCAGCTCAACCGCAGTGCGGCCTGGTTGTTGTCGCAGAACCCGATGCGCGGCTACCGGCCAGCGCCTAAAGATATCCTCAACGATCTACAGCAGCGCGTCGGCAATGACCTGCTCGAGCTCGAATCCTTTGTCACCCTGTCCTACCTGCGCATCGACAGCTCGGCGGGGCTGGCCGTGCTGGTCGATGCAGGTCACCTCCCGGTCATACAGGTCAGCGACAATGGAGTCACGCTGCTGCGCGGCGACAACCTGCCGCTGGGTGTTCTTGAGGAGGAGCACTATCATCAGACGACCGTCACGGCGAGCAGCGGCGACATCTTTTTCATGTACTCCGACGGGATTACCGAGGCACGCAACGCCGACAAGGAGGAGTTCGGCATTGACCGTCTGGTCCATCTGATCCAGGGCATGCATGCGGCAGGCATTCCGCAGGGAATGATTGTCCAGAACGTACGTTGGCATGTGAATGAATTCGAGAACCATGCCGACGCACAGGATGACCGCACCTGTGTTGCCCTGCAGCTTGCGCGCGCGATGCCGGCGGGAATGAATATCCGGCAGTTTGAAATCCCTCGCGCCCTCGATCAACTCGCGCCGCTACGCAGCCGGATTGAAGTGGCGGGAAAAGAGGCCGCGCTCGATGAGGCCGCGATACAGTCGATGCTGATTGCGGCATTCGAAGCCGCGACCAATATCGTCCGCCACACCCCGCCGCGACTCGTCGACGCGACCATCCATTGCGCACTCACCATTCAACCCAACCGACTGGAGGTCGACCTGCACTACCTTGGCAACGCCTTCACCCCGCACGATTCTGTCCCGGACTTCAGCGGCGAGAGCGAAGGCGGCTTCGGGCTTTACATCATCCGCAACAGCGTGGATAGCGTCGAGTACTCAAGTCCCGTCGATGGCATTTGTCGCATCCATCTCGTCAAATCCTCGGCGGGGGTGCCGACTTGATGACCCCGAAAAAGTCGGCGCTGGCAGGACGGCGCTCGGGAAGCCCTGACAAACGCGCAAGCGACCGGCTGGCCCGCTTGTATTTTGACTATGCGCTCACCGGCATCATCGAGACCGATCATGACGGCACTATCCGCCAAGCCAACCCGGCCGCGGTCAGCATTACCGGCCGCGATGCGCGGCAGCTCGAAGGCACTCGCCTGGAACAACTGTTTTCTGCGCAGTCCCATGACCGCCTGCAGCGCCACTGGTGCCTGCTACAGGAGCAGGGGATCAGCCAGGCAGAACTGCGGCTGCCGCTGCGCGACGGCCGTGAGCTCGTCATCGAGATGGCTTCGGTCCAGATCGATGAGGCTGGCTTCATGCACATCTTCGACGACGTCACCGTGCAGCGCCGCGCCCAGGAGGAGATCGAAAAGGCCCGTATCGCCGCAGAAAGCGCCAACCGGGCGAAGAGCGAGTTTCTCGCCAACATCAGCCACGAAATCCGCACGCCGCTCAACGGCATCCTCGGCCTGAGCCAGTTGGCGCTGCAAGCCGACCTGCCTGTCGAAGTGCAGGACTATCTCGCGGCGATCCGCCGCTCTGGCAAGAATCTGCTCGCCATCGTCAATGATCTCCTCGACGCCGCCAAGATCGAATCGGGGAAGTTCAGCGTCGATCCCCAGCCCTATCGACTCGAGGATCTGCTCGCCGATCTCGACGACCTGCGGGCTTCCGGCGCGCACGACCAGTCGGTCGAGGTAGCCTTTTCCGTTGCGCCGGGTGTGCCCGCCTGCGTGCTGGGTGACCGCCTGCGCAGCGGCCAGTGCCTGCGCAACCTGCTTGGCAATGCCGTCAAGTTCACACCGGCTGGCCAGGTGAGCCTCGCCGTCGACTGCCTCAATGAAGACAGCCGCGACTGGCTGCGCTTTCGTGTCACCGACACCGGCATCGGCATTACCCCGGAAGCCATGGCCAGACTGTTCGCCCCCTTCAGTCAGGCGGACGCCTCGACCGCCCGCCGCTTCGGCGGCAGTGGCCTCGGTCTCTACCTCTCGCGCGAACTGGCACGCAGCATGGGCGGGGATCTGCGCGCCGAAAGTCGCCCCGGGGAAGGCAGCCGCTTTACCCTGCTGCTGCCTCTTGTCCCGGTATCGGTTGACGCGGCACGCCCGCACTCTGAAACCATCGACGTCCCGCAGGAGTTTCGCGGTCAGTTGGTGCTCCTGGTGGAGGACGACCCGACCAATCGCCTGGTCGCCACGCACTGGCTGGCCAAGGCAGGCATCGAATCGCGTGTCGCCCATGATGGGCATGAAGCCATCGCGCAGGCGCAGCATCCGCCGCTACCCGCGCTCATCCTGATGGATGTGCAGATGCCAGGGCTCGACGGACTGGCCGCCACGCGCAAGCTGCGAGACCTCGGTTGCACGCTGCCGATCATCGGACTGTCCGCCGGTGCCGGCCAGATCGAGCAGGATGCCTGCCATGCCGCCGGCATGAGCGACTTCCTGCCCAAGCCCATCGACCTCGATGAACTCTGGGGCTGCCTGACGCGCTGGTTACCCCCCACCGCCATACCGGCCGACGAGATGGCGGCCGGCGGTCCGGTGACCGACGATCCGGAAATCCTCGCGCATTTGAAAAAAACCTTTCTGGCCACCCACGGCGAAGCAGGTATCCGCTTGCAGGCCCTGATCCGGACGGGGGATCGCCAGCAGGCCACTTTCATCGCGCATACCCTGAAGGGTGCTGCTGCCCTGGTCGGCCTGTCGGAAACGTACAGCCTCGCCAGCGCCCTGGAATCGGATCTCGGCACTGATGTCGCGGATGAAACGCTCATGCCGCTGTGCGAAGCCATCCAGCAGCAACTGTTCGACTTCAGCGCCCTGCCCTCATAAACACTGCAAGCCGCAGGGTTTGCCAAGAGTTTGCAGTTCCTTCACAGCCGTTTTTCGGCCAAGGATGTAATGCAGCCATCCAACAGCCGAGGCGCATTATCGTGAAAGCACTCATCCTCGCCGCCGGTCGCGGCACCCGGGTTCGCCCGCTGACCGACCTGCTGCCCAAGCCGATGATCCCGATCATCAACAAGCCGGTCATGGCCTTTCTGGTCGAACACCTGAAGCGCTTCGGCATTGATCGCATCATGGTCAACACCAGTTACCTGTCCGCGCAGATCGAGCACTATTTTCGCGACGGCACAGGCTTCGGCGTTGAGATGGCGTACTCGTTCGAGGGGCGACTGGAGGACAACCGCCTCATCGACGAACCCCTCGGTTCGGCCGGCGCGATTCGCAAAATCCACAACCATTCAGGATTCTTCGACGAGACCTTCATCGTCCTCTGCGGAGACGCGCTGATCGATCTCGATATCGGCGAACTGCTTGAATTCCACCGCCGCAAGGGGGCCCTGGCGACCATCGCCCTGCTGGATGTGCCGCGAGAAGATGTATCAAGCTACGGCGTCGTGGTGCGCGACGAAAACGGCCGCATCACCGAGTTCCAGGAGAAGCCGCGCCCCGAGGAGGCGAAGAGTTCCACCATCAACACCGGCATCTACATTTTCGAGCCGGAAGTGCTGCGCCACATTCCCGAAACCGGCGCCTTTGATATCGGCAGCCAGTTGTTCCCGGCCCTTGCGAAGGCGGGCAAGCTCTACGGCCTGGTTGCCAGCATGCCCTGGCAGTGGCTGGACATCGGCCAGGTACCGGACTTCCATAGCGTCACCATGAAGGCCATGCAGGGAGGCATCGACGGTTTCAGCCTTCCCGGTCGGCAGGTGCGGCCCGGGGTATGGATGGGGTTGAACGTGCGTGCCAACCTGGATCGTTGCCTCGTCGTGCCCCCGGCGTACATCGGCGGCAGCGCCGAAATCCAGGACGGTGCCACCCTGATCGGTCCCGTCGCCATTGGCAACGGCGCAGTCATCGAGGCCGGCGCCCACGTCGAGTCCAGCATCGTGATGGACTACACGCGAGTCGGAAGCCAGACCTACTGCAGGAACAAGATCCTCGGCGGCGCTTTTTGCGTCGACGCGGATGGCACCGTCCTGGATGTTCGCCACACCGACACATCCTGGCTATTCCAGGACGCCCGCACCGAGGCCGCCACCCTCAACCCTATCCAGGCCAACGTGCTGGCGGATATCCAGCATTTCACCGGTCCGCAGACGACGCTTGATCTCGCTGCCGGTGCCGACAAACCCGCGGGCTGCCAGCTGGCGACCGCTTGAAGATCAGGGAGACCACCATGTGCGGAATAGTCGGCTACATCGGCGCGCGGGAGGCGACATCGCTCCTGCTGACCGGCCTCAAGGAACTCGAATATCGCGGCTACGACTCGGCAGGCATCGCCCTGCTCGGCCGGGATGGCTTGCGCAGTTTCAGGGCCGTGGGCAAGCTCGTCAACCTGGTGACCAAGGTCGGTGACTACCGCTCACAAGGCGCCGTGGCGGCAATCGGCCACACGCGCTGGGCTACCCACGGCAAGCCGAGCGAGGAAAATGCCCATCCCCACGGCCTGCGTCACAGCCGCGTGGTACACAACGGCATCATCGAGAACCACGCCGCCCTGCGCGCCATGTTGGCGAAGAAATTCGCCAGCCAGACCGACACGGAAGTGATCGTGCATCTGTTCGAGAAGCATCTGGAGAATATGCCCGATGCCAGCGACCCGGAACTGGCTGGGTTGGCGGCCCTGCGTGCCACCCTCGACGAACTGCACGGTGCCTATGCCATCCTGCTGATCACTGAATCCCTGCCGGGGAAAATTCTCTTCGCGCGCAAGGGTTCGCCGCTGCAGTTCGGCATCACCGCCGACGGTTGTCACTTCGCCTCGTCGGATGCGCCACTGGTCGGCATCTGCCGCGAAACCGTTTATCTCGAGGACGGTCAATGGGGCATCGCGTCCGCCGACACGGTGCGACTCCTTGACGCCCAGGGCATCCGCGTCGAACCCAAGACCGCCGCGCTACCGGCAAGCAGTCTGGTCGCACAGAAAGAAGGCTTCCGCACCTTCATGGAGAAAGAGATCTACGAGCAGCCGCGCGTGCTGGCCGACATTCTGACCGGACGTCTGCGCGATGACGCAGTCACGCTGGAAGAACTGCCGACCGACTGGTTGCAGCGTTTCAGTGGCGTGACCCTGTGCGCCTGCGGCACCAGCTATCACGCCGCGCTGGCTGGCAGCTATCTTTTGGAGCGCCTCGCTCGACTGCCCGTCCGCGTCGAGATCGCCAGCGAGTTCCGCTATCGCGATCCTGTGCTCGACCCGGCCGGCCTGTTCATCGTGATTTCGCAATCGGGCGAAACAGCCGACACCCTCGAGGCGCTCAAGCTTGCCAAGGGGCAGGGTCTCGCCACGCTGGCGCTGTGCAACGTTGACAACAGTTCCATCGTGCGCACCGCCGACCGCAGTATCCTGCTACGTGCCGGCATCGAAAAGGGAGTGGCCTCGACCAAGGCCTTTTCGGCACAGGTGATGACCCTCTGGTTGCTGGCCCTGTACTGGGGCACAGCCAAAGCCACGCTTTGCCGCGACCGGTTGTCCCGCGAAGTCATCGCCGTGCGTGCCGCAGTCGGCGTCATGACGCCGCCGCAGGGCATACATGATCGCATCCACCGCCTCTCAAAGCGCTATCTGCACGGCCACGGCTTTTTCTTCATCGGTCGCGACCTGTTTTATCCGCTGGCACTGGAGGGCGCCCTGAAGCTGAAGGAGATCAGCTACCTTCACGCCGAAGGCTATCCCGCCGGCGAGATGAAGCACGGCCCGATCGCACTGGCCGACGCCCGCCTGTTCACCATCGCCCTGATGGCCCGCAACTCGCTGTACGACAAGGTGAGAAGCAACGTCGAGGAACTGTCGGCGCGCGATTCGACCATCGTCGCCATCACCGCCGAGCCCTTCGACCTGGCCGACGACATCATCCAGATCCGGCCTTACGATCACCCGATGCTGGAATTCTTCGAGATGCTGACCGTCGTGCAGTTGTTGGCGCTGGAAGTGGCCACCCGCCTCGGCAACGACGTCGATATGCCAAGAAATCTGGCGAAGAGCGTCACTGTCGAGTAACCCCCTGCCACAGCGAGAGCCCCCATGGAAACCCCTACCCCGGCACCCAGTCTCGGCATCAAGCCAATCCTGAGCCTGAAACGTCACTATCGCGTCAGCATCATCCTGTTCTTCCTGGTGCTGGTTGTCGGCCTTCCCGCCGTGTGGATCAAGGGCCAGAGTTTCTACTCAGCGGAAGCCATATTCCACGTTTCCCCGCGCTACATGAAGAATCTCGAATCCGATTCCGAGGTCGAACTTCAATCGAACTCGCAGTATCGGGAATTCGTCAACCAGCTTCAAAACACGGTGACCCGTTACGATGTGCTTGAGCAAGCGGTGGGCATTCTCGAGGCGAAAGGCATCCAGACCCGCCCTCCGGCCCTCTCCAAGCGCGAATACATCGAACGCTTGCAAAAGACCATCGTCACGCGGGCAATTCCAGACACCTACATGGTGCGCGTCCAGCTCATCGGCGGCGCGGGCGAGAAAGCTCATCTGCATTCGATTATCAACACCGTGATGGAAACGTTTCTGGAAACCGCCAAGGCCGAACAGATCTACGGCTCCCCCGAGCGCCTCAATGTGCTGAAGGACAATGAGCGAAAGCTGCGCGAAGAGATCGCCGAGATGGATGCCAAGCGTGCGAAGCTCGGCGAACGCCTTGGCCTGACGACCTTCAACGACGGGGTGCAGAACCCCTATGACATCCAGCTGGCGAAGTTGCGCGAGGGGCTTGCGAATGCGGAAATGGAGCGCAAGCGCGCCGAGGCGAGCTACACGGCCTTCAAGGATAAAGGCGAAGTTCCGGGCGATATTGGCCGCTCGCTGATGGAAATGCGGCTCGGCGATCTCAGTCTGGTTGCACAGCGCGCCGAAACCGCAAAGCGCATCGCCGAAGTTAACCAGAAGATCGCCGGGCTCGCCGCCAAGCATCCGGCACGCACACCGGGCGAGGCAGAAATCAATGAACTTCAGGACAAGCTGAACCAGGACGAGCAAGAGTTCCTCCGCAGCAACAAGGCAAACATCGAGATCCGGCTCGCCGGCAGTCTGCAGCAGAAACGACTGATCGAGGAAGGGATCCGCCAGAGCGTCGCCAACCTGGAAAGTCAGGCTGGCGAGTTCGCCCAGATCTTTCATAGCGCCATGCAACTCACCGGCGCGGTGCAGGAGCGCACCGAACGCATCCAGCGCATCCAGAAGCGGCTGAATTATCTGGAAACGGAAAGTAGCGCGCTCGGTTTCGTCCGCCTCGTCAATCCGGCCCTGCCGGCCGAGATGCCGCAAGGCACTGGAAAGACCAAGCTCCTCCTTGTTCTGCTGGTGCTGGCCACCGGGGTCGCCTTGGTTGCGCCCGTCGGCATCGACATGTTCTACAGCCGCATCCGCAGTGTGACCGAGGCTGAAAAATTGCTCGGGATACCCGCCGCCGGATGGCAGATCCGGCGCGAGGACCTGCCGACCCGCTTGTACGCCGAAGAACAATCGAGACGCTTTGCCGCGACCATGATGCGCATCAAATCACGCGACCGCCGCAGTGTTTTTGCCTTCAGTTCGGTAAAGTCAGGCGGTGGCACAACCGATACGGTACTCGACACGGCAGCGACACTGACCGGGCTGGGTGCTCGCGTCCTGGTCGTCGAGGCCAATTCATTTACACCGTTCTCCGGCTTCGAGGATGGCCGCCCCGGACTCAGGCAGTTGCTACTCGACGATTTGGCACCGCAGGACATTCCTCACCACCATGACCACAAGGGCGTATCGGTTGATGTGATCGGCGTGGGCACACCCGGTGGCCTGGGTCTGCAGCGTCTGGATCGCCTGCGCGGCGCCCTTGAATGCTGGTCGCAGAACTACGAATACGTGCTCTTCGACTTGGCGCCCATCCTGCTCAGCGCCGATGCCGAGATGTTCATTGAAATTCTCGGGCAGGTCTTCCTGATTGTCTCGGCGGAATCGGACACCAAGGGGGAGATCGGCCGTGCCAAACGTCTGCTGCAGAAGATCGATCCCGAAGCGGTCGGCCTCTTTGTCAATGGCGTCCCGCTTTTCCGTGGCAGCGGCTATATGGAGGAGAGTATCGTAGAGACGGTGACGCGCGGCCGTTTCAGCGATTTCATGACCGTGTCCGACCTGCAACTGAAGTGGGAATTACTGCGTACCCACTGGGCACTCAATCGACGCGATATTCTGCGCAATCCGCTTTCCTGGTGGCGTCGCCAGGACACCCTTGTCCAAGGGGGGATGGGGGATCATGCAAAGTGAAAGGCCGCATCCTGCTCGCTGGATATCTATTCTTTTTGCATCTATTTATCGGCGTACTGATCGTCAATTGCTACAGCAATTGAATACACATTGCAGCCATTGGTGGCAACACGCCCCAATGGCTGTTGTGGCCAAGCACTTGTCCGTGAGCAAGCATAGAGAGGGTCTGTTGTACTCAGTTACCTGCCGTTAAACCCCAAAAGGGACGACCGTCAGTTCAGGGTACTACTGAGACGCTCATCCGAAAAAGTCAGCGCTGGCAAGACGGCGTTCCTACTGCTGATCCAGCATCACACTGCTAGCAGTTCAGGTTTTCGTGCGGCCTCTACTCGTCGTCGCTACCACCCATGCCGTCACGACGCGGTACGGTTTGCGGATCGCAGATGATTGGGCGGTAGATCTCGATGCGGTCGCCGGCGCGCAGGGCTGCATCGAGCTTGACGAGTTTGCCGAAGATGCCGACTTTCTGCGTGTCGAGGTCGATATGCGGAAATTGTTTGAGAATGCCAGAGCGCTCGATGCCCTCGCGCACCGTGGCTTCATCCGGCACTTCGATGGTCATCCAGATTTGCTGGCTGGGTTCGGAGTAGGCGACACCGATCTGCATTTATGCGGCCTCCGCATTCGAAAAGTCGGCGCTGGCGGGACGGCGGCGCTCCAGCTTTGCATCGAGGACACGCTTGCCGGCCAGCAGCAGGCCCAGCACCAGGAAGCCGCCGGGCGGCAGCACCATCAGCAAGGCGCCATTGAAGTTGGCGATGACGGTGGTTTCGAGGAAGGCAAAGCTCGGGCCGAGCAGCAGGCTGGCTTGCGCGAACAGCGTGCCGCTGCCGAACAGCTCGCGCACCAGGCCGATGACGGTGAGCGCGAGCGTCAGGCCCATGCCCATGGCGATGCCGTCGAGTGCGGCGTAGAAAACCGGTGACTTCGAGGCGAAGGATTCGGCGCGGCCGAGGATGGCGCAGTTCACCACAATCAGCGCGATGAACAGGCCGAGCACCTTGTAAAGATCGTGCAGCCAGGCGTTGAGGGCAAGGTCGACGAGGGTCACCAGCGTGGCGATCAATACGATAAAGATGGGGATGCGTACTTGCGGGCTGACGAAGTTGCGGATCATCGCAACGAGGACATTGGCGCAGACCAGTACGGCCATCGAGGCCAGCCCCATGCCGAGGCCGTTGGTGCCGGTGGTGGTGACCGCCATCGCCGGGCACAGCGCCAGCATCTGCGAGAAAACGCTGTTGTTGGTCCAGATGCCTTCCTTGAAGATGTCGCGTGCGTTCATTGCAGAATCTCCTCCCGATGGGCAGCAAAGAATTCCAGACCGCCCTTGACAGCTTTAACGACGGCGCGTGGGGTGATAGTGGCGCCGGCGAACTGGTCGAAGACGCCGCCGTCCTTCTTCACCGCCCATTTGGCGGCGGCCGGTTCGGCGAGGGACTTGCCATTGAAATCGAGAATCCATTTCGCCTTGGCGATTTCGATCTTGTCGCCGAGTCCGGGGGTTTCGGCGTGCTTAATAACGCGTACGCCGAGCAGGCGACCTTCCGTATCGACGCCCATCAATACGACGATGTCGGTCGTATAGCCGCGTTCGGCCCTCTGGAACACCACACCGGTGACAGCGCCGGCCTTGCGGGCGCGATAGACGGTGACGGGGGGGGCGACTGCCGTCCCGCCAGCGCCGACTTTTACCGTGTCAGCCAGCATGTCATTGTCGTTGCCGCCGGCCGGCAGCACCTGAGCCAGCGAGGAGGCGAGGTCGTCGGCCTCGGCCTTTAGGATGGCGTCGTGGGTGAGCTGGTTGCCGACCACCAGCGCAGCGCTGGCGAACATCGCGACGATGCCGAGCGAGATGCCCTGATAGGCCAACTTGGCGCGCCAGGTGTCGATCAGCGTGCTCATGCTTTTTCCTCCGGCAGTTCCATCGGCTTGCCTTTGCGGTCGCGGCCGTAGATGCGCGGCTTGATCAGACGGTCGATGGCGGGCGTCAGGGCGTTCATCAGCAGCACCGCGAAGGCGACGCCTTCGGGATAGCCCCCATAGGTGCGGATCACCCAGGTGAGGAAGCCGCAGCCAAAGGCGAAGACGAGTTGGCCGAGACGCGTGTTGGGCGAGGTGACGTAATCGGTGGCGATGAAGAAGGCGCCGAGCATGGCCGCGCCCGATAGCAGGTGGGTGCCGGCACCGAGATAGCGGGCCGGGTCGATGGCGTGGCCGATCAGGGCGGGCAGGGCGATGCCGAGCAGCATCGCGACGGGGATGTGCCAGGTGATGATGCGCAGGAAGATCAGGGCAATGCCGCCGGCGGCGATCAAGAGTGCCGAGGTCTCGCCGAGGCTGCCGGTGCGCGCGCCGATGAAGGAAAGGGCGGGCGCATTTGCGCTGGCGAAAGTTTGCACCAGATCAATGCCGCGCGATAGTTCGGTCTTGGCATGGCCGAGCAGCGAGGCGCTGGCGACGGCGTCGTAGTTGGGCATGCCGGCCAGGGTGATCCGCAGGCCCTGCACGAAATCGGGGGCGCCGACCGAACCGAGGGGCAGGGCGGCGACCATCTGCGTCATCGGCACCGGGAAGGAAATCAGCAGCGCCACGCGCGCCACCATCGCCGGGTTGAACAGGTTCTGGCCGAGACCGCCGAATACCTGCTTGGCGATCACCGTGGCGAACAGGCCGCCGACGGCACCCAGCCACCAGGGTGCCCAGGGCGGCAAGGACAGGGCCAGCAGCCAGCCGGTCAGCGCGGCGGAGCCATCCATGAGTACGGGAATGGCGCGCCGCCCCATCAGGCGCACGCAGAAGGCTTCGCCGAGCAGCGAGAAGAGAATGGTGATGACCCACAAATGAATGGCCGGCCAACCGTAGAGCCAGAAGCCGTAGAGCGTGGCCGGCGCAAGCGCCAACATGACCTTGCCCATCACCCAGGTGACGCGGCCGCCGCTGTGGGCATGCGGGGAGGCAAGGGGGGCGGTGGCCACAAAACCGGTCATGTCGTCACCTCGCTGGATTCTGCCGCTGTTCCGGCGGCCTCTTGTGCGGCCGCTGCTTCGGCCGCAGCTTTCTCGGCTGCCTTCTGGGCCATGCGCTCGGCCTTGCGGCGGGCGGCGGCTTCGGCCTTCTCGCGTGTGTCGCGTTCGATGCGTTCGGCGCGGGCGGCGGCGAGGCGTTTGGCGGCATCGTTGCGCAACTGCGTGCGGCCCTGCGCGGCCAGTTCGCCCTTGGCGTGGTTGAAGTAATGCACCAGCGGAATGTGCGAGGGGCAGACGAAGCTGCAGCAGCCGCAGGCGATGCAATCCTTGAGGCCGAGATCAACGGCGCCGTTGAGGTCGCTCGCCGCGATGTGTGCCGACATTTCGAGCGGCAGCAGGCCGACCGGACAGGCGCGCACGCAACTGGAACAACGGATGCACGGGCCGGGGTCATAGGCGGCGGCTTCAGCAGCCGTCAAGGCGAGGATGCCGCTTGATCCCTTGACTACCGGCACGCGCGTGTGCGGCAGCAGGCTACCCATCATCGGGCCGCCCATCACCAGTCGGGCGGGGACTTCTTTGAGGCTGGCGTAGGCCAGCACGTCTTCGACCAGTGCACCGACCGGCACGCGGATGTTGCCGGGAAAAGCGATGGCGCCGCCGTTGAGCGTGACGATGCGCTCGACCAGCGGACGATTGTGGCGCAGGGCTTCATGCACGGCCCACGCGGTGCCAACGTTATGCACCAGGACGCCGAGATCGGTGGTGCGGCCGTCGGCCGGCACTTCCTGGCCGGTGAGGGCGGAGAACAGGTGTTTCTCCGAACCCATCGGGTAGCGGGCGGCTACCGGGCAAACGCTGATCTCGGCAAACTTGCGCGCGGCGGCGGTCATTGCCGCAATCGCTTCGGGCTTGTTGTCCTCGATGCCGATCTGAGCCTTTTGCGCGCCGGTGGCATGCAGCATGATGCGGATGCCGTCGATGATTTCGGCGGCAAAGTCGCGCATCAGGCGGTCGTCGCAGGAGAGGTAGGGTTCGCACTCGCCGCCGTTGAGGATCAGCGTGTGAATCTTGGCGCGCAAGCCAAGGCCGAGCTTGAGGGCCGAGGGGAAGGTGGCGCCACCGAGGCCGACCACGCCGGCCGCCGCGATGCGGGCGGCGGTGTCCTTGGGCGCGAGGCTGAAGGGATCGACGGCCGGTTCCGAGTCGATCCAGCGATCCTCGCCATCCGCCGTGATGGTGATGGCGGCACAGGGCAGGCCGGACGGATGCGGGGCGGTGATTTCGCCAATCGCCGTGATCGTGCCCGAGGTGGAGGCGTGAATGTTGGCCGAGGTGGCGCCCTGCGCTTCGGCCAGTAGCTGCCCCTTCAATACCTTTTGCCCGACCAGCACGATGGGCCGTGCGGCGGCACCGATATGCTGCTGCAGGGGCACATGCAGACGCTCGGGCAGGGGCAGCACGCGCAGGGGCGCATCGGCGGCGGGGCGCTTGCGATCATCAGGATGGACGCCCCAGTGTTCGCCGGGACCGTGCTCCAGCAGCGCGAAGATTTTTTCCATCAGGCCCATGCCTTGGCTCCTTCACTTAAAGGCTTGGGCCAGACCCAGTGCTGCAGGGTGATCGGCACCGGGTCCATGGTGATTGCACCGGTCGGGCAGCGGTCGACGCAGGCTTCGCAGCCGGTGCAGGCTTCACGCATCACAGCATGAATCTGCTTGGCGGCGCCGACGATGGCGTCGGTGGGGCAGTCTTTCAGGCAGCGGCAGCAGCCGATGCAGATTTCTTCCTCAATTGCGGCGATCTTCGGGCCTTCATCGGCGACACCGGAAAGATCGACGCTGACGCCCAGCTTGGCGGCGAGTGCCTGGATCAGCGCCTTGCCGCCCGGCGGACAGACAGTCGGGCTGGCCTTGCCATCGGCGAGCGCGGCGGCGGCGCCGCTGCAACCCGGAAAGCCGCACTGGCCGCAGTTGGTGCCGGGCATCAGGGCTTCGAGTTCGGCAACGCGGGCATCGGTTTCCACCGCGAACTTCTTCGCGGCAAAGCCAAGCCCGAAACCAAGGATCAGACCGAGCAGGGAGAGGGAGAGGATGGCGGCGATCATTTGAGTTGCAGACCGGAAAAGCCCATGAAGGCGAGGGCGAGCAAACTGGCGAGGACGAAACCGATCGGGGCGCCGGCGAAGGCGGCGGGGACGCGCGCCAAGGCGAGGCGTTCGCGCAGGCCGGCGAAGATCAGCAGAACCAAGGTGAAGCCGAGTGCCGAGCCGAAGCCGGCCACCATGCTATGGACGAAGCTGCTTTTCTCCATCACGTTGAGCAGGGCGATGCCGAGCACGGCGCAGTTGGTGGTGATCAGCGGCAGGTAGATGCCGAGGGCCTGATACAGCTCGGGGCTGGATTTTTTCACCACCATTTCGACGAACTGTACGGTGGCGGCGATGACGAGGATGAAGGTGAGGATGCGCAGATAGCCGAGGCCGAAGGGTTGCAGCAGCCAGGTTTCGAGTATCCAGGTCGCGGCCGTGGCCAGGGTGATGACGAAGGTCGTCGCCAGGCCCATGCCCAAGGCACTCTCCGTGTTCTTCGACACGCCCATGAACGGGCACAGGCCGAGGAACTTGATCAGCACCACGTTGTTCACCAGCGCGGTGCTTACCAGCAGTATGAGGAATTCACCCATCGATTTGCATAGCCTCCAAACCCCACTAGGCAGAAAGCGTGCCATCCGGGTTTTTCATGCGCCAGAATGGTGCAATGCGGCGCAAGTCCGCACTGAAGCGGGACTTTTCTGTGCTGTAGGGTGAATATCAGGCGACTGTCGCACTTGCGACATCCAGGTTGCAAACCTGACAAACAGGGCATTCGCAGCGATTCTTGTGCCGTCTCGCCAGCGCCGACTTTTCGTGGCATGGATCGTGCAGACAGGAGGCTATTCCTTGCTACTACTTTGTGAATAAAGTCCTCATGAGCCAACGCAAAAAAGTCCTGCCGGTGACTGAACTGTCCGACATTCCGCCGAATGTGTTTCGCGAGGCGGTTGCGCAAGCGGACATCGCCATCTCGATCACCGATGCACAGGCGAACATCCTCTACGTCAATCCGGCCTTCGAGAAGGTTACGGGTTATGCGGCGGGCGAGGCGGTCGGCAAGAACCAGTCGATGTTGTCGGCCAGGGCGACGCCGCCGGCGGTGTATGCCACGCTGTGGCAAACCATCAGCACCGGCGCACCCTGGACGGGGCGGCTGATCAACCGCCGCAAGGATGGCAGCGACTATCTGGCCGACTTGCTGATTACCCCGGTGCGCGATGCCGCCGGGCAGGTGGGCAGCTATCTGGGCATTCATCGCGATGTCAGTGGACTGCATCGCCTTGAGTGTCAGGTCAATAACCAGAAGGCGCTGATCGAATCGGTGGTCGACTCCGCGCCAGTGGCGATTGCGCTGCTCGATGGCGAGGATTGCGTGGTGCTCGATAACCACGCGTACAAAAAACTGATGGGCGATCTCGGCATGGTCGAGCCGGCCAGTGTCATTCTCGATGCCGTGCGCGCCGAACTGGGCCATGGTCTGGGACCGGCGCATGACGGCCGGCAGGCGTTTGCCGATCGCGAGATTCGCATCGAAAGCGAGGGCCGCAAGGGTGCGCGCTGGTTTTCCTGTACAGGTACTTGGGTAAAAAGCGTTGGGGAAGGCGCCGATACTTTTTTTGCGCATCAGGACAGCATTTATCTGCTGCTGATCGCCAAGGAGATTACCCAGCAGCGTATCCAGCAGGAGAAGGCGCGCATGGCCGCGCTGCAGGCGATGATGTCGGAAGAGAACCGCATCAGCGGCCTGCGCGAAAGCCTCTCGGCGGCGCTGTTCCAGATGGAGGGGCCGTTGAATTTGCTGGCGTCGGTGGTGGCGATGCAGTCACGTCGAGGCCAGAATGATCCCACCCTGGAGGCGCTCTCGGAGGTGCTGCGCACCGGCAACGAGGCGCTCGACAGTCTGCGTCGGGTGATTCCTGAGCCGAGCGGTGAAGCGGTTACCACCACCAATCTCAACGAGATTCTGCGTGATGTGCTTGATCTCAGCACCGGGCGCTTGTTGGCCGCTGGTATCAGCGTGAGCTGGAAGCCGCAGACGGTATTGCCGTCGATCCATGGCTATCCGATTCGTCTGCGCGCGATGTTCAAGGCGCTGGTCGATAACGCGCTGGAAGCAATGAATACCAAGGGCTGGCCACATCGCGAATTGATGGTGACGACACGCAGCCTGCTCGGCAGTGTCGAGGTCCAGATCGAGGACAGCGGCCCGGGCATCGTGCCCGAGCTGCATCTGAAAGCCTTCGAGCCTTTCTTCACGACCAAGAACCCGCATCAGCACGCGGGGACGGGGCTTGCCATGGCGCAGCAGGTGGCGATGGATCATGGCGGTTCGATAGAGATTGATCCGGCGGTCAGCCCGGGCTGTCGCCTGCGTATTGTGCTGCCCACCCGTCATGGCGGGGAATAAGGACATGGCCCATCCTGCAGGCACCTGTCTTTCTGCCGTCGACACGCTCTACCGCGTCAGCGAAGTGCTGTCGCGTTCACTCGATTACCGCCAGACCTTGCGCGATGTCCTCGAAGTGCTGGCCGAAGCCGGCCTGCAGCGCGGCTTGGTCGGGGTGGCCGATCCCGATAGCGGCGATTTGTCGATCACCGCCCTGCATGGCGTCGATGCCACTGCTTTTACCCCCGTGCGTTATCAGACCGGCGAAGGCGTGCTCGGTCAGGTGTTCGAAGACGGTGAGACTATTGTGGTGGAGAACGTCGGTCGCGATCCACGTTTTCTCAATCGTCTCGGCATCTACGATCACAACCGGCCTTTCATCGCGGCACCGATTTCAGCGGCCGCGCGCGTGCTCGGCGTGCTGGCGGTGCAGCCGGAGTTAGGTGGCGTACTCAAGGAGCAGGCGCGCTTTGTCGAGATGATCGCCAACCTGATCGGCCAGAGCGTGCGGCTGGCGCTCGAAGTCGAGCAGGAGAAGCAGACGCTGGCCGAAGAGCGCGACAGCCTGCGCCGTACCGTGCGCGGCAAGTTCGGTTTCGATAACATCATCGGCCGCTCGCCGAAGATGCGCCGCGTGTTCGATCAGGTGCGCATGGTGGCGAAGTGGAATACCACGGTGCTGATCCGTGGCGAAACCGGTACCGGCAAGGAACTGATCGCCAACGCCATCCACTACAACTCGCCGCGTTCGCGCGGCGCCTACGTGCGCCTCAACTGCGCGACGCTGCCCGAGAACTTGCTGGAGTCGGAACTGTTCGGTCATGAAAAGGGTTCCTTCACCGGCGCAGTGGGCGCGCGCAAGGGGCGCTTCGAGTCGGCCGATGGCGGCACGCTGTTCCTCGATGAAATCGGCGAAATTTCGTCGGCTTTTCAGGCCAAACTGCTGCGCGTGTTGCAGGAGGGCGAATTTGAACGGGTGGGCGGTTCGCGTACCATCAAGGTGGACGTGCGCGTCATTGCGGCCACCCATCGCGACCTCGAAGCCGCCGTCGATGCCGGCGATTTCCGCGAGGATTTGTACTATCGACTCAACGTCATGCCGATCACGCTGCCTGCCTTGCGCGAGCGCACCGAGGATGTGCCGGAACTGGCGCGCTTCCTGATCGGCCGCGTGGCCGAGCAGCAGGGGCGCAAACTGACCCTGCAGGAATCGGCGATCCGGCGTTTGACGCAATACACCTGGCCGGGCAACGTGCGTGAACTGGAAAACTGCCTGGAGCGCGCTGCCGTGATGAGCGAGGCGGGCCAGATCGATGCCGACCTGATCCTGCTCGATCGTTTCCGCCAGGGTCCGCCGGCGGTCGGTTCTGTCGGGCGGGAAGGCGCGATGACCCAGACGATGCATGCCGTCCCGTCAGCGCCGACTTTTACCGAACCGATGTCGGTGGGCGATTCGGGAGAAATGGGTGAGATGGGCGAACGCGGACGCGTCATCGCCGCGCTGGAGCAGGCGGGCTGGGTGCAGGCCAAGGCGGCGCGGCTGTTGGGTATGACGCCGCGCCAGATTGCTTATCGGATACAAATTCTGAATATCCAAGTAAAACAATTTTGACGATGCTTCAAGATCAACAGCGTATCTTGCTCGCGGTCTTGACGGGAGAGTAGATAATGTTTGGCGCCAGTAAAAATCGGGAAATCGCTCGTCTGCAGGATGAAGTAAGCGCCCTGCGGCATCAGGAAAATGAGTTGAGCCAACAAGTGGCTGCGCTCAATGCAGAGAATGAGCAATTGCGCAGCTCGGGTCTGCATATGCAATCAAGCCTGCAACTGTTCGAGGGCATGGTCAATCCGCTGAGCCAGTTTGCCGATTCCGCCAAGGCGCTGCAGACCAGTCTGGCCAGCATGTCGCAGTCGATGAAGGCCGAAACGCAGGAAGCCGTGCGTTCCTCGGGCGAGACGGCCAACAGCAAACATATCGTCGAAAAACTGACCGGGCGGATCAGTCAGTTGATCGAGCGGGCACACCAGAGTTCGGATGCCATCGACAAGTTGCACGAAGGTACGGGCAAGATCAATGGCATCGTCCAGCTCATCAAGGAAGTGGCCGATCAGACCAATCTGCTGGCGTTGAATGCCGCCATTGAGGCGGCGCGTGCCGGCGAGCAGGGGCGGGGTTTCGCGGTGGTGGCCGACGAGGTGCGCAAGCTGGCAGAGCGCACCACCATGTCAACGGCCGAAATTTCCCTGTTGGTTAGCAATGTGCAACAGGAGGCGATCAGCCTCAAGCAGGTGGCGCAAGTTGACCCGGAGGAAATGACGGTCATCCAGCAGGAGGGACAAAGCGCTTTTGCCAGCATCGACGAACTGCTCAAGATCAGCGAACATCTCACCAGCAAGCTCGCCGCTACTTCGCTGCGCAGTTTTGTCGAAACCGCCAAAACCGATCACCTCGTGTTCAAGCAGGACATCTACCGGGTGTTCATCGACCGCTCCGACAAGACGGCAAGCGATTTTGCCAGCCACAAGGGCTGCCGCCTCGGCAAGTGGTATTACGAGGGCGATGGCAAGGGCTGCTTCTCGAAGTTGCCCGGCTATGCCGAGATCGAACCGCCGCACATGCGTGTACATGAGTATGGGCGCGCCGCCGTGGCAGCCTACCGTGCCGGCGATATTGCCACCGGTGTCAAGGAACTCGGGCGCATGGAGCAGGCCAGCATGGAAGTGCTGAACTTCCTCGAGAAAATGGCCGCCTCCGGTGAGAACGATCCCTCCGTGTTGTGCGTTGGGGAATTGCTGCGTAGTTAAGATTGATCAGGTAAAGGTACGCGCATACTTGCCCGTAAGGGGTATCTCAGCGAAGGAGACTTGGATACATTCGCCCCGATTTTTCAATGTATCCAGAGATAGCGCAGGAGCAATTCGCTATCAGTCTTGAAACCGTTCTGGACGTTAACATCCCGCGCCAGACGGACAATCCACTGGTGCTTGCGGTTGTCGCTGGTGAATGTCGTGCCCACCCTCCCTTCAGACCTGACGCCTGAAGGACTGCTGTTCTTTGGAACCAGCCGGTGAGCCAAATCACACAACTCGACCATAGCTGCCAATAATTGAGGATTCCGAGCGTGGCCATACAGTGCTTAAATGTGGCTGATGGTTTCTTATGCTCCGAGGGCACATGATGCGATGAGTCGCACCCCAGGCCGAAAATGCTAAAAGCTGCATTAACCTAAAAATCTCAGTTGCCCGCATGTAAAGTAACGTGAAATGAGGCAGGCTACGGGTTTTGAGTGGATAGAGGGAGTCACCTGATGGGTGAATCGAAGCTGAAGCTGGCGCAACGCGAAGAGATGCTGTTGTCGTGCGC
>JAUXXJ010000030.1 GCA_030681195.1 Rhodocyclaceae bacterium
GACAGTGCCGATATCGTAGAGATTGGCAGGCAGGGGCAGAAGATGTGGCCGCTCCTCTATCAGCATCTCAACGGGTTTCTTTCGGGTCTCGCCGTGGATACGCACATTGGCCACGGTATCCAGCCAGAGTGTGAGGGCAGGCGCCAATGCCCTGAAATCAGGCAACTCTAAGCCGGCAAGGAAATTCTTTTTAATATAGCCGACTCCATTTTCTACCCGCCCTTTTTCATTGGCCTTGCGTACGCCACAGGCGGTAATGGTGAAGCCATGATGCCGGGCATAATCGAGATATCGGGGATTGAAAACCGGGGCCTGCCCCAGAGGACGTTGCAAGACCGCGCTTTTCAGATTGTCGACCATGATCCTGGCAGGCACCCCGCCAAAGGCAGTAAAGGCGTTGGCATGGCAGGCCAGGAAATGCTCCATGGTTTGGGAAACGGTGAACTCGACATACATCTGGCGGCTGTAGCACAGGACCATGACGAAAAAACTCAAGCGGCGCGAGGTTTCCCCCACCCGGATTGAGCCATAAGAGCCCCAATCTACCTGGGCGCATTCACCTGGAGCAAAGGCAAGGGTCAGGTAAGCCGACTTGCGGGTGGGCCTGACCTTGTGGACATAGCGTTTAACAATCGAGTACCTGCCGTCAAATCCTTCCTCCTTGATCCGTTGCAAGACCTGCTGGGCCGTGTAGGGATGAGCTTCGAGCAGCCGGAGAATCGAGCCTTTGAAGGGATCGAGCTTGCTTGGCCGGACACCGGAATTGCGGGAGTGGAACCGTTTCTCTGTCAGCCAGCGGGTGACGGTGCGCAGATCCAGGGCGAGTTCACGGGCGATCTGGGTCGGCTCAAGCCCCTTTTGCTCATGAAGGTTCTTGATGCGGGCAAAGGTTTCGTAGTCGATCATGGCGTGGCTCCCTCAATCTGCTTGAAGATCATTTTCAGGGGCATGGATGAGAAAACGTTTGCCACCCTGCCGCGAGCCACCCCTGCAATCAGGGCCTCGCTGGTTAGACCATCACGTGCCAGGCGGTGATCCGACCAACTGTACCGTTCGGATATGCTTCGCATGCGGTTGGAACAGATTGAGAATTTGCAGGTCATTGGGGCCTCCTCTTTGGTATTGAGTTGAACCGTTGAGAACATCCTGCCCCAACTGTGCCAGACGAAGCGTCGCCGCCGCGATGTCATCTTGTAACACCAAGCCAGTAAATTGTGCGATTAACCCTATAAAAACGGGATGTTGTACAATCAAGGCATCTTGTAACACAGGAGCCATGCCCGTCTCAACAGGAGGGATCTGCATTATTAGATGACAATTAGCTTGTCCGGTAGATGACAATTAGCTTGTCCGGTTCAATTTGGTAGAATCTGCTCAAAAACTACTATAACAAGTGGAGGTTTTTGATGTCAGGCGCGCCTATAAAATTTGAACAGGTCAAGTTGTATATGAAAGAGCGAAACGGAGGAAAGAGTCAGGAGGGGTCATCGGCCAAGGCCGGGATGTCAGAGCGATCCGGTCGGCGGATAGACAAGGGTGAGCTGCAACCCAGCCAAGGGCAGAAGAGATATTGGCGCACGAGGCTGGATCCTTTTGCGGATGTGTGGAAAGAAGAGTTGGAGCCGTTATTGCTAAAGCAGAGCAAGCTTTCTCCGGTGACACTTTTTGAGAAACTTCAGCAAGATCACCCTGGCGTTTATCAAGACAGCACGCTGCGCACCTTGCAGCGTCGGGTGAGTGAATGGAAGGCCCTCAACGGCCCTGGTAAAGATGTGATGTTTCTTCAGGAACAGGTCGTCGGTCGGATGGGGCTCTCTGATTTCACGAAATTGAAGAAGGTGATAATCACCATTTCAGGCCAGCCATTCACGCATCTGCTCTATCATTTTCGCCTGGCGTTCAGTGGCTGGTGTTCGGTAAAGGTTGTCCGTGGTGGTGAGTCCTATGCGGCCCTGTCTGAAGGCTTGCAGGATGCTCTTCGGCGGCTGGGCGGATCGCCGCATGAGCATCGTAGCGATAGCCTGTCTGCGGCCTATCGCAATTTAACGAAAGAGGCCAAAGATGATGTCACCCTGCGTTATGAGCAGCTTTGCAACCATTACGGCATGAAGGCAAGCCGTAATAATCGTGGTGAAGGCCATGAGAACGGTGCTATTGAATCACCTCACGGCCATCTGAAAAGACGTATCGAACAGGCCTTGCTGTTACGTGGTAACAGTGACTTCGCCTCAGTATCTGCCTATGGGGAGTTTTTAGCAGGCATCGTCGAGGTGATCAATGGTCGCAAGCAAGACAAGGTCGACGAAGAGCGTCTTCACTTGCTGCCACTGCCTTTACATCGAACCGCCGACTATACGGAAACAGTGGTGCGAGTGAATA
>JAUXXJ010000034.1 GCA_030681195.1 Rhodocyclaceae bacterium
AGCCCCCAGCGGGTGGCGAGCTCGTTTTCATCGATGGCGATGCGCGTGGCACCGTCTCGATTGGAGCGGTTGGGAAACCGTCCAGATTGAACAGATGGGGCTTGGTTTTGCATAGGAACACTCCTTTTGTTGGGGTGTTCCTATTTCCTCGCATATGGGCCTGCGATATTTCGCAGTGTTCCCGCAGAGATCACGCAGAAATTACATAGACCTGCTCCTCACGCGACTACGGACTCCTCGGTAGATGCGTTGGCGTCGCTTGCCACAGGCTGATTGTCGGGCACGCCGATGTTGAGTTCCCACAACCGGGGTTTGTCATTGCCGTCAGCGCCCCGGATGTAGTTTCGCCACTCCGATGCGCCGCGAAAGAGTTCGTTCATCGAGCGAATAGTGCCGCCAGCCGCGTCTTCAAGCTGCAGCTTGGTGCATTTCCGCTTATGCGACGTCCATGCGCTGACGAGAACCTCGACGACGTCGACCCATTCCTTCTTCGTGAGAGTCCAAGGTTCTGGCCAAGGGCCGACCAGCAATGCGTTCCGCGAGTCCTCCTTGATCAGGCAAGGGATGTCAGTCACGGTGGCAGTTGCCTGCCTGCGGCGCACCTCGCCATCGACGCGAGACAAGTCAAGCGAGACTTCGCCGCCAACTTCCTGCACCAGCGCCTCCAAGGAAATCACGATGCCCGGGCCGAGGAATCGCCGGTGCGCCCCAATCGTTGTGGTCAGGACGACGGTCAAACCGAGGTTGGCCTGCCGCAATTCGGTATCCATCTTGTCGGCATGCTTCGGTTCCCAGAGGCGCGAGACCAGCGCAACCGGCAGCAGCTGATCACCCATGCGGTAGTAACCGAGCACAAATGGCTCCTGTTCATCTGCAGTGACGGGTTTGTCGGTTAACTGATGATTGAGGAGTTGATCCAAGCGCTCACGCAGGTAGGACTTGTCAACCGAATACCGGCACATATCTCCTTCGGTGAGGTCGTAGCGCTCACCCGATAGATCATCGTGTGCCCACGTGCTGGTGCTGTCGAACTGCACTTCAAGGCGGCGGAAACCGGATTGACCATCATCGTCCTCGATAGGAATGGTGATGTAGTCGCCCAGTGTTTTTTTCTTCAGCAGCCCCTTGCTAACCAGATCGGCGGTTGGGAGCTCAAGCGCAGAGAGTAGGTGACCATCGACCTCGTCAACAGTCAGGTCGAGCAGCTTCATTTCTGCGCGGAACAACGCCAAGCTCGCGCCGACCTTCGCTGGCTGCACTCGCTTCATCACACCGAGCGACGTCAGAATATCTTCGCCGCAACGGCGCAGCCGGGGATCAGGAAGTGTCAGCAAATTGCAGGAGCCACGCTGCCCGACGGTAATGTCCAGTGCGCGCGACTCCGAATCTCCATCGAATCGGATCACGAACGACAGCTTTATCTCCTGGACGGATCGGCAGGAAGTCAGCGGGTTGTGATCGCCAAAGTGAAGACTGGATACGCCCCAGATGTTGTCACTGCTGGCGAGTGCCACGGTGACGCTGTGCCGGGTATGGCCGAGCGTTACGGTCAGCGACGAAATCCACGCATCCTGGATCAATGCGCCGGTTGCCTTGGCTGCCTTGAGATCGACCCAGTTTTTGAACATGGTCAACTCGTAACTAACGGCGTCCACTGGCTGCTTCGAGAGCGGTTTGTCGAATCCGATCAGCGAGAACCGGTCTGCCAGTCGCTTCGCCGTACTCTGCCGGTCGGAGAGTACGTGGACTTTATTGTCGGCAGGGTCGTAGACCAGCGTGGCTTCCAGCGCCGGAATGTAAAGCAGCAGGTCGCGTCGCCGATCTTTCATTTGGCGCAGCGTGCGCATTTTTCCGGGGTGGTAGACGACCAAGTAGTGCAGTCGGCGTTTGGCGTCGCCGTCACCGTCATCCATTTCAAAGTGAATGACCTCGCAGCTTGCTTTGGCCTCATCGTCCAACCCGAGAATTTCGCCGACACCTTCGTGTAGTTTCGTGGCGACTTCTTCTGTCCATACAAAATCCCGGCCATCACCATCCCGGACAGTGAAGCCCAAGAATTTCTTGTGCCCGTGGAAGTGATGCGTCAGGTAAATCGTCTCGATCTGGTCAAAGACTTTCGGTGCCTTGGCCCGCAACCAGACCAATCGAGTCATCGCATCCGCAGTACGGTCGAAGGAATCGAGCTCGGCGTGGGCATCGAATTCAATGGCCGCATAGGCGTGCTCGAGCATCTCCTCGGTGCGGAATCGCGCCAACTGCAGAATTCGCACAGCCTCGTCGTCAGCAATGGCGATGGCCTCGCGCCTGACGGACGCAAGCGTGTCGATCAGCGCTGCCCTGGCGATGTCTTCAGGCTTCGATGCATCCAGCACACCGAGAAACATAAACTGGTCGACCTGAGCCAGCACCGAAATGGCTCGCAATGTCGCTGTTTCGATCAGATCGACAAGGTGTTTGCTGTTTTTTAGGGATTTTTTAGCCACCAGTTGCTCCTTGAACATTGCTGAGTGGCCGCCTCCCGTAAAGTGGCAACGCCGCCAGCGTTACGTTTTACTCACGGGATGATTCCCATCCGAATCTTGGTCTTGATGCCCGACAGCCAATCGTTCCGGTACTGCAGAGCGAGGGCATCGATGTTGCCTTTTCCGACACCGGCCCTGCGAGCGAGATCTTCCAGCGACAGGGCACAGTCGAGCCAGCCGAGTCCGTGAGAGGCGACCAACGCTGCCTTGTCGGCGGTGGTGACAACGATGAGCACTGAGGGCTGAAGCTTGCTCGCGACCAGCCATGCCAGTAGGTGCTTCTCTCCATCGTCAAGCGTGGTGCAGGCAGGATGGGTGAGCACCAGTGACGCGAGTTCCTTGCGCGTCACTGGATGCTGCGCGGCAAGGCCTGCGTTCAGATCTGCCGGAGGAACCGAGATATGCCGGGGATCACCGGGATTTCCGGTCAGTGTTTCCTCAACGCATTTTTCGACTGTTTCGATGGCGAAATGACTGCTGATCGCTTTCCAGCAATTGGTTCGAAATGCCTCGAGGATGACGTTGGTGTCGGCGAAGACTCGTGTTTTCTGCATACAGTTCGCACCTCACAGCTCAAAAGGTGCTGCGAGGTCGTACTGAGCAAAGAGCTTGGTCAAACCGCCCAGGCCAAGACCCATGGCTTTGGCAGCTTTACGCGCCGACAAACGCCCGTTTTCTAGCGCCTCGTGCAGCATCCGCACGAAGGAGGGGGAAAACCGCTTAGGCGGGCCTGACACGGATGAACGTTGCTTCTCCTGAGAGAGATTGCGGCGAGTGTCCTCGCTGATACGCTTGAGGTTGAACAGCCGCCACGCGAGGGCAACTGGTGCAACGCGCAGTAGTGCTGCGACTTCGCACAGATGCGCGATATCGTCTTGCCGATCACTGTCGATCAGTTTGTCGAGGGAGGCACAAGGCATCAGCAAGGCGGCGGCAAAATTGTCGGCCAGTTGCTCAATGCGCTTCTTCTTGTTGCGATCCTCAATAGAGTTGGATTCGCGGTGGTCGGGCTTCATCGCATCCCAAGTCAGTGCGTGGAACAATTCATGCGCCAGGTCGTAGAAGCGCCGCGCCTCCGTCTCATTGCGGTTGATGAGGACGACGCCCATCTCTTCGAGGTGACAGGTCGCCCCCGAGATGGATTTGCCGTCGTCGGCTTCAACGGTATCGACGAACAGCACCGGAATGTCGAGCTCGCGCTCAATTTTGTCGATCAAGGTCTCGGCTGGGATCACGCCGAGGTCGAGTTCAGCGGCCAAACTTTCGGCGCGCTCCTGAGCATCCTCGAACGAGGATTGTGCGGACAGACGCAAAGCACGCTTGAGCACGCTCGTCTTACTGTCTTGCTGCTCGCGCAGCCAGCGCAGCACACCGATCCACTGCCCAGCTTTCAGTTCGAATCCATCAAGGCTGTCTTCGGGAACTTCCGGGGCTGCGCGCCAAGAAAACTGTGCCTCGCCAGCAACAGCAAACGGATCAATGAAGTATTCGATGTCCCGATCCAGTAAATCGGATAGTTCCAGCAATTCATCCGGCTTCAACGCACGCTTGCCGTTTTCAATGTCGGAGACTGACTGCCGGTCGTTCAAACCGAGGCCTTGGGTGAGCTGATCTTGCGTCCAGCCCTTCGCATCGCGCGCCGCTTTGACGCGGTAGCCGATCAGCTTTTGCGAGATTTTTTCAAGCATGGTGATGACCTCCTAAAACAGCATTGTATTCTTGCGTATTGCACTTTGCAAGTTAGTCTTGCTTTTTATTATTTGCGGTTATCTTGATTACCCTGCGTTGCCATCCGCTTCGGAGGATCGCGCTCAATATTCATGACGGTTGCAATTCCCCGGAGCCGTCATGAACAACCTCGAACTCGCATCACCCTCGGAGATATCCGCCAGCGCCCGTGCTGGTGAAATCACCACCATCCTTGCCGCCGCCATCATCCGTGCATTCGTCGGCGACGGGCCACACCAGAGAGAAGTTAGCCTTGGCTTTCTGCCCGACCAGCGCGTTCATACAACCCCGTCTCAACAACAGGAGTTGTCATGAACGAACAACAAACATCCGTCGCTGCACAAATCGCCAATTTAGCCTGCCTCCCCATGTCCGAGCTTTGGGCAATGTGGGATCGCTTCTTTCCCCGTCGTCCGGATTACCCAAACCGCACGCACGTCGAATCTCGTCTTGCCTACAAACTGCAGGAGGAGGTCTTTGGCGGCCTGGCACCCGAAACCAGAAAACGCCTGGAGGCGATCGGCGCCAAGCACTCGAAGATCAAGCTGCGCGCTAAGCCAAGGGAGTTTGATTTCGCACCGGGCACAGTCCTACTACGGGAATGGGGAGAACGTGATCATCGGGTCACGGTGACAGCCGACGGTCAATTCGCGTACGAGGGCAACACCTTCAAGAGCCTGACTGCAGTGGCACGACACATTACTGGCTCTCACTGGTCGGGTCCCATGTTTTTCGGCTTGACCGGCAAAGGTAATGCGCGATGAACGACAACACTCAAATTGCTGGCACCAAGGCACGCAAGCGCTGCGCCGTCTATTGCCGGGTTTCCTCTGACGAACGGCTTGGCCAGGAATTTAATTCCATCGATGCGCAGCGGGAAGCAGGACATGCGTACATCACAAGCCAACGTGCCGAGGGCTGGATTCCAGTAGCCGATGACTACGATGATCCGGGCTACTCGGGCGGGAACACTGAACGTCCCGCTCTCAGACGCCTGATGGCCGACATCGACGCCGGCAAGGTGGATATTGTTGTCGTCTACAAGATTGATCGCCTGACACGCAGCCTTGCCGATTTCGCAAAAATGGTGGAGCTGTTTGATCGGCGCAATGTCAGCTTCAGTGCTGTCACGCAGCAGATCAACTCGGCCACCTCGATGGGTCGGCTGATGCTCAACGTCCTGCTGTCTTTTGCGCAGTTCGAACGTGAGGTCACCGGTGAACGAATCCGCGACAAGATTGCCGCCTCCAAACGCAAGGGCCTATGGATGGGCGGTGTGCCGCCCTTGGGCTATGACGTCGATAACCGCCAGCTCGTTATCAACGAGGCTGAAGCAGCCGTTGTTCGCCGGATTTTTGCAGACATGCTGACCATCGGCTCCACGACACAGATTGCCGCTGCCATGACCGCAGAAGGCATCACGACCAAATCCTGGACGACCAGAGACGGCCAAGCCCGTGCAGGGTCACGCATGGACAAGAAATACCTGCACAAGCTGTTACGCAATCGCATCTATCTCGGCGAGATTTCGCACAAGGGAACTTGGTATCCCGGCGCGCACCCAGCCATCATTGACCGTACGATCTGGGACAAGGTGGCGGCCATCTTGGCGACAGACGCGCACACGCGCGCAGCAGAAACGAAAGCCAGGTCGCGCACCGACTCATTGCTGCGCGGCCTGCTTTATACGCCGACTGGCGAGCGGATGTACCCGACCTACACGGACAAGAAAGGGCAGCTGTATCACTACTACGTATCCAAGTCCGAAAGCCGCTTCGGTGCGCCGGGCAAGATGTACGAACGCCTGCCTGCACCGGAAATCGAGGCGGCAGTCGTCGCCCAGATTCGTACGGTGCTGACCAGCCCCGAATCTATTTCTTCAGTGGTCAGCCACATTCAGCGTCACGGCGCGCTGGTCGATGAAGCAACCATCGTTATGGCGATGAAACGGCTCAACGATGTCTGGGACCAATTGTTTCCGGTCGAGCGCCACCGCATCGCCAACCTGATGATCGAGCGCATCGATCTCGTTCATGTCGGCGAAGTGCAAGGCATCAAGGTCCGGTGGAGAGAGTTGGGCTGGGATGCTCTCATCGGCGAGTTTGCGCCGTCAGGGATTGGTGCCGAACTACTGGAGGTGGAAGCGTGATGAGCTCGTCTGACGTGTTCGTGCCTCTGGAATTCAAGCGCAAAAAGGGGAAGCTGCTCATCGATGGGAAGAAATCGTGCCACGACGTCCGCATCGTTGAGGCAGTTGCACGAGCCGTGCATTGGCATACGCTGCTCGACACCGGCGCCTTCAAGAATGTGGGCGACATCGCTCGAGCCGAAGGGTTGAAGTCGACCACAGTCGGCAGGGTGATACGCCTGGCACGCCTTGCCCCCGCCATCATTGAGCAATTGATGGCGGGATGCCAACCACGGCAATTGACCTTGTTTTGGTTGATGCGCAACGACATTCCGGCGCTGTGGTCCGAGCAACGTCAGTTGCTTGAGCGCTTCAGGTAGGAGATCTCCATGCCAAAGAAAAGCCGTGGCCAGCAAAATGGTAACCCCATTACACGGGCGCAGCCGACTCCGGCGGGTGGCGTGCAACTGGAAACCTTCGTGCCTTGGAATTTGGTCAAAAGGACGGTGAAAAAGCAGGTGATCACACCGTTCGATGCACCGCAGGAATTTTCACTGGAGGCACGCCAGGAGCAGAATGCACAAGAATCCGAAGCGGACAGCAAGCTATTGCAGACCATTGGCCTCGCGCATCACTGGCAACGCTTGTTGGATGAAGATCGATTCTCATCGATGACCGAGATCGCTGCTGTAGAAGGCATCGATCTCGCCCAGGCCAGCAAGATCTCTCGTCTGATACTGCTGGCTCCAGACTTGCTTGATGCCGTTACATCGGGTCGCCTCACGATAGGTGTTAGCCAGGTCCTGCGTGGCAAGCTGTTCTCTTCTTGGCAGGCCCAGCGTCGAATGCTTCTTTCTGATTCCAGCTGTCTGCCAACACGCTCACCGCGAGTCCCTAAGCGGGTTTCCCTGGTGGCCAATGAGGGATGCACCACTACGGACAACGCGCAAATATTCTGAATCAATTCAAGGAAGGGCAAAATGCAGTCGACAATTACACGGGATCATGAGCGTTACGTTGCGGAGGTTATTACATGAGGATTCATGTCTTAAGCGATCTTCATCTCGAGTTTGCCGGATTTACGCCGCCACCCAATGATGCTGATGTCGTCGTACTGGCAGGAGATATCGGTTTGGGCGTTCGTGGGCTGGAATGGGCAGCGGAGACATTCGCAGTTCCTGATGTTCCTGTGATCTATGTGCCCGGCAATCACGAATATTACAAATCCGATCGACGCCTAACCTTGAGCAGGCTTCGTGAGCGTGCTGATCAGTTGGGCTTTCGCCTGCTCGATAACGATGCGGTTGAATTCAGAGACCTTAGGAGCGGAACCCCGGTTCGCTTTCTGGGCACAACGCTGTGGACGGATTTCAAGCTGTTCGGTGACAGTTATCAATCAGCCTGTATGCGGGAAGCTCAGCGCGGACTCAACGATTTTCGGCTCATCCGCGAAGGCTCTCATAAATTTACTGCAGCGAATTCGCTCGAGTTGCACAAAATGTCTCGAGCATGGTTGGAGACGGCATTACAAACGCCGCGGACCGGCGTGACAGTGGTTGTAACGCATCATCTTCCGTCTGCATGCTCGGTCGCTGAGCGTTACAAGAACGATCTGCTTTCGGCGTGCTTCGCATCCGAGCTATCGGCACTCTTTGGACCAATGTCCCTTTGGATACACGGGCACGCACACGAATCTTTGGATTACGAGATGGCCGGAACCCGTGTCCTGTGCAACCCGAGGGGTTATGTCGGTATTACTGGAGTTGCTGAGAATTCCGACTTCAACCCAAATCTTGTTGTCGAAGTCTGATCTCCTTCTGCCGATTTATTGCGTGCGCCGATATTCCCACGTTAGCAGAACTTCTACGCGCTGACTGTCATCCTGGATGACTGCCGCATATTCTCGGGTTTCTGAAGGGTGGCTGTATGTACCAATATCTTCAATGTCATACTTGCCCTATAGCCGAATATCAAGAAGGAGCGATGAGCCATGGGCACTATAGCTGACCGAGAAGTACCTGCCTCACAAGATCGCGGTGCTTTGGCCAAGAAGGTCATAATCCTGCTCGATCACTGGAAGTTGAGCACCGAAGATCAGGCAGCACTACTCGGTATTACTGCCAGCAATCGGGCGGCATTGTCCAACTACCGCAGAGGTAAGCCCATCGGGACCAGCAGGGATCAGTACGAGCGTGTGGGCCATTTGTTGGAGATCCACAAAAATTTACGCCTGCTATTTCCTCAGAACCGAGAATTGGCCTATCGCTGGATGACGACACGTAACAAGGCGTTCGACAACCTAACCCCGGTAGAGGTCGTGAAAGAATTGGGGGTTTCCGGTCTGCTCATGGTGCGTGGCTACCTGGACCGCGCTCAAGGCCAATAATCTGAGCCATCCATGAATTCCCTTTTCGCACAACTTGTACTGGCCGACATTCAGCAGGATGTGCCCAGAAATATCGTGTCGATTGAACAATCTCAGGATTTGTTTGATGACCTGACAGATGACTCCGCTGCGCAAGCAAAGATGCCCATGCACACTGCACTTGCTGAACCACGATTCAGCGCAATAACACGTGCAACAACACGGCTCAATCTGACAGTGCGCGATTATTCGCCTACGTCGCTCAGTACTGCCGCAATGATGGACGGGCCGATGAAATAACCGGACCGTACTAACTGCTCCAACAGCGGGCGTGCTGCTGGAATCAGCCCCTCGCTCTTGGCCAGACCGATGACCGCTGCCGTACCAATCAATGTGATGCCACGGCTCTTCGCCTCCAGCCGTCCTGCGCGGTCGTCCATAACCAGTAGCACGTCATCGCCGACATCGCGCCAGATCGACGCGATGTGAATGGCACTGGCTTCACCCGCATCGACGCCGGGGTTCAGCAGCTTCCATTCGTCTTGCGGCGTACCCACCACCTCGATCCAGCCCTCCGTCAGCGTGCGCGCCAGCAAATCGGCATCGGCAAAACAGGATGCTGCGGGCAAGATTTCATCGCGTATGGTGTCAGTGATGCTTACACGCCCGAATAGCTTGTGGAGTAAATCCACCGAACCGATGCGGGCCATTGCAATAAGCGGCCCGGCATCCGAAATGACGACGCGCCGAGTCACGCAGCCGGCTTCGCCAACCAATCACGCGCCCGGCGCATTTCCTCTCGGGCCTCTTCGGCAACAGCCTTCCCATCACCTGTCAGCGAGATACCTTGGCTGGATAGCAGCGTCAACATTTCGGCTAGCGGCTTGTCGGCCATGCGTGCGGCAAAGCCCGCCGACACCGCACCGCTTCTGAACAGCGATACCGCCAGCGCCACGCGCACCGCAGGCAGATCGGGTACGCTCAATTTCTGCAGATCGACCAGCAGCGCCTGCGGGTGATCGCGGTTCATCACCACGACCATGTCGTCCTCGCGCGCAGCAGCCAGTGCTGTGCTCGGGTTAGATTTCAGTTGGCGAATGTTGACGGCCTGCATAACGTTCTCCACAAAAAGCTTGCATGACGTAGGAACAATAGGAGTCTAGCAGATCGACCCCTTACATGCCACTCTCTGCCGCTGAAAAAGGATTTCTCAGGAAGAACGAACTGTCCCAGCAAGCGTTGCCGGATATCGTGGCCAACCAACCTGCGAAATGCACTCGAACCTGCCCTGTTGCGTGCATCCACAATGAATGGGCCTCAAGAGTAACGGTTACCCGTCAGACCCTCTGGCCGGAGGTCTGTCATCCACATCACTTTCCCACAGCCCCTTCCGTGAAAACAGCCGTTCCAGCCCCAGGTTCGGCTGCGCTGGTCGATCGAGCAGTTTCAAGAAGGCGTCGTACTGCTCCGGTGTCACCAAGAAGTAGCGTTGATCAGCAAGCTCGTCGTAGGCTTTTTGACGAGCAATGTCCTCTTCGGTCGTGGCGTCCACCCAGTCAGGATCGATGCGCCCGGTCTGCATGTCTGGACCGATGGTCATGCTCACAATGCGTTCGGGGCGTTCGCGGAGGGTTCCCAGAACCGACAGATCAAGCTGCAGGCACTTCTTCAACGCCGCGACGATTGTCGAAATACATGCCAGACTCGGATTCCCGGACGACGACAGCATCCGACGGAGACGTTTAACAGGTTTGCCGATCTCCTGGGCAAGCTGCTCAAAGCCGATCGTGGCAGTCACCAGATCCCGTAGCACGAGTTTGGCCGCATTATGATCTCCATCCACGAACAGCATGATTAATTCGCCGAACATCGCCCGCGCAAAAGCAGGATCACTTTGCATCCATGCCACCATCGTTTCTTCGAAGTTTCGGGTGGAGGCCATACGCGATCTCAGCAACTTGTTGTGTTGCGTCATGGCACGGCACAGTGCGTCTGATGGCTCTGGCGGCGACAGGATCGCTTCTGCAAGGCGCTGCTGGTCAGTTCGTGACAGCGGAGTAACTCTGCATCGCCAGCATCGCTCTGCTCGCCGTCCTTCCCCGAAGGGGTTACAGAATCGGTCATTCTTCATCCTCAAGTTCATCGCGCCGCTCATAATCCAGGCGCCGCTGTTCAGCGAATGTCTCAAATGCACAAACCAAGGCAGTCTTGGGTGAGTCAGGCGCGAACACTTGTCGCAGCGGCGCACGGGAATTGCCGTAGCCTTTCAAGACTGGATCCGTTATCTCTTCATAATCCAGCGCCACATCTGGCAAGGCCAGAACGGACCAGCCGTTGATCATCTCACCCGCCTGATCCCGGGTGGTCCACTCGGAGAGGAACCCTTGAGTGGCCCAGTCCGAGCAAGACTGACTGGCCACCCAGTTCAAGAAGCGGAACAGTTCGACATCAAATCCCGACGCAAACTGCGCTGCGGGATAAACATCACGATGGGGTGTGGTGTTCGTGGCATAAGCGCTGAGTTCCATCAGTCGGCCTTGGCTGCACCGGGTTTTGATCTCGGCCTCCGTCCAGCCGGTATGCGCCATGACCTGTGCGAGGTCCCAATACCGAGTGCGATCTTGTAATTCCCTGGCATGCGCTTCACGATGATGGAAGCCATTGTCAGGGCAGAACGTGTGGGCCATGCCAAAGCGCAGGTCTTCAGCGTGACGCTCATCGTCCAGTTCGCGGCAGCTTTGCCGAAGTTCATCCATGGCAACTTGTGTTTCTTGCGGTCCGCCATGGAAGGAGAAATCGTAGGTGATGGCACCGATCAATTCATGCAGTGTAATGGGCGGCGGCTCTTGGTCTGAGCCCAGCGGCACACTGACCGTCAATCGATCTTTTCTGCGCATTCCTCGGATCTCCAGCGTCATCACGCCCGCCCCGATGCAGAGGGGCAAAGCGATGCAGCGGTCGAAGCTAGCGCTGACTGAGTAACTGATGTGGCTGCCTGCCTTGTATTGCCGACCCCAGCGTTCGGTGTCTTGCGTGAAGGGCACGGATCGGCCACTCACATGCCAATAGCTCGAGGATTCTTTGACAATGTAAGGGCGTGAGCCGTCAGCGGCCAACGGGGCGTCAGTACCATCTACAAGATTCAAGTAGCCTGTCGCTGCTTGTGTTTTTGGGTCCAGGGCGGTCGTGATCGTCTCCAACAAGCCGTTGGGTAACCGGACTTCCTGATGCAGCGACACCACCAAGGCTTCCAGCGCGGGTTCTTGCGGATCTGCATTTTCGCGGGGGGCAGGCACCACCTCGCCTGACCGGATGGCCTCGTAACGTGCCACATAGTCGTGTACCCAATGGCGCGTGTAGATTGCCTTCAAGGCGTCATTGGCTTTGAGCAGTTCGAAGATGGCAGACAGGCGTGTGTCGGCTTGGATAACTACCAAGCTGTCAAGCCAGTGATGCGCCTGGGCGGTGATATCGGTAACTTTTTCGCGAAGGCCTTCCGGGGTCTCGATCTGGCGGCGGACCAACAGGCGACCGTCTGGGGTGAGTTCAAGCGGAGAGTGCATAGCTCATGAGCAATCAAGTTGGGAATATGTCGCTATGAAGGCATAGTTTGGGGCGGAAGCCAACAGTTTCTTATTTCAGGGAAGCCCCTAACGATCAGGGAGCCAATTTCTGATTGCCACAGTTGGCCAAGGTGGAATAGAGTTCGCGCACACTCCCCCATTTGCTTCGGCAGCTGGGCGCGAGGCCATCTGAGGGTGGCTTCTGCATTTCCGGGTCAGGTCCACAGCGACCCGCGAATCTCGATCATGCGTTTCATCATGACGGTGTCTTCATCGTCATAAGCTTGCTCGATCTCGTTGGTTTTATCCAGGGCTTGCTTGCTCATGACGTGCTCTTCGTCCGTGCAGTCTTCATGAAAGACAGCGTCATCATACTTGGCGCGCATGTAACTACAGAAGGCCGACCAGCCACCCGCATCCATCGGATCCGGACGCTTCGGGCGAACATTCACCCACCAGTCGTAGAGCTCGCCAATTTCCATTGCAGCCTTGGCTTGTGGCGTCCTCTGTCCGTAGTTCGGGTAGTTGGCCTTTTCCGCGTCAGAGAACTCGCGGTCGTGATAGCCATACCAGCCTTCGTTGTACACCAGGCCTTTCTCCCACTCCAGGTACGCCAGACCCAGCTCGGGATAGTTGAAGTTGGTGAAGTGGCGGAAAGGCCATTTTGTCTTCCAGAACGGAAGGTGGCGGTACTTGCCGGAATGGCTGATGTATTCCATCCAAGATTTCTGCTCGCTAACGAACCAGACCAGTTCGTTGAACAGGCCGTGCAGCATGCGCTCGCCGGTCTCGTGCCACTCCCCCTTCTTTAGCCCGGTACGGCATACATGGGTTTGCTCGACGAACCGGTTGTTGATCCAGTACGTTAGATCGTGCAGCCGATCCATGGGCCAGCTCAAGAAGTCCTGTAAGTTATCGAGGAACTCCTCTGCAAGCCAGAAACGTAGGGGGTTCCGGGCCTTTGCATCCCTTTCCCAATCGCGCCAGCCCCCGTCGGTTTCGATATGCGGCTTTGCGGTGCGTCGAATCCAGTCCCCAAACGAGGTGGAGCTCCAGTAGCGAGTTCGTTGTTTCATGTCCCCTCCGCCACGTTCACGATCTCCAATCCCAGCGTTTCCGGCGCATGATCGAGCCAGAGGTCGTCCACCGCATGATAGAAAAAGGCATCGTTGTCGACGATGCGAACTTCCAGGTCGGAGTGGGTCAGCGGGTAGTCTCGAAATTCTGTTCCGTGACGTACACGTAGGAAGTACCTATCGCCCGCCACGGAAAATAGCAGCGTGCCGTGGATACCCTTGGCCGGCTCTACTTCCGCTTCGCGGCCGGAACGCAGCTTCACTCGCGTCTTCACGGAGATGGACTCCTTCCCAATTGGCGTCAGGAAGTTCAGCATGCCGTTCACGAAGTAAGCCGAGAACTCGGTGCACTGGTTTTCGCTGACGTAGCAGTAGAAGCGAATCTCACCAGTAATCGGCACGGGCTCCCAGCGCTCGTTGACGCGGTCCAACATACCCACCAGGCGAGCGATCCCCTGCGCATTTGGATCGCTCCTGTTCTCGATGTCGTAATTCAGATGCCACAGGGAGCCGTCCGCGCGAATCTCATAGTGGTCAATCAGCTGCGCCGGCGTGTCCTTGGTCTGGTATTCCAGATCGTTGTCGCCGACACCGGGTAACGGGTACTTGCACTTCAGGTAATCGAACATTCCCATGATGTCATCCTTTTCTTTCACTGCCCGGGCTTTGAAAAGCACAAGGCCCGGAGTCCTTTCGAGCATCCGGGCCTTGTGGCCTGAGACCTTTCGGTCTGTCGGGCTGGGTTACCCATTCCCCTCTCGGATGCGTTTTATTGCGTATTCATTCCAACCGTTGCGCTGCTCGCGATCGTGTTCGTATCCAAACTGAGCGGAGGCACTGATCGGACAAACAGGTGACGCACCGCGCGTGCACGACAACGCACGCAAGGACATCGCCGCTACGGGCTGCCGCTTGAGTGATTTGTCGGTGTGGACTCGCGGGTGTTGCACGTCATACTCCTGGAGGGTTTTCGGGAAAGTGTCCCGTAGCACAATGACGCGGATTTTGCCGTAAAGGGTTGCGCGCAGCAAGTTGTCTTTGGCATATGAATCGCATCGACACAATCTCCAAGCAGATGAGCAACGCTTGGCACGATAGTCCGTAATTTCAAGTCGTTGCCCTGCGATCGTGACCAGGAATTACCCCTAGAACTTCACCATCCCGCCGCCGAAAATTGCATCGATTCCGTATCCCGCCGCAGCGTCACCTCATGCGGTGAGACTGCCAGGTACCAAGTCTGCCGCTCTGCATGGGGTTTAGATTTGGCGAAGCCGGATGGTGTCAGCAACGCCAGGCACCACGACGGCTGCGGATCCCGTACCGACCGATACAGAATGCCGCCAATGTTGGCCTCGCGGGCCACACGCGCAAACTGCTGCGTCGGCGCGTAATCGGTGGGGTGTTGCCAGATGGCGGCATCTGCATCGAAGGGTGGGCGCTGCAGATCAACGACTGGCGTAGCCACTTCCACCCGAAAGGCTGTGTGTGCCACCGGCTCAAGGCGCTCAAGATCGGTGGCATCCTTCAGAAATTTCCAGCGCCAGTAACCCAGCTCGGCGCCAGCCGTCCTCACCGATTCCGCCCCGTAATATACGCCCGGGTCCGTCACCGCCCGAAATTGTGACCCGCCCCGCTTGGGGTCGTAGCGAAACGGCGTGGCCAGCGAATAGTCTAGCCCCGTAGTCTCATCGGGTTGAGGGGGCTTACTCGATTCCAGCAAGGACTCCAGCAGATCCTGCTCGTCGCGATTGTCGACGAGCTTCATGGTGGCGGCAATATGCTGGGACTCCACCATGCGCCAGACCTGCCCACGCCAGGCGAAGGACTCAGACGAGACCGCGGGAGGCGTCCAGGTAGTGAACGACACGGACCAGCCCTTCTGTTTGACGAATCAGGTCCACTGGGCGGCCATTGAGCCCCCGGTTCTCGCTGTTGAGCCACTGACGTGCGGTCTGTTCATTGCCGATGATGGAGTCCAGCGATCGGAACACGCGCACGAACAGCAAAGCGAATTCCCATTCCTTGCGCCGCTCGTCGAGCTTGTAGTCGCCGTTGTAGAGGCGGGTCACCGTGGGTGGACTGACGCCCAGGATCTTGGCCAGCAAGGCGCGCGAGATGTCTAGCCGCTCAGCAGCACGGGCTACGGCTTTAGACAACACCGAGGATGGGTCTGGCTTTACGGCGTGATTGCGAGCAGATGTACCCATGATCAGCCTCCATTTCTATGGAAATAATAATACACTATTATTCCAGAAGAAATAGTCTCGTTTTGGGCGATATCAGCCCTTGGCCAGATCCCGGATGGCATCTATCGCCACTTTCGTCCAGATAGATATGTGCTGCCATCGCCACAAATAAAATTGGCCCTGCCAACGGAGCCAAGAAGGGTGGCAGCCCCCGAGGCCGACGCGCTTACAGCGCGCTTAGGATACCTTTGTTGGCGTCCCGGCGGGCTCAGGATTTACCTGCCTCGTGCGCATTGTAGTCAGCTTAGGCTCTCTGACAACTCACTATTACGCCATCAGAGATGGTCAGCACTTCAAGAGGTCAATGAACATCACGGGATTTTCCCGTTTCCGGTTGTCCTCGGTATCGAGAAGAGTGAATCCCATCTTCTCGTAAAAAGCGACAGCAGGTTGCTTGGCATCCGTTACCAAGAACCGGCAACCCACATACGGCACCACATTTTCTACAACCACCGCCAGCGAATAATCCACCAAGGCCTCCCCGATCCGAAAACCACGAAAACGGCTATCGACGGCCAGTCTGGCCAGTTTTACGGCAGGAAGTGATGCATAGCGATTGGCATGCGTGGGGTCATCGACGACATACCCGCCACGAATATCGATCTCACTGGCAATGAGCGTAAAGAATCCGAGCAATTTGTCAGTCGCATCGCCCGCTTCCCCGAGGGCGACATAGGTTTTGGCGATGCTATGCTGATGAAACTCTTGCGCCTGATTTTGCAGGAAGCTTTTCAGAGGCTGAGCCGCAGGGTCGCCAGTTTTGAAACCGGAGGTCGAGTCGGATGGGTCGAGCAGACGGATCGAATAGTCTTCGCCGAAAATCATTTCGGCAAGATTCAACGCTTGCCGCTAACCTTGGTCTGGCGGAAAGAGGCTATGCGAGCCAACATAGCCTTCCCGCGGGCAAGCGAAGCCTTCGCCGCGAGATTGGGCTGGTCTTCAGTCATGTGGCGCTGGAACCGCTCGGCTTCCTTGCCGGAGAGTTCAACACGCCCGAATGTGGTCGATAGGATGGCCATGGTCGAATTATA
Organism: Rhodocyclaceae bacterium; assembly: GCA_030681195.1. Taxonomy (GTDB): domain Bacteria; phylum Pseudomonadota; class Gammaproteobacteria; order Burkholderiales; family Rhodocyclaceae; genus Sulfuricystis. The sequence goes on from JAUXXJ010000034.1 coordinate 16,660, forward strand.
CGGATCCGTCCATCTCGTGGCTACTCCAGAATCCAGACAGGGCTGCAGACCACCCCCCTGTTGTTTGAGATGATGTCGCCTGTGAGCCACACTACCCCGACTTCCCCATCCGACACACCACAACCCACCGTGCGTTGTGCGGTGTATGCACGCGTGTCAGTCGCGGACACCCAGCCCAGCGAATTCAATTCCCTGGCGGCGCAAATTGATAGCTGTAGCCAGTACATCGCCAGCCAGCGTGGGAAAGACTGGGGATTAGCGTATCCGGCAATCACTACAGCGACTGGATGATGCGTGGCATTTGTTCACCGATTTCGGCGTGGCCGATTTGCTTTTCAAATTGGTGGCGCGTGTGACCATGTATCCGGATGGCGCCAAGATCCAGATCGATATGGCTGCGCTGGCAAGGTTGATCAGGGAAATTGTGAAGGGTGGCAAGGGTGCTGTCGATGCGCCAGCTACGCCTTGAAGATCTTGCTTCTGGCCGATCTGCGTGGCGGCATTTCATATTTCAAATCTCCGTTGGGGAGCAGTCGCCGGATAAAACCAGGCCAACGTAACCCATTGTTTTTCCATGACAGCGCCTCTTGTATGTTCAAGAGGCTCGCGGAGAATGGAGAGAGAAATCGGTTAAATTCGGGCCAAAATTCGTCTCTTCGGGTAAAGTGTGCTCAAGAGGCGGAACCCGGAAACCACGCCAGTACTGGCGTTGCGGGCAGACGTGAAAAAGCCCGAAACGAGTTCGGGCTTTAAGGTATTGGTGGTGGAGAAACTCCACCTGAAGAACCCGCATCTTAAAGCATTTCGGGTTTTTTAGGAAGGATTGAGGCCGGAAGGGGCTTCGGAGGATGCTTTTCGCACTTCTACCACCCCCGCCCACGCACCGCGCCGCAATCCAGCCAAGGGGAATGTCCGAGTTCGATTCCGCGAACAGCAATCACACTCAGGGCCATGGCAATCGCCACCAAGAGGCGGCCCAAAAAGAAAATTTGCCAAAGTGTCAACCAAACTGTAAACTGCAGTCGGTTACTTGGAGGTAATCAATAGATGGGAACCCCGCTCAAGAACCCGCCCGTGTACCTAACTTTGGCCCAGGTGCGGTTCAACCCAATTCTGAAGCTGGCCGACTTCCTGCCCGGCATACAGGAGAGCTTCCGTCAGGCTGGCTATCCCGATTTCGATCGCCAGCACATTATCTCGATCCAAATCACTGCCCAAGAAGGCCAACCGCCGGCCCCGACCCCTGTTCAGCAGGAAAGATTCCTGCTCGGCAACGTCGAAAAAACGCACATCTTCATCCTCGACGGTCAGAGCCTCACCCTTCAGTCGACCAATTACGGCCAGTTCGAAACCTTCTCGGATTGCTTCCTAGCGGGGCTGAACATCGTCAATGATGCAGTCAAGCTGGCATTCACCGAACGCGTTGGCCTTCGCTATCTCGATCGAGTGATGCCGCAAACTGGAGAAACCATCGAGCAGTACCTCGTTGAGCAGGTTCAAGGTCTGAATTCGCGCCTCGGCGGACGCCCACTCTATTCTTTTACGGAAGCAATGAACGAGATCGGGAACATCAAGCTACTGAGTCGGGTTGCCATACAAGAAGGCCCTCTGGCATTTCCCCCGGATATCCAGCCAGGGAACATGGAGATTCCGGAAAGGTTTACGTCCTACGTCGGAAACAGTGCCATCCTCGACAACGATGGTTTCGTGGAAGGTCGAGAAGCGTTTTCGACGAAGGCGGTTGCCGAACATCTCGACGCCATCCACAAGGTCATCGGCACCGCATTTAAGACCACCGCAACGCAATACGCATTTACCGCCTGGGACAAGTGATCATGCTCGGACTCGCAGTTCCTGTTGGTGATATCAACGCCCACGCCCATTACCGGCCGGTTCCCGCAATCTACCGACGGTCCACCGTTGCGGAGGGAGGCCCACTCCCATGCTTCGGCGGAGGCGGCACCGGTGGTATCGAGGGTGTGCACTTCGTCATGTCGCGCCAGGGCTATAGTCCCTTCGCGATCCTGAAGGTCGAGCTGGCGGCAGCACAGGATACCTACGCGCCCTACACCGAACTGATGAAGGAGGTGAAGGCCGGCTTCGGTCGGACCATGTCCCATCTGCCGGCGGTGTTCGGCGTATCGCGCCAAACGCTCTACAACTGGCTCAGTGGCGAAACCCCCAAAGAGCAGCACCAGGACAAGCTCGTACAGCTGGCCGCTGCCGCACGTGCATTCACCGAGGCCGGTTTCAAACCGACCGCGCTGTCGCTCGATCGTACCGTTGCGCAGGGCAAGTCTTTCGTCGAACTGATTGGACAAGGTGCCGACGGCAAAGAAACTGCCGAACGACTCGTCCGGATCGAAAAACGTGGCGCGTCCGCACGAGAAAAACTCGACGCCTTGCTTGGCGGCAGAACGCCTTCGCGCCCCGATGTTGCAGACATGGGCCGCCCCGCACTCAATGAAGACGTCTGACCGGCATGGATGGTATGGCAGTGATCTGGACTCGAGATACACCGTGGCGTCAGGGGCACGTCCTCACGGAGGATGCCATCCGGGCGCTGGGCCTGACCCATCCAGAAACACCTGATTCGACCTGCGCGGTCGTCATCAGCCATGATTGCGACCTGGCCAACCATGATCTGCAGGTCGAGCCGAATGTAGAGATCATCATTGGCCGCCATCTGCCAGAGGGCAACGGTAACTATTTCTGGGCGAAAGCGCCTCGCACACTGCACGTGGATGTGCTGCGAGCCAACACCCCCGCTGTCGTCGAACTGGTTGCCACAGCCAAGACCGTTGTTCTCAAAGAGAAGCTAGCCGCATTCACTCCGGATCCCGCATATTCGTTTCCCGGAAAATCCTTGTCGGCACTGCGCTCATGGTTGGGTGTGCGCTACAACCGTGCAGCATTCCCCGACCCATTCGTGGATCGCTTATCCCAGTTCAAGGTCGACAAACGTCTCGCGAAGATCATCGAACCCGTCGGCAATCTGCTGTCCGCCGTCTATTTCGATGTGGATGGCAGCAAGGAAATCGATCACACCGATGGCAGCCCCTACGACTTGAAGATCGTTCTCGCTTATCCACCGGGTGATGATCCAGAACAAACCGCCGATGAAGTGGAAAAACTCGAAGCGGCTATCGAGGATCTCTTCTCGAAAAAATACTTCGACCAAGCCACTGGCATATGGAACGGGATTGCCTTGAAGGGATGTATGTCCATCTCCGAAGACGATCTAATCGTGAGCAAGGCAAGACTACTTACGCAGTGGCGGCTGGAGTACATGACGCTGAAAGCGGATGAAGAACAACCTAGCGCTCCTGTCTGATCGTCGTACTGCATCGGCCCCGAAAACCCTACGAGCACACCTGCGCTTGCCTTCCGCTGCAAACAGCGCCTTCATAGCAATCCTGACAACTCATGCGGAAGGACGCACAAAATGGACGGGCGATGCATGACCCAAACCGAGCTGGCCAAGCGCTGGCAGATCAGTGAAGCGACGCTGGAACGCTGGCGGACCGAAGCGAGTGGTCCGGTGTTTCTCAAGCTGGGCAACCAGGTGCGCTACCGCGTTCGTGATGTCGAAGCATTCGAGGCCGAGGTGCTTCGGGAGTCGACCAAGTCCGACGGTGGTGTAGCTCAGCAAGAAACCATCGATCAACCGCCAGATCGTCGACGTCGGCCTGCAAATCGCCCCGTGCGGCCCATCACCATCTGGCTGCGCACTGGATTTCGCAACACCCGCCTGCGCCCTTTGATCGCAGCACGAAGTTTGACCCGTTGAGGATTGCTCGAATTAGCATCCTCTGGAAAAAGTCGCCGATGGCAGCACTATGCTGTTCTGCCCAGCCGTCTTGGAAATTGCCACCCAGTCGTTCACAATCGCGACATTGTGAAATCGCATTGGGGTGGTGCTATGAACGAAATTCGGGTCGCATGGAGTATTGTTGGGCGCCGCAGTATTGCCGACGAACCGATCCAAGGAGGCCTCTGGCATCCGGACACGCCAGAGAACCGGGAAACACTGACCATTGTCATGGAGTCAGGCAATGAGTCCTATGGTCCTGACTCTCACTGGGTTGAGGAACGGCAGGCATAGATCCCCGCACCCTATTCGGCCTGTCTGAATAACCAGCCATCCCCGACAGCCGTTAAGGCGCAGCAGACAAACCCGGTGACTCAAGAAATAAGAATCACTGCGTCAGGCCCAACGATTCGCACACTGCGTCACCAATCGATAAGCATGACGTAAGGCCCGGCGATTCGATACCGAAAAGATTAACAAGGCCGGCAACCCCGTGGTCTGCTGGCCCCTGAATCTGAAAATCCGCATCTGGCTTACCCGGGCCGACTATCTTCGGTCTGATGCCCGAATAGGCCGGTTGCAAGGCGCCGTCGTGCAGTCCTGGCCAATACTTGCGGATCGCGCCATAAAAGCGCCGGCTTCTTTCGACATCGACGTGGTAGTCGATTTCCTCAATCCACTCCACATCCGGGCCGAAGCGCGCCTGTCCGCCCAAGTCGAGCGTCAAATGGACACCGAGTCCGCCCATTTCCGGAACGGGATACACGAGACGTGAAAAGGGCGACTTACCCGCAAGAGAAAAGTAGTTGCCTTTGGCGAGATAAGAACTTGGTACCAAAGCATCAGGAAATCCCACCATCCTGCCTGCCAATTCAGGCGCCGAAAGCCCGGCCGAGTTGATCACAATTCCTGCCAGCAGCGTAGAGGAAGATTCCCCGCCGGTCACGATCTCAATGCCATCCTCTCGAGCTACAGCAGAAACCACCGGGCTCTGAAGGGCCAGCACAGCACCATGCCGTTCTGCATCACCGAGAAGCGCGAGCATCAAGCCATGGCTGTCAATAATTCCGGTTGAAGGCGAAAGTAGCGCACCGGTGCATTTGAGCTCCGGCTCCAACGCTATCGCTTCTGCTACCGTCAAGAAACGTAGATCATCGGCGCCGTTGGCCTCGGCTCGCTTGCGAATGTCTGCAAGTTTATGCTCCTGATCTGGCGATGTAGCAACGATGAGCTTACCGCAGCGATGGTGTTCCACACCGTACCGCTCGCAAAAGTCATAGAGTTGCTTCCTGCCAGAAACGCATAGGCTTGCTTTGAGAGATCCGGCGGGATAGTAAATGCCGGCATGAATCACCTCGCTATTGCGGGCACTGGTCTCAGTACCAAAAGCCCCATGTCGCTCAAGGATGATGGTTTCCTTACCCACCCGAGCCAGAGCGCGGGCACACGCAAGGCCGACCACGCCAGCCCCAATAACGACAGCATCAACGCGGTCTGTCATATCGTTTCATGCGCGAATAACATATCGCAGGCGGCGAACAAGTCATCCTAAAAATCTCAGTTGCCCGCATGTAAAGTAACGTGAAATGAGGCAGGCTACGGGTTTTGAGTGGATAGAGGGAGTCACCTGATGGGTGAATCGAAGCTGAAGCTGGCGCAACGCGAAGAGATGCTGTTGTCGTGCGC
>JAUXXJ010000035.1 GCA_030681195.1 Rhodocyclaceae bacterium
GATCCGGCCGCCTGGCTGCGCGATACCTTGGAGAAGCTCCCGACCTGCCTCAACCGCAACATCGATTCACTGCTACCGCTTCGCCAAACCCCATAACACTCTCGCCTGTCTCTTGTCGACGAGGTACGGCTGGCCGCTTACCGTCCAATGGCGTGATGACCTGTTTCTTTAATCCCCGCCTTACCAGTGTCCAGGGGATAAATGTTTCCAGCCGTACGCCACCGGCAGGTGTTGGAAGTTCATGGGTGACCGGGCGACCTGTCAGCTTGCCATAGTTCTTGTTGCTGATCATTTCACCTCCTGCCGGAATCGTTCGAGCATCTGACGTTGGTCTGGCCAGAGTGCCGGAATATCATTACGCATCAACCACAGCAGGGTCAGGCTTCGGGGCTGGCGACCCATCATGAACTGCTCGATGATGTCGGGAGCCAACCGCGCCAGCCGTAGTAGTCGGCCCACCGTGGTCGGCATCAATCCTTCGGCCTTGGCGATCTCGGCCACGCCCTTGAACGTGCCGGCGTCAAGCAGTGCGTTCCAGTACATGGCCCGGGCAACGGCCTCGATGATACGGACGTCGTGGGCGAATTCTCGCCCGTCGACCGGCAGCTTCCCCTTCTTTCGCTTGAACTGCAGGGGCACGAAGACCTCCATCGAGCTGTCCATCAGGCCTCGGCCTCCAGCAGTTCCACACCGATCTCCCTCGGCGCGAACTCACCGATCAGTTTGTCCCAGCCCAACTCCCGCCACTTCACCTTGATGCCCTGCACCTCACCGAAGTGGACGAGGTCAATCCGTTCGATCATCAGGTTGGCGATGCGGTGGCGTTCGACCGGGAACAACTGACCCCACACGTCGTTGAGCCGCCCCATCGCCATTACCGTGGTGGCCTCGTCGACCTGCGCACCGTTGCGTTGGATGTGACGGACCACCGAGGCGATGGATTCGGGGCTACTCAGTACCGTGCGGATCTGGGCGACGACCGCCGCCTCAATTTCCGGTGCGGGCAGGCGCTCGTAGCCCTTGCCTGGCGCCCCGAAGCGGCTTTCCGACTTGGACACGTAGTAGTGGTACTTGCGCCCTTTCTTGCGTGAGTAGGTGGGGTACATACGCTCACCCGACGGGGCGAACAGCAGGCCGCGTAGCAGGGCATCAGTGCGCGACCGGGTTTTCGTTTCCACTGACCGGGTGTGGCTGTCCCTGGCCAGCACCGCGTGAACCTTGTCCCAAAGCGCCTGGTCGATGATCGGCGGATGCGCGCCGATGTACCAGTTTCCCTTGTGCGAGATCTCGCCGAGGTAAATACGGTTACGCAGCAACTTGTGCAGGTACTTCTTGTCGATGCGAGTGCCGCTGCGGGTTTGGCCTTCCTGTGTCGTCCAAGTCTTGGTGGTGATGCCCTCGGCGTTGAGTCGCGCGGCGATCTGCGTTGGCGAGCCGATGGTGAGCATCTCTTTGAAGATGCGGCACACCACTGCGGCCTCGGCTTTGTTGATGAGCAGTTGGCGATTGACGACATCGTAGCCGAATGGCGGCACCCCGCCCATCCATAGCCCCTTTCTTTTTGAGGCCGCGATCTTGTCGCGGATGCGCTCGCCGGTCACTTCACGTTCAAATTGGGCGAAGGAGAGCAGGACGTTCAGCATCAGCCGCCCCATCGAGGTGGTGGTGTTGAACTGCTGGGTGACCGAAACGAAGGAAACCTCCTTGCGCTCGAACACCTCGACCATCTTTGAGAAGTCGGCAAGGCTGCGCGTCAGGCGGTCGATCTTGTAGACCACCACAATATCGATCAGGCCGCGCTCGATGTCGGCCAGCAGCCGCTTGAGCCCGGGACGTTCGGTATTTCCCCCCGAGAAACCGGGATCGTCGTAGTCGTCAGCGACCGAAATCCAGCCTTCGATTCGCTGGCTGGTGATGTACGCGTGGCCTGCCTCCTTTTGGGCGTCGATGGAGTTGAATTCCTGGTCGAGACGTTCGTCCGTGGACACCCGGCAATACACGGCACAGCGCTTACGGACCTTGGTGCTGACAATCTCCTTCATCGCGCACCTCCTTTGCCCAGGCCGAAGAACATCGGCCCGCTCCAGTGCTGGCCAGTGATGTGTCGGGCTACCGCCGTCAAGCTCTTGAAGGTGAGGTCTTCGTACTCGAACAAGCCCTCGGCGGTGACGGTCACGCGGTGCTCACGCTCGCCCCACTCGCGGAGCAGCACCGTGCCCGGCGCGAAATGGAACTCACGCGGCCTGGCACGCAGCTTGATCTGGGAGTGCTTTGCGCCGATGGCTTCCAGCCGCTGTTTCGTCTCGGCTGCGAGGCCGCCTAAGGCTTCCTCCTGCAACTTGTAGGCAATGCGCGCCTCGACGTGGATGCGGTTCGGCCGGCCAGGGCGGCGGGGAAAATACCGATCCCATAGCGACCAGAGTTCGGGCATCGGCAAACGGCCGAGTTCGTATACCTGCCTGGCGATGGACTCCTGCTTGCTCAATATTTCGCTCATCACAACTTCTCCTCTTGATAGGGGGTTGTATGAACGCGCTGGTCGGGCAGGAAGCCAAGGCTAACTTCTCTCTGGTGTGGCCCGTCGCCGACGAATGTACGGATGATGGCGGCGGCAAGGATGGTAGTGATTTCACCAGCACGGGCGCTGGCGGATATCTCCGAGGGTGATGCGAGTTCGAGGTTGTTCATGACGGCTCCGGGGAATTGCAACAGTCATGAATATTGAGCGCGATCCTCCGAAGAGGATGGCAAAGCAGGGTAATGGAAAGATTAACCTCAGGCGGCTAATACCTCTTCCTCGGCTTCGATCTCACTGTCGCCATCATCAACCGGATCATCGAGCATTGGCAAGCTCAGTTGCCATGCTTGGGCGCCGGCAACCCTCACCATGTAATTCCGCCAGGGTGATGTCTTCGGGAACAGGTTCGCCGGCGAAGCGTACTTGGTGCCGCCCATCAATTTCTTTGTTTTTACGTGCGGCGTTCCGGCGGCGTAAGCGTCGACCAGTCGCTGCAACACGGCGACCTTGTTCTTGCTCGTTACGCGCCAGGGAGCCTTGCCCGGGATGTAGAGCACCGCCGAATAGCCATCCGCCGACACCTTGACGCTGACCGATGCGCCGCCCATCGCAGCCAATTGGCCATGCCGGTATGCGACCTTGAGCCGTGATTCATTGATAACCGTTGCCGACTGGCCTGAAGCCAGCACGTCCTCAATGGCGATGATCACATTCGTCCCCGCAAACGAAAATGGCACCGGGGCAGTGGTTAGCACAATGCCCGGCGTGGCGCGTGGCCGTAGCCGAAGCGCGGCATCCACTTTGGCATATTGCCGGTCATTTGACATTCTGGTGGCGAAGTACAACGCAACGCCATGCCCGTCGATAGCAATCTCACCGAGGAATACAGGCTCCTCATCAAGGTGCTTGCCACGAAGGCCCTGTAGCGAGGAACCCAGTGCGGTGATGATCTCTTCGCGTAACCAGTTGAGATCAACTTTCCATCGGCGTGCGTGTTTGGCGGACAAGACCACATCGACACCGGTCAGCGGGTCTTGGTAGTGAACTTGATTGGGGTCTGTGCAGGGTTCCAGCTTGACCGAGAAGCACTCGCCCTCGGCGGACTCCACGACCTTTTTAGTGATACGGTCGCCCTCGATGATGATGCCCTCATCCGCGAAGCGGTCAATATCGATACCGAGATGGTGCAGCGCAAAGCCATCCATCGGACTGGTCGCGTGCTCCAGCAGTCGTGCGACCTGGATGACAAAGGCCGGATCGTCGACACCCGATCCGGGGTGCAAGGGCTTCAACACACCCAGCGCTTCAAGGAGCTGGATACCAATTTTGCGCATACGAGGATCGCGTTCGCCTTGCAGGCTGCAACGCCCGGGCTCGGCCAATACGATGGACAGCGGGGTTTCAACCTTCTCGCCTGCGAGAACCAGTTCGGCCACCAGGGTCACACCAAGGATGGATCCCGGCTGCGAAAACGGATGATCACTCCAGCGTCCGTCGATCACATCGTGCAGATCGGTACCGCTGTCGATGTGCAAGGACACGGCGTCGGTAGCGTGATGCAGTAGTGCCTTGGCTTCGGTCAGGTAGAGCCGTTCAACTTTGGCGTCGTCGATACGGGGCTTGATGTCTTTCAGCGGTTGTGCGAACGGGGACAGGTCGTAGCGCGAACGGTTTAGTGGCCGATTCGACAATGGGATTTTGAACCCGTGCTTTGACAGCACATCCGCCAATGGCGCCCAGGTGGACAAGGTATGGGCGTAAACCTCGACCACCTTGCGATCTGGTGTGTAGACCAGCGTGGCGTCACGCGCCGGAAAATAAAAAAAGCTCTTGCGATTGCGGTTCAGCATCTGAACGGCGGATACCTGATCACCAGCGAAGCGCACCACCAGAAAGTGGACCGTCCTGCAGTCGCCGTTTTTGTCCGCGTCGAGCATCGGGACGTAGACCAGTTCGCAAGGCTCGGCCAATCGCATCACCTTGGTGAGCTGCGTCTCCAGTTCTTTCTTGACGATGTCGTTCCAAATAAACGGTGGCGGTTCATCGTCGCTTGGTACGTCGAAGGCATCGTACAAACGCTTGTTGCCACGAATGTCACCGGTATTCAGGATGGTCTCGGCCACATCGAACAGGCGGGCGGTGTCGTCAGAGTGGGTGCGCATCCAGACTGAACGCCCAAACTCGCCTCCGGCCTGAGACGTGAAAACTTCCTGAAGATCGGTATCGTTCAGTTGGTCGGCAACGGTGGAGAGAATCGCCGCACCGCGAGGCGAAGCCAACCGCAGCACACGCAGCGCCTCGCGCTCGGCGGGATCGCGCTGCTCCTTGCGCAGATGCTTGATGTGTTCCAGCAGGCTGGCGCACAGGGATGTTTCGTCTTGCCTCCAGTCGAAACCTCGGGCCAGCGCCTGACATTCCGCAAGCCCGCTGAAGGTCTTGAGTACCGAAACCGGGGCCTTCTCGATGAGATCAAGCAGGCAATGTGCGTTTGTGAGGGTCTTTTTGCCCATGATTTCTCCCTTGGGCCTGTTACATGGCCACAGTCCATTGGCGCATCACCGCCACCGATTGAGTCAAGCCTTGCGCGAGCAAAGTATCCAAATATTCGTCTGCCGTCTTGGGTGGCGATTTCAATGACCGCCGGTGAATGGCCGCTGCTTCCAGAACACCCGCCGGATGCAAATCCAGAAGATCGACGATGAAATCGTCCGGGTGCTGGGCGGCAAGGTTGTACGGCTTAAGCACCGCGTCGGGAAAATCTTTCAGGTTGAACGTGATGATCAGGTTGGCTCCGCAATGAATGGCTGCCGCTACCACGTGCCGGTCGTCCGGATCAGGCAGGTTGATCGACGGGATCATGTACTCGAAGCCGGTGACGACACAGTCGCGTACCGCATGGTTCATGAGCGTACGCGTCCGTTCAAGACGTTCAAGACCGAGATCGGGGCGATTCGCGCGAACATTACGTATCCACTCATCGTGAATCATGTTGCTCCAGCGCGCCCGGAATAAATCCGACAACGCCAGATGCATCAGCAAATCACGCAGCGGTGCCGGATAAAGGGTGCAGGCGTCATAGACGACCGTGAAATGTGAACTCATCCAATCAGTACCCCATACCGAGCTCTTGCGCCTCTGCCGCCAATTTCTCCAGTGCTTTGTGGCGCTCGGTATCGATGCGCTTCTTGTACGAAATCACATCCTGGTAGCGCACGCGGCGATGGGTGCCGATCTTGTGGAATGGCATCTCCCCTTTTTCCAGCAACTGAACGAGGAAGGGGCGCGAGACGTTGAGCACATCGGCGGCTTCCTGCGTGGTGAGTTCGGCGTGGATCGGGATGATCGACACGGCATTGCCCTGACCAATTTCGGTCAGCACTTCAAGCAGCAGCCGCAGTGCCGAGGTGGGGATACGTACAGCACGCACAGATCCCTTGTCGTCATGGAAGTCGATCTGCTGCGTTTCAGCGCGGGTCAGAAGCACAGTTGACAGCGCCCGACCCGACTCGCGGGCTAGTGCGATGTCCTCTGCCGACGGCAGCGTTTTAGTGATTGCGGGAGCGTTCATAGCGGTCTCCTCATGGGGTGAAAGTTCAGAATGGATCCAGTATAAACGAAATAACCGAAATCGCAATAACCGAAACAATGCAGCCCATCCTATACAGATCAGCAACTTAGTGAAGCGGCCTGCTGTCCTGCTCGTTGCAGACCGCACGTCAAAGTCGACATTTCGCTCGCACAAGCCAAACGGACAAGTCTATTCAATTGGAACACCCCAACAAAAGGAGTGTTCCTATGCAAAACCAAGCCCCATCTGTTCAATCTGGACGGTTTCCCAACCGCTCCAATCGAGACGGTGCCACGCGCATCGCCATCGATGAAAACGAGCTCGCCACCCGCTGGGGGCT
>JAUXXJ010000037.1 GCA_030681195.1 Rhodocyclaceae bacterium
CCGTCGAACAGTTCGAGCGTATCGATGCCTGCACCGAGGTTGATGTTGGCACCGCTGATGGCGGCCCCCAGGGTGACGGTGTCAGCACCGGTGCCGCCGGTGATGGTCTCGACATTGCTGACGGTGAGATCATTGGTGCCGCTGGCGAGGGTCAGGCGGTCTGTGCCTGCACCCAGGTCGATCTCGGCGCCACTTACGGCCTGTGTCAGCGTGATGACGTCGTTTAGGTTACCGCCGATCAGGGTTTCGATGCTGCTGTTGATCGACAGGGTATTGTTGAAGTTGCCCAGTTGCAGGGTGTCGTTACCGGCGCCCAGATCAATGTTGGCATTGATTGCTGCCGAACCTAGTGTGACGGTGTCGTGGGCAGCGCCGCCCACAATGGTTTCGACGTTGCTGACGGTAAGATTGTTGATGTTGTCTTCCGGATCGGCATTGGCATCGCTGAAGAGCGTCAGCTTATCGGTGCCGGCACCGAGATCAATGTTGGCACCATTGACCAGAGCGCCCAGCGCAACCGTGTCCGCACCGGTACCGCCGGTAATGGTCTCGACGTTACTGACCTTGAGGTTGTTGGTGCCATCACCCAGTTTCAGGCTGTCGTCACCGTCGCCGAGGTCGTAATCGGCACCCGTGATGGCGGCGGTGAGTGTGATCTTGTCATCGCCGTCGCCGCCGATCAGGGTTTCGATGCTGCCATTCAGGGTCAGGGTGTTGTTGCCACCGTTGGCGAGTTCCAGTGTATCCGTGCCGCCACCCAGGTCGATGCTGACGGCCGAGGTGATCACTTCGCCGAGCGTGATCTCGTCGTTGCCGGTGCCGCCCATAAGCGCTTCGACCCCCGTGACGGTGAGGGTGTTGTTGCCGTTGGCGAGCCGCAGGGTATCCGTGCCCGCGCCCAGATCGTAGTTGGCAGCCGTGATCGCGCCCGTGAGCGTGATGGTGTCGTTACCGTCGCCGCCGATCAGGGTTTCGATGGTGTTGTTGAGCGTAAGGAAATTGTTGCCGCCGCTGGCCAGCTCCAGGGTGTCGTCGCCGCCACCCAGGTTGATGGTGCCGCCGCTGACGACGTTGCCAAGCGTCACCCTATCGTCAGCGCTGCCACCAACGATGTTTTCCACATTAAGCACCGTGAGGGTGTTTTCCCCTGCGCTGGAAAGGATCAGTCGGTCGGTACCTGCACCCAGATCGATGCTGATTCCGCTAACCGCTTCACCCAGGGTGACGTTGTCGTTGCCGCTGCCGCCGACGATGGTTTCCGTGCCCTTGACGGTGACGTTGTTGCTTCCGGCGGCGAGGGTAAGTTTGTCGCCATCGCCCGCGCCGAGATCGATCTGGGCGCCGCTGATCGCGCCACCCAGGATGACATGATCGTTGCCGCCGCCGCCCAGGATGGTTTCAGTGTTAAAGACGGTAAGCGAGTTGCCGCCATCGGCGAGTTGCAAGGTGTCGGTGCCGCCCGCCAGGTTGACGATACCGCCGGTGACCGAGGTGCCCAGGGTGACGTTGTCGGCGCCGCTGCCACCGGTGACATTCTGGACATTGTCGAGCTTGATGGTGTTGCCGCCGCCGGCCAGATTGACCGTATTGATGCCGCCGTCGAGATCGTAGATGCGGGTGTTGTCGCTGACTTGCGTGGCAAAGGTGACGGTGTCATTGCCTGTGCCACCCTTGATGGATTCAACGTTGCTGACGGTGAGGATGTTGGTGCCGTCGGCCAGTTCGAGTTCGTCGGTGCCATCGCCGAGGTTGATCACCATGCCATTGACCGCTGCAGTGAGGGTGACGGTGTCGGCCCCCGTGCCGCCGGTAAGCGACTCGATGCTGTTGTCGAGCGTGATGGCATTGCCGCCGTCGGCGAGCCTCAGCGCGTCATCGCCGGCGCCGAGGGTTAGGCTGATGTCGTTATTGACGGTATTGCCCAAGGTGATGGTATCCGCCCCCGCGCTGCCGTCGATCGTCTCGACATTGCTGACCGTCAGTGCGTTCGGGCCGCCAGTCGCGAGCTTCAGCCGGTCATCCGTCCCCCCACCCAGATCGATATTGCCACCGGTGACTGCGGCACCGAGGGTCACCCAGTCGCTTTCACCACCGCCGGTAATGGATTCGACGTTGGTGGCGGTCAGTGTGTTCGTGCCGGTGCCCGACAGGATCAGCCGGTCGCCGTCGCCACCGGCGAGGTCGACCTGCATGCCGACCACGGCCTCGCCGAGGGTGACGATGTCGTTGCCGCTGCCGCCGGTGAGCGTTTCAACGCCGGTGACCTTGAGGGTGTTACCGCCGTCGGCCAGTTTCAGCCGGTCGTCGATGCCGGCGCCGAGGTCATAATCTGCACTGGAGATGCTGGCCGTCAGCGTCACCTGGTCATTGCCGCTGCCGCCGATCAGGGTTTCGACGCTGTTGTTGTTGAGGGTGAGCGTATTGCCGCCATCGGCGAGCTTGAGCGTATCCGTGCCGCCGCCGAGGTTGATGCTGATGTTGTTGTTGACGGTATTGCCGAGGGTGATCTGGTCGTTGCCGGCGCCGCCGACGATGGTCTCGACATTGGTGGCGGTGATGGTCGCGCCTTCTGCCGAGGTGCGCAGGGTGTCGGTGCCGCCGCCGAGGTCGTAGACGCGGTTGTCATCGACCAGGCCGGCAATGGTGACGTCGTCGTTGCCCGTGCCGCCGATTACGCTTTCGATGCTGGCATTGACGCTGAGGGTGTTGGCTACGCCGTCGTGCAGGCGCAGGGTATCGGTGCCGTCACCCAGGTCGAAGCTGCCGCCGGTGACGGCCGCCGTGAGGGTGACCTGATCGTCGCCGCTGCTGCCAACCACGGTTTCGACGTTGCTGATCTGGATGTTCGATGCCGTGTCGAGGGTGACTTTATCGGCGCCGGTGCCGCCGGTGACGGTCTCGATGCCGCTGACCGTCAGCGTCTGGCCGCCGTCGGCGAGGATCAGACGGTCGTGGCCGCTGCCGCCGGTGACGCTTTCAACGTTGGCAATCGTGACGGCATTGCCGCCGTCGGCGAGCTTGAGCGCATCCGCGCCGCCACCGAGATCGATGTTGCCGTTGGCCAGGGCACTGCTGAGGGTGATGCTGTCGTCACCGCCCTTGCCGACAATGGTCTCGACACCACTGACGGTGATGTTGTTGGTGCCGGCAAACAGTTCCAGCGTGTCGGTGCCGGTGCCGAGATCGATGGTGGCGTTCGCCGTATCCAATGCGGCACCAAGGGTGACGGTGTCGGCGCCGGTGCCGCCGGTGATGGTCTCGACGTTGCTGACGGTGAGGTTGTTGGTGCCGTTGGCGAGTTTCAGGGTGTCACCGGTGTCGCCACCCAGATCGACGCTGCCGCCTACATTGGCGGTGCCGAGGGTGACGATATCGGCACCAGCGCCACCGGTCAGGGTCTGGACGTTGGAGACGGTGAGCGTGCCGCTGCCGTTGCCGCCATCGGCCAGTTCGAGGGTGTTGGTGCCACCGGCCAGATCGATCACGCCGCCGGCTTGCGCCGCCCCGAGGGTGACCTGGTCGTCGCCGCTGCCACCGCTAATGGTTTCGATGTTGGAGGCCGTGAGCGTGTTGCCGCCATCGGCGAGCTTCAGACGGTCGTCCGTGCCACCGGCCAGATCAAAGCTGGCGCCGGTCACCGTGTTGCCGAGGGTGACGTGGTCGTTGCCGCTGCCGCCGGTGATATTTTCAACTGCGGTCACTTCGATGTTGTTGCCGCCATCGCCGAGGGTGACGGTATCGCTGCCATCGCCACCGATCAGGGTTTCGACGCCGGAGACGGTGAGCACGTTGTCGACGCCATTGGCCAGTTCGACCTTGTCGGTGCCTTCACCCAGGCTGACGGTGCCGCCATTGATGGCGGTGGCGAAGACGACGTGGTCGTTGCCGGCATCGCCGAGCACGGTTTCAATATTCTCGACCGTGAGGCTGTTGTTTTCGTTGGCAAGTTTGAGCGTATCGCTGCCGCCGCCCAGATCGATGGTGGCGCCCAGGATGCCGCTGCCAAGGGTGACCTTGTCGTCGCCGCCACCACCGGTGAGGTTCTGTACATTGGTGACTGTGAGCGTATCGCTGCCGTTACCGCCATCGGCGAGTTTCAGGGTGTTGATGCCGCCGCCGAGGTCGATGTTGCCACTGGCCAGCGCACTGCCGAGGGTGACGCGGTCATCTCCCGAGTCGCCGACGATGGTCTCGACGCCGGTGGCTTTGACGAAGTTGTTGCCGTCGTAGAGGATCAGGGTATCGGTGCCTGCGCCGAGGTTGATGTCGGCATTGGTGATTACATCGCCCACCATGGCACCGGCGACTGCGCCCAGGGTTACCGTGTCGTTGCCGCCTTCCGTGGTGACGGTTTCGGCACCGAGCACCGTAAAGCTGTTGCTGCTATCCCCCCCCGTGGTGGCGATGGTCAGGCGGTCGTCGTCGCCTCCACCCAGGTTGATGAAACCGCCAGACAGCTGGGTGGTGAGGGTGACCTGGTCGTTGCCGCCAGCCCCCAGGATGGTCTCGACGTTCTTGACGTTGCTTAGGGTGTTGCCGTCGGCGCTGGTGAGGCGCAGCACGTCGTTGCCGTCGCCCAGGTCGATATCCGTCGTGCCGGACATGGCGGTGCCGAGGGTGACGAAGTCCGCCCCCGTGCCACCGACCACGCTTTCCACGCCACGCAGGGTGACGTTGGCGTTGGTGCCGTCGTCGAGCACCACCTTGTCGCCCGTGCCGTCGCCGAGGTCGACCACCAGGTTGGCGGCGTTGCCGCTCAGTTGGATGGTGTCGTTGCCCGTGCCGGTGGCGCTGATGGTGTTGACGCTGCCGCTGGCGAGGGTGACCTGGGCTGTGTTGGCATTGCCCTCGAAGGTCAGGCTGTTGTTGCCGGTGCCGAGGTCGTATTCATAAACCGGGGTGCCCAGATCGTCGGTGACCGTGTTGGAAACGGTGACGCGGTCGTTGCCGGTGTCGGCAACGACGGTTTCCACCGTGTTATCGACGGTGACGGTGTTGTTGCCGGTGAGCACCAGCTTGTCGCCGGTATTGCTGCCCAGGCTGATGGTGGCGCCGCTGATGCCGGCGGTGTAGGTAACGATGTCGGCGCCATCGCCGCCGGTGATGTTCTCGACACCGCTGACCTGGATGTCGGTGTTGCCGCCGTTGGCGAGCACCAGGGTATCGGTGCCACCGCCGAGGTTGACGGCGATCTGGCTGTCAGTCGCCGCACCCAGCGAAACATAGTCGTTGCCGGTACCGCCGGTGATGACTTCCGTACCGCTGACGGTGACGGTGTTGGCACCGTCGGCGAGCTTCAGGGTGTCGGTGCCGTCGCCCAGGTTGATGACCGCGCCGCTGATCGCCGCGCCGAGGGTGACGGTGTCGGCGCCGTCTCCGCCCACCACCGTACGAACGCCGGTAGCTGTCAGATTATTTGCCGTACCACCGGCATTGAGGACGAGTTTGTCGTCTACGTGATCGCCGAGTGAATAGAGGTTGGTATTGCCGGTGACATCCTCGGTGAGCGTGATGACATCGCCACCCGTGCCACCCAAGACGGTCTCGACGCTGGCGTTCAGCGATAGCGCATTGCTCCCATCGGCGAGTTTCAGCACGTCGGCACCAGCGCCCAGATCAATGTCGCCGCTGGCCTGGGCAGCACCCAGGGTGACGATGTCCGCGCCCGATCCCCCAATGATGGTCTCGACGTTGGTGACGGTGAGCGTGCCGCTGCCGTTGCCGCCATCGGCCAGCTTCAGGATGTCGGTGCCGCCGCCGAGGTTGATGTTGCCGTCGGCCAGCGCCGCGCCGAGGGTGACACGGTCGGCGCCAGCCAGGCCCGTAATGGTCTCGACGCCGGTGGCCAGGATGAAGTTGGCCGCGTTGGCGAGTTCCAGGGTGTCGCTGCCACCGCCCAGATTGACCGTGGCGTTGGTGACGTTTTCGCCGTCAATAGAGCCGGCAGCCGCCCCGAGAACGATCTTGTCATCGCTGGCGTTGCCGCCGGCTACGGTGATGGCCTCGACGTTGCTGACCGTCAACGTGTTGCCGCCGTTGGCCAGCTGCAGGGTGTCGGCGCCGTCACCGAGGTTGATGGTGCCGCTGGTTTGGGCCGCGCCGAGGGTGATGGTATCGGCGCCGGTGCCACCGGTAATGGCTTCGACGTTGCTGACGGTGAGGTTGTTGGTGCCGTCGGCAAGTTTCAGCGCGTCGCTGCCTGCGCCGAGGTTGATGTTGCCGCCGACTTGTGCCGCGCTGAGGGTGATCGAGTCGGCACCGTCGTCGCCGATGATGGTCTCGATGCCGCTGACGGTGATGTTGTTGGTGCCGTTGAACAACTTGAGCGTGTCGGTGCCATCGCCGAGATTGATTGTGGCGTTTTCTGCCGCCAGTGCCGCGCCGAGGGTGATGATGTCATTGCCGGTACCGCCGGTGATCGTCTCGACGTTGGAAACAGTCAGCGTGCCGCTGCCGTTGCCACCATCGGCGAGTTCCAGGGAGTCAGTGCCGGCACCGAGGTCGATGTTGCCGCTGGCTTGTGGCGCACCGAGGACGATTTCGTCATCGCCCTCCTTGCCGATGAGGGTTTCGACACCAGTGGCGGTGAGGGTGTTGTCGCCGGTGCCGGAAAGTTCGAGCGTATCGGTGCCACCGCCGAGATCAATGGCGCCGGCCGTGACATAGGTACCCAGGGTGACCCGGTCGTTGCCGCCTTGACCGGTGATGTTTTCGACACCAGTAGCAGTGAGGGTGTTATCGCCGTTGGCGAGGATGAGAGTATCGTCATCCAGGTGGTCGCCCAGGATGATATTGGTGCTCTCGTCGGTAATGACCTTGCCCAGCGTCAATGTGTCGTCGCCAGCCTTGAGGTCGACCTGAACGCCATTGAGATTTTCGGCATCGGTGGTGAGCACCACAGTGTCAGCCCCTGTTCCTCCGGTGAGCACCTCGACGTTCTTCACCGTCAGGCTGTTGGTGCCGTTGGCCAGTTCCAGCGTGTCGTTGCCGCCCTTCAGGTCGATGGTGGCACCGGCGACGGCCAGGGCAGTGGCCAGGGTCACCGTGTCGTTGCCACTACCGCCCAGCAGGGTTTCGGTGTTACTGAGCGTCAGCGAGTTATTGACGCTGCTATCGAGAATGAGGGTATCCGTACCAACAGCCAGATCGATATGAGCGCCGGTCAGCGAGCCATTGATGGTGATGATGTCATTGCCACCCGACCCTGTCAGGCTTTCAATGTTGGCGGGAAGGGTAAGTTCGCTGCCGTCACCGGTAATTGTCAAGCTGGCCATGATGTGATCCTTCCTGTGCGATATTTCGTTGGGCTGAACCCGTTACGTTAGTACGGTCGCAGTCTAAAACAGACTGTTTCGTTAATAACGTGTTCATTTTAAACAGATAGCGGCAAAGCACCTTCGTCATGACAAGGCGATGTCTCTCTCGTCACTACGGCACTGAAATGAAAAACTTTAGACCATGGCGGAAAAACAGCGGGAAATCGGGGTCTGTCCCGGGTCTGCAGCGATAACGCGGGCGGCGATTGCTAACCCGCTCTACTCGTACCGCACGTCCAGAATCTCATACTCACGCCGCCCGCCCGGCGTTTGCACCTCGACCACATCGCCTTCGAACTTGCTGATCAGCGCACGTGCGACGGGCGAGTTGATGGAAATCTTCGATTGCTTGATGTCAGCCTCATCGTCGCCGACGATCTGATAGGTCACCGTCTGTCCTGCGTCGGTATTTTCGAGTTCAACCGTAGCGCCGAAGACAACGCGACCGTCGGCATCCAGTGACTGGGGGTCGATGATCTGGGCGTTGCCGAGTTTACCCTCGACCTCGGCGATGCGTCCCTCGACAAACCCCTGGCGCTCCTTGGCGGCGTCGTACTCAGCGTTCTCCGACAGGTCGCCATGTGAGCGCGCTTCGGCAATGGCGGCGATGACGGCGGGACGCTCGATAGACTTCAGGCGTTGCAATTCGGCCTTGAGCAGTTCGGCCCCGCGTAATGTGATGGGCACTTTGCTCATGCGTTGAGTTCCGTATGCAGTTGTTGAATCGAATAGGTTTCCAGACCGGAGTGCTGCATGCCGACGCAGGCGGCGCGTGCGCCTTCGATGGTGGTGAACAGCGTGACCTTTTGCGCCAGCGCCGAGGTGCGAATGGAACGCGAGTCGACGATGGCGCTGCGCTTTTCGTCGACGGTGTTGACGATCAGCACAATTTCATTGTTCTTGATCATGTCGACGATGTGCGGGCGGCCTTCATTCACCTTGTTGGCGATGCTGACAGGAATGCCGGCGGCCTGAATGGCCGTTGCCGTGCCGCGTGTGGCCAGTATGGTGAAACCCAGTTCGTGCAACAGGCGCGCGACTTCGACCGCTTTGGCTTTATCGGCCGATTTGACGGTAATGAGGGCACGTCCGGCAGATGGCAGTTTGGTATTGGCGGCAATCTGCGATTTGACGAAGGCTTCGCCAAAGGTGCGGCCAACGCCCATGACTTCACCGGTCGACTTCATCTCAGGCCCAAGCAGCGTATCGACGCCGGGGAACTTGTTGAACGGGAAGACCGCTTCCTTGACCGAGAAGTAGGGCGGCACGACTTCATGTGTGACGCCCTGGTCGGCGAGGCTGCGCCCGGCCATGCAGCGTGCGGCGATCTTGGCGAGCGGCAGGCTGGTGGCCTTAGAGACGAAGGGTACGGTGCGCGAGGCACGCGGATTGACTTCCAGCACATACACCACGCTATCGGCACCGCGCCCCTGGATGGCGAACTGGACGTTCATCAGGCCGACGACATTCAGGCCTTTCGCCATCAACTCGGTCTGGCGACGCAGTTCATCCTGCACTTCTTCGCACAGCGAGAAGGGCGGCAGCGAGCAGGCCGAGTCGCCCGAATGCACGCCGGCCTGCTCAATGTGTTCCATGATGCCGCCGATGATGACCTGCTTGCCATCGGAGAGTGCATCGACATCGACTTCGGTGGCGTCGTTGAGATAGCGGTCGAGCAGCACCGGTGAATCGTTGGAAACTTTGACGGCCTCGCGCATGTAGCGTTCGAGATCTTTCTCTTCGTGCACAATTTCCATCGCGCGGCCGCCGAGCACATAGCTGGGGCGGACGACCAGCGGATAGCCGATTTCCTTGGCGAGGCGCAAGGCATCGGCCTCGGTGCGCGCGGTGCGGTTGGGCGGCTGCTTGAGATTGAGGTCCTGCAGTAGTTTCTGGAAGCGTTCCCGGTCTTCGGCGGCGTCGATCATGTCCGGCGTGGTACCGATGATCGGTACGCCATTGGCCTCCAGATCACGCGCCCGCTTGAGCGGCGTCTGGCCGCCAAACTGGACGATAACGCCGACCGGTTTTTCAACGGCAACGATTTCGAGGATGTCTTCCAGCGTCAGCGGTTCGAAGTAGAGGCGATCCGAGGTATCGTAGTCGGTGGAGACGGTCTCGGGGTTGCAGTTGACCATGATGGTTTCGTAACCATCTTCGCGCATCGCCAATGCGGCATGCACGCAGCAGTAGTCGAACTCGATACCCTGGCCGATACGGTTCGGGCCACCGCCAAGCACCATGATCTTCTTCTTGTCAGTGGGGCGCGACTCGCACTCTTCCTCGTAGGTCGAGTACATGTAGGCGGTGGAGGTGGCGAACTCGGCCGCGCAGGTATCGACGCGCTTGAACACCGGGCGCACGCCCAGTGTGTGCCTGTGTTCGCGAACTGCCGTCTCGCCAGCGCCGACTTTTGCACCGATGCGGCGGTCCGAGAAGCCCTTGCGCTTGAGACCGCGCAGGGTATCGGCGTCAAGCTTGTCGAGTTGTTGCGTGGTCAGCCACTCTTCGGTCTTGACGATGTCCTCGATCTGCACCAGGAACCACGGGTCGATCTTGGTGAGGTTGAAGACGTCCTGCATCGAATAGCCAGAACGGAAGGCCTGGCCGACGTACCAGATGCGCTCTGCGCCGGGGTTGGCCAGTTCGTGTTCGATCTCGGCGTCGTCGGCATCGATTTCGTCAAGGCCATAGACGCTGACTTCCAGTCCGCGCAGGGCCTTCTGGAAGGATTCCTGGAAGCTGCGGCCGATGGCCATGACTTCGCCGACCGACTTCATCTGGGTTGTCAGACGGCTGTTGGCCTGCGGGAACTTCTCGAAGGCAAAGCGCGGCACCTTGGTGACGACGTAGTCGATGGCGGGTTCGAAGGAGGCCGGCGTCGCGCCGCCGGTGATGTCGTTCTTCAGTTCGTCGAGCGTAAAGCCTACCGCGAGTTTCGCTGCAATTTTGGCAATCGGGAAGCCGGTGGCTTTGGACGCCAAAGCTGAGGAACGCGAGACGCGCGGGTTCATCTCGATCACAACCATCGCGCCATTTTTCGGGTTGATCGCGAACTGTACGTTCGAACCACCGGTATCGACGCCGATCTCGCGCAACACCGCGATGCTGGCGTTGCGCATGATCTGGTATTCCTTGTCGGTGAGCGTTTGTGCCGGCGCGACGGTGATCGAGTCGCCGGTGTGCACGCCCATCGGGTCGAGGTTTTCGATCGAGCAGACGATGATGCAATTGTCCTTGCGGTCGCGCACCACCTCCATCTCGAACTCTTTCCAGCCGAGCAGCGACTCTTCGATGAGCAGTTCCTTGGTCGGCGAGGCTTCGAGGCCGCGCTTGCAGATCTCGACGAACTCTTCCTGGTTGTAAGCGATGCCGCCCCCCGAGCCGCCCATCGTGAAGGAGGGGCGGATGATGGTCGGGAAACCCATCACGCTTTGCACCTGCTGGGCCTCTTCAAGGCTGTGGGCAATGCCGGAGCGGGCCGAGCCGAGGCCGATCTTGGTCATGGCCTGCTTGAACTTTTCGCGGTCTTCGGCCTTGTCGATCGCTTCCTTGCTGGCGCCGATCATTTCCACGCCGTATTTTTCGAGTACGCCGTGCTTGGCGAGATCGAGCGCGCAGTTGAGTGCGGTCTGGCCGCCCATGGTCGGCAGCAGCGCGTCAGGACGCTCCTTGGCGATGATGTTCTCCACCACCTGCCAGGTAATCGGCTCGATGTAGGTGACGTCCGCCATGTTCGGGTCGGTCATGATCGTCGCCGGGTTGCTATTGACGAGAATGACCTTGTAACCCTCTTCGCGCAACGCTTTGCAGGCCTGGGCGCCGGAATAGTCGAACTCGCAGGCCTGACCAATGATGATCGGGCCGGCGCCGATGATGAGGATGGATTGAATGTCAGTTCTTTTTGGCATGTTCCATCATTCCGATAAAACGGTCGAAGAGGTAGGACACATCATGCGGTCCTGGGCTGGCCTCGGGGTGGCCCTGGAAACACAGCGCCGGACGGTCGGTCCAGGCGAGGCCCTGCAGGCTGCCGTCGAACAGCGAGACATGGGTGACCTTGATGTTGGCCGGCAGCGTCGCCGGATCGGCGGCAAAGCCGTGGTTCTGGCTGGTAATCATCACCTGACCGGATTCGAGATCCTTGACCGGGTGGTTGGCGCCATGGTGACCAAACTTCATCTTCAGCGTCTTGCCGCCACCGGCCAGTGCCATCAGTTGATGGCCAAGGCAGATGCCGAAGGTCGGCAGCTTTTTGTCGAGGAAGGTACGGATGGCACTGATCGCGTAATCGCAAGGCTCCGGGTCGCCGGGGCCGTTGGAGAGGAACACGCCATCGGGATTCAGCGCCAGCACCTCGGCAGCCGGCGTCTGTGCCGGCACGACGGTGAGTTTGCAGCCGCGCTGGGCCAGCATGCGCAGGATGTTGCGCTTGACGCCGAAATCGTAGGCAACGACATGAAATTTGTTTTGTTCGGGTGCCGTATAGCCAGTGCCGAGTTTCCATTCGCCTTCGGTCCAGGCATAGGGCTTATCGACGGTAACGACCTTGGCGAGGTCCATGCCGGCCAGTCCGGGGAAAGCACGTGCCTGGGTGATGGCGGCGTCGGCATTCAGGTTGTCGCCCGTCATCAGGCAACCAGCCTGCGCACCTTTTTCACGCAGGATGCGCGTCAGTTTGCGCGTATCGATGTCGGCGATGCCGACAATGTTCTCGGCGCGCAGATAGTCGGACAGGGTTTGTTCGGAACGGAAGTTCGAGGCAAGCAGCGGCAGGTCACGGATCACCAGACCGGCGGCGTAGATGCGGCCGGCGACTCCCCCCTCGGCGTCTTCACGATTGATGCCGGTATTGCCGATGTGTGGGTAGGTGAGGGTGACGATCTGGCGCGTATAGGACGGATCGGTGAGGATTTCCTGATAGCCGGTCATGGCGGTGTTGAACACCACCTCGCCGACGCTCGATCCTGTGGCGCCTATGCCTTTGCCCCGAAATACCGTCCCGTCGGCGAGAGCAAGCAAGGCGGACGGAAATATGGTCAAAATCGGGCTCCTGGGCGGTTATTGCGGCGCAACAAGCCCTGATAAACAGAGCGTTGGCCAAACCGCGCTATTCTAGCCGAACTTGCCGATTAACGCAGTCCTCTCATCTCAGCCCGAGCACATCCTGCATGTCGAAGAGTCCGGCGCGTTTGTGCTGCAGGAAGCGTGCGGCACGCAGGCTGCCCAGGGCATAGGGCATGCGGCTGGCGGCCTTGTGGGTGATCTCGACGCGTTCGCCGGTGCCGGCGAACAAAACCGTGTGGTCACCTACGATATCGCCGCCACGGATCGTGGCAAAGCCGATCTGGGGTGCCGGGCGCTCACCCGTATGGCCTTCACGGCCATAGACCGCACATTCGGCCAGATCTCGGCCAAGTGCGTGAGCGACCACTTCGCCCATGCGCAATGCCGTGCCAGAGGGTGCATCAATCTTGTGGCGATGGTGCGCCTCGATGACTTCGATGTCGTAGCCCTCATTGAGAATGCGCGCGGCCAGGTCGAGCAGTTTGAAGACCGTATTGACGCCGACGGCCATGTTGGGGGCAAAAACGATTGGAATGTCTTTTGCGAAGGCCTCGATCTGCTGTTTCTGTTCCGCGGTGAATCCCGTGGTGCCAATGACGGCATGTATACCCATACGGCGACAGATGTCCAGATGCCTGAGGGTGCCTTCGGGGCGGGTGAAGTCGATCAGGCAATCAGCTTTGGCCAGGGCGGCCTCTACATCATCATTGATATCAAACGCAGCAGCGAGTTCGGCATCGGGCGCGGCTGCGACGGCCTCGATCAGCATTTGGCCCATGCGGCCGCTGGCGCCGGCAATGGCGCAACGTATTGTCGACATGATGGTCAGTCCTTTTTGGCGGGGCCAGGCACTTCGATGACCCGGGCACTCTGGTTGGCTGCGGTCGCCGCTGCTGCTGCTGCGGCGGCTTCAGCCGTTTCGGCCACTACATCGCCGCCAACGCGGGCCAACTTGTCGTCGACGAAGAAAACTACCAAGCGGCGCAATTGGACTTCTCCCTTGCCGGGCTGGAAGCGATAGACATAATCCCAACGGTCGGCGTGGAATATGTCCGCTACCAAGGGGGTCCCCAGGGCGAAACGCACCTGGTCGCGCGTCATGCCAGCACGTAGCTTGGCAACCATTTCCTGATCGACATAATTGCCCTGACGCACGTCGACGCGATAGGGTGTCAGCATCGAGGTGATGTCCGGGGAGCTGGAGCAGGCGGCCAGCAGAGGCAGGGCCAGAAGCAGGATTCTTGAGGGCATGTTGATAGGGTCTTGGGTGGGCGTGATTAGCGGGAAAACTATATCATAGGGGTTCGACGCATATTCGCCTGATTACCATGTCCGATCCCGCAGAACTCAAGAGTATGGGCCTCAAGGCCACCGTGCCGCGCATGACCATTCTCGATCTGTTTCGTCGCTCGCCGACGCGACACCTTACGGCCGAGGACGTCTATCGCCAACTGGTGATGGAGCACTTTGATATCGGGCTGGCGACAATTTATCGCGTCCTGACGCAATTCGAGCAGGCCGGCTTGCTGGAGCGCCATCATTTTGAATCGGGCAAGGCGGTGTTTGAGTTGAATGATGGCAAGCACCATGACCATCTGGTTTGTCTGCAATGCGGTCGTGTCGAAGAGTTTAACGATCCTGAAATCGAGCGGCGGCAAAATAGGATTGCCAAGGAGCGTGGTTTTGCGGTCGTCGAGCATGCCCTGTATTTGTATGTCGATTGCCAGAAGAAGAACTGCCCGCACCGGCAGGAGAAAACATCCATTACCGAATCGGCATAAACTGATTCATGCTAATGGCAAACATTAATCAGGCTTAGGAGCTCCCATGCAGATCGACAGCGCCAACTTATCGACCCATGTGCTGGTACGCCTGACGGGGCGTTTTGATTTCAGTACGCGCGACAAGTTCATTGCACACATCAAGGAAACGATTTCCCATGCCGAAGCGCCGGAAATCCGCGTGGATCTGGCCAGCGTTGTCTACATCGATAGTTCCGCGTTGGGCATGTTGCTGATGGCGCGCGATCTCGCCAAGCAGCACGAAAAGGAAATCACCCTGTCGAGTCCACAACCCTTGGTGCGTCAGACACTCGAAACCGCGCAGTTTTCACGCCTGTTCAAGTTCATGTGAGCGCCAGCACGGCCGCCAGCAACAGGCCGTGCAGTGTCGCCGCCATAATCGTCAGCTTGATGCCGGGCAGCAGGGCGGCGGGGGTGGCCGCGTGATGGGCAAGATTTTGAGCGGCTTTAAAGCTTGCAAGGGCGGGTAGCAGCGCGATCAGGGCGACCAGTGGCAACTGTCCCACCGCCACCATCACCAGCACCCAGCCGTAGCACAAGAGCGCGATCAGGGCATAACCCCAGCGGGCACGTTGCGTTCCGAGTCTCACCACCAGTGTGTATTTGCCAGCCAAGGTATCGGCTTTGATGTCGGGAAACTGGTTGATATAGAGCACATTCGCGACCAGCAGTGCAAAGCCCAGCCCGGCCGCGATGGGGGCAAACGAAAAGCTGTGGCGCTGCACGAAATCACTGCCAATCACGATCAGCAGCCAAGCCGCCGTGATGCCAAACTCGCCCAGCCCGCGCGCCTGCATCTTGGCGGGCGGTGCCGAGTACGCCCAGCCGGTGAGTAAGCCGGCGAGACCGATGGCAATCAATCCGATCCCACTGGTGGCGGTCAGCCACAGGCCGGCGGGGATCACCAGCGCGAGCAGGGTGTAGCCGAATCTGCCGGCTTCCTGCAGCGACAGCACGCCGTTCTGGATCACGCGGCTGCCGCCGGTAAACGGAAAGATGCGTTCGTCGTTGGCGGCATCACAGCCGCTCCTGGCATCGTAATAGTCGTTGATGACATTCGCGCCGGCATGTGCGAGCAAGGCAAACAGCATGGTGACGGTCGCCTGGAGTGGATCGAGGCGAATGCCACCAAGACTGGCACTGGCAAGGCCGAGCAGGACGCCCACAAACGTAACGGACAGGAAAGCCGGCCGCGTGGCGACGAAATAGCGCATCAGCGGGTGCGGCAGGCGGGCGAGGCTGGGTTCAAGTACCTGTGACATAGCGTCTCCGGATTAACGCAATACTGTTTCGGCGGCTGCGGCGAGTTCGCTGCCGGTGATCAGGCCCATTTTGACGAGCACAATCTTGCCGTTGCGGTCGATGGCCACGGTGAACGGCAGTCCCATTTTGGTGTTACCGAGCGCCTTCATCAGCGCCAGCCCCTTGTCCTGCGCGAGCAGCACCGGGTAATCCATTTCGTAGGCCTTGGCGAAGTCGCGCACCGGTTCGACCTTGTCTTCAAGGGCGATGCCAAGCACCTCCAATCCCTTGTTGCGATAGGCTTGCCGCAGCTTGATGAGTTCGGGAATTTCCTGACGACAGGGGCCACACCAGCGGGCCCAGAAATTGACGATCAGCGGTGAACCCTGCCAGCGATTCATCGCGGTTGGCTGACCTTGCAGGTCGATCAGATTGGCGGCAAAGAGTTCGCTGCTGGATTGCGCCCACAGGCTGGTTGGCCAGATCAGGACCAGCGTGGTGGCGAGCAGGGAAAGAAATCGAGACATGTTCAGAACCAGATTTCCGGATAACGGCGGGTGCGTGGCAGGTTGTTGACCAACAAGGCAACCACCAGCAGGATCAGCGGGCCAAGCAAGGCTGGCATGAGGATAAACCAGAATCCCAAACGGTCGATTTCAGGCACACCGAGGGTGGCGATCAGGGCGGTGGCACCGCCTGGGGGGTGCAGCGTGCGTGTCAGGTGCATCAGTGCGATGGCCGTGGCAACCGCCAGGGCTTGCGCCAGTCCTGGAATGTCATGAAATAGCTGCCAGCAGACGACACCGATAAAAGCGGAAACGACATGACCGCCGATCAGATTGCGTGGCTGCGCCAGCGGACTGCGCGGTGCGCCGTAGAGCAGCACGGCGGATGCGCCGAAGGAGCCGATCATCAACGATAAATCGTACGGTGCGAAATAGCGCGCGCCGAGCCACGCAAGCAATCCAATCCCCAGTACCGAACCGATCCACGACCAGAAAATCTCGTCCCTTTGAACGCGTGGCGGGCTGCCAGCGTTCGCCCCGCGCCACTTGCGCAGATACTCTCGCCAGTTGCCCGAAATTTTCACTGGACTACTTCAAGCTCAATGCTTGATGAAGTCGATCATCACACCTTCCGGTTCGCGGGCACGATAGGCGATCTCGACGTTTTCGCCATAGCGGGCCTGCATTTGCTGCAACAAGGGAAGCGGATCGTGGTCGTTGACGAAGCGCATGACCTCGCCAGCCTGCAGGGCATCAAGGGCACCGAAGATGGCAGCATGACGAAAACGCTTGGCAATGCCGCGTGCGTCAAAGCCGTAGACGCCTTCATCGTTGGTGTGATTGTGGACAGGAATGGTGGTCATGATGCAGGCTCCGATGATTGAGGGTATGCCATCGTAACGGCCTGCGCTCCCCGGGTAATTGATTCCGATCAGTTTGCCATCCTGCCAGCGCCGACTTTTCATATCGGCCGTCCCTCACCGGTTTCCTCATGCGTCTTGCCATCACGGATGTGATAAATCCGCTTGAAGGTGGGGATGATCTTTTCATCATGGGTGACAACGATGATCGCGGTTTGGTATTCGCGTGCCAGCTCGTTGAGGATGTGCATGACCGTCAGCGCGCGCTCCGAATCGAGCGGTGCGGTGGGTTCGTCGGCGAGGATGATCGGCGCGTGGTTGGCCAGCGAGCGGGCGATGGCGACGCGCTGCTGTTCGCCGCCGGAGAGTTGCGACACTTGTGCGCCGGCGCGGTGTTGCACGTCGAGGGCGGTGAGGAGTTCCAGCGCCCGCTGGCGCGCGGCCTTGTTGTCGATTCCAGCCAGCATCGGCAGCAGCGCAACGTTGTCGGTCACATTGAGAAACGGGATCAGGTAGGGCGCTTGAAAGACGAAGCCGATGCGGTCGCGGCGCAGGGCGCGCAGGTCGGGAATCTTCCAGCCATCTTCGTAGATGACATCGCCGGCCAGTTCCATGCGTCCGCCAGTCGGTTCGATCACTGCGCCGAGGCATTTCAGCAGCGTGCTCTTGCCCGAGCCGCTGGGGCCGACCAGGCCGACGACTTCGCCGGGCCAGATGGTCATGTCGACGCCTTTCAGCGCATCCACGGCCGCATCGCCGCTGCCATAGCGTTTCTTCAGACCGGTGAGCTTGATTGCGGGAACCTTATCCACCCTATCCACCAATTGCCTCCGCAGGATCAATGGCCAGCGCGGCACGGATGGCGACGCTGCTGGCCAGCGCGCAGATCGTCAGGACGATGGCAAAGCCGGCCACGGCATCACCCGGCAAGAGCAACACGTATTTCGGAAACGCTGGCCCCCACAAGCCGGCAGCAATGCGACCGACGAGGAAGCCGATCACGCCGAGCGCCAGCGCCTGCTGCAGGATCATGCCGGCGATGATGCGGTTCTTGGCGCCGATCAACTTCAACACGGCGATTTCGCGCACCTTGGCGAGCGTCATGGTGTAGATGATGAAGGCGACGATGGCGGCAGTGACGATGGCAAGGATGACGAGGAACATGCCGATCTGCTTGGCCGAGGTGGCAATCAACTTGGCGATCAGGATGTCTTCCATCTGCGCCTTGGTGTAGGCGGTGAAGCGCTTCCAGCGCTGGATTTCGTTGGCCACCGTGGCCGGGTCGGCACCGGGCGTGAGGCGCACCAGCACGGTATTCACACTGCGCGCCTGCGTCGCGCTGGCTTGCGCCGCTTCGAGCAGGCCTGGCACGCCGGGGCGGTTGAAGGCAGGGTTGGCGGCGGTGCGCGCACGTTCGTTCAACAGCGCATCGTTGTCCTTGAGAAACTGAATTTCCTGCGCGTCCTTGAGCGGCACAAAGATCATCGGGTCGCCACTTGACGACACCATGCGCCGCGTCAGGCCGACCACGGTGTAGTCGTGGCGGCGAATGGTCACCCGTTCGCCGAGCTTCAAGCCGGCGCGCTCGTCGGCGATGGCTTCGTAATGGCCCTGCAAAATCGGCCGGCCGGCGATGAGGTAGGGCGGTGCACCGGGACGGTTCGGCCGATCCACTTCGATGCCGACGATCATCACGCGCGTGTCTTTACCGTTATGCGCCATCTGAATGGTGAGGTAGGCGGCGTTGCCGGTTTCCGCCACGCCGGCGATGCCGGCGATGCCGCGCCACACGTCGTCACGCAGGCTGGACGGCTCGGCGTAGGGCCCGAGCGTACCCTGCTGCACCACCCACAAATCGGCACCGCTGTTGTCGATCAGCACCTGACCGTCATCGACCATGCCACGGAACACGCCGCCCATGGTCAGCGTGGCGCCGATCAACAGGCCGAGGCCAACGCCGGTGAACAGAAATTTCCCCCAACCATGCAGGACATCGCGACTGGCGAGGTTGATCATTTCAGTGCATCCACCGGCTTGATGCGGGTGCCGTCGGCGAGGGCTTTGGTACTGTGCACGATCACCGTGTCGCCGGCGGCGAGTCCTTGGCGGATTTCCACCCAGCCATCCGCAGAGATGACACAGGGCGTAATCGGCAGGAAGTTTGCCTTTCCATCCCGTGCTTGCCAGACACCGCTTTGGTTACTTTGCCGTTGCAGCGCGGCGGCAGGGATCGCCAGCGCTTTTTCAATGGCCGGCAGGCGTAGCGTGACTTCGGCCAGTTCGCCGATGGCAACGCCAGCGGGCAGGGTGTCGAACACCACATTGGCGATGCGCTCCTCGGTCACCGGATCGCCCACCCAGTCGACGCGCTCGATGCGGCCGGCGATTTTTTCGTTGGGCCGCGAGCGCAGCGTGATCTCTGCCGGCAGGCCGACCGCCAGGCCTTGCGAGCGGCCCTGGTCGATGCGCACGCGCAGCCACAAACTGGCCGGATCGATGACTTGCACGACAGACTGGCCAGCAACGACGGTCGAACCCGGCTCGGCAAGGCGCGCCGTGACCATGCCATCGACGGGGCTGACGAGTCGCAGATGCGCGCGGTTCTTCCCTGTGCCGGCCAGTTCCGATTGCGCGCGCCGCACGTCTGACTTGGCGGCGGCCAGCGCGGCAACGGCCGCGTCGCGCCCAGACTGGGCGGCGGCGGCTTCATGGGCTTTGGCATCGATGGCTTCCTGGCTGACGAAGTTTTTCTGGCGCAAATCGGCGTAGCGGTCGGCACTGGCTTGCGCCAGTTTGGCGCGGCTACCGGTCTCCGCCAGCGCGGCTTCGGCCGCGTGCACCCGCTGCGCGGCACTGGCGGCAGCGGCGGCCCCGGCGGCGAAGCGGGCGTCCATATCGACCAGCTCCATCTCCGCCAGCAGTTGCCCCGCCTTGACCACATCGCCCTGATCGACCAACACCCGCGCCACGCGGCCGGCCAGCGTCGGGCCGATGCTGTGGCTACGTCTCGCCTCGACGGTGGCGATGCCGAACAGGCTGCGTTCGAGGCGGGTTTCCTTGGCGGTGTCGAGCGTGACTTTGACGGAGGCCAGCGGCCCTTGCGTGGCGACGATCCAGCCGAAGGCGGCAAGGAAAAGGATGCCGAAGGCAGACAGTGCCAGTGTGCGGCGGGATGGTGATTGCATGGATGGTCTCCGAGCCTCTGGGAGGATGGGGTGGCTGCATGTGATAGAGATATTAGTTGGTGCTAATGATCGGGCAATTGATCTGGCGCAAGCCGCCGTCTTACCAGCGCCGACTTTCAGGGATACTTTGTTACCACATGTAAGCGGCTCGCTGATTTGGTTCATGGGTGCGCTTAATGGCGGGCGTGATCGCTGCCATCACCACGTTGATTACCGGCGCCACATTCGATACCGGTTTCCGTGGCTTGGCCGGGCAGTACAACCGCCGCGACAAGTTGTTCTTCAGACAGTCGCTGCCACATGGCACGCTGCGTTTCACGCGGCTCGACAACGATGCAACCGTCGAAGTCGCCGCTGATCTGTTACGCGCCCCCGGCGACCCGCGCCTGGGTGAATTGATGTCGCTGTGTCTTGCGACGCAGGCGAGCGTGGCGCAACAAGCGGAATTTCGCACGCTGTGGCAGGACCGGGTGCGCCGGTTGCTGCTGGAACATGCCGACGATCCAGCCACCATCATCGTCACGCGGCGCTGACGCCGTCCCGCCAGCGCCGACTTTTATATTGATCGTCAAGCACCCACATGGAACTTGGAACCGGCCGCTAGCAGTGCCGGGATTTCCGCTGCCGGAACCGGGCGGCTGAACAGGAAGCCTTGTATCCGGTCGCAATCGTGGTTCTGCAAAAAGTGTAATTGCTCGACGGTTTCCACGCCTTCGGCAACCACGGATAGACCGAGGTTGCGGGCAATGCCCATGATGGCGCGGATGATCGCCGCATCTTCGGCGTTACTCGACAGGTCGCACACGAAGCTTTTGTCGATTTTGATCTCGTCGATGGGAAAGCGCTTGAGGTAGGCCAGCGACGAGTAGCCGGTGCCGAAATCGTCCAGGGCGATGCGGACATTCAGCGTCTTGAGCCGTTGCAGGGTGGTGTTGATATGTTCCGGGTCGTGCATCAGCATGCTTTCCGTCAGTTCAATGTCGAGATAGCGGCCATCGAGGCCGGTGGCAGCCAGGGTGTCGGCCACCAGGCGCACCACGTCCTGTTGACGAAACTGGAGCGCCGAGAGGTTTACCGCTACCCGCAGCGGGGCGATGCCGGCATCCTGCCAGGCGCGGTTCTGGGTGCAGGCGGTGTGCAGCACCCACGCGCCGATGGCAACGATCAGGCCGGTTTCCTCCGCCATCGGGATGAATTCGGCGGGCGAGACCAGTCCGAGTTCGGGATTCTGCCAGCGCACCAGGGCTTCCAGGCCGACGATCCGGCCGCTGGCGGCATGCACTTGCGGCTGATAGTGCAAGACGAGCTCGTTGCGTTCGAGTGCCCGTCGCAACTGGCCTTCCAGCGTCAGACGCTGGTGCATGTGCGTGTCCATGTCCTTCGCGTAGTGGCGATAGTCGTTGTGGCCTTCCTCCTTGGCCCGATACATGGCGATGTCGGCGTGTTTGAGCAGGGTCTGGCAGTCGTCGCCGTCCCTTGGGTAGACAGAAATGCCCAGGCTGCCGGTGACATAAAGTTCGTGGGCGTTGACGCGGCAAGGCACGCGTAGTGCAGCGAGGATTTTTTCGGCGACGCCGCGCCAATCGCCTTCCTCACCGATATCGGGCAGCACGACGACGAATTCGTCGCCGCCGATGCGCGCTACCGTGTCGCCCTCGCGTAGGCAGTAACGCAGGCGGTGCGCAACGACAGTCAGCAGATGGTCGCCAATGTCATGGCCGAGCGTGTCGTTCACATTCTTGAAACGGTCCAGATCGATGAATATCACCGCGACCTGTCGCTGCTGGCGCCGCGCGAACATCAGGGCCTGGTCGATGCGGTCCTTCAGCAGGTTGCGGTTGGGCAATCCGGTCAGACTATCGAGGGTGGCCATCTGGACCAGTTCGTCGGCGATGCGCTTGCGATCGGTGATGTCGTGGCTGGAACAGATCAGGCCGGCAAAGTCGCCTTCGACGTCGTGGTAAGGGCGGCAATTTCCCCGCATCCAGCGATATTCTGCGGACGTGTGCAACAAGCGGTATTCGATCTCAAAGCTTTCCTCTTCGTCGAGCGCAATCCGCATCAGTGCCTGAAATTGCTCGCGGTCTTGGGGGTGCACGCATTCGAGCCAGCGCGCGTCTTTTTGTTGCAGGTGGGGCCGGCCGGTGAATGTCAGCCAGGTGTAGTTGAAGTAGTCGGCGCAACCTAGGGTATCGGCACGCCAGATCAGGTCGGGGAAATCGTGGAACAGGCTCAGGTAGAAGTCGCGCGAACGTGTCAGCCGTTGTTCGAGGTCGATGCGCTCGCCGATGTCGCGGGCGATCAGGGAGTAGTGGCTGAGCGCTCCGGCATCGTCATGGTGGGCGATCAGCATCTGCGACATCGTCAGTTCGCGCCCATCGGCGGCGCGGATGGTGACTTCGCCTTTCCAGAAGCCCTCCCGGGCGGCTGTCGGCAGTGCCATCTGGCGGTGCTTGGTGAGTGCCCAGGGCGGATAGATGGCCTCGATGCCGATACCGATTTCCGGTGTGTCGATGGCGAGCAGACGGCGTCCCGCTTCGTTCAGGTAGAAGATACGGCCGTCGCAATCGAAGCTGGCGATCAGGTCGGTGGTGCTTTCAAGAATCGAGATCAGACGGTTGCGGGTGTGCTGCGCGGCGAGTCTGTTGATGAAGGACTTCAGCATGCCGGCGACATCGTCGAGCATCTGTCGTTCCTCGGCGAGGAACGGGCCTTCGGCGCTGGTCGGACGGGCTTCCCGATAAGCGACTGCCACCCGCAGCTGCTTGCCATCGTTGCAGGTAAGCGTGGATTCCATGCGCCAGGGCGTTTCCTTGAAGTCTGGCGATTGGTGGCGGATGTCGCCGTGACTGATACGGGCAATCGCAATTTCCGGAAATTGCCAGCCTTCCGGCAGGAGGGTTACCACGCGCTCGATGGCGGTATCGACGGCAATATTTTCCTGCAGCGTCGTCGCGACGCGATGCAGCAAGGTAGCTTCGCGGGTGCGCTCGTTGAGGTCGTGGATCAATGCCGAGGTGATCTCGGCGGTGCGGTTGAACGAGCGCGACAGTTCGCCGACTTCGTCGCTGGATGAAAAATTCATGCGCGCCGAGTGTTCGCCGGCGGCGAAGCTGTGGCATAGCACGTTGAGTTGCCGCAGCGGGCGGCTGACGCGGTATTGCGCCAGCAGGAAGACGATCAGCAGGAACAGGCCTTCCAGCAACAGCGCACCATCGAGCTTACGGTGCACCTGGTGCCTCACCTCGGCATCCGTTTTGGCCAGCGCGTCGACGATTGCGTTGGCGCTGACCAGCATCTCCTCGGCGCTGGCATGCAGGTGGGAAAACGCCTGCTGCCGGTGGCGGGCATCGAGATCGCTGTTGATCAGGGTGACGACGGCAGCGGCGTAGTCATGCCAGCGGGCTGTCAGTCCGGCCAGCATGTCAGTCAGTTGCGGATTGTTCTCCAGCAGGATGCGTCCATCGCCCTGCAGATACGTCTTGATGTCGGCCAGGATGCGGTTGTAGGTGTTGATCTGCACGACGACGGTGCGTCGTTCGTCGCCGTTCTCGCGGGTGGCGAGGTAAGCGATTTTCTGGCTCAGGTAGCGCAAGCGGCCGGTTTCGTTGACGATATAGGATGAACTGCCGAGGCTATCGAATAGTCTGGCGGCAAGATGGGTGTTGACGTAGGTGGCACCCAAGAAGGCAAAGAAGAAGATGGCGAGCTTCTGGCCGATCGACAGCCGGAAGCGAGAGCAGGGCACCGCCGCCCGGCTGTCGCCGCTCACAAGCGTGCTGGGGATTCCGTCGTTCATGGAGGTATCACCTATCCTGACGCCGTCCCGCCAGCGCCGACTTTTACTCTCTGGCCTTTATTCGCTAAGGGCGAAGGAAACGCTCATCAGGCCGATGACATCGCCCGCCTCCAACCCATCCTTTTCGAAGTTGACGAGATCCAGTTCCCCTTTGGGTTTGCCGTGACACGGCAAACAGGGCGACAGCAGTCGAATTGGCTCCATGTGGCGATACATAGCCTGCTTGCCCCATTGCTCGGTGGTGGTGCGGGGACGGTTATCGTCGCGCGGGGCTTTGACGTAATGCACCAGGGCGGCACGTTCGGTTTCGTCGGGCGCATTCGTCGGGCTGCGGTAGGCGCGTCCGGGCTGCTTGATGACAATGCCGGTTCTGGCAGTAAACACCTGGCCCATCTCGCGCTCCCACTTGGCGGGCAGGAAATTCTTCCAGCCGACACCCCTGACATTGAGGCGGTCCTGATTGTTTTCGATCACCTGGCGACCAGCCCAGATCAGCTTCTCGTAGAGGCGCTTCTGCGTCGGCGTGGCATCGATCATGTCGGGCTCGAGCGCATTACGCCACTGCTGCTCGAAAACCTCGCCCGAAAAACCCTTGTCACCCAGATTGGGATCGACGAACTTGCCCGCATAGGAAAAGATGATCATGCGCGCGGCAATAACTGCCTTGGCCAACCGCTGAGCCGTTGCTGGCGCCTCGGACTGGGGCACCTTTTCGATGAAGAAGGATTCGGCAAAACCACCCTTGGCAGGGGCGCCAATTTCTTGCGCCTGAACCGGAAGGGACAGCAGCCCGACTGCGGCAAGGGCGAGTGCGATTCGTTGTTGCATCATGGATACTCCTCAATGACTGAAACAATCAGGAACAGCAACTGCCCTCGCGCACGCCGGCTTTCTTGAGCATGAAGGCCAGCGGGCAGAAGTTGGTCAGCCCGCTTTGCGCGAGATTGATGCCGACGAAGGCTGGCAGCAGCAGCCAGTTTGGATGAACGAAGTGCGCCAGGGCGACGCCCAGCAGCACCATCAGGCCGGCAACGATGTGAACGATACGATCAACGGTCATGTTGTGTTCTCCTTAGAATTGATAGCTGATCTGCATATTGACCAGATTCTGTTTGAGGGTAATGGTGTTGAACGGTGCAACGCTGGACGTCACGCTGTTCTTGAAGGCATGCACATACGAAAGCGAGCCCATCACCTTGTTGCTGAACTTGCGTGAAACACCCAGCGACAGATGCTTTTCCACCACCGCTAGCGAACCCAGGTTGGCATTTACATCTTCCGGATCAATCGGCGATTTGCCGTAGTTGAATCCGGCGCGCACCTGCATCTTGTCGCCAATATCCTTCTGGATGCCTAGCGCGTAGATGGTCTGGTTGCTCCAGCCGAACGGCATAGCCGCCGGCACGGCACCGGCGTAACCTGCCGGTCGGCCAAAGGCGACTTCACTCATCACGTTGCTGTAGTTGATGCGCTTGATGTCGCCTTCGATCAGCAGACCGGGCATCGGTTTCCAGGCAAGGCCAACAGTGAAATGCTGTGGCGCATCCATGTCCATAGTGATCTTGCCGGCGGTGGTGTTCCACTCGAATTCACTCATGTTCTGCTTGCTTGACCAAGCGGCACCGAGTTGCAGCGCCGGATTGAACTTCCAGATCAGGCCGGCCGTCACGCCCCAGCCGAACACCTGATTCTGCGGCAGATCAAAGCGCCCGGCGGGTGAAAAGCCGGAGAGCGCCAGACTTTGATAGTTGAGGTTGACCGTGGCGCCGACCGAGAGCTTGTCGTTCACGCGATAGGCAAAACCGGGCGAGACCTTGAAGAACTGCTTGGTGGTGACCAGCGACTGATTGCCCGGCGCTGCCATGGTGTCGGGAAAATCGACGCCCATGCCGGAAATGCCACCGAGGCCCATGCCCAGCGTCAGCTTATCGTTGACCCGAAACGCCACCGCGCCGGTGGGCATCATGTACAAGTTCGAATCGCTGTCGTGGCCGTTGATCTCGCGCGGCGGGCTGAAGAAGCCCACACCGAGATCAAAGCGCACGTCCTGGATATTCAGTTCCGCCATGCCGGCCGGGTTGACCAGGATAGTGGTGGCTTCCTGCGGCGCGGCGACGACAGCACCCGCCATGCCGTTCTGGATCGCCGACAGGCCGACCATGTGATCGCCGTTGGTGGCGGCGGCGTGCGGGGCGATGGCAGCCAGTGCCAACGTGGCAAGACTGGCAGACAGTTTCTTGTTATGGCTCATGATGTTTCCTCCTCCGAATATTGTTCTGGAATGGTTACTTCAGGCGTGGCGTGTAGGCCGATGCGCCCGGCTGACCACGAAAGTGCATGTGGCAGGCGACGCAGCCGGATGTCATATCACCGTAGTGCTGGGCGGCGGCGACCATGTCGCCCTTCTCGGCCGCTTCGGCGAGTTTTTGGGCATTGCCTTCCACCGCCAACTCCATGCTCGGCAGCACCGACAACGAATCGGTCGTCACCTTTTCAATCGGCAGATAGGGCAACATGCCGCCCTTGGGCAGGCGGTGCAGGGCCAGGCGGCGGGCGGCGTCGGCCGCCATGGCGCCATTGTCGGTGGCGATGGCGGCACCAATCATCTGATGCTCGGCCATGATTTCCTGCATCACCTGCACCAGCGTTAGCGTGTCGCTACGACGCTCGTGGCGAAGCGCTACGTGCATGAGGAATTTCTTGATTTCCGGTGACAGGGCTTGGGCTTTTTGCACCAGCTCCGGCGTCATCAGGGCCATTTGTTGCTGCATCAACTCCATGCCGCGCTTCATGTCTTCTGGTTTGCCTTGCGCCTGAACGCCAACGGCCAGACAGCTCATCGTTATTCCCAGTAACCACTGTTTCTTGTTCTGCATTGCGATGTTCCTCCTGTGAAAAGGCTGTGTTATGTTGCGAACTAGCAGATTAGGGACGAGGGATTTCCGGTCTGTTGCGAGCGCGGCCACTTTGTTACAGCTTGTTACAAGCGTGTTGCGCTGCAATATAAAAACAAGGGGGAGTCATGACTGCTGAGCGCATCCAGGTATTGGTGGTCGATGACGATGAAAATTTGCGCGAGCTCCTGCTGCGCTATCTGGGGGATAACGGCTATGCCGCCACCGGTGTTGGTGACGGTGCCGCGATGAAGTCGCATTTACTAACCCATCCGGTCGATCTGATCTTGCTCGACGTGATGCTGCCCGGCGAAGACGGCCTGTCGCTGGCGCGTGGTTTGAATGCGCCCTACGCAGACCACGGCCACGCTCAGCCATTCGGCGGGCAGGGGCCGGCGATCATCATGCTATCGGCGCGCGGCGAGGAAGTTGACCGCATTGTTGGCCTCGAAGTGGGGGCCGACGATTATCTGCCCAAGCCCTTCAGCCATCGGGAATTGCTG
This sequence comes from Rhodocyclaceae bacterium, assembly GCA_030681195.1. Taxonomy (GTDB): domain Bacteria; phylum Pseudomonadota; class Gammaproteobacteria; order Burkholderiales; family Rhodocyclaceae; genus Sulfuricystis. Next base: position 27,175 of record JAUXXJ010000037.1, read on the forward strand.
GCGCGCATCGCCGCCGTGCTGCGACGGCGCCAACCCGAGCCGGAGATCGGACGCATCCGCCGCTTCGGTCCCTTCGTCGTCGACATCGAGGCGCACCGGTTGAGCCGCAATGGCGTCGAAGTCAGTTTGTCCGGTGCGGAATTCGCTCTGCTGCGCATCCTCCTCGACCACCCCGACCGGGTATTGAGCCGCGATGCGCTGGTCGAATTGCTCAAGGGCTACGAGCGCGCACCGTTCGACCGCATGGTCGATGTGCGCGTCACTCGCCTGCGCCGCAAGATTGAAATCGACCCGGCGCATCCGCTGTATCTGCGCACCATCTGGGGCGAAGGCTATCTGTTCGCACCACGCGGTGCCTTGCAGGTATGAAAACGCCGCGCTGGCTGTGGCTGCCGGGCAGTTTGTTTGGCCGCACCGCCTGGGTAATCGCGGCGGTGTCAATTGCCTTTCAATTGTTCACCCTGGCGGTAATTTTCTATTTCGCGCTGGTGCCGCTAGGCCGTCATGCCACCGACGATCTCGCCGCGCTGATGCTCTCTAGCGCCAGCGCCTGGCAGCGTGCTGGCGTGGACGACCGCCAGACCCTTTCGGAGCGGCTGTTTGTCGAACACGAACTGCAGGTGCGCGCCGATACGCTGCCGACCGAAACCTTCACCCGCTACCTGCCCTATTTTCACTTGCTGGAAAAAGCCCTGTCGGCGCGTACCGGTCAGACCATCCGCCTCGGTCGAGGTGAGTTTGGTGCGGATAGCGGTTACTGGGCACGCGTTCCCGTAACCACTTGGGATGATCGCACGGTATGGGTGCAGGTCGGGTTTTCTCACGAGCGCGTGGCGGTGCAGCCCTCCGCCGCGCTGCTGATCATTTTGCTGGTGGGCGCATTGGTGATTTTCTTTACCTCGGGCTGGTTGGCGCGCTGGCTGATCGGTCCGCTGGCGCAGTTGGCGCGAGCCACGCAACGCATCGGCAAGGGCCAGCGTCCGCTACCGCTACAGGAAAGCGGGCCGACCGAGCTGGCCACGCTGGCGCGCGAATTCAATCGCATGGGCGAAGAGGTCGAAACCCTGCTCAACAATCGCACCACACTGCTCGCCGGCATCTCGCACGATCTGCGTTCGCCACTGACGCGCATCCAGCTCGCCCTCGGCATGCTTGGCGATAAACCTGATCCTGACCTGCTGGCGCGCATCGCCCGCGACGTGGATAACATGAACCAGCTGATTGCGCGCTGCCTGGAGCTCGGTCGCGATTTCGCCGAACGCGATAGCCTCAGCTTCAATCTGTGCGATCTGCTCGCCGAAATCGCCCACGAACAGGCACCGGGGATCGAGGTTCGCGGCCGCAAGGGGCCGGATTGCCAGCTCCAGGCCAAACCGCTTGCGTTGCGCCGCATCCTGTCGAACCTGATCGACAACGCCGCGCGCTACGGTGACCAGCAGTCGATTGATATTGAATATGACATAAGCGACAAACACGTCGAAATCCGCATCCTGGATCGCGGTGCTGGCATTCCTGAGGATCAGCACGAAGCCGTATTCCAGCCCTTCTATCGCCTCGATCCGTCGCGTAGCAGCCGCACCGGCGGCAGCGGGCTGGGGCTGGCCATCGTGCGTCAAATCGCCCAGGCCAACGACTGGTTGGTCTGGCTAGCGGCGCGTGAAGGCGGCGGCACGGTGGCGCATGTGCGACTGCCGCTGGCGAAATAGCGAAGCCATCCGCTTGATTTTGCTCATGGGCGTGCGCGATTGCTCCGCCTACACTGCAGCCATGAATGACACTGTGGCTTCCGCCAGCGATCTGCCACCCCCTGTTGCCGTCACTGGTCGCGTGCCGGGCAATGCCGGCACCTGGGTCGGCATATTTTGTGTGCTGGTCGAATTTCTGCTGCTCTTCGGCGTCTATTTCGTCGCCAAGGCGCATCACCAAGAGGCCTTTCTCGCCGGGCCGGACAAACTGGCGACGGTCGCCGGTGTGACCATCACCTTTCTGCTGCTGACCAGCGGCTATTGCATGGTCAAGGCGGTCGAGATGATTCGTGCTGATCGTCGCCGCGCCACGCTTGGATGGGTGCTTGGCGCATTCGTCCTCGGGCTGGGCTATCCGCTCGTCAAGTTCTTCGAAATCCGCTGGAACGTGGCGCATGGCATCGATGGCGAGGCCGGCATTTTCTACACCACCTACTACTACCTGACGCTGAATCATCTGGTGCATGTGAGCTGGGGATTGCTCGGCCTGATCTGGGTGGCGGTACGCACGGCGCTGGGCATGTATTCCCCGCGCGATTACAGCGGTCTCGAAGCCGCCGCCGTGTATTGGCACACCACCGACGTCATCTGGCTGGTGATCTTTCCCTTCTTTTACGTGCTGAGATAGCCATGGGCCACGCCGAGAAAATCTGGTTGCTGCTGATCGGTCTCACGGCGGCTGGCGCATGGCTGGCCGAGAGCGGTCAGTCCAGTTGGGGCTTGAGCCTGGTGGTGGCGGGATTGATTGGAACCAAGGGCCATCTCGTCATCGATCACTACATGGAGATGCGGACGGCCAACCAACGTTTCCGCCGGCTGCTGCATGTCTTTGTCGTGCTGGTGCCGGTGCTAGTGCTGCTCAGCCACGGCTTCAGCGATGTGCTGAAGCGCCTGACGACGATTGCCTAATCGGTACTTTCAAAGCGCTCTTTCTGCGGCAGGATCGGTTTGCGCCGGCTCATTTCATAGAGCACGATGGCGGCGGTCACAAAAAAGAACGTAGTGGCACCCAGACTAGCGGTATAGACGTGCGTGCCATAGGTCTCCCAGGCCCACAGTGCGGCACCGAGTGTCAGAAAGCCACAGGTGCCACTGCTGACGGCACAGATGAGGGCGATTTTTTTGCCGATACCACGGGGATGGTGGGTGGCAGCGGAGTTTGTTTCAGGTTGATTCATCGTGATCCTCCTCAGGCGTTGCCGGTTAATTGGGCGTAAAGCAGGGGCAGGCGGTCGGGTAGTTCCTCGGGCTTGCGCACGATGGTGTAGCCCGCCGGGCCGAACAGGTGCGGCAGGTAGCCGGCGCCCTCCTTGTCGATGGTGACGCAGAAGGGCTTGATGCCCGCCTCGCGGGCTTCAATCAGCGCCATGCGCGTGTCCTCGATGCCGTAGCGACCTTCGTAGAGGTCGATGTCGTGTGGCTTGCCGTCGGAGAGAATGAGTAGCAAACGGCGGTTGGCCGGCACCTTGTCGAGCAGTTGCGTGGCACGGCGCACGGCGGCGCCGATGCGCGTGTAGTAACCGGGCTTGAGGGCGGCGATGCGGCCCCGTGCCACGCTGTCGAGCGGGCGGTCGAAGGCCTTGATCTCATGAAAGCGCACGAAGCTGCGCTTCAGCGATGAGAAACCGTAGAAGGCGAACTGGTCGCCGGTCGAATTGAGCGCCTCGCCGAACAGCATCAGGCTGTCGCGAATCACGTCGATGACGCGCTGTTCGTTGTTGACATGGGCGTCGGTGGAAAGTGACAGATCGGCGAGGACCAGACAGGCGAGATCGCGCTCGGTCGGACGGTGGTTGAGGTAAGCGCCCGCGCCCGAAAATTGCCAGCCGGCCATGCGGTCGGCGGCGATGCGTACGCAGGCGTCGATGTCGATCTCGCTGCCGTCGGGCTGGGCTTTTTGCCAGCGCCGCACCGGGGCGAGGGCGGCGAACTGGCTCTTCAGTTTGCGTGCATGTCGGCGTAAGCGCTCGGGCAGCGGCTGCGGCTCGGCTTCGCGTGCCACCATGGGTTGCAAGCGACAGAAGTCGACTTTCATGGTACGGCGCTTCCAGTCCCATTCCGGCAGTGGAATACCGGGGCCGAGGGTGATGTCGTCCTCGGCGGCGGCCGGCAGGTCAAGATCGAAGCGTACCTTTGAGGCGACACGCTGTTCGCTTTCGGCCAGCGTCAGCTTGTCCATGTTCTCGGCCGCGCTGCCGGCATTTGGGTTGGGGTCGTCGTCCAGCGCGCGATTGACCTTGAGATATTCCGCCCACGAGAGAATGCTCTCAATGTGAAACATCAGGAGCAGCGGCGCTTCGTTCTCCGGCATCTCGGCGCGCTCGGCTTCGTAGCGCTTGTTGAGCGCCTCTTGCTGCTCGGGTTGCACGTCACTCTCGGCTTCGTTGGGCGCGTGCTTGACGGCAGGTGTGGCCGCTGGCGGGGCGGGGTAGAGCCAAAGTGGCACTGGCTGAAGCGCTTTTGCCTTGGCGCGTGTGAGCGGCGGCAGCGTCGTCACGCTGCCCGGATCGGTCAGCGCCTGGCGGATGGTGATTTCCTGCGCGGCTTCGTCGGCGGGCATCTGTTCCGGCCCGATGCGTTCGGCCAGCGCCGCTGCGACCAGGCGGTCGTAACGGTCGCGCAGGCCGGGATAGCGTTGCAGCGTGATCCAGACGGCGAACTGGCTGCGCACGATCCAGTCGTGGCTGTAGCGATCGAGCGCCGGGCCGGCGCTGGCGGCCAGCGCGGCCAGCCACACATACAGATCGCGGTTAAAAGTCGGCGTTGGGAAGACGGCAATGCTCGGCGGCAGGCGCAGCGTTTCCATGTCCAGCGCCGCATGGGCAGCGCGTTCCTGCGTGCCGGCGATGCGTTGCAGAATCGTACGCCGGGCGCCGTGGCGACTGTCGGCGGCCGTCGCGACGCGCAGACCGGGGTCTCCTCCCAGCGCGCGAAAAATCACGCCGAGCGTTTTCTCGATGTCCTTGAGCTGCACGGCGGCGTCCGGATGGTCGCGCCGTGCCGTTTGCGTGACCCAGCGATCCCAGATGCCGCCAATCCATTCTTCCATTATTTTTTACCCGTCAAGCTCATGCGCGCCTCGTTGGTGCGTGCCTCTTCCCGGTCCACCCATTCGAGCAAGGTTTCTTTCTGCACCGTGCTGCAGGCGTCGACGCACTGGGCGCACTGGGTGCAGGTAAACATCTGGTGCTTGGGCACGCGCGGGCGCAGGCGCATCGGGCAGACGCCTTCGCAAGCGGCATAGCCCGGGCCGCTGGCGGCGTAGCAGGTGGCGCAATCGGCGGCGCGCGGGCGCTGGAAGCCGACCACCATGGCATCGCGATTGGCCATCCAGGCCACACTCTGGAACACCCCGACGGCGCAGCCAAAGCGGCAGAACAGGTGGCGCGCGAAGATGAATTCGAGGGTCAGAACAATCGTGCCGACACCGATGAAGGTGGCCTGATTTCGCGTCAGCGTCCCGGCGAACAGGTTGCCATAGACCTCCGCTGGCGGTAGCAGGTAGGTGAGCAGGACGATGGCCCACAGCAGCGCGAAGGCGACGGTGAGCGGCAGGGTGACGATCCACCAGCGCGGATCGACACGGAAGGTGCTGCCGTCGGGGTTGGTGGCGGGCAGAGGCTTTTTGTCCCACAGGCTTTGCTTGCCGGTGGCACGGCGCATCAGCGCGTTGATGGTTTCGACGACGGAAAAATGCGGGCATAGCCAGCCGCAGTAGAGACGGCCCCAGCGCCACGCGGCGGCGAGGAAAAGACCGGCGCCGGCGAAGATGGGCAGGAACAGATGCAGAAGGATGTTGATGCTGGCCTGGGTGCCCGTAATTTTTCCGGCGAAGTAGTCGTCGAGTCCGAGCCGCCACTCGAAGCCGAGCAGGTAGGCGTGGCCGCGCGTCAGGTCGTAGCGCAACAGGTCAAACACCGGCGCGACGACGAACAGGACAAAGAAACCGATCTGCGTCCACAGCCGCAGCTGCTGGGTGCCCATTGTCATGTCAGTCGCAGCGACGGCCGATCCAGGGATAGACATAGGGTTTGCCGGCCATTGCTTTGGAGAGTCCGACCATGCCGAGGATAATCAGCGTGGAGTGGATGCAGGTGAAATACATGATCACAATGACCCAGGTCCATTCCCAGTCCCAACCAAAGATCAGGAACAGGGCGGCATTCGCGCCGACAATCAATACACCGCCCCACAGACTGACGAAAAAGGTCTGGTCGAGGTGGCAGCGTGCCAGCGGGGGTGCGCTGTGACGGTGTTTGAACCACAGCCAGACAATCCCGAGGAAGGCCAGTCCCGGCGCCAGCATCAGATTGATCAGGTAGAGGGATTCGCCCATGACGGCCAGATCCTGGCCGGCGGCGCGCGGCTCGTCCATGGTGCCTATTTTCCGAAGGTGGCCAGCACGACTTCGTTGAGGGCGGCGGCGACTTCAAGGTCGTCGGTCAGCGCCTCGACCAGCGCGGCGCGGCAGGCTTCAATCGGGTCCATGCCGTCGCGGATCAGAATGGCCGCATAGACCAGCAGACGCGTGCTGGCGACTTCTTCGAGATCGACATCCTTCAGGGCGCGCAGGCTGTGGCCGATGTTGACCAGACGCTTGGCGGTCATTTCGTCGCAACCGGTTTCGCCGCGCAGGATGATTTCTTCCCGGTCACTGGCGGGGAAGTCGAAACGCAGGGCGAGGAAGCGCTGGCGCGTCGAGGGCTTCATGCCCTTGAGGAAGTTCTGGTAGCCGGGGTTGTAGCTCACCACCAGCATGAAGTTGTCGGGCGCGTGCAGTACCTCGCCGGTACGGTCGATCGGCAGCACGCGGCGGTGGTCGGCGAGCGGGTGAATCACCACGGTGGTGTCCTTGCGCGCCTCGACCACCTCATCGAGATAGCAGATGCCGCCTTCGCGCACGGCGCGGGTCAGCGGGCCATCGGACCAGTAAGTGGCGCCATCGCCGATCAGATGGCGACCGACCAGATCGGCGGCGGTCAGGTCGTCGTGACAGGCGACGGTATAGAGCGGGAGATTGAGTTTGGCCGCCATGTAGGCGACGAAGCGCGTTTTGCCGACCCCTGTCGGCCCCTTGATCAGGACTGGCAGATGGTTGCGGTGGGCGTGTTCGAAGAGGTCGACTTCGTTACCGGAGACTTCGTAGAAGGGTAGTTCACTCATTTCAGTCCCAGCCAATAGGCCAGCAAAATGACGGCGAGCGTCAGGAGGAGCCACCCTAGCACGAGGGCCCGCCACAAAACCTTGACGCGGCGCAAGGCCATGAAGTCATAAATGATCAGCCAGCCCTTGACGGCCGAAATCAGCAACACGGCAACCACCAGGCTGACGTCCATCGTCACGCTCTTGCCGATGAACCAGGTCAGGATGGTCGCCACCATCAGGGCGACCCAGATGACATTAAGGAAATGTGCACTCATCGCATCACATACACCAGGGGGAAGAGGATGATCCACACCAGGTCAACCATGTGCCAGTAGCTGGCCCCGGTTTCCATGCCGTGGTGGTCCTGTGCCGAATAGCCGCCGGCCATGGTTTTTTTCCAGATGATCAGCAGGATCGCCATGCCCAGCACCACGTGCATCGCATGGAACATCGTCAGCGCGAGGTAGAAGGTATAGAACAGGTTGGTTTCGAGATTGATGCCGGCGTCAAACTTGGCGCCATACTCGAAAAACTTGACGATCAGAAAGCCGACACCGGTGAGGATGCCGGCCATTAGCCAGTGGGCGCTTTGGCGGCTGTGATTGCGCTTGATCGCGGCAATGGCGCGGGCAACACACCAACTGCCGGTGATCAGCAGTAGCGTGTTGAGCATGCCGGCATCGGCATCGAGCGTGCGCTGCATGTCGTTGAAGAGATCGAGATGCTTGAGGCGCGTAAAGGCATAGGCCGCGAACAGCACGAAGAAGGCCGACAGTTCGGCCAGAATGAAGACCCAGATGGCGAGGTCGCCGGGCGGGTACTCGTGATGTTTGTGGCCCTTGGCGTGGGACTCGTGGGGTGAGGGGGCTAATGCGTGGGTTGTCATGATGGCAAAGAAAAATGATTCGCCGCCATATTAGCCAGGGCTGATGTTTCTCCGCCTTGACCTGAAACAAGCGATGGGTGGGACGGCATACCCTGTGCCGTGCTGCCAGCGCTGACGCTGGTAATTGACTTGAGATGTGGTGGCATTTTTGCTACCTTTAGCTCATGAGAATCGTGGTGGATACGAATGTTCTGGTGGGGGCGTGTATGGGTACGGGTGCGTCCGCAGCCGTGATTGAGGCGTGCATTCACGGAAAAGGCATGCCGATCATGGGCAATGCACTGCTGAGCGAATATGAGGATGTTTTGAGTCGTGAGGCGCTGTTTGATGGCTATCGACTAACGCGAGCCGAGCGTTTCGAGTTGCTCGATATTTTTCTGGCGCATTGCCAGTGGCGCATGGTTTATTTCACCTGGCGACCCAATCTGCGCGATGAGGCGGATAACCACTTGGTGGAATTGGCCGTGGCCGGTGGCGCGGATGCTATCGTCACCCGCAATTTGCGTGACCTTGGCAGCATGGAACTACGCTTTCCGCAATTGAAAGTGCTGGCCCCCGAAGATTTTTTGAAGGAGATATGAAATGGCAGCGCTCACAGTTCGCTTACCCGACGAGAAACACGCCCGACTCAAGGCGCTTGCGAAAAGCCGGGGTACACCGCTTAACCGTTTGATCGATGAAATGACCACGGCCATGCTGGCGGAGTTCGATGCTGAAACACGCTTTCGGATCCGTGCCGCACGCGGCGCGGGCAAAGAAAAGCGTGGGCTTGAACTGCTGGCCAAGGCCCAAGGGAAAACCGTCAGCGAGTGAGTCGGTTTGAGTTACCTGAAACACGCCTACAAATCGCCTCAAAACGGCACGCTGGCCGACCGCCATACCTTACAGTCCGCCTTCATCGGCAATATGCACCAACTTCGCCGTCCCGCCAGCGCCGACTTTTCGGATTACATCCTGGATTACACCTGGAAGCGTCCGATGGCTCGATTGGTTTCCATGGCGAGGCCTTTCAGTTGCACGGCGGTGGCGGCGGCTTCCTGCGTGGCCGCGCTGTTTTCTTCGGACATTTGCGCAATCTTGTCGACGTTGATGGCGATCTCGTTGCTGGCTACGCTTTGCTCCTTGAGGGCATAGGCGATTTCGTTGACCGAGGCGGCGACGCGCTGTGCGCCGTTGCTGATGGCGGTCATCGATTCGCCGGCATGCTGCGCCTTGGCAACCCCTGCGGAAACCCGCGTCACCGCTTCATTCATGGTGTCTACCGCCGTCAGGGCATTGCCTTGTACCGCGTCGATCATGGCGCTGATTTCGGTGGTGGCCTGCGAGGTGCGTTCGGCCAGCTTCCTGACTTCGTCGGCGACCACGGCAAAACCACGGCCCTGTTCGCCTGCGCGCGCCGCTTCAATGGCGGCGTTGAGTGCCAGCAGGTTGGTTTGATCGGCCACATCCTTGATGACCTGAACGATGGCAGAGATGCGGTTGGAACTGTCGCCTACCGCCTGAATGGTTTGGGCAGCGGTGCCGACGCTTTTCGAGATGAGTTCCATCTCGGTGATGGTTTCGCGAATGATCCGGTCGCCCTGCGCGGAGAGGTCGCCGGTCTCCGACGTCACCCGGCGCGATTCATTGGAACTGTCGGATACCTGGGTGATGCTTGCCGTCATTTGTTCGACGGCGGCCGCCATGCTGGAGGCAGCATCGCTCTGGTGTTCCGAGCTGCGGGCAATTTGTTCGGCGCCGCTGGCCAGTTGCTCCGCCGCAGAAGCGACACCCTTGGCATTCTGCTGGAGTTCGGCCAGCGTGCTGCGCAGGCCGTTCTGCATTTTGCGGGCAGCCGCCATCAGGCTGTGTGTATCGCCCGGCTTGACGGGCACTTCGGCGGTCAGGTCGCCCGCAGCAATCTTTTCAAAGACAGCACAGGCTGCTTCCGGCTCGCCGCCGAGCGGGCGGGTGACGGAACGGATGATCCAGGTGGCACAGAAGAATGCCAGCACGATGGCGGCGAGCAGGGCAATGATGATCACGGTTCGTGCCAACACGTAGGTGTCGTGGCCTTCCTCGCCCGATTTATCGAGCAGTTCGCCTTGCAGCTTGATTAGCTTGTTCATTGCCCCCAGGAGGTTGTCCAGTGCGGGCGTGACCTCGGCGGCCATGCGTCGGGAGGCTTCATCCCGGTCACCGGCTTCCAGCAGCTTACCGACATTCTGGAACGCGGCGACATAGAGCTTGCGCTGCTCACGTACTTGGGTCAGCGCTGCCTTGCCTTCGGGCAGATAGAGGAGGCCGTCCAGTGCGTCGAGTTTCTGCGTGATGGCGCTGACATTGGCGGCAATCCGCTGTCGCACCGGGGCGGGGTCATTCACATGAAAGAGCAGAAAGGTTTCGCGCGCATTGGCGTTCATCAGGTCGATGGCCTCATTGGCCAGCACGGTCTTTTTCCAGTCCTTCGTCACAATGCGGTCGAGCATGTCATTGACGGCGCCGAGGCGACTCAGGCCGAGCATGCCGATGATCAGCATCAGAATCAGGAAAAGACCGAATCCCAGTGAGAGACGTTTTGCGATTGTCAGTTGTCCGTTCATTTCAAATCCTTCGGTGGTGAATGTCCGCGCCAATTAAAAAAAACCGGCGCTCCATTCGGGCGCCGGTTTTGATTGCAGCATGGATTTACTTTATGCCGCCGCCTTCGTCTCCCCCGGCACAAAGAACGACCAGATATAGACGATCAAGCCGATGAAGAAAGCGAGGCCGGCCCATTCGCGCATCCAGTAGAACAGTGCGACTTGGTCTTGAGCCACCATGAACGGCATCGGATTGTCCGAAACGCGCTGCAGCCAGACCTGAAGAATACCGGCGGCCGTCAGGAACAACGTGATGAAGACCATCGACACCGTCATCAGCCAGAAGCCCCACATCTCCATCACCTGCGCCTTGTTACT
>JAUXXJ010000038.1 GCA_030681195.1 Rhodocyclaceae bacterium
GTCCCCCCATAAAATATGTTCCGCGCCGTCGAGGTGGTGAATGCTTCGCTCATAGGGCCCCCTTGTTCATGGTCCGCCACAAAGTGTGACGTGTCGCGCACTCTAGGTAGCTCACCTCCCTCTCGCCTTGATGATAGTCAAATTGCTACGCTGCAATCCGGTAGCGACACATGCGGTAAAAATGATGCGCTAGCAGTAATTACGCAAACTCGACAAATTCTTGATGGTGATCAGGTTGCGGTTGACCTCGATCAGGTCGTTTGTGCAAAGTTCATGCAGCGCTCGCGACAGGGTTTCCGGCGCCATGCACAGGTGCGATGCAATCAGCTGCTTGGTGGTGGGCAAGGGAAACACGATGGGACTACGCTCGGGCGTGTCGTTGCTTTGCGGCAGATGCTGAAGGAGATAACTCACCAGGCGCTGTGTGCCGGTCTGCCGTGAAAAGGTGTCGATGTCGAGGATCAGGTTGTGCAATCGCAACGACATGCCAGCCAGCATGCGCCTTGCAAACAGCGGGTCGGAGGCCAGCAGTTCAAAGATTGGTTCCTGCGGGACGTGAATCAGCGTGCTGTCCATCAACGCCTGCGCGAACACCGGATAGGTGCGCAGCATGAACATCAGCGCTTCGCCGAAGCTACGGCGTGGGCCGAGGACGTCGATAACACGCTCTGAATTATTGATTGGCAGCGCCAACTTGATCTTGCCGGTCACCACCACATAGAAGCCGCTGGCTGGATCGCCCTTGTTGAAGAGTCGTTCTTCCTTGCGAATCGAAACCAGTTCTGATGCGGCGACGATCCGTTCGAGATGCTCGTCGTCGATCTCCTGAAACATGGGAAGTTGCGATAACACCACGCGGATGTCGATTTTCTTTGCGTTCCTTTGTCTTGTCATGGCGCACCTCTTCGACGGAGGCATCACGTTAGCTAATCAATCAATCAATGCGATTGACCGTAGTCAAGGAGGGGAGGTGGCAAGAGGTTGATGCTTGAGCGCCATAGGTGTTAGCGCACCTATTTTCACCATTTAACGGGAGGTTATCGATGAAGACGCTCAAGCAGTACCATTTTATCGCAGGGGTTGTGGCACTCAGCCTGGCCGCTGCTTTTGGTCAGGCAGTTGCGCAGGAAGGTGCGCCGGCCATGACGCCGCAAGAGAAGGAGATTGGCAAGAAGATTTACTTCGAGCGCTGTGCTGGCTGTCACGGCGTGCTGCGCAAGGGCGCCACCGGCAAGAACCTCGAGCCGAGCTGGACCAAGAAGGACAAGGATGGCAAGGAAAGCTCGGGTGGCATGCTCAAGCTCGGCACCGAGCGTCTCGAGAAGATCATTGCCTACGGTACCGAAGGCGGCATGGTGAACTACGATGACATCCTGACCAAGGAAGAAATGAACATCATGGCGCGTTACATCCAGAACACGCCGCCGATCCCGCCCGAGTTCTCGCTCAAGGACATGAAGGACTCGTGGAAACTCATCGTGCCGGTCAAGGATCGTCCGACCAAGCAGATGAACAAGATCAACCTGAACAACGTCTTCGCCACCACCCTGCGTGACACCGGCAAGCTGGCCTTGATCGATGGCGATACCAAGCTGATCTGGCACATCCTCGACACTGGCTATGCGGTGCATATCTCGCGTATGTCCGCATCGGGTCGCTATGTCTATACCGTTGGTCGCGATGGTCTGGTGACCATGATCGACCTGTGGTTCGAGAAGCCCACCACGGTGGCCTCGATCCGTCTGGGTTCCGATGCCCGCTCGGTGGATGTGTCCAAGTTCAAGGGCTACGAAGACAAGTACCTGGTCGGTGGTGGCTACTGGCCGCCCCAGTACTCGATCATGGACGGCGGTACGCTTGAGCCGTTGAAGATCGTGTCGACCCGTGGCGCAACGGTGGATGGCGAGTATCACCCCGAGCCGCGTGTCGCCTCCATTGTGGCGTCGCACATCAAGCCCGAGTGGGTGGTCAACGTCAAGGAAACCGGCATGATCCTGCTGGTGGACTACAGCGACCTGAAAAACCTGAAGACCACCACCATCGATTCTGCCAAGTTCCTACATGACGGCGGTTGGGATTACACCAAGCGTTACTTCCTGGTGGCCGCCAACGCCTCCAACAAGATCGCTGCGGTGGATACCAAGACCGGCAAACTGGCCGCCCTGGTTGACACCAAGAAGATCCCCCACCCCGGTCGTGGTGCCAACTTCGTTCATCCGAAGTTTGGTCCGGTCTGGGCGACGGGTCACCTGGGTGATGCGGTGGTTACCCTGATCTCGACGCCAACCGATGATCCCAAGTACGCCAAGTACAAGCAGTACAACTGGAAGGTTGTCGAAGAGCTGAAGATGCCGGGCGCTGGCAACCTGTTCGTCAAGACGCACCCGAAGTCCACGCACCTGTGGGCCGACATGCCGATGAACCCCGAGCGTGAAAACGCCGAGGTGAACTACGTGTATGACATCAAGGATCTCTCCAAGCCGCCGGTCAAGATCAACGTGGCCAAGGATTCCGGCCTGCCGGAGACCAAGGCGCTGCGTCGTGCGGTGCACCAGGAGTACAGCCAGGATGGTTCCGAAGTCTGGATCTCGTTGTGGGGCGGCAAGACCGACCAGTCCGCCATCGTGATCTATGACGACAAGACGCTCAAGCTGAAGAAGGTGATCACCGATCCGAACATGATCACCCCGACCGGCAAGTTCAACGTCTACAACACCATGAAGGACATCTTCTAATTGATGTAGTTGTGACGGCGACGGGGCAACCCGTCGCCGCTTCACGAAGGGGGGAAACAGATGAGTGGAGAAAAACCAGCCGGCGCACTGTCCGGTCTGTGGCAGATGCTGAAGCGGCCTTCTGCCAAATATTCGATGTTGAGCATTCTGGCCGTGAGCTTCATTGGCGGCATCATCTTTTGGGGCGGCTTCAACACCGTGATGGACGCCACCAACAAGATGGAATTTTGTATCGGTTGTCATGAGATGCATGACAACGTGTATCTGGAATACAAAAAGACCATCCATTACTCGAACCGCACCGGCGTGCGCGCCGTTTGTTCCGACTGCCATGTGCCCAAGGACTGGACGCACAAGATGATCCGCAAGATCCAGGCGTCGCGTGAAGTGTGGGGCAAGATCACCGGGACGATCAGCACACCCGAAAAGTTCGAGGCCAAACGCCTTGTGCTGGCCGAGCGCGAGTGGGCGCGCATGAAAGCCAACGATTCGCTGGAGTGTCGCAACTGCCATACCTTCGAGGGCATGGCCTTCGATGTACAGAAGGATCGCAGCAAGAAGCAGCACGAGATCGGCATAAAGGAAAACAAGACCTGCATCGATTGCCACCAGGGCATCGCGCACCAGAAGCCAAAGGGGATGCAAGGCAACCCGGATGACGACGTTTAACCCTGCGCACAAGCGCAATCTTGAAGAGGAGCACACAGAATGACGAAGTTCAAACTCTCCGCACTGGCTGTCCTGATGCTCGGTTCGGTCGCCGGCCAGGCGCTGGCGGCCCCCGATTGGTCGAAAGCCGCGACGCGGACGATTACCGCCGTGTATGCCGGAAACTCGCCAATTGAGTGGATTCGCAAGGGCCTCGATCACAGTGGTGCGCGTGGCATGAAGAAAGGCGAGACCTGCGTGGTTTGCCACGAGAAGGAATCAGTCGAATTTGGTCAGCGCATGGCCTCGGGTGCCAAGCTGGAACCTGAGCCGATCAAGGGCAAGGTCGGCAGCATTCCTGTCAAGGTCGAGGCCGCGCAAGATGGCACCAACCTTTACCTGCGCTTCAGCTGGAAGCAGCCGCCCGGTGGCGGCCCGAAGATGGATGCGGACAATGCCGTCAAGCTCGCCGTCATGTTCGACGCCAGCAAGGTCGAGCTTGCCGACCTCGGCGGCTGTTGGTCATCCTGTCACGGTGACGCGCGCACCATGCCGGGCGTCAAGGGCGACAAGACCAAGTATGTCAAGGACGGCTCGACCGCGAATGGAGTTTTCTACGATCTGCTGCAATGGAAGAGCAAAACCAACAAGGGCACCGACGGTTATGTGGCCGACAAGCGCGTGATGGAAGGCGGCAAGCTGCTGGTCGATGCCAAGGGCGAGCAGAAGGGCGACAACTGGACGGTGACCTTCACGCGCAAGCTGACCGGCGGTGGCGAGGGCGACATCAATCTCGAATCGGGCAAGAGCTACAACTTCGGCTTCGCGATTCATGATGATTACAGCCATGGTCGTTTCCACCATGTTTCCTTCGGCTACAAGCTGGGGATTGATGCCGATGGCGACTTCAAGGTCATGAAGTAAGCGGCGCAGACATCATGATCATGCGTGCGTTGTTCGCTTCACTGTTGCTGGCCATCAGCGTTCCAGCATCTGCCGAGCCCCTGGGCTGCCCGGATCTTGCCGCCGCCGTTCAGGTCAATACCTGCCCTAGCGAGGAGGAGTTGCAATACACCTTCAAGGGCTATTGCGGCGACAACGCGCGCATGTATGACAAAGGTGATCAAGTCTGCACTGACTTTGCGCTGTACCGGCTGTTGAAGAACGTCAGCCTGTGGGAAACGAAAGATGGCCGCTTTGATGGCTATGTCTCCTGCGAAACCGGACCGGTGCCGTTGGCCCAGGGGCGGGCCGTGAAGCTGGCCGTCAGCCAGCAGGGTTCGGTGACGCGGGTGGCCTGCGGCTACGATGTCGGCGTGACCTTTACCCATCGCACCAAGGCCAAATGCACGGCGGCTGTCGCGGACTGCAGCAGTGCGCCGGGCACTTGCAAGGCGGAATGCGAATGAACATGCCATCTCTCGTGTTGGCCAGCCTGCTGTTTTGTGCCGGCCCCGTGTTCGCTCAGGCCAAGGTAGCCGCCAAACCAGCAGGGCCACAACTCAGCGCGGCTGCGCTGGAAGTCATCGAGTCACGTTGCGCACTGTGCCATGGTAAGGAAGGCGAGAGTGCGAGCGCGGTCTATCCGCGCCTGGCCGCCCAGCATCCTGATTACATGGTCAAGCAGCTCAAGGACTTTCGCGATGGCCGCCGCAAGAGCGATGCGATGAACGAGATGACCAAGGGCCTCACGGATGAGGTGATTGTCGAACTGGCCGGCTGGTTCAGTTCGCGCGCCCCGGCGGCGCGGCGCGGGGGCGATCCTGATCTGGCCGCCGTCGGGCGTTACATCTATGCCAAGGGCAACCCGTACTCGGGTGTCGCGGCCTGTGCTTCCTGTCATGGTGACAAAGGTCATGGCACCCACCTGTTGCCGCGCCTGGCCGGCCAGCATCCGGCCTACATCGAGACTCAGTTGAAGGAGTTCGTCAAGCGTGAGCGCAACAACGACAACGCCGTGATGCATTCCATCGCCAGCAAACTCACCGAGCTTGAGGTGCATGCAGTGGCGGTCTTTCTGGGGGGGCTGCAGTAGCCGCCATGCGTGCCGCGCTCGTGCTCCTCTCACTGTTGTTCTCCCCCCTGGTGAGTGCCAGCGAGGGGGCTGTATCTGCCAGCGACACCATTCGGTTGGTGCGACAGGACTGCGGCTCCTGCCATGGCATGAGTTTACAAGGTGGATTGGGCACGCCGCTGACGCGTGAAGCGCTGGCCGGTCAGTCGGCCGAGGCGCTGGCCGTCATCATCCTGCACGGCAAGCACGGTACGGCCATGCCGCCGTGGAAGAGCCTGCTTTCTGCAACCCAGGCGCAGTGGATTGCCGAGCGCCTGCTCGAAGGTTTTCCGGAGGAGAAGCAACCATGAGATTCGGGTGGCTGCTTGCTAGCTTGATGTTGACTGCATGCGCCCAGACACCTTTGCGTGGCACGGGTGATCTCGGCATTGTGATCGAACGTGCCAACGGACGCGTTGCCGTCGTCGACACCACGGCGAAAAGCGTGCTCGGCCGCATCGACGGACTGGGCGATCTCTCCCACGCCTCGGTGGTGTATGGCCGTGACGGGCGCCATGCCTATGTGTTTGGTCGTGATGGCGGCCTGACCAAGGTCGACATCCTCGAACAGCGCATTGATAAACGAGTGATGCAGGCCGGCAACAGCATCGGCGGCTCGATCTCTCAGGACGGCCGGCTGGTGGTGGCACAGAATTACACGCCGGGCGGCATCAAGGTCTTCGATGCGGTGACGCTGGAATTGCTGGCCGAAGTCCCGACCCAGTCGAAGGTCGTCGGGCTGGTCGACCTGCCGGGCCAGAAGTTTGCCTATGCCCTGTTCGATAAGGGCGAAATTTGGGTGACCGACCTTTCCGATCCGCGCCAGCCGCGCACGGAAAAATATCCCGCCGGCCTGCAGCCCTACGACGGACTGGTGACGCCCGATGGCCGCTACTACATGGCCGGCCTGTTCGGTGAGGACGGCATTGCCCTGCTCGATACCTGGCGGCCCGAGCTGGGCGTGAAAAAGATTCTGCAGCATTACGGCAAGGGCGAGGAAAAACTGCCGGTGTTTAAGATGCCGCATCTGCGCGGCTGGGCGGTCGCCGGCAATCAAGCCTATCTGCCTGCCATCGGCCGTCACGAGGTATTGGTGGTCGACAAGGGCAACTGGCAGGAAGCCGGACGGATTGCAGTGAAGAGTCAGCCGGTGTTTGTCATGGCACGCCCCGATGGCCGCCAGGTCTGGGTGAATTTCGCCCATCCCGACAATAGCTGGGTGCAAGTCATCGACACACTGACCGGCAAAGTGATCAAGACCCTGCAACCGGGCAAGGCCATCCTGCACATGGAATTCTCGCCGCGCGGCGAACATGTCTGGCTGTCGGCGCGCGACGACCACAGCGTCCATATCTACGACACGCAGACCTTTGAGCGTGTCGCCACCCTGCCGGCACAAAGCCCGTCCGGTATCTTTTTCACCAGTCGTGCCGCGAGGATGGGATTCTGATGAACGCTGCCCTGCCACCTGCCGCCCATCTTGAATTCAGGCTGCTCAACGAATTTCAGCGCGATCTGCCGCTCACCCCCGCACCCTTTGCGGCGATGGCGCAAACGCTTGGCAGCGACGAGGCGACGGTGATTGCCGAACTACAGCGGCTACAAGCCAGCGGCACCATCAGTCGGGTCGGCGCCGTGTTCGCGCCGCGCTCGGTGGGTGCCAGCACGCTCGCGGCGCTGGCGGTGCCGCCCGCGCAACTGGAGGCGGTGGCGGCGCAGGTCAGTCAGCATGCCGGCGTCAATCACAACTACGAGCGCGAGCATCGCTACAACCTCTGGTTTGTCGCCACCGCAGCCGACGAAGCGGCGTTGGCCGCGCTGCTGGCCGACATTGGCACGCAAACCGGCCTGCCGCCGATTGCCCTGCCGCTGGTCGAGGAATTTCACATCGATCTCGGATTCGATCTGATTGATGGTGGCAAGAAGTTGCAGCCGACACGGCGCTGCGTGCGACGTGAAACCTCCGATGCCGACAAGCGTCTGATCGCCGCGCTACAGCCGGGCCTGCCGCTGGTGGCAAGGCCCTTTGCCCAGCTGGCCGAATCGGTCGGCCTGCCAGAGTCGGCGCTGGTGGAACGGCTCGCCGAGTGGCTGGACGATGGCTGCATCAAGCGCATGGGGGTGGTGGTGCGCCATCACGAGTTGGGCTACAAGGCGAATGCCATGGCAGTGTTCGACGTGCCCGATGCCGACGTGAGCGCCGTTGGTCAGCGGCTGGCCCACGAAGCGGGCGTGACGCTGTGCTACCGACGCGAGCGGCATCTGCCCTGGTGGACGCCCAATCTCTATTGCATGGTGCATGGCCGCTCACGCGAGGAGGTCGAGCCGATCATCGACCGGCTGTGCCGCGTGGCCGGCTATCCGTGCGAAGCATTATTCAGCCTGCGGCGCTTCAAGCAATGTGGCGCGCGCTACTTCGATGCGGCCAAACTCTGAGACCGACCCCCTCGATCCGACAGATCGCGCCCTGATCAATGCCTTGCAGGGTGGGTTTCCGCTGGTCGAGCGACCCTTTGCCGCCGTCGGCGCGCAGTTGGGTATCGACGAAGAGGAAGTGATTGCGCGCATCGAGTTCCTCAAGGAAAGCGGGGTGCTGACGCGCTTCGGCCCGATGTTCCAGATCGAACGCATGGGCGGCGCGTTTGTCCTCGCGGCACTGGCTGTTCCTGAGGAGCGCTATGAGGAAGTCACGGCCGCCGTTAACCAGTTGCCGGCCGTGGCACACAACTATCGCCGTCAGCATGCGCTCAATATGTGGTTCGTGCTGGCCACCGAAACACCGGCGGGCATACCTGCCGCGATTGCCGAGATCGAGGCGCTGACCGGCTTGCCGGTGTATGCCTTCCCGAAGGAACGCGAATACTTCGTGGAGCTGAAATTCAATGCCTGATGATCAGTCCATCGACCGCCAGCTGATTCTGGCCACCCAGGCCGGCTTGCCCCTGGTGCCGCGTCCGTATGACGAGATTGCTGCCCGGCTGGGCATCTCGGGCGAGGCAGTGCGCCAGCGGCTGGCGGCGATGTTGGCCGATGGCCGCATCCGCCGTATCGGTGCCGTGCCCAATCACTATGCGCTGGGTTATACCTTTAACGGTATGAGCGTCTGGGATGTCGATGATGCCGTCGTCGATCAGCTTGGTGAACAGGTCGGTGCGCTGTCCTGTGTCAGCCACTGTTATCGCCGGCCGCGTCACTTGTCGCTGTGGCCCTACAACCTGTTTGCCATGGTGCATGCGCGCAGCGAGTCCGGTGCGCTGGCCGATGTGGCACGCATCGCCGAACTGCTTGGCCCGGCCTGTCGGGCACACGAGGTGCTGTTCAGCACCCGCATCCTCAAGAAAACCGGGCTGCGGATTTCAGCCTAGCCGCTGGCGCTGCGCGGCTTTATCGCGCAGCGTCCGTGTGGACTGCTGGGTTGGGGCTTGTCCATCAACGTAAGCGTCGAGAAGCCGGCGAATCATGCGCTGGTACTGAGTGTGATGCTTTGAGGCCTCCGACTTGAAGAACTCGATACTCCTCTTGCTCAGTGCAAGAGTTACTTTCACACCCTCTTCACGGAATGCCAATTCAGCCGGCGAGGGGAGGAAGTCGGGAACCACCTGAACTTTGCCAAGGGGTTCATCGGTGTATTTAATTTTTGCGCTCATAGATCGCCTTTCCTTTGCGCCAATAACCGGCGCCGATGATTCGAATAACCGAAGCGCGGTACGTGAACCGCACCGTGAGCACACCGCCGTCAACTTCGCCGAAGCAATAGAACCGTTCTTCGGTTTGACTGTGTGCCTCGTCCTTGGCTATCACGCGCTGCGGGTCTGCAAAGGCGTATTGGGCACGGGAGAAGGAAACCCCGTGCTTTCTTTGATTCTCGGCGTCCTTGTCTGGGTCCCAGTCAAAGCGAGTTTTAGCCATGGACGCAGAGTATCACTAGCCCATACAAAAAGCCATACGACGATATGGGAGCCCCAACGTCAAAGTGAGCGGCCTGCGCGGCTTTTCGCGCAGGTCCGCTCGACTGCCGGGTTGGGCTGAATCTCGCTCGTAACCGAAAACCGTGGTTTGCCCCTATTATTTTTATTACTTCGTTACATCAGTAACGAAGCGTAATTCATGCGTTTCATTATTACCAAGATCAATACTAACGGAGAGAATCCCACCATCTCTTGGTGATATTGCTTCTAAATAAATGGTGCCGCCAATCCACTTATCATCTTTTAGCCGAGTAAGCGTGACTTGAGGGGTCACGGCATCTAACTCTGATCTATATCTTGCTTGTTGCTGACTAAACGAGCGCGACGAACTTTCCATGGATGAGGCAGAAGCCGCTTCAGCCGCCCTAGAATCAAATCCGCTAACTGTGTACCGGTACGTTCCAGATACAAATTCTCCCGATGAATTTATCCCTGAAACATAACCCCTATCCCGGTACCGCCCCGCCGATTGACCTGCTGAGTATGCAGCCAAGCTCGAAAATAGAACTGCCATGAGTTCGTTTGATTGCATTCTTGATCGTATTTCCTCCGCTATTTCGCTACTTGTATATTTCCTAAGTAACCTTCCGTCATATGTGACAGCAATACGATCTGGATCAAGAATACCGCTCGTCCCTTTCGCAGTGACAAGTAATCTCATTACCTCTGACGATTTTTGCAAAGGCAAGGCCGATGCAACAGATACTGTCGCATTTTTCTGTGACACAACTGCCTTACCGATCTGTTGATATATAAGTTGCTGTTTCTTATCCTCTAGCCCTGTTACAAGGTAACTTGTACCAGCGCAACCTTGTACAGTGACGGCGAATGCTAAATACATTAAAGATGCTAGCCCATGTTTTTGAGACATATTCCCCTTCCCCTTTCCTATGCCATCCGAAAAACTCTAATCCGGTGCGTGTCAAGATAGTTGTCGCCTGAATCATGCGGCCAACGCCTGTAATTTATTGCTGACCGACTGCATATTTATGACGGAATCACGTTCCGGGTTGAGCGTAACGGCCCCGATGGGAGACCAGTTGCGTGTTGTGCCTGACCAGCGAGCCGGATTTTGTTCCCTGGCGCGGAGATACAAGTCATGACGGGCCGCCAGAATTGTCTGATCCTCGCTGGCATGCCGCTGGGCTGGGCTGACATAACGGATGCCGCTATGTCGATGGTCGTGGTTGTACCAATGCACGAAATCGGCTGCCCAGGTGCGGGCACCAGCGAGATCGGCAAAGCCCGTGACCGGAAACTCGGGGCGATACTTCGCCGTACGGAACAAGGACTCGACAAAGGCGTTGTCATCAGACACGCGCGGGCGCGAATACGACGGCTTGACGCCCAGCCAGTGCAGCATGGCCAGCACCGTGGTCGCCTTCAAGGTCGAACCGTTATCGCCATGCAGCACCGGTTTGACGCCCATGGCGGCGATGCCCTCGGCCAACGCGGTACGGCGTACCAAGTGCACCGCATGATCCGAATGATCATCCGCATGCACCTCCCAGCCGACGATCTTGCGGCTATACAGATCGAGGATCAGATACAGAAAGAACCACTGTCCCGTCACTTGTGCCGGCAGATAGGTCATGTCCCAGCACCAGACCTGACGCGGGCCGGTGGCAACGTGCGTGGTGGGTGGGCGCGGTTCCTCTGGGTGCCTTGGCGCGACCGCGATGGGTTGTTTGTCCCTGCTCGCGCAAGAGACGGCTGAAGGTCGATTCGCTGGCCAGATAGATGCCCTCGTCAGCCAGCATGGGCACGATGCGCGCTGGCGGCAGGGAAGCGAAGCGTGGCTCGTTGGCCACCGCCAGCACCTGGGCGCGTTCGGCCTCGGAAAGGGCATGCGCCGGAACCGGCCGAATCGCCTGCGGCCGTTTGTCGCCGGCGCGAAGTCCGTCGGCCGCTTTCCAGCGCTGCAAGGTGCGTACGTCGATGCCGGCAGTCTCGCAGGCTGGCCGGAGCCGGGCACCGGCGGCATGCGCCTCTTCGATGTTTCGGGCAATGACTTGGCGATCTTCGAGGCCGATCATGCGTCCTCTCCCTTGTTGAAGATCGCCGCGACTTTTTTTGACAGCACAAGCAGCGCAGCGGTCTCGGCCAGCGCCTTGTCCTTGCGCAGCAGCTCCCGTTCGAGTTCCTTGATGCGCTTCTTGTCGGCCCGCGTGGCTTGCGGGCTGGCTCGAGCATCTTCCGGTTCCGCGAGCGCCGTGGTGGCGCTCATGCGCCACTTGTCCAGTTCGGCAAGGAAAACACCATGCTCTCGGCACCACGCGTTCTTCCCCGCTTCGTCCAGCGCCGCCACGGTAATCACTGCTTCAAGCCGGGCCGCCGCAGACCATGCCCGCCCTCGGGCGGGCATGGTCTGCGCAGCTTCACGCCACCGCTCCAATGTCTGTACCGAAACCCCAACCTCTCTTGAAACTTCGCCAATATCGGCGCTCTCCGGCGGCAACAACCGCGCCACCACCCGACTCCTGAATCCTTCTCCGTACCGTGCCATCTCTTATCCTTATCGCCCCCAGGTTCAACATCATAAGGAGGCGACAACTATTCTGACACGGGGGGAATCGTAGTAACTAAATCCGCCATTTATTTTCCTCATGTGACCTCGGTAAGGTGAAGAGAAAAATTTCTGTCGTCTTGGTTTGCCACGAAGAAGCGAACTCCATGGCCTCTTTGACCCACCCATTGCTGGATTTGGGATTTATCGTGATCGTTCATGCGTACGCCAAAGATGACGCTCTTCAAACATGGCGTGGGATATTCGTATTCGCCTGGACCATCGGTCTTAACGATTCGCCATTCTTGCTCGTAGGCTGGTTGGTGCTGCCGCTACGAACGTAATACTCGCCCCGGCAACTGATCGGATTGGGGTAAGACTCCACCGTAATTTCCAGCAACTCCAGGCTACGCTCCCGGCGCAGATGCACCTCGACCATGATGCCGAGCAGATCACGCACCTTGTTGGGAATCTCCTCCAGCAATCGCGCCGCCTCGGCCACGCCGACCGCCTCGCCCCGGTCGTCGCGCCCGATCACCAGCACGCCGCCGTCGGCATTGGCAAAGCCGCAAATCCAGCGCAGACACTCGTCGCGCCAGGATTGCTTCCACTCGACGTTCTGGTGTTCCTTCATAGCAGTCGAATCTCCCCGGTGAGCAGCTTTTGCATCATGCCTTGAATTACCCCGACCTCGGTCTGCTGGTAGCCCCGAATACCGGAAGGCGGCCACTTTACCGTATAGACGGTATCGAATGAAGGGCTTGAATCGCTATGTCATGGCGTAGCGAAGGGCGTTTAGCCGCCAAGCAACTGGCGGCACTCGTCGGCGGGTGTGGGTCGGCCGAACAGATAGCCTTGCAAGATGTCGCAGCCGTGTAGTACCAGGAAGTCGCGTTGTGCCGCCGTTTCCACCCCTTCCGCCACCACCTTGAGGCCCAGACTGTGGGCGAGGGCGAGGGTGGCCTTGCTGATGGTGGCGTCGTTGGCGTCGGTTTCGATATCGCGCACGAAGCTCTTGTCGAGTTTGAGGGTCTGGATCGGCAGCAGCTTGAGATAGGCGAGCGAGGAATAACCGGTGCCGAAATCGTCGATGGCGATGTGCAGGCCGAGTCGCTGCAAGGTGCGCAATTGTTCGATGGCCTGCTCCGGGTTGGCCATGGCCACCGACTCCGTGACTTCGAGTTCCAGGCTGGCGGCGGATAGACCGTGGGTTGTGAGGCAGGCACTGACCTGATCGACCAGCGTCGGCGAACGCAACTGATGGGCCGACAGATTGACCGCCATGCGGATGCCGTGGATGCCGTCTGCCTGCCACTCGGCCAACTGGCGGCAGGCCTGATCGAGCACCCAACTGCCGAGTTGCTCGATCAACCCTGATTCCTCGGCGATGGGGATGAACTGCATCGGCGGGATCCAGCCTTTCTGCGGATGCGGCCAGCGCGCCAATGCCTCGAAGCCGCAGACCCGGCCGCTTTGGGCGTTCACCTGTGGCTGGTAGTGCAGTTGCAGCCCGCCGGCGTCCAAGGTGGTGCGCAAGTCGTGTTCGAGTTCCATGCGCTGGGTGGCGGCGGCGGTCAGCTCGGCGGCAAAGAATTGCAGGCGATTGCGGCCGGCGGCCTTGGCGTGATACATCGCTGTGTCGGCGTGTTTGAGCAGCGTTTCGCTATCGTTCCCATCTTCGGGAAACATGCTGACGCCAATGCTGGGGGTGGTGTGCAGTACCTGGCCATCGACGGGATAGGGCTGGCCGAGGGTCTCAAGGATTTTTGAACCGACCGACATGACATCGCGCGCCGCATCGAGGTTGGTCAGCACGACGATGAACTCATCGCCGCCGAGGCGGGCGACGATGTCCGATTCACGCACGCTGATCTCCAGCCGGCGGGCGACCTCGATCAGCAGCTTGTCGCCGACCAGGTGGCCGAGCGTGTCATTGATGTTCTTGAAGCGATCCATGTCGATCAGCAGCACCGCCAGAGGCTGGGCGTTGCGCCGCACGGTGGCAAGTGCTTGCTCAAGACGGATGCCCATGCTGTAGCGATTGTCGAGTGCGGTCAGGCTGTCGTGATGGGCGAGGTACTGGATTTGCTCGTGGGCCAGCTGGTTTTCAATGGCACGCAGTTGTGCCTGGCGGCCGGCCCAGCCGATGCCAATCAGGCCAATCAGCCAGATGCCCGCATGCGAAAACCCCAGGTTGAGTGCAACTGCTTCGATGCGCTCGTAGTAGGGCGCCAGCGGCAGGTTGACGCCGGTAGCACCGCGCAGCTCGCCGTCCTGGTAGCCGAGAATGGCATGACATTTCACGCAGCCTGGTTCCATATTCCAGCCGCGCAGATAGCGCAGGTTGGGCTGGCCGTTGATGTCGGTGATTTCCCAGACCTCGGACTTTTCGCCCAGCTCGAAAGCCTCCAGTTGCTGCTTTTCCCAGGGGTCGGGCGCATTCGCCGGATTCAGGTAACGCAGGCCGACGATGCGGCCATGCACGCCGCGCAGTTCGGCGTAGCTGTCCATCATCTCGCGCACCATGATGGCGGGCGCGCGCAGCGTCAGCTGCTTGCCGCCGGTAGTGGTGACATCGCGTTCCGGGACATGGGACAGAAAGGGCGAGGGCTGTTCCTTTTCCGTGACCGTGACATAAACACCGGCATGACGCAGGCCCCAGCGCCGGAAGGCCATGTCCTTGTCGCGTACGGCACGCGCTTCGGCATAGGCCATCTCCATGGTCTGGCGCTCGCTGTTCTTGAGGTTCCAGATCAGCGAGCTGGCCAGTGCCAGTGTCCAAACCAGCGCGGCTAGGGCAGCCAGCTTCAATGCCAGGTTGGGGGCTGCACAGGGCGTGGCGGCGGGTGACATGACGACATTGTGAGATTGAAAACTCACTGGGCACTTGATGGTAATCAACGCGCCAGCAAGTTTCCTGACGCTAAATGGGCGCATGTTTCGCATCTCTCAATTCATGCAGGAAATTGCCGAGCCGACACCCGTCGGTCCGACCAGAACGCCGTCCGGTCCTGTGGTGATCTGGAACCTGATCCGGCGCTGCAACCTGACCTGCAAGCACTGCTATTCGATTTCGGCCGACAAGGACTTTTCGGGCGAGCTGACGACCGCAGAAGTCTTTCGCGTCATGGACGACCTGAAGGCCTTCAAGGTGCCGGCACTGATCCTCTCCGGCGGCGAGCCCTTGCTGCGGCCAGACTTCTTCGAGATCGCCGCCAGAAGCAAAGTCCTCGGTATCTATACGGCGCTGTCGTCGAACGGCACACTGATCGACGAAGCGATGAGTCGCCGTGTCGCCAGCGCCGACTTTGACTATGTCGGCATCAGCCTCGACGGGCTGAGGGCAACGCATGACAAATTCCGCCGCATGCTCGGTGCCTTCGACAAGTCACTGCATGCGATTCGGATGTGCCGGGATTTGGGTCTCAAGGTCGGTGTGCGCTTTACGCTGACGCAGGACAATTATGCCGACCTACCCGGCCTGCTGGAACTGATCAAGGAGGAGGGCGTCGACCGCTTCTACTTCTCGCACCTCAACTACGCCGGGCGCGGCAACAAGAATCGCAAGGACGATGCGCAGCACCGCATGACACGCGAGGCGATGAACCTGCTGTTCGATACCTGCTGGCGCCATCAGACGCAGGGACTGAAGAAGGAATTCACCAGCGGCAACAACGATGCCGACGGCGTTTATCTGTTGCACTGGGTGCGAGCAAAATTCCCTGACAAGGCGGCGCACATCGAGGCCAAGCTGCGCCAGTGGGGCGGCAATGCTTCGGGCGTGAATGTGGCGAATATCGACAACCTCGGCAACGTGCATCCCGACACGATGTGGTGGCACTACACGCTCGGCAATGTGCGCGAGCGGCCGTTTAGTGCCATCTGGCCGGATACGTCCGATCCGCTGATGGCCGGCCTCAAGCAGAGTCCGCGCCCCGTCAAGGGCCGCTGCGCGAGCTGTACCTATCTCGGCATCTGTAACGGCAACACGCGCGTGCGCGCCCAGCAGACGACCGGCGATGCGTGGGCGGAAGATCCGGGCTGCTACCTGACCGATGAGGAAATCGCATGAAAAGGCTGTTAATGATGCTGGCGGCCGTCCTGTCGGCGCCGACTTTTGCGCTGGAACCCGCAAAGCTTTACCAGGAACACTGTGCCGTTTGTCACGGCGCGGATCGTTTCGGCATGACCGGCCCGGCCTTGCTGCCCGAAAGTCTGGCACGTCTGCGCAAGCCGGCCGCGATCCAGACGGTCACGGCAGGCCGCGTGGCGACGCAGATGCTCGGCTTTGCCGACAAGCTCTCGGCGGATGAGATCAAGGGCGTGGTCGATCACATCTACACTGCCGTCTCGCCAGCGCCGACTTTTTCCGAGGCGCAGATGCGTGACTCGCGCATCGTGCATGCCAGCGGTTTGCCAGATAAACCCGCCGCTGCCTTCAAGGGCGCGGACATGATGAACCTGTTCCTCGTTGTCGAGACCGGCGATCATCACGTCTCGGTGCTCGATGGCGATAAGCTGGATGTGATTGCGCGGGTGCTGACGCGCTATGCGCTGCATGGCGGGCCGAAGTTCACGCCGGACGGCCGTTATGTCTTCTTTGCCTCACGCGACGGCTGGATCAGCAAGTTCGATCTGTGGAACCTCAAGACCGTGGTCGAGATTCGCGCCGGTATCAACACGCGCAATGTTGCCGTATCCGGTGATGGTAAATATGTGGCGGTGGCCAACTACCTGCCGCATACGCTGGTGCTGCTCGATGCCGACCTGAATCTGCTGAAGGTGCATGAAGTGAAAGACAAGAACGGCACCGAGTCTTCGCGCGTCTCGGCGGTGTATGACGCCTCGCCGCGCAAGAGCTTCGTCGCGGCGCTGAAGGACATTCCCGAGGTGTGGGAGATCAGCTACGACCCGCAGGCCGAAGATATTCCCGTCGGCAAGATTCACGATTTCCAGTACAAGGAAGGCGCCTTCCTGCCCGGCTTCCTTAACCCGCGCCGCAGTTTCCTCGCCGCGCCGCTCGACGATTTCTTCTTTACCCAGGACTACAGCGAGGTGATGGGTGCCAGTCGCGAGGCCGGCAAGGGTCAGGTGGTCAATCTCGACGTGCGCAAGAAAGTGGCCGATCTGCAACTGCCCGGCATGCCGCATCTCGGCTCCGGCATTACCTGGACGTTGGATGGCCGACGCGTGATGGCCTCGCCCAATCTCAAGGATGGCTTGGTGTCGGTGATTGACATGCAGAACTGGCAGACGATCAAGACCATTCCCACGCTCGGCCCCGGCTTCTTCATGCGCAGCCATGAAAACTCACCCTATGCCTGGACCGACTCGATGATGAGCAAGACCGGCAAGGACACCCTGCAGGTGATCGACAAGCGCACGCTGGAAAAAGTCGCCGACGTGAAAACCGATCCGGGCAAGACGCTGGCGCATATCGAATTCGACCGTTACGGCAAATACGCCATGGCCAGTCTGTGGGAACGCAAGGCCGATGGCGGTGCGCTGATTGTGCTGGATGCCAAGACCTTCAAGGAACTCAAGCGGATTCCGATGGACAAACCGGTGGGCAAATACAATCTGCACAACAAAATTACCAAGTCCGAAGGCACCAGCCACTAACCACCATGTTCGTTCGTCTCGAAGATCCTGTCGTGCGACGTCCGCCGACGGCGCAGTGGGCGCTGTTTGCGCTCGGTTTCCGCCCCTTCTATCTGCTCGCGGCCTTATTGGCGGCGACGGCGATTCCCGTGTGGGTGCTGGTGTTCATGGGCAAGCTCACGCTGCCGCTGCCGGGCATCTGGTGGCATGCGCACGAGATGATCTTCGGTTTTGCAGCGGCCGTGATCGTTGGCTTTCTGTTCACCGCCGGGCGCAACTGGACCGGCTTGCCGACACCCATCGGCAAAGCGCTTGCCGCCTTGGCGGGCCTGTGGCTGGCCGGACGATTCGCCATGCTGCTGGGCGATGGCGCCTGGGTTGCGCTGATCGATGGCGCATTTCTGCCGGTGGTCGCCGTGGTGTTGGCACGCTTGCTGTGGCGCGGCAATCAGGCGCGCCAGAATTATTTTGTGCCGGTGCTGATCGGTGCGCTGGCGCTGGCCAATATCTGCTTTCATCTGGCCCGGTCGAGCTTTATCGATATTGAACCGCTGCGCTGCCTGTATGCGGCGTTGATGCTGATTGTCCTGTTGGAAACGGTGATTGCCGGCCGGGTCACACCGGGGTTTACGGCCTCCACGATCAAGGGCGTGCGCCAGTGGCGTCCGGTCTGGCTGGATATCGCCACCATCGCGCTGACCGGGCTTGCCTTTATTGCCTGGCTGGTGCGCCTGCCGCTGGGCCTTGCTGCCACGTTGGCGCTGGTCGCGGCCATTGCTCATTTTGTGCGCGCCTTTGGCTGGAATCCGTGGGCCACGCGCCGCGAGCCGATGCTGTGGATTCTGCATGTGTCGTATCTGTGGATTCCCGTCGGCCTGTTGTTGTTGATGGCCCAGCAACTGGGCTGGGTACCGCTCTCGGCGCCGATGCACGCGTTCGGCATTGGTGCGACGGGCGGGCTGATCATCGGCATGATCACGCGCACGGCACTGGGCCATACCGGCAGGCTGCTAAAAGTCGGCGCTGGCGAGACGGCAGCCTATGTGCTGGTGCCGCTGGCGGCGCTGGTGCGCGTGGTGACACTGGTCTTTTTGCCGGCACTGGCGATGATCGGCATTCATATCGCCGCGACCTTGTGGGCGCTGGCCTTCGTGATTTATCTGTGGCGCTACGCACCCTGGCTGGCGCGGCCGCGGCTGGATGGTCAGCCAGGGTAAACCGTAAATTCACCCGTGCGAATTTTCGCTTCCAGTTCCTCGGCCGGCATCGGCTTGCCGTAGAGGTAGCCCTGAAAAACTTCGCAGCCGGCGGCCGCCAGAAAGTCTGCCTGCGCAGATGTTTCCACGCCTTCGGCCAATGTCTGCAAGCCGAGATTGAGACCCAGCGCGATGACGGCCCGCGCGATCGCCTTGTCGCTCTCGTTGTCGGGCAGATCCTTGACGAAAGCACGGTCGAGCTTGAGCCGGTCGAGGGGGAAGTTCTTCAGGTAGGCGAGTGAGGAGTAGCCGGTGCCGAAATCATCGAGGGCGATCTTCAGCCCCATGTGACGCAAGCCGTCCATGATTACTGCTGCGCCGGCCGGGTCGGCCATCAGCAGGCCTTCGGTGATTTCCAGTTCGAGCAGGTGGGCCGGTAGTGCGTAATCATCTAGCGCCATCTGCACTGTGATCATCAGGTCTTCGCGCCGGAACTGGCGTGCCGAAAGGTTGACCGCCACCGGAATGGCCAACCCCAGCTGCCGATGCCAGCGACTCGCCTGCTGGCAGGATTCGCGCAGCACCCATTCGCCAATCGGCACGATCAGCCCGGTGGCCTCGGCAATCGGGATGAACTGCACGGGAGAGACGTTGCCGAGTTGCGGATTCTTCCAGCGCAACAAGGCTTCGACGCCGATCAACTGCTTGCTCCGTGCATCCACCTGCGGTTGATAGACCACGGCAAACTCGCCGTTGGCCAGCGCCTGGCGCAGCAGACGCTCAAGTGTAAGCAGTTGGGCGCCGGCGGCATTCATTGCGCGGGCGTAGAAGGCATAACAGGCGCGCCCCTCTTCTTTCGCGCCGTGCAGGGCTGTCTCGGCATTCTTGAGGAGGGTGCGGGTATCGCCGCCATCGCCGGGATAAATCGCCACGCCAATGCTGACCGAGAGGGTGAGTGGTTGGCCTTGCGCCTCGATCGGCGCGGCAAAGGCGGCAAGGATGCGCTCGCAAAACGTCGCGATGGACGGTGCATCATCCATGTCCGTGAGCAGGATCGAGAAGCGGTCGCCACCGGGGCGGGCGGCGATGTCATGGCGGCGCAGCAGATGCTTGATGTGTTCGCCAGCGGCCATCAGCACCTGGTCGCCTACCGCATGACCGAGCGACTCATTGATCAGGCGGAATCGATCAAGCCCGATGTCCAGAATGGTGAAGCGACTGTCATTGCGCTTGGCATTGACGACGGCCTGGTCGACGGTGGAATGCCAGGCATCGCGGTTGGGCAGGCCGGTCAACAGGTCGAAGGTGCGCAGTTGCTCCAGCAGGGCCTCGGTTTCCTTGTACTTCGACAGGTCTACGGTCATGGCGATGAAGTTGACCAGTGATTCCTTGGCGTCATACACCGCGACGATGGAGAGCAGGGCCGGGTAGATGTCGCCGTTTTTGCGCCGGTTCCAGATCTCGCCCTCCCAGCTGCCGGTGGCGCCGATTTTCAGCCACATGCCATGGTAGAAGTCGCGGTCATGGCGGCCGGACTTCATGATGCGCGGGTTTTGCCCCAGCACCTCGTCGCGCGTATAGCCGGTGATGCGCGTGAAGGCCTGGTTCACCTCGACGATATTGGCGTGCGCATCAGCGATGATGATCGCTTCCACGCTGTTGTCGAAGACGGCCTGGGCGAGATGGAGATTCTTCTCGGCATACTCCTTGCCGCGCCAGATTTGCAGCAGCAGGCCGCCAGCCAAGGCAAGCGAGATCAGCACCGTCAGGGCATTCACCCACAAGGCCCAGTGCGCCTCCTGTTCCAGATCTATGGCACTGGCCATCAGGTGGTCGCTGAGACGCTTTTCAAAGCCGCTCATAGCGTCGATGCGCTGGGTAGATAAATCGAACCACTTGCCTGCACCCGGCATGTGATTGTCGGGCGCGCGGCCGCTGGCACCCACAGCCGCTACCCGTCGCCGGATCTTTTCGGCTTCCTGCACGAAGGCGCTGGCTTCGATGGCCAGATAGTCCGCCAGGACAGCGGCATCGGCCAATTGGACAAACTTTTCCAGCCGGGCGGCCTCGACGGCCTTGATGCGGTAATAGGCCATCATGCGCATCGCGCTGAAATCGTTGGCCGACAGCATGGCCGTCAGCAGGGCGCGTTCCTGTCCTGCCATTTCCTTGGCCTGCAGGAAGAAAATGTAGGCCATCTGCTGGCGGTAAATCCAGCCGACGCGGCCGATGCTCATGGTCACCAGTTGCGGCTCGAACAGCGACTCGATCAGGGTGGAATAACGATCCACTGCCACATCGCGCGAGACGCTCAAGGCGGCAATGCGTTCCCGCAGTTGGGGCAACTGCTCGAAGGCGGTGGCCATCAAACGGACGGACTGGGCGAGCGGCTCGGCCTGGCCGGCCGGCTTTTCCAGCGCGGCCAACAAGGCGGCGATGGCCCTGTCCGTGGCCTTGCGCTGTTCCTTGAGGACAACATCGAAGTAGCGGCCGTGAGAGGAGATCAGGCCGCTGGAAAGCCCACGCTCCTTTTGCAGCTCATGGACGACATGATTGACCGACAGGCTGGTTTCCGTCCAGGCGTGGATCAGGCGTGCGTTGGCGCGGTCGTCGTATTTTTCGACCAGATTGCGGGCGGCGAAGTAGGTCAGCGCGAAGAAGATGGCAGTCAATAGCCACAACGCCTGACGCTTGAATCGTTTCAGTGGTGTCTGGACCATCCGGCAATTTAGCGGAGTTGCCAGATAAAAAACTTGACCAGAATCAGTGTTTCCGTCATGCCCTGCGACCTATCATCCCCGCATGCCCCTTACCTGGACTAACACGCTTTCGATCGGCATTCGCCAGATCGACCTGCAGCATCAGGAGTTGATTGAGCTCATTAATGCGTTGGAAGCGGCGCATGCCAGCGGCCAGCGGCAGGCCGCCCTCGAAGAGGTACTGCCCAAGCTCAGCGCCTATGTCCTGTTTCATTTCGCGACGGAAGAGGCGATGATGCCCCGAACGCTGGGTGACCATGCCGAACGACATCGTCTCCAGCATCAGGTGTTTACCGAGCGGGTTGAGGCCTTGCGTAGCATGCCGCCGGAGCGCATTGATCTGGCGGAACTGATTGCCTATCTCAAGCAGTGGCTGGTTGAACACATCATGAAAACCGATCGCGAGCTGGCACGGCTGATTGCGGCTAACTCCCGCTGAATCATCATCGAAAATGAAAACGGCGCCCCGTTACTTGGGGCGCCGTTTATCTTGTTAGGCAGCGACTACGCCGTTGCCTTAGTTCGCTGCCTTCGTCTCCCCCGGCACAAAGAACGACCAGATATAGACGATCAAGCCGATGAGGAAGGCGAGGCCGGCCCATTCGCGCATCCAGTAGAACAGCGCGACCTGATCCTGCGCCATCATGAACGGCATCGGATTGTCCGAAACGCGCTGCAGCCAGACCTGAAGAATACCGGCGGCCGTCAGGAACAACGTGATGAAGACCATCGACACCGTCATCAGCCAGAAGCCCCACATCTCCATCACCTGCGCCTTGTTACT
>JAUXXJ010000044.1 GCA_030681195.1 Rhodocyclaceae bacterium
CTCGCACCAAGCGGTGAGCTGGCCCATGAAGCCGCCATAGGCATGGGCGGCATCGACACCGACGTGGCGGCGGACTTCTTCGAAGACCACCTGGTCAATGCCGTCGTTGCACTGCTTGATGTCGGTGAGCCAGCGCTTGAATCGAAGGAAGCGCATGCCGCCGCCTTCGAAGCGTTGGGGTTTGAAGGATTGGCTGCCACTGGTAATGCTGCCGTCGCGGCTGGCCAGTGCCCAGCCCGTTTGGGTTCCCAGGTCGAGAGCGAGGATGGTCGTGTTCATGGTGTCAGTCCTTGTTTTGGTTCGGTCTGACGGATCGGACGGGTTTTGACGTAACTCTCCACGCGGGCGCGTGACGCGCGTCACATAAGGGGTTTCGACAAGGTCTGTCCGATCCGTCAGACTGGGGTTTTTCATGGCGGTCAGTTATCCGAGTACGGGGTGTAGGCAGGGGTTAGCGGGGCCTTCAGACCAATGCCCTGGAAGCCGCGCAGCCCCATGCCGTTGCGCCACTTCTCAAGTCCTCGTGTGAGCAGCAAGTCAGCAAAGCGTTTTTGTGAGCCGACGAACTCCCCAGCGGCCTCAGCCCACTGCTTCCAGTCGGTGAACAGTTCGGCGGTCAGCGACTTGGCGGTACCCACACGCACGCAGCGCTCATCGAGCCAGCGACCCAGAGCATCCTCGGCCTCGAAGTACTCCTCGGTAGCCGCCAGGACCTGCTGCGGCGGATCCAGACGTCCCAGGCGTTGCCAGGCCAGACAGCCGTCCAGCGCCCAGGCCAGGATGCCGTCACGTTCTGCCAGCAACTTTTGCTGCAGGTGCTTGTCGCGTTTTTCGGGTGGCACGGTGATCGTGAAGGGGATCAGGTGCAGGCGCCGCTTCATGGCTTCGTCGATATTGCGAATTGCGGGTTTGTGATTGCCGGCCACGAACAACTTGAACTGCGGGAAGAACTCGAAGAAGTCCTGGCGCATGAATCGCGCGGAAATCTTGTCACCGCCAGTCAGGTTCTTGAGCTTGGATTCGGCCCAACGTCGCCCCTGCTCGGTCTCGATGGCCGCGACGAAGCGCGCGCCGCGCAGGCCCGCCATGTCGGTCGGATGCCGGTCGGTGCGCGTCTCCATGAAGGTGTCCATGGGCGCGTTGGTGGCGTAGTCACCCAGGATGTCGGCCAGGGTGTTGACGAAGACCGACTTGCCATTGGCACCGGTGCCGTACAGGAAGAACAAGGCGTGCTCGCGGGTGGAGCCGGTCAGTGCATAGCCCACCATGTGCTGCAGGTAATCCTGCAGGGTCTGGTCACCCCCGGTCACATCATGCAGAAATGCCCGCCATTGGGGGCACTCACCGCGAGGCGTGGCCGTGGTGATCTTGGTCATGCGGTCCGCTCGGTCATTGGTGCGTGTACAGCCCGTTCTAAGATCGACCACGCCCCCAGGGGTGTTGAGCAACCATGGGTCGGCATCCCACTCATCGGTGGTTGCGGCGTGACGACGGTCAGCACGGGCCAAGCGCTCGACGCCACTGACCGTGCCAGAGCTGGCCAACTTGGCTGCCACCTTGCGGTCTTCGGCACGCACAGCGGTCTGGCGGCAAACGCTGCGGATCAGGTCGGTGGCGGCCAACGTGTCCTCATTGCGCCAGCGTTGTCCGTCCCACACCAGCCAGCGGCCCCATGCGGCGACATAGCGCCAGTCGCGGTGGTAGCGGCGGGTGAAGGCCAGCGCCAGCGCATCCTCCGTGCCCCACACCGATTCATCGCTGCTGACCACTGGTTCGGCATCCTCAGCAACGGCGTGAATCTGCATGCGTGGGCCATGCACGAGGAATGACGCGACATCAAAGCCTTCTGCAATGGCATCCGCCGCATCCCAGCCAGCGGCCGCTTCCTGGGGTGGATACAAAATGTGGCAGGACCTGGCCCCTGCCGCCAACACCGCCTGCGCGGCTTGCGCGGCGTACTCCCAACCCGGCTTGTCGCGGTCCGGCCAGATCAGAACGGCCTTGCCAGCCAAAGGCGACCAGTCGGTTTTGTCGACCGGGGCATTGGCACCGTGCATGGCTGTCGTGGCGGTGACGCCAGCACTGATCAGTGCC
>JAUXXJ010000002.1 GCA_030681195.1 Rhodocyclaceae bacterium
AATGTGTGCGCGGATTTCTGGCGTAGGGCAGCAGCGCGTCGATCGCGCGGTATTCGATCTGCAGAATTGGCATCATGGAATACAAAAACCCGCCGAGCGTTGCCGCTGGGCGGGTGAGAAATGTTCAGGGGTGGTAACTGGGTATCGGGGTGGTAACCACAGGCCGGTAACCTGGCCGGGTGGTAACCTGTTTTTAAGGGCAGACGCTATCGAAGTCTCGCGCTGTCGCCCCCTGCATAGCGGAGGCGACCGGAAGGACCCGTCAATTTCTGCTCAATCAAGGCAGATCTCTGAGCAGATCGCGATCAACTTGCAAACGGATTCTTGACTTTCAACGTCCGATTGATGGTCAGCCCATCCTGCATGTCCTCGGAGAACAGCGTCGTGCACCCTGCCTCCAAGGCCGACGCAGCGATCATCGCATCGTAGATTGACAACTGGTAGCGCTCGGCAATTTGCATCCCGAGGTCATGCGTTTCCTCGGTCAGCGGATTGACTTGGCAAATCGCGCGCACCGTGGTGAGCACTTCGCGAACCTCATCATGCGCCATCTTCAGCTTGCGGGTGGCGACCGACGCGGACTCGTTGAGTACCTGCACACTGATGTGCCCGCCCTGGCTGATCAGTTCTTCGGCCCGGTCCGCCTTGGACTCATCCTCGGAAATCAGATAGAGCACGACATTGCTGTCAAAAAACCGATCTGCCGCGCTCATTGGCTTCCATGCGATCGAACTTGAAATCGGCAGGTAACCGCCCCCGGTACTTGCGCAGGTGCGAGAGCAACTCGCGGGGCGAGGCGGTCCGCTTGACGCCGAACGAGCGCTCGCCGGCCACATGGACTTCGATATCATCGCCTTCTTTCAGCTTCAAGGCTTCGACGACGACGGCGGGAAGTCTGACAGCCAGGCTGTTTCCCCATTTTGCGACTTGCATGGCGCCCTCCATTAGGCAACGATATACATAACGTTATTGTATATCCATTCGACCGCCATGCAAGGGCTACCGAACATCCTGGCTATTCCCCAGTAGTGACAAAGCCGCCCGGAGGCGGCTTGTCGCCCCAAGAGCATCTGGCCAAACCAGACGGTCAAAGGGTGAGACGTTGGTAGAGATTACGCCAAGTTCTGGCACACAGCTGCCCGACACATAGATCTGGATGGGCGCTTCCCACTGCTTGCGCTTTTGTCCTGACCGTAGCTGAAAATGTACCCTGAAACGGGGCTTCATGCTACATGGGCAGTTTTTGAAAACACCCTCATTTGCATGAACTTGGCACCACGAATACCCAACTTCAGCCAACTTGCCGCAACTTCCCCAATATGTGACAAAGCCGCCCGAAGGCGGCCTGTCGTCCCGAGAGCACCTGGCCGAACCGGGCGGTCAAAGGATGAGACGTATACGGATACTACCTCGGATCAGTTTGATTGGACTTTCGCTTCGGCCAAGGACGGTTAAACGCTTCTTGCGCTTTTTCAGCAAGTGCGGCCAATTCAGCACGACGCGTTTCAGTCAGACTTACCGGACCGACAACATCAAGCAGTGCTTTGCTGGCCTCCGGCCCCAAAGGGGGCGTTGCTTGCAGAGCATCAGCTCTGCGAGCCGCATCCCTCGCCCTGCGCCAGAATTCATCCGCGGTTTTGATTTTGGTAGTACCCATGTCAACGTGATACCAGGTTCAGAAATCAGACAGTCCTGACTTCGTTGAGCAAGTCGGGATGACGGTCCAAAACTTTGAGCAGTTTGACCAAGGCTAATGGCGGTTTGGTCTTGCCGTTCTCGTACCGAGAAAACGCATTGACCCCACCACCGAAGATGTCTGCCGCCTCCTTCTGGCCGAGGTTCAGTTTCTTGCGCACGCTGGCAATGAAAACTGGATCAACGATGGCAACGTTGACCTGCTTGCTAAAGGCTTGCATCTCGCGCATGACGCGATCCGTCTCAGCCATGTCGGTGACGGACTCATCGCATGCAGGGCAGAAATCCCCAGTAACAGCCGAAATGGTTGTGGACTCGCCTTTGTAGGTGTAGGTGATGTCACGGGTATCGTGGATCAGTTCCGCTGCGCCGCAAACAGGACATTTCATGTTTATAGCTCCTTGAAGGACACGATCAGCACGTTATCAATGACCGTCAGTTTCAGGTACACATCGCCCGCCCTTGTGCTTGGGCGGTATACGTCCTGCCACACCGTGTGATCAGCGTGGGTGGTCATGCTCTTCCAGAGCTGGGTCGTCTTCTATCATGAGATCTGCAACAAGGCTTTCATCTTGGCTTTGACATGCACCAGCACATCGGCGCTGACGACGCCTTTCTTTTTAGCGCGTCGAACTTTCCAGTCGAGGGATTTCACTTGATCCGAAAGCACCGCGCAATCTACCCCGTCGATCTTGGTCACCACCTCGAATGAGTAGCCTTTAATCTTGGTCGACATTGGACAACACACCATCAAGCCGGCTTTACTGTTGTAGCTTGCCGGACTGATGACCAGCGCAGGTCGATGACCAGCTTGTTCATGCCCCGCCTGCGGGTCAAATTCAAGCCACACTACTTCACCGGTGTCAGGCACGTAAGCGCGCGGCATCAGAGCGCCTCATTGCCCACGGGCGAGCCAAAATTGACCTCATCGTGAACATTTTCTGCGTTGATGCCGCTGATGAGTGCGTCCAAGTCATACTCAACTTTTTCAGATGGCTGGATGACGATACGACCGCGTGAGACGACCAGATCAACCTTCTGCTCGAGTTGATAGCCTGCCTCCCTCAAAATGGTGGTTGGCAGACGCAGGGCGGGGCTGTTACCCCATTTGCGAATGACGGCTTCCATAGTTTTTCTCCTTGGGTGTTTCTACATTGTAGATACATGTGCACCGCTTCGCAAGTGTTGCAGTTCATCGCTGCAGACACGCATTCAGTTTGGTCACCACAAAATCGATCGCCTTGCCCCACCGCCGTGCCGCCGTGTTGCGGTCGCAGGCAAAGCGTCTGCCGATCTGCTGCCACTCGTAGCGATTAGCCCGCATCCACACCAAATGCCGCTGCTCCGGCGGGTACTTGACCTCGGCGTGGTGGACGACCATGGCTTCGGTGTAACGGGTGACGATCGCGTCAATCACCTTGAGGGCTTCCTTCTCGGAGTAAGCACCCAGGGGTTTGTCGAATCCGATGTCACCGGCCGCCTCACCAAAGGCACGCAGGCAGGAGCGCATGGCCGAGCGTTCAATGTCTGTGGCATCAATCATCTCGACCACCTTCCCGTACTTTTGTGCATCGACCCAGTTGCCGTACATTCGGTGAAAAACGTCCTGGCACTGCCGGCTGCAAAATACCCAGTCCAACGGGTAGCGCTTGGCGTCCCCAATCGGTTGTCGGTTGTCGGTATATCCCAGCCCGCGCGCCTGGCGCGAGCACACCCAGCATTTGCCTCGCATGCATGGCGCCTCCCTCACTGAGCCCAGGCGGGCTTACTGGTGGGCACCACGGGGCGCACCTGTTGGGCGGGCTGCGCATAGGCGGGCGTGGGTTGCACCGGGGCGCCTGAGTGGCCACCACCGCCCCTGTGGCCGCCTCCAGCGGGGGACATGCCTGTCAGGGACACGTAGTCCTTGTGGTCGGGCTCGATGGCGATCTTGACCACGTTGCGGTCCTCGCCCTTGCCGTCTTTTTCCACATCGACGCGAGCCAGGAACTCGATGCCGTCCAGGTCGGCAAAGCTGTTGATGCGGCGGGCGGCGGCGGCCTGTGGCGAGTTGTCCTGGGGCTGGACGTTGCGGGCACTGTTGAGCACCGCGCGGATAAAGCTGCGTCCCATCTGGCCCCAGGTCGGCCCCTTGGGCGAGTGCAGACCGACGTTGGACCACATCTTGCGTTTGGCAAAGGGACCGTCAGTAACGACGAATTCGCAGGCGAGGTAGACCGCCCCGGTCTCGAATGACTGGGTGGCGTAGCCGCCGGTCCAGCCTTGGGTGTGATCGTCATGACCACCGGGTTTGATGATCATGCGTACGGGCACGGAGATGCCGCGCGGGATCAGGTCAAAGCCCCCTTGCTGGGCTTCGGCGTCGTTGAAATCATTCCAGCTGGCAGGAGCCGTGGCGTGGTCGCAGGTGTTCATGGGGTGTCCTTTCAATTCGTTTGTTCGGTGTTGGTGTTAGCGATGGGGGGCTGCCCCAGGCACTTGGCGATCAGCCGGCCCAGATGGGGTTCTTCGATGGGGTCCAGGCGGCCGCTGCGGTCTTTGCTGGGGTAGCCAAAGCTGTTGTCGGCCCCGGTCACAAAGCCCCGGTAGGTCGAGCCGTCGTCGGCCTTGAGGACAGCCAACGTCACCACCTCATCAAGCACACCGGGCAGTTCCAGCGCGGTCTTGCTACCCTCGAGCTGCAGTTGGTAGTAGCGACGATTGAAGTCGTCGGTCTTCTCTTCCAGGATCGCGACGTAGATGACGTGCTTGTCGCGCACGTGCTGTAAGTGCGTGAGCGCCGTGATCATTTCCTGGCCCAGCAGGCCGTACGCGCCCCGGTTGTCCGGCTTGCCTGTTTTCTCGCTGAAAGCCTGCGGCTGGGTTTTGCACCAGGCCAGACACAGACGAGAAAGCACAGTCAGGCTGTCCACAAAGTAGGTGTCGTACTTGGCCAGCTGTGCCGGATCGCCGTAGGTGGCACAGACATGGTCGTAATGCGCCTTTGAGAAAGCCTGGTCGGACGATGCGGTCGGCATGGGCCCGGCCAGGAAGACCACGAGATCACGGAATTCCTGCCAGGTGCGCGGACGCACCGTGTCACCCGGCCAGTCCTTGACTGAGAGGTCGCCTGCTTCGAGATCCACGAACAGGGTCGTCTTGGGCGGCAGAGTCCGCAACTGCGTGGTCTTTCCCACGCCAGGAAACCCCACCAGGCCAACCTTGGCGCTGTGCCGTTCTTTGAGCCGTTCTTCGGCAGAGATGATGGGCAACATCACTGTGCTCCTTCATCGGCGGAGGGCTTGCGCAAGGTGAACTTGGCTGCCTTGGGCTTAACCGTACGCGCAGCCATGAAAGGCTGGCGAAACACTTCGGGCCAAGCCTTGAAGCGGGACTCGCTCACGTTGTACTTGGCCGTGATGAACTCGGTCGGATCCTGACCGGCTGCGACCATGCGGTTCCAGATGGCCTGCAGCGCTTTTTGGTCCCAGGTCACATCCTTGCTGACCTCCACAGTGACGTCGAAGTTGCCATCGACGACGTGGGTGGTGCCGGTGTCCTTGTTCTCGGCAAGGAGCTGGGCCTTGGCCTGCTCGCCGTAGCGCATATCCAAACCCGTCTGGATCATGTTGGACAGCGCCGCCAGTTCGGATTTGGCTGCGGCCTCGAAACACTTGAGGTCTGCCACATGGCTGATCGGCAGATCACGAATGATCGTGGCCGACAGCTCCATGAACGGCACGGGCAGTGAAATCCCGCTGCGTTGAAAAGCCGCCTCGAGTGCCGAGGCTTCGGAGGTGGTTGTGGTGAGCGTGCTCATGCGGCCACCGCCTTGCTGGTACTGGCACGCATGCTCTCTTCCTCAAAGGCATGGATGTCTTCGAGGCGATAGCGGACCTGGCCGCGCAGTTTCAGATAGACGGGGCCGATGCCCTCGGAACGCCACCGCTCCAGGGTGGCCTCACTGAGTTGCCAACGATCTGCCAGCTGACTCTGTGAGATGTGTGTAACGGTTTCGGACGCTTGCACGTGAATCTCCTTGATGGTTGATGAGCCCTGGTTTCTGGCCACTTGAGAGCAGCGCTAACCAGTGCTGGCATTGCATCAATCGAGATTCCACAAAACGTTCTGCAGATTCTGCAGAAACGTTCTGCAAAACCGTTTCGTGCTGAAGAATCGTTCTGCAAGGACAAGTCGCCAGTTCTGCAGAACGCAAAAAACCCGGCCCGCGTTGTGCGGGGCCGGGTCATTTGAATGGATAAAAAGATGTACGGCTTGGGTGCGGATCAGTGCAACCAGTCACGATCGCCGTCGGGGATGATCAGCGCATATTCCTTGTCGCCAAAGATGTATCTGATGAAGGTTTTGTAGACCAGCTGATTGCGCCCGAAGAATTTGACCGGGGCAAACCGCTCGGCATCCGAGCCACAGGCATCGCGCAGTGCGCTGCCCTCCATTCGGTGGTCAAAGTCATCGATCAACGCCAGCAGAATGTTGGCCTGCATCGCCTCCAACGGATGAGACACGCCATCGATGTAGGCCT
Source organism: Rhodocyclaceae bacterium (assembly GCA_030681195.1). Taxonomy (GTDB): domain Bacteria; phylum Pseudomonadota; class Gammaproteobacteria; order Burkholderiales; family Rhodocyclaceae; genus Sulfuricystis. The sequence continues at coordinate 6,218 of JAUXXJ010000002.1, forward strand.
TGCGCTCGGAGCGAACATATCGCAGCGTCGTGCCCCGATCCGTCGCCGAATCATGAACTTGGTACACGGCGACCGGTTCCATGACCCGGTTGGCAAAACACTCGAAGCGGTTTTGTGACACGCGCATCAGATCGGCCAGATGTACCACCTCGTCCTGCGCCAGCGGAGAACTGGCGGGCAGTGGCACCGGACTGCTGGTCAAGATGCACGCACTGCGATCGGCGCGGTGGCCGCTCAAATGGATCTGGAGCTTTTGTGCCGTGTTGTCGCGATTGAGGTGGCGCGCGAAATACCAGGTGACCGGCTTTCCCCGTCGCTCCTCGACCAGGCCGATGCGCCAAGCCAGGTCGGGCACCAGGCACTCAACCTGATGCCTGTTCAGATCCAGCCCAGTGGCCAGATGACCGACCACACGCTCGACACTGACCACCGTGGTTTGGTGCACGCTGCGTGGTGCCTCGAAATCTTCACAGTCACCGCCGCACAACAGCAGCACCTTGTCGCCGGGGAGTTCACGCACTACGCGTGCCATGTCATCACGGCACTCCGGGCACTGCAACCAGTTGAGCGGCTCACCAAAACCCACCAGGTGTTCACGCCGCAGCTGCGCCAGAGCAGCCTGATTGGTCGCGTCGGACAATAACGGCCCTGAGATTCTGGTAGCCATCACGAAGCTCGTGCTCGAAGACATTCCCGAAGATCCGACACGCCCAGAATACCGTCAGGGTGGAACCCTCGGCCCCGAGCGCAAGCACTGGTTTCGCGCCAAGTTCTACCAGCAGTACCGCCTGTTCTTCCGCTACCACGCCGCGCAACGGATCATCGTCTATGCCTGGGT
>JAUXXJ010000022.1 GCA_030681195.1 Rhodocyclaceae bacterium
GTAGGCCAATTGGCCCATCGGCGTGGCGGCGCTTTCCGTCTCCCACCTCACCTGCACCCGACCCGCCATCGTCTGCACTCCAGCGCACGACAACAGCATCTCTTCGCGTTGCGCCAGCTTCAGCTTCGATTCACCCATCAGCTGCTCAAGGACGCGGCGGGATGGCGCATGCTCATCCCCAGCCACGCATTGATCCCAATCAAGCACCCCAAGTTTTCGTAAGCACATGCGACAACATGTCGCGCGACACGTTGTCGCATGTGGCGTTATGTCGCATTTGAACAGACACCATTGAAGATAGGATTCGCCCCTCTTTTCGATGGGCACAAATCCTATGTATTGCAGCAAAGCGTCATGCACTGTCGGATTCCTGCTGATCGTCGGCACGATCCCCCTTGCTTCCGGTCAGGACTTGCCGGCGATGGCACTCAAGGAAAAACCGGCCCTCGCGGTTGGTGCCACCCTCGATACTCGCGGCGACCTGTGGCTCGCCTATCAAGAAAGTGGTCACCTATGGGTAAAGCGCACGAACGATGACGGGAGGCGCTTTACGCCACCAGTGCAAGTAACGCCGGTTCCCGAGTCCGTCACCGCCGATTCGGAGAACCGACCGAAGATTCTCGTCGGCGCGAACGGCATCGTGCATTTGAGCTGGACGCAAAATCTCGGCGAACGGATGACCGGCTACATTCGCTACGCCAGATCGACGGATGACGGGAAAAGTTTTTCTCCGCCCGTCACGCTCAACAGCGACCGCCAGATCATCAGCCACCGCTTCGACACGCTGGCAACCGACGGCCAGGGGGGCGTCGCCGTCGCTTGGCTGGATGCGCGTTCGCGCATCGGCAAACAGCCGAAGGGTTCGCCGCAAACCCAGGTCGGCGTCTACGCCGCGGTTTCCCGCGACGGCGGTGCCCGCTTCGCACCCGACCGGAGGGTGGCCGATCACAGTTGCCAATGCTGCCGCACCGGAATGGCCTGGACGAAGCATGGGCCGATCGTTTTCTGGCGGCATGTGTTCGGCAAAAACATCCGCGATTTCGCCGTTGCCGATGTGATGGGTGGGACGGTGATCCGCGTCACCGACGACGAATGGGAAATCGACGGCTGTCCGCATCACGGCGGCGGCATCGCGGCGGATGGGCATGACAACCTGCACATCGTCTGGTTTACGGCCGGCAAGAACCGTCAAGGCATTTTCTATCGCCGTCTCGCCGGGCCCGACTTTCGATCCGACGACAAGCTGGCCGGCTTCGGGATGATGAGTCCCCCGATGCCTTTGGGCAATTCCGCAAACCAACCCGGCCATCCGTCCGTCGTGGCAATCGGCGAGCGCGTACTGCTGTCCTGGCGCGAATTCGATGGCGAACGCTACTCGGTCAGGGCCATGCTTTCCCGCGACGCTGGCGAAACCTGGGGCGCACCACAAAAACTGGCGGAAACGCGCGGTGCCGCCGATTACGCCGTTCCGGCGATCAACGAACAGCATGCCCTGGTGGTCTGGAACACGGCGGACGAAGGGCTGCGCGTTCTGTCCGTGGGTGCCGCGCCATGAAGCATTTCTTGTGTGCCCTCCTGCTTGCCGCCATCGCCCCCATCGCCGCCGCCGGGGAGTTGCGCCCCTTCACGACCGACACGCTTGCCGAAATCAGGTCGCAGCATGCCGGGCGGCCGTTCATGCTGACCCTCTGGTCGCTGACCTGCCACCACTGCGCGAAGGAGCTGCGCATGCTCGGCAAACTCGCCGCCAAGGGAAGCAAGCTGCCGCTGGCCATCGTCTCCACCGACACGCCGCACGATGAGCAGGATATCCGCGCGGCGCTCAAGCGCTTCGACCTCGACCATCTGGACACCTGGGTGTTCGCCGACCCGATTCCGGAACGCCTGCGCCACGCCATCGACCCGACCTGGCGCGGCGAACTGCCGAAGAGCTACCTCTACGACGCCACGCATCGTCCGGAAGCGCATTCCGGGGCACTCGACGAATCAACGCTCCGAAAATTTCTTCAATCGAAGGGAGGAACCAGATGAAGCAGAAGCACATCGCGATCACGATTGCATCGCTGTTCGTCACTCCGGCTTTCGCACAGACAGAACCAGCAGCCGAACTGGGAGAGATCAGCGTTTACGGCGAACGCCCGGCCGCCTTCCGCAACATCACCACGTCAACCGAGTCCGCCACCAAAGAACTGATCGATGCCACGAACGTCATCAATACCGAGGATGCCGTCAAATACCTGCCGAGCATCCAGGTGCGCAAGCGCTACATCGGCGACCGCAACGCGATTCTCGCCTCGCGCAACTCGGGCACGACCGATTCCGCACGCTCGCTGGTGTATGCCGACAACGTGCTCGTCTCCATGCTACTGGGCAATTCCTTCAGCTACGCACCGCGCTGGTGGTTCGTGGCACCCCAGGAAATCGAACGCATCGATGTCAGCTACGGCGCGCATTCGGCGGCCTATGCCGGCAATGCGGCCGGCGTGGTGATGGTGATGAAATCGCGGCTGCCCGAGAAATTCGAAGCGCATGTCGACGCGCAAGCCTTCAGCCAGCCGTACAAGCTGTATGGTACGAACGACACCTATAACGGTTCGCGACTCGGTGCCTTCCTCGGTAACCGCCACGGCGACCTGCGCTGGACCTTCAGCGTCGGGCATCTGGAAAACACCGGCCACCCGGCCTCCTTCGCCACAGCCAATCGCTCCACCACCGCCCTCGGTGGCGGCGAGACGGTGGTGACCGGCTATCACATGGACAAAGACTCCACCAATGGAGACCGCGTTGTCTTCGGTGCCACCAGCATCGACCGCACCACACAGGACAACGCCAAGATCAAGCTCGCCTATGACTTCTCGCCGACCTCGCGACTGACCTATTCGCTGGGCCACTGGCGCAACGATTCGGACGTCAGCGTCGAAAGCTATCTGCGCGACCCCGCCGGCAACCCCATTTACAGCGGCAACGTCAATATCGGTGGGTTTCGCTACACCCTCGGTGCAACCACTTTCCAACCCAGCAAACGCGAGGAAGAGCACTGGATGAACAGCCTGACCTGGCGTTACGACCCCAAACAGGCCGGCGACTGGGCTTTCGAGGCGGCGTTGTCGGATTACGACATTGCCACCGACCGGACGCGCAGACCCACCACCGCCCTGCCGGGGTCGGGCAGTGGCGGCAACGGCCAGGTGCAGTTTCTCGACGGCACCGGCTGGAAAACTGCCGATGTACGTGTCGACTGGCGCCCCGACGCTGGCCGCCGTGGACACGATTTCGCCTTCGGCTATCACTACGACATCCATACCCTGCGCGACCGCACCTTCACCAACACCCACTGGCTCGCCGGGAATGCGACGACCGTCAATGCCGGCAACACCGGCAAGACGGAGACAACGGCTTTCTATGTCCAGGACGCCATTCGCCTTGGGCAGGATTTCGTCGCGACCTTGGGCGTGCGTCACGAGCAGTGGCGCGCGTTCAACGGCACCAAGACGAATACGACCACAACCGTGGCCTATCCCGAGCGCAAGGAAAACTTCACCTCGCCGAAGCTGTCGCTCGCCTGGGTTGCGACGGAAGACTGGCTGTTGCGCGGTTCGCTGTCCTCCGCCGCCCGTTTCCCGACCGTCACCGAACTGTTTCAGGGATCAATCAGCGGCACCTCCATCACCAACAACGACCCCAATCTGAAACCAGAAAAAATCCTCGCCGGTGAGATCGCAGCCGAACGCGAATGGGAATCCGGCAGCCTGCGCATCTCCCTGTTCCGCGACGATCTGACGGACGCGCTGACGCGCCAGACCAATACCACCGTCACGCCGAGCGTCACCAACGTGCAGAACGTGGATAAGGCACGGGTGCAAGGTATCGAGGTCAGCATGCAGCGGCGGAATGCCTGGATCCAAGGGCTCGATTTGCGCGGCAGCCTCACCTACGCCGACTCCGAAATCCTCGCCAACAGGAACAATCCCGCCAGCGTCGGCAAACACATGATCCGCATCCCCGACTGGAAGGCGACGCTCGTCGCAATCTGGCGTCCCAGCGACAAGACATCATGGACGCTGGCCGGCCGCTACAGCGGCAAGCAATACAACCTGCTGGATAATACGGATACGAACGGAGATACCTTCGGCGGACAAAGCAAGTTCTTCGTCATGGATACCAAGTTCGAGCATCGCTTCGACAAGCAGTTCTCCTTGTCCGCCGGCATCGACAACCTGGCCAACGTGAAGTACTACACGCACCATCCGTATCCGCAGCGCACCTTCGTCGTCCAGGCCAAGGGTAGCTTCTAAGTGATGTCCCTATCGGTCGAGCGTCTGGCAGGCCTTGGCTTCGTCTTCGCCCTGCACGCCGCGGCCCTATGGGGCCTGTGGCAGCATCGCCTGATTCCGACGCCGGCCGAGGCGGTGACGCTGTTCGTCAACTTCATCACCCCACCCGTGCCGGAGAAGAAGGTCGTGCTGAAGCCGCCCCCGCCAAAGCCGACGCCCATCGAGAAGCCGCAACTCCGGCCGCAACCTCAGCAAATCGTCGCGGCAACGCCTGTTGTCGTCCCGACGGATTACGTCGCGCCACCGCCTCCGCCGCTCCCCGTGGTCGAAGCGACCCCCGTTCCGCCGGCTCCACCCGCGCCACCGAAGCCGGCCGGGCCGATCATGCTCGGCGGTGAACTTTCTGTCGCCTGCCCGGAGCGCACGCCGCCACGCTATCCGCACCACTCGCGGCGCATGGGCGAGGAAGGTGCCGTGGTGCTGCGCGTCGAACTCGACGAACAGGGCAATATCAGTGCGGCGCGCGTTTCCGCGAGCAGCGGTTTCGCACGCCTCGACGAGGCGGCGCTGGGTGCTGTGCGCACCTGGCGCTGTATTCCCCCCACGCACCACGGCCGCCCGGTGCGGGCCATCGCGGTGCAACCCTTCAATTTTGTCCTGCAAGGAAGCTGATCCGATGGAACCAACCGTTGTCGAAGGACTGGGCTTTGCCCACTTTCTCACCCAGGCCGACGGCGTCGGCAAGAGCGTACTGGCGGTATTGCTGCTGCTCTCGGTGGCGAGCTGGTATCTGATCGTTACGCGCGCGCTGGCGAACTGGTTCGCCCAGCGGCGGGCCGATGCGTTTGTGCGGCGCTTCTGGCAGGCCGGTTCGCTCGACGAGGTGGCTGGCTCGCTGCCGGGTCACGCCGACAATGCGTTCGCCGTGCTGGTGAATGAGGCGCTCAAGGCCCGCGCTAACGGCGGTGAGCAGAATCTCGCCGTGGCCGGCGGCATGGGCGAGTATCTGACCCGCACGCTGAACAACGCGGTCGACCGCGAGGCGGCGGCCGCCGAGCATGGCCTGACGGTGCTGGCTTCGGCCGGTTCGGCTGCCCCCTACATCGGGCTGTTCGGCACGGTCTGGGGCATCTACCATGCGCTGGTGCAGATCGGCATGAGCGGGCAAGGCACACTCGACAAGGTGGCCGGGCCGGTGGGCGAGGCGCTGATCATGACGGCGCTGGGGCTGGCGGTGGCGATTCCCGCCGTGCTGGCTTACAACGCGTTCAACCGCAGGAACCGCATGTGGCTCTCGCGGCTGGAATCCTTTGCTCATGATCTGTATGTGCTGCTGACGGTGAAAAATGGCCAACACTGACCCCTCCCGACGCCGTCACGGCGCTCCGATGGCCGACATGAACGTGGTGCCACTGGTGGACGTCATGCTGGTGCTGCTGGTGATCTTCATCGTCACGGCGCCGCTACTCACGCATGCGGTGAAGATCGACCTGCCGAAGGCCTCGTCGAGCGCGAACATCACCAAGCCCGAGCACATCGAGTTCGGTATCCGCGAAGACGGCAGTTTGTTCTGGAGTGGCGAGCAGGTGACGCTCGACCTGCTGCCGCAACGTTTCGCGATGGAGGCGGCAAAGCAGCCGCAACCCGAAGTGCATATCCGCGCCGATCGCCATGCGCATTACGAGAAGGTGGCGCAGGTAATGGCCCTCGCCGCCAAGGCGGGACTGGTCAGGATCGGCTTCATCAGCGAGCCCGCTGCGGAATAGCAAAAGTCGGCGTGACCGGAGGGAATCCCTTTTCGGGACTGGCGAGACGGCAACGCTTATGCCGCCGCGCGTACTTCCGTAATCCCCAAGCGATTCACGCCACCGACAATCGCCTTGATCGAGGCGGTGACGATGTTCGCGTCAAGCCCCACGCCGTAGCGCTGCTGGCTCTCGCCGTGGCGCGCGAGTTCGAGGAAGGCGCAGGCGACTGCCTCGCCGGCATCGCCGCTCGGGCTCATGGCACGCTCTTCGTAGCTGCGCACCTGTACGTCGATGCCGATGCCGCGCAAGGCATGCACCGTGGCGTCGATTGGGCCGTTGCCTTCGCCGGTAAGTAAATGCGGCACGCCATCCACTTCGACGGCAAGGCGAATGCCCTGCCCTTTGCCATGCTCGAAAAGATGATGTTCAACGTAGCGCACCGGCGTTTCGCGCTCGAAATAGGTGTGGGTGAATAAGGCCCAGATGTCGGCCGCGTTCATCTCGCCGCCGTGCGTATCGGTGTAACGCTGCACCTCGGCGGAGAACTCGACCTGCAAGCGACGCGGCATGACGATGCCGTATTCGGCTTCAAGCAAGTAGGCGATGCCGCCTTTGCCCGACTGGCTGTTCACGCGGATCACCGAATCGTAGCTGCGGCCGACGTCCGCCGGATCGACGGGGAGATAGGGCACCGCCCAGCCTGTCGCTGCCTTTTGGGCGGCGAACCCCTTCTTGATGGCGTCCTGGTGGGAGCCGGAGAAGGCCGTAAAAACGAGATCCCCCACGTACGGGTGGCGCGGGTGGACGGGGAGCTGGGTGCAGTGTTCGTAGGTACGCGCGACGGCGTTGATGTCTGAGAAATCGAGCCCCGACGCCACGCCTTGCGTGTAGAGATTCAAGGCGAGCGTAACGAGGTCGACGTTACCGGTGCGTTCGCCATTGCCGAAGAGACAGCCCTCGACGCGGTCGGCGCCGGCCATGAGGCCCAACTCGGCGGCGGCGACCGCCGTGCCGCGGTCGTTGTGCGGATGGAGGCTGATGAGGACACTGTCGCGGCGGGCGACGTTGCGATGCATCCACTCGATCTGGTCGGCGTAGATGTTGGGCGTCGCCACTTCGACGGTGGCCGGCAAGTTGAGGATCACCTTGCGCTGCGGCGTGGCGCCCCATTCGGCGGTGACGGCGTCGCAGACCTCGCGGGCGAAGTCGAGTTCGGTGGCGGTGAAGGTTTCGGGGCTGTACTCGAGGACAAACTCCGTCTCGGGTTGCTGGATAGCCAATTCCTTGATGAGGCGCACGGCATTGACGGCCATGTCGACGACCTCCGGCTTGCTCATGCCGAAAACGAAGTCGCGGAAGGACGGCGAGGTGGCGTTATAGACATGGACGATGACGCGCTTCGCTCCCTTCACTGCCTCGAAGGTGCGGCGGATCAAGTGTTCGCGCGCCTGCGTGAGCACCTCGATGGTCACGTCGTCGGGAATGTGGCCGCCCTCGATGAGGCCGCGCACGAAGTCGAACTCGGTCTGTGAAGCGGAGGGGAAAGCAATCTCGATTTCCTTGAAGCCGATGGCGCAGAGCATCTTGAACATGCGCATCTTCTTCTCGGCGTTCATCGGCTCGAAAAGCGCCTGATTGCCATCGCGCAAATCGGTGCTCATCCAGATCGGCGCGCGGTCGATGACACGGCTCGGCCACTGGCGGTCGGGCAAGGCGACCGGCGGGAAGGGCTGATACTTGGCGGCGGGCTGGATCATCATGATGGCGCTCCTGAAATGCGTTTCGATGGGGCCATCTTAGATAAATGCGCTTGGCAGGTGCTTGCGTTTTATCGCCACTATTGCGTTATATGCGCAATAATATTGCTCACTTAATGCATTTACAGGCATAGACATGGAACTTGACCGCTACGACCGCCAGATTCTTCAAGTCTTGCAGGAGGATGGGCGCATCAGCAATCAGGATCTGGCCGACCGCATCGGCCTCTCGCCTTCGCCCTGTCTGCGCCGCGTGCGTGCGCTGGAGGAAGGCGGCCTGATCCGTGGCTATCGCGCGCTGCTCGACGCGAAGAAGCTCGGCCTGAGCCTCATGGCGCTCATCCATATTTCGATGGACCGCCACACGCCCGACCGCTTTGAGAGCTTCGAGGCCGAGATCGGCGCGATTCCCGAGGTGATCGAATGCCTGCTGATTACTGGTCAGGACGCCGACTACCAGTTGAAAGCCGTGGTGCGCGACATGGATGCCTATCAGGAGTTACTGCTCAACCGCATCACGCGCATTCCCGGCGTCACTGGCGTGCATTCGAGCTTCGTGCTGCGGCGCGTGGTGGACAAGACGGCATTGCCGGTCGGCTCATGACGGCTGCGGCAATTTGCCGCAGTTCCTTACCTCATTGACGTCTTATATTGCGGGGCATCATCAATTGCACCAAGGAGCTCCACCATGGATCGTCGCGAAGTACTCAAACTCTCTCTGCTCGCCGGTGTCGGCCTCGTTGCCGGTCAAGCCAACGCCCAACAGACCTGTCCCGGCGACGGCACGCCCAATCAGTTCATCCCTAAAAAACCGGCCGACCCGCTGGCCAACGAAAACGACATCGAGAAATATCAGAAGTGCCCCTATTGCGGCATGGATCGCAAGCAATATCACCACTCGCGCATGCTGATCCAGTACAGCGATGACATCGCGGATGGCACCTGCTCCCTGCACTGCGCGGCGATTTCGCTGTCGCTCAATGTCGACCGCGAACCGAAGACGATGTGGGTTGGCGATAACGCCGCAGCCGGTGATGTGAAGCCGCTGGTGGAGGTCGACAAGGCCAGCTTCCTGATTGGCAGCAAGATTCCCGGCGTAATGACCGCCAACAGCAAGGTCGCCTACGGCACGGAAGACGCCGCCAAGGCCGCACAAGCTGCGCAGGGCGGCGAGCTGGTGAAATTCGATCAGGCACTGCTGACTGCCTACACCGACATGTCGAAGGACGTCGCCCGCATCCGCAAGAACCGCGCGGAACGCAAGCGCAAGATGATGGAGCAGCAGAAAGGATGAGGCGTTTTGCGCTCGCCTTGCTGTTGAGCATTTGGGCAACCGTAGCGCTTGCCCAAATGCCTCCTTTGCCGAAGCCGGGGCCGAAAGATCTGTGCCCCGTCTGCGGCATGCTGGTCTCAAAGTATCCGCATTGGGTGGCGACCATCGTCTATAAGGATGGTCACGCGCACCATTTCGACGGCGCGAAGGATCTGTTCAAATTCTGGTTCGATCCGCCCAAATACGCCGCCGGCCACAGCCGCGAACTGATGGCGCGTATCGCCGTCACCGATTACTACAACCTGCAGCCCATTGACGCCAAGACCGCGCTCTACGTGATCGGATCGGATGTACTCGGCCCGATGGGCCATGAATTCGTGCCGTTGGCCAGCATGGCCGACGCGGAAGATTTCATGAAGGAACACAAGGGAAAGCGCATCCTGCGCTTCGACCAGATCACCAAGGAGTTACCGCTGCAACTCGACGGCGGCAAGTTCTGACCATCCTTTCGCGGGTAGTATCTGGCCCGTGAAAACCGCTCCCGAACTCCTTGCCCCGGCTGGCAGCCTGAAAATGGCGGCGACGGCCTTCGACTTTGGCGCCAACGCCATTTATGCCGGCCAGCCACGCTACAGTCTGCGCGTGCGCAACAACGAATTCGGCGACCTCGACAAGCTCAAGGCCGGCATCGATCTGGCCCACGCACGCGGCGGCCAGTGCTACATCGTCAGCAACATCTTCCCGCACAACGCCAAGCTCAAGACCTACCTCGCCGACATGGCGCCGGTCGTCGCCCTCCAGCCCGACGCGCTGATTATGGCCGACCCCGGTCTGATGCTGATGATCCGCGAAACCTGGCCGGAGATGCCGATCCATCTTTCAGTGCAGGCCAACACGGTCAATCATGCGGCTGTGCGTTTCTGGCAGTCGGTCGGTGTGTCGCGCGTGATCCTGTCGCGCGAACTGTCGCTGGACGAGATCGCCGAAATCCGTCAAGCCTGTCCCGACATGGAACTGGAAGTCTTCGTGCATGGCGCCTTGTGCGTCGCCTATTCCGGCCGCTGCCTGCTCTCTGGCTACTTCAACCACCGCGACCCGAATCAGGGCAGTTGTACCAATTCCTGCCGCTGGAAATACCGGCTGATCGAAGAAGAAACGCGTCCGGGCGAACTGATGCCCATCGAGGAGGACGAGCATGGCACCTACATCCTCAACTCCAAGGATCTGCGCGCCATCGAATACATCGACCGGCTGGTCGCCATCGGCGTCAACTCGCTGAAGATAGAAGGCCGCACCAAGTCGGCCTACTACGTGGCGCGCACCTGTCAGGCTTATCGGCAAGCCATCGACGATGCGCTCGCGGGACGCGACTTCAACGCCGGTCTGGTGGCACAACTCGACAACCTCGCCAATCGTGGCTACACCGCTGGCTTCTATGAGCGTCATCCCGACCGCGACTATCAGAATTATCTGACCGGCCTCTCGCAGATGGGATCAAGTCAGTATGTCGGCGATGTCACCGGCTATGTCGATGGGCTCGCCGAAATCGAGGTCAAGAACCGCTTTGCGGTTGGCGACCGGCTCGAAATCATTGCGCCGGCCGGCAACGAGATTGTGTCGATTACGACGATGGAAAAAGTCGGCGCTGACGGGACGGCACAAGCGACCGACGTGGCACCGGGCAACGGCTACCGCGTGCGGCTGCCATTGCCGGCGGGCAAGGAAGGTGCCTTCCTCGCCCGTCTTGATCAGGCTTAGATTGCCGCTTCGTTCGTCTCGCCGGTGCGGATACGCACGATCTGCTCAACCGGCGACACAAAGATCTTGCCATCGCCGATCTTGCCGGTGCGCGCGGCCTTGATGATCGATTCGATGGCCGCATCGACGGATTCATCGGCCACGACCAGTTCGATCTTGATCTTGGGCAGGAAGTCGACCACGTACTCGGCGCCACGATAGAGTTCAGTATGGCCCTTCTGGCGGCCAAAGCCCTTGACCTCGGTAACGGTCAGGCCGTTAACACCCACTTCCGACAGCGCCTCGCGCACTTCGTCGAGCTTGAACGGCTTGATGATGGCTTCGATCTTTTTCATGTTCTTCCCTTGCAGTTAATTCCACTCATCTGGATAACGGGATGTTATCGGATAACGCCAGTCCTTGCCGAAGGCGCGCTTGCTGATACGGATACCCGGCGGCGATTGGCGGCGCTTGTATTCGTTGCGCTTGAGTAGATTCACCACGCGCTTTACATCGGCCTCGGCCAAGCCACTGGCGATGATTTCCTTGGGGCTTTCGTCGCGTTCCATGTAGGCCGCGATGATGGCATCGAGTACCTCGTAGGGGGGGAGGCTGTCCTGATCGGTTTGGCCGGGTTTGAGTTCGGCGGAGGGCGGGCGCACGATGATGTTGCGCGGAATCACGTCGGAAACCGTATTGCGATATTCCGCCAGCCGATAGACGAAGGTCTTGAAGACATCCTTGATGACGGCAAAACCGCCGGCCATGTCGCCGTAGAGCGTGGCATAGCCAACCGCCATCTCGCTCTTGTTGCCGGTAGTGAGTACCAGCCGACCGGTGCGGTTCGAGATCGCCATCAGGAGCATGCCGCGAATGCGCGCCTGCAGGTTTTCGTCGGTGGTGTCCCACTCGGGCTTCGGCCCGAGTTGCGCAAAAGTCGGCGCCAGCAGGACGGCGAACTGCTGCATCGCGTCCGCAATCGGGATCTCGTCATACTGCACGCCCAGCCGGCGAATCATCTCGCGCGAATCGTCGAGACTCATCTGCGCTGTCCACGGCGAAGGCATCATGACCGCGCGCACCTTGTCGGCGCCCAGCGCATCGACGGCAATCGCCAGCGTCAGCGCCGAATCGATGCCACCCGACAGGCCGATGATCACACCGGGAAAACCATTCTTGCCGAGATAGTCGCGCACGCCGAGCACCAGCGCGTCATAGACCAGCGCTTCGAGCGGTGGTTCGGCAAGCGGTTCGCCCGGCAGGAGGTGTCCCGCGTTGATCTCGACGACCACAATGGACTCGGTAAATGCCGGCAACTGATGGGTCAACCGCCCGTGGGCATCCAGTGCAAACGAGGCACCATCAAACACCAGTTCGTCCTGTCCACCGACCATGTTGCAATACAGCGCCGGGATGCCCGTCATCGCGACGCGTTCGCGCAGGACGGCATGTCGCGTCGTCTGCTTGTTCATGTGGTAGGGCGAGGCATTCAGTGCCAGCAGCACTTCCGCCCCTGCGGCATGGTTGGCCTCTGCCGCTCCCGGCAACCAGACATCCTCGCAGATGGCGATGCCCAGCCGCACGCCCTGGCACTCGATCACACAGGGCTTGCTGCCCGCCGTGAAATAGCGCGCCTCGTCAAAAACCTCGTAGGTCGGTAGGCGCTGCTTGCGGTAGGTCGTCTCGATCCGGCCATCGCGCAGCAGCGAGGCAGCGTTATAGCGAGCAGAACCAACGGCTTCGGGATGCCCGACAATGGCCGGTATAGGAAGCCGTCCGGCCAGCGCCGACAATTCGTGCGCACAGGCCCGATAGAAATCGGGCCGCAGCAGCAAGTCTTCCGGGGGATAACCGCAGAGCGAAAGCTCCGGGGTCAGCAGCAGGTCGGCGCCTGCAGCATGCGCATCCTGCGCGGCACGCAGGATGCGTTCTGCATTGCCAGCCAAATCGCCGACAGTGCAGTTGATCTGCGCGAGGGCGATCTTCAGGCCGGCCATGATTTAAAACGCGGGCTTTTCCTTGGCGTCGTTGAAGCGCTTGACGCCGATCATGATTTCCTTCTTCGCTTCTTCGGCGTCGACCCAGCCCTCGACCTTGACGAATTTGCCAGGTTCAAGATCCTTGTAGTGAGCGAAAAAGTGGGAAATTGCGTCGAGCGTGATCTGCGGAAAATCGCGCGGCGATTCGATCTCGCGGTAGATCGGGGTCAGCTTGTCGACCGGGACGGCCAGCAGCTTGGCATCCTCGCCCGCCTCGTCAGTCATTTTCAGCATGCCGACCGGACGGCAACGAACCACCACGCCGGGCGGTAGCGCAAACTGGGTAACGACCAGCACATCGACCGGATCGCCATCGCCAGCGATGGTATGCGGGATGTAGCCGTAGTTGCAGGGATAGTGCATCGCCGTACCCATGAAACGATCCACGAAAATCGCGCCGGAATCCTTATCCACCTCGTACTTTATTGGATCGGAACGCATCGGAATCTCGATGATGACGTTGAAATCGTTCGGCAAATCCTTGCCGGAGGGGACGTTATTGAGTGCCACGGGCTGCTCCTGCGTAAAAAGGAATAATTATATGCGCATCAACTCAGCTTGCTTCAAACCCGGCATCGTCAATCGCGGCACACAAGGCTTCGCGCGTCACCTTGGCCGGATCAAACGCTACAACGGCCTGACCCGGATCCAGCGTCACTTCCGCCTTGTCCACACCAAGAATTTCCGAAAGCACGCGCGTCACGCTACCCGAGCAACCGCCACAGGTCATGCCATCCACTTTGATTGTCGTCGTTTCCATTTCACTTCCTTTCGGGTTTCCAGCGTTTCAACAAGAGAGAATTGCTCACCACCGACACCGAGCTCAAGGCCATGGCCGCGCCGGCCACCACCGGGTTGAGAAAACCCAGTGCCGCCGCCGGAATGCCCAGCACGTTGTAGATGAATGCCCAGAACAGATTCTGGCGGATTTTCGCCAAGGTGGCGCGCGACAGGGAAATCGCGTCGGCCACGCCGTTAAGGTCGTTGCGCATCAGGGTGATGTCGGCCGCCTGCATCGCCACATCCGCCCCCGCGCCCATGGCGAAGGAGACATCGGCGGCCGCCAGTGCCGGCGCATCGTTGATGCCGTCGCCGGCCATGCCAACCATCTTGCCGGCGGCCTTCAGCGCCGCGACATGGCTGGCCTTGTCGGCAGGCAACACACCGGCCTCGAAGCGCGCCACGCCGGCCTGCCGCGCAATCTCGGCCGCCGTCGCGGCGTTGTCGCCGGTCAGCATCACCACCTCGACGCCTAGCGCCTGAAGCCGCGCCACGGCGGCTTTCGAGCTCTCGCGCAAGGGATCGGCCACGGTGATCATGCCAACAATTTCATCACCAACCGCCACGACGATCTGCGCTTTCGCCTCCACCACGCCCAGCCAGTCCGGCGAACCGACACGCACCGCCTTGCCGGCGACCGTCCCAATGATGCCCTTGCCGGGAACGGCATTCACGTCCTGCGGCGCATCAAGCGCCAAGCCGCGCGCCAGCGCTTCGGCCACCAGCGCAGCGGCAAGCGGATGGGTCGAGCCTTGTTCGAGGCTGGCGGCCAGTTGCAATATCTTGTCTGCCGTCTCGCCAGCGCCGACTTTTTCAATCGCAATCACCACCGGTTTGCCCTCGGTCAACGTCCCGGTCTTATCCACCGCCAGCACATTGATCTTCTCCGCCAGTTCCAGCGCCTGCGCATTGCGGATCAGAATGCCCGCTTTCGCGCCCAGCCCCGTGCCGACCATGATCGCCGTTGGCGTCGCGAGTCCCAGCGCACAGGGACAGGCAATCACCAGCACAGCCACGGCATTGACCAGCGCCACGGTGAAATCGCCGCCCAACCACCACCACGCGACGAAGGTCACCAGCGCAATCGCTGTCACCACCGGCACGAAGATCGCCGCCACCTGATCGGCCAGCCGCTGCACTGGCGCTTTCGAACCCTGCGCCTGCTCGACCAGCGCGATGATGCCGGCCAGCAGCGTATGCGAACCGACGCCGGTGGCCTTGCAGCGCAGCAGGCCGTCGCCGTTGACTGTCGCTGCAAAAACTTTATTGCCCGGTGCTTTTGCCACCGGCAGACTTTCGCCGGTCAGCATCGATTCATTCGCATTCGAATTGCCGGCCACCACCTCGCCATCCACCGGCACTGCTTCACCCGGCCGCACCACCACGATGTCGCCGGGAATCAGGCTCGCCACCGGCACTTCGACAATCTCCCCGCCACGTTCGACAAAGGCAGTCTGCGGCGCCAGTTTCATCAGCGCCTCAATGGCCGCGCCGGTCTTGGCCTTGGCGCGCGCTTCGAGAATCTTGCCCATCAGCACCAGCGTGATCACCGTCGCCGAGGCTTCAAAATAGACATGCTCGTGCAGCCCCAGCAGCCAGACCACCGTGCTGAACAGCCAGGCCATCGTGGTGCCGAGCGCGACCAGCACATCCATGTTGCCGCTGCCACCGCGCACGGCATTCCAACCACCGACATAAAAGCGCCAGCCGATCCAGAACTGCACCGGCGTGGCCAGCGCAAATTGCAGCCAGCGCGGCAGCACGTCAATGTGCCCTTCCGCGCCGAACATGAAGGGCATCTGGCCGATCAGGGGCAGCGTCAGCGCCAACGCGATCCAGAAGCGCCTGAGCTCGGCCTGGTAGGCCGCCGCCTTGCGCGCCTTTTCCTCACCACGCGTATCGGCCGTCGAGAGGGCAGCCTTGAAGCCGGTCTTGACGATGGTGGCAATCAGCTTATCGACATCGGCCTGCGCCGGATCGAAACGGATATGTGCCCGCTCGGCCGGCAGATTCACCACCGCCTCGACGCCCGGCAGCTTGTTCAGCTGCCGCTCGATGCGCCCCGAGCAGGCGGCACAGGTCATGCCGCTGATCGAAAGTTCAAGCACTTCCTTTAAAGATTCCGTATTCATCGCTATCGCTCACCGAGAGACTCGGACAGGGTTTTAGTTATAGGCTTCGTCAGATAACGCAAGACAGTCTGGCTTCCGGTCTTGATTTCGATAGTGGCCGTCATGCCAGGCTGAATCTGGATCGGGCCTGCCGCACCGGCAAACTTCCGTTCTTTGATCTTCAACTGCACACGATACGCCGGCGCTTCGTTATTGGCGCGTGATTCCTCACCAAGGGTATCGGGGCTGATATAGGTGACATTGCCATGCATGGCACCGTAGATGGCGTAATCGTAGGCATCCAGTTTGATGGTCGCCGGCAGGCCCGTTTTGATATAGGCAATGTCGATCGGTTTCACCTTGGCCTCGAAAATCAGGTCATCATCAAGCGGGATGATCTGCATGATCTCATCGCCGGTACGCGCCACCGCGCCCTGCGTCGTCAGTTTTATATTTCTGACCACGCCATCCATCGGTGACTTGATGTCGGTCACCGCGAGTTGCTCGCGCCGCTGGGCCAGCACCTGCTCGACACCGGCAATTTCCTCCAGCGCCTTCGACAATTCGGCCTGGGCATCCTGAAAATATTTGTTTTTCCGGTTGGTGATCTGCCCGCGCAATTCCGCCATCTGGCGCTGCAGGCGCAATACCTCACTACGACTGACATCACCGCTCGCCACCAGCGGGGTGTTCATATTCAGCTCTTCCCGCACCAGATTGATAAAGCTGTGCAAGGATGCAATTTCCTCGTTTACGGCCCGCTGCCGGTTACGGTAAAGCGTTGCCTGGTTGCTTCGAAATTCCGGATAGTCGTCCAGTTCAGGAGGAAAAACCAGTGTGCTACCTGTTGTCTCGGCCCTTAATCGTGCCACTGTCGCGCGCAGGCCCGCCAGTTTGGCCTTGCTTTCGAGAAAGGACGTCTCGGTCTTGCTGCGGTCGAAACGCACCAATATCTGCCCCTTCTTGACTACGCCTCCTTCTTTGACAAAAAGTTCCTCGAGAACACCGACATCCGGTGCCTGAATCACCTGATTGCGCGAGCTCACAATCACCTGACCGGTCGTCCGGGTGATCTGGTCCAGTTCCGCCCATGACGCCCACCAGAGCGCCGCACCAAGCGTCAGGGCCGTGCTCCAGATAAACAGCCGGCCTGTATGGTGGGGGCTATCGTCGTGAGTCACCGCATGGAAACGGAGCTGCTTTGGGGACGACTTGACGGGTAGATTCATCGGCGTTTCAGCGAACAGTCTTTGCTGGCAATGATCGCGTGCTGTTCTGGACCGCAGCCAGCACCTGTTCGCGAGGCCCGTCAAGGCCAACCCGTCCGCCCTGAACGAACATCAGGCGACTGACCAGCGGAATCAAAGTCGTCTTGTGCGTGGCGATCAGCATCGTCACGCCCTGCTTCCCCAGCTTTTCCAGCATCGCCATGATACGGCGCTCGGAGGCCACATCCATCGATGACGTGGGTTCATCAAGGATCCAGATGCTGGGCCTGGCCAGCAGCAGTCGGGTCAGGCCAATCAGCTGCTTCTGGCCACCGGAAACCCCTCGCCCCCCCTCGCTGATCGTCAGTGCCAGCCCCTTGGGTTGCTGGGTAATCAGATCGATGATGCCGGTGGTCTGTGCCGCCGCAAAAATCACATCGTCACCCGGGTCAGGCAGCCCCATCAGCAGGTTGTCACGCAAACTGCCGCTGAAGAGCTGAAAATCCTGCGGCAGATAGCCAATTTTCTCTCGCAACAGCGCCGGTGCAATCAGGGCAGCATCCAGGCCGCCGATGAACACCTTGCCGGATGTCGGACGAAAAAGCCCGGAGGCCAGCTTGAGCAAGGTGCTTTTTCCCGAGCCGATGCCGCCAAGGATACCCACCCGCTCGCCTGCCGCAATCTTTAGCGCAGGCACTTCCAGCGCCTGATGATTGGCCGTGCCGTAGGCAAACACCGCTTTTTCGAAGCGGATGCTGCCTTCAAGCTGCTGGGGAATCAGGCCAACGTCGCGCTCATCATTCTCGTTGGGCATCTTGATGATTTGATCGAGTCCGTCGAGCGCCGCCTTGGCATGTGCCCATTGCACCATCACCGACGGCAGCGCGGCAATCGACGCCATCGCCCGACCAATCAGGATCGAACACGCAATCAATGCGCCCATGGTCAGCACGTTATCCGCCACCAGGTACGCGCCAAAGGCCACCAGGGCCACATAGCCCACCTGCTGCAGCATGGCGGTGAGATTTTGCGAGATAACCGACAGCCGCCTGACCCGCAGATCGGACTCCGCCACATCGGCTACCAGCTTTTTCCAGCGTGACATGAAGCGCCACTCGGCGCCCATCGCCTTGAGGGATTCCGCTCCGTCGATGCTTTCCACCATCAGGCCGGTTTTCAGGTGGCTCTGGGCCAGATTGGCTGCGGCATGCTTACCGATCGCATGCTGAAACAGCAGGCCAGCCAGCAAGGCACACGGCAGAGCCACCACGGGGACCAGCACCAGTGCGCCGCCGACAATACCGATCACACCGACAAACATGATCGCAAACGGAATATCGACCAGCACAAACAATGAGGTCGAGGTCATGATGCCGCGCACCAGTTCAAATCCCCGAACCTGGGAGGCCAGTGCCCCCACCCCCGGCGGGCGCCCCTCCATGCGGATCGACAGCGCCCGCTGAAAGAACCACTCGGACAGTTCGCAATCCATGGCCTTGCAGGCGTTATCGACGATCACCGCACGCACGTGCTTGAGCATGAACTCGAAGAGAATCGCCCCCGCGACGCCGACCGACAGCACCCAGAGCGTCTGATAACCGTGGTTCGGAATCACCCGGTCATACACCTGCATGCTGTACAGCGAGGTCGCCAACGCCAGCACATTGATCAATGCCGAGGCCAGCACGGCATCAACAAATCTCCCGCGCCGCTGGGCCAGCGCACCCCAGATTAATCGCATTGCCGTCGGGGCGTGACCGCTGGCAGAAGGCTTGGGCGGGACAGTCACACATTCGCAGCCGTTGAGGCTGGGTATATAAACCCGGCGGCCATCCAAGCCTTGCGCCCGCCATGTGCCATCGGCCTTGCGCGAAAGCACGACAAACCAGCCATGGGGCGTAAAGGCAGCAAACGGACAATGGGTCGGGCTAGGCTCCTGCAAGAGGTAAGGCTGCCCCTCCAGCCCCGCCAGAACCCATGCCGAATTGAAAGCATAGGCCGCCGACGCCCCGTCGGGAATCTCTGCCAGCGCCTGCCGCAGATGATCCACACGATCACGTGCCACCTTCTGCCCGGCAAGCTCCGACGCCAGCAGGACAACAGTCAGAAGGTTCTGGTTACTCACGGGCGGATTCATCATTCATTTGGCCGTGGAGTTTACCTTCCCGGCGGCGATTTCCACCGGGCTGGGCCAGAATGAAGATGAAGCCAGTGTCAGGCGATAAACACCCTGTTGGCTGCTGCTGAGGTATCCACGGATGTAATTCCCGTCACGTTGGCCAGTTGGATCAGCAAATCGGTATCCGCGCCAGTATTTTCCTGGAAGACATAGGTGTCGCCGCCGAACTCGAAGACGCCAACCTTGGTATCGCCGGTCACCACGGCACGAGCGACGGCCAGCCATTCGGCCAGCGTATCGATTTGCCCCTCATGCGCACCACCAACTGTAATCACACCATCGAGAATATCTGCCGTGATAGTAAATGGAGCATCCGGATCATAGCCAGCGGCTAAAGTGCTGACATCGACACTTCCTAATGTATCTTCCTGCGCTGCGGCCGCACCCACCAGATCGAGCAAGTCCCCACCTGTATTTGTCGTGTAGTTGTTAACGATGTCAAAAATCGTATCGCTGATCGCACCGCTGTCACCAGCAGCGAAGACGAAGGTATCGGCGCCAGCGCCGCCGGTCATGGTGTCTCTGCCAGCACCACCCGTGATGGTGTCATCACCATCGCCACCATTGATAATGTCGTTACCGCCCCCTCCCGTAATATTGTCGTTCCCCGCCAAGCCGTTTATCGTCATCGCCTTGTTGAACCCTGTAAAGTCCACCGTGTCGGGGTCGGTCGTACCGTTATATGTAATTAAAGCCCCACCGTTCAACGCATCGATATCTATCAAATTTTGTACTGTGGTTGTCCCGTTTAGCGTTACCGTTTCGTTCCCAAGACCAGTGATCGTCCCGGCCGTGTTCGCATCGTAAGCCGCAATCACATCCGCTGCCAATCCAGTAAGCGTCGTCACCTGACTGGCATCAATGGCCACCGTCGTCTTGCCATTGAGCGTGTTCAACGCTGCCGCATCGACACTCGCGTCCGTCACCGTGACCGTATAGGCATTACCCGTTCCGGTCAGACCCGCCAGGGTGGCGATGTCGTTGTCGCTAATCGTTGCTGTCACTACCCCGGTGGTATCCGCATCAACCACGTTGGCTTGCGCCACCGTCGCCGTACCAGTGATTGTCGCTGCGTAGTCTGCCGCC
>JAUXXJ010000023.1 GCA_030681195.1 Rhodocyclaceae bacterium
CACCAGCTCGACCAGACCGCCCCCAAAACCAGCTGTGCTGGTTGCCACCAGGCCCTCTGGGACAAAGCGCAAAAGGACGGCACCGCCAAAGACAAACCGCGCCTAGAAGTCGTTGCCAAGAACATCGAAGCCTACAAGCACTCCTTCCACGCCAAAGAGAACAAGGACATGCCAGGCTTCGCCCTGGCCAACTGCGACGACTGCCACACGTCGCACGAGTTTGATGTGCCGCCCAAAGGCAGCGAACGACGCACCGCCTGGCACAAATCGATTGCGGAAACCTGCGGCAGCAAGTGCCATGAGGACCAACTGGAAATCTACGCTGCGTCCGTCCATGGCGAGGAGATGATCGACAAGGGCAACATCAAGGCGGCGACCTGTACCGACTGCCACTCGGCCCACAGCGTCACCGGCACCTCGGGCGACGCCTTCAAGCTCAGCAACACTTCGGATTGCGGCACCTGCCACAAGGAAGAGTTGGAAAGCTTCCACGACACCTACCACGGCCAGGTCAGCCGCCTGGGCCATGCCTACACCGCCCGTTGCGTCAGCTGTCACGACAGCCACGGCATCAAGGCCGTCGACGATCCAAAGTCCAAGGTCCACCCCGACAATCGCCTGAAGACCTGCCAGAAGTGTCACGATGGCAAGAAACTACCCAAGGCGACCGAAGGCTTTTCTTCCTTCCACCCGCATGCCAACACCCATGACTTCGAAAAGTATCCGGTGATGTATGTCGCCTCGAAGTTCATGATCTGGTTGCTGATTGGTGTCTTCGCCTTCTTCTGGGCACACTCCGGCCTCTGGTACTACCGCGAGTGGCAGGACCGCAAGGCTGGCAAGCACCACCACCGCATCGACACCAAAGGCCTGAATCTCGACGAAGAGAAGATGCACATCGAACGCTTCCACTGGGGTTGGCGCGTCGGCCACCTGCTGTTTGCCCTGACCACCATGACGCTGGTGCTGTCGGGTACCACCGTCCTGTTCGCGCACATGGGCTGGGCGCAACTGGTGTCTGATGTCACGGGCGGACCGCCGGTGCTCGGCCTTGTTCACCGTGTCGCGGCTGGCCTCTTCATCGGCATCTTCGCCATCCACTTCATCTATGTGATGCAGAAGTTGCTGCGCGACAAGAACTTCAAGTGGTTCGGCCCGGATTCGCTGATTCCGAACTGGAAGGACTTGGCCGACGTCATCGGCATGTTCAAGTGGTTCCTCGGCAAGGGCGAGCGGCCGAAGATCGAGCGCTGGGCCTATTACGAGAAGTTTGACTACTGGGCGGTGTTCTGGGGCGTGAATATCATCGGCTGGAGCGGCATGATGCTGGCCTTCCCGCACGTCACGGCCGAGTACCTGCCGGGCTGGGTGTTCAACGTGGCGACGCTGGTGCATGCGGAGGAAGCCTTCCTGGCGGCGGTGTTCCTCTTCACGGTGCACTTCTTCAACAACCACTTCCGTCCCGACAAGCTGCCACCACCGGATATCGTGATGTTCACCGGCACACAGTCGCTGCGCGAGTTCCGCCATGACCATCCGGCGCAGTACCAGCGTTTGGTCGATGCCGGCGAACTGGAGAAGCGCCTCGTGTCGGCACCGTCACCGGCGATGCATAAGGCTTCCGTCGCCCTCGGCCTCCTGCTGATTACCGTTGGTCTGGTGTTGCTGGTGATGGTCGGAACGGGGTTCTTCAGCAGTTAGTAACGAGTTAAGCCAGAAACAACAAGGGCCACCTGATGCTGGGTGGCCCTTATTTTTAGCCTCGTCGGCGGAATTCGTGGGTAGATTTTCTTCTGCTAAACCGGTTTTGCTGTTGAGATGAGATATGTGAAGAGCTTGCGGCAGGTGGCGTCAAAGGAGTTTTGCTGTGCCTCCGTGATCTGAGGCCAGATCAGTGGGC
>JAUXXJ010000042.1 GCA_030681195.1 Rhodocyclaceae bacterium
CGAACAGGACCGTGAAACAGGACCGCGCCAATGATAGTGAGCTTCCGCTCGCGAAAGTAGGTCAGCACCAGACTTCCCCTCAAAACAAAGCCCGTCGATTATTGAATCGACGGGCTTCGTCATTTCCGGGGTTGCGGTAAAGATGGATCGTTACATTAATACTAAGTTGTCGCGGTGAATGAGTTCGGATTCCTCTAGGTAACCTAGGATCTGTTCGATTTCTTGGCTTGGATGCCCCGCGATGCGGGCTGCCTCAGTGCTGGAATAGTTGGCAAGACCTCGTGCCACTTCATTGCCACGAATATCAATGCAAGAAATGGCTGTTCCACGCTCAAAATCACCCCGAATTTCGTGAACGCCAATGGGGAGCAGGCTTTTACCAGTTTTCAGAGCACTTACGGCACCATCGTCCAAAGTGACGGTTCCAGTGAGTCTCAAGTGATCAGCTAACCATTGCTTACGCGCAGCAAGCGGTGAGGTATTCGCCTTAAGAAGAGTACCAATAGACTCTCCGTTTGCTGCCCTGACGAGAGAATTTGATTCTCGGCCACTGACAATAAGCGTATGCGCCCCACTCTTGGCAGCGCGCTGAGCAGCACGAATCTTGGTGATCATTCCACCCTTGCTGATAGAACTCCCTGCTCCACCAGCCATGGATTCAAAGCGTTTGTCTTCAGCATCACCCTCAGAAATAAGCGAAGCCTCAGGATGCTGACGTGGGTCGGCTGAATACAAGCCCTTTTGGTCGGTCAAGATAATGAGGAGTTCTGCTTCGACCAGATTCGCGACTAGCGCGCCTAAGGTGTCATTATCACCAAAGCGAATTTCATCTGTAACAACCGTATCGTTTTCATTGATGATAGGAATGACATCAAGTTCAAGCAGTGTCGTCAAAGTCGACTTTGCGTTGAGATAGCGCCGGCGATCAGCCAAATCATCATGCGTGAGCAGTATCTGCGCTGTCTTGAGCCCATGCTGACTGAAGACGGTTTCATAGCTTTGTGCGAGCCTCATTTGTCCAACCGCCGCTGCCGCCTGAAGCGCATGTATGGCATGGGGACGATGTGTCCAACCGAGGCGTTTGAGCCCTGCAGCAATAGCCCCAGAGGAAACCAGGATGACTTGCCGTGCGCTTTTATGAATAACGGAAATCTGCTTAGCGATATCTAAAATGAATGTATCGTCTAAACCCGCTCCATTATTTGTGACAAGGGCACTTCCCACCTTGACGACAATTCGCCTACTATCAATAACCGAACTACGCATTCGCAGATTGAGCCTCAAGAAAATTCATGACTGCCTGACAAACAGAAGTGCAGCTCTCGCCGGTGAAGGCGGAAACAGTGAATACAGGAATATCCTTGCCTAGCGAGCTTAACGCACTGACCAAAGCGGTGAGTCGGGTTGGCCGCTCTTCCTCTGGGATCATGTCGATTTTATTGAGAATGAACCAGCGCGGTTTTGCGTAGAGACCCTCATCGTAGTTGCGTAGCTCCTGAACAATTGCCTCTGCATCTGCAATCGGATCCACATCAGGATCCAACGGTGCTGCATCAATGATGTGTAAAAGAACTCTGGTGCGTTGCAAATGCTTGAGAAAACGGTGACCTAGACCTGCCCCTTCCGATGCGCCTCGAATGAGGCCGGGGATGTCGGCAATGACAAAACTTTTGTTAGCTCCTACTCGTACAACGCCGAGATTTGGCTGTAGCGTAGTGAATGGATAGTCCGCCACTTTGGGCCGCGCCGCCGAAACGGCACGAATGAATGTCGACTTGCCCGCATTGGGGAGTCCAAGCAGTCCTACATCAGCAAGTACTTTGAGCTCAAGCCTGAGTTCACGGTACTCCCCCGTTTCCCCCGGGGTCGACTGGCGTGGCGCGCGATTAACACTTGATTTGAAACGGAGGTTACCTAGCCCAGCAGCCCCGCCTTTGGCGATGATAGTCTGGCACCCATCAGTAGCCAGATCAGCCAACAGCTCACCTGTATTAGCATCGTGAATCATTGTGCCTTCGGGTACCCGAAGAATCAGGTCTGATCCACCCTTGCCGAAACAATCCGAACCACGGCCATTTTCACCGTGCTGGGCTCGGTAGTTACGGGTATATCGATAATCAATCAGGGTATTGAGATTGCGGTCAGCGATCATCAGGATGTCGCCGCCATGACCACCATCTCCCCCGTCAGGTCCCCCTCGCGGTATGTATTTTTCGCGGCGAAAAGAAATAGCACCGTTCCCGCCGTTTCCAGCAGCGACAGTGATGATGGCTTCGTCAAAGAATTTCATTGCAAATAAAAAAGCCCCATCCAGCTTGGATAGGGCTTATTGATCAGACTATATGCGTTAGCTAGCGGGAACAATGCTTACGTACTTGCGTTGCGTGGCGCCCTTTACCAAGAAAAGGACGGTGCCATTGGTCTTGGCAAAAAGCGTATGGTCCTTGCCAATACCGACATTCTCGCCTGCATGAAACTGCGTACCACGCTGACGAACAATGATGCTACCGGCTGGTACAACTTGACCGCCGAAACGCTTTACTCCGAGTCGCTTCGACTCGGAATCGCGACCGTTACGTGAGCTGCCGCCTGCTTTTTTATGTGCCATGGTTTTCTCCTAGCAGATCATCAGGCTTGAATGCCGACGATCTCGAGTTCCGTAAAGTTCTGGCGATGCCCTTGGCTCTTGCGATAGTGCTTGCGCCGGCGCATCTTGAAAATATTAACCTTGGGATGACGCCCCTGAGTAATTACCTTGGCGGTGACTGCGGTTGAAGCCAAGAAGGGTGCGCCGATTTTCACGCTCTCCCCTTCGCCCACCATCAGTACCTGATCAAGTGTAATCTCAGTGCCCACATCTGCCGGTATCTGTTCTACTTTAATTTTTTCGCCGGCAACGACGCGATACTGCTTGCCGCCGGTTTTTATGACCGCATACATGTTGAACTCCACTAAGATTGAATCGAAGAACCAGCTATGATACTGAACGTCACTATCTTGGTCAATAAGCGATTGATCGGTCGTTGAAAGGCCAGCAACAGTCCTAAAAAAATGAACCAGAACCTTTCAGGCATCTATGCACTCATTCAGAGTGACATGCAGGCGGTCGATACCGTCATACGGGCACGGCTGCACTCGGAAATTGTATTGGTACGGCAGGTGGCCGAATACATCGTTGCGGGGGGGGGCAAGCGCATGCGGCCCGCCTTGGTATTGTTGGCCGCCGGCGCAACTGGCTACCGCGGCCCATATCATCACATCCTGGCTGCCGTAATCGAATTCATTCATACCGCCACCTTGTTACACGACGATGTTGTTGATGAGTCTTCGCTACGCCGTGGCCGTGAAACAGCCAATGCAGAATTCGGCAATGCAGCGAGCGTTCTGGTGGGGGATTTTCTGTACTCGCGCGCATTTCAGATGATGGTCGAAGCAGGCAATATGCGCATCATGCAAGTATTGGCGGACGCGACCAATATCATTGCAGAAGGCGAGGTTCTCCAGTTGATGAATTGTCACAATGCTGATATCGATACGAACGAATATCTGCAGGTAGTGCGCTACAAGACGGCCAAGCTGTTTGAGGCGGCAGCGCGTGTAGGAGCGCTTCTCGGTAATAGCGATGAGTCCGTTGAAAGCGGCCTGGCAGCGTATGGCATGCACTTGGGGACTGCTTTTCAGATCATCGACGATGTACTCGATTATTCAGGAGACGAGTCTTCGATAGGCAAGAGTCTTGGCGATGATCTGGCCGAGGGGAAGCCGACCCTCCCCCTGATTCATGCGATCAAACATGGCAGTGCAGCGCAGTCAGAGACTGTCCGCCTTGCGATTGAGAGCGGGGGGCGCGCCGATTTCTCCGCCATCATAGAGGTGGTGCGCGAAACTGGTGGGCTGGAGGCAGCACGTGAGGTTGCCATCAGGGAAATCGAATTAGCCAAGCAGGCAATTGCGATTCTTCCGGAAGCAAATTATCAAAATGCTCTGCTAGAATTAGCAGATTATGCAGTCGCTAGAGATCGATAAGTGATCGCTAGTGGCTAGCTGCCGTAATTAGTTGAAGTTGGTCAGTAATACCTGGTGAAGTAGCATCAGGGAGTGACGTCGGGGTGTAGCTCAGCCTGGTAGAGTACTGCGTTCGGGACGCAGGAGTCGGAGGTTCGAATCCTCTCACCCCGACCAACATCACTTGAATCTCTATGCCGCATGTTGGCCGTACCGGGGACGCGTGCCATGCTGAAGCTTTTGCTACTTGTCGCGCTGATTGCCGTAGCCATCTGGCTCTATCGGAGGAGCAATGGACGCAGGTCTGTCAACCCGCCGCAGCCCCCGATTGATCCTGAAAACATGGTGATTTGCGGACATTGCGGTGTCCGTTTCCCCGCGAGCGAATCTTCACAGGACGCCGACATCCACTATTGTTGCGATGAGCATCGCCGCGCCGGCCCCCGCTGAGTCCGCAACTCAGCGTTTCAGGTATCGGGCGATTCCCGATGAAACCCTGGATGAATCCCTTTGGCGTTCGCTAGGGTATTTCTCCTACTATCGCCTGATCGTGGCGGGGGTGTTCCTCGGCATGAGCTTGTGGTTCCCAAGCGAGCTCACGATTGGCGGGGAAAGCCCCAAACTTTTTCTCTGGACTTGCGTGACTTACCTGAGCCTGGCGGTGGTGTCGCTGGGTGCCTTGCGGATTTGGCGTCAGGCTTTCGGTTTGCAACTCACGCTGCAAGTGGCCGCTGACATCTTGTTGCTGACTTTGTTGCTGTATGCGAGCGGTGGCGGTAAAAGCGGCATCGCGATGATGATCCTGGTGGTGCTCGTTGGGGCTGGCCTGGTGGGACAGGGGCGGATGGTGCTGTTCTACGCGGCTTTTGCAACGCTGGTCTTGCTGTTTGAGCAGGCCTATCGTGTGGTGCAACTTAACGGGGATGTGGCCGACTTTTTCCGGACCGGCCTGACCAGCATCGGTTTTTTCGGGTCTGCCATCGCAGCCCGTCTGCTGGCACGACGTGTGGTTGCGAATGAGGAACTTGCGCGCAAACGTGGTATCGAGCTGGCCGATCAGATACACATCAACGAGCGCGTGATTCGCGATATGCAGGATGGCGTGCTGGTGGTCGATGCGGTCGGGCGTGTCCGCCAGGCCAACCCGCAAGCACTGATGCTGCTGGGGCTGAATGAGCCACCCCCGACGATGCTGGCGAATTATGCCGGAGCACTGGTCAATGAATATCTCACGCGGCGCTCGCGCGGCGTTGAGTCCGAGATGGTGTTGCGCTTACCGCGGACGGGCCGCGTCTTGCGCGTACGCTTTCTGCCGCCAGGCGAAGGGGGGAATGCCCTGGTTTTTCTCGAAGATATGAGCAAGCTTGAACAGGAAGCCCAGCAGTTGAAGCTGGCCGCGTTGGGGCGGTTAACCGCTAATCTGGCCCACGAGATTCGTAACCCGCTGGCCGCCATTAGCCAGGCGGCCGAACTGCTTGGGGAGACGCCTGATGGGCAGGGGGCAACCCGCTTGACGCGCATGATTGGCGATAACGTGGGACGGTTGAATCGACTGGTTTCGGAGGTCATGGAGCTTGGGAGACGCGATCGCGCTCGTCCGGAGCAACTCGTAATTGGTTTGGTCATCGAGTCATTGCTGGAGGAGCTGAGTTTGCAGGACCCGGCCGTGCGACAGCGCGTAACGCTCGACCTACCCGCCGAACTCAGTATTTGCTTTGATCGCGGCCATTTCCATCGCGTGCTGACCAACTTGGTCGGTAACGCATTGCAGCATGCCAGTCCAGCGACCGGCGCGGTACGCGTGGTTGGTACGCTGAACGAAGCTGCATCCCGCGTTGACATCGACATCATCGATGATGGACCCGGCATTGATGTCGAGGCTCGTGGCAAGGTATTCGAGCCCTTCTTTACAACGCGAGCGACCGGCACCGGGCTGGGTTTGTATATTGCGCGCGAATTGTCCGAGGCGAATGGCGCCCGATTGGTCCTGCGTGAAAACGCGCCTGGCGCACATTTCTGCCTATCATGCGCAAGTACATGCCAATTTCCCGCACAGGATGACACCGAGACATGACTGAAAAGATTCGCGTGCTGGTGGTGGATGACGAATCGGATATCCGCGAGTTGCTCGACATGACGCTCGCGCGCATGGGGTTGGCCTGTGACTGCGCTGCCAATATTACCGAGGCGCGCCACCTGCTTGGTCAGCACGCCTACCGACTCTGTTTGACCGACATGCGCATGCCCGATGGCGATGGCATCGAACTGGTGCGACATATCGAAGCCACCTACCCTACGGTGCCGGTGGCCGTGATCACGGCACATGGCAGTACGGAAAACGCCGTGGCTGCACTCAAGGCCGGCGCATTCGATTACCTCTCGAAACCGGTTTCGCTTGCGCAGTTGCGCACCCTGATCAAGTCTGCCTTGGCCTTGCCCGAGAGCCGCGAGGCACCACCTGACCGCGAGAGTGCGTTGACCGGTAATTCCCCGCCGATGGTGAAGATTCGCGGCATGATTGCCAAAGTGGCACGCAGTGAAGCGCCCGTCTATATAACTGGCGAGTCGGGGAGCGGCAAAGAGTTGGCCGCACGCCTGATCCATCGCGAGAGTGCACGCAGCCAGGGCGCGTTTGTCGCTGTTAACTGTGGCGCTATTCCGGAAAATTTGATGGAAAGCGAGTTCTTCGGCTACCGCAAGGGGGCTTTCACCGGTGCGGAAGCCGAGCGCGACGGTTTCTTCCAGGCGGCGGATGGAGGCACTCTGTTTCTGGATGAGGTGGCCGATTTGCCTTTGGCAATGCAGGTGAAATTGCTTAGAGCAATTCAAGAGCGAAAAATCCGCAAGATGGGTGTGACTACGGAAGATGCAGTGAACGTGAGAGTTATCTCTGCTACCCACCAAGATCTCAAGGCCCTGGTTGAGCAGGGAAGGTTCCGTCAGGACTTGTACTATCGCCTGAATGTGATTGAGATACGTATGCCGAGTCTGCGTGAATGCCGAGACGATATACCGATGCTGGCAAATAGCATTGTTGAGCGGCAGACCCGTGGGCGTTCCGTTAGCATGCCCAAGTTCACAGCAGCAGCAATCGAGCTACTCCAAAAGTACACTTTTCCGGGAAATGTGCGCGAACTGGAAAATATGTTGGAGAGGGCTCTTGCCTTGCTTGACGGAGATGTTATTGATTGCGATGACTTACATATGACACCTGCTATTGTAGGCGGCCAAGATAGTCCCAATCTGCAGGACCATTTAGACAATGTTGAGCGTCAGGTAATCTTGGATGCATTGCAAAAAACCCGCTTCAATCGCACGGCCGCTGCGCGCCTCCTTGGCGTGACTTTCCGCTCACTACGCTACCGAATGGAGCGCCTTGGCCTGAATGATCCAACGCCATGAGCGAACTGCACTGGCAGCCGGATGCTGCGGGTTGGGTGCCGGCGTGCCAGCGCATTCCCAGTCCAAACCATGATGAGCGGCCTGCCGGTACGCAGATCAAGCTGCTGGTAATCCACGCTATCAGCCTGCCGCCCGGCGAGTTCGGCAGCAATGCGGTCCCCGAATTTTTCACGAACCGCCTCGATGCGACAGCCCATCCCTACTTCGCGACTATCGCGGCACGGCGCGTGTCGGCACACTTCTTCATTCGCCGCGACGGCGAGGTGATCCAGTTCGTGCCTTGTCTGTCGCGAGCATGGCATGCGGGCGTTTCCTGCTGGCAAGGGCGTGAGCGCTGTAACGATTTTTCAATCGGCATCGAACTTGAGGGTGATGATGTCAGCGACTATGCGGATGCGCAGTATGCCGCGCTTCGCAGGTTGGCAGCGGGATTGCAGGCGACCTATCCGATTGAGAGCAGCGTCGGTCATGCCGACATTGCCCCCGCGCGCAAGACCGACCCCGGCCCTCATTTCGATTGGCATCGACTGCACGCAGGCATGACATTCACGACGCGCGAGCCGTGAATGACGTCGTGCCATCGCAACGCTTGCGATGGGTTGACGTAGCCACATGCAATTTATCTTGCATTGAAAATTTCGAACTACTACCATTAGTGCCCAACAGACGTAGACCTACTAGATGTAGTAGGTCGATGCTTCGGTGACACCAACCAAAAGGAGAGGGCATGCAGGTAGGCGCGATACGGTTCGCTGCTGACATTGACGAACTCAACCATGAGTTCGGCCCTGCTTCTTCTTTCGCCGCTTCACGCCACCCTGTACAAACCAAGGGATGGGCCATGAAAGCGCCCGAGTTCTCCAATTCCGGTCCGCCGGCGTTGTTGAATAATCCGCGTTGTAGTAGGCGGGTTGTTTGTTTTCCTTTCCACAAACATGCATTGGAGGTTCACTATGGCTGAAGAGAAGAAAGCCAAGAAGCCGGCGGCGGCAAAGAAGGTAACTGCTGCAAAACCGGCGGCTAAGAAAGCTGCACCGAAGAAGGCCGCTGCTGCAAAGCCGGCTGTCAAGAAGGCTGCTCCGAAGAAAGCTGCTGCGAAGCCTGCCGTCAAGAAGGCTGCACCGAAGAAGGCCGCTGCTGCAAAGCCGGCTGTTAAGAAGGCTGCTGCGAAGCCTGCCGTCAAGAAGGTTGCTGCAAAGCCGGCCGCCAAGAAGGCCGCACCGGCGAAGAAGCCCGCTGCGAAGCCTGCCGCCAAGAAGACTGCTGCAAAGCCTGCTGCACCAGCGAAGAAGCCGGCTGCGAAGCCGGCTGCCAAGAAGGCCGCAGTGGCCAAGCCCGCTGCAAAGCCGGCCGCCAAGAAGGCCGCACCGGCGAAGAAGGCCGCACCGGCGAAGAAGGCCGCTGCACCTGCTGCTGCGCCTTCGACCGCTGCTACACCTGGCATTAAGTCCTCGCTGAATCCGGCTGCTGCCTGGCCGTTTCCGACGGGCTCGCGTCCTTCCTGATCGGCGTTCGATCATCAAGGGGAGGCTGTTTTCAGCCTCCCCTTTTTCATCGCTGGTGCAGCCAATTAGCCATGCGATCCAGTCCGATCACCAGCTTTTCTTCTGCAACCGTGTAGGCAAAGCGCATGTGGCGCTGCGGGGTGTTGTCGCCGAAGTCGAGCCCTGGCGTGGCCGCTACGCCTGCTTGTGCGAGCAAGGCTTCCGCGAGCGCGAAGCTATCCTGGGCCAGTGTGCCAATCTCGGCATAAATGTAAAAAGCGCCTTGCGGTTCGGCCGCGATGCGGAAGCCAAGCTGACGCAGGCCCGGTAACAAGCGGTCGCGGCGGGCGCGGAATTCGGCGCGCCGTTGTTCGAGGATGGCCAGCGTGTCCGGCGCAAAGGCGGCGAGTGCGGCATGCTGTGCAGGTGTCGAGGGCGCAATGAAAAGATTTTGCGCCAACTTTTCGACATCGCGGATTAGCACGGGCGGCACAACCAGCCAGCCGAGGCGCCAGCCGGTCATGCCAAAATACTTCGAGAAACTGTTGATGACGATGATGTCGTCGGAGATTTCCAGTGCCGTGCGCGCGTCGTTACCGTAGGTCAGGCCGTGATAAATCTCGTCGACGATCATGGCTCCACCGCGAAAGCGCACGGCCTGCCATAGTTTGCGCAGGGCTTCCGGGTCAATGAGTGTGCCTGTCGGATTGGCAGGCGAGGCGACCATCAAGCCTCTGGTCTTTGCCGTCCAGCCAGCGCCGACATTTTCGGGCATCGGCTGGAAGTTCGTCGCGGCCGTGACGTCCAATGCTCGCGGCACGCCTTCACAAAAGCGCACGAAGTGGCGATTGCAGGGGTAGCCGGGATCGGGCAATAGCCACTCGTCACCCGGATTGGTGAGGACGCCGAGCGCCAGCAACAGGGCACCCGAGGCACCGGCCGTGACAACGATGCGTGCCGGATCGACTTCGACGCCGTAACGCGTGGCGTACCAACCGGCAATGGCTTCGCGCAGCGTCAGCAGACCGAGTGCATTGGTGTAATGCACGTGGCTGCCGGCGAGAAAACGCTGGGCGGCTTCGAGAATCGGCTGGGGGGTGGGGAAGTCGGGCTCGCCGACTTCCATGTGGACGATGTCACGGCCCTGCGCTTCGAGCGCCTGGGCCTTGGCCATCAACTCCATCACATGGAAGGGCGCGATCCCTTCCATGCGCTTCGCAACGATCATCAGTCGATCAGTGCCAGTTCAAACAAGTCACGCTTGAGGGCGAGTTGCTTCGGCAGCTTATCGCCCATTTTGTCGAACCACTCCTTGTGCCCCGCCAGCTCATGTCGCCAGGCATCGGCGTCGATCTGTGTCAGCGCCTCGAACTCACCCTTGCCGATATCGAGGCCGGTCCAGTCGATGTCCTCAAAGCGCGGCATCCAGCCGAGCACGGTTTCGCGCGCCGGCACGTGGCCCCGTACGCGGTCGACGATCCACTTGAGGATGCGCATGTTTTCGCCAAAGCCCGGCCACATGAACTCGCCCTTCTCGTTCATGCGGAACCAGTTCACGCAGAAGATCTTCGGCGTTTGCTCGACGACATGGCCCATCTTCAGCCAGTGGTTGAAGTAGTCGCCCATGTGGTAACCACAGAAAGGCAACATGGCGAAGGGGTCGCGGCGTACCACGCCTTGCGCACCGAAAGCCGCGGCAGTGGTCTCCGAACCGAGTGTTGCCGCCATGTAGACGCCGAAGTTCCAGTTGAAGGCTTCATAGACGAGGGGAACGGTCGTCGCGCGACGGCCACCGAAGATGAAGGCCGAGATCGGTACACCCTGCGGGTTCTCCCAATTCGGGTCGATCGATGGGCATTGCGCGGCCGGTGCGGTGAAGCGTGCGTTCGGATGTGCCGCCTTGCGCCCGGTTTCCTGGGCAATCTCGGGCGTCCACTCCTTGCCCTGCCAGTCAATGGCATGTGCCGGTGCGGGGCCCATGCCCTCCCACCAGATATCACTGTCGTCGGTCAGCGCGACGTTGGTGTAGATGATGTTTTCCTTGAGCGTCGCCATCGCGTTGAAGTTGGTCTTTTCGCTCGTGCCGGGCGCGACACCGAAGTAGCCGGCCTCGGGGTTGATCGCGTAGAACTTTCCGTCCGGGCCAGGTTTGATCCAGGCGATATCGTCGCCGACAGTGTAGATTTTCCAGCCGTTAAAGGATTGCGGCGGAATCAGCATGGCGAAGTTGGTCTTGCCGCAGGCCGAGGGGAAGGCGGCGGCAACGTAGGTCTTTTCACCCTGGGGGGATTCGACGCCGAGAATCAGCATGTGTTCGGCGAGCCAGCCCTCGTCGCGCGCCATGGTCGAGGCGATACGCAGTGCCAGACACTTCTTGCCCAGCAGCGCATTGCCGCCATAGCCCGAACCGTAAGACCAGATCTCACGCGTTTCGGGGAAATGCACGATGTACTTGGTGTCCGGATTGCAGGGCCACTTGACGTCTTTCTCGTCATGACCCAGCGGTGCGCCGACCGTATGCAGGCAAGGCACGAAGAAGCCATCCGTGCCGAGCACGTCATACACCGCCTTGCCCATGCGCGTCATGGTGCGCATATTGACGACAACATAGGCCGAATCGGAAATCTCGACGCCGATCTGCGCGATCGGCGAGCCAAGCGGGCCCATGCTGAACGGAATCACGTACATCGTGCGGTTGTGCATGCTGCCCTTGAAGAGTTTCTTCAGCGTTTCCTTCATCTTCGCCGGATCTTCCCAGTTGTTGGTCGGACCAGCATCTTCCTGCTTGGCGGAGCAGATGTAGGTGCGATCCTCGACGCGGGCGACATCCGACGGGTCGGAGCAGGCGAGATAGGAGTTCGGCCGCTTTTCCTGATTGAGCTTGACGAAGGTGCCGGCGGCGACCATTTCGCCGCAAAGGCGGTCGTATTCTTCCTGTGAGCCATCGCACCAGACGATGCGGGCGGGTTCGGTCAGGGCGGCGACTTCCGCCACCCAGGCCTTGAGTTTTTCATGACGTACAAAATCCGGTGCCTGATTCATATGTTTCTCCACTTTCCAAAAGTCGGCGCTGGCGAGACGGCGAAAACAAGCTGCGCTCTATTATTAAAGAGATGATTCTGCCATAGAGCCGCTCAATGAGTCGATTACCCATGGCGTGAATGCGCCTAAAATCACTGGCTCAACAAAAAATACATGGAGAGCCCTCATGGACGACACCCTGCGCCGCGCCGCACTTCACTACCACCGCTACCCGCGTCCTGGCAAGATTGCCGTGACGCCGACCAAGGCGCTGACCAATCAGTCCGACCTCTCGCTCGCCTACTCTCCCGGTGTGGCGGCCGCCTGCGAAGAGATCGAACGCGATCCGGCCACGGCGGCGCTCTACACCGCGCGCCAGAATCTGGTGGCGGTGATTTCCAACGGCACAGCGGTGCTGGGGCTGGGTGACATTGGTCCGCTGGCCGGCAAGCCGGTGATGGAAGGCAAGGGGGTTTTGTTCAAGAAATTTGCCGGTATCGACGTCTTCGACATCGAGATCGCCGAGCATGATCCGGACAAACTGGTCGACATCATCGCGGCGCTCGAACCGACCTTTGGCGGCATCAATCTGGAAGACATCAAGGCGCCCGAGTGTTTCATTGTCGAGCGCAAGTTGCGCGAACGGATGCGCATCCCCGTGTTTCACGACGACCAGCACGGCACGGCGATTATCTCCGCCGCCGCCATCCTCAACGGTTTGCGGGTCGTCGGCAAGGACATTGCCAAGGTCAAACTGGTCTGCTCCGGTGCCGGCGCGGCGGCGATTGCCTGCCTCGACCTGATTGTCAGTTTGGGCGTTGACCGCAAGAACGTCATCGTCTGCGACAGCAAGGGGGTGATCCATACTGGCAGGCAGAACCTCGACGAATCGAAGCAACGTTACGCGCAAGAGACAGAGGCGCGCACGCTGGCAGACGCGATGCCTGGCGCCGACATCTTTCTCGGCCTGTCCACCGGCGGGGTACTCAAGCCCGAGATGGTCAAGGGCATGGCGGCGAACCCGATCATCCTCGCGATGGCCAATCCCGATCCGGAAATTCTGCCCGAAGACGCGCATGCCGTTCGTTCCGACATCATCATCGGCACCGGCCGTTCGGACTACCCGAACCAGGTCAACAATGTGCTGTGCTTTCCCTACATATTCCGTGGTGCCCTCGATGTCGGCGCGACCACCATCAACGAGCCGATGAAGATCGCCGCAGTGCGCGCGATTGCCGAACTCGCCCATGCCGAACAGTCTGAAGTGGTGGCGGCGGCCTACGGCGATGCTCATCTCAGCTTCGGCCGCGAATACCTGATCCCGAAACCCTTCGATCCGCGCCTGATTCTCAAGGTGGCACCGGCGGTGGCGCAGGCGGCCATGGATTCTGGCGTGGCCCTGCACCCCATCGCCGACATGGCGGCCTATCGTCAGCAGCTCAACGAGTTTGTCTATCACTCCGGCCTGGCGATGAAGCCAATCTTTGTTGCCGCCAAACAGAAACCGGCGCGCGTCGTCTTCTGCGAAGGCGAGGACGAGCGCATCTTGCGGGCGGTGCAGACCGTCTGTGAGGAGGGGGTAGCGAAGCCGATCCTGATCGGCCGCCCCGAGGTGGTCGAGAAGCAGCTTGAACGCCACGGCCTGAGTGTGCGGCCGGGAGAGCACTTCGAGCTGGTCAACCCGGATTCCGATCCGCGCTACAAGGAACTTTGGCAGGACTATTACAACCTGACCTGCCGCAAGGGCATCGGCGTTGAGTACGCCAAACGGGAAATGCGCCGGCGTACCACGCTGATCGGTGCGATGCTGGTTCGCCATAACTACGCCGATGCGATGTTGTGCGGCACCTTCGGCAAGCACTCGCTGCACCTCGGCTATATCGCCGAGGTGATTGGCAAGAAGCCCGGCATCGAAAACTTCTACGCCATCAACATGCTGATGCTGCCGAACCGCACCGTATTTATTGGTGATACCTACGTCAATTACGACCCGACCGCGCAGCAGCTCGCCGAAATGACCCAGTTGGCCGCCGAAGAGGTGCGCCGCTTTGGCCTGACGCCGAAGGTGGCGTTGCTGTCGCATTCAAGCTTCGGTACCGAAGACACGCCAACAGCGCTGAAAATGCGCGCCACCCTGGCGTTGCTGCGGGCGCAAGCGCCTGAACTCGAAGTCGAAGGCGAAATGCACGGCGATGCCGCGCTCGATCCCGAGATCCGCCATCAGGTATTCCCGAATGCCAACCTCACCGGCCCGGCTAATTTACTGGTGATGCCCACCCTCGATGCCGCCAACATTTCCTTCAATCTGCTCAAGACCTCGGCGGGTGGCGGTGTATCCGTTGGCCCCTTGCTGCTCGGCGCGGCGCGGCCGGTGCATATCCTGACGCCCACCGCAACCGTCCGACGCATTGTGAATATGACGGCCTTGCTGTCGGTCGAGGTGGCCCAGTCAAAATGACGTGACTTGTGAGAAGTTGGTATAGAATTTGCGCCTAATCCCTTAATTTACTTGATTTAGAGCCGTTAACATCCATGACGTCTCCGAGTTCATTCCCTTTTCGCCTCGTGCCCATGAAACCATTTTCCAAGCGTTTATTAACTTTGGTGACTGCGCTGGGGTTCGCCTTCGGTAGCCTGGGAAGTATCGAAACGGCGCAAGCCGCGACGCCGAAAAAGAAGGTTGTTGCCGGCAAGAAAGTCGCCAAACCCGCTAGCCGCATCGTAAAAAAGAAGGCGAAGGCAAAAGTCACCGTTGCCAGTGGCCGTATGGCTGCTAACGTCAGAAAGGCTCAAATTGCCGCTGCACCGGCTTTCGAAAGCGATGGCGTGACACCCAGGTTGGCCTCATCTGCCGTGGTCGTGATCGATCAGAGTACCGGCAATGTCTTGTTCGAGAAAAACGCCAACCAGGTTGTGCCGATTGCTTCGATCACCAAGCTGATGACCGCCATGGTGGTGCTTGATGCCCAGCCCAGTCTGAGCGAAGTGCTGACCATTACTGCGGAAGATCTGGATACGCTCAAGGGAACCAGCTCTCGCCTGAGGGTGGGCACACAATTGTCACGCGAGGAAATGCTGCGCCTCGCGCTGATGTCCTCCGAAAATCGCGCCTCTGCCGCCTTATCGCGTTTTTACCCCGGCGGCCGTACCGCTTTCATCGCCGCGATGAATCTCAAGTCGCAGGCGCTTGGTTTGAGCGACACGCGTTTCGCCGACCCGACCGGTCTGACGCCGCACAATGTGTCCAGCGCCCGTGACTTGGTCAAGTTGGTTGATGCCGCCCACCAATACCCGCTGATCCGCGAGTTTTCCACTTCCGAGGAATACCACGTGGACGTGCGTGGGCGTGAGCAGATCTTCCGCAATACCAATGCGCTGGTCAGGAACGATGGATGGAATATCGGCCTGTCCAAGACCGGTTACATCAGCGAGGCAGGTAAGTGTCTGGTCATGCAGGCATGGTTCGACAACAAACCGATGATCATCGTCCTGCTCGATTCCTGGGGCAAGTTCACCCGGATCGGCGACGCCCAGCGCATCAAGCACTGGCTTGAGGCAGAGGCCAACAGCCGCGCGATGGTGCGCGGCTAAAACCTGCCGTCTTGCCAACGCCGACTTTCATGCGCGTTGGCCTTTTCGTTACCTGTCTGGTCGACCTGATGCGTCCGCGCATCGGCTTTGCAGCGATTGAGTTGCTTGAAGCGGCGGGTTGTGAAGTCGTCGTTCCCGCCACCCAAACCTGCTGCGGCCAGCCCGCCTGGAACAGCGGCGACCGCGCCTCGGCCGCCAAGCTGGCCAAAAAAGTTATCGCTGAGTTCGAGGGTTTCGCGTATGTCGTCGCCCCGTCCGGTTCCTGCGCCGACCACATCCGCAACGGATACCCGGGCATTCTCGCCGACGAGCCAGCGTGGCTGGCGCGTGCCACGGCACTTTCCAGTCGTGTCTTTGAACTGACCGATTTCCTTGTCAATGTCGCCAAACTGGAAACATTGCCCGGCAATTTCAGCGGCAGCGTGACCTATCACGATTCCTGCGCCGGCCTGCGCAGCCTCGGCATCAAGGCCCAGCCGCGCGCGCTGCTGGCCAAGTTGCCGCAAGTGTCGCTCAAGGAAATGAACGCCGCCGAAGAATGCTGCGGCTTTGGCGGCACCTTCTCGGTCAAGTTCGGTGACATCTCGGCGGCCATCGCCGAGAAAAAATGCAATAACGCCGTCGCCACCGAAGCCGATGCGATTGTCGGCGGCGATCTGGGCTGCCTGCTCAACATCGAAGGCAAGCTGCGCCGCATGGGCGATGAAACAACCCAGGTGCTGCACATCGCTGAAGTGCTGACGGCCAAATAATGGAATCGCGCTCGCACCGCTTCAAGGAAAACGCCGCCGCCGCGCTGGCCAACCCGGTGCTGCAGGCCAGCATGAAAAAGGCGAAAGGCAAATTCGTCGACAAACGCGCCATCGCGATCAAGGAAATTGACGATTTCGAGGGCACGCGCGAAGCGGCAAAACAACTGCGCGATCGCGTGCTGGAAAACCTTGATCTATGGCTTGAGAAGTTCGAGAGCAATGCCACCGCCCGCGGCGCCACCGTCTTGTGGGCCAAGGACGGTGAAGAGATTTGCCGCCATGTCGCCGAGATCGGCAAGCGCCACGGCATCAAGAAAGCGGTCAAGTCGAAGTCGATGCTTTCCGAGGAGGCCGGCCTGAATCAGGCGCTTGAGGCCAACGGCATCCAGCCGGTCGAGACCGATCTGGGCGAGTACATCCTGCAGATCAACAATAATGAACCGCCGTCGCACATCATTGCGCCAGTGGTGCACAAGAGCCTCGATGAAGTCGCCGACCTGTTCGAAAAGGTCCACAAGACGCCGCGCAAGACCGAGATTCCCGCGCTGACACGCGAGGCGCGCGAAGTCTTGCGCACGCATTTCCTCACTGCCGACATGGGCATCTCCGGCGGCAACTTCCTTGTTGCCGAAACCGGCTCGGTGGCGCTGGTGACCAACGAAGGCAATGGCCGCATGGTGACGACGCTGCCACGCGTGCATGTGGTGATTACCGGCATCGAGAAGGTGATTCCGACGCTGGAGGATTTATCGACGCTGATGCGCCTGCTGCCGCGCTCGGCGACCGGTCAGTCGATCTCCAACTACGTCTCGGTGCTGACCGGGACAAAAGCGGCAGACGAACTCGACGGCCCCGAGCATCTCTATTACATCCTGGTGGATAACGGCCGTGCCGACGTGATCGGCTCGGAATTTCAGGAGATGCTGCGCTGTATCCGCTGTGGCGCCTGCATGAACCACTGTCCCGTCTACCAGGCCATCGGCGGGCATGCCTACGGCTGGGTCTATCCCGGCCCGATGGGTTCGGTACTGACACCGCTGTACACCGGGCTGGAGAATGCCATCGACCTGCCGCATGCCGCCACGCTGTGCAATCAGTGTGGGGTGGTCTGCCCGGTCAAGATTCCGCTGCCTGATCTGCTGCGCAAACTGCGCGAAAAGCAGACCGACAGGAACCTGCGCCCATGGCTGGAGCGTGCCGCATTGAAGGCCTGGGCTTTCGTGGCCGCCTCCCCGACGCTGTATGCCCTGGGGGTGTGGTTTGGCGTGCGCTATCTGAAATGGTTGGCCGGCGGCAAGGCGAGCATTCCGGTGCTGAGCGTTGCACCGGAGTGGACCAGGGGCCGTGATTTTCCTGCGCCCGAGGGCCGAACTTTCCGCGAGTTGTATGCGCAAAGGAAGCAGCCATGAGGAACGGGCCATG
Source organism: Rhodocyclaceae bacterium (assembly GCA_030681195.1). Taxonomy (GTDB): domain Bacteria; phylum Pseudomonadota; class Gammaproteobacteria; order Burkholderiales; family Rhodocyclaceae; genus Sulfuricystis. The sequence goes on from JAUXXJ010000042.1 coordinate 17,678, forward strand.
AGCAGCCGCGAAGACATCCTCGCGCGTGTGCGGCAAAAGCTTGGCCGCAATGAGACGAACGCGGCAGTCGCGCGTGCCGAAATCGACACGGTACTGGCCGCGAAGGCGCAAGGGCCGCGACCGCAGGTCGATGCTGAAAAGTCGGCGCTGGTGGGACGGCTCATCGACAAGTCGCGGGCCTATTCGAGCACCGTCGATCAGGTCGCCACGCGGGGCGAGGCCCCGGCGGCGATTGCCCGCTATCTGATCGGACTGGGTCTGCCCGCACAAGCCGTCATCTGGCCGAAACTGGCCGATCTCGACTGGGCATCGGCCGGGGTTATTGTTCAAGCAAGAGCCGCACAGGATGCCGATCTGGTCGGCATTACCGGCTGTTTCTGCGCGGTGGCTGAAACCGGCACGCTGATGCTGTGCGGTAGCGTGGATTCGCCCGCCGCCATCAGCCTGCTGCCGGAAACGCATATTGCCATCGTACCGGCCAGCCGCATCGTGCCGGGCATGGAAGAGGCCTTTGCGCTGGCCCGCAAGGAACTCGGCCAGTTGCCGCGAGCGGTCAATTTCATCTCTGGCCCGTCACGTACCGGCGATATCGAGCAGACCATCGTGCTCGGCGCGCATGGACCCTATCGCGTGCATCTGATCCTGATTGACGGCGCGTAGTCGTTGTCAACCTGCCCGACCGGGTGGGCGTTATTGTTTCCATCACGATAACGAGGGGAATCCCATCATGTACGCCCGCATCAATTTTGTTGTTAACCCCGGCTCGCGCGATAAATATTCCTGGGTGATCGATACCGCAAGCGAAACGGTCGACCACTGGCAGCATGCGCATCCGGAGGCGGAAGATCTGGTGGTGACCCCGCTGGATGACAGCGAAGGGTTGGAAGCGCTGTTCTGGCAGAAGTGCCTGTATCACAACGTATTCTTCGAACGCGCCACCTGTGCGGACGTGCGCGCGCGGGGCGAAGCCGAGTTGCATGAGATTCTCGAACTGGCTGGTCATCTGAACAAAGGCCGCGCCAGCGAATTGTGGAACCGCTGCATGGATTTCCGTTTCGGCAGCGATACTATGGCCAAGGGCGAATACGGCCACCGACTGCCGATGTAAGGCGTCGCCCGGTCAGGTCTTGGTCGGTTTTTCCTTGACCTGACCGGAAGTTACATAGTACTCACGCAGAGATGCGTAGCGTTCGGCACGTGCCGTGCGCACTTGGCTGATGGCGCGTTCCATCGGCACACCGATCTGGGTCAGCGTTTCGGCGGCAATCATCAGGCTGCCTTCCAGCACTTCGGGAATGACCTCGGTAGCGCCGGCCGCCTTCAGGCGGGGGACATCATGCTCGTCCGGCGCGCGCACGATGATCGGGATATCCGGCCGGCTCTGACGCACCTTGCGCACCACACGTTCGGCCGAATGCGTATCCGGGTAAGCGACGACCAACGCACGGGCGCGTGAAAGGCCCGCCGCCAGCAGCACCTCATCACGGTCGGCGCTGCCGAAAACCAGCTTGCCGCCGGCCGGAACGTTGCGCTTGAGCTGATTCGGATCGAAATCGAGGGCCAGAAACGGCACATTCTCGGCGGCGAGGAACTGGGCGATCTGCCCGCCGGTACGCCCGAAGCCACAGATGATGACGTGCTTTTCCATGCCAAAGCCGGCGGCGGAAATGTCGAAGATCGCCTTCGCCTTGTGCGCCCAGTCACCCTTGGCCAGTTGGCCGGAGAGCAAAGCAGCACGGTCAATCAGGAAGGGGGCGATGAACATCGAGATCAGCATGGCGGCCAGAGTCACCTGGAAGACATCGGTGCCGATCAGGTTGAGTTCGTAACCCAGTGCAATCAGCACCAGGCCAAATTCGCCGCCTTGCGCCAGTTGGGCTGAGGTGCGCAGGGCGATGTCGAGGCCGCTTTTCATCGCCCGCGCAATCAGGAACACGACAGCACCCTTGCCGGCCACCAGCAGAAAAACGGCCAGCAGCAGTCGGTCGAGGTTGTCGAAGACAAAACCGAGATCGAGGCGCATGCCAACGGTGACGAAAAACAGGCCGAGCAGGATGTCGCGGAAGGGGCGGATATCCGCCTCCACCTGATGGCGATACATGGTTTCGGAGATCAGCATGCCGCCGATGAAGGCGCCCAGCGCCAGCGACAAACCGGCACGACCGGTGGCGTAGGAGAGGCCGATGACGATCCACAGCGTGGCCAGCACGAACAGCTCTTCCGAGCGGTGCTTGGCGACGATGTCGTAGAGCTTGCGCATCCATTTCTGGCCGGCCCAGATCAGAATTGTCAGCACGATGATGGCCTGCACCAGCGCCAGCGACAGCGAGCGCGGCAATTCTTCAATCGACTGCGCCAGGGCCGGGAAGAGGATCAGGCAGGGCACCACGGCGATGTCCTGGAACAGCAACACCCCCATGGTTTGTCGCCCGGAGCGCGAATGCAGCTCGAAGCGTTCCGACAGCATCTTGGCGACGATGGCCGTGGAGGACATCGCTACCGCCAAACCGACCACCAGGCCGGTGCGCCAGCCCTGGTCATAGGCGTAGATGGTAACCAAACCGGTGCCGAGTGCGGTCAGCGCCATTTGCGCGGCGCCAAAGCCAAACACCAGATTGCGCATCGCCTTCAGGCGTTGCAGGTTGAATTCGAGCCCGATGGAAAACATCAGGAAGACCACGCCGAACTCGGCGATGGCGTCGACCTCGTGGCTCTCTTCGAGGGCACGCAGGCCAAAGGGGCCGAGCAGCATGCCGACCACCAGATAAGCCAGCATCGCCGGCAGGCCGAAGCGCCGCGCTACGGCGAGCGCGCCGACAGCGATGGTTAACAGCAGGAAGATGATGAAAAGCTTGCCATACATGATGGCCGGATCATACCTGCTGCCCGCTCGGGTAGTCAGCGGGAATCAGGCGAAAAGCCCATGTAATCGCCCCCTGAAAAGTCGGCGTTGGCGGGACGGCGTTAGAATCGGCGCATGACAACACCTAGCGCCAACCTGCATAGCCAACTGGCGGCGATGATCAAGCGCCCGCCGATTACCGTTACGCCGGATGCCACTCTGCGCGACGCCGTGCAGGCCATGTCCGAGCATCGCATCGGTTCGATCATCATTGTCGAGCCGGAAAGCAGTCGGCCGATCGGCATCTTTACCCTGCGCGATCTGCTGCACAAGGTCGCCGCCAAGTCCTGCGATCTGGACCAGATGGTCATGTCGGTGATGAGCGGCAGCAACCTGCTGATGCTCAACTGGCGGTCTACTGTCTATCAGGCGGCGCTGGTGATGGCGCGCCATGGCGTGCACCACGTCATCGTGGTGGATGCGGCCGGCAAGCTCAAGGGCATTGTTTCGCAGGAAGACATCTACGAACTGCAAAGTGGTGGCGCCAAGGCCATCTCGGGTGCCATTCGCGGTGCCAAGGACCTCGATACGCTGGTGTCGGCGGCGCAGGATATTCATCGCCTGGCCGAACGCACCCTCGCCGAGGGCGGCGCGGCCGAAGCCTTGACCCAGTTGATTTCGTCGCTGAACGATCACCTCACCGTGCGCCTGATCGAAATCACCAAACAGGATTTCGAGTTGCCCAAAGTGCCATGGGCGTGGCTCGCCTTTGGTTCGGAAGGGCGCTACGAGCAGACCCTGTCGACCGATCAGGATAACGGCATCGTCTTTGCTGCGCCTGTCGAGCAGGCCGACGCTGTCCGCCAGGCCTTCCTGCCGTTTGCGCTTGAGGTTAACAAGCGTCTCGATACCCTTGGTTTTCCGCTGTGCAAGGGCAATGTGATGGCCAGCAACCCCGAATTGTGCCTGTCGGTCGATGAGTGGCATGGCCGCTTCAGCCGCTGGCTGCGCTCGACCACGCCGCAGACCCTGCTGGATTGCACCATCTACTTCGACTTCCGGCCGATCTTTGGTGAGGAGTCGCTGGCCGAGGAGCTACGCGCCTGGCTGCGCCGGCATATTCCCGATGCCACCCTGTTCCTGCGCTTCATGGCGCAGGATGCCCTGCGCGCCCAGGCGCCGCTCGGCATGATTCGCGATTTCAGTTTCGACGACAATAAGGAATACCCGCACACCATCGACCTCAAGACCCAGGGCACCCGCCTGTTCGTTGATGTGGCGCGGATTCTGGCGCTGGCCAATGGCATCGATGAAACCAGCACCCCCGAGCGCCTGCGTGCCGTGGCCGAACGCGGCAAGTTTGGCCGCGACGACATCGGCGCCGTGATCGACGGCTTTTTCTTCATCCAGCAACTGCGCCTGCGCGTCCAGCAGACCGGCACACCGATGGGCCTGGCCAACCGCGTCGCCCCCGAAGAACTCAACGAGCTTGATCGCTTCGTGCTCAAGGAAGCCCTCAAGCAGGCCAAAAAGCTGCAGCGGCGCATCCAGATGGATTACCAACTGTAGCCTCGCGTGCCGGACCAGGTTTCTTGTAAGCCTAAAGTAAGTTGGCCTTCCCATAATCCGCTCACGCTAAAGTGGCGGCCGAGTCTGTGGCCGTTGCTTTCGCCGCCACTCTGATAGCCGGCGCCTCATCCATCTACGACCGGTTAACTTCTCAACAAGGAGGAAATCCATGCAACATAGCCACGACGTCCAAGGGTATTGGAAAGCGACGCTGGGCCTCTTGACCAAGATCCTGATTGTCTGGTTCATGGTCTCGTTCGGCGCCGGCATCCTGTTCGCTGACCTGCTCAACGGCATCAAGTTGGGCGGTTACCCGCTCGGTTTCTGGTTTGCCCACCAGGGTTCGATCTATATCTTCATCGCCTTGATCTTTTATTACGGCAAGGCCATGGGTGATATCGATCGCGAATTTGACGTTCACGAAGACTAAGGAGCACCACACATGGATCTTCAAACCTGGATTTACCTGGTCGTCGGTGCTACCTTCAGCCTCTATATCGGCATCGCCATCTGGGCGCGTGCCGGTTCCACCAGCGAGTTCTACGCCGCCGGCGGTAGCGTGCCCCCCGTGATGAACGGGATGGCGACGGCTGCTGACTGGATGTCCGCTGCGTCCTTCATCTCGATGGCCGGCCTGATCGCCAACATGGGTTACGGTGGCGGCCTGTTCCTGATGGGCTGGACCGGTGGTTACGTGCTGCTGGCGATGCTGTTGGCCCCGTACTTGCGCAAGTTCGGCAAGTTCACCGTGCCGCAGTTCATCGGCGACCGTTTCTACTCGCAGACAGCTTCCACCATCGCGGTGGTCTGCCTGCTGGTGGCGTCGATCACCTACATCATCGGTCAGATGACCGGCGTCGGTGTGGCCTTCTCGCGCTTCCTCGGTGTTTCGTCCGCGACCGGCATCTACGTCGGTATGGGTATCGTGTTTGCCTACGCCGTGTTCGGCGGCATGAAGGGCATCACCTACACCCAGGTCGCCCAGTACATCGTGCTGATCTGCGCCTACATCGTTCCGGCAATCTTCATCTCGATCTCGCTGACTGGCAACCCGATCCCGCAACTGGGTCTGGGTTCTTCGATCTCGGGCACCGATGTATCGCTGCTGGCCAAGCTCGACATGGTTGTCACCGACCTCGGCTTTGGCCAATACACGACCAGCACGGCGGGTTCGACGCTCAACATGTTCGTCTACACCATGTCGCTGATGATCGGTACTGCCGGTCTGCCGCACGTGATCATGCGCTTCTTCACCGTGCCGAACGTCGCTGCTGCGCGTAGCTCCGCCGGTTGGGCGCTGGTCTTCATCGCGTTGCTGTACACGACGGCGCCTGCCGTTGCCGCGATGGCCAAGCTGAACCTGCATGGCACGGTTAACAGTGCAGTCGGTCTGGTTAGTGACCCGGCCGGTGGCATCAAGGTTGACCCGGTAGCCATCAAGGCCAATGCGGATGTTTACGCGACCGAAGCCAGCCTGCTGTATGAAGCCCGTCCGGACTGGATGAAGCGCTGGGAAAAGACCGGCCTGCTCAAGTTCGAAGACAAGAACGGCGACGGTCGTATCCAGTACTACAACGACAAGACCAAGAACGAAGTTGCCAAGGGCAAGGCAGAAGCCGCAGGCTGGAAGGGCAACGAGCTGACGGTTAACGCCGACATCATCGTGCTGGCCAACCCGGAAATCGCGCTGCTGCCGAACTGGGTGATCGCGCTGGTGGCTGCCGGTGGTCTGGCGGCTGCCCTCTCGACCGCTGCAGGTCTCTTGATGGCGATTTCTTCGGCTATCTCCCATGACCTGATCAAGGGCGTGTTCATGCCGGACATTAGCGAGAAGAACGAGCTGATGGCGGGCAAGATCGCCATGGCTGGCGCGATTGTGGTGGCGGGCTGGCTGGGTCTCAATCCGCCGGGCTTCGCGGCCGGAACGGTGGCGCTGGCCTTCGGTATTGCCGCTTCCTCGCTGTTCCCCGCGATCATGATGGGTATCTTCTCCAAGAAGATGAACAAGGAAGGCGCCATGGCCGGCATGTTGGCGGGTCTCTTCATTACCCTGTTCTACGTGTTCGCACACAAGGGCATCTTCTTCATCAAGGGCACCGAGTTCCTCGGCGTCATTGGTGGTGCCAACCCGTTCTTCGGCATCACGCCGGAAGCCTTCGGTGCCATCGGTGCGCTGGTGAACTTCGGCGTCGCCTTCGCGGTCGACAAGTTCACCAAAGAGCCGCCCGAGCATATCCAGCACATGGTCGAGTCCGTGCGTATCCCGCGTGGTTCCAAGGCCGTGGATGGTGCTCACTAAGTAAGCAGAACACTCCGCAACAGGCCTTTGAAGGCCTGTTGCCCGGAGGAGGAGTTTGCCCCGCTGGGTTAGACTGGCGGGGCTTTTTATTTACGGAGACTGATTCCTATGATGTTCAATGTCAGCATCGCCCTGAACTGGATTTTGTTCCTGGCATTGTTCCCCATCGCTTTCTTCTGGCTGCGCCGCACTTGGCATATTCTGGTCAAGCGCGATTTTTCCGAGGTGGGCCTGAAGCGCGGCGAACCGCCCGAGAATCCCGAAAAGTTTGCTCCCTACGCTGCGATCATCAACATGGTCGGCGGCATCGTCATTGTCTTTGTGATTATTGGCATCCTGACCGGGGTGCTGGAATACGGCACCTGGACCGCCATTGCCGGTTCCACCATCTGGATGAAGTTCATCTTCGACTACATCCTGAGTCGCCACGCGCATCCGATCGTTCCCAAGAAAAAGGCCTGAGCGAAATCGGGCATTGCGTCAACGCGCGCCACCATGAAAATCCTGCTTGCCGAAGATGATCCCCTGGTGGGCGATGCGGTCGCCCAGGGCTTGCGTTTGGCTGGATTCACGATTGACTGGGTGCGCGATGGCCGCGAGGCCCTGCATGCCTTGAAGGTCGGCAGCTATTCGCTGTTATTGCTCGACCTCGGCCTGCCCCTGCTGGACGGCCTGAGCCTGCTCGACAAGCTGCGCCGCCAAGGCGAGAAGATTCCGGTGCTGGTGATTACGGCGCGCGATGCCCTGCCGGATCGTATCGACGGCCTGAATCGCGGCGCCGACGACTATCTGGTCAAACCCTTTGATCTGGAGGAGCTGGTGGCCCGCGTACATGCGCTGCTGCGGCGGGGCCAGGGGCGCAGCCATTCGGAACTGCGTCTCGGCAAGCTGTGTGTCAGTCCGCTTAACCATACCGCGACGCTTGATGGACAAGACCTGGCGCTGACCTCACGCGAGTTTGCCCTGTTGGCGGCGTTGATGGAAACGCCGGGGGCGGTCATCTCGGTACGCGATATCGAAGAACGGCTTTACGGCTGGGAAGAGGAAGTTTCCAGCAATGCCGTCGAGGTGTTGCTCCACCGCCTGCGCAAGAAGCTCGGCGGTGATTGGGTGCGCAACGTGCGCGGGGTCGGCTTCAAAATCGTCGAGCCGGCTTGAACTCGATTCGCGTCCGCCTGATTGTGTGGCTGACGCTTGCGCTGGCCGCTTCCAGCATCCTCGTTGGCCTGATTGCTTATCAACTCGCCTGGGACGGGTTTAACCGACTGCGCGACTATTCCCTCGAACAGATCGCCTATACGATTTTGCAGCATGAGGTGAATCCCAGCCCCTACGCCGACAAGGGCGGACAGTACCTGAGCCAGGTCTGGAACCGGGATGGCAGCTTGCGCTTCAGTACCCGTCCGGAAATCAAGCTGCCCCTGCAGCCAGCCGGTCCCCACCTCTTGGAATGGCTGGGCGAGGAGTGGCATGTGCACACGGTAATGGAAGGCGAGCGCATCGTCCAGGTAGCGAACACGACGAGCAATCGTAGCGTGATGTTCGAGGAAATCCGCATCTGGTTGTGGATTCCGCTGGCCTTGTTGGTGCTGCTGCTCGGCGCGCTGATGTCGGGGGCAGTGGGCGAGGCGTTAGTGCCGCTTGATGCCTTGCGCAAACAGATTCTCGCTCAGGCACCCACCCAACTGAAGCCCTTGCCGGTAGAGGAACATCCGGTCGAGATTGCACCGCTGGTTGATTCGATCAACGATCTGCTCACCCGCCTTGACCATCTGCTCAGCAAGCAGCGCAGCTTTATTGCCGATGCCGCACATGAAATGCGTACGCCACTGACGGCGATCAAGTTACAGGCGCAAGTGATGGCCGCGAGTACGACGGCGGCAGACCGCCAAGTGGCGCTGACGGCGCTGCGTGCCGGGGTTGATCGCGCTACGCACCTCGTTGAGCAGTTGCTCCAGCTTGCCCGTTTCGATGCCGAAGCGATGCACGCGCCAATCCTGCAGCCCTGCCAGCTTGCGTCACTGGCCCGCCAACTGGTGATCGAGTTTTCGCAACTGGCGGAAGATCGTCGCATCGACCTCGGCCTGGGGCATTGCGATGAGCTTTCAATCGCGGCGGATGCAGCGGGCCTGCGCATCCTGCTGGGTAATCTGATCGACAACGCGCTGCGTTACGCGGGGGAAGGCGGTCGCGTTGATGTCGAAGTGCGGGCGGCGGCGGATCAGGTCGCGCTGTGGGTGATCGATACCGGCCCTGGCATTCCACCGGCGGCGCGCGAGCAGGTGTTCGAGCGCTTCCGCCGTCTCGCCAGCGCCGACATTCCAGGCAGCGGGCTTGGTTTGGCCATCGTCAAGGAAATCGTCGAATTGCATCACGGCCAGATCAGCTTGCTCGATACGCCGGGCGGCGGATTGAGTGTCCGCGTCGCGTTGCCGCTCGCCTGAATTCGGAATTTCCGCAGTTTCTGAGCGCGTTCTTGCGTAAAGCTTACAAACGCGCGCCCCGGTAAGTGGATGGTAAGTCCGTTTTTCCTAGAGTCCCCGCCACGGCAATTTTGCCAAACCATTTAGCGGGGGACAGATGGCACAAGAAATTTACGGGCGGATTCGGGCCAACCCGAAATTCCAGCAATTCGTCAGCAAACGCAACCGGTATTCGATCATCATGAGCATTCTGATGATCATCGCCTACTACGGTTACATCCTGCTGATCGCCTTTGACAAGCCGTTCCTGGCCACCAAGCTCGCCCCGGGCATGGTCACGTCAATCGGCATCCCGATGGGCGTAGGCGTCATCATCTTCACCATCATTCTTACCTGGATCTATGTGCGTCGGGCCAATACCGAGTTCGATGCCGAGGCCGAAATCATCATCAAGGAGGCCCAGCAATGAATGCCGGTTTGAGATCCCTTTACATCGCCGTGGCCGTCCTGCTGGCCGGTGCGGCCGGCATGGCGATTGCCGCCGGTGCCGATCTGGGCCAGACGCAGAAGCAGGCCACCAACTGGACGGCGATCGCGATGTTCGCCATCTTCGTCGGTGCCACCATGTACATCACCAAGTGGGCGGCCGGCAAGACCAAGTCGGCGTCGGACTTCTACACCGCCGGTGGTGGCATCACCGGTTTCCAGAACGGCCTGGCGATTGCCGGCGACTACATGTCCGCCGCCTCCTTCCTCGGCATTTCCGGGCTGGTGTTTGCTTCCGGTTTTGACGGCCTGATCTTCTCGATCGGCTGGCTGGTCGGCTGGCCCGTTATCACCTTCCTGATGGCGGAGCGCCTGCGCAACCTCGGCAAGTTCACCTTCGCCGACGTGGCCTCCTACCGCTTTGCCCAGACCCCGCTGCGGACTTTTGCCGCGACCGGCACGCTGGTGGTGGTGGCTTTCTACCTGATCGCTCAGATGGTCGGTGCCGGCCAGTTGATCAAGGTGCTGTTCGGTCTTGAATACATCTATGCGGTGATGCTGGTCGGCGTCATCATGATGATGTACGTGCTGTTCGGCGGCATGACGGCGACGACCTGGGTGCAGATCATCAAGGCGGTCATGCTGCTCGTCGGCGCGACCTTCATGGCGGTGATGGTGCTCTGGCAGTTCAATTTCTCGCCCGAGGCGCTGTTTGCCAAGGCGGTGGAAGTGCATACCAAGCATGATGCGATCATGGGCCCCGGTGCACTGATCAACGATCCGATTTCGGCGATCTCCGTCGGCATGGCGCTGATGTTTGGTACGGCGGGTCTGCCGCACATCCTGATGCGCTTCTTCACCGTGCCGAACGCCAAGGAAGCCCGCAAGTCGGTGGCCTGGGCGACCACCTGGATTGGCTACTTCTACATCCTCACCTTTATCATCGGCTTCGGTGCCGTGGTCATGCTGATTCAAGACCCGGCGGCTTACTATGTGCCGAAGATGGTCGATGGCGTGCAAGCGGTTGGCGCCGACGGCAACTTGCTGTGGGACGGCCTCAAGGGCGGCGGCAACATGGCGGCGGTGCACCTCGCCAACGCCGTGGGCGGCAACCTGTTCCTCGGCTTCATCTCCGCCGTGGCCTTCGCCACGATTCTGGCGGTGGTGGCTGGTCTGACCTTGTCGGGCGCCTCGGCCGTGTCGCATGACCTTTACGCGTCGGTCTGGCGCAAGGGCAATGCGGATAGCGCGACCGAACTGCGCGTTTCGAAGATCACCACGGTGATCCTTGGCATCATCGCGGTGCTGCTCGGCATCATCTTCGAGAAGCAGAACGTTGCCTTCATGGTGATGCTGGCCTTCACGGTGGCCTGCTCGGCCAACTTCCCCATCCTGTTCATGTCCGTGCTGTGGAAAGACTGCACGACCAAGGGCGCGGTGGCGGGAGGTAGCGTTGGCCTGATCCTGTCGGTGGCGCTGACGATCATGTCGCCAGCCGTGTGGGAAGCCGCACTGGGCAACCCGAAGGGCAGCGCGATGTTCCCCTATGCGTCTGCCGCCATCTTCTCGATGACCGCAGCCTTCTTCGTCATCTGGCTGGTGTCGATCCTCGATAACAGTGCACAGGCACAGAAGGAACGCGCCCTGTTCTCCGACCAGCTCACCCGCTCGGAAACGGGCGTGGGCGCTGCCGGCGCTTCGGGCCACTAAGCACGCGTTTGATTGCAAGTTTCATTGCAAAAAAAGGCCAACCGGGAGGTTGGCCTTTTTCATGGGGTATTAGAGGTGTAGCCAGTGCAGAGCCTCTAGCTCGGGATAGCGTTTGTGCAGTGCTGTCAGGCTATTCGAAACACGCTCGCGCCAGCCCTTGCCGCGACCCAGCAAATCCTCCCAGGCTTCCTCAACCTCCCAACGCCGGATTTCGTGCAGGCAGGCCAGCAGGGCCGCCGCTTGGGCGAGATCCTTCGCTGCCTTGGTGGCGAATGCGCCCTTGCGCTCGCCGAACACCAGCAATTTGTGGAGGGCGAAGCGGGCCGGGTGGGGGATGTTTGCGACGACGCATTGGCCGCCGGCAAAGATGGCTGTCTGCTGGACATTTTCCAGCGAGAACTCCATGAACTTGAGGGGTTGGAGTTCGATGCCGAGTTGTGGGTGACGGAAAGGCTCGTCGCCATCACGATGGCAGGTCGTCAGGAAATCAAGGCGAAATTCCGGCTCACGAGGATTCAGATAGGTCGCCCCCGCCTTGCCGGACAACTGGGAGACCGGCAGCAGCCCCAAGGCCAGCGATTCGATCGCCTTGTCCGTGTTGATGTGGAAGTCGTGCGGCAAGGCAATCGCCAGGTTACGCTCGGCATGGGCGAAGTCGATGTCCTGGGTACGATCTGCGTCGCGCCAACGTACCCCCAGCATGTTGCCGTAAGCCAGAAAGGCATGCGTGCCAACCAGCACGCCGCCGGCACGGAAGAAGCCGTATTCAGCCAGTCGGGCAATCACGCGCAGATGGCGCGGCAATACCTCGGTGCAGCCCAACACAACCGCCGAACGCGCCAGCGGTGCGAGCGAGGCCATAGACGACGGCATCACCTTTCGCGCCATCAGGCTTTTGACCGCCTCATTATCCGGCCCGACAAAAGTCTGGCTTAATTTTCCCGAGGGCTCTGTGTATTGGTAGTACCAATACTTGTGCCCGCGTACCGTTTTGGGTGTGAATGATCCGGGCAGATCGGCCAGGGCACGCAGGTGTTCTGCGGTGACGGCGGCCTCCAACAACTGGGCATAGGCAGTCTGGGCAGACAGCGGGAGCTCAGTGAATTGGGGCATGATGGTTATCCTAAGTTTGTTCTGATCTTAGTATAACGCGCTGAGACTGTTTCAGAAACACTGCAACTGCTGCGCCTGACAATAGCTGCGCTTCAGCCAGGCCAAGCCGATCCAGCACCAGAACAGAACGAATACGGCGACCACCGGCAGGTGCCGGTCGATGACTTGCGGCGGGCAGACGAAGCGGATGAGCTTGAGGACGGGCCGGGTAGCGATGATGAATAGCTGGTAGATGCTGTTGTCGTGGCGCCGCTGGCCCGCCAGCAGCGCCAGGAGACCCTGGCCCAGCAGCAGGAGCAGGGCGACTTCAACCAGCGCTCGCAGGGTGCCCAGGAGAAACAGTTCGGGGTGATTCATGCGGTGTTCAGTCGTCCTCGTCGCGATGCGCCCTGACCGTGGCCGGGTGGGCCAGATTGGGGTAGCGCACATGATCGACAAAATCCTGGATTTTCTGGCTCGGGGCCGGCGAGATCAGGGTGCCGACCACGACGCCGATGAAACCGGCCGAAATGCCAAAGAGGCCGGCAGAAATCGGGTTGATGTCCCACCACAGCGGCGCGTTGATGCCGAAGAAGGGATAGGTCAGTACCATGTAGGTGGCGCACACGCCGAGTCCGGCCAGCATGCCGAGGACGGCGCCGAGCTGGTTGGCGCGTTTCCAGAAAATGCCAAGTACCAACGCCGGGAAGAAGGCCGAACCGGCCAGCGAGAAGGCGGCGCCGACGAGGAACAGGATGTTGCCGGGTTTGAGCGAGGTGACATAGGCGGCCAGCAAGGCAGCGAGCAGCAGCAGTGCTTTGGAGGCTACCAGGCGGCGGCTGGTCGGTGCGCTGGGGTCGATCATCTTGTAATAGACATCGTGCGACAAGGCGTTGGCGATGGTCAGCAAGAGACCGTCAGCCGTGGACAACGCCGCCGCCAGACCGCCGGCAGCCACCAGGCCGGAGATGACGTAGGGTAGACCGGCGATTTCGGGCGTGGCGAGGACGATCAGGTCGCCGCCGATGGTGATTTCGGCCAGTTGCACCAGACCGTCGCGATTGATGTCGATGATCGACATCAGCGTCTTGTCCACGGCAGCCCAGTTGCTGACCCAGGCAGGTAGTGAGGCGAAGCTGGAGCCGACGAGGTTGTTGTAAACCTCGAACTTGACGAGGATGGCCAGCGCCGGCGCGGTGAAGTAGAGCAGGAAGATGAAGAATAGCGACCAGAACACCGAGCGGCGCGCCTCCTGCACCGAAGGGGTGGTGTAAAAGCGCATCAGGATGTGCGGCAGCGCGGCGGTGCCGACCATCAGGCAGAAGATCAGGGCGAGGAAATTCTTCTTCGCCTTGATGCGATTTTCCTCCTGCTCGGCCGCATCCTTGCCACTGGCCGCAAAGGCTTCGGCATGGGGTTTCACATTAGCGGCCTTGGCGTTGGCATTCGTTTTAGCGGCTGTCCAGCGTTTGTGTGCCACCTCGGGCGTCGTCGGGTAATCCTTGAGTTCCTTTTCGGCAGCTTCGATGCTGCGGTAGTCGTCGGGATCGGCGAGCTTGAGGTTCAATATCCGATCCTTGAGTATTTGTCTTTCGGTGATGATGAAATCTTCGCCACTGGCCGCCAGCCCTTGCAGATTGGCTTCGGCATCCGCCGCGCGCGCGCGGAAGATCGCCCGCACCGATTCTTCGGCGGCACCCTTGGGGGTGTCGGGCGCGTTGAATTCCTGTTCGAGCGCGCTGACTTTGGGCAGTACCGAGGTGTAGGCGGCGATCTGCGGGATCGGGTTGCCGGTATGAATCACCGACAGCCACACCACCGGGATCATGTAGGCGACGATCAGGACAATGTATTGCGCCACTTGCGTCCAGGTGACCGCTTTCATGCCGCCGAGGAACGAGCACACCAGAATGCCGGCGAGGCCGACGAATACGCCGATAGTGAATTCGAGGCCGGTGAAGCGGCTGGTGATCAGGCCGACGCCGTAGATTTGCGCGATGACATAGGTGAAGGAGCAGAGGATGGCGGCGAACACGCCGATCAGGCGCGGGATGTGGCCGCCATAACGGGCACCCAGGAAGTCGGGAATAGTGAATTGTCCGAACTTGCGCAGGTAAGGCGCCAGCAGTAGGGCCACCAGGACATAGCCGCCGGTCCAGCCCATGATGAAGGCCAGACCGTCGTAGCCCGACAGGTAGAGCGAGCCGGCCATGCCGATGAAGCTGGCGGCCGACATCCAGTCGGCGCCGGTGGCCATGCCGTTGAACAGCGCCGGCACGCGCCGGCCGGCGACGTAATACTCCGAGACGTCGGCGGTTTTCGACATGAAGCCGATGCCGGCATAGAGCAGGATGGTGGCGAAGAGGAAGATGTAGCCGAGGATTTTGTTTGGTACGCCGGCCATTTCGAGCAGAGCGACGCCGACCACGAAAGCGAAGAAGCCGCCGGTGTAAAAGCTGTAGTAACGCCTGAGCTGGCCGAAGAAGACCGAGTTGTGCGAGGGGCCGGCCATCAGTCGCCCCCCTCTGCGACGCCGTATTCGCGATCCAGCTGGTTCATGCGCCGGGCGTAGAACCAGATGATCAGCACATAAATGATCAGCGCGCCCTGGGCACCCATGTAGAAGCCCACCGGGCCGATGATGACGATCTCGTTCAGCTCGCGTGCAAACCAGCTCACCACAAAGGTGGCTACAAACCAGATGGCGAGCAGGCTGGCTGTCAGGATCTGGTTGCGGCGCCAATATTGGTGGTGCTTTTCTGTCAGTTGCATGGATATCCCTGATGGCTTGGCCGATGGGCCGGGACCATCGGCGCGGCGTTTGGACGCAAAGTTTAAACGGAGCTTACACAAATAACCCAAGTTACTGCGGGCCGGGGCATGGTTACAATCCGGTCATGCTCGCCTTTGCCCTGACGCCCGAACAAAAACGCCGCCGCCTGCTGGTGCTGGCGGTGGTGGTGGCGGCTTATGTCCTCTCCTTCTTCCAGCGCTTCGCGCCGGCCGGCATCGCGCCGGATCTGGCGGCGAGCTTTCAGACCTCGGCGGCTTCGCTGGGCGTGCTGGCCGCCACCTACTTCTACGTTTATACGCTCATGCAGGTGCCGACCGGCATCCTTGTCGATACGCTCGGGCCGCGCCGCATCCTCTTCATCGGTGGCATGGTCGCCGGGGCCGGCAGTCTGCTGTTCGGTATGGCCGAGACGCTCGATGGCGCGCTGGCGGGGCGCACACTGATCGGGCTGGGCGTGTCGGTCACCTTCATCGCCATGCTGAAACTCATCGCGGTCTGGTTCGAGGAGCATCGCTTCGCTACCGTGGTCGGCATGTCGATGCTGATTGGCAACCTCGGTTCGGTGCTGGCTGGTGCACCGCTCTCGGCTATGGCGCAGGCGACCGGCTGGCGCGGCGTATTCGTTGGCGTCGGCGTTGTCTCCTTGCTGCTTGGCGTGTTGAGCTGGGTGCTGGTGCGCGATCGGCCCCAGGCGGTCGGGGGCGCCGTCCCGCCAGCGCCGACATTTGATCGCACGGTCATTCTTACGGGCTTGTTGCGCGTGGTGAAAAACCGCGCCACCTGGCCGACGGTATTCGTCAATGCCGGGTTGTCCGGCAGCTTCTTCGCCTTCGGCGGTTTGTGGGCGACGCCCTTTCTGATCCAAGGACTGGGCATGACGCGCGATACCGCCACGGCCCATCTCTCGCTCTACTTCGCCGGCTTTGCCGTCGGCTGTCTGCTGATCGGCACACTGTCGGATCGCCTGCGTCGTCGCAAGCCGGTGATCATCGCCAGTTCGCTGGTGTATGGCGCCGTCTGGCTGGTGTGGCTGTCCGGGCTGATCCTGCCGCTGGCGGCCACCTATGCGCTGTTCGGCCTGATGGGCCTGATGACCGCGAGCTTCACGCTCTCCTGGGCCTGTGCCAAAGAGGTCAACCCGCCCGCCCTATCGGGCATGTCGACCTCGGTGGCCAACATGGGCGGCTTCCTGATGGGCGCCTTGCTGCAGCCGGCCGTGGGCTGGATCATGGATCAGCGCTGGGATGGCACCTTGCTCAATGGCGTGCGCATCTATACCCCGGCGGATTACCGCTGGGGCCTGCTGCTGATTGCCAGTGCAACCTGGATGGGCGCGCTGGCGGCCTGGTTTATCCGTGAAACGCATTGCAAGAACATTTGGAAGGCAGATGCGGGGGCTTGAGAAAGTGCCAGTCGGCTAAAATGCAATCATTGCAATCAATCGAGGAGTGTCGTTTATGGCTACAAGTCTTATTGTCCGCAATGTTGATGAAGCCGTCGTACAGGCACTCAAGCAGGCCGCCGCCGCGCATGGCCGCAGTGCCGAGGCTGAGCACCGCGAAATCCTTCGCGCCAGCCTGACGGCCAAGCCACCGCGCCGTTCGTTGGCCGACGTGCTGGCTAGCATGCCATTGGCTGGCACCGACGAAGACTTCAACTGTCGCCCTTGATCGGGCGCGTCTTTGAGCTGCCAACATGTTTCTCATTGATACGAACGTTATCAGCGAGGCACGCCGGGGGCCGCGGGCGAATTTTGGCGTTTGCGATTTTTTTCGCGCAGCGGATGCCGGTGAAACCTTCCTGGCTGCCATCACCTTGGGCGAGTTGCGTCGCGGCGTCGAAAAAGTCGGTTTTTTAGGCGACGTGTCTCAAGCGCAACTGCTGACGCAATGGCTGGAGAGCGTCGAACATAACTTTGTGGGCCGGATTCTCCCCTTCGATGTCGACTGTGCCCATGTATGGGGCAGGCTGATGGTGCCCCATCCGCAGCATCCCATCGACAAACAGATTGCCGCCATCGCCTTGATTCACGATCTAACCGTGGTCACCCGCAATACCGCCGACTTTGACGGGACAGGGGTCAAGCTGTTGAACCCGTTTTTGGCATGAACTATCTGAAA
Organism: Rhodocyclaceae bacterium; assembly: GCA_030681195.1. Lineage (GTDB taxonomy): Bacteria > Pseudomonadota > Gammaproteobacteria > Burkholderiales > Rhodocyclaceae > Sulfuricystis. Next base: position 35,013 of record JAUXXJ010000042.1, read on the forward strand.
TCAGAAAAGGAGTTACCGCGATGAAAGGCATCATTCTGTTTGGCCATGGCGCACGTAACGCCGAGTACATCCAGCCCTTCAAGCGCATTCAGGCGCTGGTGGCGGCAAAGCAACCGGACGTGCCGGTGGAGATTGGTTTTCTGGAGTTAACCCAGCCGCCGCTGGAGGCCAGCATCGAATGCCTGGCCCAACGGGGCGTGACGCAGGTCAAGGTGGTGCCGATCTTCTTTGCGCCGGGACGGCATGTGCTGAAGGATCTGCCGGAACTGCTCAGCAATGCCATGGATCGCTTTCCCGGCATTGATTTCGAAGTGGCCGCCTGCGTCGGCGAAGTGGATGCGGTGATCGAGGCGATGGCCGGCCATGCCGTCGCGACTTGAAAAGTGAATATCAGGATATACTTATATACACTATGAAATCCCTACTCCACACCTCCCCCTTCAGGTTGGCGGTGGCGGCCTTGTGTTGCGCCGTCCTGTCAGCGCCGACTTTTGCGCAGACGCATACCGTGGTTTTGCGCGAGGTACCGCTCACGCTCCCCGCCGAGGCGGTGATTGAAGCCACCAAGCAGGCAGTCGTCGCGACCCAGGTGTCCGGCCGGATTGTGGCGGTGTCGGTGGAAGCTGGCCAGCGCGTCAAGGCCGGCCAGGTGCTGATGCGCATTGATGCCCGCGAGGCGACCGAGAATGCGGCGGCGGCGCGTGCCCAACTGGTGCAGGCGGAAGCGAATTACACGCGCACGCAAAATCTTTTCAAACAGAAGTTCATTAGCCAGGCGGCGCTGGATGCTGCCGATGCGGCGCTGAAATCGGCGCGGGCGCAAGCCGGGGCGGCCGGGGCGGGTGCTTCGCATGCGACCGTGACCTCGCCCTTGTCAGGTCTGGTGGCCGAGCGGCATGCTGAACTGGGCGATCTGGCCATGCCGGGCAAGCCCTTGCTAACCGTGTTCGATCCGCAGGGCCTGCGGGCGGTGGCGAATATCCCGCAATACAAGTTACAGGCGGCGCAGCAGGCCAAGCGTGCGCGGGTGGAATTCCCCGGCAGTCGGCGCTGGCTGGACGGCGTGCGCGTCGAGATTCTGCCGACCATTGATGCGCAGAGCCATACGGCGACGGCGCGGGTGACTCTGGCGGATGCCGATCTGGACGGCGTTGTGCCGGGTATGGCAGCGCGCGTGCATTTTGTCGTGGGCAGTGCGCAGAAACTGACGGTGCCGCCGCAGGCCATTCTGCGCCGTGGCGAGATCAGTGCGGTGTATGTGCTGAAGGAGGGGAAGTCCATCTTGCGCCAGGTGCGCCTCGGTGAACCGGTGGCGGATGGCGAGATCGAGGTACTCTCCGGTCTGAGCACAGGCGAAACGATCAGCCTCGATCCGGTCAAGACCGGCATCGAACTCAAGCAAACCAAATAACCATGGCGACCATGGGTATCTCGGGCCGCATCGCGGCATATTTTCTGCAGAACGCGCTGACGCCGCTGATTGCGCTGGTGGCGTTGCTGCTCGGCATTTTCGCCACGCTGATCACGCCGCGCGAAGAAGAGCCGCAGATCAATGTGACGATGGCCAACGTCTTTATTCCCTTTCCCGGCGCGACGGTGAAGGATGTCGAAAATCTGGTCGCCCGTCCGGCGCAGCAAGTGTTGTCGCGGATTGCCGGCGTCGAACACGTCTATTCAGTGTCGCGCCCCGGCATGGCGGTGATTACGGTGCAGTACGAGGTCGGCGAAGATCCGATCCAGGCGCTGGTGCGTCTCTACGATACGATCAACGCGCATAGCGATTGGGTCTCGCCGCATCTGGGCGTTGGACAGCCGATCGTCAAGCCGAAGGGCATCGACGATGTGCCGATTGTCGCGCTGACCTTCTGGAGCGCGGATGCCGACAAGTCGGGTTTCGAGATGCAGCAGGTGGCGCGGGCGGTCGAAATTGAGCTGAAGCGCATTCCCGGCACGCGCGATGTCGTGACCCTCGGTGGCCCCGGCCATGTGGTGCGGGTGTTGATGGATGCCGAACGCCTCGGTGCCTACGGCATCACGGCGCAGGATCTCAAGGCGGCCCTGCAAGTAACCAACGCTTCGCAGCCGGCCGGCAGCCTAGTCAAGGACAACGAGGAAATTCTCGTCCAGACGGGCACCTATCTGGAAACCGCCGCTGACGTTCGTAAACTGGTTGTCGGCGTGTTCAACAAGAAGCCGGTATTCATGTCGGATGTGGCGCAGGTCATCGATGGCCCCGACCAGCCGAGCCGCTATGTCTGGCATGGTGCGGAAGGCAATGAGTATCCGGCGGTGACGCTGGCGGTCTCGAAGAAGCCGGGCGTCAATGCCGCCGATGTGGCCGAAGGTGTCATCCAGCGCATGGACTCGCTGAAGGGCACGGTGATTCCCGAAGGCGTCGAATTCACTGTGACGCGCAACTACGGCGAGACGGCGACCGACAAGGCGCAGAAGCTGATTGGCAAGCTGATCTTCGCCACTGCTTTCGTGGTGCTGCTGGTGCTGTTTGCCTTGGGGCGGCGCGAGGCGGTGATCGTGGGTGCGGCGGTAGCGCTGACGTTGGCGGCGACGCTGTTTGCTTCGTGGGCCTGGGGCTTCACGCTCAACCGCGTCTCGCTGTTCGCCCTGATCTTTTCGATTGGCATCCTCGTCGATGACGCGATTGTGGTGGTCGAGAACATTCACCGCTGGCATGGCCTGCATCCGCACAAGCCGCTGTGGGAAATCATTCCCGGTGCGGTCGATGAGGTCGGCGGCCCGACCATCCTCGCCACCTTCACGGTGATCGCCGCGCTGTTGCCGATGGCCTTTGTGTCCGGCCTGATGGGCCCCTACATGAGCCCGATCCCGATCAATGCCTCGATGGGCATGTTCATCTCGCTGGCCATCGCCTTCATCGTCACGCCCTGGCTGGCGGCCAAGCTGATGAAGCCGTCTGCTCATCATGGCGCGTCGACGACCGATCAGAAGCTGGATGCCTTCTTCCGCCGCGCCCTGTCGCCCTTCCTGCATCCGCAGTCGGGCGCGCGAGCGCGCTCGTTGCTGTGGATCGGTATCGTGGCGGCGATCCTCGCCTCCGTTTCGCTGGGCGTCTTCAAGCTGGTGGTGTTGAAGATGCTGCCCTTCGACAACAAGAGTGAGTTTCAGGTGATTCTGGATATGCCGATTGGCACGCCGGTCGAGGAAACCGCACGGGTATTGCGCGAGATGTCCGCCGAGCTGGCGACGGTCAAGGAAGTGAAGGATTACCAAGCGTACGCGGGCACGGCTGCGCCGATCAACTTCAACGGCCTGGTGCGCCAGTACTACCTGCGCGCCAATGCCGAAATGGGCGATATTCAGGTCAATCTCGTCGACAAGGCGCACCGTGATCGCCAGAGCCACGAGATTGCCGTGAGCATTCGCGATCGCGTGATGGCGGTGGCGAAGGCCAGCGGCGGCAATGCCAAGGTGGTGGAGGTCCCACCAGGGCCGCCCGTCCTGTCGCCGATCGTCGCCGAGGTGTATGGCCCGGATTACGCCGGCCAGATCGCCGTGGCGCGCCTAGTGCGCGATGCTTTCGAGGGCACGGCTGATATCCTCGGTGTCGACGACAGTGTTGACGAGGATGCCGGCAAGATCGTGCTGCGCGTCAATCAGGCCAAGGCGGCTTTGCTGGGTGTGGCCCAGAAGGACATTGTCGACACGGTGCGCATGGGCCTTTCCGGTGAGGACGTGACACCGCTGCACGATGGCGAGGCGAAGTACGAGATTCCCGTGCGCATCACGCTGCCGGCCGAGCGCCAAGCGACGCTCGATTCGCTGCTGAAACTCAAGGTGCGGGCGTTGCCTGCCTATGGCGGACAGTTGGTCCCGATCTCAGAGCTTGTCGAAGCCAAACCCGCCGCGCGCGAGAAGGTGGTCTATCACAAGGATCTGCTGCCCGTTGTCTACGTCGTCGGTGACATGGGCGGCGAGCTTGATTCACCCTTGTACGGCATGTTCGACATTCGCGCCAAACTGAAGGACTTGAAACTTGATCAAGGCGGCACGCTCGGCGAATATTTCATCCAGCAGCCGAAAGACCCGTATGCCGGTTATGCCGTCAAATGGGATGGCGAGTGGCAAGTGACCTTTGAAACTTTCCGCGACATGGGTGCGGCCTATGCGGTCGGCTTGGTTCTGATCTATCTGCTGGTCGTGGCGCAATTCAAGAGCTATCTGGTGCCGCTCATCATCATGGCGCCGATTCCGCTCACCATCATTGGCGTGATGCCGGGCCACGCGCTGTTCGGCGCGCAGTTCACGGCGACTTCGATGATCGGCATGATCGCGCTGGCCGGTATCATTGTGCGCAACTCAATCCTGCTGGTCGACTTCATCAATCAGCAGGTGGCAGAGGGCATGGCGTTCGCCGAGGCAGTGATCCAGTCGGCGGCGATTCGTGCCAAGCCGATTGCCCTGACCGGGCTGGCCGCCATACTGGGCGCCCTGTTCATTCTCGATGATCCGATTTTCTCAGGTCTTGCGCTGGCACTGATCTTTGGCATCTTTGTCTCCACCGTGCTGACCTTGGTGGTGATCCCGGTGCTTTATTATGCGGCCATGCGCAAGCGTTTCCAATGATTCAAAATAACAGGAGTTAATTCATGACCGTCAATCGCATCGTCCGCATCGTCGCCGGATTTTTCATCATGCTGTCGCTCGCGCTGGCACACTTCAACGGCCAAGTCGACTTGTCGCAGATGAGCTGGCTGTGGTTTACCCTGTTCGTTGGTGCCAATCTGTTCCAGAGCGGCTTCACGACTTTCTGCCCGCTCGACACCATCCTGAAAAAGCTTGGCGTGCCCGAGAGCGCAGGCGATTGCAAGACGGGCGGCTGCGCCTGATTTGTGCTGGCGGGATAATGGCAGACCGACAACCCGCCTGCCCATATGAACGGCGCCGCTAATCACAACTTTGCCGCCGCCCGCTTCGAGGCGCTGATCCAGAACACCCCACTGGTCGTGGCCATGAGTTTCGATCGGGCGCTCAATGTGCGGCTGTGGAATCGTGCCGCCGAGCACTGTTTCGGATTCACAGGACGTCAGGCAATCGGCCGCCGCTTGCGCGATCTGATCCCGGTCGCTGTGGAAGGCGAGGAACTTGCCGAGGTCATTGAGCGCGTGTGGGAGACGGGCCTGCCGTACAAGCCGCAGGAGCTTTACCTCACCCTGTCGGATGGCCCGCACTGGTTTCAGGCCACCGTGTTTGCCGTGCTGGACGGTCAGGAAGTGCAGGATGTGTTTTTCATGGCCAGCGACGTGTCGGAGCGCAAACGCTTCGAAATGGCCCTGCGTGAGCATCGCGATACCCTTGAGGAGCAGGTGGCGCAGCAAACTGCCGATCTTAAGCGCGCCAAGGAAGAGGCCGAAAACGCCAATCAGGCCAAGTCCGACTTCCTCGCCAACATGAGCCATGAGTTGCGCACGCCGATGCATGCCGTGTTGTCGTTCGCCCGCATTGGTCATGCGCGGGCGGGCAGTACCGATGTTGACAAGATCAAGGGTTACTTCGAGCACATCCGTGCCAGCGGGGAGCGCCTGCTCGACCTGGTCAATGATCTGCTTGACCTGTCCAAGCTCGAGGCCGGCCAGATGCAGTTCAACCTGACGCGCTATGATTTGCGCCGGGCCATCGAGGATGTGCGCAGCGAACTTGCACCGTTGTTCGACGCCAAGCACCTGCAGGTCGTGCTCGATGTCGCGACGCCCGATAGTCATCTCACGGCGGATCGCAAGCGCATTGATCAGGTAGTGCGCAACCTGCTCGGCAATGCCATCAAGTTTTCGCCCGAGGGCGGTACGATTCACCTTACCGTCTCGGCCGACCGCCTCCCTGCCGGCCGGCGCGCCAGCGATGAGGGTGAGCGTGCCGCGCTTCGTATCGCCATTGCCGACGAGGGGGTGGGCATTCCCCCCGGGGAATTCGAAGCCATCTTCGACAAGTTCACGCAGAGCAGCCGTACCCAGACCGGCGCAGGGGGCACCGGCCTTGGCCTGGCGATCTGCCGTGAAATTGTCCATGGGCATCGGGGTATCATTACCGCGCAAAATCAGCCGAGCGGTGGGGCCCTCTTCAATGTGCTGCTGCCGACCCAACCTGAGGGACTGTTATGACGCAGCGTCATATTCTGGTGGTCGACGACGAGCCGATCAATCTGATGATCATTCGGGAATATCTCGACGGGCCGCAGTACGATCTGGATCTCGTGGAAAGCGCCACTACCGCCTGGCAGCGGCTGGAAACGGCAGCCCCGGCCTATGATCTGGTGATCCTCGACCGCATGATGCCGGGCATGACAGGCATTGAGTTGCTGCGTCTGATGAAGACCGATCCGCGCTTCAACACGATCCCGGTCATCATGCAGACGGCGGCGACGGCGCCGGAACAGGTACGCGAAGGCATCGAGGCGGGGGCCTACTACTACCTCGCCAAGCCCTATGAGCCAGAGACTCTGCTGGCCATCGTGCGGGCGGCTGTCACCGACATTGAGTCGCGCGAAGCAGCGCGCGGCCACGCCCGGGCGCATGTCCATGCGATGGATCTGCTGGAGCATGCCGAGTTTCGTTTTCGCACGCTCGGCGAGATCGGCCCGCTGATCGAGATTCTGGCCAGTCTGTGCCCCATCCCTGATCTGGCTGCCGGCGGGCTGACCGAACTGCTCGTGAATGCGGTTGAACATGGCAGCCTGGGCATCAGCTATGAGGAAAAGCGCCGTCTGCGTCTGGCCGATGGTTGGGAAGCGGAGGTGGCGCGGCGTCTCGCGATGGCTGAGAATGCCCGCCAGGTGCGCGTCAGCATTCGCCGCCATGCCGACCGGCTGGAGTTTACGGTGCAGGACGAGGGGTGCGGTTTCGACTGGCAGCAGTATCTCGATTTCGATCCTGAACGCGCGGCCGATCCGAATGGGCGCGGCATCGCCATGGCCCGCATGATGAGCTTTTCCGCACTCGAATATCGGGGCAACGGCAATACCGTCGTCGCGACCATCGCCCTGCCTGGCGGAGCCTTGTCCTGATGCGTCCGGCTAGCTTCTCTATAATTCGCCGATGACCTCGACTGCTTCTTCATCCCACCGCATCCTGGTGGTGGATGACACCGCGACGAATCGGCAGATTCTCGCGGTCTTCCTCAAGAAACTCGGCCATGTGGTCGAGCTGGCCGAGGACGGCGCTCAGGCCGTTGCCCTGTTTTCCAGCAAGCCCTTCGATCTGGTCATCATGGATGTGATGATGCCGGTGATGGATGGTTACGAGGCGACGCGGCGTATCAAGGCAATTTGCGGCGAGCGCTGGGTGCCGGTGATCTTCCTCTCCGCGCTCGACAAGGATGAAAACCTGGTGACCGGTCTCGATGCCGGTGGCGACGACTACCTGCCCAAGCCGGTCAATTTCGTCGTGCTCGAGGCCAAGCTGCGTTCCTTGTCGCGCGCCATTGCGTTGCGCCGCGAATTGGAAGAGTCGCGGGCTTTCAGTCAGGCGATTACCGACAATCTCGTCGATGCCATTGTGATCATCAACGAGCACGGCCTGATCGAGGCGGTTAATCCGGCTTGCTGTCGCATCTTCGGTTTTGCCGAGTCGGAAATGCTTGGTTGCAACGTCAGCATGCTGATGCCCGAACCCTGGCGTTCGGCCCATGATGGCTATATAGCCCGGTATTTGGGCGGGGGCATGCCCAAGATCATTGGCATGTCGAGCCGCGAGTTGGAAGGTGTGCACAAGGATGGCAGCGTTTTCCCGATTTCGCTGTCGGTCAGCGAGTTTCGCGACAAGGGCCGGCGCATGTTCGTCGGGGCAGTGCGCGACATCACCCAGCAAAAACGCGCCGAGCAGACCCTGCGTGAAAACGCGGCGACCTTGCAGGTGTACCACGACGACCGCGAGGCGGAAAATCATCTGGCGGCCGAAATCCTCGATCAGTTGATGCGGCGCCCCGGCCTGATTGATCCGTCGCTGCATTACTGGATGAGTCCGGCCACCAACTTCAGCGGCGACATCGTCGCGGCATCGCGCGCCAACGATGGCCGCTATTACGTGCTGCTGGCCGATGCGACCGGTCATGGATTGGCAGCCGCGATCAGCGTCTTGCCGGTGCTGACCCTGTTCTACGACATTGTCGAGTTCGGGTTGCCGCTCGGACGGGTGGTCGCCAAGATCAACAGCCAGTTGCGCGTGGCCCTGCCGGTTGGGCGCTTTGTCTGCTGCAGTTGCCTGTGCATTGATCCACGCCAGGGGAATACCGAACTCTGGTTTGGTGGCATGCCGGCCGCTTTGCTGATCGACGGCAATGGCAAGATTGTGCGCGAGATTGCCTCGACCCATCTACCGCTCGGCATCGACGACTTCGACTGGCGCAAGTCGGCCACCGAAAGCCTGCCGCCCCAGTCGGCCGGTTCGCAGCTCCTGCTGATGTCCGATGGCCTGGTCGAGGCGCGCAACGCCGCCGACGAAGAGTTCGGCATGGAACGTCTGCAGGCGGCGCTGGCGGGTGTGCCCCCCGCAGCGCGTATCGCTGCGCTGCAGGATGCCGTCCATCAGCATCTTGGTGCATTATCGCCCCATGACGACGTGACCGTCGTGCTGGTGGATTTGCCGACCGCCCCCTGATTTTGCTTAACGGAGATTGACCCTCATGACCAGCCCCACCTATGAACGTGCCGTTGCCCTGATCGACGCCGCGAATGCCGAAGATCCGCGCATGGAGTCCGATGCAAGTGGCCAGCAAGTGCCGCGCGAATTGCTCTATGGCCAGCGCATGGCCGAGATGATTGGCCGCTACGCCCCCGAGGCCGACGAGGTACAGCAACTCGCCGTGCGCGCCCAGCACATCCAGCGCTGGAAGACGCCGCGCGACAGCTACCCGATGACGCGCGATGGCTATATGCAATGGCGCACCGGCCTCTACAAGTTCCACGCCGAAACCTGTGGTCGCCTGATGCAGGAAGCCGGCTACGACGAGGCTGCCGTCGAACGTGCGAAACAGGCCGTTGGCAAGCGCGGCCTCAAGGTCAATCCCGATACGCAGATGCTTGAGGATGTCGCCGACCTCGTCTTTATCGAACACTACATGCTCGGCTTCGCCGGCCAGAAGGCCGACTATAGCGAGGAGAAGTGGCTCGATATCGTCCGCAAGACCTGGAAGAAAATGTCCGAGCGGGCGCATGCCTATGCGTTGTCTGGCCAGCTCAAGCTGCCCGAGCCACTGGTGCCGTTGATTACCAAGGCAATATCAGGCTAAGGTTCTACAGCTATTATTTGCTTTCCGCAGGATTTGTATTACCATTAATACAAATCCTGCGGAGCCTGCCATGACCACCACCGTTCGCCTGCCCCTGCGTGTCGAGCAAACCCTTGCCGAATACTGCGTCGAGCATCGCAAGACCAAATCCGAAGTCATTGTCGAAGCGCTTGAAAAGCTGCTGACGACCGGGCAGAAGCCGAAAAAAACAGCTTATGAGTTGGCGGTCGAGGCTGGGTTTATTGGGTGCGCCACCGAGGGCCTGGGGCGTAGCACGGATATCAAGGCGCAAGTCAAGGCAGCCATTCGCGCGAAGCATAAGCGGTGAATAAGCAATGAAGGTTCTGGTGGATACCGGCCCGCTGGTCGCATTGGCCGATCCGCTTGATCGCGATCACCTTGCGTGTAAAAACTTTGTTCGCGACCATCGTGGCCCGCTATTGACGACATGGCCGGTACTGACCGAGTTTTCGCATATGTCAGGCTCGATTCGGATTGCGCTACCGCTGTTTCGCTGGATCGAAAACGGCGGCATCGAATTGCTACCGATGGGAATTGATGAGCTGTCGGTCGCCACCGACTGGATGGAGCGCTATGCCGACCGGCCGATGGATCTCGCCGATGCCTCGCTCGTGGTGGCGGCGCTGAACACGGGCGTTACCACCGTGTGGACACTTGATCGCAACGATTTCGAAACCTACCGCTTGCCCAATCGCAAGCGCTTTCGCCTTGTGGAGATGACATGAATATTGGCTTCATTGGCCTCGGCCTGATGGGGCGGCCGCTGGCCTTGCACCTGGCGAAAGCCGGCCACACGCTGCACTTGTGGGCGCGTCGCCCGGCCTCGCTGGAGCCGTTTGCCGATACGGGCGCGCATACCCATGTCTCGGCGATACAGGTCGCGAAGCATGCCGAGATTGTGTTCACCATGGTGGCCGATGCGCCCGACGTGCGCGAGGTCTGTCTCGGCGAGCAGGGGCTCGCGAAAGGCGCTCAACCGGGCTTGATCATCGTCGACATGAGTACGATCAACCCGAATGCCGCCCGCGAGATTGGCGCCGAACTGGCAGCCAAGGACATCGACTTCCTCGATGCGCCGGTGTCGGGCGGCGAAGTCGGGGCAATCAATGCGGCGTTGACCATCATGGTCGGCGGCAGGCCAGAGGCGTTCGAGAAGGTCAAGCCGCTGTTCGAGAAGATGGGCAAGTCGATCACCCTGATCGGTGCCAGTGGGGCCGGCCAGGTGGCCAAGGCCTGCAACCAGATCCTCACCGGTGTCGGCGTCATGGCGGTGGCCGAAGCGTTCAACTTTGCGGCGAAGAATGAGGTTGATGTGGCGAAGGTGCGCGAGGCGCTCTTAGGCGGATTCGCTTATTCGAAGATTCTTGAAAACCACGGCCAGCGCATGCTCGACCGCAACTTCAAGCCGGGCTTCAAGGCCTGGATGCACCAGAAGGATTTGCGCATCGTCATGGAAGAGGCGCATCGCCTCGGCCTGATGCTGCCCTCGGCTGCGGCGACGGCGCAACTGTTCAACGCCATGGTCGGCAGCGGCATGGGCGAGGAAGATTCCATCGCCGCGCTCAAGCTGCTCGAAAAACTCTCTTCACAATGAGGATCGGTTATGTCGGCCTCGGCGGCATGGGTGCGCCGATGGTCGGCCATCTGCTTGCGGCAGGATATGAGATTCACGTCTGGAGCCGCCGTCCTGCCTGCGCCGACTTTTTGCCGCCGGCAGTGGTGCGTGCGGCTTCCCCGACCGAACTGGCGCGGCAGTGCGAGATCGTCTGCACCAATGTCACCGGTACGGCCGATGTCGACGGCCTTGCAGCGCAGTTGATCGAGGGACTCGCACCCGACAGTATCCATGTCGACTTCTCCACCATCGCCCCGTCGACCGCGCGCGAGATTGCGGCACGCTATGCGCAGCGCGGCAGCCACTTTGTCGATGCCCCCGTCTCGGGTGGCACGGCCGGCGCACAGACCGCGACGCTGGCGATCATGTGGGGTGGCAGGCAAGCGCTTGCGTCTCGGCTTGACCCCTTGTTCCGCTGTTTGGGCAAGACCATCGTGCGCGTCGGCGAGGCGGGCGCCGGGCAGGTCGCCAAGGCGTGTAACCAACTGGTGATGGTGGCGGCGATCGAAGCCAGTGCCGAAGCGGCCCATCTGGCGCAGGCGGCGGGTGTCGATTTCGCCAAGGTACGCACGGCGCTGCTGGGCGGTTCGGCCGCTTCGCGCGTGTTGGAGGTATTTGGCGGCCGCATGGCAGTCCGCGACTTCACGCCGGGTGTCGAGGCGCGGCTGCACCACAAGGATTTCGCGGCTGTACTGGCCGAGGCGGCGCAGCAGGCTATTCCGCTGCCGGTGGCGGCAACGGTCATGCAGCAACTCGATGCACTGATGGCGGCGGGTTGGGGAATGGTGGATACTGGTCGCTTATTGAGTGTATTGGAGAAAAGCCATGACTAAGCTGCTGATCCTGCTGACGCTGTTGCTGCCGTCCTGCGTCCTGGCCGAAGCGCCGGTGCCGCTGCGGGCGGAAAAGGTGGCGGCCCACAGTTATGTGATTCAGGGTCTGCCCGGCGCGGCGTCGCGGCAGAACCAGGGCTTCATGTCCAACGCCGGTTTTGTCGTGACCAAGGATGGGGTCGTCGTGTTCGATACCCTTGGCACACCGGCACTGGCGCAGCGCATGATTGACGCAATTCGCAAGGTGACCCGGCAGCCGATCCGCCGCGTCATCGTCTCGCACTGGCATGCCGACCACTACTATGGTTTGCAGGCCTTCAAGGAGCTCGGCGCGGAAATCTGGGCGCACGAGGCGGCCAAGGTCAATCTCGGTTCGGATGCGGCCGCAGATCGCCTCGCCCAGCGGCGCGAACTGCTGGCCCCGTGGGTGAATGCGGATTTCCGTGTCGTGCCGGCCGACCTGTGGCTCAGCGGCGATGCCGATTTCAAACTCGGCGGCCTGCACTTCAAGTTGCGCCATGTCGGCCCCGCACACTCGGCCGAAGATGTCGTGATGTTCGTCGTCGAGGATGGCGTCATGTTCTCCGGCGACCTGATATTCAAGGGGCGCGTGCCTTTTGTCGGCGACGCGGATTCGAAGGCCTGGCTGGCCGCGCTGGATCGCCTGCTGGAACTGAAACCACAAATCATGGTGCCCGGCCACGGTCCACCGAGCAAGACACCGGCGGCCGATCTGGCGTTGACGCGCGACTACCTGATCGATCTGCGCCAGCAGATGGGGCAGGCCGTGGCCGACTTTCTGCCCTTCGATGAGGCGTTTGCCCGTGCCGACTGGTCGCGCTGGCAGGGTATGCCCGCTTATCACGAGGCGCATCGGCGCAATGCCTACAACACCTATTTGCTGATGGAGCGTGAGTCGCTCGCGAAGTGAGCGCTCAGTCGGCCTCAATCTTGAGGTCGGGAATGTGCTGGAAGGCGATGCGCATCGGTGCCGCCTCCAGTGCCCGGTGGGCGCCACCGAAGTAGAGCGACTTGTTCCCGTAGCGCAGGTTGATGGCGTCGATGGTGGCGTTGAGGCGATCGTGGCCGTCCTCATGCTCGAACAGCGAGCGCGGACGATTCTGCAGGTCGTCCAGCGCGGTCAGAGCAACGCCGACCGCCGTTGGTCGGGCGCGCGTTGTCGGGCGCTGGCGCCACAAGACGGCGAGTGCATGGAGGAAGGCGAGGGTATCGTCGGTCGGGTCGAGCCGCTGGTCATCGGACCAGTTTGCGTCGCCATACGTGACACGCAGATGCAGGTTGCCGGCGATCAGCGCATCGCTCCTCAGGCGCATGGCGGCTTTCTGCAACAGCCGGTGTAGTACCGAGTAGGCCGCTTGCGGATTGCGCAGGTCCGGCGGCAGCACATGCGAATGGCTGATCGAGGCACGGCGGCTGGCGGGCGTGAGCACTTCCTCACCGCGTAGTTTGGCATGCAGACGTTCGCCCTCGATGCTGCCCCAGGCGGTGCGCAACTGGGCAGGATTGGCCGCGCATAACTGTTCGACCGTGGTGATGCCGTACCGCGAGAGCCGACTTTCCATGGCGCGGCCGATGCCGTGGATATCGCGCAGTTCAAGCCGATGCAGGCGGTGGGGCAGGTCGTGCTGTTCGATCACCGTGCAGCCATCCGGCTTCTGCATGTTCGAGGCGATCTTGGCCAGGAAGGTGTTGGGGGCGATGCCGATCGAGCTTCTCAGGTAAGCGCCCACTTGCGTGGCGATGGTCTGCTTGATTTGGTCGGCGAGCGCGAGTGCTTTGTCGCGTTGCTGGTCGCTGCCGGACAACGGGCAAGACATCTCGTCGATGGAGAGTACCTGCCCGACCGGGGTACAGGATTCGACGGTGGCGACGAGCCGGTGGTGCATCTCGATATAGACAGGCGGGCGTGCTTCAACAAAAACGATTTCCGGGCAGCGTTGGCGTGCTTCATAAACCAGCGTACCGGTCTTGACGCCAAAGGCCTTGGCTTCGTAGCTGGCGGCAATGCAGCAGGTGGTTTCGGCCATCACCGGCAGCACGCCGACCGGCCGGCCGCGCAGTTGCGGCTGCAACTGCTGCTCCACCGAGGCGAAGTAGGAGTTGAAGTCGACATAGAGGCAGCGCAGGGGAATAGACTCATTCATGGCGCAATCATTATAGTGTTCGAAAGCACACCATGAAGACATTTTCCTCCCGCTTGCCCCAAGTCGGCACCACCATCTTTACCGTCATGTCGCGCCTCGCCAATGAGCATGGCGCGATCAACCTTTCGCAAGGTTTTCCCGATTTCTCGCCGCCTGCGCTATTGCTGGAGCGTGTCACGCATCACATGCAGGCGGGGGCAAACCAGTATCCGCCGATGGCGGGCGTGTTGCCGTTGCGTGAGGCGATTGCCGAAAAAGTGGCGGCGCTGTATGGCGCGAATTACGACGTCGAAACGGAAATTACCGTGACGGCCGGCGCGACGCAGGCGATCTTTACCGCCATCACGGCCTGCGTGCGGCCGGGCGACGAAGTGATTGTCTTCGCGCCGGTGTACGACAGCTATCTTCCCGCCATCGAGTTGCAGGGCGGGACAGCGAAGGTGATCAATCTCGCGCCACCGGGTTTCCGCCCGAACTGGGCCGAGGTGGCGGCAACGATTAACACCCGCACGCGGCTGATCATCCTTAACACGCCGCACAATCCGACCGGCACGGTATGGACGGCTGATGACATGCGCGAGCTGTCACGCCTCGTGTGCAACACCGACATCGTGCTGCTCGGCGACGAGGTGTATGAGCACATTATTTTCAATGGGCCGCACGCAAGTCTCGCCCGCACTGCCGAGCTACGTGAGCGCAGCTTTGTCGTGTCGAGCTTCGGCAAGACCTTCCATATCACCGGCTGGAAGATTGCCTACTGCCTGGCGCCGGCGGCGCTGACGGCCGAGTTTCGCAAGGTGCATCAATTCAATGTGTTCACCGTGCATCATCCGTCGCAACTTGCGCTGGCCGACTTCATGCGCGCTGAGCCTGGTTTTGCAGCGGGGCTGGCGGCGTTCTATCAGGCCAAGCGCGACTTCTTCCGCGCGCAACTGGCCGGTTCGCGCTTCGAACTGCTCCCTTCCGATGGCACCTATTTCCAGCTCGCGCGTTACGAGCGGATCAATCGCATGCCGGATACCGAGTTCGCGCGCTGGCTGACCATCGAGAAAGGCGTGGCGGTGATTCCCGTTTCCGCCTTCATGCCGGATGGCACGGATCATGGGCTGATTCGCTTTTGCTTCGCCAAGAACGAAACGACGCTGGCGGCGGCGGGGGAAAAGCTCAGGGCAGTGTGAGCGTGAAACTGGCGCCCGGCCGATTGGCGAGCGCGACATGACCATGCTTTCCGGCCGGCGTGGCGTGGCGTTCGGCGATCAGGCGGGCGAAGCTGAGACCGAGGCCGGTGCCCTGCGTACTTGCTGCGTTTTCACCACCAAGAATGGCGGCAGGAAATCCCGGGCCATCGTCCGCCACTTCAAAACAGATACCGCCCTGCGGGGCTGCTTGCAGGGTGAGGGTCACGTGTGCGCGCGCCTGACGCAGTGCATTGCGTAACGCATCCAGCAGGGCGAGTTTGACGAGATAGGCATCGAAGGCCCAGCTGCCCAAGGTAGCGGCCGCGCTGCGCTCGACATCCAGGGTGATGCCTGCGGGCAGTGGGCCGAGTTCGGTGAGCAGGTCGTCGATGAAGTCATGCAGATCGTGATCATCAATCGCCAGGCGCAACTGCCCACCCTGGGCGCGATAAAGCGTGAGCAATTCGGCGAGCTGGCCGGCGATGCGGCTGGTGGTGGCGCGCGCCGCCGCAAAGTCGGCGCTGGCGGGACGGCGCTCGATTTCTCCCAATTGCGTATCGAGTGCCATCAACGCATTTTTGGCGTCGTGAATGGCGGCGGCGACGAGGGCATCGATCTGTTCAGCCATCAGACGTCCTCAAGCGGTGGCGCGCCTGCCGGGGCGACCTTGCGATAGAGGCCGCTGATTTCAGCCAGGCGGGGATGACTGGCATTGGCCCGCTGCGCCTGCAGAATGTAGGCGTGGGCGCGCTTGGTCTGGGCGAGATCGGCGCCATTGCGGTGGACGTGCATCAGCAGGGCCATCGCGGTGTTGATGGCAATCTGCGCGTTGTTGGTCAGGCGGTCGGCGGCTTCGGTGAGCATCTCGATGGCCTGATCGAGCTGGCCGGCCTTGGCCATGGCCACCGCATCGTTGTTGAGTTTGAACATGCGCTTCTTCGTGGCCTCAAGGAAAACCGTGCCTTCATCCTCCATGCCCGCCTGGGCAAAGACACCTTGTGCCTTGGCGAGCACCTCATCGTTTTCATGATGATCTTCGGCCACCGACTGGATGATGGCTTTCGCTTCCTCTGCCCGGCCCCCTGCAAAGCAGGCCTGGGCAATCTCAAGGGCGGAACTGGCATCCAGCTTGGCCGACTGTTGCACCTTGAGCGCTTTTTCGAGGGCGAGCTTGGCGGCAGCCTCATTGCCCGACTTGACATGGACCTGACACTCGACGGCGGCCTGGCGCGCTTCCAGTTCGGGTGTGCGGGCAAAGGCACTACCCATGTCCTTCACGGCAGTCAGTGCCTCGATGGTTTTGCCCTGTTCGACGCAACTCTTGGCCAACCCTGAATAGTCATCGTGACTTTTGAAGAAGCCGGTACGATCCTTTTCGACGGCGCGCCGGTAAGCGGATTCGGCGCGTTCGAAGTCTTTGTTTTCCAGTGCCAGCCCGCCGAGGTGGCGTTGCCGCTGGGTAGAGGGCGCGACCTTGAGTGCCTGCTCGACGATTTGCTGGGCAGCCGCCTTGTCGGTTTTTCCGACCAGATGGGCCAATGAGTCATAGGCCGCCAGATAATTGGGATAGGCCGTTAGCGTACGCTGCAAATGCGCTGTGGCCTCCTCATCCTTACCGAGCAAGGACAGCAGGCGTGCTTTCCCCACCTCGGCCCAGGGAGTGGAACGCTGTTGCAGCACGTTTTCGTAGAGTGCCAGGGCTTCTTCGTTGCGGCCCAGCGTGGTGAGCAACTCCCCTTTGAGGCGCAGCACGTCGAGTGTATAACGCCCGCCATTCGCCAACAGTGCTTCGCAGGCAACCAGCGCCTTCGTACGGTCGCCCTTTTCACCCATTTGGGAATAGATCGGCGCCAGCGCGGCTTTCTTGTCGAGAATCCGGCCGAGACGGGTGCCCAGGAGATCCGCCGTGAAGGGCTTGAGCAAATAATCATCCGGTGCGTATTCGGCTGCCGTCGAGACTTGCTCGTAGCCGGTTTCACCGGTGACGATCATGAATGCGGTGGATAGCGGCAGGATCTGCTTGCGGCGTACCAGTTCGAGCAGTTGCTGGCCATCCGCGCCCTGTCCGAGGTTGTAGTCGCAGACGATCAGGTCGTAGCGCTTTTCCTTGAGACGATCAATAGCCTCCTTGATGCTGCGGGCCTGGTCACACTTTTCCAGCCCGGCATCGGTCAGTTGAATGCGCATGGCACTGCGCATTTCCGGCATGTCATCGATCAGCAGTCCAACTTTGTCGCGGAGGTCCATGGCGTAAATGTTCTATAACTAACGGCTAATCGGTTTATAGCGCAGACGCTGCGGTTTTGCACCTTCTTCACCGAGGCGTTTCTTCTTGTCATCCTCATATTCGCGGTAGTTCCCCTCGAAGAAATTCCATTGCGACTCACCCTCGCAGGCCAGAATGTGGGTGGCGATGCGGTCGAGGAACCAGCGGTCGTGCGAGATCACCAGCACGCAGCCGGAGAACTCCAGCAGCGCATCTTCGAGGGCGCGCAAGGTTTCCACATCGAGGTCGTTCGACGGTTCGTCGAGCAGCAGCACGTTGCCGCCCTGGATCAGCGTGGTGGCCAGATGCAGACGGCCGCGCTCGCCGCCGGAGAGGTTACCGACGACCTTGCCCT
Source organism: Rhodocyclaceae bacterium (assembly GCA_030681195.1). Classification (GTDB taxonomy): domain Bacteria; phylum Pseudomonadota; class Gammaproteobacteria; order Burkholderiales; family Rhodocyclaceae; genus Sulfuricystis. The sequence continues at coordinate 52,704 of JAUXXJ010000042.1, forward strand.
GATCGCCGCCCTTGAAGTTGAAGCGGCCGAGATAGGCGCGTGCCGGCATCTCGAACTTGCCGACGGTGAGGATGTCCTGTCCCTGCGCGACAGCTTCGAACACGGTCTTCTCGTTGTCCAGCCCTTCACGCGATTGGTCGACAGACGCAATCTTGGTGGTCGAGCCGACGACAATTTCGCCGCTGTCCGGCTGTTGCACACCCTGAATCATGCGGAACAGCGTCGACTTGCCGGCGCCGTTCGGGCCGATGATGCCGACGATGGCGCCGGGCGGAATGCGGAACGAGAGGTTGTCGATCAGCAGGCGGTCGCCAAAGGCCTTGGTGACGTTCTTGAACTCGATCACCTCGTTGCCGAGGCGTTCGCCGGGCGGAATGAAGATTTCCTGCGTTTCGTTGCGCTTCTGATAATCGACGCTGGCCATTTCCTCGTAGCGGGCGAGACGGGACTTTGACTTGGCCTGACGCGCCTTCGGGTTCGAGCGCACCCACTCGAGTTCGACCTTCATCGCCTTCATGTGGGCGTCGACCTGTTTCTGCTCGGTTTCCAGCCGCGCTTCTTTCTGCTCCAGCCACGAGGAGTAATTGCCCTTCCACGGAATGCCGTGACCGCGGTCGAGTTCGAGAATCCACTCGGCCGCATTGTCGAGGAAGTAGCGGTCGTGGGTGACTGCCACCACGGTGCCGGGGAAGCGCACCAGGAATTGTTCCAGCCACTCGACCGATTCGGCGTCGAGGTGGTTGGTCGGCTCGTCGAGCAGCAGCATGTCGGGTTTTGACAGCAGCAGTTGGCACAGCGCCACGCGGCGCTTCTCGCCGCCGGAGAGTTGGCCGATCTTGGCCTCCCAGGACGGCAGACGCAGCGCATCGGCGGCGATTTCCAACTGGTTCTCGCTGTCGGCGCCGGCGACAGAAATGATCGCTTCGTACTTCGCCTGCTCCTCAGCCAGTTTGTCGAAGTCGGCATCCGGTTCGGCGTAGGCGGCGTAGATTTCCTCCAGCTTTTGCTTGGCCTCCATCACGGCACCCATACCGGCCTCGACTTCTTCGCGCACCGTCTTTTCAGGATCGAGCTGCGGTTCCTGCGGCAGGTAGCCGATGGTGATGTTCGGCAGATGCTGCACCTCGCCATCGTATTCCTTATCGACGCCGGCCATGATCTTCAGCACCGTCGACTTGCCGGAACCGTTGAGACCGAGCAGGCCAATCTTGGCACCGGGGAAGAAGGACAGCGAGATGTCCTTGATGATCTGACGCTTCGGGGGGACGATCTTGCTCACGCGGAGCATCGACATGACGTATTGAGCCATTTTTAAAATCCAGTAAAAAGAAAATCGAGGGCAGCGAGGATTTCCTCGCGTTGGGGGGAGAGGTTGGCGACGGGGGTCTTGAGCATGCGACGCGGAACGGTGGCCATATCCTGCACGCGAACATGAAAGCGCTGCTCAGCGACGACAACCAGCGGGTTCAGGCGCAGCACGGGAACGATGGACGCATCCTCGGCAATGCGCAACGGCGCAACGACGTGATGGTCGAGCTCTGCGAGCAGGCCGGATTGCAGTGTGACCACATAAGGAATGCGCGCCTGCGTTTCCCGGTCGGGGTTGCGATAAACATCGAACTGGGGCATGACGCGTCAGTCGGCTTCGACGTTTTCGCGGCAGAAGGTGCGAAAACGGTCGCTGAACAGGCCATTTTCGGCAATCTCGCGGTTATAGGCGTCGATGGCCGCACGGTTCTCCTCCAGCCAGCGGCGCTCCTTCTCCTTCTTGAGCTCGACCTGCAAGGCGGCTTCCAGCGTCTGAGAGAGGTTGATCTTGTAGGCGCGCGCCTCTTCCAGCAAATCGGCGCGCACACTGAGGTTGGCGGCTTTCTTGGAAATGGCGCTCATGGTTGAGTTCCTGTGCGGTTAATGCGCAAACTTTATGCGCATCATGGATGTGTGTCAATTATGCGCTGGATGAGGCGCTAACCGTGGTCCTCAACTCCTGAACGAGTGGCTTCAGGTTGTTGCTGTCAGTCGCGGTAACCAATCGCCAGTACGGTGATGTCGTCGGATTGTGGGGCACCGGCAACGAATGCCTGCACCGAATCGAATATCCGCGTGACCAGCGCAGAGGCTTTGCGATCGGGGGCGGTGTTCAGGCAAGCGAGCAGCCGGTCTTCTTCGTACATGCTTTGGTCGTGGGTTTCCGCTTCGGTGACGCCGTCGGTGTAGAGCAGCAGCACGCCACCGGCAGGCAGGGTGGTGTTGCCCGCCTCGTAGGCCAGCCCCTCGATCATGCCGACGATGGGATTGATCGGTTCGCTCAGGTAGACGAAGCTGCCGTCGGCGCCGGTAATCACCGGCGGGTTATGGCCAGCGTTCAGGTACTGGATCGCGCCGGTAGCCAGATTGAGAATGCCGCAAAAGGCCGTGAGGAACTGCTGCCTGTCATTGCTGGTGCACAATTGCTTGTTCAAGCTGGCAATCAGATTGCCGGTATAGCCGGCTTCGAGATGGCTGCCGTAGGATTGGGCGCGTAGGGCCGAAATGGCGCGCACCATGAACAACGCGGCCGGCAGTCCCTTGCCGCAGACATCGCCGATGACAAAAAAGAGATTGTCCGGGTCGAGCATGAAGGCATCGTAGAAGTCGCCGCCGACTTCTTTGGCCGTGCACATGCGCCCGGTGCAATCAAGGCGGGGTTCCTCGGGGAACAGGGGCGCCTGGGGTAGCAGGCTTTCCTGGATTTCCTTGGCGACGCCCAGATCCCGTTGCATCAGCTGCATCTCGGCTTCAAGGCGGACTCGCTTGATGACCAGATCGTTGTGGCGGCGCAGGCGTTCGGAGAGTGCCGAGAGCATGTTGCGAGAGATTCTCGGCACCGCCAGGAACTCTTGCACGAAGGCGTCGCCATCGACAATCAACAACCGGGTTTCACGGTTGGCGATGACGAAGGCCGATGCAGGGCGCCGGTCGATGACCGACATTTCGCCCACGCAGCCGCCGATCCGGACGTCGAACAACTCCCCCGCATCGGGTGTGCCAAGACCAATTTTCAACGTTCCGCCCAACACGATCAAAACCTTGTCGTTTTCGTCACCCGGCTTGAGCAGCACCGTCTCACAAGCGAATTGCTGAATCGGGTGTCGTACGATCAGCTGTTCGAAGTCGGCATACGGCACGTCGCGAAAGATGTCGGAACGCGACAGCATGCCGTGGACGCGGCGATCATTCTGGGTACGCCGTTCCGGATCGTGATGCAGGTCGCTTTCGGCCTGGCGGCGGTCGGTACCGCGCACCGGCTGGCGCGCATGATCTGGCAGCCGGGCTTGCTGCAACAAATCGAAAACAAGTTCGAGGTGGTTGGTGCCATCGACATATTCATAACGGCACTGGCTCGCGCTTTCGAGCACCAGCGCAATGCCAAAGCCACCGATGGTGCACTCATCGAGCGATTCGACCAGTGCCTTTGGCCGGTGCGAGGCGATCGGGTCGTAGGGTTGCGCGCCGTCAATCAGGTTGATGACGACCCGCTGCGGCGTCATGGCAGCGCGAACATCGAAACGCGCGCACTGGTATTCGGGTGCAGCGTAGCTGAGGGTATTGGTGACGAGTTCTTCCAGGCACAGGTCGATGCGATAGGCATCGTCGCTGCCGATGGCAAACTCTTCGAAAATGGCTTGAATCCAGACGCCTACGGCTTCCATGAAGGAAGACTCGACCGCGCCGGTCAGGATGCGGGTCTGGGTGGTCATGGCGGGCACCATCGAAAACGCAGTGTTCCTGGTCGGTGAAAAGTCCCGGAATCCGCTCAAGGGGTTCCGGGGGACGGATGCTCAGGCGAAAGCACCGAGGGCGGCATCCATGTTGTCAAACACCGGGATGATCTGGTCGGTCCCGGTGGATTTGATGACCCAGCGAATTTTCGCGTCAGTGACGACCATGACCATTTTCCCGCCCTTCTTGGCCTTCAGCTTGGCACCGGTCATCAGCAGTCGAATGCCGATCGATCCGACAAAAGAAACCTGTTCGAGATCGACGATGATGTTTTTCGCGGCAGCGATGGCGGTTTCGAATTCTTCCTCCACGGCTTGGCTACTGGGCGCATCCAGACGACCATCGAGCGTGACACGCCGAACACCGGGCTTGACCTCGGATGATGTGATTTTCATTCTGATCCTCTTTTATGTAATGGTTGTTTCTGCGAATATACCAAATGCAATTCCCGTTCTTGTAAAAATCGTGTAGGCGCATCCATCTCAGTCAATTCGCCGATTTCGCGTCCGACTTTTCAGATTGGTTCGATACGCGTAATCAATGCGCCTTCGCCGATGGTATCGCCCTCGCTGACGCAGACCTCGACGACGCGGCCGGCGTGCGGTGAGGGGATATCGAGGGCGACTTTGCCGGTTTCCAGCGTGATCAGGTTGTCGTCGTGGCGAATGACATCACCCGCCTTGACATGCACTTCCAGCACCTGCACTTCCCCTTGGCCGCAGTTGCCGCAGGTTTCCCAGCATTCGGGAAACTTTGGCAGGCGTACCTCCACCGCCATCAGGTTTCGACCATCTTGCGGATGACGTTGTTGAAGGGGCCGATCCATTCGGTATCGAACTGGTTGTCGCAGGCATTGACCTCGGCGATGGCGCGCACCAGCGAACGGGACTGGCCGCGGTCGCTGTGCTTGAGCGTGACGGCTTCGAAAGCGTCGACGATGGCGAGGATCTTGGCGCCGGCGCAGATGGCCTCGGCCTTGATGCCAAGGGGGTAGCCCCGGCCGTCCGGCATCTCGTGATGCTGGCGCACCATTTCGGCAGCGGCCTCCCAGCCTGGCATGCGCAAGAGGAGTTCCGCACCCCAGTGGGTATGTTCATTCAGGAGTTGACGCTCTTCGCTGCTGAGCTTGCCCGCTTTTAGCCAGACGGATTCGGGCGCGAACATCATGCCCACATCGTGCATATACACGGCGGCTTCGAGCTGGGTTGGATCGACCGGCTGCGGGTGGGCCACATTGGTGTCGAGGGCGAGGCGCAGGATGCGGTCAGTGCGGCCCTTGAACAGGGACGACCGCGATTCAAACTGCAAGGCCAGCAAACGAAAGAAGCGCAGGTCGGCACTGTGGTCGGCTTGCACTGAGGCCATCGGCGTGGTCGGCTGGATTTCCACCGTGGCCTGCAGCGGGCGGAAGCCGGTGACGGCTTCGATGGTCTGGGCGGCGCGCGTGGCCATTTCGGCGGCGGGCGCGGCGGCAATGCCTTCCAGCCCGCCGACCAGTTGCGGCAGGTTGAGGTGACCGACATCGCGACCATGGCTCATGGCCTCCACCGTCAGTTCGAGGCGGTCGAGCGAGAGCAGGATGACTTCCGCCAGCAGGTTGAAAAACAGGATCTCGCCCTCGCGGCAGCGCGACAGCAGGCTTTCCATGGGATGGCAGATCATCACGCCGACATCGACCTTGCAGATCGCGGCATCGCCCTTGATGGTGTGCAGGGAGCGGAACAACCGGGCGATCAGCGCGCGGTCGGTGGGAGATTTACGCAGCTCGGCGATGTCGCGTTCGATGCTGGGCACCTGATCCTCAAGCGCTTCGACGAATTCCTGGAAGCTATCGCGGTCGATGATGCGCGGTTGCAACAGGGCGATGACATCGGCCATTGTGTTCTCCATCCCGAAAGTTGTAGTGGGGCAAAATTACCACAGCGCGGCGGTGGTAGCATCACGAATCAGCCCGGAAATTCCATGGAAACCAAGCGCCTCGCCGACATTCTCACTGCAGATGTGGTGACTTTCCCGCCCGATACACCGCTACTCGCGGTGCTGGAGGTCATGGAGCGACAGCGCATCAGTTGTGTGCTGGCTGTTGATGCCGAGCGTCGTCCCCTCGGCATGCTGACCGAGCGCGATGTGCTCGCCCTGTTTGCCCAGGATATTCCGTTGTCCCGCGCCACGTTGGCCGAGGCCATGAGCACACCGGTGTTCAGCGCACCGGTTGATACGGATTACCGCGAGGCGTATTACCAGATGGCCGAGCGACAGGTGCGCCATCTGGCGGTGGTGGATATGGCCGGCGTGCTGGCGGGCATCGTCACCGAAGCGGATTTTCTCTATCACCTCGGCGAGGAGTATCTGGTCGAGGTCAAGACCGTCGCCACGGCGATGGATCGCGAGGTGGTTTGCATTCAGGCCGACCGGCTGCTTGATGAAGCACTGGCCCTGATGGCGGAAAAACACAGCGACTATGCCGTGGTGTTGGGTGCGGATCGGCGCCAGCCGATTGGCGTGCTGACCGAACGCGATGTGGTACGGCTGGCCCGTCAGGCCGGCAACCGCCATGTGCCGCTGGCCGAGGTGATGACCCAGGGCGTGCATGTGATTCGCCCCGAGGTCCCGCTGCAGGCAGCCTCGGTGCGGATGCAGACGCTGGCGGTGCGGCGCCTGCTGGTCATGAACGAAAGCGAAGGGGTCGTCGGGGTGATTACGCGCCACGACATCGTCAAGTCCTTGCAGGGAGGCTATGTCGAATATCTGCGCGAGACCCTGACCCGCCTGCGCCATGAAATGGCGCAGCCCGAACTGCCCCTGCTCGACTTTCATCGCCACTTGCTGCTGGGCGGCGTGTTCGACCTGATCGATGAAGGCATCTACATGGTGGATGCCGAAGGCCGTTTTGTGGATGCCAACGAGCGCGGTTGCACCCGGTTGGGTTACAGCCATGCCGAACTGCGTCAGCTTAGGCTCTGGGATGTTTCTACCCTGGATAGCGATGCAGCCGCCTGGGCGAAAAACCAGCAGGCCATCCCGGTGCATGGGGTAACGCTTGAGGATCGCCATCGTTGCAAGGATGGTTCGACGTTTCCCGTGCGCGTCCGTGTTTATCCCTCCAGTGGTGCCGGCCAGCGCGTCTTTATCGGTATTGCCACGGATTGCACCCAGGAAGAAGACCTCAGCGCCGTCATCGAGGAAAGTGAGAACTTCTATCGCCACGTCATCGACAGCACCGTCGATGGTTTCTTCAGGATCGACGTCGAGCGCCGCTTCATCGAAGTGAATGACCGGTTGTGCGATCTTTTTGGCTATGCGCGTGAAGCATGGCTGGGCAAGACGCTGCCCGATTTCGTCACCGCCGAAAGCCGTACCGAACTGCTGGCGCAACTGCAGCAGTTCGAATCCAGCGAGCATCAGCGCTATCAACTGATGGGGCAGCACAAGGCGGGGGCGACATTCCCGGTGCTGCTCAACACCACCACGCACCGCAATCGCAAGGGCGAAGTCGTCGGCGCCTTCGGGTTCATTACCGACCTGATGCCGATCGTCGCTGCGCAGCGTTTGGTGGCCGAATCGGAACGCGAGTTGCGCGACATTCTCGACAATTTGCAGGATACCTATTACCGCACCGACCCCGAGGGACGGCTGACGCGCCTGTCGCCTTCCATGCAGCAGTTGCTGGGTTATGCCCCGGAAGAACTGCTTGGCAAGCCGATGGCCGACTGTTACGCCGATCCGGCCAGCCGGGCGGTTTTTCTCAAGGCGCTGGAGGAGAGCGGCGGCCGCTTGTCCGGCTGGGAATCGCAGTTGCGCCATCGCGATGGCCGCGTGGTGCACGTGATGACGAATGCGCATTACGTGCGCGATGCAGAAGGCCACCTGCTCGGCATCGAAGGCACCACGCGCGATATCAGCGAACGCAAGCAGGCCGAAATGCGCATCGATTTTCTCGCCCGTCACGATGTCCTGACCGAACTGCCGAATCGGCTGTTGTTCAAGGATCGTTTCGAACGCGCCATGGCGCATGGGCTGCGCACGAGTGTGCGCACGGCCTTGCTGTTCGTCGATCTGGACCGTTTCAAGACCGTCAATGATTCCTACGGCCATCCGGTGGGGGACATCCTGCTGCGCGACGTGGCCCGCCGCCTGGAAGCTTCGATACGCGATACCGACACGGTCTGCCGGCAGGGCGGGGATGAGTTCCTGATCGCCCTGACCGATATTCGCGACGAGGAGGATGTGGCACGCATTGCCGAGAAGGTCATGACCTCGCTGGCGCTGCCCTTCCTGGCCGAGGGACACGAGCTGATGATTTCCTCCTCGATCGGCATCGCCCTGAGCCCCGACGACGGCAAGGATTTCGAAACCCTGCTGCGCAAGGCCGACGTCGCCATGTACCACGCCAAGGATGCCGGGCGAAATACCTTCCGCTACTTCAACGAGCGCATGAACGTCGATTCGCATGAGCGGCTCGAATTGCGCCATCGTCTGCATCGCGGGCTGGATCGCGGCGAGTTTCTGCTGCATTACCAGCCGCTGATTGATCTGGCGAGCGGCCGCATCGTCGGTGCCGAAGCGCTGGTGCGCTGGCTGTGCCCCGACCACGGTCTGATCGCACCGGCGCATTTCATTCCGGTGGCCGAGGAAAGCGGGCTGATCGTGCCGCTCGGCGATTGGGTGCTGCATGAAGCCTGCCGCGAGTTGAAAGTTTGGCATGACCTCCTCGGGTGCGAGAAGCTGATGATGGCCGTCAATCTGTCGGCGATCCAGTTCCGCCGTGGCGGGCTGGAGGATTCCCTGCGCGCGGCGTTGCGCATCACCGGCATCCCGGCCGCGTCACTCGAACTGGAGCTGACCGAGTCGATCCTGCTGCATGAGGCCGATCAGGCACTGGCGGTGATCCAGCGCCTCAAGGGTATGGGCGTGCGCCTGGCGATCGACGATTTCGGCACCGGCTATTCCAGCCTCGCCTATCTCAAGCGACTCGCGGTGGATAAACTCAAAATCGACCAGTCCTTCGTGCGCGACATGGCGCATGACAAGGACGATGCGGCCATCGTGCGCGCCGTCATTCAGATGGCGAAGAGCCTGAACCTGTCCGTGCTGGCCGAGGGCGTCGAAACCGCTCAGGTGGCCGATGACCTGCGCCTGCTGGAGTGTGACATGGTGCAGGGCTACCACTTCGGCCGTCCGGTGACGGCGGAAGAATTCCGCCGTCTGATTGAAGCCAACCGCTAATTGGCTGGTTAAAGAATCGGCACGTTGAGCTGGTGCTCGCCCTGCTCGTAAACCACGTTGGCGCGACCGACGATCAGCGGATCGAGCTGGCCGATGCGTTCGACATCCTTGTTGTTGTAAGGCAGGCGATGCAGGATGTAGCGCATGGCATTCAGGCGTGCGCGTTTCTTGCAGTTTGACTTGATCACGGTCCATGGTGCGTCGGCCGTGTCGGTGTAGAAGAACATCGCTTCCTTGGCCTTGGTGTAGTCGTCCCAGCGATTCAGCGAAGCGAGGTCGATCGGCGAGAGCTTCCACTGCTTGAGCGGATGCACCTTGCGTTCCTTGAAACGACGGCGCTGCTCTTCGCGCGAGACCGAGAACCAGAACTTGATGAGATGGGTGCCATTCCTGACCATCATGCGTTCGAACTCCGGCGCCTGCCGCATGAACTCGGAGTATTCGGCATCGGAGCAAAAACCCATGACGCGCTCGACGCCAGCGCGGTTGTACCAGGAGCGGTCAAACAGCACGATTTCGCCGGCGGAAGGCAGGTGCTGCACATAACGCTGGAAGTACCACTGACCGCGCTCAAGCTCCGAGGGTTTTTCCAGCGCCACGACACGTGCGCCCCGCGGGTTAACGTGTTCCATGAAGCGTTTGATGGTGCCGCCCTTGCCAGCGGCGTCGCGACCTTCGAAGATGATGACGACGCGCTGGCCGGTTTCCTTGACCCAGGCCTGCAACTTGAGCAACTCAACCTGCAGGCGATATTTCTGCCGTTCGTAATTGCGGCGCGTCATCAGGTTCTTGTACGGGTAGCCGCCATCGCGCCAGCCGGCGGCCAATTCGAGATCGGGATTGATGGCGGGCTTTTCCGTGCTCAGTTGCTGTTCTTTGAGCAAGCCACGCAGCAGGCCGCGCGCCTCTTCGCTTGTCGTGCCGGAAACGATATCGCGCATCGCGGCGAGACGTGCCTGCTGGGCGGCATCGACGGCCTGCGTGACGACGTTGATCTCAATCTTCTCAGGCGTGCTGACCGGGCCGATGTCGCCTGCCGCAGCCGGGCGCGGCTTGCGCGGACTGCGCTGCGGGGGTGTTTTGCCGGTGACGGTGGTTGTGCGTTTGCTACGTGGGGTGGTGGCCATAGGTGCGCTTCCTATCGATAACGGTTGATGGCGTCGCGTGTTTCAAGCGCGACTTTTCTGGCGGCGGCGGCAAAATCCTCGCCCTTGCTAGCGTAGAGGATGGCGCGTGAGGAGTTGATCATCAGGCCGGTGCCGGCGGCGGTTTTCCCGGCGTTCACCGTGGCCTCAATGTCACCGCCCTGAGCGCCGATGCCGGGGACGAGCAGCGGCAGGTCGCCGACGATCTCGCGCACACGGGCAATCTCGCCGGGGAAGGTGGCGCCGACGACGAGGGCGCATTGGCCGGTGGTGTTCCACTCTTTCGCGACTTTTTCGGCCACCAGTTCATACAGCGCCGTCTCGCCAACGCCGACTTTCAGGAACTGGATGTCGCTGCCACCGGGATTCGAGGTGCGGCAGAGCAGGATCACGCCTTTATCTTTGTACGCGAGCCATGGTTCCACCGAGTCGCGGCCCATGTAGGGATTCACCGTCACGGCATCGGCTTGGTAACGCTCGAAAGCTTCGATGGCGTACTGCTCGGCGGTGCTGCCGATGTCACCACGCTTGGCGTCGAGGATCACCGGCACGCCCGGATGCTTTTCATGGATGTGAGCGATCAGCGCTTCGAGCTGGTCTTCGGCGCGGCGGGCGGCGAAGTAGGCGATTTGTGGCTTGAAGGCGCAGGCGAGATCAGCCGTGGCATCGGCGATGGCGGCGCAGAAGCGGAAGATCGCGTCCGGCTGATCCTTGAGATGCGCCGGGAACTTGGCCGGATCAGGGTCGAGGCCGACGCAGAGCAGTGAGTTGTTTTTCTGCCATGCATCAGCGAGCATTTCGCTGAATATCATTTCCACGAGTCTTTCAGCGTCACGGCGCGATTGAACATCGGCGTGCCCGGCTTGGAGTCCACCCGGTCAGCAACAAAATAGCCATGGCGCTCGAACTGGAAGCGGTCTTCCGGTGCGGCATTTTTCAGCGCGGGTTCGAGCTGGGCGGTGATCGTGGTCACCGAATTCGGGTTGATGTCGTCGAGGAAGTCACGCTCGGCGCCGGGATTTGGCACCTTGAACAGCCGGTCGTAGAGGCGTACCTCGGCGGCATAGGCATGCTGGGCCGAAAGCCAGTGGATGTTGCCCTTGACCTTGTAGGCATCGGCGCCCGGCGTACCGGACTTGGAATCGGCGAAGTAGTTGCAATGCACGGCGATGATGTTGCCGGCCGCATCCTTATCGCAACCCGTGCATTCGATAACGAAGCCGTAGCGCAGGCGCACCTTGTTGCCAGGGAAGAGGCGGAAATAACCTTTCGGCGGCGTCTCGGTGAAGTCCTCGCGTTCGATCCAGAGTTCTTTCGAGAACGGCACGGGGCGCTTGCCCAACTCCGGCTGCTGCGGATGGTTGGGCGCGAGGCATTCTTCCTCCTGGCCCTCGGGATAGTTGTCGATGATGAGCTTGAGCGGGTCGAGTACGGCGATGCGGCGCAGCGCCGTTTCGTTGAGCACGTCGCGCTGGCATTCCTCAAAGATGCTGTAGTCGATCAGCGAATCCGACTTGGTGACACCGATCATCTCGGCAAACTTGCGGAAGCCCTCGGGCGTGTAACCGCGCCGACGGGCGCCGACCAGTGTTGGCAGGCGCGGGTCGTCCCAGCCGCTGACGTGCTTTTCTTCAACGAGTTGAATCAGCTTGCGCTTCGACAGCACGACATAGGTGAGATTGAGGCGAGCGAATTCGATCTGGCGCGGCACTGGCTGCGTGATGCAGGAAAGTTCGGCCAGGCGTGCCAGCAGCCAGTCGTAGAACGGGCGCTGATCTTCGAACTCCAGCGTGCAGATGGAATGAGTGATGTTCTCCAGCGCGTCCTCGATCGGATGGGCGTAGGTGTACATCGGGTAGAGGCACCACTGGTTGCCGGTGTTGTGGTGCTCGGCGTGGCGGATGCGGTAGATCGCCGGGTCGCGCAAATTGATGTTGCCGCTGGCCATGTCGATCTTGGCGCGCAGGATGTGCGTGGCGTCGGGAAACTCGCCGGCCTTCATGCGGCGGAACAGGTCTAGGTTCTCCCGCGGTGTGCGCGAGCGATAGGGCGAGGGCTTGCCGGCTTCGGTCAGCGTGCCGCGATTGGCGCGCATCTCCTCGGCCGTTTGCGAATCGACGTAGGCGTGGCCGGTTTCGATCAGTTTCTCGGCGAAGTCGTACATCGACTGGAAGTAGTTGGAGGCGAAGAACTGATTCTTGCCCCAGTCGAAACCGAGCCAATGCACGGCGTCGATGATGGAGTCGACATATTCCTGCTCTTCCTTTTCCGGGTTGGTGTCGTCAAAGCGCAGATGGCAGGCGCCGCCGTAATCCTGGGCGAGGCCGAAGTTGAGGCAGATCGACTTGGCGTGGCCGAAGTGCAGATAACCGTTTGGTTCTGGCGGAAAACGCGTACGAATTGACGTGTGCTTGCCGGCAGCCAGGTCGGCGTCGATAAGGTTGCGGATGAAGTTGGAGGTTTTGTTTTCTTGTTCGGCCATGATCGCGGCAGGCACTTGATCTAAAGCGGCAATTCTACCGTCGCGACGTAGAATGCGACCCCATGAATATCAACGCTTTTCTGGCCATCGGCGTGGGTGCCGTCCTCGGTGCGTGGCTGCGCTACGGCCTCGGTCTCTGGCTCAATCCGGTCTTCGCCACGGTGCCCCTGGGGACGCTGGCGGCGAACCTGGTCGGCGGCTATCTGGTGGGCGCGGCGGTGGCGGTGTTCCACCTGAATGCCGAACTGCCGCCGGAGCTGAAGCTGCTTTTCGTCACCGGCTTTCTCGGCGCGCTCACGACCTTCTCGACCTTCTCCGCCGAAGTCGTGCATCTGCTCCAGAACGCCCGCTACGGCTGGGCGGCCGGCGCGGCTTCGCTGCACCTGTTCGGTTCGCTGGCGATGACCGGGCTGGGCATCATCACTATCCACAAGCTGGCGCAGTAGCTCCTGCGCACAAGTCACGCGCCATTTGGAGGGCGTCACTCGGTAGTGACCTCATTACCCGCCACACAATCGTTCCCTAAGATCAGAGGCTCATCACAACTGGAGGGAACATCATGAAACACTTGATCGTGGTATCCGTCGCCGTATTTTTGTCATTCTCTGCCCATGCTGGCGGGCAGCCCGACCGCATTGCCGTAGAAAATGGCAACCGTAGCGTGCAACAGGGTAGTCAGAAGGAAAACCAGGGGCAGGCCGAGCAGGCTAGGGTGAAGCACCCAGGCAGTGCTGCGGCTGATCCTAGCCCTGCTCGCAGCTTCCGGGACATCGGAAAGAACTTTCTTAACATGATTACCCCAGGTGCCAAGCGGAGCAGCGCTGCGGGCCGCTGCTAGGAGGCGTTAGCCAGACTGACTGTCAGCTTGAAATTGCCCCGTCGCTTCTGTCATCACGCTTGATCGGGGCCTAGAAGATCTCGATCAACGCGTGCGGGGCAAGTAAGACGTACTTTACGCATTATCATGCCGGGTCGATAGTGTCCGGTAGTACCGCATTACATGGAACCGACCTTGCTGCACCTTGATGATGCGTTGATGGTTGTCGACAAGCCGGCTGGCCTGCTGGCCGTCCCCGGGCGCGGGCCGGACAAGCAGGATTGCCTGAGTGCGCGGGTGCAGCAGTGTTACCCCGATGCGCTCGTCGTGCATCGGCTCGACAGGGATACCTCGGGGCTGATCTGTTTTGCGCGTGGTGCCGAGCATCAGCGCACCCTGAGCCGGGCCTTCGCCGAGCGCGCGGTGCAGAAGCGCTATGTCGCCTGTGTCGTCGGCCGCATGGAGGGGGAAGGCGAGATCGACCTGCCGCTGATTGCCGACTGGCCAAACCGGCCGAAGAGCAAGGTCGATCACGTGCAGGGCAAACCGAGCCAGACGCGCTGGCGGGCGGCGGGCTACGATGCCGCTGCCGATACGACACGCGTCGAACTGGAACCGATCACCGGCCGTTCGCACCAGTTGCGCGTGCATCTGGCGGCGCTGGGTCATCCGATTGTCGGCGATCCGCTTTACGGTCAACCGGCAGCACGTTTGCTGCTCCATGCCACGGTGTTGGCGCTGCCACATCCGGCGGATGGCCGGCAGATCGAGTTCGCCAGCCTGCCGCCGTTCTGATTGTTATCGCCGCCGCCCCGCCAGCGCCGACTTTTGGGAAACCGTGGTACCTCCATGAATATCTGCGACCTTTTTGGTGTGTGGCATATTGACGTACAATTCAACCCATAGCCAAACAGGAGTCAAGTCATGACCACCGCGACCCTAGAAGACCGTTCTGCCCGTTCTACCGATAGTGCCCGTATCAATCTCCGCACCAGCCCCGAGGCCAAAGCCTTGATCGAGCGCGCCGCTGCGCTGATGGGCACCACCGTCTCTGGCTTCATGTTGCAGAACGCCTATGAAGCCGCGCAGCGAGTCGTGAACGATAACGATACGATCATGCTGTCGCAGCGGGATTTCGAGGCATTCATCGCCGCCTGCGAGACTCCATCAGAACCCACCCAGGCGCTGCGCGACTTGATGGCGCGGCGCTGAATGACCCTTCATATCGAGTTATTGGGAGGTCGGCATCGACGCGCGGGTTTCAATTGCGGCGAGCCGGCACTTGATGCTTTCCTGACAAATCTGGCGGGGCAGCAGCAACGCAAGAACTTTGGTCGTACCTATGTGGCCCTGGCTGATGATAGCCTGACCATTGCCGGCTTCGTTACAGTCAGCGCCGGCCAGGTGGCAACCGCATGCATGCCGGCGGGCCTGAAGTTGCCGCGTTATCCGGTGCCGGTGATGCGTGTAGGTCGGTTGGCCGTGGACGGCCGGCATCGGGGACGTGGCATTGGCAAGGCATTGCTGCGATTCGCCTTGGGACTGGCGCAGGAGTGGTCGGCACATGTCGGTATTTACGGGGTTGCGGTCGAGGCCAAGCATGCGATCGCTCGTGACTTTTATCTCAGGCTGGGCTTTCTGGCCGGGCGTGACGATCCGCTGCACATGATTCTGCCCTTGGCGACCTTGAAGCTGGCGAATCCGGGACACGATTCTTCGCCTTGAAATTCGATCCCGAAGCTCGCCGAGCTGCACGCCCGGTCATCAGCTATGATGAAGCTTTGCCGGTCAACGCGCGTCGCGCCGAGATCGCACAGGCCATCCAGAAACATCAGGTGGTGGTGATCTGCGGCGAGACCGGCTCAGGCAAGACGACGCAGTTACCGAAAATCTGCCTCGAACTCGGGCGCGGCCTCAAAGGACTGATCGGCCATACCCAGCCGCGCCGCATTGCCGCACGTGCCACCGCCTCGCGTATCGCCCAGGAGCTGAAGTCCGAGCTTGGCCGCTACGTCGGCTACAAGATCCGCTTCACCGACAAGACCTCGTCGGAGAGCTACATCAAGCTGATGACCGACGGCATCCTGCTGGCCGAGACGCAGACCGATCCGCTGCTCAAACAGTACGACACCATCCTGATCGACGAGGCACACGAACGTTCGCTGAATATTGATTTCCTACTTGGCTACCTAAAGTCGGTGCTGGCGCGACGGCGGGATTTGAAGCTGATCGTGACCTCGGCAACGCTCGACGCCGAGCGCTTCAGCAAGCATTTCGACGGTGCGCCGATCATCGAGGTTTCTGGCCGGCTCTATCCCATCGAGACACGCTATCGGCCCTTTGACGAGCGCAAGGATGTCGACCTGAATGACGCGATCGTCGATGCCGTCAGTGAAGCACACCGCGAGGGGCCGGGTGATGTGCTGGTGTTCCTGCCTGGCGAGCGCGAGATTCGCGAGGCGGCGGAAGCCCTCAGGAAGCACCACCCGCCGGGGCTGGAAGTGCTGCCGCTGTTCGCACGCCAGACGGCGCAGGAGCAAAGCCGTGTGTTTGCGCCACATCAGGGCCGCCGCGTGGTGCTGGCGACCAACGTTGCCGAAACCTCGCTGACGGTGCCGGGCATCCGCTATGTCATCGACACCGGGCTGGCACGCGTCAAGCGCTATTCGCATCGCAACAAGGTCGAACAGCTGCAGGTCGAGGCGATTGCGCGTGCGGCAGCCAATCAGCGCGCCGGGCGTTGCGGGCGCGTGTCGTCGGGCATCTGTTTCCGTCTCTATGCCGAGGACGATTTCAACCAGCGCGCGCCCTACACCGAGCCGGAAATCCTGCGTTCCTCGCTGGCCGGCGTGATCCTGCGCATGAAGTCGCTGCACCTTGGCGATGTCGAGGACTTCCCCTTCCTTGAGGCGCCGCTGCCGCGCATGATCGCCGATGGCTACACGCTGCTCGCCGAGCTGGGCGCCATCGACGAGACCAGCAAGGCGCTGACGCCGGTTGGCCGCGAACTCGCCAGGCTGCCGCTCGATCCGAAAATTGGCCGCATGATCCTCGCGGCACGCGAACACGGCTGTCTGAAGGAAATGCTTGTCATCGCCGCCGCACTGGGCACGCAAGACCCACGCGAACGGCCGCAGGAGCGTGCGGCGGCGGCAGATCAGGCGCACGCGCAGTGGAAGGACGAGAAATCCGAATTCCTGACCTATCTGAAACTGTGGGCGGCGGCCGACGCGGTGTGGAAGCATGAGACCTCCAGCAAGCAGCGCCAGTGGTGCAAGACCAATTTCATCAACTGGCTGCGGCTGCGTGAATGGCGCGACGTGCATGGCCAGCTGATGACGGTGTGCCACGAACACGGCTGGAAGGAAAACCAGCTGCCCGCGAATTACGATGCCATCCACAAGGCACTGCTGACTGGACTGCTCGGCCACATCGGCCTGATCAACGAGGAAGACAAGAATTACTTCGGCGCGCGCGGCATCAAGTATTTCATCCACCCCGGCTCGTCGCTGGTAAAGAAGGCCGGGCGCTGGATTGTCGCGGCGGAGCTGGTCGAAACCTCGCGCCTGTTCGCGCGCTGCATCGCGAAGATCGAGCCGGAATGGCTAGAGCAGGTTGGTGCACACCTGATCCGTCGCCACGTCTTCGAGCCGCACTGGGAGAAGGGCCCCGGTCAGGTCGTGGCGTGGGAGCGCGTCACACTGCACGGCCTGACGCTGCATGCCAAACGCCGCGTCAATTACGGTCCCATGGACCCGACGCTGGCGCGCGAGTTGTTCATCCGTGGTGCGCTGGTCGAGGGCGAGGTCGGCGAGGACTGGCTGAAGAAGTGGCGCTTCCTTCAGCATTACCAGAAGCTGAAAGCCGAGATCGAACGCCTCGAACACAAGTCGCGCCGCCCCGATGTGCTGGTCGATGACGCGCTGGTGACGGCCTTCTTCGACGCCATCGTGCCGGAGGGCATCACGACGCTGGCGGCCTTCGACAAATGGCGGCGCGAAATTGAACAAGAAAGCCCCAGACTGCTGTTCCTCGACAAGGAGCAGTTGATGCGTCACGAGGCGGCGGGCATTACCACCGATGCTTTTCCGTCCGTCTTCGAACATCGCGGCCAGAAATACAAGCTCACCTATCACCACGACCCCGGCGCGGCGGATGACGGGGTGACGCTCGCGTTGCCGCTGAC
Organism: Rhodocyclaceae bacterium; assembly: GCA_030681195.1. Taxonomy (GTDB): domain Bacteria; phylum Pseudomonadota; class Gammaproteobacteria; order Burkholderiales; family Rhodocyclaceae; genus Sulfuricystis. The sequence goes on from JAUXXJ010000042.1 coordinate 70,322, forward strand.
GGCACTCAACCAAGTGCCGGCGACGCGGCTCGAATGGCTGGTGCCGGGACTGCTCAAGGAAAAGATCGTCGCGCTGCTGAAGACCCTGCCGCAGAAGTATCGCCATCGTTGCCAGCCGCTTGATGGCTTTGCCGAAAGTTTCTGCGACGCCGAACACGATGCCGAGGAGTCGCTGATCAAGGCACTGACACGTGCCATCGAAGAAAAGATTGTGCTGAAGCTGCCGCTCGATGCCCTGCGTTTAGGCGAGCTGCGACCGCACCTGTTCATGAATTTTCGCCTGCTCGACGAGCATGGCGGCACGCTGGGTTTCTCGCGCAATCTTGCCGAGTTGCGCGGGCAGTATGGCGATCGGGTGACGCAGGCCTTCGCTGCTGCCGATGTGGCACCAAAAGTCGGCGCTGGCGAGACGGCAGATAAATCAATCACATGGACTTTCGGTGCGCTGCCCGAACTGCTGGAGGTCGAAGTCGCCGGCCGCCAGGTCGTCGGTTTCCCCGCGCTGGTGGATGAAGGCGATGGTGTGCGCCTCACCGCCTTCGACACCGAAGACAAGGCCAACGCAGAACACCGCAAGGGTCTCGCACGCCTGTTCGCACTGCAACTCAAGGCGCAGGTACAGGCCATCGAGAAGCTGCCCGAGCTGCGCGCAATGGCAATCCAGTACATGGCCTTGGGAACGGAAAAGGAGTTGAAGGAGCAACTGGTTGCCGCGACGCTGGAGCGTACTTGCCTGATGGCACCGTTGCCGACCGACGAGCAAAGTTTTACGGAACGGCGCGATGCGGCCAAGGGGCGCATCCTGCTGGTGGCGCAGGAGATCGTGCGTCTGGCCGGACAGATTCTTGCCGAGCAGATGGCCTTGCAGAAGAAAGTCGCTACCGCGCAAAAAGCTTTCCCGCAGGCCTGTGCCGACATCGCCGCGCAACTTGCCGAATTGCTGCCCAAGCGCTTCATCGTTGCCACGCCTTACGAACGGCTGCAACACTATCCGCGCTATCTCAAGGCCATCGCCCTGCGCCTCGACAAAGCGAAGAGCGACGGCGCACGCGATGCACGCCTGATGGCCGAATGGCGTAGTCTTGCGCAACCATGGGAGCGCGAGTGGCTGGCGATGCGCAAGGCTGGCGTGATGGATGATTTCCTGCTGGAATTCCGCTGGCTGTTGGAGGAGCTACGCGTCGCGCTGTTCGCCCAGGAATTGCGGACGCCGAGCCCGGTGTCGGTAAAACGTTTGCAGAAGATGTGGGAGGGTCGCAGTCGATGATGGATACGCGCAGTTTCATGAAGACGGTGTTGCGTGCCGGACGCGACTTGCTGCGGCCGGAGATTTTGTTTCACGCGCTGTGGCCACCGCTGCTGGCCTTTGTGTGCTGGTCGGTGGTGGCGTGGTTTGCCTGGCAGCCCGCCGCCGCATGGATTGTGGCCGAGTTGCCGGACTGGGCGTGGCTGAACTGGCTGGGTCCCTCGCTTGCGCACATCGCAGTGTTCTTCATTTTCGCGCCGCTGATGTATGTCAGTGTGTTGTTGCTGGTGGCCGTGTTCGCCCTGCCGCGCATGATGACGCTGATCGCCCTGCGTGATTATCCCGATGTGACGCGTCAAGGTTCAGCGCAGGCCGCCTTGTGGGGCAGCATTGCCAACACCGTGGCAGCCGGCATGATCTTTATCGTGGGCTGGCTGCTGACCCTGCCCTTGTTGTTGATTCCCGGCGCGGTACTCGTGCTCCCGTTGTTCTGGGCCGCCTGGTTGAATCAGCGGGCGTTTCGCTTCGATGCACTGGCCGAGCATGCCTTGCCGGCTGAACGGGCCGCAGTGATTCAGCGCGAACGCAACAGTCTTTATCTGGGCGGGCTGGTGGGCGCCTTGATTGCTCATGTTCCCGTGCTTAACCTGCTGGCACTGGCTTACACGGCCGTGTTGTTCGTCCATTTGTGTCTGGGTGCCCTGCGCGACTTGCGCCATCAACAAGGAATTTCGGTATGAGAGTGTATGGAGCGATCATCATCGGTGACGAGATCATGCGCGGCAAGCGCCAGGACAAGCATCTGGCAAAGCTGATCGAACTGCTGGGCGTGCGTGGACTGCATCTTTCTTGGGTGCAATATCTCGGCGATGAGCGCCCGCGCTTGATCGAAACCTTGCGCAGCACCTTGGCGAGCGGCGACGTGGTGTTTAGTTGCGGCGGCATTGGCGTGACGCCGGATGACCACACGCGCCAGGCCGCTGCTGCGGCTGCGGGCGTGCCGCTGGCGCTCAACCCGGACGCCGAACGCGAGATTCGTGCGCGCATGGTGGAGATGGGGCAACCGGTGACGCCGGCGCGACTAGAGCTCGGCACTGTGCCGCAGGGCAGCCGCATCATCCCCAATCCCTTCAACCGCATTCCGGGGTTCAGCTATCAGGACCACCACTTCCTGCCCGGCTTTCCGCAGATGGCCTGGCCAATGGCCGAATGGGTACTGGATACCTACTACGCAGACGACTTCCGGCAGAACGCTGAAGTGGAAGCGGCGATCCTCGTCTGGGACGGGCTTGAAGGCACCATGCTGGAGCTGATGCGTCAGACCGAAGCCGACTTCCCCGGCATCGTCGTTTTCAGCCTACCGAGCTTTGGCAGCGAGACCGTGCGACGGCATGTCGAACTCGGTGTGCGTGGCGAGCCGGCGATGGTCGCCAAGGCAATCGAGGTGCTCAAGGCAGGTGTGACGGCATTGGGTTATGGCTATGATGCCAAGCAATAGATAAAAAAAAGCCCAGACCGTGAGGTCTGGGCTGAAACGGTTCCTTTGCGGAACCGGAGGAGGAGACGTAAAACCTTTGTTGCTTAGGCAGCCGAATTAGGCGGCCTTTTTGGCCTTGGCGGAAGCGCCAACCGCCTTGACGGTCGCGGTGGTCGCAGCGGCGACGTTCGCTTCAGCCATTTCAGCAACCTGCTTGGCGGCTTTGTTCATGGTCTCGTAGGCCGAGTTGGCAGCAGCCAGGGCCGACTTGACAGCAGCAACCGCCACATCGGAGCCAGCGGGGGCGTTCTTGACAGCCTTGTCCAGCGCGGACGAGACGTTCTTGTTGATTGCGACGTACTGGCTGTCAAAAATCTTCGAGAACTCTTCCTGCGTCTGGGTGGCGATTTCGTAGATGCTGCGGGAGTAGGCAACCGCCTTCTCGAAAGCGGGCTGGGCCAGTGCGGCTTGCATGCTGACGAGTTCCTGCGCATCCTTGACAGCCAGCAGGGACTTGGCGTTGTTGACGCTGTCTTCCAGAATGGTGCGGGCGGTGTTCAGGTTCAGGGCAGCGAGGCGCTCGGCGCTGGCAAACGCGGTGTTCGCGACGGTCAGCAGCGTTTCGACGTTGGCTTTGTTGGCGCCGGCCAGTTGCTCGGGGGTGTTGTACATGGTGATCTCCTGAAGAAAAGTTGGGTGGTGCGGATTAGGTTGGCTCGCTGCGGGCGACATCTTTGCTGCGGTGCATCATGACTTGAATTATATGGATGGAAAGTTCCGTGTCAAGCACTTTTGCTGCAATGCAGCAATATATTTTTGATTTGAATATAAGCGAAATTAAAACATGCAGATAGATAGGATATTCGGTCGCAATGAAGCGCCGATTGGGCCGAAGTGCAGCGCCGCTCTGCCGGGTGGTGCAGTGCGGGATTTTGTGCGCGGGGGTATTGCTTAGGGCTTAGTCGGTGCGACGGGTGCGGGCGCAGCGTTTTTAACGCTTTTCGGCTGGATGATGGCCGTGACGCGTCCGGCAGGGGTGCCCGGTTTTGCGCCGGGAACAGCGGTCACCAGGTATTGCTCGGTGATGCCGTCGTAGAGGATGTAGTTGCCGCGCACTTCATCGACGCCGCTTTTCACATAGGCGCGGGTGAAAAATTCCGACTTCTCGGCACGGGAGTCATATTCGATCCGTTCGCCTTCGCCATCGACATACTCTTCCTTGCCTTCGCGCTTCTGGCGAAACCGTGCCAGTCCGTCGGCACCGCCGCTGGCAACCCCTTTCTGGAAGCCTTCGGCATCCTGGGTAACCACCAGCTTGGCGCTTTTGATGGTAAGGCTACCCTGGGTGAGGAGAACATTGCCCTCGAAGATATGCACACGCTTGATGTCATCCACCGTGACGCGTTCTGCTTCAAGGTGGACAGGCTTGTTGCGATCGGCCCGTTCGGCATGGGCAATTCCAACGGTCAGGCTGCTGGCGAGCAGGGTGGCAAGAAAATGGCGCACAGGTGTTTTCATCTTAGCGTTTAGAGCGTGAGGGTGATTTTTGCTTGGCTGCTTTGGGTTTGGCTACGACAGCCTTGACGGGCGGCGGCGACACGATGGCAGGTGTGGCGCCATTGCGGTGGAAAATACCATTGACCGGCCCCGTCAGCACATATTGCGCGATTTTGTTGTCAGCGCGGAGACCGCTACCGTGGACATTGGATTGTCCCTGGGTAATCGTGACGGGGGCGTCGGTCGAGGCGGTTTCCTCATCTGGAAAGGCATCCAGCACCTGGGTGGTCAGTACCATCTCCGGCTTGTTGATGCCGGCCCGCCGGACAACCACATCATCCACCAGCTTGATGTGCGTGGCGCCACTGTCCAGATAGGCTTTTTGGGCTGAAACATGGGTTGCGGGGGTTCGGTGGTAGGTCAGCTCGGGCTTGAGCACCAATGTGCTGTCATCGTCGGGAAAATGGCGCATATGGTCGGCATGCAGGGTGTGCTGCAAAAGCCCCTCCGGGCCAAAGCGGCGTACCGTGAATTTGTCGATCAGGTAATCCGGGTCGTGGCGCGTCTTGCCATCCATGCCGGTCAGCGGCGGACGCGCGGCGCGCTCAAGCCAGAAGGTCATGGCGGCGAGCAGTCCCGCCAGCAGGAGCGGAAACAGCGAGGTCGCGAAGTTGTCGCGTGCCAGCATGTGATCGCTCAGACCAGATAGGGCGCCATCACCCGTTCCCAGTTGCCTTGAGCGCGCAGAATCAGTTCGCAGATTTCGCGCACCGCCCCTGCCCCTGCAGGGGCTTGGGTAACGTAACAGGCATGCTGGCGCACCAGCGCGTGCGCATCCGGCACGGTGGCCGAAAAGCTGCAGGCCTTGAGCACCGGCAGGTCGATCATGTCGTCGCCCATGTAGCCGGCGGCGCTGAAATCCAGGCCGGCATCAGCCAGCAGCCCGGCCATGGCGGTGCGCTTGTCCTCAACACCTTGCAGCACGAGGTCAATGCCCAGATTGGCTGCACGCTTAGTCACAATCGGCGAGTCGCGGCCGGTGATGATGGCCAGCTTGACGCCCGACTTGGCCAGCAATTTCAGCCCCAGCCCGTCGCGGCTGAAGAATGCCTTGCAGAAATCACCTTCGGGGCCGAAGTACAGGCGCCCGTCGGTCATTACCCCATCGACATCAAAACCCATCAGGCGAATCTTGGCAACTTGTTCGAGACAGTTCATCACACCACCTTGGCGCGGAAAAGATCGTGCATGTTAAGGGCGCCCGCGAGTTTTCCGTCGGCGTTGATGACCAGCAGTTGATTGATTTTGTAGCGTTCCATCATTTCAACTGCCTCGACCGCCAGACGCTCCGGCGCGATGCGGTGTGGATTGGCGGTCATCACGGTGCCGACCGCCAGCTGACGCAGGTCGCCATGTTTTTCGAGGGCACGGCGCAGGTCGCCATCGGTGAAGATGCCGGCGATACGCCCGGACGTTTCCTGTACGACCGCCATGCCGAGCCCGCCTTGCGACATGGCCACCAAGACAGCTGGCACCAGCGCATTGGTATCAACAATGGCGATCTGGTCGGCCGGTTTCATCACATCGCCAACATGGGTGAGCAGCTTTCGACCCAATGCCCCACCGGGGTGGGAGCGCGCAAAATCTTCGGCGCCAAAGCCGCGCGCATCCAGCAGGGCCACCGCCAGCGCATCACCCAGCGCCAGCGCGGCCGTGGTGCTGGCGGTGGGGGCAAGGTTGAGCGGGCAGGCTTCTTCATCCACATGGGCATCCAGATGGACATCGGCCTCACGCGCCAGGGATGAGTGGGCGTTGCCGGTGATGGCGATCAGTTTTCCGCCCTGGCGCTTGACCAGTGGCACGATGGTCAGCAACTCGTCATTCTCGCCGGAATTCGACAGGGCGATCAGCACATCGTCGCGGGTGATCATGCCCAGATCGCCATGCACCGCTTCGGCCGCATGCACGAAATAGGCCGGCGTCCCGGTGCTGGCCATGGTGGCGGCGATCTTGCGGGCAATGTGGCCGGACTTGCCAATGCCGCTGACAATCACGCGGCCATGGCTGGCCAGAATGATCTCGATGGCGCGGGTGAACTCACCATTGAGTCGATCCGCTAAAGCGGTAATGGCGCTTGCTTCGATGTGCAGGACGCGCTGTGCAAGCTGAAGCTGTTGGGCGGTAGAAGACATGGCGGCTGATTATAACGGCCGGAAAAAACAAAGCCCGCCGAAGCGGGCCGTTGTCTTCTCGTGATAGTTGGCGATTAGAAAGCCAGGCAGACGATGTAAGGCGTACCTTCCGCCGGGGTAGCAACGGCTGCCAAAGCGGTGCCAGTGTAGGGACCGGAAGCAGCACGCATTGATCCGGTCGAGGTGTTGCCATCATCCATCGTGAGATCGAGTTGCGAGGCAAACTTACCCTGAATCCCTTCCGAGCAAACAAAATATGAGCCCGTCATCCCGGTGATTGGTGCGGTGGATTGAATACCGAGTTGGCCACCATCTGCGTTTCTCGGAATATAGGTGGCATCTGCGGTTGTCGTACTACCAGCCGCCAGACCAGCCAATCGAACGTGTTGCCAGAAAACGAAAGATTCGCTGGTCACGGCGGTAGCGTTGTAGGCGCCATCAATTGCCCCACTCCCCGGCGCGCACAAACCGGCCGCCGCAGGCGTACAAGGCGACCCGTTGGTCGCGAAGCGGCCTGCCGCCAAGCCGGTTACAGAGGCATCGTCGCCCGGAAGAGCCTTGTATTTGTCCTGGTAGCCGTAGATGAACAGCGGTACGTTACGAAAATCATTGGCGAAATTCTTCACCTTCGCGCTATTGATCAACTCCTGCCCCTTCAGCACGCCACCGAGCAGCAAGCCGATGATGACGAGCACGATGGCGATTTCGACGAGGGTAAAGCCGGATTGCTTTTTCATTGCGATCTCCACTAAAGTCAGATTTACGCTTGGATTAAAGCACCATCTATGCCATCACCTTATGGCATAGATGAGTTTTGAATATGTATTGTAAAACAAGGTATTGCGACTTCCGTCGGGATTTTCGTGAGGCGGTGGTCCGATGTCGGCGCGGCATGACTGTCGAATCATCGACGTATTGTCGAAATTTGGTCAGTTATGGATGGGGGAAATGAAGTAACTACAATCCCATTGAGACGTCATGATGATTTCAATCCCCCCCCTTATTGTTCAGCGCCGCGCGCTGTTTCTTGCCTTGCTGGCCAGCGTGCAGTTGGTGATGGTGGTTGGCCCCGGTACGACCATTGGGCGCCTGTTGTTCCTCGCGCATATCGGGGTGGGGTTGCTGTGGCAGCCCTTTGTTCAGTCGCACCGTCGGCTGGGGTTTGGCGGTGTGGCGCTGGTGATCCTGGTGGCAACGTTGTTTGCCAGCTATCTCAATTGGTGGCTCATCGTACTTTGGTTGATGCTGCTGACAGGCGTGGTCGGCGGCAAGGTGTTCCTGTTTCCCGATCGATGGGAGCGCCTGTTCTATCTGCTGGCATTGGGATACTTGGCCACCGCATTGATGACGGTTGCCCTGCCCGCGTCGGTTGAGCCGCTCGTGGGGAGCTTGATTGTGCCGATGAAAGCCGGGCACCTGGCATTCGGGGTTGTGCTGCTGATGGCTTTCCTGCCGGCCGAGCAGGCCGAGACCGGCACGCGGCCGGAAATTATCGATTACATCTATGGCGTGATGGTGTTCCAGACGATGGGACTGATCGTGCTGGGCAGCCTGGGGTTTTCGCTAATCTTCAAAATTGCCTATATCGAGTCGCTGATGGCAACCTTGTTTTTGGTATCGGGAACCTTGCTGTTGCTGGGATTTATCTGGAATCCACGGGCCGGGTTCGGCGGCTTGGGCGGGGCCGTGGCGCAGCACGTGCTGTCAATCGGCATGCCCTTTGAGGAATGGCTCGAATCGCTGGCCAATTTGTCGCAGGGCGAGGAGCGCCCGGACGATTTTCTGGCCCAGGCCTGTGCCCTGCTGACGCGACATCTGCATGCGGTGGTGGGTGTGCGTTGGCAGACTGCAAGCGAACAGGGATCGTATGGCGAGCAGAACGGCCGTCTGATCCGCTTCGACTATGGGCAGACGCGCCTGACGCTGGTTTGTCGCGTAGCCCCCAGCCCGTCATTGCGTTGGCAATATGGCCTGGCAATCCGCTTGTTGATGGAGATTTACGCGGACAAGCAGCGCGCGCAGACGCTCAAGCGCCTGACGTTTGTCGAGGCGGTGCATGAAACCGGTGCGCGGATGACGCACGACATGAAGAACCTGCTGCAGTCTTTGGATGCCCTGTGTGCCGCTGCTGAACGGCCCGGGAGTGACGCATCGCCACGCTTCAATGAGTTGTTGCGGCGGCAGTTGCCGGAGATTTCTTCGCGCCTGAGGCAAACGCTTGCCAAGCTGAACAGCCCGCATGTCGGCGAGAAGCCAAGCCCGCAAGCGGCAGTCGTCTGGTTTGAGAACTTGAGGGGGCGGTATAACGAAGCGGCCGTGAAGTTTTCGATTCAGGGCATTACGGCATACCACCAAGTGCCGGATGCGCTACTTTTCTCCACGGTTGCCGAAAACCTGTTGCAAAACATTGCCGAAAAACGCAAGCGGGAAGCCGGTCTGCAGGCAGAAATCATGCTCAAGCTGGAGGCGGACGCGCCGGTTCTGGAGGTGGTCGATCACGGCAGTGAGATGCCTGCCCACATTGCAAACCGGCTATTTCTCGATCGCCTGCCCTCCGATCATGGGCTGGGCATCGGGCTTTATCAGTGTGCGCGGCTGGCCGAACACCATGCTTATCACCTCAAGCTAGTCGAGAACCGGGCCGGGGCCGTGCGTTTCCGTCTGGCGCCCGCTTAGACGGCTGCTTTACGTCCGATCAGGCGATAGACCGTCATGTCACCCTTGCCCTTCAGATAAATGGTTTGGGGCTCGTGGAAATCAAAACGATCGGAAAGGCGCCGGTAGGTGGCGGTATCGCACTGGATCATCCCCGGCACGCCTTCACTGGTGATGCGGCTGGCGAGGTTAACTGTGTCGCCCCAGAGATCGTAAATGAACTTCTTTTTGCCCACCACGCCCGCGACCACCGGCCCGGTGCCAATGCCCATGCGCATTTCCAGATGCGACGAGTTGACGGCGAAGTCCTGTTGCAACATTGCCTGCATGGAGAGCGCCAGCTCGGCAATGGCGGCCGAATAGTCCGCGTTATCGCTATTGAGACCGCCCGCCACCATATAGGCATCGCCAATCGTCTTGATCTTTTCCAGCCCGTAACGCTCTGCCAAGTCGTCAAAGGCCGAAAAGATGCTGTTGAGCATGCTGAACACCTGGCTGGGCGTCATGTTGGCCGCCACCTGGGTGAAATTGACGATATCGGCAAACATCACGGTGGCATCGGCAAACCCGTCGGCAATCGTATGCTCGGCATTCTTCAGGCGCAGGGCCACCGGGGCGGGCAGGATATTGAGCAACAGGCGCTCGGAGCGCTCCTGTTCATGCATCAGTGCGCGGTGGGCTTCCTCGAAGCGCGCCTGCGCCTTGTGCTTCTCGGCGATGGAGAAGCGCAGCAGCAGATAAATCATCGTGGAAACGAAAAGGAAGTTCAACGCAAAAAATACCACGCTGGTGCGCGCGGGAATCTGCATGACGGGTTTCAGCGTGGCATCCGTCAGCAAATAATCGAAAACACCGGAAAGGGCGATCAGGAAGGCCCAGGCAAAGAACCAGGCCTGCGACTCGCGTACGCCAAAGAACAGGATGGCGCCTACCGGCGCGATCAGTCCCCAGAGGACGATACCGCTGGCATCCATAAAGTTGCCCACGCCCCATTGCATGACGAAAGGGGCAAACAGAAACAGCGAAAGTTGGGAGATGCGGAACAGGCTGAAATTGCGCGTCTGGATGTAAATCAGCACATTGGCCGTCATCGCCAGCAGAAACAGATAGGGAAAGTTCATCGGGAATTGCGGCCCCATGAACAAGTAAATCGCCAGCCAAACCATCGAGGCGACACTGAACAAGCCTGTGGCAAACATCAGCAACTGCTTGTTAAGCTGGGTCTCCTCGCTATCTTCCGGTTCGATGCCGGCAGTGCGCAGGCGCTGGATGAAGCTGGCTGAGGATGACAATGGGGTGGGCAAATCCATGGTGAGCAGTTTCGCAGGAAGCAGGGGCTCGGGTCAAGGCAGGCCGTCTCGCCAGCGCCGACATTTGGGAAACTTCTCTTGTCGCTAAGTTCGAGTCAGTCCGTTATCCGTAATCTCAACAAGCGCTTCACCCCGCTCGATCAGCGTTATGGCATCTGCAAAAGTTGCGTTCAGCAACACCTTCAATGCGTCATTGGATGTGTTGCCGCAAGTCAGCCAGATCATGCAGCCATCAGCACGGGATGATCGAAGCGCCGGCTGGCATAGCTCAGGCATGCGCGAATATCCTCAGGCTCGAGATCGGGCAATTCGGCCAGCACCTGCTCGTGCGTCAGGCCGTTAGCCAGTAGATCAAGTACATCGATGACGCGAATGCGCATACCTCGAATGCAGGGGCGTCCGCCGCATTGTTCGGGGTCGATGGTGATACGCTGGTCTAAGTTCATGGCAAGTCCCTCGAATTCACATTGGTCAATATGTCACTGCGCTCCCGCTCGCTCGATGAATGCACGAATTCCTCTGCCCGCCAGGCCGTAATGCGCGCATCCAGCGTGCGCACGGGGGCTGGGTAGCGCCCCCGGATTTCATCCCCGCCCACCAGTCGATTTGCTGACCGGAATCAGGGGCGGTAGCGCTGGCCCGGCTGTTGGGTCGCCAATGATCTGGGGCAGGGGCAGGCTTGGCCGGTTGCCAAAAAACAACAATCACTAGACCTTTAGTTGCAAGAAAGCCATTTCCTGTCGCCCCTCGGCAAGATGCACTGGCAGAATGCACACACCCTCAAGCAGTTGGGGAAAAGCGGGAACAGTGACCAACCACGTGGAGTCATTGAACCCGAATCAACCTAAGCAAACCCTAATTAAGGAGTTTTACATGCAAAAGAAAATCATCGCTCTGGCAGTTGCTGGCCTGATGTCTGGCGCCGCTTTCGCCCAGTCGAACGTAACCGTTTATGGCATCGTTGATGCCGCCTACGTTGACCTGAGCACCAACAACACACTGGCAGCTAGCGTCAAGTCGAAGCGGGGTATTGACTCTAGCGGGCTTCAAACTTCGCGCCTCGGTTTCCGTGGCACGGAAGACCTGGGTGGCGGCTTGAAGGCTAACTTCGTGCTTGAGTATACATTGGTTAACGATGCGAACCGAGCCATTGGTGGTGGTGCAGCTGCCCTTGCCCGCCAGCAAACCATCGGCCTGAGCAGCAATAGCTGGGGCGCATTCAACTTGGGTCGTATGCTCACCTTGACGGGTGCTCACAACAGCCGCTATGCTGCCCTGTTCGGCACCGGTCTGAGTCCTGAAGGCCAAGTTCGTGGCGCTAGTGGCACGGGTTGGGACTATGCGAACCGCGTCAGCAACACTGCGGCCTATGTTTCCCCGAACATGAGCGGCTTCAACGTTGCTGTTGCTCGCGTGTTCGGTGTTGCTGAAAACGGCGCTACTGCGGGCGAAATCAAGTCAAACGACGGCACCACCGTCGCTCGTCAGACCGGTTGGGACATGACTGCCAACTATGCTGCAGGCCCCGTCGGTGTCGGCTTGGCTTATCAGCGCATTGGCAATACTTCGGCAGCTGGCAACACCGCTGGCACCAGGCAGACCACCCTGGGCGGTAGCTATGACCTCGGCGTTGTCAAGCTGATGGCGAACTACACAAACTTCAAAACGGAAGTGGCTAACGACAAGCGGGGCAAGGGCTATAGCCTCAGCGCAGTTGCGCCTGTCACTGCCACGGGCAATGTCCACTTCAGCTACGCCACCTCGAAGGGCACGGATAACGCTCTGAGCGAAGGCGCCAAGTCGTGGGCACTGGCCTACACGCATGGCCTCTCCAAGCGCACCACCGCTTATGTTGGCTATAGCACTGCCGATGCCAAGTCGGGTTCGACGGCTACCTTCTACGGTAATACTAACCTCGTCGAACTCGACAAGAAGGCACGTCTGATTGCTGCTGGTCTGAGCCACTCCTTCTAATTCACCCGCAGCCTTGTGCTGCTGTGATGCAGAATCAAAACAGCCACCTTCGGGTGGCTGTTTTACTTGGTATATACTCGCCGCAAAGGAGGTTTCGCGATGAGTACGATGATTTTTGAAGTCTATGACGCGCTGAAGGAAGCGGGGGCAACCGAAGAAAAGGCAAAAAAGGCCGCTGAGGCTCTTGCTGCTTATGAAAATCGCTTCAACAAGGTTGAAAGCGATCTGAATCTCCTCAAATGGATGGTCGGATTCAATCTCGCGATGTCTGTCGGTGTGCTACTGAAGTTGTTTGGCTAATCAATTAAACGTATTCGGGGTCAGACCACGAATACGTGCTAATCCAGACTTAGTCTGAGTTGATTAAATAGCCGCCTTCGGGTGGCTGTTTTTTTTGCTACACTCGCCACCATGAGCACGATTACTTTCGATACCCACAAATTCGTCAAGTCGCTGACAGAAGCAGGTATGCCGCTGCGGCAAGCTGAAATTCTGGCAGAAGAGCAGGCTCGTCTGATCGATGAACGCCTAGTGACTAAGGATGACTTGGAACGCATGGAACTGCGGCTGACATTGCGGCTGGGAACGATGATGGCCGCCTCGATTGCCATTGTTGCTGCGTTGGTCAAATTGCTCTGATTAATTAAAGGGCCCATTTTATTCGGCCATTCCCCACCCGCCCCGTCGCCAGCTAAGTGCCCGTCCGGTTTCTTTGTGCGACAATATTCGGGGTCAGACCATAAATACGATGCAGAAACAATACAGCCACCTTCGGGTGGCTGTTTTACTTGGTGGGGGTGAAACAGCAGATGAAGCTACAATGTGCTTTGTTAGCTAACGAAAGGTGACGCAATGCCCAAGATTTATTTTGTTCGTGCTGAATGGGATGACGAAGCGTCTGTTTGGGTGGCAACCTCGGATGACGTGCCAGGCCTTGTGACAGAAGCAGATACGCTTGAAGCATTGTCTGCGAAGCTCGAAATCCTTGTGCCAGAACTACTCGATGCCAACGGCTATCAAGATGGAGCCGAAGTGCCTTTTGAACTTCTTGCACGGAAATTCTCTGTCGCTCATCGAAATGCGCACTGATGGGCAGCAACTTTGCACCTGAATTGAAACGCTTGCTGTTAGCGGCGGGCTGTCAATTCGAGCGGCCTGGCAAGGGGAAAGAAATAATAGGGATCAGACCACGATATTCGCAGGATTAAACAGCCGCCTTCGGGCGGCTGATTTGTTTGGTGGGTGTGGAAAGTGTCGGTGTCGTGTAAAACGACAGGGTGTAAGCGAGTTGTTGGCATAAGTGGTCTCACGGTATAAGATATGCAGAAATCTGCATTTGCTGGCAGTTTGACTGTGAGGGGTTTCACCATGAGAACGACACTGGATATTGACGATGAATTGCTGACACAGGCCAAATCGTTTGCCGCCAGGGAACATACCAGCCTGACACGCCTGATTGAGGAAAGCTTATCGTTGCGCTTGCGTGCAGCACAAACCGTTCGGCCGGATGCGTGCCATCTGGTGTTGCCGGTCTATGCCGGCCGTGGGGGGCTACAGCCAACGATACGAGATACCTTGAGTCAGCGTGCCCTGCTCGACGCGGCCGATGAGTCGGGCCCGGCTCGATGACGCCCGATGTCAATGTGTTGGCGGCGGCGTCCCGTCAGGATCATCCGCACCACGCAGTGGCGCACGCTTGGCTGAAGACGGCGCTGGTCAATAGTGGTGCCAATCAGCCGTTGGCGATCTTGCCGATGGTGGCCTCTGGTTTTTTGCGCTTGGTGACACATCCCAAGGTATTCCAGGAACCCACACCGCTGGCGGCAGCACAGGCATTTTTACGCGCCATTCTGGATTCGCCGGGGGTTTATTTGCCTTCTTTGGGTGACGAGTGGCCAGAGGTTGAGCGATTGTGCGCGCAACATGATCTCACGGGCAATGCGATTCCCAATGCTTGGATTGCAGCGGCGGCTCACCACCATCACCTACATCTGGTCACCTTCGACAAAGGCTTTCGTCGGCTGCTGAAGCCGAGCTTGGTGACGGTATTGAAGGTTTGACGATAATATTCCTCCTTGATGGGTACTGAAAGTCGGCGCAGCCTCTTCGGGCCGCTTCCGGCCTGACGGCCTCCCTGCTGGCGGGACGGCGAATACTTGGCAAGCCCTAAGGTAGCCGCCCCGCCGAAACCATACGATTGATGAGGATGCTGGGCGGGAGCCAGGTCACGATGTCATCGAAGCCGGGGGTTTGGGTGTGCTGAACGAAGTCTTTGTCGGCCAGGTCGATGGTCTTGTTCTTGACCTCGTCGACATCGGTGGGCGTGGTCAGCCCGTTTTTCCCTAACGAAAGCACCACAACAGGGATGTTGCTGGCGAGTACGGCGGTGCAGGCGCTGCTGTCGCAAATGCGCAGGTCGCCGGCGGACAGTAGCGCGAAGCCGGACGCTTTGTTCGCAAAGCTGTCGGTGACGCGATAGCGTAGGGCATTGCCCCAGGCATCGAAGCGGCCGACGCCGAGCTCGGCCCATGGAAGATTGCCTTCCGCGCTGGTACAGGCATCTCCCGAACGGTTTTCGGCCCCATCGTTGTCGGTGTCCGGGCAGGGCAGGTAGGGCTTGCCGTTACTGGCCGAATGGCTGGCGGCATAGCCGTAGAGCGCCTCGGTGACGTCGGCAAGCGTTTTCTGTGTCTCGGAGTTGTAGCGAATGTCCTGTTGGGCGGACATGGGCAGGATCATGCCGCCGATCAGCAGGGTGACAATGGCGAGCACCACGGCCATTTCGGTCAGGGTAAAGCCGCGCTCGGTAATTGTCGGCGCCGGCGGGACGGCGATCAAGGGGACAGTCAGTCGATCCATGTCGTGAAGGCGTTGCTGAGGGTGAAACTTTGGTCCATGACGGTGTTGCGCTGGCCGATGGTGTAGCCGAGCCGCACGTTGCGGAAAGGATACGGGATTTTCGGGGTATCGCGCAGATGGGCGGTGAAGGTGGGCGAGAGCAAACTCATCGGGCGCGTGGTGTTTTTCATGGCGGCGATACGATTGGCGTCGGTGAGGCTGTCTTGCAGAATCCAGGCTTCAAGGGTGTAACTGGGCGAGCCGTCGATGGAAGCCCAGACCGTGCTGGCAGTTTGGCGGTAGGCGCGGCCGCTATCACTGCCTGCGACGACCTGCATCAGGCCAGCGGCAGGCCAGGTGGCCGGGGTTAGCGCGCTTGCCGCACCGCTCCAGGTATAGAGACCGTTTTCGCTGGCGGTGGTTTGCGACTTGACGAGGATGAGGTCGCCGTTGGCCATCGTAATGCCATCAATGACTGCGCCGGGTGTGGCGAGGGTTATGTTGGCTTGTGTTGCCACACGCACGGACTGGCGCGACCAGTTGCTACCGTCGTAGCGCCACCAGCCGGAGGCATCGCTGCCCTGCTGCACCTGGACAACAGTGTTGGTGTGGACAGCAACGGGCATTAACGCGGCGATGGCGCTTTGCCAGGTGTAGATGCCGAGATCTTTGACGAGAATGCGGTCACCGATTTTCATCAGGATGCCGTCGATACGCGATCCTGGGGCGGTGACGTTTGTCAACGCCTGTGTTGTTGCAACTTTTACGCGCAGTGCGTGCCAGCCGATGGTCGCGGTGCCGAGCGTTGGGCTGGCGGTGGTCTGGTGCCATAAGGAACGCGCGTTGATTGCGCCCTGGCTGATTTCGATGACGGCTCCGTCGAGTGCCTGGGCGCTGTTGAAGTCGCTCGCACGGCTCAGGGCAAGCGCACTACCGCTCCAGACATAGACGCCGTTTTCTTTGGCATCGGCCTGATCCTTGACCAGCACGCGGTCGCCGCTGACGAGGAAGACGTTGTCGATCGCGGCACCGGGCGTGGCAAGGTTGAGGGCGGTGGTGGTGGCGACGCGGGCCTTGGCCAGATTGGCATCTGAAGGGGTGCGTGTGAGTTCGACGCGGACGTGGATGTCCTTGTTGACGGGGACGGCACTGCGGCTCGGGTCGAGCTTGTAGATGCCTTGCGGTATATCCGGGGGGACGCTGAGTGGCGGATTCGGTGCGCTGGGGTTGGTCGGCGGGATTGGGTAGCCCGTGCGACCAAGGCTGTAAGGGGCGAGCGGGTGGCCGTGGACGTTGTCGTCCTGTTCGGCTGCCAGCGCGCCAATGCTGCTGTCGCCACCCCAATAGACGAAGCCGACATGGCCACCGCGATATTGCGACGACGTGGTGGCCGGGTCGTTGCGGCCATTGTTCAGGGGATTGCTGACCGTTTCGTCAAAGTAGAAGTTCGGATCGGTCGGGTGTTGGTTGCGGCTGGCGCGTGGGTCGATTTCGAAACCGATCTTGGGCGGGACGATGAAGGCGCTTTCGTTGTTGTTGCCGGAATAGCCCATGTGCTGCGCGGCGGCACCGCAGGCGGTGATGTCATTGTGGTCGCCATCGACAATGGCGAAGGTGATGCCTTCGGCCGGGGCGCTGGAAAAGCCGGCGTCGTTGATGCGGAACATGAAGTAGCTGCGCAGGCCGCCCCCCATGGCATGGGTCTCGGGCTTCCAGGCACAGCCGTAGAGATAGCCAGCCACGGCTGCATTGAGTGTCGTGCTGACGGTCTGGCCGAGTGTCAATGTTTGTGTTGCCGGGGCATAGCTGGCCAGCGGTGGCAGACCGGTCGCTGCCTGGGTGGTGACGGTGACGAAATTGGGAGTGCTGGGGATGCAGCGCACGATGTCCTGTGCAGCCGATTGGGTGGTGGAGACACGCGCGAAGATTTCAGGGCCGGAGAAGATGCCGCTGCCCTGAATCCCGGTGAGATTGGTGCCTTCAAGATAGTTGGCCCCGTTGGCCCGATTCGTCACGCTGTCGCGCAGCTGACCAGCGTCGCGCTGGCTTGCGAAGAGCAGCGCCCCGTTGCAATCCGTACTGCCTTGGCCATTGACGTTGGTGGCTGGCGAAACGAAGATCATGTCGCTGTAATGGGAGAAATAGTTCTGCGGAGCGACGCTATCGGCATAACAGGCACTGGCGGGTACTTTGCTCGCCGATGCGGCCGGGGTCGTGTCGCGCAGGCAGCTGACCATGCGGTCGAGCAGTGAGTTGATGTCCTGACGGAAGTAGGCATTGCGGCGTACCTGTTCAAAGAGCTCATCCGGTTTGACGGTTTGCCCGGCGTCGTTACCCGCCAGGGTGCAGGCGCTGTTGCTGGCGGAGCAGCTGCGTCGGTAGGCATTGTTCTCGCGGTAGAGTTTCCCCTGTGTTTGCAAGGCCAGTGGCGTGCTGGCGGTGTTGTTGCTGATGGCGCCGGCGAAGTAGGTGCTTGTGGTCGTCTCGATGAGCAGGTTGGGGTCGAGATAGTTGGCGGGGCTGTAGTTGCCGCCACAGATGCTGACGTTGTTGCCATCGTTTGCGCTGCGATCCTGTCCCGGCAAGCGTGGCCCCGGTGAGAAGATGATGGCGGCTGGGCGGTCGTGGACGCTGGCCAGTATGCTGTGCAACGTCTCTGAGCTGGCGCCTGCGACGGTGACGATGTCGATCTGACCCAGTGTGTCCCAGTTCATGGGGACGGTTTTTTCGACGCGCTGGTGACTGCCAGAGACGATGAACCAGAGGCATTCTTCGTGGCCATCACGCAGGGGCCCCGTGCCAAACAGTTGCCATGGCAAACGGCCGATGATGGTTTTGTTCAGCGCGCTACCGGATAGATTGGCATCGCAGCCTTCCGTCGTGCAGCCTACGTTGGTGTTGTTGTTGCTGCCGAGATCGGGCAACGGCAGGTAACCGTAGGCGTAATGCGTGTTGGCATCGATCTGGTATTGCCGGTCGCGAAAGGTCTGCAGATACCAGTGCAATGCCTGCTTGGCTGTGGCCAGCGCCTGCTGGGTTTTTTGCATTCGCCGTGCTTCGACGGCTTCGGGCGTCAGGTTGTTGACGGCGAAGGTCAGTGCCGCAGTAACGACGATCATCAGAAAGACCAGCAGCGCCGCACCGCGCTGACGGGTAGAGGAATGCCGTCCCGCCAGCGCCGACATTTACTTGCCGGGGCGCACCCGGATTTCGCCCCCCGCCAGTCCGCCACTGGTTTCACGGGTGGCGCGATCCAGGGTGACTCCGACCTTGAGATCGGCGGGGGCTTCGTTGCCGGTGATCAGTGTGGCCTGGCCGGGGTGTTTGCGCGAGGTGCTGGTAACGACACCAGTTGCGCGGGTGTCCTGATTGTTGACCCAGACGGTGGATTTTCCCGATGAGCGCACGACAATGCCATCAAGGCGGATGGTGCCGGCTTCCAGGCTGCGGGATTCCTGAAGGTTGAGCTGGCGCTGGCGCTCAAGTTGGACGCGCATTTCCGGTGCAAAGAACAGTCTCCCCACGGGGGCCATGGTGGATTGTGCCTGAGCCGGCGCGACGCATAGCGCGGCGAGGATGGTTAGGAGGGCTGCTGGCGTCTGCTTCATCGCTTTTCCTGCAGCTTGATCCAGTTGATTTCACAACTTGCCTTGAGGTTGGCGCCCCCGACGTTGCCGGGTTCGAGGCGGTCGATCTGGCAGCGTTTGACGCTGATGAGCGCGTGAACTTGCGCTGATAAATCGCCCAGCAGGCCGAGCAGGTCATCTTCGTGCAGCAGGGGCATGTCGAGCTTCATGGTACTGACGAGAAAATCATGACCGCCGGAGGCGACCCGTTTGGGGTCGAGCGGCTGTTGTGGCGCGATTTCGTAGGTCAGGCCGAGCAGGCGACGTGATGCCTTGATCGACTTCAGGGCTTCGACCCAGTGCAAGCGCTGTTCCGGTTCGGTCAGTCCGCGCTGGACGATTTCCTGGTAGCGGGCAATTTTCTCGCGGATATCGCGCTCGTCCTCATTGACGCGGGCGAGGCGTGCCCGGGTGTCGCTTTGCCGCGCCTGCGCCTGCTTGTGCTGCTGAGCGGCTTGCTGGGACTGCTGGAACGTCCAGGTGACGGCAGCCGCCGCGATCAGGAGCGCGCCGATCAGCAGGCCGATGGAAAGCCCCAGGCTGGAAAGACTGAAGGTGGCGATGGGCGTGACGGATGGGGAGGGTGTGCTCATGGCCGGCTTACAGTTTGCGAATCAGGCGGAAGGCGAAGCGTGGCGCTTCGGGGGTGCCGCGCTCCTGGTCGCTCTTGAGCGTCGTGGTGGATTGCGCATCGACAGGCATTTGCTGAATGAGAACGACGGTGTCCGGTGTCTGGGCCAGATCCTGGAAGAATGCATTGACGCGGTCGATTTGCGCCGTTTGCATGCTGGCCAGGCTGACAGGCAGGCGTGCATTGATCGTGAGTTGTGCGAAAGGCCCGCTGCCCAGCGAGGCGAGCGTCGTGCTGCCCGGAAAAGGCGTCACTGCCGTCGTGACTTCCAGCTTCTCAAGGAGTTGCCATTCGAGTTTGTCGAGGCTGATGTCCGGGAATCGCTCCATGGATTGGCTGAGTTGTGCCAGCGTCGGTCCCATCCCCTGCGCACGCCGGCTTTCTGCCTCGAAACGCGTCACCAGCGCCCGCAGATTGTCCGTCGTCAGGGGGATTTTGGGGAGGGCCTCCAAGGTGGCGTCATAGCGTTGCTGATCGAGCCGGGTTTGTTGCTCGATCTGCTGAATTTCCGTCTGAAAATCGAGCGTGTCAAGGAACAACTTGGTCGCGAACAGGAGCCCGCCGGCCAGAATGAGCGCGCTGACGGTGTTGAGCGTAAAACGGATTTGCCAGAGGCGAAAGAAACGACGTTGCGCCGGCAAGGCAAACTGTTCAGAGGGCGATTTTTTGACCAGCAGATGGCAAAAGAGCATGCCAGCATGCAGCTTGCCGTCGTATTTTCGCAAGCCAAGACGCGTGCTTTCCTGCAACAGGTCGATGATATCGAAATGCAGGGTGTCGGTATCCTGGCAACGCTCACGCAGGGCGCTGACCTGATCGGGATGGGCAACGACGCGCACGGCCAGTGGCTTTTGGCGGTCGATGAGGCGCTGACCGGCCAGATACTGGTGCATCTTGCCGGCTTCGGTCGCGGTGGCAATGGCGGTTTCCTGGGCACTGCCGGTGGCCAGTGGTGTCTGACGCGAAAGCCGTAACTGGCGATGGTCGAAAAAGACCTGCCGCAGCCCTGCCGGGGTGGGCGCGATCAGCAGTTGCTGGGCGCTGGCATCCTCGGATAGCAACTGGGCCGCCAATTGCGGCAGCGAGTAGATGCCCTGGAGCGCAACTTGGGCTTCATCCAGCCGCAAGAGCCATGGATCAAGGGTTTGTGGTTGGGTCAGGGCCATCAGGAGCAGACGTTCGTCGCGTCTGCCTTGTTTCAGTCGCCCCTCGGAGCGCGCCAGGGAGAAGGGTGTGCCGTAATAATACTGGCCGAGTTTGCGCTTGATGATGGCCGCACGATCCTTGCCGGAACTGAAGGGGATGTCCTCCAGCTGGAAACCCTCTTCGGCGACGTCGGCAAGGAGGGTGTAAAGCCACTTGTCGTGGCCACGCAAGAAATGGGCAAAGCGCTCATAGCCGGATTCATCGGCTGGAAAGTGCTCGCCACGATTCACGGCGCTGCCGCCGACCTGATAGAGGCTGAGGCCGGCGGGATCGAGCAGGAGAACGCAGCGTGTGGGCATAGGCCGAATCAGATCTTGAGTTTGCTGATGGTGTCGTAGATCGGGCCGAGGACCGACAGCATGACCCATCCCATGATGACGCCAACGATCACGGTCATGGCAGGTTCGATCATGGTTTGCACCCGGGCAATCGACTCACGGACATCCCGATTGTAAAAGTAACTGACATTGCTTAGTGCGGTGTCCAGCGAGCCGGTGCTTTCACCGACCCGCAGCATGCGAATCACCAGGGGCGGGAACAGCCCCACGTTCTGAAAGGCAACGGTGATGTTCTGGCCGTCGTTGATCATCTGCTCGACTTGCTCAAGCCCTTCGCGGATGACCGTGTTGCCGACGATATTCTGGGTGGTGCGGATCGAGTCGATCACCGAAATGCCCGAGGCGTACATCATTGCGAAGACACCGGCAAAGCGCGACAGGATGATTTTCTTGAGAATGTCGCCGATGTAAGGAAAGGCCAGCTTTGCCGCATCGTAGCGACGTTGCGCCCGGGGGTTGGTGCGCACCGCCAGCGTGGCGGCGATGATCAGGAGAAAGGGCAGGCCGAGGGCGATGTACCAGTAGTTCACGAAGAAATTCGAAGTGGCAATCAGTGCCTGGGTGTGGAGCGGCAACTCCTGCCCCATGTTCTTCATGAAGCTGACCATCTTCGGGACGAGGTACATCATCATGAACAGGGTGACGAGGATAATGACACCGCCAAGAAAAGCTGGGTACATGATCAGTTTCTTGGTTTGCGCTGCCAGTTCGTCTTCCCATTTGAGTGTTTCGGTCAGGCTGTGCAAGACCTCGGTGAGGTTGCCGCTTTCCTCGCCGGCCTTGATGAGGCTGACAAATACATTATCAAACACCTTGGAATGACTTGAAAGCGCCTGGGAGAGCGTCTTGCCACCCTCGACGCTTTCGATCAGGTCGGCGATGACTTCGCGGAAACGCGGGTTTTCCAGGCTGTCGCGCAGGTCGGTGAGGCTTTCGATCAAGGGCACGCCGGCGCGGGAGAGCTGTTCCAGATGGAAGCAGAAGGTAATGAGCTCTCGGCGCGTGATCTTCATTCCGCCGAAGCCGCCCTGCTTGACCGGATCGCCGCTGATGAGATCCAGTTCCATGCGCTTCAGGCGCATTTCGAGGTCGACGGGATTAATGGCATCCATCCGGCCGAAGATCAGCCGGCCGTTCGCATCCATCGCTTTGTAGGCGTAGAGCGACATGAAGTGGATTACATCCGCTCGGTCAGATCAACCACGCGTGCGACCTCATCCAGCGAGGTGATGCCTTCCAGTACCCGGCGCAGGCCGTCTTCGGCGAGTGTGCGGAAGCCCTTTTCGCTGGCGGCACGGCGAATCTCGCGGAGGGTGGCGCGACGTACCACGAGGTCATCGAGATCGCCATCCATGCGCAAAATTTCCATGATCGCCACGCGCCCGCGATAGCCTTGGTAGTCGCACTGCGGGCAACCCGACGGGCGGTAGAGAATCGGCGTCTGGCGAAGTGGCTCGGCACCGAGCAGGTGCAACTCGCCCTTGCCGGCTGGATAGGGTTTGCGACAATGGGGGCAGAGTTTTCTCACCAGTCGCTGCGCGACGACGCCGATGATGTTGCCGGCCATAATGTCGGGCAGTACGCCGATGTCGAGCAGACGCGGAATGGCGCCGAGTGCCGAATTGGTGTGCAGGGTGGAAAATACCTGGTGCCCTGTCATGGCAGCGCGGAAGGCCATGTCGGCGGTGTCAGCATCGCGGATTTCGCCGACCAGAATGACATCCGGGTCCTGCCGCATCATCGAGCGGATGCCGTTGGCGAAATCGAGCTTGGCGGCTTCGGCCACCGAGGTCTGACGGATCATCGCCATCGGGTATTCGACCGGGTCTTCCAGCGTCATGATATTCACGCCCTCTTCGTTGATGTGATTCAGCATCGAGTAGAGGGTGGTGGTCTTGCCGCTGCCGGTCGGGCCGGTGACGAGGATGATGCCTTCGGGGCGCGCCATCATGCGGCGCAACTGTTCCGTCTGGGCGTCGTCGAGGCCGATCTTGTCGAGCGGCACGATGCCTTTCTGGCGATCGAGAATGCGCAGGACGAGGTTTTCGCCATGGATGGTGGGCTGGGCCGCGCAGCGGAAGTCGATCGCACGGCCGTTGATGGTCATCGAAATGCGCCCATCTTGCGGCGCGCGTGTTTCGGCGATGTTCATGCCGCTCATGACCTTGAGACGCACGGCCATGGCCGACCAGTAGGATTTGTGCAGGGCGCGGATCTGGCGCAGGATGCCGTCGATCCGGTAGCGGATGCGCAGGAAGCTGGCTTCCGGCTCGAAGTGAATGTCGGAGGCGTCGCGTTTGACGGCGTCGGAGAGTAGGGCGTCGATGAGGCGGACGACCGGCTGGCTATATTCGTCGGAAGAGGTCGACAGGCTGCGGAAGTCGATTTCGCCGGTTTCGATCTCATTCAGGATGCCATCGATCGACAACTCGTAACCGTAGTGCTGGTCGATACCGCGCGCGATTTCGGATTCGCCGGCGAGCACCGTATCGACAATCAGATCAGGTGAGACCAGGGCGCGCAGGCGATCGAGGGCGACGATGTCGTTGGGATCGGCCAGCGCGATGGTCATGCGCTTCTGATCGGGATCGTAGTCGAGCGGCAGCAAGTGGTGGCGCTTGGCGATTTCGCGCGGAACAAGACTTAAAGCAACAGGGTCGACGGTGGCGCGCGACAGGTCGATGGATTTTTGGCCGAGCGACTCGCCCAGCGCATCGCGCAAGGTGGCCTCGGTGACAAAGCCGAGACTGACCAGCAGCTTGCCGACCGGCTGGTTCGACTTCATCTGTTCGAGCAGCGCGATGCGCAGCTGATCTTCGCTGATGATGCCCTGGGCGATCAGTACCTGACCGATGGGCTGGCGGCTAACGTTGTTGTTCATCGGGTTCGCTTGGGCCGTGTCAGGGGATGGCTGCTGCTTGTAGTTGATTCAGCCGGTTGATGACTTCGATCCGGTCGAAACCGGTCGGCTGACCGGGCTGCCGCTCGGTGACTGCCAGTGCTTCGTTGTAATAGCGGGCGGCCAGCTTGGCCTGATGCAGTTGGTCGAGACTGACCGCCAGATTGAAGGCATAGCCCGCATTGGCCGGTTCGACGGTGTAGGCCTTGAAGTAGGCTTGCTGCGCGTCAGCCCAGCGCTGCTGGCGCGCATACTGATTGCCCAGCGCAAAATTGAGATAGGCAGAATCGGGCTGTTCCGCCAGCAGGGTTTTCAGGCGGCTCTCTGCCTGAATCATGTCAGTCGGTGCTCTGAGTGCCATCAGGCCCGCCAGGGCAATGGCATCCTTTGGGTCGACGTCGAGTGCGCGTTGGTAATAGCTGGCGGCTTCGCCCCATTGCTGGTTTTGCTGCGCCACGACCGCCAAGCCGCGCAGGGCATCAAGGTTGAGGGGGTCCTTGGCCAGCATTTGTAGCCAGGCATGACGGGCCAGCGTGCTTTCGCCACGACCGTAAGCTTCATGGGCCTGGATGAGTAATGGATCGGTTTTCGCGGCGGTGCTTGTCCTGCGTACGGGCGATTCCGGTTCGGGGGCGGCCGCTGCCGGGGGGGCGGGCCGCGTGGGCTTGATTTTGCGTTTGGGGGCGGCGGAGACGTCCTCTTCCTCTTCCTCGCCATGCCCCATTGAGGCGGTGGCAAGCGGGCTGGAAAAAGTCGGCGCTGGCGGGACGGCAACGGGTAGGGCGGCCGGCGGTGCCGCCACCACAGCGGGGGCTGGCATGGGTACGGAAGGCGCGGGTGGCAAATTGGGGGTGGCCACCAGACTACCTTTGGGCTGCAATTGCCACCAGAAATAGCCACCCATACCGATGGCGGCGAACAGACTGGTTAGCCCGATGGCAATCGCAAAGTTTCGGTTGTTACGGGGTTGCGGCTGCTTGGCGTCGAATACATTGCGCGCACTGTCGCGAGCAAGTTCAGGTTTGGTTGGGAGCGGCGGCGGTTCGCGGGTAGGCTGGGGAGGCAGGGGTTTGGGGGCAGGATGCGGTGTGGGGGTGGGCCTGCTCTGTGCCGCATGGGCCAGGAATTGTTCGTCGAGTGCTTCCAGGCTGCTGGGAAGTTCGGGTAGGGCAGAGCGATTGTCTGCCTCGTTGTGCGTTGGCGCTTCCTGCTTGGAAATCGGTTCAAGCGCAAGCCCACCCTGTTCGCTGGTTTCCTGACCTTGCGTGGAAAGTTTTTGCTTTTGCTGCTCCGCCTTGCGCAGCGCGTCCATCAGCAGGCTCACTGATGAGGACTCCCGAGATCAAATCGCTGTTGTTGCGGGCCTGGATTGTTGGCGAAGAAGTCCTTGTTGGGCATGAAGCGCGCCTGGTCGCGGTAGTCGCCGGCAACGCTGGGGTCGCGAATGACCGTGGGCCTGAGCAGAATGACCAATTCTGTTTTCTTCATGACATCCTTGCGGGAGGTGAACAGGACACCGATACCCGGCAGGTTGGAAAGCATGGGCACTGCGTTGGTGTTGTTGGAGAGTTCGTCGGACATCAGGCCACCCATGACAGCAACTTCACCATCGGTGAGCCTGAGCATCGACTCCATTTCGCGAGTCTGTATTTCCGGCACAAAATTATTGATCCCTGCCGGAATGTTGGGGTTCGGGTCTCTCTTTCCTTCACCTAACAGCCTGGAAATGGTTGGCCTGACGTTAAGCAACACGGTATTGTTTTCGCTGATTTGTGGGGTCACACTCATGACCAGACCTACCGATACCGAGTTGGGTGTGGTCGTGACCGTGGTTTGTCCGGTGCCCGTGGCCGAGGTGGTGGTATCCGCCTTGACCGTAAAGTAGACGACGTTATCCACTACCTTCAGCATGGCAGTCTGGTTGTTCATGACGCTCAGCTTCGGGCTGGACAGCACCTTGACGTTGCCGAAGGTTTCCAACAGTTTCAAGGTGGTCGTGAAGGTACTGCCACCCGAACCGGTTTGTCTTGCGGTCAAGGTAAAGAGCCCGCTACCCGCGACGGTAGCAGCCCCTTGTGACAGGCTCAGACCGGTCTTTGCGATACCGGCGGCAACCCGGCCCCATTCGATACCTTGCTGGTAATCGTCGGTCAGATTGACTTCGGCAATGGTGGCCTCAATCATCACCTGGCGGCGACTGCTGGCGAGAACCTGATCCAGATATTCCTGCACTTTCTCATGCTGGCGCGATGTGGCGCGTACGACGATGACACCGGCTTCCGGGTTGGCAATGACCGACGCCGCTTCCCGGAAGGTGACGCGACGGGTGACGGTGGTGTTGTTTTGCTGGAGGGTCGCCGGATTCGGACTGGCCGCGAGGTTGGTTGGTGCGGCATTGCGGCCTGAGGGCGGCTGGGCACCGGTGCCGGAGGTGGCTTGTTCGTCTTGCCGCTCGACGATGGTCTCGCTGGATCCTGCAGGTAGGATCTTGTCGGTTTCCCGCAGAATGTCTTTGATATTGCGCTCGACAGTATCCCAGAAATTATTCTTGGATTTGCTGGTGACCGTGGTGGATGAGTTGTTGCCGCCCCCCGGAGCACTGCCGCCTGCGCTGGTGGTTGCGCCCGCACTTGTCGAGGCGATCTGGGTGCTGATGGCAACCGTGCCAGAGACGTCGCGTGACATATTGACGTAATCCACCTTGTACGTCCGCAAGAAGGGGGTATCCGGCATGACGGCCAGGTTGGGTCCGTCAAGTTCCCAGCGCAGATCCACCTGCTTGGCAATGCGTGTCAGGAGTTGTTGCAGGGTCTGGTCGATCGCGTTGAGGGTGACGGCGCCATCAATGCCCGGATGGATGTCAACGTTGATCTTGGCGTCGCGCGCCAGGGCAAACAGCAATTCTTGTACTTTGACGTTATTGACGACGACGCTATAAGTTTCGGTTTTTGGGGTGGGCTTGGGTACGGGCAGGGTGAGCACCTGCTGCACCGGGGCGGGAATCGATGCCGTTCCGCCAGCGCCGACTTTTTCGGCGCGCAAATGCCCCTCGCCCGGTAGCTGGGTGGGCGCGTTGCTACAGGCGGAAGCAAGCAAGGCGAGCACCGAGAAAAATGTCAGTTTTTTCATTTCCGGGTGGCGAGGGGGTGGTTTGACGTTGGCATGAATCGTACCTCTGCGATATGTGTTTAGCAACGTTTCGATCTGTAGGGTGTTCATCCGGCTGACGGGGTGTTGCGGTTTGGCTTCAGTCCAGCCACTTTGCGGGCATACGGGCGAACGTACTTCAACTCTTCGGGAACCCGACTGAGGGCACTGAGGGCATCCCGATAGGAATCATAAAGTCCATAGATGATCCCGTAGCGGTTGGAGCGGTAGGCGCGCAAGTCCGTTTTGGAAAGTCCGGCAGCCTGTGCCTTGAGCAGATATTGCCCGACCAGTTCTGGCCGACTGGTGTCTGCGCTCGTGTAGAGCTGGATCACCCAGTGGTGCGGTGCGGCCTGCCCGATCAGTTCCTTGCCGGATGCGAGAGCGTGGTCTAGCGCTGTGGTTGCCTGCGTTGCAATATCCGCTGTTGCTGGCCGGGGGGCTTGCGTGGGCTGTGTCACCGGTGCGGGTGTCGGCGTTGCCGGCATCGGCGGGGGGGTGTCCTGATTGGTTTTGACCAATGATTGCCAGGTGCTGACGGCTAATAGGGTGACCAACGCACCGCCGATAGCCCACAGGACGGGGGCGTGACGGTGATTGCGCAGAGTCGGTGTCGTCGCAAACTCCGAATCGCGAATGGCGGCGCGAACTTCCCTGGTATCGGCCAGATGGCCGCCATTGGCAAAAGCAGCCAGCAGGGCCTTGTCGGCCAGGATGTTGATGCGCCGGGTCAGTCCGTGCGAGGCTTGTGCGATGAGTTTGATGGCTGCCGGTGCGAAGATATTGGGTCCACGATAGCCGGCGGCGCGCATGCGAAAGTCGAGGTACCTTTCGATGTCTTCACGCACCAGAGGTTCCAAACTGAAATTGTGGGTGATGCGCTCACGCAATTGACGCATGTCGTCGCGGGCGAGCGTGGCGTTTAATTCTGGCTGTCCAAACAACACCAGTTGTAACAGCTTATGGCGGTTGGTTTCGAGGTTGGACAGCAGGCGGATTTCTTCCAGCGTCTCCATCGGCATGGCATGGGCTTCGTCGATCAGGACGACCACCTGGCGGCCTTCCGCGTGCCGTTTCACCAACGTTTCCTGAAGGGCGCGCATGACGGCGCCACTGCGGCTTTGTTCAGGGATTGCGATACCTAACTCGTCAGCCAGCGCATACAGGATGTCGTCGCGCGACAAGGAAGGATTGGCCAGATAGATGATATCGACGGTTTCCGGCAAGCGCTCCATCAGGACGCGACACAGCATGGTTTTTCCGCTACCGACTTCACCGCTGATCTTGACGATGCCTTCGTCGTGGACGATGGCATAGAGCAGGGCTTCCAGCGTGGCGCCGCGGTTGGCACCGGAAAAGAAGAAATCGGTGTGAGGGGTGATGCGGAAAGGGGCTTCGTTCAGTCCGTAGTGTTGCAGGTACATGGCGCCTCGGGTGGCTAGCGGTGTGGTTCGTCTTCAGGTGAGGCCAGGCCTTCGCGGGCCAGAACCTCGAGGCGGTTATACAGGGTGGTGCGCTGGATGCCCAGCAGCTTGGCTGCCTGGCTCATATTGCCCTTGGCCAGGCGTCGCGCGCCCTCAATATAGGCTCCTTCCCAGCGCAGCAGCAGTTTGTCCAGCTTGAAGTGCTCACCCTGTAAAGCCATTTGCTCGATGGCATGGTTGACCAAGGTTTCGCGGCCCTGCTGTGGCACCGGCGTGGTATCCGCTGCCGGATCGAACTCTTCGGCAAGTGCTGCGGGTTCTACAGTCTGGCCGGCATGGTGCGTGGCAAGGCGGATGACGATATTGCGCAGTTCGCGCACATTGCCCGGGAAGGAGTAGGTCATCCAGAGCTTTTCGGACGCCGGGCTGAGCGCAAAACCGGGTTGCTTGAACTGATGGGCGATTTGCTGCCTGAAATACTCAAGGAGGCGTAGCCGATCTTCCCCCAGTTCGCGTAGCGGGGGAACCGAGATGGTAAAGACGGAAAGACGGTGGTAGAGGTCGGCACGAAAGCGGCTGGCGCGAACTTCCTGCTTGAGATCCCGGTTGCTGGCAGCAATGATACGCGCCCGCGACTGGCGCACCTGCGTTTCGCCGACACGCTGATACTCGCCATTTTCGAGCACACGTAGCAGCTTTGGCTGCAACTCGGGGGGCAATTCGCCGATTTCATCTAGCAGGAGCGTGCCGTCACTGGCCTCTTCAAAATAGCCAGCGCGGGCTCCCGTAGCTCCGGTGAATGCCCCTCGGGCATGGCCGAACAAGGCGGCTTCGACCAGCGTCGGGGCAATGGCGGCACAGTTGAGCGTCAGATAGGGCTGGTTGCGGCGTGAGGAAAGTCTGTGCAGTGCCACCGCTGCCAGCTCCTTGCCGCTACCGGATTCGCCCTCAATCAGGACCGGAAAGGGGGTATCGGCATACTGGCGTAGTTGCATGCGCAGTTTCTGCATGGGGGGGCTATGCCCCATGAGAGGGAGTTCGTCGACGGTTGGTTCATTGTCGATCGATAACAGTCTCAGGAGGAGTTTGCGTAACGCCTCCGGGCTTGCCGGTTTGGCAACGAAATCGACGGCGCCCAGGGCGCGTGCATGGCGGGCATTGGCACTGTCGTTCTGTCCGGAAAGCACGACAATGCTCATCTTGGGTGCTCCTGCCAGCAGTTCGCTGATTAGCAAAAACCCCTCGTCGGGACGGTGGGGGCAAGGTGGCAGGCCAAGATCAACCAGCGCAATCGCGGGCGCTGATGCTTGGCTTTTTAGCCATGCCATCGCCTCTGGCCGTGAAGCCGCTCGGCCGATCTGAAAGTCTTCTTCAAGAAGGTAGTCGAGTGTGTCAACGATCAGCAGATCGTCGTCGACAATGAGGAGAAGGGGCTTGCCATTGGCACCAACGGTCATGTGGGAATCTTACCGTATTACCCCTTCATAATGAGGCTGGTTATAATCGCGCACTTGATAGCCAACCTCACTCCGATCTTCCGTGTCTCCCGATCCTCTCGTCGAAATTCGCGACCTCAATTTTGCCTACGACAATAGGGCGATCCTGACCGGGATCAATATGACGATCCCGCGCGGCAAGGTTGTTGCCATCATGGGGTTGTCGGGTTGTGGCAAGACGACCACCCTGCGATTGATTGGTGGGCAGTTACGCCCGACATCAGGTGTCGTCCGTGTGGGTGGGCAGGTGGTGCATGAGCTTGATGAGAGCGGCCTTTACCAATTGCGCCGCCGTATGGGTATGCTGTTCCAGTTCGGCGCCTTGTTTACGGACATGTCCGTGTATGACAACGTGGCCTTTCAGATGCGTGAGCATACCGATTTACCCGAAGAGCTGATCCATGATTTGGTGCTGATGAAGCTGCATGCGGTGGGTTTGCGCGGTGCGCATCACCTGATGCCGGCCGAACTGTCCGGGGGGATGGCGCGCCGCGTGGCACTGGCGCGAGCGATTTCCCTTGATCCGATGTTGATGATGTACGACGAGCCGTTTGCCGGGCTGGACCCCATTTCCTTGTCAATTGTCGGCGAGTTGATTCGCAAGCTCAATGATGCGCTCGGCATCAGTTCTATTGTGGTCACGCATGATGTGCAGGAGTCCCTGAAAATTGTCGATTATGTTTATTTCGTATCAGCCGGAAAGATTGTTGCGGAAGGGACTGCCGAGGACATCAAGCATTCCCGTGAGCCGTTTGTGCATCAGTTCGTCTGGGGTGAGATTGATGGGCCGGTCAACTTCCATTATCCCGCGCAGCCTTACCTGCAGGAGTTGCATGAGCAACCAGCCAAGCCGAATGGATGGTGGTCATGAGCGCTGCTGATGTGTTGCGCCGCTTGGGTCGTGCGCTGACGGATCGCCTTTGGCGTCTGGGGTTTGCTAGCCGCTTCATGCTGATGACGCTGCTTTATTCAGGCACGGCATTGAAGCGTTTCCAGCTCACCATGCGGGAGATTTATTTCACCGGCGTGCTTTCACTCATCATCATTCTGGTCTCTGGCTTGTTTGTCGGCATGGTGCTGGGACTGCAAGGCTATGACACTTTGCAGCGCTACGGCTCATCGGAGGCGCTGGGTGTTCTGGTGGCCCTGTCGCTGGTACGGGAACTTGGTCCCGTGGTAGCTGCTTTGCTGTTTGCCAGCCGCGCAGGTTCTGCGATAACAGCCGAGATTGGCTTGATGAAGGCAACCGAACAATTGTCGGCAATGGAGATGATGGCCGTTAACCCGATTGCCCGCGTTGTGGCGCCGCGCTTCTGGGCCGGAGTGATCTCGATGCCTTTGTTGGCCGGCCTGTTTTCGGCCATGGGGGTGTTGGGAGGCTACTTGGTCGGCGTACAGTTGATCGGCGTTGACGAAGGAGCGTTCTGGTCGCAAATGCAGGCGGCCGTTGATTTTCGCCAGGACATCATGAATGGCGTTATCAAGAGTTTCGTGTTTGGTGTCATCGTGTCCTGGATTGCTGTTTTCGAGGGCTATGACGCCGATCCGACGGCAGAAGGAGTCTCGCGTGCGACGACCCGTACTGTGGTGACTTCATCTTTGGCAATTCTGGCGGCTGACTTTGTGTTAACTGCCTTCATGTTCAGGGGAATCTGATGAATCGAGCCGTAATCGATCTCTGGGTGGGTGTGTTTGTAGCCCTTGGTTTGGCTGCCTTGTTGTTTTTGGCCCTCAAGGTGGGCAATTTGAGCTCAACGGATGTCGGGCAGACGTACAGTTTGCAAGCCCATTTTGATAATATCGGGGGCCTGAAGGTGCGGGCGCCGGTTAAGAGTGCTGGCGTGGTCGTTGGTCGGGTGGGTGAAATCCGCTTTGATCCAGAGACTTACACTGCAAAAGTGGCGATGCAAATTGATACGCGCTATCAGTTTCCGCGCGATACTTTTGCGACCATCAACACCTCTGGTTTGTTGGGCGAGCAGTATGTGGGGTTTGAGGTCGGGGGCGATCCTGACATGCTGAAAGCTGGCGAGGTCATCAAGAAGACCCAGTCGGCGATGGTGCTTGAAAAGCTGATCAGCCAGTTCATGTTCAGCAAGGCGGCTGAGGACGAAGGTAAAAAATAGGAAAAGGCATGCTTAACATGATCAAGCAGAGAAGTGGTTCGGTGAGAAAAATCGTTGCAGTTGCGCTTATGACAGTTGCGCTGGGCGGTTGTGCAACTTCCGGAAATCAAAAAGACCCGGTTGAAGGCTTTAACCGAGCGATGTTTGCCTTTAACGAGGGGCTGGATGCCGTGATCATCAAGCCAGTGGCAAAGGGTTACGATGCCGTGATGCCCACACCCGTGCGCACCGGTGTGACAAATTTCTTTGGCAACATTGCCGACCTCTTCATTGGCGTTAACAACCTGCTGCAAGGCAAACCTGCAGAAGCTGCCAGCGATATCGGCCGGGTGCTGGTCAATAGCACCATCGGCATTCTCGGTTTGATCGATGTGGCTTCCGACATGGGCATGGAGAAGCATGAGGAAGACTTTGGTCAGACATTTGGCCGGTGGGGCGTTGGCGATGGTGCCTATGTGGTGTTGCCGGTTTTCGGGCCGCGTACGGTGCGCGATACCGTCGGATTGGTACTTGACGTGAAGGCCGACCCGGTTGCCAATGTCGATGATGTCTCGACGCGCAACACCTTGCTGGCGCTGCGCATGGTCGATAACCGCGCCGACTTGTTGCCGGCCGACAAAGTGATCGAGGAAGCGGCGCTCGACAAGTATGCCTATATTCGCGACGGCTATCTGCAACGTCGGCGTAGCCTGATTCATGACGGCAACGTGCCGCGTGAACAGCAGGACTGACCGTTCTCACTTGGGATGAAATCATGAAGCATTGGCTTGCTGCGCTGGCAGTGTTTGTGTTCGCTATCGGTGGCGTTTCTGCGCAGGAAAAGGCGCCGGATGTTCTAGTCAAGGATGTTACCAACGAGGTTCTTGAGATTGTTCGTAGCGACAAGGACATCCGTAACGGCAACACGCGGAAAACCATCGATCTGGTCGAGAGCAAGGTCCTGCCACATTTCAATTTCCAGCGCATGACCCAACTTGCTTTGGGGAAAGAGGCGCGTAAGGCAAGCCCGGAGCAAATGGCTGTGCTGGTTAACGAGTTTCGGGCCCTGTTGGTCAGAACCTATTCCAGCGCCTTGACCCAGTACCGTACTCAGGAAGTGGTTTTCAAGCCCTTCAAACCGGATGCGACTCGGCCGGATGATGCTGTGGTGGTATGTCAGATCAAACAGTCCGGAGGCAAGCCGATTGACTTGGTCTATAACCTCGAGAAGACCGCGAGTGGCTGGAAGGTCTATGACATGATCGTCGGTGGTGTTAGTCTCGTGACTAACTACCGTAGCTCCTTCTCCCAAGAGATACAGGGGAACGGTATGGATGGCCTGATCAGCAGTCTTCAGGCAAAGAACAAGTCTGCTGAAACTCGCCAGCAGTCAAAATGAGCGTTTCGGTTGAGGCTAGGGCCGGTGGCTTTCATGTTGTCGGAGACATGACGCTGGAAACGGCAGCATCGCTGTTTTCAAAAGGCATTCAAATCTCAACAGAACCGACGCTGGTGTTTGATTTAACCGCTGTCGACGAGGTTGATTCCTCTGGACTGGCTGTGCTGTTTGGCTGGATGCGTGCGGCCGAGGCGCAGGGCAAGACCTTGCGGATTGATAATCCACCGGCCAATCTGGTCAGTCTGGCGCAGGTGTATGACGTCAGCGATCTTCTGCCGCTTTCCTGACAGGCTTGAATGCAATGCTGACAACAGAACAGATCGAAGTTTGGATCCGCGCCGGACTTGATTGCACGCATCTTGCTGTCGACGGCGATGGCCGGCATTTCGAGGCCTTGATTGTCAGCCCGGTTTTTGATGGCCTGAGTCGTGTGCAGCGTCAGCAACGTGTCAATGCGGTCCTGCGAGAGCATTTCGAAACCGAATTGCTGCACGCGCTGTCGATGCGCTGCATGACGCCGGAAGAATTTAACGCCCGTGGATAAACTGCTGATCGAAGGCGGTACGCCGCTTTCGGGTGAAATCGCCATTTCCGGGGCCAAGAATGCTGCCCTGCCCATTCTCTGCGCGGTGTTGCTGACGCGCGAGCCACTGACGCTGACTAATGTGCCGGATCTTAACGATATCGGCACCATGCTCAAGCTCCTGGCGCAGATGGGCGTGAAGGTTGAAAAAGTCGGCGCAGCCTCTTCGGGCCGCTTCCGACCTGACGGTCTCCCTGCTGGCGGGACGGCGGGCACCGTGATTCTTGACGCTTCCGGGCTGGATAATCCGATCGCACCGTATGAAATGGTCAAGACCATGCGTGCCTCGGTATTGGTGCTCGGGCCTTTGCTGGCGCGCTGTGGCGAAGCGCGCGTCTCGCTGCCGGGGGGGTGTGCAATCGGTGCACGGCCGGTCGATCAGCACATCAAGGGGCTGACCGCGATGGGTGCAGAGATCACGGTCGAACAGGGCTATGTCCAGGCTCGTTGCCCCCGTCTCAAAGGCGCGCGGCTGTTTACCGACATGGTGACGGTAACGGGTACCGAAAACCTGATGATGGCGGCCTGTCTGGCCGAGGGCGAGACGGTGATTGAGAATGCCGCGCGCGAACCCGAAGTGGTCGACCTGGCCAATTGCCTGGTGTCCATGGGCGCGCGCATCTCGGGTGCGGGGACGGATGTGATTCGCATCCAGGGTGTCGAGCGTTTGCACGGTGCCACGCATCGCATCATGCCGGATCGCATCGAAACCGGCACCTACCTCTGCGCAGCGGCAGCGACCGGCGGCGATGTACGCCTGACCCACACCTCGGCAAGTTATCTGGATGCCGTGATCGACAAGTTGATGGATGCGGGTTGTGACATTACCCTCGAGCGTGACGCGATTCGCCTGAAGGCCCCCCCCCGACTGAATGCCGTGAGCATCCGCACATCGCCCTATCCCGCGTTCCCGACCGACATGCAGGCCCAGTTTATGGCGATTAACTGCGTCGCGAATGGCACCGCGGTGATGCGCGAAACTATTTTTGAAAACCGCTTCATGCATGCGGTCGAGTTGATCCGCCTTGGCGCCGACATCAAAATTGATGGCAACACTGCCTTCGTCACGGGCGTGCCGCAACTGAGCGGCGCCACCGTAATGGCAACCGACCTGCGGGCGTCTGCGAGTCTGGTGGTTGCCGGTCTTGCGGCAAAAGGCGAGACGCTGGTAGATCGAATCTACCACCTGGATCGCGGCTACGAGCGTATGGAAGAAAAGCTGATCGCTTTGGGTGCAAAAGTTCGTCGAGTATCCGGCGGGTAAAATGAGCGCCATGATTACCATCGCGCTGTCGAAAGGCCGTATCTTTGAAGAAACCCTGCCCCTGCTGGCTGCGGCAGGCATTGTGCCGAACGAAAATCCGGAGCAATCCCGCAAACTGATTATTGGCACCAACCGTGCCGACGTTCGCGTCGTCATCGTTCGTGCCTCCGATGTGCCGACCTACGTACAGTATGGCGCCGCCGATCTCGGGATTGCCGGTAAGGATGTGCTGATCGAGCACGGCGGTGCCGCTCTCTATCAACCGCTCGACCTAAAGATCGCCAAGTGCCGCATGTGCGTGGCGACCCCCGCCGGCTTCGACTATGCGGCCGCCGTGCGGCGTGGCGCACGCTTGCGGGTGGCCAGCAAATACATCAACACGGCGCGCGAGCATTTCGCGGCCAAGGGCGTGCATGTCGATCTGATCAAGCTGTATGGCTCCATGGAACTGGCCCCGCTGGCGGGCCTAGCCGATGCGATTGTCGACCTGGTGTCCTCCGGTGGAACGCTCAAGGCCAACAATCTGGTCGAGGTTGAGGAGATCAT
This sequence comes from Rhodocyclaceae bacterium, assembly GCA_030681195.1. Classification (GTDB taxonomy): domain Bacteria; phylum Pseudomonadota; class Gammaproteobacteria; order Burkholderiales; family Rhodocyclaceae; genus Sulfuricystis. Next base: position 106,175 of record JAUXXJ010000042.1, read on the forward strand.
GCAGATTTCCTCGCGCCTCGTCGTCAATCAGGCTAGCCTCAAGATGAAGCGCGGCCTGTTGCAGCCGGTGCTGGATGCCATTGAGGGCGCGATTCAATGATCCGCAGAATGTCGTCCCGCGATCCTGAGTTTCTCGCGACACTCGATGCGTTGCTGGCCTTCGACAATTCGACCGACGAGGCCATCGAGCGCACGGTTGCCGATATTCTGTCCAACGTGCGCACCGTGGGCGATGCGGCGGTGTTGGATTACACCTACCGCTTTGATAAGTTGACGGCCACGTCGATGGCCGCACTCGAACTGCCGCTTGCAGAGTTGGCATGCGCTTTCGCCGGCTTGCCGCAAGTGCAGCGCACTGCGCTGGAACAGGCGGCCGAGCGTATCCGCATCTATCATGAGCGGCAGAAGATTGCGTCCTGGGAATACACCGAAGCTGATGGCACGCGCCTCGGCCAGAAGGTAACACCGCTGGATCGTGTCGGTCTCTATGTGCCCGGCGGCAAGGCGGCTTATCCCAGTTCGGTGCTGATGAATGCCATTCCGGCCAAGGTAGCCGGGGTGAAAGAGTTGATCATGGTTGTGCCGACGCCGGGTGGCCAAAAAAATGCCCTGGTGCTGGCTGCGGCGCATCTGGCCGGGGTGGATCGCGTATTCACCATCGGCGGTGCGCAGGCGGTGGCCGCGCTGGCCTATGGCACGCAGACCATTCCGCAGGTGGACAAGATCGTTGGCCCGGGCAATGCCTATGTCGCCAGCGCCAAGCGCCGCGTTTTCGGCACGGTCGGCATCGATATGGTCGCCGGTCCTTCCGAAGTACTGGTGATTGCCGACGGATCGGGTGATCCCGACTGGACGGCGATTGACCTGTTTGCCCAGGCCGAACACGACGAACTGGCGCAGTCGATCCTGCTGTGCCCGGATGCGGCTTACCTTGATCGTGTGCAGGCGAGCATCGAAAAACTCCTGCCGACCATGCCGCGCAAGGACGTGATTGCCGCTTCGCTGAGCGGACGCGGGGCGCTAATTCTTGTCACCGACCTCGACGAAGCTTGCGTGATTGCCAACCGGATTGCGCCCGAGCATCTGGAATTGTCGGTGGCGGAACCGCGCGCCTTACTCGACAAGATTCGTCATGCCGGCGCGATTTTCATGGGCCACCATTGTTCCGAGTCGCTGGGCGACTATTGTGCCGGGCCGAACCACGTTTTGCCCACCTCACGCAGCGCACGCTTTTCCTCGCCGCTGGGCGTCTATGACTTCCAGAAGCGCTCAAGCATCATCGAGATTTCGGCCGCCGGGGCGCAGACGCTTGGCCCGATTGCCGCCACGCTGGCGCATGGCGAGGGCCTGACAGCCCACGCGCGCGCGGCAGAACTGCGCATCAAGCCGCAGTAATTTCCTTCAGCGCTGCGACCAGTTTCTCGCATTGCTCATCCGTCCCCACGGTAATCCGCAGGAACTGATCGATACGCGCCGCCTTGAAATGGCGCACGATGATGCCCTTCTGCCGTAGTGCCAGCGCCGACTTTTCGGCATCGTGCTGCGGGTGGCGTGCAAAGACGAAGTTTGCTGCGGACGGCAGCACCTCGAACCCCATCGCTTGCAGTTCCACGACCAGCGTTGTCCGGCTGCGTATTACAGCCTGGCGGGTGCGCTCGAACCATTCGCGATCTTCGATGGCCGCCGCCGCGCCAGCCAACGCCAGCCGATCCAGCGGGTAGGAGTTGAAGCTGTTCTTGATGCGTTCGAGGGCGTCGATCAGGTCAGGATGGCCGACGGCAAAGCCAACCCGCAGACCGGCCAGCGAGCGTGACTTGGAGAGTGTCTGCACTACCAGCAGGTTTGGATAGCGTTGGACCAGCGTGACCGCGCTTTCACCGCCAAAGTCGATGTAGGCCTCATCGATGACGACGACTGAATCCGGATTGGCGTCGAGCAGGCGGGCGATTTCGCCCAGCGGCAGCAGTCGACCCGTGGGCGCATTCGGATTGGGGAAAATGATGCCGCCGTTCGGGCGCCGATAATCATCCACCTGGATAGCAAACGCGGCGTCCAGCGGCACGGTCACGAATTCGATGTCATACAGTCCGCAATAAACCGGATAGAAGCTGTAGCTGATGTCGGGGAAGAGGATCGGCTGCTCGTGTTTCAGCAAGCCGAGAAAGACATGTGCCAGCACCTCATCGGAACCATTGCCGACAAATACATTACGGGGCTCGATATCGCCAAAACAGGCCGCAATGGCTGACTTGAGTCGCTCGCCATTCGGATCCGGGTATAGCCGCAGGCTGTCACCGATCTCGCGGGTGATGGCCTCGCACACTTTTGGCGAGGGGCCGTAGGGGTTCTCGTTGGTGTTCAGCTTGACGAGATTGGGCAGCTTGGGCTGCTCGCCCGGAACGTAAGGCTGCAAAGCACGTGTGGTAGCGCTCCAGAATCGGCTCATGGCAAGATTGAAAGCGGGGGAATGAAGGGGTTGCAGGAACGGCGAAATGGTATTATCGCCCGGCTTGCAACCATTGGCAAAACACGGACAACCCCGTCATGGCTACGATACAGCGCACCGCTGACATACACCGCACCACGCTGGAAACCCAGATCCGCGTCAAGCTCGATCTGGAAGGCACCGGCAAGTCGCAACTGGCGACCGGCGTCGGTTTCTTTGACCACATGCTGGATCAGATCGCCCGTCATGGGCTGATCGACATGCAGGTCGATGCGCGGGGTGACCTGCACATTGATGCGCACCACACCGTCGAGGATGTCGGCATCACGCTCGGTCAGGCACTGGCCCAGGCGCTGGGCGACAAGAAGGGATTGACCCGTTACGGCCATGCGTACGTACCGCTGGATGAGGCACTGTCGCGCGTGGTCGTGGATCTATCCGGCCGGCCTGGTCTGGAATTCAATGTTGACTTTGTGCGGCCGCGCATCGGCGATTTCGATGTCGACCTGGTCCGCGAATTCTTTCAGGGACTCGTCAATCATGCGGGCATCACCGTCCATATCGACAACCTGCGTGGCGTGAATGCGCACCATCAGGCCGAAACCGTGTTCAAGGCCTTTGCGCGTGCCTTGCGCATGGCGATGACGGTCGATCCGCGTCTCGGCGAGGCCGTGCCTTCCACGAAGGGCAGCCTGTAATTCCTTTGTAGGTTCGAAAAGCGAGCGATGAATACTGTAGCAATCGTCGATTACGGCATGGGCAACCTGCGCTCGGTGGCGAAGGCCGTCGAACATGTGGCGCCGACAGCCAAGGTCATCGTCACCGCCAATCCGGCCGATCTGTCGGCAGCTGATCGAATCATCGTGCCGGGCCAGGGCGCAATGCCGGACTGCATGCGCGAACTCAAGGCACGCCAGCTTGCCGATGCCGTGATCAAGATGGCGGCGAGCAAGCCTTTCCTGGGCATTTGTATCGGCCAGCAAATGTTGTTCGAACACAGCGAGGAAGGCGATGTGGCCGGTCTGGGGCTGTTTCCCGGTCGGGTACGCCGCTTCCCGGCCGAAGCGATGCACGATGCTGCGGGCGTGCCCCTTAAAGTGCCGCACATGGGCTGGAATGGCGTGCGCCAGTCAGAAGCCCACCCGCTCTGGCAGGGCATCGCCGATGGCGAGCGTTTCTATTTCGTGCATAGCTATTATGTCGAGCCTGCCAGCCCCGAGGTGATTGCCGGTTCGACCCACTATGGCATCATGTTTACCAGTGCGGTGGCGCGCGCCAACATTTTTGCCGTACAGTTCCATCCGGAGAAGAGTGCCGCTGTCGGCCTCAAGCTGCTTGAAAATTTCATGCACTGGCATCCATAACCCATTTTATTGGCTCACTTTTTGGATCAAGACTTCCCATGCTGCTGATTCCTGCGATCGACCTGAAAGATGGACATTGTGTGCGCCTTAAGCAAGGTGCGATGGACGATGCCACGGTGTTCTCCGAAGACCCGGGTGCGATGGCCCGTCACTGGATTGACCAGGGCGCACGCCGCCTGCATCTGGTGGATTTGAATGGCGCCTTTGCCGGCAAGCCGAAGAACGAGCCGGCGATTAAGGCCATTCTCGACGAGGTGGGGGATGAGATTCCCGTGCAACTGGGCGGCGGCATCCGTGATCTCGATACCATCGAGCGCTGCCTGGACGATGGCATCAGCTACGTCATCATTGGTACGGCCGCCGTCAAAAACCCCGGTTTCCTGCACGATGCCTGTACCGCGTTCCCCGGCCACATTATCGTCGGCCTGGACGCGAAGGATGGCAAGGTGGCCGTGGATGGCTGGTCGAAGATGACCGGCCACGACGTGATTGACTTGGCCAAAAAATTCGAGGATTACGGTGTTGAAGGGATTATTTATACCGACATTGGTCGAGACGGCATGCTCTCCGGCGTGAACGTGGAGGCGACGCTCAAACTCGCTCAGGCCTTGCGCATTCCGGTCATCGCCAGCGGTGGCATCGCCAGCATCGAGGACGTCACGGCACTGTGTAAGGTGGCCGACGAAGGCATCATGGGGGCCATTACCGGCCGTGCCATTTACGAAGGCAAGCTTGATTTCCGCGCGGCGCAGGCCGAAGCGGACAAGTGCGCCAAAAAATAACCCCATGCTGGCCAAACGCATCATCCCCTGCCTTGACGTCAGCGCCGGGCGCGTCGTCAAGGGTGTTAATTTCGTCGAATTGCGCGATGCCGGCGATCCGGTCGAGATCGCGCGCCGCTATGACGAACAGGGTGCGGATGAAATTACGTTTCTCGACATCACCGCCAGTTCTGATCAGCGCGACATCATTCTCGATATTGTCCAGGCCTGTGCCGAACAGGTCTTCATCCCACTGACGGTGGGGGGCGGCGTGCGCAAGGTCGAGGATGTGAGACGCCTGCTGAATGCCGGGGCCGACAAGGTCAGCATGAACACGGCCGCCGTGCAGAATCCGCAACTGGTCGCCGATGCAGCGGGCAAAGTGGGCTCCCAGTGTATCGTCGTCGCCATCGATGCCAAGCAGACCAGCCCGGGCAAGTGGGAAGTGTTTACCCACGGTGGCCGAAACAATACGCATATCGACGCGATAGACTGGGCGAAGCAGGTGACGGCGCTGGGCGCGGGCGAAATCCTGCTGACCAGCATGGATCGTGACGGTACCAAGAATGGTTTTGATCTCGGCCTGACACGCGCGGTTTCCGATGCCGTGTCAATTCCCGTGATTGCCAGCGGCGGGGTGGGCAACCTGCAGCACCTCGCCGATGGCGTGACCCAGGGCCGCGCTGATGCCGTGCTGGCTGCCAGCATCTTTCACTATGGCGAATACACCGTGCGCCAGGCCAAGGAGCACATGCGTGCGCAAGGAATTGAGGTGCGGCTGTGAGCAAGAAGTGGCTGAATGACGTGAAGTGGGACGAGCAGGGCCTGGTGCCCGCCATCGCGCAGGACGCGCACACGGGCGAGGTGCTGATGTTCGCCTGGATGAACCGCGAAGCGCTGGAAAAAACCGCGCAACTGGGCGAGGCGGTGTATTGGTCGCGCTCGCGCAGAAAGCTCTGGCACAAGGGCGAGGAGTCAGGCCATACGCAGAAGGTGGTCGAGGTTCGTACCGACTGCGACAACGATGTCGTGCTGCTCAAGATCGAGCAGACCGGCGGAATCGCCTGCCATACCGGCCGACGTAGCTGTTTCTTCAACAGGCTTGAAACGGAGACGTGGCAGGGTGTCGAGCCCGTGTTGAAAGACCCCAAGGAAATTTACAAATGATCGATCTCGAAGTTATCCATCGCATTCAGGACACGCTCGAAGCCCGCAAGGGTGCTGCCCCTGATTCCTCGTATGTTTCCAGCCTCTACGCCAAAGGCACCGACGCCATCTGCAAAAAGATTGCCGAGGAAGGTGCCGAGGTCATCATGGCCGCGAAAGACGGTGATCGTCTACATCTGGTGCGCGAGACCTGCGACCTGTGGTTTCACAGCATGGTATTGCTGTCGCACTTCGGCATTGGTGTCGATGACATCATGATGGAGTTCCGCCGTCGCGAAGGCATTTCCGGCATCGACGAGAAAGCCAGTCGGGGAAAATAAATGTCAGACTGCATCTTCTGCAAGATTGTGCGCGGGGATATTCCCTGCAAGAAGGTTTACGAGGATGACGACATGCTCGCCTTCCACGATATCGCGCCGCAGGCGCCGGTGCATTTCATGGTGATCCCGAAAGTGCATCTCGCCTCACTGGCCGATGCCGACGCAAGCCACGCGCCTGTCCTTGGTAAACTGTTTGCCAAGGTGGGCGAACTGGCCCGCAGCCAGGGACTGACAGATGGTTTCCGCACCATCGTCAACACCGGTAGGGTGGCTCAGCAGGAGGTGTATCATCTTCACGTTCATATCGTCGGCGGGCCGGATCGACTCGGCCCCATGCTGGCGCACAAATAAATCCGGAGGAGAGACTGATGGGAAGCTTTAGCATTTGGCACTGGCTGATTGTGCTGGTCATCGTCATGCTGGTGTTCGGCACCAAGAAACTGCGCAATATCGGCTCGGACCTGGGCGGTGCCGTCAAGGGGTTCAAGGAGGGCATTAAGGACGGTACCCAGGCCCAGGCCGACACCAAGCAGGTTGAGGAGCAGGCAGGCACGACCATCGAAGGCCAGGCCCGCAAGGAAGAAACCAAGTCCTGACCCCCTAGTTTTCATCGCCGCCCCGCCAGCGCCGACTTTTTCAGCATACCGTGTTCGATATCGGGTTTACCGAACTGATGCTCATTGCCCTCGTCGGGCTGATCGTCATCGGGCCGGAGCGCATGCCCAAGGTGGCGCGCACGGTCGGTCATTTGCTCGGGCGCCTGCAACGTTACGTCAGCGATGTGAAGTCGGACATCAATCGCGAGATGCAGCTTGAAGAGCTGAAAAAGTTGCAGACTCAGGTGGTCGATCAGGCGCGTGACATGGAACGGCAGGTGAATGACCAGATGAATACCGTCGAGACCCAACTCAACCAGTCGATACTCACGTCGGCAGAGAACAAGGTGGACGAGTCGATTGAAGCGGCGACGCCCTACTCTCCCCCGGCTTCGCCCGTGCCGTCTAACAACCCACCTGCCGCGTGATGGAAAACCCGCAGGAAAGCTTCATCTCCCATCTGATCGAGTTGCGGGATCGCCTGATTCGTGCCCTGCTGTTTATCCTCGTCATTTTCCTGGGTCTGGTGAACTGGGCACGCGATATCTATACCCTGCTGGCAGCACCGATGCTGGCGGCCCTGCCGGAAGGTGGCCAGATGATCGCCACCGATGTCGTCGGGGCGTTTTTCGTGCCGATGAAGGTTACCCTCATGGTGTCCTTCCTGATTGCGCTGCCCTATGTGCTCTATCAGACTTGGTCCTTCGTTGCCCCCGGCCTGTATGCCCACGAAAAGAAACTGGCCCTGCCGCTCCTCGCGGCCAGTGTGCTGCTGTTCTTCATCGGCATGGGCTTTGCCTATTTCGTTGTGTTTCCGGCGGTATTCGGGTTCATCAATGCTTTTGCGCCGGAAGGTGTCGCGGTAATGACCGACATCGAGAAGTACCTGTCTTTTGTGCTGACCACCTTTCTGGCCTTCGGTCTTACATTCGAGGTGCCCGTTGTCGTGATTGTGCTGGTGCGGATCGGACTGGTGACGGTCGAGCAGCTGAAAGAGGCACGCCCTTATGTAATCGTTGGCGCATTCGTTATTGCCGCTGTTGTTACGCCACCGGATGTGCTGTCGCAGTTCCTGCTGGCCGTACCGATGTGGCTGCTCTATGAGTTGGGGATTGTGCTGGCGCAGATGATCGGCAAGTCGGAGCGTGCCGACGAGGGCAGTTATCGGGCGGCAAGTCAACCCATGAGCGAGGTCGAGATGGAACATGAACTTGATCGCGCCGAGGCTGAATCCAGCGCCAATCGCGAACGGATCTGACGTCCCTTTATCTCGTCGGCTTCGGGCGCTTGCCGATGGTGACATTCAGATCACGCAGCTTGCCTTCGCGACTCACACTGAAGGAAGCAGCCTCTCCCGGTGTCAGTCCGGCGATCAGTTCCAGCATCGCCTGCGCATCCCTGACCGGTTGGCCACCGATCCCAAGCAGAATATCCCCCGGTTTCACGCCCGCCTTGTCGGCCGGGCTGTTGCGCATCACGCCGGCAATCAGCGCACCCGTACTGCTCATCAGGCCGAAGGATTCGGCCAATTCGGCGGTCATGTCCTGTACTTCGACGCCAATCCAGCCACGCGTGACCGTGCCGGTTTTGATGATCTGTTCCATCACGCTCTTGGCCAGCGAGACGGGGATGGCGAAACCGATGCCCATTGAACCGCCGCTTTGCGAATAGATCGCCGTGTTGATGCCGACCAGATGGCCGTTACTGTCCACCAGTCCGCCACCCGAGTTGCCCGGATTGATCGCGGCATCGGTCTGGATGAAGTTCTCGAAGGTGTTGATGCCCAGATGTGAGCGGCCGAGGGCTGAGACGATGCCAGAAGTGACGGTTTGGCCGACGCCGAAGGGGTTGCCGATGGCCAGCACCACATCGCCGATGCGCAGCGATTCGGCCTGGGCGAAGGTGATTGGCGTGAGCGCCTGAATATTGGCAATCTTCAGCACGGCGAGGTCCGATTCCGGGTCGGCACCGACCAGTTTTGCCTTGGTCTTGCGACCATCGTGAAGCGCCACTTCGATTTCATCGGCCGACTCGATGACGTGGTTGTTGGTCAGCACCAGGCCGTCGGCCGAAACGATGACGCCGCTACCCAAGCCGGATTGGCGCTGTGATTCCGGCCCGAAACGGTCGCCAAAGAAGTGACGGAAGACCGGGTCGTTGATGAAGGGGTGACGCCGTACTTCCTGGCTGGTGAAGATATGCACGACCGCCGGCAGGGCGGCTTGAGCGGCATCGGCGAAGCTCACCACCTTGCGCGGGTTGCTCTCCGGCCGCGCTTCCTGGATGGCGACGATGGCGGGGCGTTCCGGCAGCGATACGCCGCGCGGGCCAAGCCATTCGGGCTTCAGGGTTTGCACGACGAACAGTCCGGCGACACTGATCGTGACGGCCTGGGCAAAAATGAGCCAGAATCTATGCATGAGAAGAATGAAGGGACGAAAGAATGCAGCGTGATGAATTGAACGGTTACTTGCGCGACCTGTTGGCCGTGGAGCGCTTCCACGATTATTGCCCAAATGGTCTACAAGTGGAAGGACGCGCGGTGGTAGGACGTATTGTCTGCGGTGTGACGGCGAGCCAGGCGCTGATTGAGGCCGCGATTGAGCGCAAGGCGGATGCGATCCTGGTGCACCATGGTTGGTTCTGGAAGGGCGAGGATGGGCGCATTACCGGCTTTCGCAAGCAGCGTCTGCAGCGCCTGCTGGCGCATGACATCAATCTGTTCGCCTTCCACCTGCCGCTGGATGCCCATGCTGAACTGGGCAACAATGCGCAGCTGGCCGCCCGCTTCGGCTGGCAGGTTGAGCGCCATTTTGGCGAGCAGGATCTGGGTTGCCTTGCCGTCCTGCCAGCGCCGACTTTTGCGGGTGAGTTGGCGCGGCAGGCCGCGACGGTGTTGGGTCGAACGCCGCTGCTGTTGGGCGCAGCCGAACAGCCCGTGACCCGGGTGGCCTGGTGCAGCGGCGGTGCGCAGGACTGGTTCGAGGCCGCCATTGATGCGGGGGCCGATCTGTTCCTGTCTGGCGAGGTGTCGGAGCAGACGACGCATCTGGCGCGCGAGTGTGGCGTCGCCTACTTGGCAGCGGGCCACCATGCCACGGAGCGTTACGGGGTAATGGCGTTGGGAAAACACCTGGCTGAGCACTGCGGCCTTGCCTGCGAGTTCATCGACATCGACAATCCGGTTTAGACAGCAGTGACTGCATCGGCCTCGGGGACGATGCCGCGCGCCTTGAGCATCGACGTCAGCAACAGCAATTCCTCCGCCACCGATTGCGGGAAGCCCAAGCGGGCGCCGCCACGGTTGTCGGCCAGCAGGTTCTGCAGGTAAACCAGGCAGGCAGGGCGGCCCCATAGCTCGCATATGCGTGTGGCAATGTGGGGATATTCTTCGATGCTGCGCAGGGATTCGGGACGGACCTGCCAATCCTCCGGCTGCACGTTGAAATGCTGACGTAGTTCCTCGGCAGACTTCTCGAACTCGGCCTGTTGTCCATTCTGACGATAAATCTCCAGCAACTTTAGCCAGTGGATTAGTGCCTGCTTGGGCTCGTTGCGAATCTGTTCGGTGAGCGTTTGTGCTGCGCCATGGCCAAGCCCCATCGACAGCATGATGTCGGCCAGTTCGAGCGCCTGGTCGGACTGACCCTTTGAGGGTTCCATGGCGCCGGCGCGCTGGATACTTGAGTTTTCCTGTGGTTCCTTGGTTTCAACAGGGGTGGCCGGCTTCGGCGGTGCTGCTGGCCGGGGTGGTTGCGCAATGACAGCCACTGGCTTGGGTTCAAGCAGAAAGGTGGGCACGGCTTCAGTCGGTGCGGCTGCGGTATTTTCTGCGGGCTTTTTTGTTGTCTTGCGATGACGCTGCGCTATCATCAGCACCAGCAGCGCCAGCCCGATCCCGGCCAGAATGTCGCCCCATTCCTCAAAAAAGCTAAGGATGCCGGGCGGTGCAGGTTTGGGTGGGGGAGGCAGGACGCTGGGCTTGGGCAAGGCGGCGGGTAGCGGGGCTGCGGCGGCTGGCATTCGGGTTACCAACTGGTGTATCTCGCGCACCAGATTTTCGATGCGTGCGAGCCGCACCAAAATGTCGTCCAGCAGCGCGTCCTGCTCCTTGAACCACTGGTGCAAAGGATCGTTGGCCTCTGCCTGCAGTGTTTGGCTGACGCTCAGGCGTTCGCTGGCCAGATCCTCTGCCGCAATCGCAGGCGAAGTGGTCAGAAGCGTGCTGGTCAGCAACGCAACAAGAAAATAGTGAGAGGGCAGGCGCTTGATCAAGGCAGGTCAGTAAGAAGCCGGTGTCGGCATTGTGCCGACTGGCTGACGCGCCAAAGCCGTGAATACAATGAGGAATTGGGTGTTTTAGTCCGATTGCCGGTGTTTCGGCCAAGACGCCGTTAGGCACCTTCGCGTTCAGCCAGCCGTCGCAAGACCAGTGGGAACGCGCCGGTCAGGAAGCAGGCAATCGCGGAAACGATGAGGCCGATGCCGGCCATCGGGTCGGCGAGCAGGGGGTGGACGTCGTCAAGCAGGCCCGCAAAAGCGGCAATGCCCATGACCGTGCAAGCGCTGCCGAGGAAACTGAATACGAGGAAGGTCCAGGGCCAGTGATGAGGTTTCATGCTGGGTTTCTCAGGTCGACAATGCGTTTTGCCTTGCCGGCGGAGCGCTCGACACCGCCGACATCCATAATCTCGATCTTGGTGTTGATGCCGATCAGCGCCTTGATATGGTGTTGCAGTTCCCGGCCAGCGGCCTTGCGCACTTCTTCGGGCGCGGTGGCGTATTCCGGCTTGAGTTCGACGCGCACGGCGAGGTCGTCCATGTGCCCCTTGCGCGAGACTTCGAGCTGGTAATGCGGCGAGAGCCTCGGTGTCTTGAGGATCAGTTCCTCGATCTGCGAGGGGAAAAGATTGACGCCACGGATGATCAGCATGTCGTCCGAGCGGCCGGTGATCTTGCCGATGCGCCGGAAGCTGCGCGCGGTCGGTGGCAGCAGGCGTGTCAGGTCGCGGGTGCGGTAACGGATCACCGGCAGTGCCTCCTTGGTCAGCGAGGTGAACACCAGTTCGCCGGCTTCACCATCGGGCAGTACCTTGACGGTTTCGGGATCGATGATCTCGGGGTAGAAATGGTCCTCCCAAATGGTCGGGCCATCGCGCGATTCGATGCATTCGACGGCGACACCGGGGCCGATCATCTCGGAGAGACCATACAGATCCATGGCGACGATGCCGAGGCGCGATTCGAGCTCGTGACGCATTTCCTCACCCCAAGGCTCGGCGCCGAAGATGCCGCGTTGCAGTGTCGATTGCGCCGGGTCGAGGCCCTGGCGTTCAAATTCGTCGACGATGTTGAGTACATAGGAAGGCGTGCCGACGATCATGGTTGCGCCGAAGTCGCGGATCAACTGCACCTGTCGTTCGGTCTGCCCGCCGGAAATTGGTACCACCGTGCAGCCAAGCTTCTCGGCACCGTAATGCACCCCCAGGCCGCCGGTGAACAAGCCGTAGCCGTGGGTGACGTGGATGATGTCCCGCTTCGTACCGCCCGCCGCCGCGATGGAGCGCGCCATGATGCCCGCCCAGGTATCGATGTCGTTCTGTGTGTAGGCGACGACGGTTGGCTTGCCCGTGGTGCCGGAGGAGGCGTGCAGTCGCACGATGTTCTCCAGCGGCTCGGCGAACATGCCGTAGGGGTAAGTCTGGCGCAAATCCTCCTTGCCGGTGAAGGGGAACTTTGCCAGGTCGTCGAGTGAGTTGAGATCGCCAGGATGGACGCCAGCGGCGTCGAACTTGGCGCGGTAATGCGGTACCCGCTCGTAGGCGCGGCGCAGGGTGACCCGGAGGCGCTCAAGTTGCAAGGATGCTATTTCGTCCCGGCTCGCGCGGGCGATGTCGTTCATTTTGGCCGGGTATCGATCACGCGCTTGGCCTTGCCGATCGACCGCTCGATGCTGCCGACGCCCTTGATGTCCACGCGCGTCGAGATGCCGACGTAGGACTTGATGTGGTGCTGCAAGTCGTGGGCGACAAATTCCTTTTCGGCCACGGTGGCGGTGGCGAATTCCGGCTTGATCTCCACATTGACCACCATCGAATCGAGGTGGCCTTCGCGGTTGACTTCAAGCTGGTAGTGCGGCGAGAGCTTCGGCTGCTTGAGGATCAGTTCCTCGATCTGGCTCGGGAAGACATTCACACCGCGAATGATCAGCATGTCGTCGGAACGGCCGGTGATTTTCGCGATGCGCCGCATGCTGCGCGAGGTTGGCGGCAGCAGACGGGTCAGGTCGCGGGTGCGGTAGCGGATGATCGGCAGGGCTTCCTTGGTCAGCGAGGTGAATACCAGCTCGCCGAGCTCGCCATCCGGCAGCACTGCGCCGGTGTTGGGGTCGATGATCTCGGGATAGAAGTGGTCTTCCCAGATCACCGGGCCATCCTTGCTTTCGATGCACTCCTGCGCCACGCCGGGGCCCATCACTTCCGAGAGGCCGTAGATGTCGATCGCGTCGATGGCGAAGCGCTTTTCGATCTCCTCACGCATCTGATGTGTCCAGGGTTCGGCACCGTGGATCCCGATCTTCAACGCGCAGTCGGCGGGATTCAGGCCCTGACGGTCGAATTCATCGGCAATGGCGAGCATGTAGGAGGGGGTGACCATGATGATCTTCGGCTGGAAGTCCTGGATCAGTTGCACCTGACGTTCGGTCTGGCCACCGCCGAAGGGGATGACGGTGCAGCCGAGCCGTTCGGCGCCGTAATGTGCGCCCAAACCACCGGTAAATAGGCCGTAGCCATAAGAGACATGCACCTTGTCGCCGGGCCGCCCGCCCGCCGCGTGGATCGAGCGCGCCATCAGGTGCGCCCAGTTGTCGATATCCTTCTGCGTATAGCCGACCACGGTGGGCTTGCCGGTGGTGCCGGAGGAGGCGTGGACGCGTGCGACTTTATTTTGCGGCACGGCAAACATGCCGAAGGGGTAAGTGTCGCGCAGATCCTGCTTGGTGGTGAAGGGGAATTTGGCGAGGTCTGCCAGTTCGTTGAAGTCATCGGGTTTGACGCCAGCGGCGTCAAACTTCGCGCGGATGTGGGCGACGTTGTCGTAAGTGTGGCGCAGGCTCCAGCGCAGGCGTTCGGTCTGCAAGGCAACGATTTCGTCGCGGCTGGCGGTTTCGATGGCGTCGAGCGCGCGATCCTTGTTCATTTTGCTATCCTCTCCAGGCTCCGATGCGCGATGCCTCATGCATGCTCGGGGCGTAATTTCTCGATGGAACAAACCAATCAGGGGCAGAACTTTATCACGGCCCCTGATGACAACGCCGAGGTTGCCATGACGCATCCGCTGTTCGAAAAACATCGTGCCCTGCTGGAAGAAGCGCAAGCAGCCATCACGCGCCGCACGCACTGGACGCCGTACCCGGAAAATCCGCGGGCCTACGGTGAAACGGCGTTGGATGAGGGCGCGCGGGCCTTTGAGGCCTACCATAACGCACAGTTCTATCTTGATCAACCCGATGTGCTCGGGCGTTGTAGCGGGGAGGTCTCTCCTTATGGCCTGCCGCTCAACGTATCGTATCCGCGCTGTAGCCCGGAAGGATTGATTGCCGCCGCGAAGTCGGTGATGCTGCCTTGGGTGCGTGCCGGCATCGAAGCGCGTACCGGCGTTTGTCTCGAAATTCTGGCGCGGTTGAATGCCAGTAGTGCCGAGATGGCCTATGCCTTGATGCACACGACCGGGCAGAGTCTGGCGCGCGCTTTCCTGACGGGAGGGCCGCAGGCGCAGTCACGCGGCCTCGAAGCACTGGCTTGGGCTTATCGCGAGATGGCGCGGATTCCCGGTCAGGCCGAGTGGCAGCGCAGTCCCAGTCAGCACCTGGAAAAACGGTTCATGGTTGCCCCACTGGGTATTTCCCTGGTGATCGGTAGCGCCACCCAGCCTACCTGGAATGCCTATCCAGCTTTGTTTGCCAGCCTTGCCACCGGTAATCCGGTGATCGTAAAACCCCATCCGACTGCGATCCTGCCGCTGGCATTGACAGTTGCGGTGGCGCGCCAGGTGTTGAAGGAAGCGGGCTTTGCGGCTGATCTGGTCAGCTTGCTGGTTGGCGATCCAGACGATACGCCTGTGGTGCGCGATGTATCGCTACACTCGAGCATTCGCTTGATTGATTATGCCGGCGCACCCGATCTGGGCAATTGGCTGATTGAAAACGCCCGTCAGGCGCGTCTTTTCGTCGAAACCGGCGGTGTCAATTGCGTACTGATCGATTCGACAAGCGATTACAAGGCGCTGCTGAAGAACCTGGTGTTTTCATTGTGTCTGGATGCTGGCCAGTTGCGATCGTCACCGCGCCTGATATTTGTCAGTCGGGAGGGCGTGCAGACCCCTGACGATTTGATCGGCCCCGAGCAGTTCAGGCGGGAACTTGCCTTCGCCTTGGGAAAATTTATCGAGGACCCGGCACGGGCTGTGGAGATACTGGGCGCTATCCAGTCGCCTGCAACCGTTGCAAGAATTCGGGCTGCAGGCGATCTGGCCGAAACGGTTGCGGAAGTATTACGACCTTCCGAGCCAGTCAGTCATCCGCAATGGACGGCAGCGCGTATTTTTACCCCGCTGCTGGTGGCAGCGACAGCCGACCAGCAACATCTTTACATGGAAGAACGCTTCGGTCCGATTGCCATGGTGGTGACCACCGCCAACTCGGCGGAAAGTCTGGCACTGGCGGAAACCACGATGCGCGACAAGGGAGCGCTCAATTTTCTTGTGCATGCCACCCGGCCCCATGTCAAGCAACTTGCCGAGGAGGTTGCGCTGCGTGTGGGCGTGACGCTTTCCTTTAATCTGACCGGCGCTGTCCTTATCAATCAGTCAGCCGGGTTCGCCGACTTTCACGCGAGCGGGGCAAACCCGGCCGCAACCTGCGGCATGATCGATGCCGCATTTGTGGCCAACCGGTTTTATTTTGCACAAGTGCAGCAGCACTATCAATCGCCCACAAGCATCGACTAGGTGGCGTTTGTCAGGTGCCAGAAAGTTGCATCAGTAAAAGTAAGGTACTCATAACGTGATATTATCTGAGTCCCTTTTGGCATGTAGCCAAGAGCCTTTTACCTAACCCCCTCGGCAAGGAAGATCCATGAAGATCCACGAGTATCAGGGCAAGGAAATCCTGCGGAAGTTTGGCGTGGCGACCCCACGCGGCATTCCCTGTTTTTCCGTCGATGAGGCCGTCAAAGCGGCAGAACAATTGGGTGGCAAGATCTGGGTTGTGAAGGCGCAGATTCATGCCGGTGGTCGCGGCAAAGGTGGTGGCGTCAAGCTCGCCAAGTCGCTCGACGAAGTGCGCGCCCACGCCAACGCCATTCTCGGCATGCAGTTGAAGACCCACCAGACCGGGCCGGAAGGCCAGAAGGTACGGCGCCTGCTGGTTGAGGATGGCGCTGACATCAAGAAGGAATACTACGTTGCCGCGCTGACTGACCGCGCCACCCAGAAGGTCGCCATCATGGCTTCCTCCGAAGGCGGCATGGACATCGAGGAGGTGGCCCACAGCACGCCCGAGAAGATCATCAAGGTTTTTGTTGACCCGCTCGTCGGCCTGACTGACGCGCAAGCCAAGGAACTGGCGGACGGCATCGGCGTTCCCGCCGCCTCGCAGGCCCAGGCCATCGACACCTTCAAGAAGCTCTACACCTGCTACATGGAAACCGATGCCAGCCTGGCGGAAATCAATCCGCTGATTCTGGAGGGCAACGGCAACATCAAGGCGCTCGACGCCAAGTTCAACTTCGATTCCAACGCGCTTTATCGCCAGCAAGAGATCGTCGCCTACCGTGACCTCGATGAGGAAGATGCCGACGAAATCGAGGCCTCGAAGTTCGACCTCGCCTACATCAGCCTCGACGGCAACATCGGCTGCCTGGTGAACGGTGCCGGTCTGGCCATGGCGACGATGGATACGATCAAGCTGTTCGGCGCCGAGCCGGCCAACTTCCTCGATGTCGGCGGCGGTGCCACGACCGAGAAGGTCACCGAGGCCTTCAAGATCATGCTCAAGAACACCAAGGTCAAGGGCATTCTGGTCAATATCTTCGGCGGCATCATGAAGTGCGACACCATTGCCAACGGCGTGGTGACGGCGGCCCGCGAAACCCATCTGGCCGTACCGCTGGTGGTACGCATGAAGGGCACCAACGAAGACCTGGGCAAGAAGATCCTCGCCGAATCCGGTCTGCCGATCATCACCGCCGACACCATGGCGGAAGCCGCGACCAAGATCGTCGCGGCTGTGAAGTAAGGGAGCCGATATGTCCATCCTCATCAACAAAGACACCAAGATCATCACCCAGGGCATCACCGGCAAGACCGGCCAGTTCCATACCGAGAAGTGCATCGAGTACGCCAACGGCAAGGCCTGCTTCGTCGCTGGCGTGAACCCGAAGAAGGCCGGCGAGAGGATTTTCGATGTGCCGATCTTCGCTTCGGTCAGGGAAGCCAAGGCGCAGACCGGTGCCACTGTTTCCGTCATCTATGTGCCGCCTGCGGGCGCTGCCGATGCGATCTGGGAGGCTTGCGAAGCCGACCTTGATCTGGCGATCTGCATCACCGAAGGCATTCCCGTGCGTGACATGCTGATCGTGCGCAACAAGATGAAGCAGAAGGAAGCCAAGGGCGGCAAGAAGACGCTGCTGCTCGGCCCCAACTGCCCCGGCCTGATTACCCCCGACGAAGTGAAGATTGGCATCATGCCCGGCCATATCCATCGCAAGGGTCGTATCGGCGTGGTGTCGCGTTCCGGCACGCTGACCTATGAGGCCGTGGCCCAGCTGACCGAAATCGGTTTGGGCCAGTCCTCGGCAGTCGGTATTGGTGGCGATCCAATCAATGGCCTCAAGCACATCGACATCATGCAAGCCCTCAACGACGATCCCGATACCGACGCGGTCATCATGATCGGCGAAATCGGCGGCCCGGACGAAGCGGATGCCGCGCGCTGGTGCAAAGACAACATGAAGAAGCCGATCGTCGGCTTCATCGCCGGTGTCACCGCCCCGGCCGGCAAGCGCATGGGCCATGCCGGTGCGCTGATCTCCGGCGGTGCCGACACGGCCGACGCCAAACTCGCCATCATGGAAGAGTGCGGTTTTAAAGTGACGCGCAATCCGTCCGAGATGGCCAAGCTGCTGAAGGCCATGCTGTAAGCAATTTCAGCGACAATTCAAGGCGAGCAAGGGTGATTCCTGCTCGCCTTTTTCTTTGGGGGTTCCCATGGCAATTTTCCTTTCCGAAGCGGATGTGCGCCAGTTGCTGACAATGGACCTGGCGCTTGAGGCCGTCGAATCTGCCCACCGCGCCCATGCCCTGGGCCGGGCCATTGACATCCCACGCCAGCGCACGCGTGTGCCGACGGCTTCGCTGCATATCCTGCAAGGTGCGTTGCTTGACGAAAACGTGATGGGTTACAAGGCCTACACCGCCAGCCGTGACGGCGCCCGTTTTCTCATCCACCTGTTCGATGCAGCAAACGGCAAATTACAGGCTGGGATCGAGGCCGACTATCTGGGGATGATGCGCACCGGCGCGGCTGGGGGCGTGGCAGCGAAATATCTGGCGCGGCCGGAAGCGGCGACGGTCGGCCTGATCGGTGCAGGCTGGCAGGCGCAAAGCCAATTGGAAGCCCTGTGCAAGGTGCGACCGATCCGGCAGGTCAAATTGTTTTCCCGCAACGAGGAAAAGCGCCGTCTTGCCAGCGCCGACTTTTCCGAACGCTTCGACATTGAGGTCGTCCCGGTCGAATCGGCTGAGGCTGCCGTGCGTGACAGCGATCTTGTGGTGACCATCACCACCGCTGTATCTCCTGTGGTGCTGGGTGATTGGTTGTCAGCAGGTACTCACATCAATGCGGCGGGGTCGAATGCGCTGATCCGGCGCGAACTGGATGAGAAGGCGGTTGGGCGTGCCCAGATGGTGTGTGTCGATAGTCGTGCCACCGCACTGGCCGAGGCGGGTGACCTGCAGCCGGCGCTGGAAAAAGGGCGCCTGCATGCGGGGCAACTGGTTGAGTTGGGCGAAATCATTGGTGGCGTGAAACCGGGCCGTGCGGGCGCCGAGTCGATCACCCTGTTCGAGTCGCAGGGCATGGCAATTCAGGATCTTGCCCTGGCACAGCGCTTGTTGTCGCTCGCAAAGGCACAGGGGATTGGTGCGGAATTGCCCTATTGAGTCGGCTTTTTGTGCGGTTGGCAAGAAAAGTCATTGACGGACTTGAGGATGGGCTGCAAGAATGACGCTTACTGCCCTGTTTCTGTTGCAAATGGGGCGATAGTTTGAGCACGTAAGGGGGAAGTCCACAACAGTGGCTGGCAAGCGCAACCTGAATTTCTGGAAAAGCGACTGGTTCGTTGGCCTATTGGTCAGCGCGACGGTGCTCGTCCTCGGCAGCAGCAGCCTGCTGCAAAGCCTGGAGCGCAAGGCCTACGATTTGGCCATGGGGATGACTGATCGCGCGCCTTCTGGTCGCATCGCCATCATCGCCATTGACAAACAGAGCCTCGACAACATCGGCCGCTGGCCGTGGTCGCGCGAAATTTTTGCCGACATGATTGAGAAGCTGTCGGCGGCCAACGCGAAAGTCATCACCACTAGCGTGTTCTTTTCCGAACCGCAGCGGGATGCCGGGCTGGGCTATATCGACCGTTTGATCGAACTGAACAAAGCGCGCCTGACGGCTGAGTCGGCGCTGGCGACTGAACGTGCGGCGGCCGCAGCAGCTGCCGTCGCTCAAGCCGCCGCGAAGCGCCAGGGTGCGTCGCGTGTGACCGCTGGCAATCCCATCCCGCCACCACAGCAGCCGCTGCCACTTGATCCTGTGCAGCCGGTAATCGATCCGCTGACCGACCCGATTGGCGCCCTGCTGGCTGAAGCCGAACACAAGCTGAATACGGATCGCCGCCTCGGCGAGGCGATTGCCCAGGCAGGGAATGTCGCGCTGCCAATGCTGTTCCAGATTGGCGAGCCGATTGGCCGACCGGATCGGATGCTGCCCGAGTTTGTGCAGAGAAATGCGGTCAAGTTGGCCAATGCCGAGGCCGTGGCGCCGATTCCGACGGCCACCATTGATGCGGGCGTGATCGACACACTGGGCGAAAAAGCGGCGGCGATTGGCCACTTCAATGTGCTGACGGATGTGGATGGCGCAATCCGGGCCGAGCCGCTGGTCCTGCAACATTTTGATCATGCCCTGCCGTCACTGGCGCTGCGGGTTGCTGCGCAGAGCCTGAACCTTGCCCCTGCCGATATTCAGGTGCAGGATGGTGCCGTCAAACTCGGCAAGTTGAAAATTGCCACCGACCCGGCGCTGCGCATGCTGACCTACTTTTATCGCGATGTCGGCGCTTTCCCGATTGACTCTTTCTATGATGTGGTGAGCGGCAAGATTCCGTACGGCAAGTATCGTGACAAGATTGTCCTGATCGGTCCGACGGCCGCAGGCGTCGGCAGTCTGTTCGTGACGCCGGTTTCGCCGTCGATGGCCTCGGTCGAGGTGATGGCACATACGGTGTCCAGCATCCTGTCGGAACATTTCTTCGTCGCCCCGGCCTGGGGAATATGGGTCGAGTACGGTGTTTTCCTGCTGGTGGCGCTCTACCTGATTCTGGCCTTGCCGCGCCTGTCGGCCGGGATGGGGGCGGTGATCACGGCGCTGTTGCTGATCATGTTGGTCGGGGCGCATTTTGGTTTGATGATGACGCAACTGATGTGGCTGCAGTTAATGCTGTCGGCGACCTTGCTGCTCGTCGGCCACCTGTTGCTGACCACTAAACGCTTTCTCGTCACCGAGCAGGGCAAGGAAAAGTCGGAAGCCGAGTCGGCCGAATCGAACCGCATGCTGGGTCTGGCCTTCCAGGGACAGGGGCAACTCGACATGGCCTTCGACAAGTTCCGCAAGTGTCCGCTCGATGACCAGTTGATGGAAAACCTCTACAGCCTGGGGCTCGATTTCGAGCGCAAGCGCCAGTTCAACAAGGCGGAATCCGTATTCCGCTACATGGCGGATTACAGCATTGATTTTCGCGACCTGGCGCAGCGCATTGCGCGCACCAAGCAGCTTTCGGAAACCGTCATCCTCGGCGGGGCGGGGGCTGGCCGGACCAATGCCAGCACGATGATTCTCGATGGTGGCGAGATGGAGAAGCCGATGCTCGGCCGCTACCAGATCGAGAAGGAATTGGGCAAGGGCGCCATGGGTGTGGTGTATCTCGGTCGCGACCCGAAGATCAATCGTGTGGTGGCGATCAAGACCATGGCGCTGTCGCAGGAGTTTGACGAGGATGAACTGGTCGATGTCAAGGCGCGTTTCTTCCGCGAGGCGGAAACTGCCGGGCGCCTCAATCATGCCAACATCGTGACGATGTTCGATGCCGGCGAGGAGCACGATCTTGCCTACATCGCAATGGAATTCCTCAAGGGCAAGGATCTGGTGCCACAGACCAAGCCGGACGGTCTGCTGCCCCTGCCCAAGGTGCTCTCCATCATCGCCCGCGTGGCCGAGGCGCTGGACTACGCCCACAGCAATCAGGTCGTGCATCGCGACATCAAGCCGGCCAACATCATGTATGAGCCGACGGAGGATCAGGTCAAGGTGACTGACTTCGGCATCGCACGCATCACCGACTCATCCAAGACCAAGACCGGCATGGTGCTGGGTACGCCGTCCTACATGTCGCCGGAACAACTGGCAGGCAAGAAGATCGACGGGCGTTCCGATCTGTTCTCGCTGGGCGTCACCTTGTTCCAGATGGCTTCCGGCAAGCTGCCGTTTGTCGGCGAGTCGATGGCGCAACTGATGTTCAGAATTGCCAGCGATCCGCATCCGGATATCTGTAAACTGGTGTCCGGGGTTCCCGATTGTGTGGCCATCATTATTGACAAGGCGCTGGTGAAGGACCCCGATCAGCGTTACCAAACCGGCGGCGAGTTTGCGCGCGACCTGCGCGCCTGCCTCGCTGCCCTTGGAGGCACGGCCTAATGGCGAAAATTGACCTTTCCATTGCCATCGAGATGGCCACCTGCAGCGATCCCGGGCGGGTACGCACCAACAACGAGGATTCGGTGCTGGCCAACCCCCAACTGGGGTTGGCGGTACTTGCCGATGGCATGGGTGGCTACAACGCCGGTGAGGTGGCGAGCAGCATGGCCACCGCCGTACTGGGCAGCGAACTGGAACATGCTTTTGGCGTACACCCGCCGCATCAGATCAGTGAGGATGGCAAGACTTGGGCACACGCCGCCTTGATTGATCGCGTGACCAAGACCAACGCGGCGATTCACCATGCTGCCAGCAGTAATGCCCAATATGCCGGGATGGGTACAACCTTGGTGATCGTACAGTTCTTCGATAATCGCATGGCGGTGGCCCATATCGGTGATTCGCGCCTGTATCGCCTGCGCAATGGGGAGTTGTCACGGGTGACACGCGATCATTCACTGCTCCAGGAGCAGCTCGACAGCGGCTTGATTACGCCTGAGCAGGCCCGCTTTTCACAGAATAAGAACCTGGTGACGCGCGCGATGGGTGTTGACACCCATGTTGATACGGAACTCGCCGAGCATGCCGTGTTACCGGGGGATGTTTATCTGCTCTGCTCGGATGGCTTGAACGATATGGTCGAGGATGACGAGATTGCATTGACTCTCTCATCCCTGTCGGCGAACCTGCCTTTGTGTGCGCAGCAACTCGTCGATATGGCCAATGATAATGGGGGGCGGGACAATGTCTCGGTCATCCTGGCCAAAATAAAGCAGCCCTTTCCAGCACCCGAGATGACATCGGGCTGGAAAGAGCGTGTACAGTCGTGGTTCAGTTAAATTTCGAAGTCTTCAAGGACGCGCAAGATGGCTAAGCTCATACTCAGCATGGACAACCTGGTGCTCAAGGAAATTCCCTTGAACAAGGAGCGCACCACGCTTGGCCGCAAGGCATCGAACGATATCCAGATCGACAATCTGGCAATTTCAGGCGAGCATGCGGTGATCGTGACCATCCTTAATGACTCGTTCCTTGAGGATTTGAACAGTACCAACGGCACCTTCGTCAATGGCCAGCAGATCAAGAAACATTTTCTGCAGAACAACGATGTGGTCGAGTTGGGCAAATACCGACTCAAGTATGTCAATGAGGCGGCGCTTCAAGCATCCCAGGCCGACTTTGAAAAAACCATGGTGTTGCGGCCGGACATGATGCGCAAGGCGGCCGAACAGGCTGCGGGCAAGCCGGCTGATTTGGCACCACCGATTGCGGCGGCGGTGCCGAAGCCCGCACCGGCACCTGCGGCAGCTGACGCCGTTCCGCTCGGTGCGATCCAGGTGCTGAATGGCAGCAATGCCGGCAAGACGATGGAACTGGTCAAGTCGCTGACAACGTTGGGCAAGCCAGGCGTACAAGTGGCGGTCATCGCGCGACGTCCACACGGTTATTTCCTGACCCATGTCGAGGGCGCAAAATTTCCCTCCATCAATGGGACGCAGATCGATACCCAAGCCCATGAACTCAAGGATCATGATGTGATTGAGTTGGCCGGGGTCAAGATGGAGTTTTTCCTCAAGCGCTGAGCGTCCAGGTCGTGAAGCGTCATCTCGCTCGCTATCTCCTCGGTTCAATCCTGTTGCTGGTGGTGCTCGGCCATTCGGCCGAGATCTATCGCATTGGCTTGGTCGAGCGTTTAGACGCGATCTTCTACGATGCCAGGTTGCGGCTGACCATGCCGCGCGATGTCGATGAGCGGATCGTCGTGGTCGACATCGATGAGAAGTCGCTGGCTGAACAGGGGCGTTGGCCCTGGGGGCGCGACCGCATGGCCCGCCTGATGGACAAGTTGTTTGAGGACTATGGTGCCCAACTGGTTGGCTTCGACGTGGTGTTCGCCGAGCCGGATGTCAGCTCTGGCATCCAATCGCTCGAACAGCTTGCCAGTGGTGATTTGCGCGGCAATGCGGCCTTCCAGTCGGCCTTGCGCGAGATGCGTCCACGCCTCGACTACGATGCCCGTTTTGCGGCCTCACTGAAGAATCGCAAGGCCATTCTTGGTTACTACCTTTCCAACAACGAGAATGGCCAATCCAGTGGCGTCCTGCCAGCGCCGACTTTTGGCGGGGACGTGCTGGCGGGCAAACCGCTGGCCCCGACGCGTTGGCATACGCATGGCGGCAACCTGCCGATTCTGCAGTCTGCCGCCGCCGGCGCAGGCCATTTCAATCCGCTGGTGGATTTTGATGGCATTTCCCGGCGTGTGCCCTTGCTGGCGGAATATCAGGGCGCTTACTATGATTCCCTCGCCTTGGCCGTTGTGCGCGCGCTGCTTGATTTCCCGCCGGTGTTGCCCGGTTTCGCCGATGCCGATAACACCTACCTCGAATGGCTCGAACTGCCGACCGCACGGGGCAGTTTGCAACTGCCGGTTGATGCAAACATCGCAGCCTTGATTCCTTTCCGTGGTCCGCAAGGCAGCTTTCCCTATCTATCGGCGACGGATGTGCTGAATGGTCGCGCACCGCCGGAAAGCCTGCGTGGGCGGATTGTGCTGGTGGGCACCACGGCGCCCGGTCTGATGGATCTGCGGGCGACGCCGGTGTCGGCGGCCTATCCCGGCGTCGAGGTACATGCCAACCTGATCGCCGGCATGCTCGATGGCACCTTGAAGCACAAGCCGGATTACCTGCTGGCAGCCGATGTCGTGCAGGTTTTTGTGGCGGGCGTCCTGATGGTGTTTCTGATCCCCTTGCTATCGCCGCTCAAGGCCACGCTGACGGGCACCTTCATCCTGCTGGTATTGTTCAGCATCAATCTGTCGCTTTGGCAGTCGGGCAATCTGGTGTTGCCGTTTGCCGGCGCCGGCCTGCTGGTGGTGCTGCTGTATGCCATCAATATGTCCTGGGGCTATTTTGTCGAGACGAAGACCAAGCGTCAGTTCACCGAACTATTCGGCCAGTATGTGCCGCCCGAACTGGTCGATGAAATGGCAAAGAACCCTGAGGGCTACAGCATGTCCGGCCGCAAGGCGGAATTGACGGTGCTGTTTTCCGATGTGCGTGGTTTCACGACGATTTCTGAAGGGCTGCAGCCGGACGAACTGGCTGCCCTGATGAACGAATACCTCGGGGCGATGACGGTCGTAGTGCGCGATCATCGCGGCACGCTCGACAAATACATCGGTGATGCGATCATGGCGTTCTGGGGTGCGCCGATGGCTGATCCCGAGCATGCCAAGCGTGCCGTCATGACGGCACTGGAAATGCAGGTGGCCCTGAAAGTGCTCAATCAGCACCTGATGGCAAAGGGCTGGCCCGAGTTGAAGATTGGTGTGGGCGTCAATACGGGACCCATGACCGTGGGCGACATGGGCTCGCCGGTACGCAAGGCCTATACCGTGATGGGCGATGCGGTAAACCTCGGGTCACGCCTTGAAAGCATCACCAAGCAGTATGGTGTCGGCATTATCATCGGCGAAGGAACACGTGATTTGCTGGGCAACAGTTTTGTCCTGCGCGAACTGGATCGGGTACGCGTCAAGGGAAAGGCGGAACCGGTGGGAATTTACGAGCCGCTGGGCCTGAACGGTCAGGTGGACGCGGCTATACTCGACAGTCTGAAGCTATGGAATCAGGCTCTGCAGGCTTACCGTAGCCAGGATTGGGATCGTGCCGACATGCTGCTTTTGAACTTAATTCGCCATGAGCCGCATTACCTTTATGAACTTTACGTCAAGCGCGTTAGCCATTACCGCGAAAATCCGCCTTTGGCGGATTGGGGTGGCGTGACGACCTTCGAGTCAAAATAATGAAAATTCGGGTTCTCGGCTGTAGCGGCGGTATTGGTGGTCGGCATTTGCGGACCACTTCGTTTCTCATCGATAACGACATCCTGATCGATTGCGGTACGGGTGTTGCGGATTTGTCGATTGCCGAACTGGCGCAAGTCGATCATGTGTTCCTGACCCACAGTCACATGGACCACATTGCCTGCCTGCCTTTGATGATTGATACCGCCGGCGACATGCGCAATCGTCCGCTCAATGTATATGCGACGCGGGCGACGGAGGAAATTCTTCGCGCCCATGTATTCAACTGGGCGATCTGGCCAGACTTTTCAAAGATACCGACACCTGCCGAGCCTTGGGTGCGTTTTGTGACACTGAACGAGGGTGAGGCGGTTGAGTTGCAGGGGCGACTGATTCGTCCCTTGCCCGTCAATCACACGGTGCCGGCGGTTGGTTATCAGTGCGATTCTGGCAAGGCCAGCCTGGTGTTCTCTGGCGATACCGGGCCATGCCCGGCGTTTTGGGAAGCGGTCAATCGCATCGATAACCTGAAAACGCTCATCATCGAAACAGCTTTCTCCAATCGCGAGCGCAAACTTGCCGAGACTTCTTTGCACTTGTGTCCCAACATGCTGTTCGAGGAGTTGGCTTACCTACAGTCCCAGCCGGATATTTTTATTACCCACCTCAAGCCGGGCCAAATCGAACTGACGATGGAGGAGATTGAGGACAGCATCGGCGATTTCAAACCCCGCATGTTGCAAAATAATCAGGTCTTCGAGTTATGACCGTGCCGACCGCACCATCGGTGACGCCTGAGTCCCTGCGGCATCTCTCTCCCCTCGGTAATCTCGGTGCCGATGCGTTGGCACAGGTGGCCTCGCTGGCACACAATCAACGGCTAGATCGTGAACTAGACGACATGCCCTACCCTTGGCCCCATCAAGTGGTTTACCTCCTGCACGGCGAACTCAAGCTCGGCTACGCACAAGGAATGTCGAAGGTTGTTGTCGGTGGCTCCGGTACGGCACTGGCGCCTTTGGCTTCTGTCGGAATGGAACCCAGCCACATTCGTCCAATTACACAAGCCGACTTGCTCTGTTTCGATGAAAATGCCCTGGATATCCTGGTTACCTGGGATCAGATGGTGCCCGCTCATCAGCACGGCAATGACGTTCAGCCATCCTCGGCGGCGACTGACTGGCGCAACATGTCCGGGCTTTTTGATGCGCAGCGGCTGACATTCGGCACCTTCTCAAGCCTGCCGCCGGCACATATCGAAAGCTTGCTGGCATCCTTTGAGCGCCAGACCGTCAAGGCGGGGGATGTAATCGTGCGCCAGAATGAGCCGGGCGATTTTTACTACGTGATCGAGCGCGGCCGCGCACAGGTGACACGTAGTGTGGCGGGTGCATCGATCGACCTGGCCGAACTCAAGGCGGGGGATGCCTTCGGCGAGGAGGCCTTGATTGCCGAAACTTGCCGCAATGCCACCGTGGCGATGAAGACCGATGGCGTGTTATTGCGCCTTAACAGTGCAGATTTCACCAGATTGTTACGCGAACCGCTGCTGCACTATGTCGATATGAATCAGGCCAAAGGGCGCGTGGCAGCGGGCGCGGTCTGGCTGGATGTGCGTTTCCCGGTGGAGTGTCGGCATGATGGTTTGCCGGGGGCTTTGAATATCCCTCTGAATGAGTTACGCGACGCATTGGCAAGCTTGCCCAGAGACAAGGAGTACATCGTCTACTGTCAGACTGGCAGGCGCAGTTCGGCGGCCGCTTTCCTTTTGTCGCAGCGAGGATTCCGGGCCGGACTTCTGGCGGGGGGGCTGAAATCGATGGGTTGTGTGGAGGGTCTGGCAGCATGAGCGCAATATTGGAACCTACTGCATCAGGACAGGCCGGCCGGGAGGGGGGCAACCCCGGAGAGTTGGGCGCACGCCTGACCTTCTTCAAGAATCTTCAGGCTGTTACCAACAAGATTCATGCGACCTCGAACATCGACGAGATCATGCTCGAACTGTCGCAGGATATTTGCGAACTGTTCAATGCCGATAGACTGACGATTTATTCGGTTAGTGAGGACAAGACCTCGATAGTTTCCAAGGTCAAGACCGGCCTCAATTCGTTCAAGGATCTCAAGTTGCCGATTGCCGACCAGAGTATTGCCGGCAATGTGGCCCTCGCGCGCGCGATCGTCAATATTCGCGATGTCTATGACGAGGCGGAGCTCAAGCTGATTAATCCGAACCTGCGTTTCCTGCAGGAGGTCGACAAGCGCACGGGTTACCGCACCAAGCAAATGCTCGTGGGCCCCATTGCCGAACTCCATACCGGCGAGTTGCAGGGGGTTGTCCAGCTTATCAACAACAAGGCGGGCGTGCCTTTTGCGAGTGTCGCAGAAGAGGGCATCAAGGGTTTGTGCGAAACCCTCGCCATTGCTTTTGCCCAGCGCAACAAGCCCGCCCAGGCGATCAAGACCAAGTACGACCACATGGTGCTTGATGCGGTGATTTCCGCGCAGGAAATGGATATCGCCAGCAAGTCGGCACGGCGCAAGAATACCGATGTCGAAGAAGCGCTGATTACCGAGTTTCAGGTCAAGGTACACGTGATTGGTGCCGCTCTGGCCAAGTTCTTTGGCGTCCCCTACGAGCCTTTCAAGACCGATCGTATCAAGCCGACCGATCTGATGAAAAACCTGCGGCGCGAATACGTCGAACAGAATCAGTGGTTGCCCATCGAGGATAGTGCGGAGGGCATCATTGTCCTGTGCATGGACCCCGAACAGGTCAAGAGTTCGCGGGTGGTTAACAACGTCTTTGCCAGGAGCAAGATTGTCTATCGCGTCACGACGATTCGCGAATTCAAACAGACGGTTGATCAATTCTTCGGCGGCGGTGCCTTCTCCGATAACTCCGATGTCGGCGACCTGCTCTCGGCGATGGATGAAGGCGAAGGCGAGAGCGATACCGGTGGCGACGATGTTTCCGCCGCGGCTGATAACGAACTGGTCAAACTGGTTAACAAGATCATCATCGATGCTTTCCAGCAGGGTGTTTCGGATATTCACGTCGAGCCCGGCATGGGCAAAGACAAGGTAATGATCCGTTTCCGCCGCGATGGTTCGCTGCAGAAATACATCGAGATTCCCCACAGCTTCCGTACCGCGCTGGTCGCCCGCATCAAGATCATGTGCGATCTGGATATTTCCGAGAAGCGCCGGCCGCAGGACGGCAAGATCAAGTTCAAGAAATTCGGGCCGCTCGATATCGAGTTGCGGGTCGCGACAATCCCGACCGCAGGCGGTGTCGAGGATGTGGTCATGCGTATTCTGGCGGCGGGCGAGCCGATTCCGCTCGACAAGTTGGGCCTGTTGCCACACAACGAAGATCGTCTCAAGGCAGCGGTGTCGAAACCCTATGGCCTGTTCTTCGTCTGCGGCCCGACCGGTTCGGGCAAGACGACCACCCTGCACTCGGTGCTGAAGTTCCTGAATACACCGGATACCAAGATCTGGACAGCAGAAGACCCGGTGGAAATTACCCAGAAAGGTCTGCGTCAGGTACAGGTCAACAAGAAGGCCGGCCTCGATTTTGCGGTGGTGATGAAAGCCTTCCTGCGGGCGGACCCGGACATCATCATGGTGGGCGAAATGCGCGATGCCGAGACGACAGGGATCGGCATTGAGGCTTCGCTGACCGGCCACCTGGTGTTCGCCACACTGCACACCAACAGTGCGCCGGAATCGATCATCCGTCTGCTCGACATGGGCATGGACCCGTTCAACTTTGCGGATGCGCTGCTGGGCATTCTCGCCCAGCGTCTGGCCAAGCGTCTGTGCGGCAAGTGCAAGGAAGCCTATGTCGCCAGCCCGGAGGAAATGAAGCATTTTCTGACGGAATACTGTGAAGAGCTGGCCAACACCGAAACCTTCAAGCGCGACGGCAAGGCCGCCTACGAGGTGGTTTATAAGGAATGGGTGAAGAAATATGGCAACGACAAGGGACAGTTCACCCTTTATCGCGCCAAGGCAGCCGGCGAAGGGGAGACCAAGTGCGATGCCTGCGGCGGCTCCGGCTACAAGGGGCGGATGGGTTTGCATGAACTGATGATCGGCACCGATCCCGCCAAGAAGCTGATTCAGGAGCATGCGCGCGTGGCGCAGCTGGTGGCCCAGGCGCTGGAGGATGGCATGCGGACCCTCAAGCAGGATGGTATGGAAAAAGTGCTGCAGGGTATTACCGACATGAAGCAAGTGCGGGCGGTGTGTATTAAGTAGCCAGGAGAATACCTGCCATGGAATCGATCGACGACCTGTTCCAGCGGCTGGAACAACTCAACGAAGTCGGCGCGGCGCTGTCGAGCGAGCGCGACATCCATCGCCTGGTGGAAAAGATTCTTGTGGCGGCCAAAGACATCACGCATGCCGATGGCGGTACGCTCTATCGCATGACCGAAGACGGGCGGGCGCTGCGCTTCGAGATTGTGCGTAACGACACGCTGGGCATCGCGTTGGGCGGCTCATCCGGGAACCCGATCAAATTTCCCGACTTGCCGCTGAAAGATGCGCAAGGCCAGCCCAACAACAGCATGGTGGCGGCGTATGCGGCCATCAATGACAAGACAGTCAATATTGCCGATGCCTACATTGAGGCGGGCTTTGACTTTTCCGGCACACGCAAGTTTGACGAGCGCACGGGTTACCGCTCGCAGTCCTTCCTGACCGTGCCGATGAAGAACCACGAAAACGAGATCATCGGTGTATTGCAACTGATCAACTCGCTGGACCCACAAACGCGCGCGGTACATGCTTTCTCTGCCTCGGAACAGCGTCTGGTCGAATCCCTGGCATCGCAGGCGGCGATTGCCCTCACCAATCGTCATTTGATTTCGCAACTGGAGGTGCTGTTCGAGTCTTTCGTGAACCTCATCAACCTCGCGATTGACGAGAAATCGCCCTACACCGGCGGTCACTGCCAGCGCGTGCCGGCGCTGACCATGATGATTGCCGAGGCGGTGAATGTGACCCATGACGGACCGCTATCCGGTTTCCAGATGACCAATGCGGACCTTTACGAGTTAAAGATTGCCGGTCTGCTACATGACTGCGGCAAGGTGACGACACCGGTGCACGTCGTCGACAAGGCCACCAAACTGCAGACGATCTTCGACCGGATCGGCCTCGTGGATACACGCTTCGAAATACTCAAGCGCGATGCACAGATTGCCACCTTGCGCCGCTTGCTCGACATGCGCACAAAAACCAATCCGGAAGCCGAGTCCGCCTGCTGGGCAGCATGCTGGAAAGAACTGGAAGTGCTCGATGCAGAGCGCGAATTCCTGCGGCGCGCCAATGTGGGCGGTGAAGCCATGACGACCGAGGACCAGCAACGGGTTCGCGATATCGGCACCCAATACACTTGGCGTAATCCGGCCGGCGTCGACGCCGACTTTCTCTCGGCGGACGAAATCGAAAATCTCTCGATCCGTGCCGGTACCCTGACGGCCAAGGAGCGCGAGATCATCAACCACCATATTGTCGCCACCATCAAGATGCTCGAAGCACTGCCCTGGCCGAAGCATCTCAAGAACGTGGCCGAATACGCCGGCGGTCACCACGAACGGATGGATGGCAAGGGCTACCCGAAAGGGCTGACGCGCGAGCAGATGTCGCTGCCGGCGCGCATGCTGGGGATTGCCGATATCTTCGAGGCGCTGACCGCCAAAGATCGCCCCTACAAGCCGGGCATGAAGCTCTCTCAGGCAATTGATATCATGAAGAAATTCAGTGCAGGTGGGCATATCGACCCGGACCTGTTCGAGACCTTCCTGCAGCAGAATGTTTATCGGCGCTATGCCGAGGCATTCCTGGACCCGAGCCAGATCGACGAGGTTGCTCCGTAAAAGTCGGCGTTGGCGAGATGGCCTCCCTGATAGTGCTATAGTGCATTAGTGCAGCACACTCAATTTCAGGAGGTCAACATGGCAGCTTTGGCGGCACCATTCAGCGTCAAGGTCATTGGCGCAAACGGACAAATTTCACTCGGCAAGCAATTCGCTGGTCGACAGGTGTTGGTGGAAGAGCAAGAACCTGGCGTCTGGTTAGTGCGAACCGCAACCATCGTTCCCGACAATGAGCGCTGGTTGCATCAACCACAGGCGGCGGGCGATCTTCAGAATGCGCTGGCCTGGACGCAAACCAATCCGCCGGGCGACGGGAATGTTGAAAGTCTGCTGGTGAAGTTGCATGACACAGAGTGAAGAGACCGTCTTGGTCAGGCTCGATCTCAATAACCCAGTGTTTCAAGCGAATCTATTGGTGTTGCAAAAGCCTGAGCGCCACGCAGCACTGGATACGCTGAACAAACTCAGGCAAATGACATGGAGTCAGGTGTATCGCGACAGCGGTTTGAAGTGGGAGAAGATTGGCAGCGTCAAACCGCCCCCCGGTATCGATGCAAT
Source organism: Rhodocyclaceae bacterium (assembly GCA_030681195.1). Lineage (GTDB taxonomy): Bacteria > Pseudomonadota > Gammaproteobacteria > Burkholderiales > Rhodocyclaceae > Sulfuricystis. The sequence continues at coordinate 138,111 of JAUXXJ010000042.1, forward strand.
CTACTCGCTACGAATCACGCAAGCACGGCGGGCAACCGCCTACCGCGACGGCGCCTTCATTCGCCTGCTGACCGTCGCCCCGGATCACGACAGCACCTACGGAAAAAAATAAAAGTCGGCGCTGGCAAGACGGCGCATGACGAAAATTGTCACATGTAGGCGCAGAGTGTCACCTGCCACATTTTGCGTGACGGAATATCGCGCTTTACCGGGTGGCATGGAGGTTGCATGATGCCAGGCAGCACACATTAAGTGCTTTTCCCTAAGGAGATATCCATGCGTAAAGTTCAACAAGGTTTCACCCTCATCGAACTGATGATCGTCGTCGCGATTATCGGTATTTTGGCTGCTGTTGCGCTGCCGGCGTATCAGGACTATATGGTACGTTCCAAGATGTCCGAAGTGATTCTGGCGGGTTCTTCAGGCCGCACTGCCGTGTCCGAAACCTTCAGCCAAAAAAGCACCATGAATTTGACCCAAGCTTCCATGGGGGTGCAGAACCTAACTTCCAAATATGTTGCATCTGTAGGGTACACGGGTACTAGCGACACTGTGGGCGATATTATCGTTACGACAGCATCAGTAGCAAGTTCAGGCTTGCCTGCGGACGCAGCAGATAAGGTAGTTGTGCTGCGTGGGACAGCTAACGCTACGACCGGTCAAGTGGGTTGGACGTGTGGCGGTGGTACTCCCCCGGTTCCGGCCAAGTATCTGCCGAGCTCCTGCAAGGACTTCTAAGCTGATGGTTAGTTAATCGGGGTCAGACCCTGATTAGCAAGGCCCCGCTTCGGCGGGGTTTTTTTTGTCCAAAGCACGCTGGGTTGTCTTCTATAAAGTTTGTGTTTAAATTGCTTTCCGCCATGCGCGCCCTGGCCGCGTATCAGCTTCCCGGTGAACGCCAGCACTTCGGCTCACTCTGTGGACGCACCATCGAAGGCGTTACCATGATGCGCCCAGCCGACTTTCTCTCTTTGGTGATAACGCGTGCTTAGACTTGCAATCCAGCTGGTATTGGCCGTACTGGTTGTGTTCGCCGTCGTTGCGGTGTACTGGAGCGGCCTTTCCGGCGGTTTCTTTTTCGACGATAACGTAAACATCTCCGCGATAGAGGCCCTGAAACTTTCCAGTCTCGATTTTCAAAGCTTGCTTGCCGCTTGGCAATCCGGCAAATCAGGGCCGCTGGGGAGGCCCATTGCCCAAGTCAGCTTTGGGCTCAATCACTATTTTGGCGGCTTCGATCCCTATTTTTTCAAACTGACCAATCTGGTCATCCACCTGCTGACCGGGATTCTGGTTTTCCTGACTGCCCGCCGTTTAAGCCTGTCGTCATTATGGGCGGGCTTCGCGGCAGCGCTTTGGCTGCTGCACCCGATTCAACTGACCTCGGTGCTCTATGTCGTGCAACGCATGACCAGCCTGTCTGCCTTATTCCTGTTGGCGGCCTTCCTGCTGCATGTGGCCGGACGCGAGCGTGGTGGGAGGGCTGGGTGGGTGATGCTGCTGGCGGCTTGGGGCGTGTGTTGGCCGTTGTCGATGTTGAGCAAGGAAACGGGGGCTTTGTTGCCATTGTTCGTGCTGGCGTGGGAGTTGATCTTGCGCCGCAGTCGGCAAGGCGGTTTGGACCGGTTCGCCCGTCTCTACAGTGCGCTGGCACTGGTGGGGCTGAGCGCGGGTCTGGTGTATGTGTTTTCTCCTGCGGGGCAGTGGTTGTGGGCGGGTTACGAGCTGCGCGCCTTTACGCCATGGGAACGGGTGCTCACGGAAGGGCGTGTGCTGTGGGTCTATCTGGACATGATCGCATTCCCGAGGCTGGCGGCTTTTAGTCTGTTTCACGACGATATCGTGCTGTCGTCTAGCTTGCTTGAGCCTTGGACAACCTGGCTGGCTGCTGGCGGGTTGTTGGCGCTATGCGGGGTTATTTTCTGGGCGCACAAAAAACATCCGTTACTCGCTTTCGGTCTGGCTTGGTTTCTCATCGGCCACGCGCTCGAATCCACCTTCCTGCCGCTGGAAATCGCCCATGAACATCGCAACTATCTGCCCCTGTTTGGCATCGCGTTGATCGTGGCATGGGGCGTCGGCCAATTAACGCAACAGCCCGGATGGAAGAGAACGCTGGGGTTGGTGTTAGGGGTGGTCGTTATCGCCCACAGTGCATTAATCACCGGCTTGCGCGCCCACCAGTATGGCGACGACGTGCGGCGAACGCAGATCGATGCCCAGCACCACCCGCTTTCGTCGCGAACTCATTACGAGGCGGCGCGCGTGCTGATGCAGCGGGCGGTGGATACCAGTGCCAATGATCCGCTGCGGTTTTTTGTGCGCTCGCACTATGAACAGTCTGCCCTGCTTGATCCGAATACCAAGCTGCCCTGGCTCGGTTTGATGCATCTAAATTGCTCGGCCAGGCAGCCGATTGAGCAGCAATGGCATGCTGAACTCGCACGCCGTTTGCGCGAAACGCCGTTTGCGCCGGGCGACAGAACGGTGCTCTACGGCGTCAAAGAGATGTCGATTGCCGGCACGCTGTGTCTTGAGCGCGATAGCGTCGAATTACTTTTCTCCGCCGCGCTGGCCAATAAAACCGCAAGCAATCATGTACGCAGCTTCATTCATTCATGGCTGGCCGATTATCGGATGCTGGCTGCACGCGATGTGTCTGCGGCGGTAGAGGCGCTGGATAAGTCTCTTGCACTTGCTCCCCATAATCCAAGCAATCGACTGAAGCGCGCCCAGTTGGCCTATCTTCAACAGCAATGGCAGCAGGCCGAGACGATGTTGAACGGAATTTCGGATAAGCAGTTGGCGCTCTCCGAAAGAGAAACGAAGCGCCTGCTACTGCAATGCATTGGCGGCGGTGATCTGACCTGTGTGGGTCTGTAAGCCCTTGCCGTCCCGCCAGCGCCGACTTTTCATGGCTACAATCCAGACTCTGAGATCGTGCCGTTGAGGAATTGTCATGACCGCCCTGAAAAAGCCCCACTTTTCCGCACAAGACTATCTGGTCTGGGAAGTCGAGCAAACCGAAAAGCACGAATACCTTGCCGGCGAGGTGTTCGCCATGGCTGGTGCCAGCGATGCGCATGTGACGATCAGCGGCAATATTTTCATGGCCTTGCGCAACCATTTGCGCGGCAAGCCCTGCCGCGTTTATATCGCCGACATGAAAGTGGAGGTGGCCCGCGCAGATGCGTTCTTCTACCCTGATGTGTTTGTAAGTTGTTCAACCACGGATGCGGCGCTTGCCGATCGCAAGCGCGAACCGCTGCTTCTTGTCGAGGTGCTTTCTCCGACCACGGCGTCTTATGATCGCGGCGCAAAGTTCGCCAGCTATCGCCAGCTTGAAAGCCTGCATGAATATGTGTTGATCGACACCGAGCGCTTGGCGGTGGATGTGTTTCGCCGCGACACCAGCGGCCATTGGGTGCTTTACCCTTATGGGCCCGGTGAGGCCGTGGAACTGGCCAGTGTCGATCTGACGCTGTCGCTCGCGCAGGTTTACGAGGATGCTTCACCGGTAACCGCAACCGCATGATCTCCATCGTCCTACCCGCGCGCAACGAGGCGGCCGGGCTTGACAGCCTGCTGCCCGCCATCCGCCGGCAGGTTCCGGCAGATGCTGAAATTCTCGTCGTCGACGACGGCTCCACCGACAATACCGCCGCAGTATGCGCGGCGCATGGCGCCACGCGTATCGCGCACCCCTATCCCAAAGGCAACGGTGCGGCGATCAAGACCGGTGCGCGCGCGGCACAGGGCGACGTCATCGTCTTCATGGATGCCGACGGCCAGCACCAGCCCGAGGACATTCCGCGGCTGCTGGAGAAGCTCGATGAGGGCTACGACATGGCGGTGGGCGCGCGCACGCGCGGTTCGCATGCCGGCGTGCATCGTGAGGTGGCCAACGATCTCTTTAGTCGTTTCGCCAGTTGGATGGTAATGCAACAGATCGACGATCTGACGTCGGGCTTTCGGGCGGTGCGTGCGAGCAAGTTCCGCAAGTTTCTCTACCTGCTGCCGAACGGTTTTTCGTATCCGACGACTATCACGATGAGCTTCTTCCGCGCCGGTTATGGCGTGGCCTATGTGCCGATACGTGCGCTCGAAAGACAGGGTAAGAGCCATATTCAACCCCTGCGCGACGGCGTACGATTCCTGCTGATCATCATCAAGATCGGCACCCTGTATTCACCGCAAAAACTGTTTCTGCCGGTATCGGCCGGATTCTTCCTGACCGGGATTAGTTATTACGCCTATACCTACCTGACGACAGGCCGCTTTACCAACATGAGCGCCCTGTTGTTCATTTCGGCGATTCTGACCTTTCTCATCGGTATTGTTTCCGAACAGATATCCGCCTTGCACTACCGTGACCTGGATCAGGATCGCTAAGTACTGTGAAGGTATTGCTTGCTGCCACCTCCTATCCGCGTGATCGTACCGACTGGAAAGGGCGTTTCATCTACGACCAGGCAGCGGCACTGGCGCGAAAAGGCATTGCGGTCAGGCTTTGGGCACCGCCAGGGGATTTGCCGACTGGGGTAACGAGTGCCTTGGCGGCTGACGATACCGAATGGCTGGGTGACTTGCTGGCGCAGGGCGGTATCGCCCACCTGCTGCGCCGTCGGCCGTGGGCCGGCGTTTGGGGCGGCGGGCAACTGTTGCGGCGCTTGCGACGTGCTTGCCAGCACGAAGCCCGCCATCCCGCCAGCGCCGACCTTTACCTGATCAACTGGCTGCAAAACGCACTGGCTTTGCCGGATGATGGCCGGCCGGCGATCGTCACCGTATTGGGCAGCGATCTGGGCTTGCTGCGTCTGCCGGGTATGGCATGGGCGCTACGTCGTCAGTTTCGCCGCCGACCGACACTGTTGGCGCCGAATGCCGCGTGGATGGTGCCCCGACTGGAAGCCTTGTTCGGCGAGGTTGCCGCCATACGCTGCATTCCTTTCGGGGTCGATGCGCGCTGGTTTGCCATCGAACGGCAAGTGCCCGCTACGCCGCGCTGGCTGGTGGTATCGCGGCTGACGCGCGCCAAGCTGGGCCCGCTCTTCGAATGGGGCGAGGCACTATTTTCAAATGGGCGCGAACTCCATCTGTTCGGGCCGATGCAAGAGACCATTGATTTGCCGGCGTGGGTGCATTACCACGGCGCAACCAACCCAGACCACTTGCGCGAACAACACTTCCCCTCGGCCACCGGCCTGCTGAGCTTGAGCCAGCACGACGAAGGCCGGCCGCAGGTGATGCTGGAAGCCATGGCGGCGGGTTTGCCGATGATCGCGTCGGATCTTGCGGCCCATCGTGACTTCCTCACGCACAACGAAACGGGCTGGCTGGTCAATCGCCCGGAGGATATGGCGGCAGGTTTGGGTTACCTTGAAATCCCCGAGAACAACCGGCGCATCGGTCAGGCGGCCCGGCAGTGGATCAAGACCAGCATTGGGGATTGGGATGATTGTGCGGCGCGCTATCTGGCCGCCCATGAAGCCTTGCCACGCGGGACAATGCCATGAAGGGCGCTGTGCTGCTGCTTGGCGGTGGCTTCATCGCCCAGGCCTTGTCGCGGCAACTTGTCGCGGCGGGGCGCGAGGTGCATGTCCTGGCGCGCCGTCCCACCAGCAGGGAGGCTGTCAGGCTGGAAGCGGCCCGAAGAGGCTGCGCCGACTTTTCGGGCGCGGTCTGGCATCAGGGCGACGCACAGGATCGGGCGCTATTGCAGATGCTCCTGCCATGCTGCGAAACGGTCGTTCATCTTGCTTCCACGACGACACCGGGTGTTTCCGCTCGCCAGCCCACGCTTGAAATCGGCAACCTTGCCCCTGTGCTCATGTTGCTGGAAGTCTTGCAGGATTTTCCCACGATACACCTCATCTACTTTTCGTCGGGGGGGACGCTGTATGGCAACCCTGTCACCTTGCCGGTGGCCGAGGAGGCGCCGCTACGTCCGTTGTCATATCACGGCGCGGGCAAAGCGGCCAGTGAGTTGTTTCTGGACGTCGCGCGCCAACAGGGGCGCGCAGTAACAATCCTGCGACCCGCCAATGCCTACGGGCCAGGCCAGCCGCTCAAGCCTGGCTTCGGCCTGGTGCGGACCATGCTGGAGTATCTTCGCCGTGATACGCCGCTGGAAATATGGGGCGACGGCGAGACAGTCCGCGATTACGTCTATATCGACGATGTGGCCGCTGCCTGCACCCTGTTCGTTGACAGGCCGGATGACAGCGCCACGTACAACGTGGGCAGCGGCACGGGGTACACCATCAACCACCTGATTAAATTGGCAAGCGAGGTTAGCGGTCGCATCCCCAAGGTGATCCATCATCCGGGCCGAGTCGGTGACGTCGCAAGGATAGTACTGGATGTTTCAAGGCTGCATGCGACAGGGTGGGCACCGCAAGTCGACCTTCAAAGCGGGTTGAAACGGACTTGGGATTGGCTGCGAGGACAGCCATGACATCTCCGCGAGTTTCCATCTGCATTGCCCACCTGACGCCGTCCCGCCAGCGCCGACTTTCGAAAAGCAGCAGCTCAATCTACTTCGAGGGATCAAAGGGCTCGATTTGGATTAATCGGTACTGAAAACGTATACACTTTAGGGAAACGCGGAAATAACCCCGCACAACACATGCCAATGGTATAATATGGGTATTGATGTGAAGCGTGTGAGGAACATTATGGGTGAGCGCAAACAGATCAGCTTCAGCGAGATGGAATACGGCGCCAAGAAGAAG